>CAVRHK010000026.1:0-56576 GCA_963720955.1 uncultured Acidobacteriaceae bacterium | reverse complement strand
TGACCTGACCGACTAGATTTTTTTCATTACGTTTCTTGGGGTGTTTCGTCTCAACGTTGAGAAGGTATCTCCCAACAGCAGCGTAAAGCTCCGTTTTGTGACTATTTTCTTACCGCGTTTCTCTTGCAGATATTTTGTAACTACTTCAGATCCTTCCCGGATTAGTTGTGATTGGGAGTGTTGTGATGCGTCAGTGGTCGATGCGTCCGACGGCATTGAGAGATTGCAGCGTTAGGCATTTTAGGCAAGACCTGGAACCAACGACTGATGCAGTCCGTATTGAGGTTTAAGTTTCCTTTCAACAAGATTGAAGAAAAAAACATTTGCCTGTAACGGCGCCTAAACATTGACATCAGCTCGAAAGCATGAAATTTTAGATATCACCCATTAGTCTTTACGTTGTGGAATTGGTCGCGCCCCGCTTAGGAAATGAATGAGGGCAAACAAGACCAAACCACCGGCCTTACTTAGGACCATCGAGTGTGCTTTGCACACTGCAAACGAGGAGGAGTCCTATTTTTAGCCGCAGTTTCTCCGAAGAGATCCGGAGGGACGCGCGTTCTCGCAGGAGGCTTGAATGAATGCTTTACGGAAGTTTACGAATGGACTCTTAGGTTTTGTCGTGTTGCTGCTGGTGAGTGTAAGCGCGTGCTTTGCGCAATCCACGGCAACGTTGGCCGGGACAGTGACCGATCCAACCGGAGCTGTCGTTCCAGGTGCGAGCGTCAAGGTGCGCTCTCTCTCCACCAATGTTCTTCGAGAGACTGTAAGCGACAGTTCGGGCGCCTTTGTTGTGCCGTCGCTGCAGCCTGGCGACTATGAGGTTCGAACCACGGCGGCTGGGTTTGGTACCAGCGTGATCAAGAGTGTCACCCTTCTTGTAGACCAGTCTGCCACCGCGAACGTGAGGCTCGGAGTGGCGTCGGCCGGTGAGGTTGTCCAAGTGGAAGCCAGTGCCGCCCCGATTATCGATTCGCAAACGATCACGATGGGGCAGGTGATCGACAAAGAGACGGTGCAGAACATTCCGCTGAACGGCCGTCACTTCCTTGACCTGACTAACCTGACACCGGGCGCGGTCGTGGCTCCGGCAAATGGATTTTTGACCAGCGCCAGCCGCGGTCTCGGAGCAAACTCTTACATTACTGGCGGTGCTCGCGAAGATGCAAATAACTTCCAGATCAACGGCATCAATCTGAACGATATGACGCAGAACCAGATCACGTTCCAGCCGTCGATCAATACGACGGCAGAGTTCAAGATCATCAATTCGACCTTCGGCGCAGAGTATGGCCGCAGTTCGGGTTCTGTGGTGAACGTCGCTACACGTTCGGGCGCGTCAACTTACCATGGTGAGGCATTCGATTATTTGCGCAACAACTATTTCGACGCTCGCAACTACTTCAATCGGAAAGGTACTCGCCAGAATCAATTCATACGGAATAATTTTGGTGGTGCGTTGAGTGGTCCGCTCCCCTTCATTCTCAAGGACAAAGCTTTCGTCTTCCTAAGCTATGAAGGTCTACGGCAGACGCAGGCACTTCTGCTGACGAGCAATGTTCCGACACTCGCGCAGCGCGCGCTGTTCGCAAACAGTCCTGCCGGGGCATCGTATGCGAAGCTCATCACACTGATCCCGGTCGGTGTTCAGACGACTTCAGCCACCGGAGTGACCACGGCAGTAGCTACTGGATCATCTCCTGGGCCCGTCAAAACGGACCAGTACAGCGGCGACTTACTCTTAAATCTTTCCGCTGCGAATAGTTTGCACATGTACTATGCGTGGCAACAGGACGCACGCACAGAGCCGAATCTGCAGGGCAACACTATTGCTGGATTTGGGGACCACCGCACAGCACATCGTCAGATCGGTACTGTCAACGATGTTCATATTTTTTCGCCGAGCGTTGTGAATGAGGCGCGGTTTGGGTTCAATCGCATCGCGATCAGCTTTGTGGATTCGTTCAATGCGGTTTCAAGCGATTACGGTATTCCGAATGGCGTTACTGCACCCATCGGACTGCCTCAAATAACGGTTACCGATCTTGGACTTAACTTCGGTGGTCCTTCCGGCTTTCCACAAGGGCGCTTTGTGACCACTGGGGTGTTTTCCGACACTGTCAATTATTTGAAGAACAAGCATTCGTTCAAATTCGGTGGCGAGTTCCGGCGGTTTGAAGGGAACAACTACCAGAATACGGCTGGTACGGTCAACTTCACGACGACAACGAACTTTATCAATGGCGCCGCAAATACCTACACCGCGAATTCGATAAACCCTGTGAACAGCCGGATTTTTATCAGTGCAGTTGCTGCATTTGCGGAAGACAGCTACAAGATGACGTCTACCCTCACCCTGGAGTACGGTCTCCGGTACGAGTGGAACGGAACGCCTGCCGAGGGCGGTCACCGGTTCATTACTTTCAACCCCACAACGAGCGCCTTTCAGCAGGTGAATCAGCCCTACAAGCAGAACAACAACTACGAACCACGTGTCGGTTTTATCTACGACATCTCCGGCAAGGGTAAGACGACTGTTCGCGGTGGCTTCGGGTACCTGGTTGACCAGCCGATCATCAGTGCGGTGACCGGCCTCACGACTAACCCACCATTGTCAAACCCTCTACAGATTGCGTCTTCCGTATCGCAACCGACCATTCCTATCGGTACTGCTTTCACCAGTGCAGGGGCGTCCGGTCTCGCTCCCAGTTCGGTCAATCCAAACTTCAAGAACGGGTATATCGAATCCTACAATCTGAACGTGCAACAAGAACTCGGACCTGCATCAGCGTTGCAGGTCGGCTACATCGGTTCGCAGGGGCGACATCTTCGGCTTAACCACAACATCAATCAGTTCTTATACGCAACTCCTACGACGACAACCGGCACCCGTCCATATCCGACGGCAAAGATGCTGGATGGCACCACGAGGCCGCTCGGCAACATCACCTATAACGACTCCATTGGTATGTCGAATTACAACGCGCTTTGGGTGACTTACCGGAGGTCAATGCGTGGTGGTTTGGCGTTCAACACGACCTACACCTATGCGAAATCAATGGACGAGAACTCGCAGTCGGGTAACGGCATCCAGGACAACACCAATCCCGCTGGAAGCTATGGCCTGTCGGATTTCGACGTTCGTCATCACTTCGTCTTCAGCGGCACGTGGACGCTGCCGTTTCACGGGAACCGTCTGAAGGACGGCTGGTTGATTGCGGACGTCACTCAAATCCAAGGTGGAAATCCGTTGAATGTTGTGACGGGCTCGGCTTATAGCGGAGCTACGGGCAATATTCGTCCCACGTTGCTCGCTCAACCTTCAACCGGTGTTCACAAGGCGCTGGCCAACTTCAGCATTCCATTCATCGTTGGCACATCATGCTTGACGGCGACGCCGGGTTGCAACTTCCTTACGCCGACCATCGGTTATGGCAGCATGCAGCGCAATGGGCTGACCGGTCCAGGCTTCTCCGATACCGACGTTTCATTGCAGAAGACGACAAAGATTGCGGAGAGCGTGAACTTCATCCTTCGGATGGATGCGTTCGACGTATTCAACCAGGCTAACTTTGGTAACCCTAACCTGACGGCATCACCGACCAGCACTACCTTTGGCACGATTACGGCCACGCGTGGCGCGATCGGCGATGCGGGATCGTCTCGGCAGTTGCAGTTTGCTGCGAAGGTGCAGTTCTAACAACCTAACCGAATGCGCTCTGCCGGATGTTGCGGCAGGGCGCATTTTTTTGTTTGCTGATCTGTTACTGGCGAGTAATTGCTCGGATTACTCGTCCATGGAATTAGGGAGGACTGGTCACTGCGTTGTCTGTGGACTACATTTAAGTGTGTGGTGGGCTTTATTTTTCCCAATGGAGGACGCTCTGGTTTGAGCGCCTGATGAGCAGCGAGATTTTTCTTCGAGAGTACCGGGCCGCTGATCTTGAAGCGATGTTTCAGTTGGATGAGGCTTGCTTTGCGGACGAGTTTCGTTTCGATCGCGAATCGATGCGGGAGTTTGCAGAGGAACGAAATGCCGTTGTTCAGGTTGCAGAGAAGGTTGGTGGGGAGATCGTTGGGTTTGTAATCGCCCATGTTGAGTCTATCGCGTCCGAGTGGAGGGCGTACATTGTGACTCTGGACGTAGCTCCTGAGCACCGAAAAAGGGGACTGGCCACGCGGCTGATGAGAGAGGTGGAGGTCTGCGCTCTGGCCGCCCAGGTACGGTGGATTCAGTTGCATGTGTTTGCGGGGAACGAGGAGGCAATCCGCTTTTACGAGCGACTGGGTTATCAGCGGATCAGGATGAGTCGTGGGTACTATGGGGCAACCGGGTTGGATGCGATTGTGTATGGTAAAGACCTGCCTGGATTTGTAACGGTATAAGTTACTTTTTACCGAAGACGTCTCCCATGCGGCGGATCTGGGCGCCGACGCCGCGGAGCTTCTCCTCGAAGTGCTCGTAGCCGCGATCGAGGTGGTAGACGCGATCGAGGATGGTTTCGCCGTCGGCGACGAGTGCTGCGAGGACGAGGGATGCGGAGGCGCGGAGGTCGGAGCACATGACGGCGGCGGATTGGAGCGGGCTCTTGCCGCGGACGGTGGCGGTGCGGCCGGAGATGGTGATGTTTGCGCCCATGCGGATGAGTTCCTGAACGTGCATGAAGCGGTTTTCGAAGATGTTTTCGGTGACGGTGCTGGTTCCTTCGGCCTGGGTGGCGAGGGCCATGTACTGGGCCTGCATGTCGGTGGGGAAGCCGGGGTACTCTTCCGTCGTCATGTCGGCGGCTTTGAGGTCGCCACCGGAGCGGACGCGGACTTTGTCGACGCCGACGTCAATTTTTACTCCGCACTGCTCGAGCTTGGCGATGAGTGCGCCGAGATGTTTGGGCTCGCAGGAGTCGACGCTGAGGTCGCCGCCGGTGATGGCTCCGGCGATGAGGAAGGTGCCGGCTTCGATGCGGTCTGGGTTGATGCGATGGCGCGCGCCGTGGAGTTTGGCGACGCCCTGGATGCGGATGGTGCCGGTGCCTGCGCCCTCGATTTTTGCTCCCATGGCAATGAGGAGGGCGGCGAGGTCGGTGACCTCGGGTTCGCGGGCACAGTTCTCGAAGACTGACTCGCCCTCGGCGAGGGCGGCGGCCATGAGGAGATCTTCGGTGCCGGTGACGGTGATTTTGTCGAAGACAATGTGCGCGCCCTTGAGGCGGCCCTTGCCATCGTTGGGGCTGCGGGCTTCGAGGTAGCCGTGGTCCTGCGTGATGGTGGCGCCCATGGCTTCGAGGCCGAGGATGTGAAGGTCGATGGGGCGGCCGCCGATGGCGCAGCCTCCGGGCATGGCGACGCGGGCGATGCCGGTGCGGGCGATGAGCGGGCCGAGGACAAGGGAGCTGGCGCGCATGGTCTTCACGATCTCGTACTTGGCGACGGGGTCGGAGAGGATGCCGCACTTGATGCGAGTGCGGTGCTGGGCGCGGCCGTAGCCTAGTTCGACCTCGGCGCCCATGCTGACGAGGAGTTTGCGCTCGGTCTCGATGTCGCGGACCTGTGGGATGTTTTCGAGGATGACCTCGTCTTCGGTGAGGATGGCGGCGGCCATGCAGGGAAGGGCGGAGTTTTTGGCTCCGGAGACTTTGATGGTGCCGAGAAGAGGGTTGCCGCCGCGTACTACAAACTTGTCCATGCAGTCAGTTTACGAAGATTTCGCGTGGAAATGAGTAGCTGGGCGGGTACGGGTGGTGGTATTCGTGCCGGCGGGTACAGCGGCCATGGAGCGGCGTGATCTTACTGGACGGCAATTGCAGCGCCAGTCTGCGCAGGAGGATCTGAATAACGAAATCGAGTTTTTACGCTGAATGAAACGATCGGCAGCCAGGAAGGGTTTTCAACGCCGTTTGAAGGGCCTGGCTGCCGGTTGTGGATTAGAGACCGGCCTGAGGGTTGGCTTGCTGCTGAGTCTGAGTCGGAGCGCCATGGTTGTGGCGATGGGACTTGATCTGCTGGAGTTGGTCTGGGGTCAGGATCGCGGCAAGTTGCTGCCGGGTCTGCTGGTGGATCGCTTTCATCTGCTGCTTCATCACAACCGGGGAGATTGTGGTGTCGTTGGTGAGCGCGGCGATCTTCTGATCGCGGTCGACGAGAATGGGTTCGACCTTCGCTGATTGGTCGGCCGTGAGATTGAGCTTTTTGGTGAGTCTCGCGGTTTCGCGCTGGGGATTGTGGGCGTGGTGATGTTTTGCCGCTGGGGGTGGCGCCGCTTCCTGTTGTGCGAAGGCGAAGCTACCTGAGAGAACCAAGGCGAGGGAGGTAGAAAGTAAAAGACGGTTCATGGGTGTTGCTCCTTGCAGCGGTCAGTGTCGCCGCTGCTGAAGGAATAAACACACTGGAGGGAGAATGTTGCGGTTGTGAGTTGGATTGGCCATGCCCGCTAAAGGGATTTCGATCCATGAAGCTGATTTAACTGGGCATATTCAGCTGTTCGAGATGACTTACGCGGTGCAGACAGATGAGAAGGGGAATGGCCCCGAAGAAACCAAAGCTGCAATCAATCAGACGCCAGGGAAAAGGGATGTCGCGAACGGGTCCAGCGATGAGAGCTAGCGGGAGAACCGCAATGCACGCGATCACGCCGAACTGGAGAACCCATTTGTTACGGACGGGATCGCGTAGAGGGCCAAGGAAGACGATGGCGAGGACAAGGTGTGCGAAGGCGAGCCAGTCGGTTCCGTAGGCGAGGAATCGGGTATCGGATGCCGGTGTCGTGGAGCGCGTCGTGGACTCTTGTGATCCAAAAGATGATCTGGTTCGGCAGGATGGGATGGGCGTTGAGGAAAGATGCGAGCCAGCCGGTCTCGCGCTCGAGGGGAAAGGCGGTGAGGCCGCTGAGTATGAGGCCAAGGATGAAGACGGAGAGCCAGAGGCGAATGGAGCGAAGAAACTGGGAGTGGGTCATTTGCGCTGAAGTTTCAGGCGGTGTTTGCCGGGTCACTCAGCGATGATAAAGGTGACGCGATGATTGTTCACTCAAGAAAGCGCGGTAGGTTGTTTCGAAAAAAAACCAAGTCAGCGTCACGATCAGGAGGCGGCCGCAGCGGTGTTGCGTTGCGACGTGCCAGGTCGAAGGCTGAGATAGCGCGAGGCTGAAGTGCCGAAGGTGATGGCATAGGAGCACTGCGTACGAGACGGCAAACATCGACAAGATGGCACGAATATCCCGAAAGAGTATTTGGCGACCTAGCATTCGGCGCTACAGTTCGAGTCTCGAGTCGTCGATGGCGAGGCGGACGTTGCCGTCGGACTTGGTGAGGCGGCGAACAGCTTCCATTTTGTCGACGTTGGCTTTGAGCATGACGACGGCGATAGGAATGGATTTGCCCGCGGATTTGATGGTTCGAATAGCGGTGTCGCGATCGATCTCGCAGACCTTCATCAGGACACGAATGCCACGCTCGACGAGCTTGGCATTCTTCATGTGCACGTTGACCATGAGGTTGTCGTAGACGTAGCCGAGACGGGTCATGGCGCCAGTGGTGATCATGTTGAGGATCATCTTTTGGGCGCTTGCGGACTTCATGCGGGTAGAGCCGGAGATGACTTCGGGGCCGACCTCGCTGATAACGGTAGTGTCGGCTACATCGGCGAGCGGGGTGTTGTGATTGCAGGTGATGGCGGCGGTTTTGGCACCGCGGGCACGGGCGTATTCGACAGCGCCGACGACATACGGGGTGCGGCCGCTGGCAGAGACTCCGATGACGATGTCTTTACGGGTGGGGCGGCGGCGGGCGATGTCGCGCTGGCCGATCTCGGGGGAGTCCTCGTTGACGTCCGAGGCGGAGGCGAGAGCCTTCGGGCCACCCGCCATAATGTATTGGACTTGCGCAGGCGCGGTGGAGTAGGTTGGTGGGCACTCCGACGCGTCGAGGGAGGCGATGCGACCGCTGGAGCCGGCACCGACATAGATGAGTCGGCCGCCGTCACGGAGAGAACGGGCGACGGTGTCAATGACGATGGCGATCTCGGGCAGCGCCTTTTTGACAGCGGCAGCTACCTTAGCGTCTTCGTGATTAATAATGCGCGCGATTTCGAGGGCAGACTTGGTGTCGAGCCCTTCTGACGCGGCATTGGCGGTCTCCGTCGTGAGATCGTTGAATTCTTCTGCGCCTCGGTTGACGGATTTCGGTGTAGGGGCCTGCTCGAGCATGGTAAGGGTTGCCATAAAATGTCCTGCGATTCTGTCTGACTCAATTCTATTCCTACAGGCTATGAAAAGCTCTAAGAAAGGGTTCCCTGGCAGGGGGTATCATTCGAGGGTTCATAGACTGGCCAAAACCCCCGAATCCGGGAGACGGAAAGTGGTCTAAAGTGATGCTGGTCGGTGGGGGCAGGCGTTCTCATAGGGTCTGCAGGCTGGAGTTAATGCCTCTGACTGTGGTATGAGATGAGAGTCCAGACAATTTGGTTAGCTGGGCCGGATTTAGCGCCCGAAGGCCCCACAAACCGCAGAACTGGTGACAAGGTGAAGTCGCGCCACTGCAGTTGATGCGTCTAACCAAAGGGATTGGGAGACAGCGTGGAGATAGACGGACGAACAGGGCAGGATCCGGAGAACAAGCCTGTTCCGTCAGGACAGGCCAAGGGGGTAGTGCACTCCTGGCTCCGGGACCTGACGGTTTCGGTGATCGTGTCGGCTTTTATTATTGTCTTTCTGTACCAGCCGGTACGGGTGGAAGGCACCAGCATGCTTCCGATGCTGGAAGATCAAGACCGGCTGTTCATCAACAAGCTGGCGTACCGGGTGGGTGAGATTCATCGTGGGGACGTAGTGGTGTTTCTTTACCCGCATGACCATGAGAAGAGCTATATCAAACGGGTGATTGCGCTGCCTGGGGACACGCTGCGGATCGACCACGGACTGGTGTATGTGAACGGGAGCCCGGTGAAGGAGTCGTATGTTCCGAAGCGGTTTGAAGATGACCGGTCGCAACCAGAGATGACTGTGCCGCAACATGAGTATTTTGTGATGGGGGATCATCGGTCGATCTCGAGTGACAGCCGTGAATTTGGGCCGGTGGATCGCGATCTGATCTACGGGAAAGCGGCGTTTGTGTACTGGCCGATGGACCAGGCTGGCGTGGTGCGGTAACGCTTAGCGTGCGTAGTAGCCGGTCCTTGCGCGGACGGTGAGGCCTGGGCGGGTGGTCTGGATGACGACCTTGCGGAAGGTGCCGTCGCGAATCGGGTTGGTGGACTGATAGGCGAGGTCATAGAGCGAACGCAGGTCGCCGGCGATCTCGGCGAAGTCTTGTTTCAGGTTGGTGGCGTGAAAGTCGAAGGCCTTGCCGCCGGTCTGGGTGGTGAGATGGTCGAGGGCGCGCATGCCGTAGCGGTCGCGGGCATCCATTTTTCCACGCTTCAACTCGGTGTAGCGGATGGCGTAGATGAGCACGTCTGCATTCTGGGCGGCCCCGATGGCGTCGAGGAGGTCGTGCTCGCTGGAGTTTTCTTCGCCGTCGCTGAAGATGATGAGGACCTTGCGACGCTGGTGGATGGTGGCTAGTTTTTCGGTCGTGCTGAAGTAGATGGCGTCGTAGAGTGCGGTGCCGAGTACGCGGGTTTCCTTGGGGCCGATCTCGGGGAAGTCCAGGTTGCCCTTGTCGAAGCTGCGGACGCCATCCATGATGGCGGTTGCGGAACTGGTGGAATCGCTGACGAGGCGAAGGTGATTCCCGAAGCAGATGGCGAAGGCCTGGTCGTTGGGTTCGAGGATCTGGTGCAGGAAGGTATCGATGTCTTTCTGGTGCTCTTTGACGAACTTCTCCTGGCTACCGCTTTCGTCTATGAGAAGGCCGATGCTGAGAGGTAGCTGGTTGTCGTGGGCGAAGAAACGAATCTTCTGGGGGACGCCGTCCTCGATTACGGTAAAGTCGTCCTGGCTGAGGCCTGTAACGATGCGGCCGTCTGCACTGCGGACGCTGAGCGTGGTGTCGATGAGGTGGGTTTCGACCTGGATGACGGGGACGCCCTGGGCCTGAAGCATCCGAGATGGCATGCAGGTGAGCAAGACCGGAGTTGCCAGCGAGAGCAATTGCATTACGCAGGGGCGCACCGGGTCTCCTTGAGGGTGACGATACGAGAGGTACGGACTTCCGTGTGCTTCAGTTCCCCGGATTGGGTTACGACTGGCCTGCGATTGCGTTGTGGACGATCTCAGCAAAGGATTGGGGTTCGAGACTGGCGCCGCCGACGAGCGCACCGTCAATGTCTTCGAGGCAGCAGAGAGATTTGGCGTTGTCGGGTTTGACAGAGCCGCCGTAGAGGATGCGGATGGAGGCAGCGAGGGAGGGCGTCAGTGACTGGGCGATTTGATTGCGGATGATCTTGTGGGCTTCCTGGGCGATCTCCGGGGTGGCAGTGCGGCCGGTGCCGATGGCCCAGACGGGCTCGTAGGCGAAGACGATGGGAGCGGCGATGGCGGGGTCGATGCCTTCCAGGGCGATGGAGACCTGGAGCTCGAGGACGTTGTTGGTGAGGTTGGCCTCGCGTTCTTCGAGTTTTTCGCCGACACAGACGACCGGGACGAGTGAGTGGGCGAGGGCGGCCTTGAGCTTGAGGTTGACGGTGGTGTCGGTTTCGTTGAAGTACTGGCGGCGCTCAGAGTGGCCGATGAGGGCGTGGGTGACGCCGAGGGCGGTGAGCATGACGGGCGAGGTTTCGCCGGTAAACGCGCCTTCATTCTTCCAGTGCATATTCTGTGCGCCGACGAAGACGGAGCGGGAGCGGGCGGCGTCGACGAGTGCTGGCAGCGAGGTCATCGCGGGGCAGAGAAGGATCTCGGCCTGGGTGCTCTGCTTGACAAGGGGGAAGAAGCTGGTGAGGAAGGCAGTGGACTCGTTTGGGGTCTTGTACATCTTCCAGTTCGCGGCGATCAATAGTTTGCGCATTTACTTTAGTATTCCACCTTCATTGGGTCTAGGGAAGTGATGGAGAGCTGGGATCGAGAACTGCCGAATTCGAGGTAATTATTGGGAATCGTCCTCAATTCGGATTGACACTGGACAGCCATCCGCCTCGCGTTCAGAGATGAAGTCGACAAGATCAGATATGAACTAGCGAACATCGGAGCTTGTAGCCTTCACGTTGCGAATTGATAGGCTGTAGGGAACTTCAACTGTGTTGATGCCGCCAGTCACGATGCTGTCGTGGAGAGCATTGAAATTTTTGCCGTGCCAAACTGGTGATCCAAGAACGGCAAAGAGCGATTCGTAAACGTCATCCGAATTTTTCCAGCCATATGCATCAAGTTTGAGAGTAGAGATGCTTTTTAGCGTGGTTATGGGTCTTCTGAACGCAATCGTGTCAGGCCACGTTGCATTTGCGGGGATGAAGCCGAACTCTTTGAGGCCAGTGCGGAGGGTACCTGAATCTTCAACACCAACAAAGCTCAATTTGGCCATGTCCGGATGGTGCAGATCAACCGCATCCAGTTGGCTAAGGCAGTTGTATTCGCGGTCTTCCCAGTTTTTAACCTTGAAAGTAGTGCAAGCTGCTTCTGGATGCCACATCTCGCCAGCTAACTGTCTCGCAACTGACGCAGTGCGTTGATTGATTGACGAATCAACCATCCAGATAGGCATGTATCTGACTAACGTATTGACAATGGATTCATCGCAGGTCGGATCTGAGATGAATCCGATTTCCCATGCCATTAGCGAAATCTCTGATTGTCTGTAAGTGCGGCGACGCCAGGGAGGATTTTGCCTTCGAGGAATTCGAGGCTGGCACCGCCGCCGGTGGAGATGTGGGTGATGCGGTCGGCTACTCCGGCCTGCTGGACTGCAGCGACTGAGTCTCCGCCGCCGACGATGGTTGTGGCATCGTGGTTGCGCGCGACGGAGCGGGCGATGGCGTTGGTGCCTTCAGCGAAGGCAGGCATCTCGAAGACGCCCATGGGACCGTTCCAGACGATGGTGCGGGCTTCGTCGATCTCGTTCTCAAAGAGCGCGATGGATTTGGGGCCGATATCGAGGGCCATCATCTCGGCAGGAAAGGCGCCGGTGCCGGAGAATACCTTGGTTTTGGCGTTGGGGGCGAACTTGTCGGCGAGGACGTGGTCGACGGGGAGGAGGAAGCGAACACCCTTGGCCTTCGCTTTTTCGAGCGCGGCTTTGGCTACGTCGATCTTGTCGGTCTCGACGAGCGATTTGCCGGTGCTCTGGCCCTGGGCATTGAGGAAGGTGTAGGCCATGCCGCCGCCGATGATGATGGCGTCGGCCTTGTCGATCAGGTTATCGATGACCTCGATCTTGTCGGAGACCTTTGCTCCGCCGATGATGGCGACGAAGGGCTTGTCGGGCTCGGTGAGGGCCTTGCCGAGGTAGGTGAGCTCCTTCTGCATAAGGAGTCCGGCAGCGGACTGCTTGACGAAGTGGGTGACGCCTTCGGTGGAGGCGTGGGCGCGGTGAGCGCTGCCGAACGCGTCGTTGACGTAGATGTCGCAGAGCGAGGCGAGCTTCTTGGCGAAGGCGGGATCGTTCGCTTCTTCTTCGGGATGGAAGCGGAGGTTCTCGAGCAGAAGAGGCTGGCCGGATTCGAGGTTGGCGGCCATCTCGCTGGCGACTACGCCGATGCAGTTGGGAGAGAAGGCCACGTTTTCGTCATCGCCGAGGATGTGGTCGAGCAGACCGCGGAGGTGGTCGACGAGGGGGCGGAGACTCATGCTCTCGACGGGCTTGCCCTTGGGGCGGCCGAGATGCGAACAGAGAATGACCTTGGCCTTGTGGCGAAGGGCGTACTCGATGGTGGGGAGGGTCTCGCGGATGCGCGTGTCGTCGGTGATGATGCCGTCCTTGAGGGGGACGTTGAAGTCGACGCGGATGAGGACACGTTTGTCGGTGAGGTCTAAGTCGCGGATGGACAGCTTCGGCATTTGTTTTCCTTCTGGGAGCAAGTAGACATCATCTGGCAGAAATAAGTTTACGAAATTCGTTGCGGGACGTACCGGCGAGCTATGAATGCGAGGGGGATGCCGATGCAGAAGACAAGGGCTGCGACGCCGTTGATGAGAGGGACGAGTGGAGGTGTAGGACGGAGGCCGATTTTGGAGAGTGGAAGAACCACGTAGTTCATGACGATGTAGAGAGCAATACCGAAGAGGCTGCCGTGGAGCCATGGGTGCTGCCCAAGCGGGAGCTTACGGGCGGCGAGGAGAAAGACTGTCGTGGCTGAGAAGGCGATGAAGAAGTGGCAGAGCAACCCGATGAGAGCCGCTCGATGACCCATGCCAAGGGCGGCGCGGCCATAGATTCCGCCGGCGATGCCTTGAAGAATCCTGACGGGCGGTATGCCGCGGAGAGCATAGAAGATGAAGGCGTCGGAGAGGTCGAGAACGCCTACGAGGAGAGTGGCACCGGCGATGACCTTCCAGAGAGGGGGAGGATCGGTTGACGTTTCCATTTGGAATGATTTTAGACTGGTTTCTCATCCGGAATGCACGCGTCCGCCTCAATTTCTATTCTCCAGTTTGGGTTGAGGAGTGCGGCGACCACGACCATGGTTGCTGCGGGACGGATGAGGCCGAAGAACTTGCCGTGGATGCGGCCGGCAGCCTCCCAGTCTTCCGCGCGTGTGAGGTACATTCGCGTGCGGTAGACGTGCTCGATCGAACTGCCGGCGTTCTTGAGAGCCGCAGCGATGAGGGTCAGGCACTGGTCGGTTTGTTCGGCTACGTCGGCCTCGTCTGCGCCAACCGGGCCAGTGCCGGAGACGTGGACGCAGTTGCCGATGCGGACGGCGCGTGAGAAGCCGATGATGGGCTCGAAGGGGCTGGTGCCGGAGATGTTTTTGCGGTTCATTGCAAGGACCTTGGAGCTGGATTCGGTTGAGGTTATTTGGCTGGCAAGGAGAGTTTACCGCGGAGAGCTGCGTTTTCGGCTTCGAGGGTCGCGAGTTTCTCGCGGACTGGCGCGAGGACCTGCTGCAGCTCTTCCATGGTGTAGCGAGGGGTGATGTGCTGCGGGCAGTTCCAGTCGATGGCCTCGACGTGAACGAGAATGACTCGCTCTACGACGTCAGACTTGTCCGTGTTTCGGAAGGATTCGATGAGTGCCGGGGCTTCCGTGTCATGCTCATGGATTTCGACACGGCCGAGGATCTTAAGACGGCTCTGGTTGGGGTAGTCCATGAAGAAGAGGGCCACACGAGTGTCGTGTTGCAGATTGCCCAGGCTGATGTACTGCTTGTTGCCGCGAAAGTCGGCGAAGCCGATCGTCTTAGGATCGATGATGTGGACGAAGCCTTTGTGGCCGCCGCGATGCTGTACGTAGGGCCAGCCGGTCTCGCTGACGGAGGCCATGTAGAAGCTGTCGCGACGCTGCAGGAAGTCCTGCTCAGCAGGGCCGAGGGCGTTTCCTGTTGGCGCAGACTGCTCAATGCGTTCGTATTGGCGACGACTGCCGTGTTCGAGCTGATGCTTTTTGACGAGCGGCGTGAAGGCCAGTTCCGCGAAGCGACGACCCATTGCGTTCTCGATCCCGGCAGGTGCACTCACTGCCACTTTTATAGATTACCTGTTGGTTTCGCAGGATTCATGATTGTTGTTGTTCAAAATCAGCATTGGGGAGGTCGGTAGGCGGACTCGCGTATTATCGGCACAATCGGCAAACCTGGCCGCAGGAGGCTCTCAAACGTGTGCTTTTCAGCGACAGCGAACTTCGTTGGAAGCGGAGTACTGGGGGCGATAGGTGTTGTGACCCTGACGAAGGTGAAACATAAACGGGAGCTGCTGTTCGCGTCGTTGCCTACGTTGTTCGCGGTGCACCAGTTTATCGAAGGATTCGTGTGGCTGGGGTTGGACGGGGTACTTTCGCCCGCCGTAACGCACAATATGGGCGCCGCGTTTGTGCTGTATGCGCAGGGACTGCTGCCGTTTCTGATGCCGCTGAGCATTCTTCTCTTTGAGCCGGACATGAAGAGCCGCAGGCGGATGCTGCCATTTCTCGCGATAGGCACGGGCACGACTCTTTATATGCTTTGGGCGTTGATTGCTTATCCACTGCATATCTTTGTGCGCGGAGACAGCATCGTTTACATCAACGACGGAACGAACAATACGGCGCTCGCGGTGCTGTATATCATCGCAACCTGCGGCTCGCTGTTCTTCTCGAAGGTGAAGGCCATGGTTATCTTTGGCGCGGCCAATCTGGCGATTCTGCTGACGGTGATGGGAGTGAAGCGGTATGCCTTCACGTCGCTTTGGTGTGCGTATGCAGCGGTGGCGAGCGTGATTATTCTGGGGTACTTCTGGAAGAGCCGATTGCACAGGCCGTTCAAGTATGCTGAGGCGATTTGGGGATAGAGATTACGACACGGTTGAAGCCGTGTCCCAGGCAAAACGACGAGGCGAAGAACCTCGCCGCTTCGGAAAAAAATGCGGGGGTTCTTCGCTTCGCTCAGAATGACAAGCGTTTTGGTTTGGCTCTAAGAGTTACAGGCCTTTTTTCACCAGGAAGGTGATGAGGTCTTTGACGCGGTTGGAGTAGCCCCATTCGTTGTCGTACCAGCTGATGACCTTGCCGGTGTTCTGGCCGACGACCTTGGTGAGCTTGCTGTCGACGATGCTGCTCAGGGGGTTGCCCTTGAAGTCGGAGGAGACGAGCTCCTCGTCGGTGTAGCCCAGAATGCCCTTGAGTTCGCCGTCAGCGGCCTTCTTGAGGGCCTCGTTGATCGACTTGTCGGTAATAGGCTTTTCGGAGACGAAGGTGAGGTCGACTACGGAGACATTGGGGGTGGGGACGCGGATGGCGAAGCCGTCGAGCTTACCGGACATCTCCGGGATAACGAGCTTGAGGGCCTTGGCGGCACCGGTGCTGCTTGGAATCATGCTGAGAGCGGCAGCGCGGGCGCGGCGGAGGTCCTTGTGCGGCGTGTCCAGGATGACCTGGTCGTTGGTGTAGCTGTGGATGGTGGTCATGATGCCCGAGGCAATGCCGAAAGTATCGTGAATGACCTTGACGACCGGGGCGAGGCAGTTGGTGGTGCAGCTCGCGTTGGAGATTATGTTGTGCTTGGCCGCATCGTACTTGTTGTCGTTGACGCCGAGGACGATGGTGATGTCCTCGTTGGTAGCCGGGGCGGAGATGATGACCTTCTTGACGGTGCTGCCGAGGTGGGCCTTTGCCTTTTCAGCATCGGTGAAGAAGCCGGTGGATTCGACGACGATCTGGGCGCCGACGGACGCCCAGTCGAGCTTGGCTGGGTCGCGCTCCGCGAAGACCTTGATCTGCTTGCCGTCTACGGCGATAAAGTCCGCGCCGTGGGTGATCTCCTGCTTGAGGTTGCCGAGGATCGAGTCGTATTTGAGGAGGTGGGCCAGGGTGGCGGGGGTGGTGAGGTCGTTGACGGCGACGAATTCGATTTCTGGGTTGCCGAGGGCGGTACGGAAGACGTTGCGTCCAATGCGGCCGAAGCCGTTAATGCCTACCTTTACTGCTGCCATGATGATCGGTTGCTCCTGTCGTTTGCTGCGGGGGTGTTTTACGAGTCTGACGCCTGAGAGCGCAGCAGAATCGCTTACGCCCACCGATGTCGATGCTACCACCGGGAAGGAAGTGGCACAAATTGAGCGCGGTACCGCTTGCGCATGTACATTGCGAGGGGTTCGCCCCGAAGCGAACCAATGCGCCGCGATGCTAGAAGTTGAAGAACCTCTCGCGGAGGGCGTCTTCGTAATCCTTCTTTGCTTGCTTAGTCCTTGTGCGGGCGTCTTCTTCGCGGAAGCCGGCTGCCTCCCAGGCGTCGATCTCCGTCTCGGAGTGCTCGGAGGAGGCGAGGGCTTCTTCTTCGCGGATGGTGGTGATCCAGTGGTCCACCGCTGTCTTGTAGGCGGCTTGCATCTGGTCGAGATCGGAGCTTTCGACGGTCATCGTTCACCTCGTCTACTGGAGAAGGTACTGGAGCGAGATGAATGGACGATTATGACGGAGACAAAAAGGAGGGGCGGCGCAAACTGGTCTGGGCCGAAGGGGGACGGGCGGGGTGTCGCAGGAGGTGCGTTCGATTTGCGGGGGCCTTCCGCGCTGTGTTACAAGCGTGACATGCGCGAGTTGCGCGAATGGATAAGCGAAAAGATGAGACGACGCCCTAGACGTGGACCGAATGATTCGGAGTCCACGGGGAAAAGTGGGCAGGAGCTGCCCTCGAACCAGCCAGCTCCCCTGAGACCAACGTACCCGGAGGCAGTACCGGCGCGTGCTGCAGAGGTGTCGCCGATCGCGGCAAGCATGCCAGCCGCTGTGGAGCCTGTTGTCGCGCCGCCCGAGCCCAAGATGGTAGTCGAGACACAGCCTGAGTCACTGGCTACGCCGCCGGTCGAGCAGGCGCCGCTGAAGTCACCCAAAGGATTCGTGGTGCTGACGATCGGTCTGCCGGGATCGGGCAAGACGACCTGGTATAAGCGGCGTGGGGTGACCCCGCTATCCAGTGACCTTCTGCGGACACTGTTGTTCGACGACATTACGGAGCAACGCTATCAGGGGTTGGTGTTTTCGACCCTGCGAAGCCTGTTGCGCGCGCGACTGATTGCCAAGATGCCTTGGAACTATGTGGACGCGACAAATCTGTCGCCGCATGAGCGGAAGCAGTGGATCAAGATGGCGAAGAGCTTCGGCTACGAGGTCCAGGCGGTCTTCTTCGATGTGCCGCTGGCTGTATGCATGGAGCGGAACTCGAAACGTGATCGCCAGGTGACCGATGAGGTGATGCAGAAGATGGCGGAGCGTCTGAAGCCGCCAACCTTCAAGGAAGGGTTTGAAAAGATCACCGTGGTCCGTGTGAAGGGACAGACGGGATCCGCGAGTGACGAGGCTGCGGCGGCGGAACCTGCTGCGGCTCCGGAGATTGCGCAGTAAACCGAGACGGCTAGCCGGACGGAGGCTCACTGATTGATGCCGGAGTGGCAGTTTCGGGCCGTGATGGCTGTCTCCGCAGTGGTGAGTCTTTTGCCTTTGGTGCTTTGTCTTTCGCTCTGGAAACATCTGCATTTAGAGGCCGTTGGGGGATGGCGAAGGGCGCTGTCCGGGATTGGCTTGGGCATTGCGACAGCGGCTTCCGTTGTGCCTCCGCTGTGGCTGATTTCGATGGAACTGCTCTCACGCACCAAAGACAGTAACGATTCGCCAATACTGGCGGCCATGCTCGATGCGGTGTTTGTCGGGCTGGGACTGGCGATCCTTGGTGCGATTGCGCTGTGTTTTGCGAAGGGTAGGGTGCGGTGGGTGGGTATCACTGCCTGTGCGGCGACGATTGCGCTGTTTCTTATGTCCTTTGTTGTTGCATCGTCTTCCTTGATTCGTTAGCGCGTCTGCGGGGCTGCTGCGATAATTCAAGCCACATGGTGGATGCGGGCGTTACCTTCGCGAGCCTGAGCTATACGTTGGCGGATGGGCGCGTTTTGCTTCGTGATATTTCCCTGGAGTTGGAAGAGGGGACAACTACGGCGCTGCTGGGGCGGAGTGGGTCTGGTAAGACGACGCTGTTGCGGACAGTGAATGGGCTCGTGACGCCGACCGCAGGCGAGGTGCGGGTTGCGGGGAAGGCGACGCGGGAGTACGACACGGTGGCGTTGCGGCGGGGGATTGGGTATGTGATCCAGGAGACCGGGCTGTTTCCGCATATGACGGTGGAGCGGAATGCGGGGATGGCGCTGGAGCTGGCGGGGCGCTCGAAGCAGGAGATTGCGGCCCGTGTGCGTGAGGTGCTGGCGCTGGCCGGATTGGGGTATGAGGAGTTTAGGGGGCGGTATCCTTGGCAGCTTTCAGGTGGCCAGAGACAACGGGTTGGGTTGGCTCGGGCGCTGGCGACGGACCCGATGGTGTTGCTGATGGATGAGCCGTTCGGGGCGCTCGATCCACTGACCCGGGCGGAGATGCAGACCATGCTGCGGGGGCTTTTGGACAAGGTGGGAAAGACGGTTTTGCTGGTTACGCATGATCTGGACGAGGCACTTTATCTGGCGAAGCGTGTGGTGTTTCTGTCGGAAGGGGCAGTTGCAGCAGACATGCCTGTAGGCGAGGTCCCGGGTTCGGATAACTCTTATGTAAAAGATTATGTTTCGGCTGTACATCGTGTGGTGCAAGCATGATGGGCTTTTTACCGGCGCACGGCTGGGAGATAGGCCGGCTGACATTTGAGCATCTTTGGCTGACGCTTTCGGCAATGCTTCTGGCGGCGGGGATTGGGTTGCCGCTGGGGATTTTGCTGACTCGACGGCAGGGGTTGGCGAAGCCTGTAATCGGGTTTGCGAATGTGCTGCAGACGGTGCCTAGTCTGGCGCTGTTTGGGCTGCTTTTGCCTGTGCCTTGGCTGGGGGAGAATGCGGCGCGGCTGGCGATTCTGGCGTTGACTGGATATGCGCTACTGCCGATTCTGCGGAATACATATGCGGGGATTGGTAGCGTCGATCCGGCGCTGGTGGATGTGGCGAATGCGATGGGGATGACCTCGTGGCAGCGGCTGGTGAAGGTGGAGCTGCCGCTCGCGGCTAGTGTGATTCTGGCTGGGCTCCGGACGGCAACTGTGACTTGCGTGGGTGTTGCTACGATTGCGGCGGCGATTGGTGCGGGCGGTTTGGGGGAGCTGATTTTTCGTGGGGTCGCGAGCGTGGATAACGGGCTTGTGCTGGCGGGGGCGATCCCGGCAGCGCTGCTGGCGCTGATTGCGGATGCTGGTCTCGGGTTGCTGGAGAAGCGGTTCTCGGTGCGTCGTGTATGACGGTACCCCCTCCCCGTCAAAAAGTGT
The DNA here is from genome assembly GCA_963720955.1 of uncultured Acidobacteriaceae bacterium. Lineage (GTDB taxonomy): Bacteria > Acidobacteriota > Terriglobia > Terriglobales > Acidobacteriaceae > Edaphobacter. The sequence continues at coordinate 36,785 of CAVRHK010000026.1, read as the reverse complement.
GCAAAGTCTTCGAACGAGAGACTTTAGGTCTGGACTTCGGGCGAATGGCTGGCGCGAAGCGGAACACGAGGGACCCCTTCGGAGCGACTGTTTGTCAACTTGCCGGGATTATCGGACGGTGGAACCGAAGCTTCCTGGCTGCCGTGCTTCTGGGTGGATTGGCTTTGTTGTCAGCTTGTGCGCCGCCGCGGTCTTCGCGGATCACGATTGGGGCCAAGAATTTTACGGAGCAGGTGGTGCTGGGGGAGCTGCTTGCGCAGGAGATTGAGGCGGTCACCGGTGAACCTGTTGCCCGGCGGTTTTATCTGGCGGGGAGTTATCTGTGTCAGCAGGCTCTGGTCAGTGGGCGCATTGATGGGTATGTGGAGTACACGGGGACGGCCTTGACGGCGATTCTGAAGCAGCCGCTTCCGCCGGTTGGGCAGCGGGACGAGGCGACGGTGTTTGCTCGGGTGAGTGAGTTGTATGCGTCGCGGTATCGGGTGAAGGTGGGGGCGGGGCTGGGGTTTGAGGATACGTTTGCGATGGTCGTGCGGGGGGATGATGCTCGGCGGTTGGGGTTGAAGACGATTTCAGATGCGGTGAAGATCGCTCCCGATCCGGAGAAGGGCTGGCGGCTGGGCGTGGGGTATGAGTTTCAGTCGCGGCCGGATGGTCTGCGTGGGTTGGAGACGACCTACGGGTTGAAGTTTGCCGGCGATCCGCGAACGATGGACCTGGGGTTGTTGTATCGGGCGCTGTCGAGTAGTCAGGTGGATATGGTGGCGGGGAATTCGACCGATGGGCCGATTCGGGCGCTCGGGTTTGTGGTGCTGGAGGATGATAAGCACTACTTTCCACCCTATGAGGCGGTGCCTCTGGTGCGGGAGGATTCGCTGCGACGGCACCCGGAAATTCAGGTGGCGATGAATCGCCTGGCGGGGAAGGTCAGTGCGGATGAGGTGCGGGGGATGAACTATGCGGTGGATTCGGAACATAAGGATGTGGGGGATGTGGTGCGGGAGTTTCGTAAGGGGAAGGGACTATGAGTTTGGGTGAACGATTCGGAGTGTGCGTCTGGGTGTTCGTAGGGAAAGATGACTTCAGTGGTTGAACTTAGACGACTGGAGAGATGAGATGAGTGAGTTTCGGATGATTGCGATTGCGAGTGAGTTGGCGGAGAAGGTTAGGGAGACGATGTTGTCGCCGGGGTATGGGCATCCGGTTACGGCGAAGGTGGCGACGGGGCATGGGCCTTGCAGGCACTGTCTGCGGCCATTTGTGGTGGGTCAGGATGTGCGGATGCTGTTTACGCTGAATCCGTTCGAAGGTGTTGCACCGATACCGCAGCCGGGGCCGGTGTTTCTTCATGAAGCAGAGTGTGAGCGATATGTGGAGACAGCGGGGTATCCAGCCGAGTTGCTGCCGTTTGCTGCGGTGCTGGATGGGTACGATGAGGGGCAGATGATTCGAAGGCGCGAGACTGTGACGGACGGATCGCAGGAGAGAACGATCGAACGAATGATGCGCGATCCGCTGATTCGCTATGTGATGGTTCGCGATGGCAAGGCTGGATGTTTTGATCTTCGGGTGGAGCGGCAGGAGGAGGTTTGATGGTTGAGTTGTGGTTGAGGATGGCCTTTGCAGGAGATCGGCAGAACCGCGGCGTTGGCGACTTGGTCCGGGAGCTTCGAAAAGGGTTGTGAGAGGGTGGGGGATGGGGCGAATATATTAATAGCTGGTTACATCGGGGACATTGAAGACGTCGGGACATCGAAAGGATGCTGAGATGGTTGAGCCGTGGCTGCGCGGGACGTTGACTGAAGAGGATGCGGTGCGCCGGGGAGTGTTGCACGCTCTGCAACTAGCGCGGGAGGATGTGGTGCGGTGGTGCTCCGAGTTTACGGAGGAGCAACTGGAGTCGCAGCCGTTCGGGCTGCCTTCGGTGGGGTTTCAGATGAGGCATATTGCCAGGAGTCTGGACCGGCTGTTGACCTATGCGGAAGACCGGCAGTTGAGCGACGAGCAGCTGAAGGCGCTGGACAACGAGATGGAGCCTCTGGGTTCGCGGGAGATGGTTTTTGCTGAGTTTGAGCGTGGGATCGATTCGGCGATACAGAGGATTAAGGCGATTCCGCAGGGAAGCTACGACAAGGCGCGCTGGGTAGGTCGAGGCGGGCTACCGAGCAGCGTAGGAGGTCTGCTGGTGCATTGTGCGGACCACGCCCAGCGGCATGTGGGGCAACTGGTGACTACGGCGAAGGTCGTGCTGCACAAGCGAGGGGCTAAAGAAGATTGGAGGGGGAAAAGGCGGGTGACAGCGTTTACGCCTCCGACGGGTTTCCAGGTGCGGCATTCTTAGACGAGAAACGATTCGCTGATGAACCGTGTCGCAATAGATGAATTCGTAGCGGTTTTCTAGTGGGGTTTGAAGAGTCCGCCGAGTGCGTCGGAGAGCGGGTCGGTTGACTTGCTGTTCGAGGGCTTGGCAGCGCCGCCCTTCGTGGTGCTGCCGCTGGTGGCGCTGTTTACGATTCCACCCATGTTGGGCGTGAAGGTTGGGTTGGAGGTTGTTCCTCCGATGGCAACGGGGACACCGTTGCGGAGAGCGGCGCCGGCGTAGTTTCCTATGACACTGCCAGCTGCTCCGCCGGCGGCCCCTGCCGGGATCATTCCCAGCAATTGACCGGCGATGCCTCCTGCGCCTGAAGCAGCGCCACCCTTACCGCTGACTGCGTCGACGACGCCGGTGAGTTTGAGGATGACGTTGTAGTTGAGTGCGCCGGCAGCGCTGATGGTTCCGGCGCCTGTAGCTGAGCCGATTGCGGGGACGATGACTGAGACGTTGTCGGTGCGGACGTTGCCGCCGTTGATGGTGACATTAGTGCTGAGCGATTGAATGGCCGTGCCGGATCCGGACTTGATTCCGGCGAGCGAGCTGAGCGGGCCGAGTTTTGAGCCGAGGTCAAAGCCGGCGAGGTTGGTGTTGTCGATGCGGATGGGGCCGTTGATGATGGGAGCTGCGGCGGAGCCGGTGACGTTGAGGTTGGTGGTGAGGGTTCCGCCCTGGAGGCGTGAGCCGGACGGCAGATGGACGCCGACAGAGGGCAGGAACGCTTCGAGTTCGTCGATGGACGTGGCTTGCGTAGTGACTTTGAGATTGATTGCGGTGGTGGGGCCGCTGGTCTGGTAGGTTCCGGCGACGTTGATGACGGCTTTGCCTATGGTGATGACGGCCGGTTGTAGCTGGCCGGTGAGGGCCTGGAGGTTCTGCGCGACGGTGAGCTGTACGATGACGGGCTTCGGAGAGGGGGAGCCGTTCTTCGCGACTTGCAGGCCCTGGATGTTAGCGGATACGTTGGCGTTGAGATTTTTGCCGTCGGAGAGGGCTTTGAGATCGACGTTGGCGATGCCGGCGATGCCGTCTTCGGGTGGGACGACGCCGCTGGTGGCGAGGTCGAGGTGGGAGATGGCGACGTGGGCGTTGAGGGGAGTTGCGGCGGCGTTGGCCTGGTTGATGGGTCCGCCGGTGCCGTCGCCGGTGAGAGAGCCTCCACCGGGAAGTTGTGCGCTTAGTTTGAAGGGAGCGGCGGCGGTGGGAGAGACGTTGGTGAACTCGGCGTTGAGTTGCTGATAGATGGCGGGTGTGGCCTGTCCTGGCGACGTGATGGTGAAGGTGCCGTTTTTGACCTGGAGGCGATCGGCGGTGAAGGTGCTGAGCATGTCGTTGCTGTTGGGTGCGGGCGGTGGGGTCACGACGGTGGTGGGTTTGTTGTTGCGGATGAGGGTGAGTTTGGGCGTGTCGATGAGAAGGTTGGCGACGTGAAGCTGCTGGCCGTTCCATGATGCCTGGACGTCGATGGCGTCGATGGTGCCGCTGATGCCGGAGGTGGCGTCGACGAAGCCTGCCGCGAGCGGGTCGATGTGTTTGACTTCGACGTGAGCGCTGAAGGGTGTGAGCGATGCATCATGTGGATTGATGGGGCCGGCGCTGCCGTTGAGCGAGACGGTGCCGTCGGCGGGGAGGTGGGCTGAGGCGGTGAAGGGGAAGGATTTCTGGAAGGAGAAGTCTTTCGCGTCGAGGGTGAGCTTGTCGTAGGTGCGGCGCGGAGAGGCGGGTGCGCCGGGAGCGGGCGCTATGCCAACCGTGAGTTGGCCGTCGGTGATGGTGACGTGGCCGACGGTGAGGTTGGGGATGAGGTTGCTGGATTCTTTGTGTGGCGGCGGTGTTTTGCTGCGCGCGGCCGATGGTGGAGTAGTTCCAGGTGCCGTTGGCGGCGCGGAGGAGGGTGATCTTAGGCGCTTCGATGGCGAAGCCGGTGATGTGGATCTCGCGGCTGAAGATGAGGGGGAAGATCTCGACGCCGATTTTGACCCTGGAGGCCTGAAGGAAGGGCTGAGTGCTGAAGGCGGGATCGTCGGCGAGGGTTGCGTTTTCGGCGACGAGGTTGCCGGTTAGGACAGAGAGGTCGAGTTTGCCGAGGGTGACCTTACGGCCCAGGGAGGTGGTGAGGGCTGTTTCAATGCGGGCGCGGAAGCTGTCGGCGTTGAGGAAGAGCGGGATGCAGAGGCCAATGAGCAGGACAAGAGCGACGATGCTGCCGAGAACGATCAGGAGGGTGCGGCGGGGAAGTGCCATAGGACCTCTCACGTAAGTGCATTATGGCCGTAGCTTAGCTCAGATGGTGATGAGATGCGAGGGGTTTGCCGATTAGCTGACGAGGTGGCCCATCTTTTCGCGTTTGGTCTTGAGGTAACGCTCGTTGGTGGGCTCGGTGGGGACCTCGGCGGAGATGCGCTCGACGACCTTGACGCCAGCTAGTTCGAGGGCTTCCACCTTGGCAGGGTTGTTGGTGATGAGGCGGACGGCTTTGACGCCCATCTTTTTCAGGATCTCGGCGGGGAGCTCGAAGTGGCGGCAGTCGGCTTCGTAACCGAGCTCGATGTTGGCTTCGATGGTGTCGAGGCCCTTGTCCTGTAGCTCGTAGGCGCGGAGTTTTGCCATGAGGCCTATGCCGCGGCCCTCCTGCTGCTCGTAGAGGAGGATGCCAGCGCCGGCATCGGTGATAGCGGCCATGGCGAGCTCGAATTGCTGGCGGCAGTCGCAGCGGAGAGAGTGGAAGACGTCGCCGGTGAGGCACTGGGAGTGGACCCGGACGATGGGGGGCGCAGCGAGGATGTCTCCCATGACGAGCGCCACGGCGGACTCGGTGCGGATGGCCGGGGCCGGGACGTTGTCGTTGCAGGCGGCTGGGTTTTCGATCAGACCCTCGAAGCCGAGGATGCGGAAGTGCCCCCAGCGGGTGGGGAAGTCGGCTTCGGCTACTTTTGTTACGCTTGCGAACGGCATGGTCTGATTATACGTTTCGAAGGGCATAACCATTCGATTGCCGTGGAGTTGGATTGGATGCGGCCTGATGTTGATTAGCGCTGGGTTGGAGCTGGCCGGGCGTAAAGTAGTGATGTGACTCAGACCGATCCCAAACTAGTCCTGATTACGCTGCTGGTGGAGTTAGGCGTGGCGGCGGCGGTGTCCAGCTCTCTGGCGCGGTCGATCCGGTTCAAGAACCTGTTGCTGATGACGCATCGAACGCCGCGGCAGACAGCGTGGCTGGTCGCGATCATTTGCGCACCCCTGACGCTGGGCGTCTGGGTGCGGACGACGGTGCCGAACTTTCTGGCGGCGGATCTGTCGTTTGAGACGACGATTTTGCTAGGGATCCTGGTAGGGCCTTTGGCGGCGATGGCTGGAGGAGCTGCCCTGGCGATTCCGGCGGTGTTGCATCACGAGTATTGGGCGCTGCCCGTGAATCTGGTGGTCGCGGCGGTTGCGGGTACGTTTGGTCGATTTACGAACCCGGAGGATGTGTGGTCGTTCTCACCGATGATCGACCTGAGTATCTATCGGTGGGTGACAAGGAATCTGCGACGGCCGAAGCTGGACCGGCAGATTCTGCTGCTGCTGCTGGTGGCGGGAATGCAGCTTGGGACGAGCATGCTGGCGATGTTTTATCCGCGGCATTTTTTTGAACTGTACTCGCGTGAGTGGTGGGTGGAGTTGCTGATCTGCGCTACGGCGCCGGTCGTTGTGGGGATTCCACTGAAGGTCTGGAATGCGGTTCGTGTCGAGCGAAAGCTGGAGGAGCAGGGGAGGCTGCTGCTGGAGGCGCGTCTGGATGCGCTGCAACGGCAGATCAATCCACACTTTCTTTTCAACACGCTGAACTCGATCACGTCGCTGGTGCGTTCACAGCCGGAGCTGGCGCGGGAGATGATCGTGAAGCTGGCGAACATTCTGCGCGTGCTGCTGAAGGATCGCGAGGCTTTTCTGCCGTTGAGCGAAGAGCTGCAATTTACGGATGACTACCTGGATATCGAGGTGGTGCGATTTGGCAACAAACTGAAAGTGGTTAAGGAGATTGCGGGGAACACGCTGAATGTCGTCGTGCCGGGAATGCTGCTGCAGCCGCTGATCGAGAACAGCATCAAGCATGGGCTGGAGCCGCGGATCAGCGGGGGCACCGTGACGCTGCGAAGCAGGATCACCGAGGAAGGACGGTTGATGGTTGAAGTGGAGGACGATGGCGTCGGTATGGCTCCGGAGCGAGACGAGGCTGCGCCGGCGAGTGGGCTGGTGAGACCGGGAACGGGAATTGGGGTGCGCAATGTTCGCGAACGGATGGAGGTTCTGTATGGGAACCTTGCAACTGTGGAGATCAACAGCCGGCCCGGGCGCGGGACGAAAGTGACTTTGCTGATGCCGATTCTGGATGCGGGCGCGGAGGCGTGGGGGCCGATCGGTGGTACGGCGGGTGAGGCGATCAGTCATCTGGTGCAGGATGCTGTGCGGGCGATGACGCGTTCTTGAAACTTCTCATACCTGAGCTAGACCTGCGGAAAGCTGTTGGCCACTGAACACCAGACAAGTTCGCAAAAAAATAAATAAGACTTGCAGTTGAAATACCGTGTGATATCTTCTATCAGACTCTTAAAAGAAAGGATGCCTCAATTGCGAGTTCTTGTTAATAACCCGTTTGCTGGGCAGCGGCAGCCGATGAATTGGCTTCGTTGCGAGGCGTCATTTCCTTCGCGCTAAGCGACTCCGACGTCTCGATCCCACACAACCTAAATCGCTGTCGATGACTTGGCTTGCTGTCTCGTTGAGACTCCATGCCGTGTTACCCGCTCCGTCTCGACTTATAAGCTGAGTTACTCCGGCCGAATATCTTTCTGTCTGGATTGCTGAAAGCTTTGTGGCCGAGTCGCGTTTGTCGCCTTTCCCGGTGCGTCCGGGTAGAAAGCACTTCCATGTTCGAAATGGTGAAGCACATCCTGAGTGGCCAGAATCAGTTTGCTACTGGCGGACTGCTGCTGATGATCATCGGCAGCGTGGGGGCGTACCTGCGTACGTTGCCCGCAGAGCTGTGGTCCTGGCTGGTGCACCAGAACACGATGATGATCACAGTGAAGGACGATGATGCGGCCTTTCAGTGGGTGAAGGAGTGGTTTCTGGAGCAGGCGTTTCTGAAGCGGATTCGACGCGTGGATCTGGATACGACGCTGCGCGGTGCTGAGATGGCGCTGCTACCGGCGCCGGGGCGTCACCTGTTCTGGTATGCGGGACGGCCGTTCTGGGTATGGATCTACCGGAGCGAGGACACCAAGACCCGCAGCGAACGGAGGGTGGAGTCGCTGACTTTTCAGACGATTGGGCGGAAGCAGATCTTCCTGCGGCGGTTTGTCGATGAGGTCGTGGCCTGCCATCGTAGGAAGCAGAAGACCGCGTCATACTTGTACGTGTGGGATGACTACTGGACCAGCGTGCAGGCATATTCGCCGCGGTTGCTGGAGTCCGTGATCCTGAAGCCGGGGGAGAAGGAGCATCTGATTCAGGATCTGGAGAGGTTCCGAGCCTCGCGGCCGAGGTACCGACGACTGGGCGTGCCGTATCACCGGGGTTACCTGCTGTATGGGCCGCCAGGGACGGGCAAGACGTCGCTGGTGTCCGGCCTGTCGGCACGTTTCGGCATGTCGATTTATGTTGTGAACCTGACGGAGTTCAACGACAAATCGCTGAAGAGCGCAATGAACGATGTGCCAGAGCACTCGATGATTCTGTTCGAAGATATCGACTGCATGCGGGCAGGCGGTCGGAGGCCGAATGCAAACGCCGCAGACGAGAAGAGCGGGCGAGCGCCGGACGAGAAGAGCGTGACTCCGGAGGGTCTTGGCGTCACGCTTTCCGGCCTGCTCAATGTGATGGATGGCTTCCACGCGCCGGATAATGTGGTGTTCGTGATGACCACGAACCATGTTGAGGCACTTGATCCGGCGCTGCTGAGGCCGGGACGGATCGACTATAAGTTGTTCATGGGCGAGGCGGCAGAGTCGCAGAGGATCGAGCTATACCGGCGATTCTTTCCGGAGGTGAGCGAGGCGGAGGCAAGAGAGTTTGCCGAGGCGCATCGGACGGAGACGATGGCGGAGTTTCAGGGGCTCCTGCTGGGGCTGGAGCGGGAGGATGAGCTGTGTCTTGAGCAACGGACCTGATGTGTCCGCCGCAGCCGCCGTAGCTATGCCGATTGCGTTGGTTGAGTGCGTTTGACAACGCGTTCGTAGTAGTCCTCGTAGAGGGGGATGACACGTGAGGCGCAGAAATGGTCCTGTGCGGTTTTGCGGGCGGCCCTGGCCATGGATTGAAGGTGGTCCTGGTTGCCGAGCAGCTCGATGGCGGCTTTGGACATGGAGCTGGTGTCGCCCACTTCGAAGAGAAGGCCGTTGTGCCGGTGCTCGATGAGTTCGGGAACGCCACCGACGCGAGTGGCGATGGTCGGGACGCCGCAGGCCATAGCTTCGAGCGCGGCGAGGCCGAAGGATTCCATCTCGCTGGGCATGAGCATCAGGTCGGCGAGTGGAAGGAGCTCGTTGACGTTGTCCTGCTTGCCTAAGAAGTGTATGCGGTCCTGCACGTCATGTTCGCGTGCGAGATATTCGGCAACGCTGCGTTCGGGGCCGTCGCCGATGAGCATCAGACGTGCTGGTATAGCTTTCGCGACACGGCCGAAGACTTCGACGACATCCTGAATGCGTTTGACTGGACGGAAGTTGGAGAGATGAACGAGGAGCCGCTCGTTCGGTTCGGCGAAGCGGTGGCGCATTGCGGCGACGAGCTCCGGCTTGCGGACGTAGACGTCACAGTTGACGAAGTTGCGGATGACTTCGATCTCGGAGTCGATGTTGAAGGCTTCGCGAGTGCGGTTGCGGAGATAGGTGGAGATGGCGGTGACGCCGTCCGACTGTTCGATGCCGAACTTGGTGATGGGCAGATAAGAGCGGTCGAGGCCGACGAGCGTGATGTCGGTGCCGTGCAGCGTGGTGATGAAGGGAAGATGAATTCCACGGGAGGCGAGCATTTGGCGCGCGAGTAGAGCGCTGACGGAGTGAGGGATGGCGTAGTGGACGTGAAGGAGGTCGAGTGAATAGAACTCGGCTACCTCGGCCATGCGGGTGGCGAGGGCGAGGTCGTAGGGGGGATGCTCGAAGAGGGGATAGTTCGAGACAGCCACTTCGTGGAAGTGGATGTTCGCCTCGCGTCCGGTGAGGCGGAAGGGTTGAGAGTAGGTGATGAAGTGGATCTCGTGGCCGCGGGCAGCAAGTTCGATGCCGAGTTCGGTGGCAACTACACCACTGCCGCCGTAGGTGGGATAACAGGTGATGCCGATCTTCATAGAATTCCCGGGCTTCTTAGACTTTGTTCCTGCTTCCCGTTGGACGGGCCACTCCTCTATAAGACTCTCTCATGTTCGCTAAAGGCGCTTTTGAGCGAGGGGACCGATGTGCCCAAGTCACCATAGTTGATGAGTTGCGGCGCGTTTCGATGCGAGACGATTGCGGGTATTTCGGTCAGCAGGGTTGTGCGCTCGACGTCGCGGTGGGTACGGAGACGTGTGGTGATGCGGTCAAGGTCGCTGTCGTTGTAGCCGGGATGGCAACAGAGCTCGAAGGTGCCTTCGGCGGGCATGGCGTGCAATATTTCGTGGAGGGTTTTGCCGTAGAGGTTTCCAGTGGCGGAGATGCCAATGGTTCCGTCAGTGGAGAGGATGTGAGCATCGCGGATTTGCGGCTGGCGTTCGAAGGAGGTCTTGAGGCCACCGAGGAGTTTGACCTGGAGGCGGCGAATTCGTTTGCCGTGGCTGAGAGCGAGGCTCCAGTGCTGCTCGAATGGATGGCGAATGGAGCGGATGGAGCACTGTTCGGCCACGCGCAGCAGCGGGCGGGCGACAGCAGGGAAGAGGTGCGTGTGTTTGTGGGTGTCGATGTGGGTGATTTTGATTCCAGCGAACTGGAGCTTTTGAATCTGTGCGAGAGCTTCGCGACCGATATCGTCTTCACTGATCTTGCCGCGTAGAAGCGCTTGAATGAAGTCGACGAGCGACGGGCGAAGGGATCTGCGGTCGGGGCCCAGGAGTGTGGGGACGCTTTCAGGAGGAGAAGCGGGAACGCCGTCCGTCAGGACGATGTGGCATCCGACTCCAAGGGTTGGATTGGTGTGGGCGACTGCGACTGCGTCGTCGAATGCCGGGCCAGTGGCCATCAGGGTGGTAGAGGTGAGGACGTGGGCCTGGTGAAGTTCTGCGACGGCGCGGTTGATGCCGGGGGTGAGGCCGAAGTCGTCCGCGTTGATGATGAGTCGAGGAGCCATAACAATTGGATGCGTGTGCGCCGCTGTTAAACGCAAAGGTGAGGAGGCCGGCTCGGAGATCTGGGAGAGTCGACGTCACGCTTTCAGTATTCTTGCACGGCTGCGCGTTTAAGGATGTACGTGAAGCGTTGCCTTCAGCGCAGAGTCGCTCGAGGATGGTCCAGCTATTACGTTGTACTCGCCTGGGAGCAGCTGCCAGCTATTTTGCTCCGTGTTGAAGACGGTGAGGGAGAGAGGATGAAGGGTGAGAGTTACGTCCTTTGATTCGCCGGGGGCAAGTTTGACGCGTTGCCATGCGGCGAGGCGCTTGTAGTCTTCCTTCGCTGCGGAGGGCAGCGCAACGTAGACCTGGGCGATCTCGGTTCCTTCGTGTTTGCCCGTGTTGCGGACGGTAAAGTGGACGGTGCGCTTGGCGTCGTCGACGGTCAGGCCGGAGTATGCGTACGTCGTGTAGGAAAGCCCGAAGCCGAAGGGGAAGAGCGGTTGCTTGTTGGTGGCTTCGAACCATTTGTAACCGACCTTGGCTCCTTCGGTGTACTTGAGGTCGAAGGGTTTGACCTTGTGCTCGCGGTTGGGTGCCTGGGCAGAGACTCCTTCGAGGCCGGGAACCATAGGATGCGGCAGCTGCGCGTCGTCCTTTGCGAAGGTGACTGGGAGTTTGCCGGAGGGGTTGACCTCGCCGAAGAGGATGTTTGCGAGGGCCTGGGCGCCGCCGATGCCGGGGTACCACATCTCGACGACACCTTTAACGTGGTCGACCCAGGGCATGCTTACCGGGCCGCCGGTCTCGAGTACGACAATCGTGTTGGGGTTGGCTGCGGCGACGGCTTCGACGAGCGCATCCTGATTGTTGGGCAAGGAGAGAGTTGCGGCGTCTACGTCTTCACGCATGGGTTGGTTGACGAAGACAATCGCGGTGGTCGAGGTCTTCGCGAGCTGTGCTGCAGCGGCGGGATCTGTGCCGTCGATGTATTTGATGGAGGCTTGCGGCGACTTTGCCTGGATGTTTTTCAGGGGAGACGATGGGAAGTAGATGGCATCGCCCCATTTGGAGCCGCCGGGCTGAGGGTTCGCGGCATTGCCCCCTGGAGCGTCGACCTGCGCAGAGCCGCCGCCGGAGAGGACGCCGACGTCGGCGTGTGAGCCGATGATGGCGATGGAGGCTGAGGGGGACGCCTTGAGTGGAAGGATGCCAGAGTTCTTAAGCAGGACGATGCTCTCTTCAGCGATGTGCTGTGCGTCGTCGCGTCCGCGAAAGGGGTCGACTACGCTGCGGACCGGGGGATGGTCGATAACGCCTGCCGCGAACATGCTGCGCAGAATGCGGTGGACCATGTCGTCGAGCCGCGCCGTGGGGACCTGGCCGTCTTCAATTGCTTTTTTGAGGGGGCCGTTGAAGTAGTTGTCGTCGCCAGGCATCTCCTGGTCGAGGCCGTTCAGCGCGGACTTGACGGTGCTGTGGGTCGCACCCCAATCGGACAGGACAAATCCTTTGAATTTGAAATCTTTCTTGAGCAACTGGTTGAGCAGGTAGTCGTTCTCGCAGGCATAGTCGCCTTCGACGAGGTTGTAGGAGCACATGACGCCGGATGGATCGGAGATGGCTATGGCGATCTCGAAGGCGAGCAGGTCGGACTCGCGCATGGCTTTCTTGTCGAGCAAGACGTTGACGACGGTGCGCCCGGTCTCCTGATCGTTGATAGCGTAGTGCTTGATGTCGTTCATGACATGCTCGGAGAGCACGCCCTTTTCGAGGTAACCGGTCATGGTTCCGGCGAGCACTGGATCTTCGCCGGCGTACTCGAAGTTGCGACCGTTGCGGGGTTCGCGTGTGATGTTCACGCCACCGCCGATGGACATGTTCGTGCCGTGAGCGCGCAGTTCGCGGCCGATCACTGCGCCGTAAAGGAAGGCGGAATCCGGGTCCCAGCTTGAGGCGGCACCGAGGGTTGAAGGCAGCAGAGTGGCGTAACGGCCCTGGTAGGCGGCCATGCGGACGCCGACGGCGGAGTCGGCGAGATTGATGTCGGGGATGCCGAGGCGGTCGATGCCGGACATGAAGCCTGCGGCAAAGTTCGAGCGTGCGGGGAGCGGAGCCCCTTCTTTGAGGACGCCCCAACCCTGGCCGTGGACCATCTGGATCTTCTCATCGAGCGTCATCTGGCCGATAACCATGTCGGCGCGCTCATCGGGTGAGAGCGACTTATTCATCCAAGGCATCTTCGCCGTCATCTTCGCCGCGTGATCGTGGTTCTGAGCCTGTGCTACAACGCAACCAAGCGGAGCAGCAATTACAACAAGGACGAATGACGTGGTAAACGTTTGCAACAGCTTGAAAGAAGACATCCAGGCTCCTTGAGTTAGAAGCGACAACCAGGCGCTTGGCTCGTCGCGACCGTAAAAGCGTTATTTTCGGGTCGCAAGAGAGTCTAAATCAACCAAAACAGTGTAGTAAAGCGTTTGTCTTGACGCAAAGTCGTGCTAGACCTTGAGATGAGGGCAACTCGGTGACGGCAAAGGTTCTATTTCATTGCGACTATTGGTCACATTGCGAAGAGATCGCGGGCGCCATCTTCAGATCCGGCGCGGGAACCTTCATGGCTCGGGCGTTCGATCGACCGCGGAACTCTGCTACAGGGCGGACGTAGTGAAGTCACGGCATAGTAGGAATGCGAAGCGCAACCAGCGGTCATGAGGCATGCGGCAGCGACAACGGGGGAATGCAAACTGAGACAGTTCCATCGCGTTCTCACTCTTCGCTCAACGTGCAACCGGGGTTGGTTGCGCGTTCGAACAGATAAACGCTGCCTAGAAAAAATGTTGCTGTTGTGAAAGGGCTTCGGGGGTTCTCAGCAATGTTTTTCGGTGTCACTCGGCAGCCGCACGACAAACTCCGTATTGCCGGGTTCAGAGCTGAAGCGGATGACTCCGCCGTATTGCTCGACGATGCGCTGGACGATGCCCAGTCCGATGCCTGTGCCGACACCTACGGGCTTGGTGGTGTAGAAGGGATCGAAGATCTGCGGCTGGCTTTCGAGCGGAATGCCGCTGCCGTTGTCGCTGACGCTGATGCAGAGTTCGGTGTGCGAACCGCCGGGGCCGTCGTTATTTTTCTCTGCCCAGGTGCGCACGCGAATGAGTCCGTGTTGGGGGACTGCGTCGATCGAATTATCCAGCAGGTTGGTCCAGATCTGATTGAGGCCCGTGCATTCGCTGTGCAGAGGAGGAAGGTCGGGGCCGAAGTTTTTCTCTACTACGATCTCTTTTTCGCGAAGCTTGTGGGCGAGGATCACGAGGGTTGCATGAATGCTGTCGTTGATGTCGATGGTCTGCTTCTGTCCCTTGCCCTCATAAGCGTAAGATTTGACGGCGTGGACGAGGTCGGTGACCCGGCCGATGCTCTCTTCAATTGTGCCGACGAGTTGCATGCTGGAGATCAGAGCCTCCAGCCAGCTCAGAGCATCCGAAAGCAGGGGCCCGTCAAAGTCGTTGCGGACGCGCTCCAGCTCTTTGGCGTCCATGCCGATCGATACTAGTGTTGGGGCCATCTTCCATGCATTGTCGATCTTGGCCGACTCCATCCATTCGGCCAGGGCCTCTTCGGCGTCGCTTTGCTCGAGCGAGTTCATCATCAGCGGCTGCTTTACTGTCAGAGCTTGTTTTTGCAGATCGAACATGCAGTGTTTCTGTTCCTTGGTGAGGTCGCGCTCTTTAAACTTGAGAGAGAGCTCGTGCATTCGCATTAAGTTCTCTCGAAGCTGCTGTGCAGCACGTCGCGCCGCCGCGCCCGGGTTGTTCAGTTCGTGCATCAGACCAGCGGCGAGGGTGCCCAACGAGGCCATCTTCTCCTGCTGAACTGTCACGCTTTGCAACTTCTGGAACCGGTACGCCATGTTGCTCAGGATGGCCTTGCGAACCTGAGGGCAACTGGTCATCAGGTTCCAGAACTGCTCTTCATCAAGCTGGAGCAGACGGCTTGGCCTTACGCTCTCCACGCCGCCTGCGTTTGGGACATTCGTCAGAATGGGTAGTTCGCCGAACGCATTGCCACTCTCGATCGAGCTCAACGTGATGTCTCTTCCATCCGGCTGTACCTGGTGAACGCGAAGCTCACCATCCAGCAGTATCCAGAAGAAGTGTGCGTTCTCACCTTGACGTGCGATCGTCTCGCCCGAGTCGACATTGACCTCCCGGACCCCCTCCAGGCATTGGAGCTCATCGTCCTTGAGCGACGACAAGATGGGAACCTTGCGCAGCAGCCTTACGAGCTCTTCGGTCATCTTTTCCACGATGTTGTTTCGGACGATTTGGGTTTGTTCGCTCATTGGGTTCTGGGAGTCGTTGCCTTTCAAAGTGTGGCAAGGTATTGGTGCACAAACTGGATTGCGATGGAGCCTTCCCCAACAGCAGAGGCGCATCGTTTTACTGAATTGAATCGAACGTCGCCGGCGACGAAGATGCCGGGAACGCTGGTCTCAAGAAGATAAGGGTCGCGCTCGAGCGTCCATGACATTGGCGACTGCGCCTTCAGATCCGGGCCTGCGAGGATGAAGCCTTTGTTGTCGCGGCAGAGCTCTGCCGGCAGCCAGCTCGTCTTGGGCTCCGCGCCGATAAAGATGAACAGGGAACTGGAGGCACGGGCCTCTTCTCCGCGAGGCGTCCTCAGCGTGAGACATTCAAGGTGAGAATCGCCAGACATGCCGATGATTTCGGTACCGGTCTCGACCGTAATGTTCGGCGTGGCTTCAATCTGGTCGATCAGATATTTCGACATGCTGCTTGTCAGGGATTTGGCTCGTACGATCATGTGGACATGATCGGCATAACGGGAGAAATGCATCGCTGCCTGGCCAGCTGAATTTGCGCCACCGACGATGTAGACTGCCTCTTCCCTGGACGACATCGCTTCGGTAAGGGCTGCGCCATAGTAGACACCCGCGCCGCTGAATTTGTCTGCGCCCGGAACGTTCAGCTTGCAGTAGTCAACTCCGGTGGCGATTAGGCAGACGTGGCAGGTCACTTCGTGACCGTCTTCCATCGTCAGGATGCGATATTGGCTTTCCGTGCGGATCGAGGAGACACGCTGCGTGAGGAACTCTGCTCCCAGGCGATTTGCCTGGAGGAAGGCACGTTTGGCCAGCTCCTCGCCGCTGAGTCCCTCGGGGAAGCCAAGATAGTTTTCGATCTTCGAGCTGGAGCCGGCCTGACCGCCGGGAGCGGCGGCTTCGATTACCAGGGTTCGCAAGCCTTCGGATGCACCGTAGACCCCCGCGGCCAGCCCCGCTGGTCCGGCGCCTACGACAACAACGTCGTAGAACTCCTGCTGGGCTTGGGTGCGAAGGCCGACCTTGTTGGCCATCGCGGTTGAGGTGGGCTGGACGAGGGCCGTGTTGTCGCCGAAGAGGATGACGGGCAGCTTGGTGTCGTCGAGCCCCTTTTCCTTCAGCAGCGCGACGGCCTCGGGATGGGTCTCCGGGTTCAACCATTGGTAAGGGATGCGGTTACGGGAGAGAAAATCGCGTACGGCGTGGTCCATCGGTGACCATCGGACTCCGATGACACGGATTCCCTCGAACGGAGGCTTGTACCCCACCTTCCAACTCTCCAGGAGGTCGTCCAGGACGGGATAGAGCTTTTCTTCCGGCGGATCCCATGGCTTGTTGAGGTAGTAGTGGATCTTGGCCGAATTGATAGCGCGAATGGCAGCCTCGGTGTCGGCGTAGGCGGTCAGGAGGACGCGTTTGGCATTGGGATAGATTGTGAGTGCCTGCTGGAGAAAGTCCACTCCAGTCATGCCGGGCATACGTTGGTCGGAGAGAAAGAGGGCCACTATGTCTTTGCGCTCGTGGAGCTGACGGCAGATGTCCAGCGCGGCTGCGCCGGAGGCTGCACGGACGATGCGATAGTCCTGGCCGTAGTGCCGGCGCAGGTCCTGGACCACGGCTTCCAGTACGCTCGTGTCGTCGTCGATAGCTAGTAAAACAGGCTTAGGCATATCCCTTTATACTTCGAGAGAACGTTGCGAAGCACCCCACGTGAGATTCGATTGTGGCCGGTGCGTGAAGGGTTCAGAAAGATATCGTTTTCTATGAACGAGTTGCGTCTGCCACAAGACTTCAGTAGGGCGAATTTGTCCGAATTGTAGACATTGCAGAGTCTCCGCCTCAATCGACCGATAGGGGGATTACGGGCTTCTATGTCCCGGCAGGAGATAAAGATACCGATGAACCGACTAATTCTCGCTGACAATCAGGCGATCTTTCGAGCAGGTGCGGCACGGGTCCTGGCGCTGGAGGACGACATGCGCATTGCGGCCCAGTGCGAAGACGGAATGAAGCTGTTCGCAGCCATCGAGGCACTCCGCGGCTCGGTGCTTGTGGTTTCGACCAGCCTGCGTCTGGACTACAAAGATGTGCTGGCCCGTGTTCGATCGGCCGGGAGTAGGGCCGTCCTTGTAGCCGAGAATACGGAGCAGGTCGCGGAGGATATCTCCGTGCTCTACGATGGTGTTCTCAGCCGGAACGTCCCCGGAAGTGTATTGGTCGACTGTGTCCGCCGGGTAACCCAGGGACAGCGCTTTGTTCAGCGGGCCAACGTCACCACTATGCAGGCCGCAGATAGTGTCGGCACGCGGGTGCGTGACCGGCTGACGCCCAAGGAGATGCAGATCGTGGCGTTAATCGTTCAGGGGTGCAAAAACAAGGACATCGCGACTGCAACTGGGCACCAAGGAGCAGGTGATCAAGAACTACCTTCGGAGCATCTACGACAAAACGGGGGTGTCGGACCGGCTCGAACTCGCCTTGTTTACGATTCACCACCGCGCCCTGGCTGAGGCTGCAGCAAAGGCCGGGCATTTGATCCAGATGAAGACGGCGTAGCCCAGGTTTCTAGAGCGAAGGGCGTCTCTTGCGGACGCCCTTCGCTCTTTACATGCCCATCTGTTCGGATTGTTTCTCTGCCGCGGGGCTGGCGTGTCCGAGCTTCTCGGCGACGCTCTTGGCCTGGGTGAAGAGCAGCAGATAGTCGGGGCCGCCGGCCTTGGAGTCGGTCCCGCTCATATTGAAGCCGCCGAAGGGATGCGCCCCTACCATGGCCCCGGTGCACTTGCGATTGAAGTAGAGATTGCCGACGTTGAACTCCTCGCGCGCGCGATCCAGCTTCTCGCGGGAGCTGGTATAGATCGCTCCCGTCAGTCCGTACTCGGTGTTGTTTGCGATCGAGAGCGCATCGTCGAAGCTGTGGGATTTGATGACGGCAAGAACCGGCCCGAAGATCTCTTCGAGCGCGATGCGTGCCGTCGGCGCAACATCGGCGATCACAGTTGGCGCGATGTAGTAGCCGCCCTCCGGTGTTTCGATTGCGTGGCCGCCGTTGAGCACGGTGCCCTCTTTTTTGCCGATGTCGAGGTAGTCGAGCACCTTGCGATAGGACTTCTCGCTGATCACCGGGCCGGTGTAGACGTTCTCCGCCGGGATCGCCGGTCTTGATCTTCGAGACACGCTCCTGGAGCCGGTCGCAGAAGACGTCGTAGATGTCGGCAGCGACGATTGCGCGCGAGCAAGCCGAGCACTTTTGTCCGTTGAAGCCGAATGCGCTGGCCACGACACCGTCGAGTGCGGCGTCCAGATCGGCGTCGGCCTCGACGATGATCGAGTCCTTGCCGCCCATCTCGAGGATGGTGCGCTTGATGAAGATCTGACCGGGCTGGGTTTTGGCGGCACGCTCATGGATCTCCAGACCGACGGCCTTCGAACCGGTAAATGCGATGAAACGTGTCTGCGGATGGGCGACAACAGCGCTCCCGAAGTCGGGGCCCTCGCCCGGGCACAGGTTGACGACGCCGTCCGGCAGGCCAACCTCTTCGAGCAGTTCCATAAACTTCGCGGCAATCGTCGGGGCGTCGACCGACGGCTTCAGGATGACGGTGTTGCCGCAGACGATCGAGGCCGCGGTCATTCCGGCCATGATCGCGAAGGGGAAGTTCCACGGTGGAATCACGGCACCAACGCCGAGCGGGACATAGCGCAGCTGGTTGCGTTCGCCAGGAAGCTGAATCGGCGTAGTGGTTCCGTGCAGGCGAAGCGCCTCGCGGCCGTAGAACTCCAGAAAGTCGATGGTCTCGCCTACGTCGGCGTCGGCCTCGCCCCAGTTTTTGCCGACCTCGAGTGTCAGCCATGCGCAGAACTCGAAGCTGCGTTCGCGAATCAGTGCAGCGGCGCGGAACAAGAGATCTGCACGGTCGGCGACGGGAGTCCGGCTCCAGGTCGTGAAAGCGGCCTGCGCGGCCTGCATCGCCGGTTCGACGTGCTCTGTGCCTGCGCGCTGGTGAACGCCGATCACCTCCGCAGGATGTGCGGGGTTCATGGAGAAGATCTTGCCGGTGGTCTTTAGTCGCTTGCCCCCGATGATCATGTCGTACTCGTGGCCGAGCTTGCTCTGGACGTCTGCGATAGCGGCCTGCATCCGGCGCTTATTTTCGGGCTGGGCGAAGTCGACGAACGGCTCGTTGACGAAAGGAGTTAGGGGCAATGAAGACGGAACGGAGTGAGTGAGATTTACAGTAGCCATAACGCGTCGATTCTAGCGCGAGCAGAGGTCTGTCGTCGCCCTTGGGATGGGTAATTTCTTGTTCCGGTATTAGAGCTTCTTGCTGGTGAGGTTCTGGAATGTCTCCCAAGCCGCGCGTTCGACACGGTTGTGCAGCAACTTTCCGTCTTCGCGAACGCTCCAGATCGCAGTCCCGGTCAAGCTGATTGGCTGTTGGTCGGGGACCGTTCCCATTATGCCGTTGTTCCTGCCTGTGACGCGCCAGAGTGATGCCACGCGGCTGCCGTCCTCATTTTGGAAGGTCTCAAGAACCTCAAAGCCGAAGTCATTGATCTTCGATAAAAAATCCCTGGCCCAGGCGATGAACTTGTCTCTTCCCTTTATCTCAATGCCTCCGGTCGTGATGATCGCGTCTTCAACAACGAAATCTGCGATGGCGTCCGGGTTTCTAGACTTCCAGACCGCTGCCCAAAAGTCCTCAACGATCTTGACTGAATTCATTCTGTTCTCGTGCATTTGACTTCCTGACTCAAGCTGACAGAGTCCCTTCGCAGTCTATTGGATGCTTCCGAACGGGTGTTCGATTGCGTAGAAGGGAAGCTAATCGCCCACGGTCAGCTTTTCCGTGGCTTTCGACATCGTGGCGGTGCGCTCGAGCTTGTCCCAGCTGAAGGGCTTGCCGTCGATGGCGCGCTTGACCGTCTTGAAGAGGACGACCGAGAAGAGTTGGCGGTAAGTGAACCGCTGGATCCAGATGTGGAAGAGAAGCCAGCCGTCGCCTTTGCTTGCCGGATGTTTACGTTCGAGCGCGAACGCCAGGGCGGAGGCGGCAAAGTCGATTGCGAGGAATGCGACGAAGAAGGTTAGCAGCTTGTAGAAGCTGTCTGACGATGCGGTCTCGGGATGGAAGTGCTTGTCGATCAGGTAGTGGATAACGCCGCCGACAAACATCACGTCGATCAGCGGCGAGACCAGGGGCAGCAGGATCTGGAAGATCAGGATGTTGGGCAGGGCAAAGAGACCCATGGCGCGATGCCTGCTGATCGCGCCCTTGTGCTTGTAGATGGCCTGAAGGATTCCGAAGGACCAGCGGAAGCGCTGGCGGATGAGACCATCGGCGTTGACCGGGGCCTCGGTGAAGGCCAGTGCCTGGTCCTCGTAGATGACGCTGTAGCCCTGCTCGAGAAGATTCATCGTCAGGTCGGCGTCCTCGGCGACGGTGTTCGAGTGATAACCCCCGCCTGTCCTGACCGGAGCGGTTCGCCATGCGCCGATCGCACCGGGGACCACCATTACAACGTCGAAGAGGTCGAGGGCGCGCCGCTCGAAGTTCTGGCTCGTAATGTATTCGAGCGCCTGCCAGCGGGTCCAGAGGTTGACGCGGTTCCCGACCTTGGCGTTGCCGGCTACGGCGCCGATCTTCGGGTTCGCAAAGTGCGGCACGAGGTTCGTGATGGCATCATGTGCAATGACCCCGTCGGCGTCTATCCCGACATACAACTCCTCGTCGATCCGGTCGAGGGCGTAGTTCAGCGCGTCGGCCTTGCCTCCGTTCGGCTTGGTCAGTACGGTCAGGCGGCCCGCGGCTATGTCTGCCGGGTAGGCTTCACGCGCGACATCGTACGTTTTGTCCGTCGAGCCGTCGTCGATGACGATGATGCGGATGTTCTTGTAGTTCGACATCATGACGGAACGGATCGTGCGGACGATGACTTTTTCTTCGTTGTATGCCGGGATAAGTACCGCGACCCTAGGCTGATAGTCGGGCGTCGCGTAGTTCTTTCTCTTGCGGAACCGATCGATGATGGCGAAGATGCCGATGATGATCAGCCGTCCACTCATGAGTACGTCGCCGACGAAGAACACCCCGATAACGAAGTAGTGGAAGAAGCTGTAGAAGAAGAAGGTGATGGAGTCTGCACGTGCCTGCCAGCGTTGGCGCGGCGTCAATGCCGGCATGACCTCGGCGCGAGTTTTGCCCACGAGCTCCGATACGGGAACGATCTCATAACCGCGCTCTCGCAGGGCTTCGATCAGGACCGGCAGCGCTGCAATCGTGGCGGAGCGGTCGCCCCCTCCGTCATGCAGGAGGATGACTGAGCCTCGGTTCCATGGCTTCGTCTCCATGGCCGTTATCTGCTGAAAGACGCTTTCGGTGATCTCGGAGGGGGTCTTGCGCGGATGCTCGTCCCAGTCGTTCGTATCGATCTTGTTGCCGACAATGACGTACCCGAGACCCTGAATCCGTTCGACCGGAGCAGCCTGGTCGTTGGTGTCGGGCTCTTGATCGATGGAGTATGGCGGACGGAAGTAGAGCGGTTGCACTCCGAGTGCGGAGGCGAACAAACGCTCCGTCAGATTCAATTCGAGATCGACCTGTCGCGTTGAGATTTCGCTGATGTCCGGATGGGTCCAGGTGTGATTGCCGATCTCATGGCCTTCGCGAAAGACCCGTCGCATGATCCCGATGTAGTCTTCGGCAACCTCGCCGATCATGAAGAAGGTGCCTTTGACGTTGTATTTCTTCAGAATGTCGAGGATCTTCGGCGTCCAGTCAGGATCGGGTCCGTCGTCGAAGCTGAGCGCCACCTTTTTCGGATGGTAGCCGTACTGTTCTACGGTGTAGGACAGCGGATAGGAGTCCATCGACTCCTGCGTAATCATCCGATAGTCGACGGGCACCGAGTCATCATCGTCCATGGTGACGATGCGTCGGCCGCTCTGCGGTTTGCGCGTGACGCGGAGAATGTCGCCCTCGCCCTCCGTATCCACGTCATAGCCGGGCTCGACTTGCGCCAGTTCCTTCACTGGGTCCGATGTCATGGGGTGGTCCCAGATCTTCCACATCGAGTTGTCTTCCTGACCGAGCCGCCAAAGCGCATACGTCTGGATGCCGAGCGTTCGCGCTCCGCGCATCTGGTTCTGGATGGTGACGGCGTCGAGGAACCAGACCTGATGGCGGACGTGAGCGTCGACGTCATCGTAGGCGAAGTGCACGTTCAACGAGTCATCGTCGAGGTCGATCTGAGATTCGGAGTCCGCGGCCGCCTGCCACGCCTCCTGTGTCGAGACGTTGATGGCGCGACAACACTTTTTGTGGTGCGGGCTTTGTCGTCGTCTTATGCTTGCCCGGAGTTTCTGTCGGCGGCAACGACAGTTTCCAGTCGTAGCCGTAGCTGCCCAGCGAGCAGATCACCTTCTCCTTGGGCACTGTCTTGAGGACGGTCTTGAGATTGTCGAGAAACCAGTCCTGCGAAGCAATCGGTCCGGGCTCGCTTCCGTCCTGATGCTCGTCATAGTTCATCAACAACAGGCCGTCGGAGTGGTCGGCGATGAACTTCAGATCCCAGTCGTCGTCGCCGACTGGAGCATTCACATAAAGGTGCAGATTTCGCGGGTGCAGATCGTCGTAGAGTGCGGCGATCAATGTCTTGAAGCCGGGTTGTGCGGCGGTTGGGATCTCTTCGAAGTCGATACTGAGACCCCGATAGGTCGGGTTGGCGGCTAGAAAGGTATTGACCTGCTGGATGAAGTCGGCCCGTGCGGCTTCATTGGAAAGAAAGGCGCCGATCTGGGATGTCCATATGCCCTTTCTGGCGTCGTAGTTGTTCACCAGCGGAAAGATATCGAGGTTGACGTGGCTGGCCGCGACGGTGCGAGCTACCTTGGCCTCGCGATCGACCTGATGGACCGTGCCGCGATCGACGACTGCGTACGGACTATTGTCCGGAGCGTAGGCGTTCAGTTTGCCGTCCGGCGTGATGACGTGCAGCCACTCCGGAAAGAGCAGGTCGATCTGGCTGATGTGCTGCTTGAGGGAGGAATAGCTCGCCGGATCATCTTCGACGTAATAGGCCGCGCGCAGGCCTTCACCCGAGTTTAAGGGAACGTCGCCTGGCTTTACGTCCGTTTTGCGATGCGCCGAGCGGCGGAGCTTGGCATTCGATGGATTTGCAAGTGCTCTATAGTTGCGCTTCTGCGCCTGGAGAAACAACTCCGGCAGAGGCTTCATACGCAGGAGACCGACCACGAAGACGCTGCCCAGCACAAGTCCGAGCAGGGCAAGCAGGTCGAAGATGCGGCGCAACCGCTTCCAACGCTTACGTTGGGGATCGTAGAAGACTTGTTTGTTCATCGAGAAATACGGGTGGCTCGGCGCATGCGATTACGTCCCATCGTATGCAGCCCAGTGGTCATAGTCAACGCGCCCTCCGAAGGACTTTAGCCTCCACAGTATGATGCAAAGACATGATGGGACGACAGTTGAAGACAGGCCTCTACGCTGCGCTTGCACTTGCGGCGGGCCTTGCGCTGCGTCTGTGGTTTGTGACCCACGCGGCGCGCATCGACGGCGACACGCTGCTCTATGGAAACATTGCTCGCAACTGGATGCAGCACGGCGTCTACAGCTTCACCCAGGCCCCGCGCGTCCCCGTTCCCACCCTGATTCGCCTGCCCGGCTATCCGCTCTTCCTGATGGTTTGTTTTCAACTCTTCGGCGTTGAAAACTACGATGCCGTCATGTATGTGCAGTGCGTCATCGACCTGGTCACGTGTCTTCTGATCGCCGCGTTGGCGAGGAGATTGTTCGGGTCGAGGGCAGGGTTGGCGGCGCTCTGGCTCTCCACCCTGTGCCCGTTTATGGCGACCTACACCGCCGCGCCTTTGACCGAGGTGCTCACGCTTTTTTGCATTTCACTTACGTTTTATGGACTCGAGCGTTGGCGAGGAGCGGGGCTGGGGTACAACCGGTGGCTTTGGGTGGTGGGCTTCGCAATGGCTTATTCGGTTCTGCTTCGGCCTGAGCAGGGGTTGCTCGCCGCTTCGGTGGTTCCGGCGATGCTCTGGATGGCCTGGCGCAAAGACGGCGCGGGACGGCCTGCCCTGAAGACGATTCTTCCGGTCGCGGCCGCCGCGCTTTGTGTCGTTCTTCCGCTGGCTCCGTGGGCCATGCGGAACTGGCGCACTTTTCATGTCGTTCAGCCGCTTGCGCCGCGTTCTGCGACTGATCCGGGCGAGATGGTCCCGGTGGGCTTCCAGCGCTGGTACCGCACCTGGGCGATCGACTTCGCCTCGACCGAAGAGGTTTATTGGAACTACGACAGTGCTTCGGTCGATATCGGCGACCTGCCCGCGCGCGCCTTCGATTCCGATGACCAGTACGCGCGGACGCAGGCCATCTTGAACGAATACAACCGGAGCGAGAACGGGACCCGGGCGATCGACGCGCATTTTGAGGCGCTCGCGGAGGAGCGCATCCACGACGACCCGCTTCGCTACTACATCGCTTTGCCTGTCGCCCGATTGCTGAACATGATCTTTCGCCCCCGCGCCGAGATGCTGGAGGTGCCACTGGAATGGTGGAAGGGCGGACACCCGCGAACGACGCTAATCGCGTCGGGACTGGCTGCGCTTAACTTCGGCTACTTTGCTTTAGGCTGCATTGGTCTGTGGCGTTGGCGGCGAAGCGGCTGGGGGCAGCATCTGGCGCTGGCAGGGGCGATGCTGGGCTTTGTCGTTCTGCGCTGCCTGCTGTTGCTGACCCTCGATAACTCGGAGCCGCGCTACACGCTGGAGTTCTTTCCCTTGCTGATCGTGTGGGCCAGCTTTTTCTTTTCTGCGAGTGCGATGGTCCGCCAAACCGAATCCTAGTGCTGGTCGACCGTGGTTTTGCTGTCGGTCTTGATCTGATATTGCTTCTCGTCGACCTTCTGGTTGTACTTAATGTTGGTGTAGACCGCGGTCCGATAGTCCTCCGAAGGCAGGTAGAGGCTTTGCTTCAGCTGTACCCCACGTACAGGATCCACCCAGAGCGTCATGTGCGTGCAGTTGCTGCGAACGGCAGGGTCTTTCGCGACCAGGTCCAGCTTGGCCGTCTGCACCCCGTCGACCATCTCATCGCCCAGATCCGAGATCGTCCACGCCTTCGCCAGGTCCTTCCCGCTGCCACCGAAGCCCACCGTCAGGAAGCTTTCAAATTGGGCCTTGTTTTTTGTCGCGTCAACGATCGTCACGTGATCGACGCCAGGGTCATAGAGGCGAACAACTCCGTTCCGAAACTCGATAATTCTGACCGAGGGCTGTTCAACCCTCGCGCCCATCACTGTGGTCGCTCCTTGTTTTTTGAAGTAGATGGTGCCCGACTGGGTGGTCGTCTGCTTTACGACGCGTTCGTATAGGTCCCACCTGAAGTTGGCCTCGGCAGACTGAAACTTGAGGCTCGCTGCGTCCATCTGTCGCAGGACCTCGTCCAGATGGCCGGGCTTTGGCTGTGCATGTAAAGAGGCTGGCGTTGCCGCCAGAATGAGGGCCGAGGAAAGAAGCGATGCAGCGATACGACGGAGGGTGGTCATAAAATCAATTGCTCCCGAGAGTTGGATGCTGATTGCCGGCCAGCGTTAGCGGAGGACCCAGGCGTTGTAGGCGACGACCTTGCCCTGGGCGTCGCGGACGGGTTCGTAACGGTCGAGTGCGACCTCGCCGGAGATCGGTTCGATCACGCGCAGGATGGCGGCTCGGCGCTCGGCGTCGGTGGTTGCCGCACCCATGTCGTCGGCACGAATCTGGTACATAAAGCGGCTGCTGGTGCCTTCCGTACCAGCTTCTTTGACGAGGACTTCGCTGGCGTGAAGGGCGACGGTCTCGACCGGCTTGTCGTTGTAGTTAATGAAGTGTGGCGAGACAAACATGAAGACAAGAATTGCGGTGACCATGATGTCGTAGTGGAAGCTGCCACGCTCGTACGCCCAGAAGATGTAGCTGCGAATTAGTTTGAACATGACTCTTAGCTCCTGCCCGGCTGCTTGCCGATGATCGTATCGCCGTTCATGTAAGGGACAAGCACGTCAGGAACTTTGATGGTGCCGTCGGCCTGCTGGTAGTTTTCGAGGATCGCGAGATAGGTGCGGCCTATGGCGAGCCCGCTGCCGTTGAGCGTGTGGAGAAATTCGCTCTTCTTCGCGCCGGCAGGACGGTAGCGGATGTTCGCGCGACGGGCCTGGAAGGCCTCAAAGTTCGAGCAGGAGGAGATCTCGCGATAGAGGTCCTGGCCGGGGAGCCAGACCTCCAGGTCGTAGGTCTTCGAGGAGGCGAAACCCATGTCGCCAGTGCAAAGGAGCATTCGGCGGTAGGGCAGGCCGAGTCTTTCGAGGACCGTCTCGGCGTGGCGGGTGAGGGCTTCGTGTTCTGCGTCGGAGTCTTCGGGCCTGGCGAACTTCACCAGCTCGACCTTCTGGAACTGGTGCTGGCGGATCATCCCGCGAACGTCCTTGCCGTAGGAGCCAGCCTCGCCGCGGAAGCATGGCGTGTAGGCGCAGTAGGATATGGGCAACTGAGCTTCTTCGAGGATCTCGTCGCGGTAGAGATTCGTGACGGGGACCTCGGCTGTGGGGATGAGCCAGTGGTCGTTATCTTGATAGACACCGGTCTGGTAGGGGCCTTTGTCGTCGCAGTGAAAGAGATCTTCGGCAAACTTGGTGGGTAGCTGCCCGGTGCCGAAGAGAGACTTCGAGTTGACGAGCGATGGGGGCAGGACCTCGGTGTAGCCGTGTTCGCGAGTGTGGAGATCGAGCATGAAGTTAGCGAGGGCGCGTTCGAGGCGCGCTCCCTGGCCGAAGTGGACGACGAACCGGGCACCGGAGATCTTGGCGGCGCGGTTGAAGTCGAGGATGCCGAGGGCTTCGCCGAGCTCCCAGTGAGGCTTGGCGGTGAAGCTGAACTTTGGCAGCTCGCCCCAGACCTTCTCCTCACGGTTGTCATGCTCGGACTTGCCAACGGGAACGCTGTCCTGAGGCAGATTCGGGAGAGTCTGCATGATCTCGCGCAGACGCTCGTCCGCAGTGACGGAGGTTGCCTCGAGTGACTCGAGCTGTGTCTTGAGTGTGCGGGTTTGCTCTGTCTGAGCAGTTGCGTCGGCGCCTTCGCGGCGAAGTTTTGCGATCTCTTCGGTCAGCTTGTTTCGCTGGGCCTTCAGGGTCTCGACCTGCTGAATGGCGTCGCGACGTTCGCGGTCTACGACGGCAAAGTTGCCAAGGGCGGCGGCGGGATCCATGCCTCGGTTGCGCAGTTTTTCTTCCACAAGGGGCAGGTTGGCCCGTACAAACGCTAAATCGATCATCACTTTGCATTTTAGCGTCTATAACGGAAAAAGTACGTTTGTGCGCTGTGCCGGCAAATATGCGATTACCCTTGTAGCGATGCGAAAATTTGCTGCTGGTCTTCTGTGTCTTTTATTCCCCCTGTTTGGGGTGCTGCCTACGCATGCCGACGCCTACCGGGGAAAACCGAGTCTGGTTGTGGTGCTGGTGATCGACCAGTTCCGGGGTGACTACCTGGAACGGTATCGCGACGACTTCAAGACGCCGAACGGATTCAACCTTTTTCTGAAGCGCGGCGCCTACTTCACGGATTGCTACTACGACTATGCCAACACGATGACGGCGCCGGGACACTCGACGATTGGAACAGGTGCCTACACGAATGGGCATGGGATCTCGCTGAACGAGTGGTGGGATTTGAAGCGTTCAACAAAGCATGTGGTGACGTCGGTGGAGGACGAGCACTATGCGATCGTTGGCAATCCGGAGTCAACCGAAGTGGGAGCTTCGCCGCGAAATGAGTTGGCCTCGACGCTGGGTGACGAGGTGGTGCTGGCAACACAGGGCAAATCGAAGTTGTTCGGTGTTTCGATGAAAGACCGCGCCGCCATCCTCACCTCCGGCCATGCATCCAACGGGGCGTTCTGGCTGGACCACGCCAGCGGACGGTTCGTGACGTCGACCTACTGGGAGGCGCAACTGCCGGGCTGGGCGCAGGCGTTCAACTCGAGCGGCAGGGCCGATCAGGCGTTGCGCGAGGCAGGGGTGAAGCCGGGACAATTTTATGAGGATGTGGGGAAGTCGCCAGCGTCAGTATCGTATCTGCTCGACTTTGCGAAGGCGCTCATCACAGGGGAGGAGATGGGTCGACACGGTGTGACGGACGTGCTGACGATCAGCATCTCCTCGACCGACATTCTTGGGCATGCTGTTGGCCCTGACGCGCCGGAGCAGCGAGCGATGATCGACGCCGTCGATACCAACCTGAATGCCTTCTTCACGTGGGTCGACAAGAACGTTGACGGCGGCATGGGGAATGTCTGGGTCGCGCTGACGGGCGACCACGGGGTTGCACCGGTCTCGGCGGTTGCGGCGAAGTTGGGAGTGCCGGGCACGACCTTTGATTTCAAGAAGCTTCTTGCGGCATTGGACAACAGGCTCAATCAGCGCTACTCGCCCGGCAAGCAGACGAAGTACATGATGACCAGCGAGATGCCTTATGTAACGCTGGATCCGCGAACGTTTGCCGCGGCGAACGTGAGCGAGGCCGAAGCGGAGACTGCTGTGGCCGAGATGCTCCCTGAAGCGATGGAGTCTACTTTGCCTCCCGTGCCGGAGGGCGTCAGCCAGACACGACTTCCGCCGCGACCGATGATTCGGCACAGCTACACGCGGCTGCAGATGGCGGCGGGCCAGGTCCCGGAGACGGAAGAGGGCAGATTGATTCTGCACAGCTACTCCCCGAATGGCGGATGGTACGTGATGATTTCGCCGGGGATGTATGAGCTGACGAGCGCGAAGGGGACGAATCATTTTTCACCGTACATGTATGACAGGCACGTTCCGCTGGCCTTCTTTGGCTCGCCGTTTGTGCCTGGGACGTACCATGATCGCGTCGCACCAGTGGATCTTGCGGCAACCTTTGCTTCGCTGCTGCGGGTGAACCAGCCTTCGGCTTGCGTGGGTCATGTGCTCACGCAAGCGATTAAACCTGAAACAGGCACGGAGCGAATTGTGGGAAGGAAAGCTGTACAGTGACGACGCCACCACGCAGTAAGGGGCCTGACACGCGGGTTACCGTAGCGGGCGTTGAGTTTCGCTCGCCTGTTATCGCGGCGAGCGGAACTTTTGGTTATGGGGTGGAGTTCGAAGACATTGTCTCTCTGGATCGCATCGGCGGGTTCGTGACCAAGGGATTGTCGCGTGAGCCGATGGTGGGGAACCCCGCTCCGCGCATTATTGAAACTGCGGCTGGCATGATCAACGCAATCGGGCTGCAGAACATGGGAGTGCGGGCGTTTATCGCAGAGAAGCTGCCCAAGCTGCAGGGTCTGACCGGCACCGTCATCATCGCGAACGTCTTCGGTTTCACGATCGGGGACTGCCTCGAGGTGATCCAGGCGCTCAACGACGCGCCTGGCATTGCAATGTATGAGCTGAATGCGAGCTGCCCGAATACGAGCCATGGAGGCATGGTCTTCGGGACGGACCCGCCGCAGCTGTGGGAGCTGGTGGCTCGATGCAAGGCCGCTGCGCGACGGCCGCTGATGGTGAAGCTTTCGCCCAATGTCACGGACATCGGGTTGATGGGCCGGGTCGCAGAGGATGGCGGGGCCGATGCGGTTTCGCTGGTCAACACCTTTGTGTCGATGGCGATCGATGTCGAGACGCGTCGTCCGCGCATCGCCAACATTACAGGCGGCCTTTCGGGGCCTGCGATCAAGCCGATTGCGGTGCGCATGGTGCATGAGGTTTCGAAGGCGGTGAAGATTCCCGTGGTTGGGATGGGCGGAATTCTTCGCGCCGAGGATGCGGTGGAGTTCATGATGGCGGGTGCGACGGCTGTCCAGGTTGGGACGGCCAGCTATGCCGATCCGCGGGCTGTGGAGAACATTGCGAACGGATTGAAGCGCTGGTGCGTGGCGCATAACGTGGCCGAGGTGAGCTCGCTCACCGGCTCGGCGCTGCTCTGAGCGACCGCGCTGCGAGTGGTTTCGCTGGCTTAGAATAAAGAGTGATGATTGAACACAGCATTGACTCTTCAGCCCCTGCAGTTGATCTTCGTCCCATCCGCCGCGCCCTCCTTTCCGTTACTGACAAGACTGGTTTGGTCGACTTTGCCCGCGTGCTGGCCTCCTTTGGTGTCGATCTCGTCTCGACCGGTGGAACGGCGCGCGCGCTGCGGGACGCCGGTCTGCAGGTGCGCGACATCAGCGACCTGACGGGATTTCCCGAGATGCTCGATGGGCGTGTGAAGACGCTTCACCCGAAGGTCCACGGCGGCATCCTGCACATTCGCGACAACGACGAGCACATGGCGTCGGTCAACGAGCACGCGATCGAGCCGATCGACATGGTCGTAGTGAACCTGTACGCGTTTGAGAAGACCTCGCAACGTCCAGGTGTCGCCTTTGCGGATGTCATCGAAAATATCGACATTGGCGGCCCATCGATGGTGCGTTCGGCGGCCAAGAACTTCGCGGATGTCGCGATCGTGACCTCGGCGGCAGACTACTCGCTGCTGGCGGAAGAGTTGGCGGCGAACTCAGGCAGCCTGAGCCGCGCCACGCGATGGCGGCTGGCAAAGGCTGCCTTTGCCGTTACCGCCGCTTACGACGCCGGCATTGCGACGGCGCTTGAGAGCATCGAAGCTCCCAGCGGCAAGGCTGTCTTCGCGCAGGAACAGCTGCCCCAGACGATTCGCGTGATCGATCCGCTGAGCAAGACGCTTCGCTACGGTGAAAATCCGCATCAGAAGGCTGCGCTCTACACCGACGGCAGTGGCAAAGGCGTCGCCAACGCCCGCCAGTTGCAGGGAAAAGAGCTGAGCTACAACAACATCGTTGACCTCGATGCCTGCTGGGAGCTGGTCAGCGAGTTCGATGAGCCGGCGGTGGTGATTATCAAACACACCAATCCGTGCGGAGCTTCAACCGGAGCGACCGTGGTGGAGGCGTACCGGCGTGCGCTCGAGGCAGATCCCGTCTCGGCCTTCGGGGGGGTGATCGGCATCAATCGCGAGGTGGACGCCGCCGCCGCAGAGGAGATTGCCAAGCTCTTCGTGGAGGCAATTGTTGCGCCATCCTTTACGGCTGAGGCCTTGGAGCGATTTGCCGCCAAGAAGAATCTGCGGCTGATCGAGATTTCACCGGCCGAGACACTGCGGGTGCTCAAACAGGTTTCAGGGGGGGTACTGGTTCAGGACGCCGACCGTCTGCGGATCAGCGAGGCGGAGCTTCAGATTGTCACGAAACGAAAGCCGACGCCGGCGGAGACCCGGGCTCTTCTCTTCGCATGGAGGGTCTGTAAACACGTGAAATCGAACGCGATCGTCTATGCCCGCTTCAGCGAGGGCCACGGCCAGACGGTAGGGGTGGGTGCAGGGCAGATGAGCCGGGTCGATGCCGCCCGGTTCGGGGCGATGAAGGCCGTTTTGCCGCTCCAGGGCACGGTGACCGCCTCCGACGCTTTCTTCCCGTTTCCCGACGGCCTGGAGACCATAGCCCAGGCGGGTGCCACGGCGGTCATTCAGCCCGGGGGCTCGGTTCGGGATGCCGAGGTAATTGAGGCAGCCGACCGACTTGGGGTGGCCATGGCCTTTACCGGGGTCAGGCATTTCCGGCACGGATAAATGCTGCGTTTTTGACAAAATGACGGCTATAATCACGTGCATGCTGTGCAAACGGCCGGTCTGTGCCGCCTGCATCCATCTCGCAGGTGACATCGTCTAACGGTTGTCTGGCTATACAGGCTATACAGGTCTTCGGCATCCCATTCCGTCGGCACAGGAAACCACAACACATGACACTGCTTTTACGTGCCTCTTCTCTTCGCCATCTTCACATGATTTCGGTCGCTGCCCTGGTTTTTGCGGCACACACGGCCGTCGCACAGGCCCCCGCAACCGCTGCGAAGCCCGCTGCTCCGGCAACCGTGCCCGATCGTGCGGCTTCGTACTATCACTATGGTCTGGCGCGTCTCTACGAGGATATGGCAGTCAATGCGGGCCGCTCGGACTACGCGACCCAGGCGGTGGAGCAGTACAAGCTGGCACTTGACGCCGATCCGAACTCCCGCCTCCTGCAGGACGGTCTGGCTGACCTTTACTTCAAGATTGGCCGCATCCGTGAGGCAGTTACCGCTGCCCAGGACCAGGTAACCAAGGATCCCAACGACATTGAAGCGCACACCCTGTTGGGCAAGGTCTATCTTCGCTCCCTTGGGGACATGCAGAGCACGCAGTCAGGCCAGATGTTGCTCTTGGCCATTGGAGAGTACGAGAAACTCGCGCAGTTGAAGCCGACCGACGTCGAGACGCACCTTTTGCTGGGCCAGCTTTATGGCCTGAACCACGACTCGGCAAAGGCGGAGGCGCAATTCAAGCTCGCACAGGGGCTCGATGCAAACTCAGAGGAGGTCGCGCTCAATATGGCGCGGCTTTACAGTGAGCAGGGTGACCCAAAGCGCGCCGCCGAAGTGCTCAACGCTATCCCCGTCGAGGACCGTTCGCCTCGAATTGAGTTCGCCCTGGGCGCCAGCTATGAGCAGATGAAGAAGAACAAGGACGCGATCGCCGCCTATCATCGCGCGCTCGATCTCGACCCGGACAATCTCGACACCGAGCGTGGTCTATCGAATGCACTGCTGGCAGATGGTCAGCTCGATGAAGCGTTGAAGGTGCTGACCGGCATCGTTGCCGCAGAGCCGCAGGATTGGCAGTCGCAGATCCACATCTCCGAGATCGAGCGGAGGCAGGGACACTACGATCAGGCGCTCAAGACGCTGGAGAAGGCAAAGACGCTGGCGCCCGATTCCCTCGAACTGACTTACAACGAAGCGCTCATCTACGATTCGCTCGGCCGCTACGACGACGCGATCACTGTTCTCACGAAACTCGTGTTGGACACTGAGCACGCCGATGGCAAGTATTCCGACGGGGAAAAATCGAATCGTTCGATCTTTCTCGATCGCCTCGCGGTGATCTATCGCGAAGAGAATAAGACCGCTGAAGCCGTTGCAACTTATAAAAAGCTGGTTGCGCTCGGCAGCGACTACGTCAAGAGCGGTTATTCGGGTCAGGTGGATGCCTACCGCGATGCCCACCAGTGGAAAGAGGCAACCGTCGTCGCTGCTGAAGTGGCGAAGGCACTGCCGAACGATCATGCGGTCCAGCTGATGTACGCGGGGCAGCTTGCAGATACCGGTCAGGTCGATCAGGGGATCGCGCTGGCGAAGGCCCAACTCGCATTGACGACCGGCATGCCCGACGAGCGCGACTCGCATCTCGCGTTGGCGACCATGTACACGCGCCTGAAGCGCTGGCAGGAGGCGTCGGCCGAGTTGGACAAGGCCGAGGCGTTGGCCACCAAGCCCGACGACAAGCTCTATGTCTATTTCCTGCGCGGTTCGCTCTACGACCGTCAGAAGATGTACGAACCGGCTGAAGCAGAGTTTCGGAAGGCGCTTGCCATCGACCCGCAGAACGCGACCATCCTCAACTATCTTGGCTATATGTTTGCGGACCGCGGCGTTCGGCTGCCCGAAGCGCTCGCATTGATCCGCAAGGCCGTCGAACTCGATCCGCAGAACGGCGCGTTCCTGGACTCGCTCGGATGGGTGTACTTCAAGTCTGGCCAATATACGTTGGCCGAGGAGAACCTTCGGAAGGCGAATGAGCGCATCAATACGGATCCTACCGTGCATGACCATCTCGGAGAGGTCTACGAAAAGACCGGCAATCTGAAGATGGCCGTCGCGCAGTGGGAACGGTCGATGACGGAGTATGCGAGTTCGCTGCCTGCCGACGCGGATCCTGTGGACGTTTCCAAGGTGCAACACAAACTGGAGAACGCTCGGGTTAAGCTGGCCAAAGTGGCATCCGCTCGATAAGACTGTCGTCGCGTCTGCCGTTTACACTTGAATCTGACTATGGCAATCGATCTCTATCGATGCGCGGTCACCGGCGATGCGGACGATCTTCTCCTGACCCGCGTCCATCCTGCGCCATCCCGCCCCGCTCGCACGGCGTTCCAGCGTGATCGTGAGCGCATTGTGCAGGCCCGCGCCTTTCGCCGGCTAGCTGGGAAGACCCAGGTCTTTACGAGCCGGGCGTCCGATCATTTTCGCAGCCGTCTGACCCATACGATTGAGGTCGCACAGATCGCCCGGGCCGCTGCATCCACTCTCGGCCTGAACGAAGACCTCGCGGAGACGCTTGCACTGGTTCACGATATCGGTCATCCACCCTTCGGACACGCGGGTGAGCGAGCGCTGGATCGTTGCCTCACTCGTCATGGACGGCGCTTCGACCATAATCTTCATGCTCTTCGCATCGTCGAGCACTTTGAACAGCGCTACGCCGCGCATCGCGGGCTCAATCTGACGCTCGGTGTTCGCGAAGGCATCATCAAGCACTCGCGTGACTACAACATCGAACAGCATCCCGAGCTGGCGGAGTATCTGCTCGACGAGAGGCCGCCGCTCGAGGCTCAGTTGATCGACCTTGCCGACGAGATCGCGTACCTCACCGCCGATCTCGACGACGGCGTAGAGTCGGGACTGCTCGAGATCAGTCATATTCGCGACAACGTCGACATCCTCGGGCGTTGTTATCGCATGGTGGAAAGGGAACACGCCGGGGTCGATGAGAAGTTCCTGTTCAACGAGGCGTTGCAGCTCATGCAGAACGTTCTCACCGACGATCTGATTGAGACCACGGCCCGCAATACAGTGGCAATCGGGGCCGAGTGTCTTGCCGATGTTCGCCGGCATCCAACTCGCCTGGCGCTCTTCTCGCCGCAGGCTGAGGCGGAGCGCCTGCAGGAGAAGCGCTATCTCTACGACACGCTCTACACCTGCGGGCCACTTGAGATTGAACACGACAAGGCGGAAGAGGTGGTCACCGCACTCTTCGACCACTGGATCAACGATCCGGAGGAGCTGCCCGTGGGCCACTTCGAAGAGGTGGAGAACGAGGGGCTTGCGCGCGTCGTCGCCGACTATATCGCGGGCATGACCGACAGCTTCATCCTGTTGCAGTACGCCCAGATCAAACGAGCCGTGCGGCGCTAGCGGCATTATTCCGATTTATCGCGAAGAAATGCAGCCTCGGTGGCGTAGAATTCCAGCCACATGAACTTCAGTCCGGCGAATATTACGGCGCTTGTCGTTGCAGCCAGCTTTGCTGGCGGACTGAATATCTATGCCACGGTTTTAACGCTGGGCATCCTCGCGCGTACACAGTGGGTGGCGCTGCCCCCAGGGCTCGATTCACTCGGCAACACATGGATCCTCGTGGTCTGCGGCATCATGTTCGCGATGGAGTTTGTTGCGGACAAGATCCCCGCCTTCGATATGGTGTGGAACGCGCTGCACACTGTGGTTCGTATTCCAATCGCAGCGCTGGTGGCGTATCACGCAAGTTCGCAACTAACGCCGCAGATGCAGATACTGGCCACAACGCTCGGTGCGGCGATTGCACTGGCCGCACACGGCTCGAAGACTGCCCTTCGCGCAGCCGTAACGCCGAGCCCGGAACCCGTCTCCAACATTGCGCTTAGTTCGGCGGAGGATGCGGTTGCGATCGGTCTGACGTGGTTCGCGACGCATCATCCGGTGATCGCGGCTTCGCTCGCGTTGGCATGCCTTGCAGCCGCCGTCCTGGCCGCGCGAGCGCTTCTGCGGGCGATCCAAAGGCCGTTGCGGAAGCTCTTCGAAACAGAGCTGGAAGCAGACAAAGCGCCTCCTAAACCTCTAAATTAGAGAGTGATATACGAGCAAAATATGGCGTAAAGGATCAAGGCTTTTGCGGCGTCGCGCTCGTCTTCGGAACAGAGATTTGAAATAGCTTTGCCGGGTCCAGGTAGCTGCCCTGCCAGCGTACACCGAGGTGAAGGTGCGGACCCGTCGCGCGCCCTGTCGCACCACTCAACGCGACAACCTGGCCGCGACGAACCTTGCGGCCAACCGTCACTTCGATCTTCGACAGATGCATGTAGACGCTCATCAGACCGAGTCCGTGATCGATGACAACGCATCCTCCCTCGTAGTAGAGCGGCTGTGCGAGGACAACGCGTCCGGAGTTGATTGCGGCCACAGGTGTACTTGGTTTGGCACGATAGTCCAGGCCGCGATGGACACTCGCAAGCTTGCCGTTGAACATTCGCTGATTGCCGAAGGAGTCGGACTGCGGCGCGAGGTGGAGCGGCGGAAGAAAGTTGCCCGTCCACGCGGGTTTCGACGCCGAGTCGGCGAAGGCCTTGTCCTTCACGATCTTGTCCGCGGCGATTTTCTTCAGGGCCGCGGCGTTGGGTTCGACGAACCTGTCCGGCACACTCAACGGAACCTTTTCGTAAGGTGCTTCTTCCACCGCGATGTCCTGGTGCAGCGTGCGATGCGTGCCATCGCTCAGTGTGGCGTCGATGGTGAGCGGGTAGTTGCCGGGCGTAGTTTCCACGTCGATACCAGCGAGTGCGAACCATCTCCGGTGATCGGTGCCGGAGAAGAAGAGGACCGGATGTCCCTGCAATTTACCGGTGACAGTGGATGCTTCCTCATGCAGCCCGACCGTGATGAGACAAGGCGATCCATTGGCCAGGTGCGCTGGACTGATGGCGAGCGAGACGCCGGCCGCGGAGTCGTCTGCGTGGGCCAGTCGCGGTGAGAGCGCGATGGCCGCTCCGAGTGCCAGCATGGCGAAGAGTGTTCTACGAAAGAATGGCAGCATGAGAGAGCAGTCT
>CAVRHK010000025.1:0-42866 GCA_963720955.1 uncultured Acidobacteriaceae bacterium | reverse complement strand
CATGTTTATGTAACCTACTGGTTCAGTTGCCTATGCTTGTACTCCGCCAATGTCGATGGAACGCGGGAGCTTCTGAAGCTCGCCCGCGAAGTTGGCGTTCGCGTCGTCTACACCTCGAGTGTCGCGACGATGGGCTTCAAGGCGGACGGAACAATCGTGAACGAGGAGACTCCTGTTGCGCTGTCAGACATGATCGGCCACTACAAGCGCTCGAAGTTCCTCGGTGAGTTGGAGGCCATCCAGGCCGCGAAGACCGGGCAGCATGTCATGATCCTGAACCCTACGACGCCGATCGGCCCAGGCGATGCCAAGCCCACACCCACAGGGAGAATCATCGTCGATTTTCTCAACAAGAAGTTTCCCGCCTACGTGGATACCGGCCTCAATCTAGTCGATGTGAATGAGGTTGCGCGAATGCACGTGGTTGCGCTCGAGCGCGGAACTCCGGGCGAGCGATACATCCTCGGCGGCGAGAACCTTACCTTGAAACAGATCCTCGACCGCATGTCGGCCATCACAGGCCTGCCTTCGCCGACAATGAAGGTACCCCACGCGGTTGCGATGGGCTTCGCATTCTTTGATGAGACGCTCACCGGCAAGATCAGAGGCAAAGAGCCGCGCGCTACCGTAGAGGCCGTTCGCATGGGAAAGAAGATGATGTTTGCCTCCTCCACAAAGGCCGAACGGGAGTTGGGCTTCCAGGTGTTGCCGGTATATCCCTCGCTGCGGGCGGCGATCGACTGGTTCATCGCGCACGGTTACGCGCCAACTTCATGAGAATTGCGATCATCGCAGCGCTCCCGGGTGAGTTAAGGCCTCTTGTCAAAGAGTGGCAATGCATCGCAACAGGTGTAAAGGGAGCAAAGAAGTGGATGCACTCACGCGGCTCAGATACATGGATCGCAATCTGCGCCGGAATGGGTGCCGACGCAGTGCGGAGAGCCTACGCAATTGCTACGTCGGATGGCCCATTGGACATGCTCCTTTCAGTTGGCTGGGCTGGCTCACTGCACTGCGGAAGTACCCGCCGGGACTGTCCAGGTCCCAACAGTCGTGATCGATGCGCAGACGGGCGAACAGTTCAACCTTACAGAGGGAAAAAGAAAGTGGCGACTGGTAACCACTGCTGGTGTCGCCGACGCCGCCGAAAAAAAACGCCTTGCTGCGACCTATCGGGGAGCGGTTCTCGTCGATATGGAGGCTGCAATGGTAGCCAGACTGGCGGAAATGCAGAAAATCCCAATGCTGTGTATCAAAGGGTCATCGATTCGGTTGGTGCAGAGCTGCCTGACCTAAACCCCTTTATCGACCAGACGGGACGGATGCGGATGGGGCAATTTCTTATTCACGTCGCTGTCCGGCCGCAGTACTGGCCCTCCTGCTTCATCTTGGAAGGAATAGTGCAATAGCTGCGGAGGCCATGCGAGACTTGATTCTGAAGTTCATGAAAGATAAAAATGTCGAAAAGCTCATTAGAACCGGAAGTATCTAACAACTTCGGTACGATCCCAGCAACCATGCGCGCCGCGGTATATCGCGGGAGTGAACGATGTCCGTATCGAGACGATTCCAGTGCCTGAGATCGGCGCGGGCGAGGTGCTGGTCAAGATCCACACCTGCGGGATCTGCGGGACGGACCTGAAGAAGATCCACACCGGGTCGCACGACGCGCCGCGCATCTTCGGACACGAGATGTCGGGCACGATTGTTCGCGTAGGCGAAGGCGTCAGCGGCTTTGCGGTCGGCGACCGCGTGATGGCGTACCACCACATCCCCTGCGGCGAGTGCTACTACTGCCGCAAGCAGACCTTCGCGCAGTGTGAGGTCTACAAGAAGGTGGGATGCACTGCCGGCTTCGCGCCCTCCGGCGGAGGCTTCGCCGAGTACATTCGCGTAATGGACTGGATTGTGCGTCGTGGTCTGGTAAAAATTCCGGATGAAATTCCGTTCGAGCAGGCGGCGTTTCTCGAGCCCGTCAACACATGTTACAAAGCGATCCAACTGCTCGGCCTGAAGCCGGACGAGACGGTGCTGGTGATCGGTCAGGGCCCGATCGGAATCCTGCTGGCCGCCCTTGCCAAGAAGGACCGGAGCCACCGTGCTCACCAGCGATCTGTATCCCGAGCGTCACGTGATTGCCGCGAAGTTCGGCCTCGAAAATCCTCTGGACGCTCGGGGAGATGTCGTCGCTGCAACGCGAGCTGCGACGGACGGCAGAGGAGCGGATGTCGCCTTGCTCGCAGTCGGCGGCAATGCTTTGATCAAGGTAGCGATGGATGCGATCCGGCCAGGTGGCCGCGTCGTGTTGTTTGCCCAGACGCAGCACGGGGAGGCGCCGTTCGACCCGGCCGCGGTCTGCATGGACGAAAAAACCCTGATGGGGTCGTACAGCTCGTCGGTTTCTTTCAATGAGGATGTCAACAAACTGGTCTTCGATGGCTACCGCGCGGGCTTCGACCTGACAAACCTCATCTCGCACCGGTTTTCGCTGGAGGATGCCGGTGCGGCGCTTGAGCTTGCATCGCACCCTCAAGCCGACTCGATGAAGATCGTCATCCAACCCGGAAATTAATCGCGAGTGCGCTTTTTGACTTCGACGTTGAGACGTTTGATCTTCTGATTCAGTGTGGAAAGCGGAATCTTGAAGTACTCCGCTGCGTCCGTCTGGTTCCAGTGGCACCGTTCCAGCCGGTCCGAGATGATGCGACGCTCAATCTCCTCCATCAGATCGAAGAGGGAAGCGTTCGGCTCGTGATCGAGCAGGCTCGCGGAGTAAGTGCTCCCGGTCAACTGCGTCGGAAGCAGATCAGGGCTGATTGTCCGCGAGGTAGAGAGCACAACACCGCGTTCCATGGCGTTCTCAAGCTCACGTACATTGCCCGGCCACTCGTAGTCCATGATGATGCGCATCGCCTCCGGTGAGAGGGAGCGGTCTTCCGTTCCGTTCTCTTCGGCGTAGAACTTGAGGAAGTGAGCCGAGAGCAGAGGGATGTCCTCGCGGCGGGAGCGGAGCGGCGGCAGCTCCAGACAGATGACGTTCAACCGGTAGAAGAGGTCTTCGCGGAAACGGCCTTCGCGCACTGCTTCCTGAAGATTAACATTTGTCGCAGCGATGATACGGACGTCGACCTGGATCTCCTGTACGCCGCCAAGATGCATGAAGCGGCGATCCTGCAGGACGCGCAGGATCTTTGCCTGCATATCCATGCCCATGGTGCCGATCTCGTCGAGAAAGAGTGTGCCACCATTGGCCACTTCGAAGAGGCCCTTCTTTGCGGTGACCGCCGAGGTGAAGGCCCCTTTGACGTGGCCGAAGAGTGTCGACTCCAGCAGCTCCGACGGCACAGCCCCAGTGTTGACGGGTACAAATGGCCGGTCGCGACGCGGCGAATTGGCGTGAATCGCCTTTGCGATTAGTTCCTTGCCTGTGCCGCTCTCGCCCTGGATCAAAACTGTGGAGCGGCTCGGAGCCACTTGGGCGATGAGGTCGAAGAGGCGAAGCATGGGCTCGCTCTTGCCGACAATATTTTCGAAATTGTAGCGCTGCTTCAGCGTGCGCTTGAGCTGCACGACCTCTTCTTCTGCACGATGTCTTGCCACCGCGGCGCGTATGTCGGCGAGAAGTTTTTCGTTGTCCCACGGCTTCTGTACAAAATTCTCTGCGCCGGCACGGATAGCGTCGACGACGTTGCCCACAGTCCCATAGGCAGTGATCATAATGACCGGAAGATTAGGCTGCATCTCAACTATCCGAGGCAGGAGGTCGATACCGCTTTGGCCTGGCAGAGCAAGATCGAGAAGGAGCAAATCGTATTCGTTCCGAGACAACAATTCCATGCCCGCGGGCCCGTCTATCGCCATGCTTACCGAGAAGCCTTCAAGGGTCAACAAGGTATCGAGAGACTCGCGGATCGCGTCCTCATCGTCAATGATGAGGATGCGCGGCTCTCCGACCACACGCGCCGTGCGCTGCAGGTGGAGTGTCTCGGCTGCGAGCTCAGTTGTCTCAGACATTGATTGTCTTCCTCTCGGCGTCCTGCACCTCGCTCTTGCGCACACCGGCAGAGATTGCGGGACGAGTACCAGAGGACGGGAACTCGAGTTGGAACGCCGTGCCTACGCCAAGCTCGCTCTCGACGTGGATCTTGCCGGCGTGCTCCTGCATAATTCCGTAGCTGACGGCAAGCCCTAGGCCGGTGCCCTTATGCGCTCCATCCTGCGGCTTGGCCTTCGTCGTAAAGAAGGGATCGTAAATGCGGTGGAGATGCTCTTTTTCGATGCCGCCTCCGGAGTCCTGAATGCGAACAAGCACCCGGCCGGGCCCGTTGAAGGTCGCGATCTTGAGCGTTGCGTTCGTCGTTCCGAACATCGCGTCTTTCGCGTTCAACATCAGGTTGAGAATGACCTGTTGCAGCTTGCCCTGATTACCGTGGATGCGCGCGAGATGCGGATCGAAGTTCGTCTCCACCCGGATCTGCGATGTCTTGAACTGATGCTCGAGCAGCGTAACGGTGTCGCCAAGAAGATCGTTCAGGTTCACGCTCGTAAACTCGGTCCCGCTGGTACGCGAGAAATTGAGCAGGCCATTCACGATTTCGGACGCACGGAACGTCTGCTGCGTGATCTTTTCGAGCACGGGAGCAAGCCGTTCGTCGTCGCGCATATGCTTGGTCAGCATCTGGGTGTAGCTCGAGATGACCGCCAGCGGCGTATTGACCTCATGCGCGACACCCGCCGCCAGCAATCCGATCGACGAGAGCTTCTCAGACTGGGTCAGTTGAGCTTCCAACTGGATGCGGTCGGTAATGTCGTCGACCAGGACGATGCGCCCTACCGCGACGAAGTTGCGTGTGACCAGAGGCGCGATGGCGATATTGGCAATGCGTTCGCTACCGTTGGGCAGCACGAGCCTGAATTTGTAGAGCGTGTGAGTGCCATGCTCTTCGCGCACGCTGTTGAAACGGGCCACAAACTCCGGCGGCAGTACGGCAGAGATCGGCTGATGCAGCACCTCGGCCCGCGGCTTCTCGTACATGTCCTCCATCGTGGTATTCCAGCTCTCGATGCGGTCGTCGAGGTCGACAGCGAAGACGCCGATGTTGATCGACTCAACGATGTTCTCGTGGAACTCCTTGAGGCTTTCGAACTCCGTAATCTTCTGTTCCAGCCGCCGATAGAGCTGAGCATTCTGGATCGCGATGCCGATGTAACCTGCGAGCGACTCGAGCAACTCCATGTCTTCGCTGGAGAGAAAGTCGCCGTCGTCAGTGCGGCCCAGGCCAATAACGGCGACGGTTCGCGTGCCTGCACCCTCGCGGTTGGCAACGCGGCAGGGAAGGTAGTAGTTCAGGTCGAGCCTGGCAGCGCTGCGACGCTGCGCCTCGGGCAGGCGAATGACATGCTGCGGATTTTCAAGGAAGATGTGATTGTTTGCGCCGGGTCGGTCGAAGTCGAGAAAGCGAACGTCGAGTGTTCGCAGTTCGGCGGCTTGGAGATTGGTAAGCCCGTGCGACGCCGCCAGATCGAAGTGCCTCGAGAACACCCGATCGCCCGTCGCCTTCGGACGCAAGAAATACTGCGACACGCGTTACAAGGAGCGTCTGCGGCAACCGCTCTACGATGGAATCGAGCAGGGCACGCAGGTCAGTCTGAGAATTGATTCCGCGGCCAAACTCGACCAGCGTCTCGCGGTAGTCAAAGCGCTTCTGATCGAAGACGCGATCGACACGCGCCTGGATCGTCCGTCTCAGCGGCTCAAAGACAACACCGGCGATAATGATGGCCACTAGCAGACCCCAGAAACTAAACTGCGGGGAGAGACGGTTGTGGACAAACTCTCCAATGACCGCAACGACGACGAAGTAGAAGCCGACGAGCGATGCAGTCGCGAGGGTATACGTGACGCCGCGCTTGAATATTAGGTCCACGTCCATCAGCCGGTATCGAACGATGGCCCAGCTGAAGGTCAGCGGAAGAATCACAAGCGAAAGGCCGGCCAGCTTCGTCAGGGAGGCGGGCACCGCCCAATCCGCAAGATAGGGAATCACGTTGAAAACTGTGAATGGGACAACCGCGAGCAGCGTGCCGCGGGTAAGCCACTTCAGCTGCTGACGCTCCAGGGCAGACTCGGCGTGGCGGTAACGGAAGCGGAAGACGATCGCGGCGATGACGTAGTACAGCGCGAGATAGCCGAGTGAAATCTGGTCCAGGCGATGAAGCAGCACCTCCGTCGCAGACCAGTAGCGAATCGCCGTGTATTGCAGGCCGAGGAGGAATATCCCCGGTACATACAACAGGGCACAGATCAGTCGCCGCTTCAGCCGATTGCGCTGGTCTGAGGCGTAGCCATCCGAAAAACTGACGGCAAAGTGGAGAAAGAGCGCTGGCTGCAGCGCCTGCGCCACCATATTGCCCCAGTCGAACCAGCCCAACTCCCCTGTAGACCGGAAG
Organism: uncultured Acidobacteriaceae bacterium; assembly: GCA_963720955.1. Taxonomy (GTDB): domain Bacteria; phylum Acidobacteriota; class Terriglobia; order Terriglobales; family Acidobacteriaceae; genus Edaphobacter. The sequence goes on along the minus strand of CAVRHK010000025.1, from coordinate 36,416 downwards.
CTATAAAGCACAAACGACGCGAGGCAGAAGACATAGAAGTGGATGGATTTCGGTGCTGTCCACCGCCGGAACAACACGTAAATTCCGATACTGAGATAGACAAGCGCAATGAATCGCAGATACTGGTCGAAGGACCGGTCCCTCGGCTCCAGAATCACCTGAATGTCCAGCTTCGTTGCGCCGTTTAGATCGATCGATTGCGGTACTGGCCGAAGAATGGCGTACGTCGCATGCGCCCAGATGCCGCTGTGAAACATCTCGCGCCCCAGAGACGCGACGCGCGGCGTTGGATGGTCATTGACGCTGAGAAGAATATCGCCGGTCCGGATTCCCGCCCGATGCCCTGGAGAGTCTGCCGGTACCCGTTCCGCCTTCAGGCCACCCTTTGCCTCGACCCACCAGACCTTGTCTGTCGGAACCTCAATGCCGTTCTCGTGGTCGAAGTTCATCGCCGCCAGCACGCAAGCCGCGACGGTCGCCAGAGCAAGCACGATGGCCAGGATACGAGTTTGAGCGGCGTTTTTCATAAACGTGTCAGTATACGAGCACATCTATTACCAAACCGATAAACAGTGGCTATGCACTATTTAAGGGCCGCGCTGTACTCGGTTCTACGGAAAATCATATCCCATTCCGTAATTCACATACATGGGGTTTGGCCTTATCTACCTGCCTCAGACGTATTGTTACGCCGAAAAGGGTACGCAGCGCATCGTTTTTGCGAGATTTGTGACAGAACGATCCTCATCCCTAAGTTTAGGACTTTCACCCCGTAGTGCAGAATTTTAATATTCCTGTAACATGACGATGGCGAAGGGGTCCGTGAGACATTCCCAACGGGCCCTCTCTCCCCCATACCTCATTCAAGGCGGCAGCGGCAGTGACGGAAGTGCGTCCCACAATTGAAGAGACGTTCGTTCAGGTGGACGGAGCGAAGATCCACTTCCAGCGCGCAGGCAACGGTCGGCCTCTCCTCTTACTTCACGGTCTCGTTGGCTCAGCGAAGAACTGGCGGCAAAACATCAGTTTCCTCTCCCGAGATTCGAGTGTTTATGCCCTCGACCTCTTCAACATGGGCGAGTCGGACCGGGTCCCCGGACTTGACGCGGGCCTCGAGGCCACCGCCGATCGCTTGGCAGCCTTCATGAACGCTCTCGGCCTACCCGAAGCTGACATCGCTGCACATTCACACGGCGGAGCCGTCGCAATGATGTTCGCCGCGCGTCATCCTGGCCGTGTCCGCAGCCTGATCCTGTTTGCTCCGGCGAATCCGTTCTGCGATCTGGGAAACCAGCTCATCCGCTTCTACCAGACATCGTTCGGCATCTGGTTCGCGCGGCGTATCCCTCTCCTGCCCAGAATGCTGAAGGCGACCGCGCTCAGCCGCATGTATGGCGACCCGTCGCGAGTTCCCATCGGCACGCTTGAGGGATACACCAAAGGTCTCCATATCCCCGGCACGATGGACCATGTCCTTCAGATCGTCCAGCGGTGGTTTGTGGACATGGGGTTGTTGCGATCAGCCCTGCCCGGGCTTGCTGCGAAACCCACGCTGCTGATCTGGGGCGATCGAGACCGCGCCGTCGGCCTCGAATCCGCGCGCGAGCTGCAACGAACCCTGACGCAGTCCAGCCTGCTCGTTCTTCCCGGCGTGGGACACATCGCCTTCGAGGAGATGCCCGAGGTCTGCAATCAAGCAATGCGCGACTGGCTCCTGAACCCTTCGGCCTCCGCGCGCCGCACGGACGCCCCTGCGTTCCGAAGCCAGCCGATCGAACGCAGCGCAATTGAAGTACGCGGCGCAGCCTGATCTAGCTCAGCCCAAACTCCTGCTGTAGCCACGAACGGATCTCCTGTTGCATCAAATCAAGCTTCGGGCCGGGGGAATCCGCTGTTCCCTGAAAGAAGTGGTCTGCCCCGGCAATCCAGACCAGGCGCTTCGGTTCTGGAGCACGCTCAAACACCCCTTCCATTACCTCGCGAGGCCCGTACTGATCGCGATCGCCGCTGACGAAGAGCTTCGGCACTGTGCACTTCGGCAAAAATCCGTACGTGTAGTCCCGGCCCCCTGCGCGCACGGGCAATCCAAGGCCGATTAACCCCTTCACCCGATCGTCTCCGCAGCACGCGCGCAGGCCCACATTCGAGCCAAAGGAGAAGCCAGCAAAGAGCATTGGACGACTGAGATTGCGCTGCATCCAGTCCAGCGCCGCGTGCACATCTTCCTGCTCCCCGCGACCCTCGTCGTGCTCTCCTTCGCTCAAACCAACACCGCGAAAGTTGAAGCGCAACACGGGAAGACCGAACGCAGAGAATGCCTTCATCGCGTGATAAACCACCTTGTTATGCATCGTGCCGCCGCCGTGCGGATGCGGGTGGCAGACGAGCGCCGCATAAGGTGCGTCGTCGCGTCCCGTATTGAGAAGGGCCTCCAGCCGGCCAGCCGGCCCACGAAGGTCATCAATGGATTTAATTTGCGAAGTCGGAGTTTGCGTCATCTCGAACAGTCTATCGGGTCTCGTGATTACGCTTTGTTTACACGCAATATCGTATGCTGAGACATATGGCGATCGACCCCATTCAACTGACAAAACAGCTCGTGGACATTGACTCCACTACCTACTGCGAGGGCCTCGCCGGCGAATTTCTATTCGAGTACCTGACGGCTCAGCGTTATGCCGTCGAACGCACCTCCGTTCCGCAGCCCGATCGCGCCTCGACTCCCGGCGCAGGCAACGGAGAGCGGTTCAACGTCTACGCCGCGCTCCCTGGAGTCACTCCGGACGTCGTTCTCTCGACACATATGGACACAGTTCCTCCGTTCTTCGGCTCCAAAGAGGACGACGAGTTTCTCTACGGCCGCGGCACCTGTGACGCGAAGGGAATTATCGCGGCACAGATAGCAGCCGCGGATCAACTACGCGAGGCAGGCGTCAAAGTCGGTCTGCTCTTCGTCGTCGGCGAAGAGCGTGACTCAGCCGGAGCCGTCGTGGCCAACCAATCGCCCAAAGGGTCGAAGTTCCTTATCAACGGCGAGCCGACAGACAACCGCCTCGCCCTCGCCTCTAAGGGAGCACTCCGCGTCGAACTCCGCGCCAAAGGCCGCATGGCCCACTCCGCCTATCCCGAACTCGGCGACTCCGCGATCAACAAGCTGGTCGAGGCGCTTCACGACGTGCTGGCGATGCCACTCCCAATCGAGCCGGAGATCGGTCCATCGACTCTCAACATCGGTCTGATCGAAGGAGGCCGCGCACCGAACGTCATCGCCGACAAAGCCGAGGCTCACATCCTGATTCGCCTGGTCGGGCCGTCCGAAGAGACAAAGCGCGCCATTCTCGCCACCGTAGGCGACCGTGCCGACGTCGACTTCAGCCTCGATCTGCCCTTCGTCCGCATGCGCAAGATGGACAACCTCCCGACCATGATTGCCAGCTTCACGACAGATATTCCCATGCTGACAGCATGGGGCGAACCTCTTCTGCTCGGCCCCGGCTCCATTCACGTCGCCCACACACCCAACGAAAAGATCGCGAAGAAAGAGCTATTGGAAGCAGTGAACCTGTACGTCGAACTCGCGACCAGCCTCGCGCAGAGCGTATAAAGCTATAGTGAAGACTCTTCGCAGGCTATTGACGATCGTCCTCGCTCTGGTGATCCTCGCAATGGCCGGTGCAGTCTTCCTCTATCGGTCGATCCCTACTCACAACACCAACCTCACGCACTTCGACGCAATCATCGTCCTCGGCACGCCGGCCAACGCGGATGGAACACCGTCGCCTGAACAGCGCGAACGCACCCTCGAAGGCGTTCGTGAGTTCAAAGCCGGCGTCGCTCCGCACCTCATCCTCACCGGGGGCCCAGCTCACAACAAGTTCGTCGAGGCACACGTCATGGCAGAGCTCGCCGTCGCACAGGGCGTCCCGCCGAGCGCCGTCATCGAAGAAGGCCAGGCGCAAAACACCGTTCAAAATATCTTCTACAGCTCTCGCATCATGGCAGCGCATCAATGGACAAGCGCCGAAGTAGTCAGTTCGCCCAGCCACCTTCCGCGCACCGCCCTCATCCTCGAACACTTTCCGATAGCGTGGCGTACCGACGCTGCCCCGTGGCCGCCCAACTACGGCCTTTGGGAGCGCGCCGCCCACTTCGGCGTCGAGACCCAGTACTGCGTGAAGCTGCGAATGTATGGCTTTCCCCGCACGCCATTCTTGCCGAATCCCCAATGATTCCTTAACGATTATCAGCCGGAGAAAACGCGAAAGGGAAGAGACTTGTCGTTGTCCTCCGCAAGCACAGCCACCGAGTCCGGATTTGCAGGATCGTAGCGAACATTCACGATTGGGTTGCCCTGGGCCTTTGACTCCGCCTCATGCAGCCCCAGGCCTACACTGCGAAGATAGCCGCCGAAGTACTCGCCGTTGATCTTGAAATGAAAGCCTGCCTCGATCTGAAAAGGCGCGCCCATCCCGGCCGCCTCTTCGTCAGCATTCAGGACCTGCCAATGATTGATCTCCGCCTGGGTAACAGGCCATTGCGCAGCAAGACGCACCTTCTGCTCGCGTTTGCGGCGACGAAGCCACCGGCGAATTCCGTCGATGAAAAAGACACCAGCCATTTGGCTAAGAATTCTAATACGACTCCAATTCGGTACCCTATTTTCCTCACCGTTGCTATCAACTCATGGGGCATAACATAGAGGTATGGCAGCAGAGTTCACCCACCTTCATCTTCACACCGATTACTCTCTCCTCGATGGCGCCTGCGATGTCGACAAACTAGCCGGACACCTCAGCAAAATCGGCCAGACCGCGGCCGCCATGACCGACCATGGCAACATCTTTGGCGCAGTCCACTTCTTCGACGCCATGCAGAAGAAGTCCATCAAGCCGATCCTCGGCTGCGAGCTCTACATCTGCAAGAACGACGACCATCGCGCCCCATTCAACGAAGACAAATACAACCACCTACTCGTCCTGGCCGAAAACGAAGCCGGCTATCGCAACCTCGTTCGCCTCACCAGCGAAGCCGCCCTGCACGGCTTCTATCGCAAGCCCCGCGTCTCCAAGGCATTCCTCGCGAAGCACTCTGACGGCCTCATCGGCTTCTCCGGCTGTCTCGCCGGCGAAGTCAATCAGCACCTGATGGAAGGGAAGTACGACGAAGCCAAACGCACTGCCGGATTCTACGAAGACCTCTTCGGCAAGGGCAACTACTTCCTCGAAATCCAGGACCACGGCCTCGCTCCCGACAAGGCCGTCTGCGACGCGCTCTTTAAGATGGAGCGCGAACTCAACATCCCGCTCATCGCGACCAACGACAGCCACTACGTCGGCGCCGACGACTCACGCGCCCACGAAATTCTTGCTCTGCGTGCAAACCGCGGGCAGCATGAACGACCCTAAGCGCTTCAAGTTCGACACGCAGGAGTTCTACATCAAGAGCGCCGAGGAGATGCTACGCACCTTCTCGCAAACACCGGAAGTCTGCACCCGCACCATGCAGTTCATCGACCGCTGCAACCTGAAGATGGCCAAGGTCGACAATCCGTTCCCCGACTTCGTCGTCCCCGAAGGGGAGACCCTCGACAGCTACTTCGAACACGTATGCCGCGAAGGCCTGAAGATGCGTCTCGATACCGCCGTCGCCCACCTCCGCGACCGCGGACTCCTGAAGAAGACCATCCCCGAGTATCACGCCCGTCTCGACCGCGAGCTAGGCATCATCAAACAGATGAAGTTTCCCGGCTATTTCATGATTGTGTGGGACTTTATCCGCTACGCGCGCGAGCAAAACATCCCCGTCGGCCCGGGTCGTGGCTCCGCTGCCGGATCACTCGTAGCGTACGTCATGCAGATCACTGACATCGATCCGCTGCAGAACGAACTCCTCTTCGAGCGCTTCCTCAACCCCGAGCGCATCTCGATGCCGGATATTGACATCGACTTCTGCATGAACCGGCGCGGCGAAGTCATCGACTACGTCACCCGCAAATACGGCCGCGACCAGGTCGCCCAGATCATCACCTTCAACACCATGGCCGCAAAAGCCGCGATCAAAGACGTAGGCCGTGCGCTCGACATGCCCTACGGCGAGGTCGACCGCATCGCCAAGATGATCCCGACCACCATCGGCATCACCATCGACCAGGCTCTCAAAGACTCACCCACCCTCTCAACCACCTACGAGAGCGACCCGAAGATCAAAGAGCTCATCGACGCGGCACTCCGCCTCGAAGGCCTCGTCCGCGGAGCAGGGGTACACGCCGCCGGTGTGGTCATCGCGCCCAAGCCGCTCACCGAACTCGTCCCCGTCACCCGCGCCAAGAACGACGACATCGTCACCGCCTACGACATGAAGGCCATCGAAAAGATGGGCCTCCTCAAAATGGACTTCCTCGGCCTGACGACCCTCACCGTCATCGACGACGCGCTCAAGCTGATCAAGACCACCACCGGCACCGATCTAGACATGGCGACTGTGCCACTCGACGACGCGAAGACATACGAACAGGTCTTCCATCGCGCCCTCACCTCAGGCGTCTTCCAGTTTGAATCGGGCGGCATGCGCGACGTCCTCCGGCGCTACAAGCCCAACACCGTCGAAGACCTCACCGCCCTCAACGCACTCTACCGCCCGGGCCCGATCGAAGGCGGCATGATCAGCGATTTCATCGAGCGCAAGTGGGGACGTCGCGCCGTCAGCTACGACCTGCCTGAACTCGAAGTCATCCTGCACGAGACGCTTGGCGTCATCGTCTACCAGGAACAGGTCATGCAGATCTCGAACGTCCTCGCCGGCTACTCGCTCGGCGACGCCGACCTGCTCCGCCGCGCCATGGGTAAGAAAGACGCGGCCGAAATGGCCAAGCAGCGCGACCGTTTCATGAAGGGTGCCGCCGCCAACAAACACCCGAAAGACACCGCCGGAAAGATCTTCGACCTCATGGCGCAGTTCGCCGGATACGGCTTCAACAAGTCGCACTCCGCCGCCTACGCTCTGCTCGCGTATCACACAGCGTGGCTCAAGACTCACTATCCCGTTGAGTTCATGGCGGCATTGCTCACCTCTGAAACGAGCAAGCCCGAGAACGTCGTAAAGTACATCTCCGAGTGCCGCGAGATGAACATCTCCGTCGTGCCGCCCAACGTTCAGGTCTCCGACGCCAACTTCACCCCGATCAACGGAGCCATCGGCTTCGGCCTCGCCGCTATCAAGAACGTCGGCCACAACGCGATCGAGTCCATCATCACCGCCCGCGCCGCGCTGCAGGCAGCAGGGAAGCCCGGTTTCGGTAGCCTCTACGAGTTCTGCGAAAAGGTCGATCTCCGCCTGCTCAACAAACGCGTCCTCGAGTCCCTCATCAAAGCCGGAGCAATGGACGCATTCGGTGGCCGCGCACAACTCTGCGCTGCCCTCGACAAGGCAATGGAGCGCGCCCAAAAAGCGCAACGCGACGAAGCCGCCGGCCAACACGGGCTCTTCGGCATCTTTGACGCAGATATCAATCAGTCATCCTCCAACAACCGCGAAGACGCACTCCCCAGCGTGGCCGAATGGGACGAGCACACCCGCCTCCAAAACGAAAAAGAGGTCCTCGGCTTCTTCGTCTCCGGCCACCCGATGGACAAGTACCGCGAAAAACTCCGCAACATGAAGGTCGTCGACACCCTCACCGCCTGCGAGATGAAACCCGAGCCGCAAACCTTCCGCCGTCGTGGCGAGGAGCCGCAGAACGAGATCTCCATCGCCGGCGTCATCACCGGCCTGAAGGTCGGCAAGTCCAAGCGCTCCGGCGAACTCTACGCCCAGGCATCGCTCGAAGACACCGTCGGCAAGATCGAGCTTATCGCCTTCTCCGCCAACTACGAGAAGCTCAAAGACAAGCTGAAGATCGACGTCCCCGTTGTCGTCCGCGGCGTCCTGCGTGGCGAAGAAGACTCAGCCCCCAAGCTCGCCGTCTCCAGCATTCAGGCGCTCGAAGATGTTAAGATCAAGCTCCCCGACTCCCTCCGCATCAAGGTCCCGCTCCACAACCCCGACGCGGCTCTGCTCGAAAAGATCCACGCTGTCTTCCTCGGTGCTCCGGGCAAAGGAAAGGTTCTGCTCGACCTCGAAGAGCCCGGCGAGTTCTGCGCCGTCCTCGAACCCCACAACATCATGGTCGCCGCCGACCGCCTCTTCATCGACCACATCGAAGAGCTCGTTGGCCGCGGCGGAGTTCGCGTGCTCGACTAACCTCGATCCACATCAACAAACCAAATCTCCCGTTATCATGAAAGCCATGCCAACCAAACTCCGCTGGGGTGTGCTCAGCACTGCTGCAATCGGCCTCAAGAAAGTCATTCCCGCCATGCAACTGGGCGAGCTCACGCATGTCACCGCAATCGCATCGCGCGACCGCGCCAAAGCCGAAGAATCCGCACGCACCCTCGGCATCGAAAAAATCTACGGCTCCTATGAAGAGCTTCTCGCCGACCCCGACATCGACGTAATCTATAACCCGCTTCCCAACCACCTTCACGTCCCCTGGACGATCAAGGCCGCGGAAGCAGGGAAGCACGTGCTGTGCGAAAAACCTCTCAGCCTCACCGTCGCCGAAGCCCGCACCCTCCTCGACGTTCAAGCCCGCACCAGAGTCAAGATCGGCGAAGCCTTCATGGTCCGCACTCACCCCCAGTGGCTCCGCACCCGCGAACTCATCGCCTCCGGCCGCATCGGCTCCCTCCGCTCCATCCAGGGATTCTTCAGCTACACCAACGTCAACCCGGCCAACATCCGCAACATCCCCGATTACGGCGGCGGAGGCCTCATGGACATCGGCTGCTATCCCATCAACATCTCGCGCTTCCTTTTCGCTCAGGAACCCGTCCGCGTCATGGGCCTCCTCGAACGCGACCCCGAGATGAAGACGGACCGCCTCACCTCAGCCATCCTCGACTTCCCCTCGGGCCAATCCATCTTCACCTGCAGCACCCAGCTCGTGCCCTACCAGCGTGTCAACGTCTTCGGAACCAAAGGCCGCATCGAAGTCGAAATCCCCTTCAACGCCCCCAACGACCGCCCCTCCCGCATCTTCATCGACGACGGACGCGACCTCTTCGGCGGCGGCATCACAACGGAGACCTTCCCCACCTGCGACCAGTACACCATCCAGGGTGACGCCTTCTCCAGAGCTGTCCTCGAAAACACAGCCGTCCCGGTTCCGCTCGAAGACGCGATCAAGAACATGGCAGTCATCGAAGCCATCTTCCGCTCTGCAGAATCTGGAAAAGCTGAAGTGCCATCAGCGAAATAAGCAAGCCCGGCAAATCTCCTGCAAAGTCGATCTACCAGGCTGAGAAGCTCCGTGAGGCATCTAGACCTGCCTTACAAGAGGTTCCTCTCTGATATACCCCATTTGTGGAGTAGGCGGACCTCCCCGTGTCATTCACAATCATGATTTGAGAGGGTTCCCTATGGATCACGCATTGGTAGATGTCTTTGAGCAGGCTCGCAAAGTAGTAACGGACGCAGACCGTAAGGTCGCAGAAGAAGAGGAGCGCCGCCGAGAGGCCGAACGAGAGAAATTGCTTCTGCAACTCGGCCTGCGCATCGAGGAAGCCTTCGACTTCACCAGCAAGGAGAAGCTGGAGTTGGAGCCGCGTCTTGATGTTCACAGTGGCGTTGGAGTAATCGAGTTTGTGGTCAGGAGCGTGCGCGCCATCTTTCTTCTCTCACCTGGTGAAGGCAATACCTGGTCGCTTCAGGTGGTCGAAGACGGCCATCAGCCGCATGTACTTGGAGAATTTCAAGGTGGATCGAACGCCGAACAGGCGTCCCGCCGCCTGGCAGCAGCACGCATCGTCACAGCAATGGGCAACTGGGTGCAAAACATCAAGGAGCCAAAGCAGCCGGTAGTTGTTGGGGACACGAAACAAATATCGAGATTGCAGCACCGTGCCGAACCGAAGGTCGAGCCCACCTACGGAACGATGGGCAAATTCCTTGGGGTTAGAGGATAGCGACTATCACGCAACCAAACGCGTCTTAGACAGGAATGAGGATCAACGACAAATCCCTCGCCTACGCACTTCTTCGCATTGCCTTCGGCGTCAACTTTGCCGGTCACGGCCTCGTCCGCATCTACAACGGCGTCGGCGTTTTTGCCCAATCCACCGCGGAGCATCTCGCAAAATCTCCCTTGCCGGAGATCCTTATCTTCGCCTTCAGCTACGCCATCCCGTTCCTCGAAGCTATCCTCGGCCTCACCCTCATCTTGGGTGTCTTCACCCGCATTTCGCTAGTTTGCGGCGCCATTTTCATGATGTTCCTCACCATTGGAGTCACGGCAAACCAGCAGTGGGAACTCGCTAGCCAGCAGCTTCTCTACAGCCTGATCTTCTTCCTGCTCCTCTACCTGATAGAGCACAATACCCTCGCCGTGGATACCTTGCTCGGCCGCTCTTCGACACAATGAATTACGCGCTCAGCCACTACTTACCCGCCCAAAATCCTCTCTTTTTCTAGTCTCATCTCCGGCCGAAGAACATAGGTAGTCGGTTAGGTTCCGCGCGGGAGACTATGATTTAGATACACCGTGTCTGAACTCGTTCAAATCGGTTCGAGGCCCGCGGCGGCCTGCACATCACCTGACAAGCCGCGCCTCTCTTCATCCGTTATCTGGTTACAAAGCATCACCGTTGCGTGGATGCTGGTCGAACTCGGCGTGTCGACGTTCGCTGCATGGACGGCCCATAGCCCTGCAATTCTCGCGTTCGGCGTTGACAGCTTCGTTGAGCTACTGTCCGCGACTGTTGTGCTCTTGCAGTTCGCGCCTACTTTCGCCGCCTCGGAATACAAAGCTGCACGTGTGTCCGGTATCCTGCTGTTCCTTCTTGCCTTCGCTGTCGCAGGCATAAGTGGCGTGACCTTGGTCCTGCGAATACGCCCTGAGATCAGTCGCGCGGGAATGGGCATCACCGTCGCCGCGCTCATTGTGATGCCGACTCTGGCAAGGCTCAAACGGCGCGAGGCACACCGTAGCAAGAATGTCGCGCTAGCTGCTGATGCAGTTCAATCGGCGACATGTGCTTACCTCGCAATGATCGCGCTGGCAGGTCTAGCGTGTAATGCAGCGTTCCACATCGCATGGATTGACCCCGTCGCTGGCTTGGCCGCAGTCCCCATCCTCATCAAGGAAGGACGGTCAGCCTGGCGGGGAGATGCTTGCGGCTGTTGCTAAGCACTGGGCCCGCAAATTCTTCGTCTCTACCTTAGAACACAATACCCTCGCCGTGGACACCTTCCCGCGCCACTCTTCGATACAATGAATTACGATGGCCGAACACGAAGCAGGCAGATCAGCGCATCCGGTACCGGCACCAACTCCCGAAGCATGGATCAAGACGGAGCTGGCACGACACCCGAAGCGTCCCTATCCGATGGACTTCATCGAAGCACTCTTTACCGACTTCAGCGAGATCCACGGCGACCGCGCCTTTGGCGATGACGCGGCGATGGCCTGCGGCATGGCCTTCTTCCACGGCGAACCGGTCCTCGTCGTCGGCAACCTGAAGGGCCGCACCCTCAAAGAACGTGTCGCCCGCAAATTTGGCAGCCCCGATCCCGAGGGTTATCGCAAAGCCCTTCGCGCCATGAAGATCGCGGAAAAGTTTGGCCGTCCCATCTTCACCTTCATCGACCTCGCCGGCGCCAACCCCGGCATCGGAGCCGAAGAGCGCGGCCAGGGCGAAGCCATCGCCCGCAACCTCATCGAAATGTCCCGCCTGCGCGTCCCAACCATCGCCACCATCACCGGCGAAGGGGGCTCCGGTGGCGCACTGGCACTCGCCGTTGCCGACCGTGTCCTTATGCTCGAAAACGCCATCTACTCCGTGATCTCACCGGAAGGGTGCGCCTCCATCATGTGGAAGGACGCGAGCAAGAAGCAGCAGGCGGCCGCCGCTCTCAAATACACCGCAGGAGACGTCAAACTCCTGGGCTGCGTCGACGACGTTCTGCGCGAACCCCGGGGCGGCACGCAGAACGATCCCGCCGAAACGATGGCGATGGTCGGCGAAAAGCTCCGTTATCATCTTGCGGTACTTCGCGCTCTTCCACTCGATGTCATGCTGGAGCAGCGTTACACGAAGTTCCGCAACATCGCGCAGTTTTACACTACCGTTTAGCGGTACTGGACCCCATTGGAGTAGCTACCGTTGCACGCGTTCGATACGACAACCGCACGCCGCTCAGAGCGCACGCTACAGCTTGCCCTCTTTGTAACGTCCGTCGCCTGGTTTCTCGCCGCAGACACCGTCGCCGTCCGGGCCGCGCGCGGCATCTCCGAGCGTTTTGCCCTCGATGTCGCCCGCCCGCTCCTGATCTCAGTCTTTCTGCTCTTCCTGCTGGTAGTAGGATTCTCCATCCTGCAGTCCATCGCCCGCCGCCACTCCACTCTTCGCGAGGTTCTCGGCCTCCCGAAGCGTCCCACGGCGCGGCGGGAGTGGCAGCTCGGCGCTGCGCTCGGCTGGGGGCTTCTTGTCGTCGCTGTTCTGCCCATGGCCCTGGCTGGGACTCTGAACATCCAGCTCTGGATGCAACCGCGCGCCTTCGGTCTGCTTCTCCTCAACCTTGCTACCCTTGCCGTCGCCGCTCTTGCCGAGGAGGTCGCATTTCGTGGCTATCCCTTTCGCCGCTTGATTGACGCCATTGGGCCGGTTACCGCAACGATTCTCATGGCTGTCCTCTTCGGACTCGGTCACATCCTCAATCCCGGTGCGACCTGGACGAGCACAATGGTCACGATGCTCGCCGGCATTCTGCTCGCGGTCGCCTGGCTGCGCACCCACGGTCTGTGGCTCGGGTGGGGCTTTCATTTTGCCTGGAACGCCTCGATGGGTGTCCTGTTTGGTCTGCCGGTCAGCGGAATCACCGACTTCGCCAGCATCGTACAGACCCGGACCTTTGGCCGTCTCTGGCTCACCGGGGGCGACTACGGGCCGGAGGGAGCAGCCTTTACCGTGATCGTCCTGCTGGCAGGCATTGCGGTCCTCGTCCGTATCACCCGCGACTACGCCTGGCACTACACCTACGTTCCCGCGGTCCCTGCAGGGTATCCAATGGAGGCACCCCCGCCGGCCGCCCACGTCGCCATGGAGCAGCAGGCGAGGCCGGCACCCGCCGCCGCTTCGCTGGTCCAGATTCTTCCTTCCACACCGCAGACCCGCTCGGTCGGCGACGAACCCAAGCCGTAATCGTCCCGCACGAAAAATAAAGTTGAAAAGAGTGGCGTGTTTTTCGTCACCAGAAAAGTGACCGTCAACGCACCACGTTTTACCAGCAATCCACCACAAATTCACCACAAAAACACCACGAATAAAACGCAGTTTTCCGCAAAACCCCCTGCAAAAACACCCTTTTCACCACAGCAAAAAAAACTTAACACTTTTGCCTCACAAAGTGACAGTTACACTTGTCAAAAGCAAAGGGAAAGCGCAAGCTGTTCTATATCTGAGGTGCTTCCATGGCACTGAATCTCTACAGATCGGCCCTCATCGCAGGCCTCCTGGCCTTGCCCTTCGCGACGTCACGCGCTCAGGTCTTCGTCGTCGGCGAAAAGTCCGCAACCGACGGAATAGCAACCGATTTCACTCCGACCAAAGTGCCGCTTCCCGAGGCCAAGCTCTCCGAACGCGGACGCCGCGAACTGATTCGCAACCTCGACGCAGAGCAGGGCTTCGCACATCGTGCTCTCCCAGTCAGCGCAGGCATCACGCTTCAAGCGAACGGCCAGCTTACTCCCGGTCCCGACGAATACAAGAAGTTGATCTACAAGAAGGGGCAATCCGCAGCACCCGGCGATCGGGTCGTCATCACGTCGATGGAGTTCAAGGGAGATCGCATCGTATTCGACTTCAACGGCGGTCCCTACGCGAAACACCGCTTCTTGCGTCACATCGAGCTCAACGGCAACCAGGTAACTCCAGACAACGGAGAGGTAGCGACGGGTTCGCGCATAACACTCGTCTTTGAAGGCGGAATTCCGGAGATATCCGGCCCCGAGGTCAAAGCGCTGCTCCAGCCGCTGGTTGACTTCAGTGTGAAAACTTCTCATGAGGCCTATGCCGATACGCTCCCGCCGATGTTGAAGGATGCTATTGCGGCCCACGAGGTCCTGGTGGGAATGAATCGCCGGATGGTCCTCGCAGCACTGGGCGCTCCCGAGAACAAGATGCGCGAACAGACGAGCGGCGATCCGGGTGGCGGTCACTATGAAGAGTGGATCTACGGGCACGTGCCGCAGACCATTCGCTTCGTCCGGTTCGTCGGAGATCGAGTCACGATGGTCGAAATCGCTGCGCTCGGTAAGCCGATCGAAGTCCATGACAAAGACGAGATGGGCGGCCTCAATCCGGCTGCCCCCACACGCGAAGTTGCGATGGGCGATCAACAGCAAGGTGGGGAGGAGAACAAAGCCCCAGCGCCACCGACGCTGCGTCTGCCTGGAGAGGCGGCGCCTACTGGAGGTCCGGGCAAAGGTGCAGTTTCCGACCGACCCTGCTGCCCCGATTCCGCCTCCTCCCACGACATCGTCATCTGGATCAGCTCCCAAGCTCTTCTAGCGGCGACTGTCGTGTAGACTTATAGAAGAGCCTCAATCGCAGTTCTTCTCCATCCGATTCCCGCCGTGGACGAGTCCCGGACAATCTTTACGAGAAGTTCCGGATGATTCGATTCTGCTTGCCTGCAAGGGCAGTGGCTGATCAAGACATCCAGCGCGCGAGCCGCAATATTCGTATCAGGGAGAACAAGCATTATGGCGAAGATTGCCAAGACCGGCGACCGTAAGAAGGTCATGGACACCAACAAGAGCACCGACTGTCCGAAGTGCTCGAAACCCACCCGAATCGTCAAACGCGTCAAGGACCGCGAGCGTGGAACTCCTGGCGGAGTGTATATCTCCTGCTCGGCGTGTGATTTCTTCGAAAAGCTCTAGCTAATTTCCGGTTCGTATGTACCCGACAAGGGCCCAGTAATGGGCCCTTTGTCAGGTGCAAGCGTTTGATTTACAGGGCCAAATCACCCCGCAACGCGATGCACCAAAGTTGTACAAATAATTTACCGGCAAGCACTTGACGATCGTCAGTTGGGACGGGCAGACTCTACGCTGGAAAGTAGGGAACCCCGTTTTATGATCACCACGCCGCTTGCATCTTCTCCTGCCGCACCACTTGCCTCATTACCCCATTTCAATCGCCCCACTTATCTAATGTGCCCGCCGGAGTGGTATGACGTCGACTACGTCATCAACCCGTGGATGGCGGGGAATCTACATCGGCCATCGCGCGATACCGCGTTCATGCAGTGGAAGGGTCTGTATCAGGAGTTGCAGCGAATTGCGGATGTTCGGCTGCTGCATGCGCGCGAGGGCTCGCCGGACATGGTGTTTGTGGCCCATGCGGCGCTGGTGCAGCATGGCGTTGCGGCGGTTTCGAGCTTTACCCATCCACAGCGGCAGGCTGAAGAGCAGCATGTGCGGCAGTGGCTGGAGGACGCGGGTTTTCTGCTGTGGGCGACGCCTCGCGAGACTTCGTTCGAAGGTGAAGGGGATGCGCTGTTTGACGCGAATGGCGGGCATCTGTGGGCTGCGCATGGGGTTAGGACGTGCAAGATCAGCCATCGGCATGTGGCGGATGCCTGGCATACGCCGGTGACGTCGCTGCATCTGGTGGATCCGCGGTTTTACCATCTGGATCTTTGTTTTGCGCCACTTAGTGGGGGGTATCTGCTTTATTTTCCTGGAGGCGTTCGATGCTGCTTCGCTGGTGAAGATCGAAGCGGCGTATGGGGTGGATAAGCGTATTGCTGTCAGTGAGTTGGAGGCGACGCAGTTTAGCTGCAATGTTATCAATGTCGGGCGGGACATTCTGATGGGAGCGGTGGAGACGGATCTGGCTAAACGATTGACTGAGCGAGGGTTTGATGTGACGGAGCTTCAGCTTAGCGAGTTCCAGCGCGGCGGCGGGTCGGCCAAGGCACTGGCGCTGCGGTTGAGCGATATGGACGTTACCCATGGCACGGGAACGCTGGGGTTGGCGGCGCAGGTTTAGTTTTTAGTTTTTTTCTGCGTGGTGGAGGGGCGTTTTTGCAGGGGGTTTTGCGAAAATGCGCGTCCTGAACGTGGTTTTTTTGTGGTGAATTTGTGGTGGATTGATGGTGAAACGTGGTGCGTTGACACCATGTTTTTGCGGTCTGAAAAACACGCCACTTTTTCGGATTATTTTTTCAATTATTGATGCTGGGGATTGAGCTGGCGATTTCGATCTCTTGCAAGATCGCCTCCGCGGCGGCTGCAGGGTCGGCGGCGCGGGTGATGGGCCGGCCTACGACGAGCATCGAGGCTCCGTCGGCGATCGCTCGTGCGGGTGTGGCGATGCGCTTCTGGTCTCCGACTGCGCTACCGGCGGGTCGGATTCCAGGGATGACCAAGAGAGTGTTGGGACCGGTTTCCCTGCGGAGTAGCGCGACCTCTTCGGGGGAGCAGACCATGCCGTCGATTCCCGAGGCCTGGGCCAGTCTGGCGAGACGAAGGACCTGTTCCGCTGGGGACGACGTGATGCCGATTCCGGCGAGTTCGTTCGCGTCCATGCTGGTGAGGACCGTGACTGCAAGGAGGCGAGGCGAACCGGGGGCTGCGGCGGCTTCGGCTGCGGCGGTCATCATGGCGGAGCCGCCGCCGGCGTGGATGGTGAGGAGCGATGCTCCAGCCTGCGTGGCGGAGCGGACTGCGCCAGCGACGGTGTTGGGAATGTCGTGCAGCTTCAGATCGAGGAAGATGTTGAAGCCGCGGTCGCGTAGCTTTTGAACGATGCCGTTTCCGGCGGCATAGTAGAGTTCCAGACCAATTTTGTACCAATGACAGGTTTGGCCAAGACGTTCTACAAGTTGCATGGCGTCGCGTTCCTCAGCGAAGTCGAGCGCTATTGCGAGGTGGTCCCTGGGTGTGGTAAGCGTTGCGGGGATGTGCATAACTTGAGTCTAGCAATGATGGCCTATCGCATATACCATTTTAAGTTAGATACCCAATTGGTGTGATTTGCGTGTGCCTTGTCGATGCAAATCTGTAGTTCAGGATGCACGCATAGGGAATTTAGCAGTAACTAACCTGATTCTCTTTTCTGCCTCGAATCACGAATGCAAGTTCAAATTAGGTAGATATCCAATTGGTGTGATTGTGTGTGCCTTGTAAAGGCAACTCTGTATTTCAGGATGCACGCATAAAGAACTAATGCAGTAGCTATCCTGATCTTCTTTTCTGCCTCGAATCACGAATTGCAAGTTCAAATTAGGTAGATACCTAATTGGTGTTATTGCGTGTGCCCCTTGTAGATGCAACTCTGTGTTTGAGGATGCACGCATAAGGAATTTAGCAGTAGTTAGCCTGATCCTCTTTTCTGCCTCTGTTACACGAATTTCAAGTTCAAAGAGGTGAAGTTGGTGTCAGGCATCTATTCTTTTCCCAGGTATTTTTGCGAAGTTCTGTCAATTTCAGTAGCCGATTTTAGTGACGACTCATCGAAGGGATCACAGAATCGAATCCGGTCCGGAGCGAAGCGTCTTTGGTCCAACGGATGGGGAAGAGTTCTCCTCTTTTCTCTAGCCAGCTGTTTGACGATAGTTGCGTCGGGTTGCGGAGCAGCCAACAGCATCGCGGTCGGCGCGAGTGAGGCGTCGCCTCAGAGTTCGCCCCAGTTGACAGTAAGCACTGCGAGTCTGAGTTTTGGCAGCGCAGCGGTGAATACACCAACGATGCAGTCGTTGACGCTAACGTCGACCGGGACAGCACCGGTGACGGTCAGCTCGGCCGCGGTTACAGGTGCCGGCTTTACGGTTGTAGGCGCGACCCTCCCGATGACTCTGAATCCGCTTCAGGCAGCGACGCTGCAGGTACAGTTCAATCCAGCATCAGCTGGTGCAGCCAGTGGGCAGATCGCGATTGTCAGCAATTCCGCGACCGGTAGCCCAGCGATGGTGGCTCTTACGGGGACAGGGGCAGCATCGCCGTCGGGGCCACAGACGAACCCTCAATTGGCAGTGAACACTTCGAGTCTGAGTTTTGGCAGCGCAACGGTGAATACACCGACGACGCAGTCGTTGACGCTGACGTCGACCGGGACAGCGCCGGTGACAGTCAGCTCGGCTGCGGTTTCAGGCGTCGGCTTTACGATTGTGGGCGCCAGCCTGCCGATGACGCTCAATCCGCTTCAAACGGCAACGCTGAAGATACAGTTCAATCCAACATCAGCTGGAGCGGCCAGTGGACAAGTCTCGATCGTCAGCGATTCGGCGTCCGGCAACCCAGCAATGGTAGCTCTGTCGGGGACCGGAACATCGGAATCATCGGGGCCACAGACGAGTCCTCAACTGGCGGTCAGTGCTTCAAGCCTGAGTTTTGGCAGCGCAACAGTGAACACGACGACGACCCAGTCGTTGACGCTGACGTCAACCGGAACAGCACCGGTGACGGTCACCTCGATTACGGCGACAGGTGCCGGCTTTACGATCGTTGGCGCCAGCCTGCCGATGACGCTCAATCCGCTTCAGGCTGCGACGGTGCAGATGCAGTTCAATCCGACATCGCCTGGAGCTGCTACTGGTCAAATCGCGATCGTCAGTGATTCGGTGAGCGGAAGTCCAGCGATGGTGGCTATGACCGGGACTGGAACAACAGCTCCTGGGCCGCAGACGAGCCCACAGCTGGCAGTGAGTGCTTCGAGTCTGAGTTTTGGCAGCGTGACGTTGAATACGCCATCGACGCAGTCGCTGACGCTAACGTCGACTGGGACGGCACCGGTGACCGTCACGTCTGTTGCGGCTACAGGTACCGGTTTCACGATTGCTGGAGCCAGCCTGCCGATGACTTTAAATCCTCAGCAGACAACGACACTGCAGGTGCAGTTCAATCCGACATCGGCTGGAGCTGCGAGTGGGCAGATCGCGATCGTCAGTAATTCGGTGAACGGGAGCCAAGCGTTTGTGGCTCTGGCTGGGACTGGAACAACAGCAGCACCTGGGCCGCAGACGAGTCCACAACTGGCGGTGAGTTCTTCGGGCGTGAGTTTTGGCAGCGTGACGCTCAATACGCCGTCGACGCAGTCGCTGACGCTGACGTCGACGGGGACTGCGCCGGTAACGGTCAACTCGGTTACGGCTACAGGTAGCGGTTTCTCGATTGTTGGCGCCAGCCTGCCGATGACGTTGAATCCTCAGCAGACAACGACCTTGCAGGTGCAGTTCAATCCAACATCGGCTGGAGCAGCCAGTGGGCAAATTTCGATCGTCAGCAACTCGGCGAGCGGTAGCCCAGCGGCGGTGGCTCTGACCGGAACAGGAACGACTGGGTCAGGAACACCAACACCGCCTGGTTCACCGACGAGTCCTCAACTGGGGGTCAGTGCGTCGAGTCTGAGTTTTGGCAGCGTGACGGTGAACACTCCGTTGACGCGGTCGCTGACGCTGACGTCGACTGGTACGGCTCCGGTAACGGTGAACTCTGCGGCAATCACTGGTGCTGGCTTTACGATCGTGGCTCAGAGCTTCCCGATGACTCTGAACCCCACACAGTCGGTGACGCTACAGATCCAGTTTCTGCCGACAGCCGCGGGAGCAGCCAGCGGTCAGATCGCAATCAGCAGCAACTCGGCTACGGGCGGCACGGCCGTGGTGGCTTTAGGTGGAACCGGTACGGCGGCCGGTAGCGCACAGTTGTCGATAAGCACTGCGAGCCTGAGCTTCGGTAGTCTCGCGGTAAACTCTACGGCGACGCAGTCGTTGACCCTTACCTCAACCGGGACGACGCCGGTGACGGTGAACTCGGCCACGATTACCGGGGCTGGATTTACCCTTATTGGCGGAAGTTTTCCGGTGACGCTCAATCCCACGCAGACGGTGACGTTGACGCTGCAATTCAAGCCAGCCACGACTGGAGCTCTCACCGGTCAGATCACGGTCAGCAGCAACTCGACCAGTGGAGGCACGGCAGTCGTTGGCCTGAGTGGCACAGGGACGGCAGTCGCGCATGAGGTCGATCTGAGCTGGATTGCACCGACCAATGCGCCCGACGTGGCCGGATACAACATCTATCGAGCGGCAGGCAGCGGATCTCTTGTGCTGTTGAACTCGTCGCTGGATGTGACGCTTACTTACGTGGATAAAGCGGTCTCGACTGGTAGCTACAGCTATGTCGTCAAGTCGGTCGATTCCAGCGGTATGGAGAGCACGCCATCGAACGAGATCACGGTGACGGTTCCGTAGAGCTGTCGTGATGGGTCGCCGTGGTGCCCTGGAAGACGAAGTCTCTTGTCGTCGAACACCTCGCCTTGAATTTGGTAGGCTAGGCGATATCGACGACAGGAGACGACAGCCCAGTGATCGAAGTTCATCCTCCCAGCGAACCGGTGCATGGCGTGCGCGAGTTCTTTATCCATATGTTCATGATCACGCTGGGACTGCTGATCGCCCTGGCGCTGGAGGGCTGCGTCGAAGTGTGGCACCACCGGCATCTGGTGCATGAAGCGGAGGCGAGTCTGCAGCGAGAGATTCAAGGCAATGCGAGGGGATTGCAGGGTGTGCTTGAGGATTTGAAAAAAGAACAGGAACTGCTGAGACAGGATGTTGCTGTGATGACGAAGATCATCGCCAATCCGAAGGTGTCGAACCGCGAGAACATGACGATCAATTTTCGGATTCGCACGTTTGACGATGTGAGCTGGAAGACGGCGCAGTCGACCGGCGCACTTTCGTATATGCCTTACGCACGAGCGCAGGAGTATTCGGATATTTACAACACACAGAACGAGATTACAGCGGCCGAGCATCAGGCGGTTCGGGATACCGTGCTGAGCGTGGCTCCATTTTTGAATTCGAAGGCGGGAGATCCGAACCCTAGCGGGGAGGAGGCGGTGAAGATCAAAGACCGTATCGAGGTGCTTCAAGGTCAGCTGATTTTTCTGGAGTCGTTGATCAAGGGTTTGGATAGCGAGTACAAGAAGTTTCTTGCGGCGCATCCGGAGTGATGCGTATGCAGACAGTACTGACAATAGCGGGCTTCGATCCGTCGTCAGGTGCGGGAGTGACCGCGGACCTGATGGTGTTTGCGGCGCATGGGCTGTTTGGGACGTCGTGCATTACAGGGCTGACGGTGCAGTCGACGATGGGGGTGAGGGCGACTACGCCGGTTTCGGCGGATATCGTGCACGATACGCTGGATTGCCTGCAGAGCGATCTGCCGCTGGCGGGAATCAAGATCGGCATGCTGGCGACGGCGGCTAACGTGGCGATGGTGGCGGAGTTTCTGGAGATGTTGCGGGCGGACGATCGACGCGTGCCGGTGGTGCTGGATCCGGTGGTGCGATCGAGTTCGGGAAGGGAACTGCTGGATCCGGAGGGAGTGGCGATGTTGCGGAGGAGGCTGCTGCCACTGGTGGACTGGGCGACGCCGAACCTTGAGGAGTTAGGGATATTGACCGGGCATGTGGTTGGGCGGCGGGACGAGATGCTCGATGCTGCTCGGGTGTTGCAGAAGATGGGTACGGAGTTGAATGTGGTGGCGACGGGTGGGCATCTGGATCCGCCGGACGACTTGTTGCTGACAACTGCGGGTGAGGTGGTGTGGCTGCCGGGGGAGAAGATTGCGAGCCATTCGACGCATGGGACGGGGTGTGCATTTTCGAGTGCGCTGCTGAGCAGGATTGTGCTGGGGGATGCAGGCAAGGATGCCGCTGGGATTGCGAAGCAATATGTGGCGGAGGCGATAAGAACGGCGACGCCGATCGGTCATGGTGAGGGGCCGGTGAATCATCTGTGGCCGCTGGGTGATGACTAACGACTCACGACCTGGGTGAACTAAAGTGATGGGCGTTGCACACTGGTCGGGAGATTTCCAATAAAGGCGAGGATCGTTGGGCCGATAGGAAGGTGGACGGAGGAATTAACGTCCATGGCAACAGCAGTTTTTCCGGGCCCAAATCGCCCTGTACTGGTTCCATCGCGGAAGGCACGATCGTTTCCGAGCCTCTCAGGGGGCAGGGCCGCATCGAACGTCGGCGACCTGACGATCCATCGCATTACGAAGACGCACCATGGGCGAACGCTGCTGACGCTGGGGCGAGCGGCGGAGTATCTGGCGAACTCCCGGAGGTATTCGACGGGGAGGTTCGATCATGCGGCTGAGGTGGAGGCGATTCATCTCCTCATGGGCCTTAGTCGAAGCGTCTTCGAGGAGTTTGCAGAGCAAAGAACTTTGCATCAGCGATTCCAGGATTGGTTGGTTGAGCGGGCGGTGCGGCTGTTCGAGTAGAGGCCATGAATGTCTGATAATCGCTGCTGTCCGGTGGTGAGGCGGCCTGCTAATCTGGAGTTGTGATGTCCTTGACTCTGATTCTTAATGGCCAGACGCGCGCTTTTGAGTCACTTCCACAGCCAGCCAGCCTGGAACAGCTTATCGGTGAACTTGGGCTGAAGGGTGACCGGGTGGCTGTTGAGCATAACGGTGAGATTGTCCCACGGTCGGGCTGGGCCGAGACCTTGCTGAATGGCGGGGATCGCCTGGAGGTAGTCCACTTTGTCGGTGGTGGGCTCGACCGTCGCTGAAGTGTAAGCTGTTTGGTTCTAGTTACTAGCTGGATTTTTACAACTCATTGCATCCAACATGTTTTACATCTGCAACCTGAAACAGGGAGTTGCTGCTTGCGCGCGTCACATTAGTTGGATTGAAGCTTGCCAAAACATCATTCAGCGTGGAGCGTAGCGATTGGATCGAGGCGCATGGCGCGCAGCGCCGGAATAGAGCTGGCAGCGAGCGCGACCATGGTAAGGACAAGGGTGACGCCGGCGAAGGTGGGCAGATCGGTCGACGAAACGCCGTAGAGCAGTCCGGCCATGAGGTGAGAGACGATGAGCGCGCCGGCCACACCTACCCCGGCGCCCGCAGCGGCCAGGCCAAGCCCCCGGCGCAGGACCATGTTGAGGATGCTTCCTCTTTGAGCTCCCAGAGCGAGGCGAATGGCGATCTCACGCCTTTGTTCGTTGACGAGGTAGGAGATCGTTCCGTAGATTCCAAGCCCTGCGAGCAACAGGGCAGTGGCTGCAAAAAAGGCCACCATCTCCATCGAGAATCGCCTCACGGCAAGCGAGGTGTAGAGCACCTCATCGAGGGTCTCCGCGTGGAAGACTGGAAGTGTTGGATCGATGGACCGAACCTGCGTGCGCACCTGTGTGGAGATGGTGCTGGGATCGAGCTGTCCGCGAAGAATGATGGCCAGGTCTTTGGCGGAGCGCTGGTACACGCTGCGGTAGATCTGCGGAATTGCCGCGTCCGCCAGCGATTCTGTGCGGGCATCCGCAATCACGCCGACGATCGTGGTCCAGGCCGGCTTGGCCGAGCCCGGCAGACCGCGGGTATCCAAGCGTAAACGGACGCGTTTGCCAAGCGGATCCTGGTTAACCAGTAGGTGCGAGCCGCGGCCTGATTGATGATCGCAACTTGGGGCGTATCCTCAAGGTCCTCGTCGCTGAAAAGGCGTCCGCGCTCGAGCGGCATGCCCAACAGGTGAAAGTATTCGGGTGAAACGATGGGACTGTCGATCACTGGAGCCTGATTCTCCATCGTCTCGATGCCTTCGCGGATCAATGGCAGCCCGCCGGGATCTCTGTGGCCCAGGGGAAGAGAGGCCTCGTCGCCGATAGCCGCTTCTTCCACGCCCGGCAGGGTTCGGCTGCGGCGAAGAATCTCGCGCACCAAGACCGATTCCTGGGTAGCGGTTCGGTACATATCCACATTGGGATCGTTGGGCCCCGGCAGCCAGGTTTGAATGGCCATCACGCGGTCAGGATTGAAGCCGGGTTGCACCGCAAACAAGTCCCAGAAACTGCGCAACAGAAGGCCCGCGGAGACCATGAGCACCAGGGAGAGCGCCAGCTCGCTGATGACCAGAATTTGACGGGCGCGCGAGCGTTGCCGTGATCCGCCGGAGCCATGTCCTTCCTGCCTGAGCGTACCGATCAAATCGACACCGCTCGTAATCCAGGCCGGAGCAAGCCCAAAGATGGTTCCGGCTGCGACGGAGACAGCCACGGCAAATCCTAGCACGCCCCAGTTGATCGATATGTCGTTGAGGTGCGGGAGGCTCTCCGGAATAAGCCTCAGCAGCAGATGCTGGGTGCATAAGAGGAGGGCGGAACCGGCGATTCCACCCAGCAGAAAGAGCAGCAGGCTCTCGGTGAGGAGCTGGCGGATGAGGCGGGTTTTTTGCGCTCCCAGCGCCTGGCGAACCGCGATCTCACGACCTCGCACACTGGCTCTGGCCAGCAGCAGATTGGCGACGTTGACGCAACTGATCAGCAGCACCAATCCTACCGCGCCGAAGAGCAGAATGAGAGATTGGCGAACGTTGCCGACCACGGTTTCGCTGAGCGGAACCAGGCGTATCGTCCACTCGGTCTGTGGCGGATAGTCTCCTGGATATTGCTTTTTCAGAGATTCAACCAGTGCATTGAGGTGTCCCTGCGCGGCTGCAATCGAGAGACCGGGCTTCAGGCGCGCGATGACGGCTCGACTCCGCAGACGTGTACCGCGCTGAGGGGCCGGAAACGGCACACCGGCAAAACCGGCTCCCAGCCAAAGTTCCACATTCTGCTCCTCGCTGGTTGAGCCCTGATCACGAAATCCGCGCGGCATGACGCCCACAACGTGATACTCGTCGTTGTCCAGGCGCAGAACTTTGCCCAGAATGTGCGGGTCGGCTCCGAACTCCCTCCGCCAGAGCCCATCGCTGATCACGACCTCCAGGTTGTAGCCGGGAGTGGCGTCATTCGCATCAAAGGTGCGGCCCAACTGCGCGCCGACACCGAGGACCGCGAAGTAGTTCGGCATAACCTGCTTGAAGCTGAGACGCAGGGGCTGTGCACTGCCGGTGAGGTTCACGTTTGCGCCGGTGCCGGTAATCGACACGGACTGGAATATCCCGGAACTCTCGAGGTCTCTCCACTCAGGGACGGAGATGCCGACGCGATGTGCGCCTACTCCGGGAAGGTCGTCCACAACGCGGACCAGCTCCGCAGGGTTGGGATACGGCAGAGGATGCAGCAGCGTGGCGTCGATCACGCTATAGATAGCGGTGGTAGCTCCGACACCCAGCGCGATGGTGGCGATTGCAATGAAAGAGAATCCGGGAGACCGGAGAAGCATGCGGACCGCGTAGCGCAGATCAAAGAGCAGATTCTCGATGAAGGGAAGGCTTTGCTCGGCGTGATGGTGTTCCCGGATCGCCTGGGTGATGCCAAGCTTGAGTGCCGCCTGCCGCCGCGCCTCGGCCGGGGACATACCGGCGCGCATGTTCTCTTCTGCCTGAAGCGCGAGATGTTCGGCAATCTCTTCCTGCAGGCGTTGGTCTGCACTCCGCCCTGTGGCGAGATTCGAAAAGCGGATGAAGAAGCGTCGCAGGAATTTCATGATAGATCCTCCGACTTGACGTTGAGGAAACGCGCGATGATCGCCGCGGTTTGCTCCCATTCGCGGGTCTCTGCCTGGAGTTGCTTGCGGCCGGCCGCGGTGAGCCGATAGAAGCGCGCGCGGCGGTTGTTCTCTGATACGCCCCACTCGGAGGTGATCGAGCCTTCATGCTCCAGCCTGAGCAGCAGGGGATACAGCGTGCCCTGGTTGACAGCGAGAAGGTCTCCGCTGATCTGCTCGATGCGCCGGGCGATTCCCCAGCCATGCTGCGATCCCAAGACATTTAGTGTCTTGAGGACCATCAGCGCCAGTGTTCCTTGCCGGACGTCGGGTTTTTCTTTCATGGTGAGTCCACTTTTGGGTTTCCTACAGGAATGGTGGCATGGTTCCTATTGGAAAGCAACAGGAGACTTTGAACTTTCTTTTGGAAGATCTGTGATTAGCAATCAGACAAAGGCGATTGGGCCGCTACTTTGAACGCGCTGCGACGAAGTCGATTTCTATCAAACCGCCACGAACACCAGCGGGCAGAACCACCTGCACCGTGGTGCGTGCGGGTTTGTTCGGCTGGTCCTTGGTGCCGAAGAATTGGCTATATCCGCGCCATCATCCGGCAAAGTCCATCTTGCCGTCTTTCCCGGGATCGCCCCCAAGGTAAACATGCATCATCACCACATCGGCCAGCGTCAGTTTTTGCGCTTCGAGGAACTTTTGGATGTCCTTGAGCAGACCCACGGTCTGTGAGGCGGTGTCGGGGTGTGTCTTGATGTCTGGATCGAGCCACCCGCTCACATAGAGCGTGTCTCCAACCCACACTGCCGCGGCAATAGGAAAGTCAGCACCCGTGGGGTTTTGACTGGCCGGCAGCGGAATTCGTTTTATGTTTTGTGCTGAAGCCGTGAGGGAACCGACGAATCCAGAAGAGCTCTCGGGAGTCGAGAGAGATCTGCAAGCAGATCCAATCTCCAGTTGATCGAAGGGGCACGCGACCGGATTGCAGCGAGAGAAGTTTGGTCGCGGACGGCAAAGGCCGCCGGAGTGGACTGACGTCGAGAGGAAGGCAAGACACTTTAACAGCTTGCACTATACATAATATGTGTTATCGGACATAACAATTCTACTGCGAGTTGAACGCAAAGGGCCTTGCTCTCACTAATATCAGTCTGGGACGTCTTATCTGCCAAGTCCGTGTGAGGTGCTGTTCGTGTTGCCAGCGTGGAAAGTATGCCGATTTCAACACTCCGGCCTACTAGTTCCCTACCTGATTGCTTGCATTGCGCTGGCTCCGCCCAGGCCGCTTGTCGGACAGTCAACCGGCACTCTCCAGAGCGGGAGTTCGCCCATGGGGACGTCACTGGCGACTACGGCAGTACCGAGTACAGTCCAGGGTCAGGTCATCAATGCGAGCACGGGCGCGCCAGTGCCGCGTGCCCTGGTCCGGCTGAATAACCGCGCCGTGCTGACCGACCATGAGGGCAAGTTCCGGTTCGATCAGAACACGGACAGCAGCGCCAACGTCCTGGTAACGAAGCCCGGGTTCTCGGCGAGTACAGAGGTGCAGGAGCCCGGAAATCTGTACTTGCAGGCGGCCCAACTGGCCGTCCCGCTGGAGCTTCGGCTTTATCCGGAGGCGCTGCTGACCGGGACTGTGATCGCTCCGGACGGCACTCCGTTGCCGCGGATTTCAGTGAGCGCGCTGCGGAGCTACTACGACGATGCGGGCCACCGGTGGATGACCGTTGGCCAGGACCAGACAGACTCTCATGGCAACTTCCGGTTGCCGGTGCCTGCGGGAGAGTATCGACTACAGACCCGATATACTCCTCTGGATCGGACGACGGGCCAAGCTGTTTTACCTGTTACTATTTCTGAGCGAAGGTTCATCCAATACTTCACAGGGTATTCGAATCCATGGGGGTGAGGAGCAGCACTTTGAACTGCGGCCAGCTGTCAGTCCGACCCACAATGTGACTTTGATGACACAGTCCTCTGGTGGGCGCGATTTTCTGAGGATCTCAGCAAGGTCGAGCAATGGGAGCACGTTGCAGGTGAATCCGCAGATGAGCGGAGTGACCGGGGAGACGAAGATACAGCTTCCCCAGGGCACCTACACTTTGACTGCTACGAGGAATAATCCGGAGAACCCGGAGCAGGCCGAGACGACTGTGACGGTACCAGACCACGATATCTCGGGCGTTGTTTTGAGGTTTTCTCCGGTTCCGTCGATTCCTGTGGAGCTGGTTCCTGACGCTACTTTAACGTCCGATAATACTCAGGCTCCGACCCTGCCGCAGTTGGGGCTCGCCCTGCAGAACGATCAGGCATCGGATTCGGAACGCGGCGAGCTGACGATCCGCCCAACGAACCGCCGGGATCAGAGCTTTGTGTTTACGGCGCCACCTGGAAGCTACCGGCTGCAGGGGCGGAACACCGGCACGTGGTTCATCAAATCGGTTAGCTATGGTGACTCCGACCTGCTGCAGGATGACCTTGTCGTGGTTCCTGGTGCTGCGGGAACGCCGATCCGCATTACGGTCAGTAATCAGACCGGGAGCCTGCAAGGCACCGTGGATCTGAACGGCAACCCTGCGGCTTGCTGGATCTACTTAATTCCTAGTGGCCCCAATGCACAGCCTGTTATCTCGCTGCGTAGTAACAGTACGGGGAGCTATTCGGCGGCGTATCTGCCGCCCGGAACTTACCAGGCGATCGCCTTCGAACGCCGCCATTCGGCGAACTACCGGGATCCCGCGAGCCTTGCTCCGTTCAGCAGCAGAATTCATACGGTGACGATCAGCACGGGCGATAAGCCGACGTTGAATTTGGACGCCGTTCCCGTCGCGGAGGTGACACCGTGAGGCGGGGCGCTCGATTGGGGGCGAATTTGGCGGCGATCCTCGTGGTCATGGCTGGTCTTTGTGGTTGTTTCGTGCATGCTCAATCGACGGCCCAGACGAAGCGCTTTGAGATTACTGGCGTGGTCATCAACAGCGTTGATAAAAGTCCCGTACCGCGTTGTCACCTTTCTGCGAGCCTCAATGGACGCGGAGGCTTCGGGAACCGCCAGTTCCCTGCCCCGAGTAACGGGTTCGATTGCGATGCGCGCGGACATTTTACGGTCACGGTTCCTTCAGCCGGATCATGGCGTCTGACCGCGAGCGCACGTGGATACGTCAGCCAGGCCTACGATGAGCACCAGTTTTTCTCGTCGGCGATTGTTCTGACAGCAGAGGCACCGACGAAGGAGCTTGAGTTTCGACTGAGTCCTGAGGCGACTATCGTTGGGCAGGTTCTTGATGAGGCGGGTGAGCCGGTACGCAACGCTCAAGTGACGTTGCAGACGGTGCCACCGCCGACCCCCGGGGGGCCTCAACCTATTGGAGGCACTCGAGCCGCTGGGCGTACCGATGACCGCGGGATGTATGAACTGGCCAATCTTTCGCCGGGAGACTATCACCTGAGCGTGCATGCCCAGCCGTGGTATGCCGCTGGCGGCCAAACTGTACGGGGGGCCAATACGGATACTTCGCTCGATCCATCTCTCGACTTCGCCTATCCGACGACATGGTTTCCCGGAGTGAGCGATTCTGCGCTTGCGGAGACTATCACCCTGCATGCTGGCGACACGCGACAGGCGGATTTTCATATGGTTCCGATACCGTCGATTCACATGCGAATCCTGACACCGCCACGAGTCAACAATGGATCGAATGCTCCTCCTGCACCGATTTTTCCGATTGTTCAGCAGGTCAGCTCGGGTGTGAGCGGGCAGAACTTCGCGCAGGTGACGACACGTATTGACGGGCAAGGGATCGATGTTGGAGGGCTGACACCGGGGGTGTACCAGATCAGGCTGGCCGGCGGCCCCGGGCAGGAGGGCCACGCTGCGCTGGTCGAGGTGAACGCCAATTCAACACGAACGCTGGATTTGAGTGCGCCTTCGCGTGACATGGCCAGAATTACGCTGAAGTTCGATGGCGTACCGGAACAGGATTCCGGGACTAGACCAGAACGTAATGGTCAGGTGCAGGTGACGCTGATCGACCGGGACACGAAACGTGGAAGCTTTTCTTCGAACGGTGCAGAAGGTGGTGGCGGTGCTCTTCGCCCCGCTCTCGGACGCAGGGATCAAAGAGACCCTGACGCGGAACGCATACTGGAGGTTCCGCCGGGGCGATATGAGGTTGTATTGCAGGGTCGACCGAATCTATTTCTTACGGGATTGACGGCCAAAGGAGCTGAGACCTCGGGGCGATATGTCAGTGTGGGTGCAGGCGAGTCTACGCTGACGATGCATGTGGCGAGCGGCCGCGCGAGCTTGAGCGGCTTCGCGACGATGGATGGGAGACCGTGCGTTGGGGCCATGGTGTTGCTGGTGCCGATTACGATTGAAGATCCGAGTTCGATTACTTTCCTGGTCCAGGACCAGACGAATACGGATGGCAGCTTCGAGCTGGCAAATATTATTCCGGGACAGTACATTCTGGTCGCCATCGACCATGGTTGGCAGATCAACTGGGGAGATCCATCCACGCTGCGCCGGTATCTGATGCAGGGGGTTCCCGTTGAGCTGAAATCGTCCGCGATCATGAAACAGAACATCACGGCGCAGGCTCCTTGAGTCGGGAGCGGCGCGGTCCGCCTTAAGAGAAGCCCAACTGTGTTAGATTCAAAAAGGCCCGCAATACCGCGGAGAGATGGCCGAGTGGCTGAAGGCGCACGCTTGGAAAGTCGCCGCACTGCTATGCTATGTCATTGATTATTATGGGTGTTTAAGGTGGTCAAAAGGGGTCAAAAGGGCCATGATGTGTCCTTATTGAACACTTTATTGAACCCTAATTCTGTAAGCAGCAACGGAGAGATGGCAGAGTGGTCGAATGCACCGCCTTGGAAACGTGGCAAACCTGCAAGGGTTTCGGGGGTTCGAATCCCCATCTCTCCGCCATTTAGTCTTCTCTTCTCAAACGTCCTAGATGTGTATCGGCCGAACGGGCCCTTTATATGTCCTTTTCTCGGAGAGAGGTACGATCCGAGAAGTAGCTGGCCCTCAAATATTCAGTGAAGACGACCTGATTTCTCCCGAATGCCTCGCAATTCGAGATGCGGTTAAAATTCCTCGTATCAGGTAGCCAGCGCCCAGGTTGACCTTGAACCCGCATCAGGTCGAGGCAGCCCTCTTCCCCTCCCGTACCTTCCCCTTTACTGCGGAGGCCTGCATAAAGCCTCCGCCATCTAGGGGTTGCTCCGCTAAGCTCATTGAATCGAGAGGGTGGCGTATGGAAGTACCACCGCCGTCCGCTCCGAATCTGAAGAACTCGAACAAAAGGGGAAGTCAATGGCAGTTGAGATCGGGGGAGTTCTTTTCCAAGGCATGCCAGGCTTCGACAAGAACGATTTATTGAAACTGGATCATGATGGGCGCGTGATATGGCTCAAATACCGCTTCGAAACTTTTTTCATGGACCCTTTTTCGCAAACTTGTTGCGCTTGACGGGCAAGAAACTTACGTATGGTTGTGCGCGTTTCTCGCAAGCGCGCCGTCCTGATCGAGTCCTGCCAGTCCATGTACAAGCGCCCAGGCGGAGACCGCACGCAACTCTGCGAGTTCCGGCGTGCGTTCATACTGCTGCGCGAGACCAACAATCACTCCGAAACCGGTCCTTGCCGAGCGCTCGATTTCGGGATATTTAGATCTATCGAGGCCAGACTGAAACATCACACTGAAGTAATCCGCATGGTTTCGCGCGAAGCGCAAATAAGCCATTTCAGACTCGACAATCTGTTTTCGAAGGTTGCCAACCTTTTCAACGGATTTGCGTATTTCGCGCTCAAGAAGCTCATATCCATCGCGGACGATTCTCTCGCGAGCAACGCATCTTTATCGTGGAAATGACGATAAGGCGCGGCAACCGAGACACCGGCGAGCCGCGACGCCTCGTTCACTGAAAAACCTCTCGGGCCCCGATCTCTCACAAGACGAAGCGCCGCCTGCTTGAGACTGGTCTTCAGGTCGCCGTGGTGGTATTCGCCTTTCGCCTTACGCAGGACTTTAGCCTTTTTGACGGCCAAAAGAGCCTCCTGCCAACCATTGTAAATGGTGCTTACATCGTCCCCTGCGGGTGCGTGTTACACGTTCCAAAGAAAGTATTAGGCAGAGCAAATCAAACCTAGGATTTTCAACGATTGTGTCTCCCTACATAGCGGCCTCGATTCCTGCGATCTTTCACGGGGCGTCAATCAGCGCATTATCGCCAAAGCACTCATCGACTGTGAATTCGTAAACCCGCGCCCTGCTTCGCAGAACTATGACCAATGGCTTAACGCTGATCCGAGCATTCCGTTAGAGCATATTGTTATTTGCTCCGAGCGGTACCGACGAGTTGGTCAGGAAGATTTCTGTGGCGGCGACAACGCAACGGCGGCTTCGCCTGGTGAGCACCCGGAAAACGAACGTCTCCTGAAGATACAGTTGCACGGCGGAATCGCTATGGCTGAGATAGCCGATCGAAATATCCTGTCCGATGCTGAGCTCAAAGTCGCCGCCTCGCGTCGTCACAACGAACGCGCCTTCAATCGCGGGCGCCCAGATCAGGTTGCCGTCCACGATGCGCTTCACGTGCTCGAGCACGGGATATCCGTGATCGCGGGTTTCGGCGAGCGCCGTATATTCGCCGGCCCCCAGCAAAACCGAGTAGGGCCCGTTGACGCCCATGAGCCGCAACTGGCTCAGCGCGTGTGCAACCGCATCCGGATAATCCCGCACATCGGCGGGCAGCGTCTCGATGGGATTGCTGGTGCCTTCCCGGATACCCTGGATACCCGCTTCCGGGTATCCGTTGAAGATGGCCCGGTCTTCCGCAAAGGCCAGCTTCTTCGCGGCGTCTTTCGCGGGCTGCCAGTCGGAGTCATCGGAACCGCGCTCCACATCGTCGATCGCCTGGCGCGATAGTTCAAACGGAACTCGCAACTCCACCAGCGGCTTCACCTCGCGCTGTCTTGCGAGGATTCCCTCCGCGGGAGCGGCGATCGGCTTCAAGTGCCCGGTCCCAACTCCGGGCAGCAGCGATTCCTCCCGGGGCAGGAACATCCACGACGCGCCGCCCGGCCAGATACCGCTTCAGCGTTCTCGTCGTCTCTTCCTCAATCTCCGCCCATGCGGCGTCGGAAATGGGCGCCAGCTCGCGGTGGAGGTTATTCATCCTTCTCTCCCTTCAGAGATCCTATCCTGAGTGATGTATCGCGTACTGCGGCGGGCGCGGCTAAAGATGCGGGCGGGAGCGGATCGGTGGACGGCGCCTCTCGCACTTCCCGCTGCGGCCGGCGCGCCGGTCGTGATGTTGTCGAGAAATGACGCCGACGGCACGAAGAACAGGCTGCCCGTCGCGGGGCGGCTGAAGTCGAGCAGCCGGTCGTAGTTGCCGGGCGGCCGGCCGATGAACATGTTCTCCAGCATGATCTCGGTGATCCGCGGCGTTCGGCTGTAGCCGATAAAGTACGTTCCGAATTCGCCGTGGCCCGGACGCCCGAAAGGCATATTGTCCCGCAGAATCTGGAGCTGGCGTCCGTTCTCCTCAATATTGGTGAGCGCGTTGTGCGCGTATGCGGGCTTGTCCGCGTCGCTCAGTTCCACGTCGGAGAGCTTGCGGCGGCCGATGATCCGTTCCTGCATCTCGACCGGAAGCGCGTTCCACGCCTTCAAGTCGTGAAGGTACTTCTGCACGATGACGTAGCTGCCGCCTGCAAAGGCCGGGTCCTCGCCGCCGACGATCGCCGCCTCGCGCGCCGCATCTCCTCGCGGATTCTCCGTGCCGTCGACGAAGCCCATTACATCGCGATCGTCGAAATAGCGGAAGCCGTGCACCTCGTCTGCCACGGAGACCACGTCCCCGATGCTGCTCCATGATCTGCATAGCCAATTCGAAGCACAGGTCCATGCGTTTGGCTCGAATGTGAAAGAGAATGTCGCCCGGTGTGGAGACGGCATGGCGTCCCCCGGAGCGAATCTCCCGAAACGGATGAAGCTCGGCGGGACGAGGCGCTCCGAAGAGCTTATCCCAGGCATCCGATCCGAATCCGGCGACGCACGTGAGGCCGGCCTCGACGTCACGAAACTCCACCGCGCGAATCAGCCCGGAGAGATCCGCACAAAAGGCGCGCAAATCCGTGTAAGCGTCCTCGTCCTGGCGGATGCACACCACCAGAAAAATCGCCGCCCGCGTAAGCGGACCGACCACAGTTTGCGGGAGAACGACCTCGTTGAGCTCGCTGGGCGTGTCCATATCTTCAATCTCGATCTGCGTCGGCTCTCGCCTGAGTATCGCATTTTCGGTAGGAGTCATAAACTGGCCCCGATGGCATCGCTTGTCAGTTCGACGCCGACCGCCGCAAGATATAGGTCCTCCCAAACTACTTGGTATCTACCGTCGTACCGACCGGGATTTTCAATGAGTTCTATAAAAAGGGATGTCAAGAAAAAAGTTCCCCCTCGACCGGACGCGGAGAAGATTTTCGTCTCGAGATCCAGCCCACTGCCTGTGAGCGTGCCCCTCGATTCGCTTGAGAGGCTCGTTGTGGCTTGTTTTCCATTTCCGTGGCTTTCATCTTCTGGTGATGACGACGCCAATCGAGTCTTAGGACTTGGCAAGCGGACCTGGTATTTGAATGTCAACCATGGTTCTATTAGAGGCTCGTGGCCTATCGCTATTTCTGGTTATCCGAGG
The DNA here is from genome assembly GCA_963720955.1 of uncultured Acidobacteriaceae bacterium. GTDB lineage: Bacteria > Acidobacteriota > Terriglobia > Terriglobales > Acidobacteriaceae > Edaphobacter. Next base: position 2,201 of record CAVRHK010000025.1, on the reverse strand, counting down.
AGGCATAGCGTGCATTAGTGACTCGGTGCCGAAGCACACAGGGCCGAACTCATTGACTGATACTCACCTCGAACCGAGCGTCTCGAGAACCCGACCGACCACCACCAGAGAGAATCGCCGGAGATGGAAAGGCCTCTTCATCAGAGACGCTCAAGCTTCTTGCCGACGCAATTGTGTGGCGTCGAAATTCACTCCTTTCTTCCAAATCGTTAGAGTGATGCTGGCAATCTTTCGTGCCAGGGTGAGACGCGCCATCGTCGGTCGCATCCCTTTCTCAAGAAGAGCAACATAGAAATCGTACAGGGGTCCAGGGTGAGTGCTAGCGGAGATCGCAGCCCCTTTGAAGAGATTCTTCACCTCGGGATTGTGGTTGTTACTCAGGCCGCGCACGGTCATGCGCTCCCGGTTTCGTTGCAGTTTCCCTCGGACATAGCGGTACTCGCCGCTGTCGTGGGTCTCCAGCGCGAAACCACTGTAAGCCCACAGCTGGCGCTTGGTACGGAAACGGTGGGGCGTCTGCAACTGCGCGACCAGCAAGGCTGCGCGAATCGGACCGATCGAAGGAATCTGGCGAAGCAATTTCACGGCATGATGCTTGCGGCTCTCGGTCAGCAAATCGCGTCGCGCTTGCTGACGCACCGGCTGCAGCAGATCCAGTTGCTGATAGAACCGTTCGGCCCGGAGACGAACTCCGGGTTCTGGGATCTTGTCTAACCATTCTGTGCGATGCCGCGGTGCATAGACACTGGTACCGCTGCAGGGAATGGCCCAGCTTCGGTAGAGTGCTTTGATTCGACTCATGACTCGTGTGAGATCCGTCGTAATGGTTAGGTAGCTGCGACCTAATTCCTTTATGGTGCGCATCCCGTGTTCGCCGTGGTAAACCGACGTGAGCTGGTTGCCACGCAGCAACTCCGCCAGCTTTCGCGCATCGATTCGGTCACTCTTGCTGCCGTCTTTCAACAGGGCGTTCTTGCGCGGATCGCAGACCACGAGGCGGGTGACGTGAGGTTTCAGTAGGTCATGTAACCAGGCCGCAGAGGTCCCTTCTTCGAAGGTCACCGATAAACTTCCGTGCAGCCCCTGGAGGAACTCAAGGATCGTGGCCGCTTTCGTCTCCAGAATACTTTCCATGATCCGCTTGCCCGGGAATCCGTGACCGCAACCGAGATCGTTGCCTGGTGGACGTCCATACCGATATATTTCTCTTGGCTCATAACGGCGCTCCTTTCGGTAGGTGGTGATACGAATAACCACAACCTACCGCAAAGTGGGCGCCTTTTATATTGCGTGCATTGCCCTGTTGGCGACACTTGAGCCAAGGGGCACTTGTCCGGAAAGCCGACTATTCGGCGAAGTGACGACAAGAGCGCTTGAACGCGACTAACGCTCGGCATCGGCGGCGGCGCGAAGCACCGTCATCTGCATGCCGCTGTTACGCCCCCCTGATTCAAGCATTGACGCGTGGCCGACGAGACCGACGACGGATCACGCCTCCCTTACCGAGCAACTCATGCGCTTGCCTTGCCTCGGCAAGCGGAAATCGCCGCGCGATCAAAGGCTTGATCTTCTGCTGGGTGAAGGAGGTCAAGCAGGGCGATCAAATCCTGTCGGAACAACTCCGGTTTCAGCCGTTTGAGCGTCTGGATGCTGTAGGGGACCAACCGTTTCCGGCCTGGGAGAAGCCAGCCGCCGGCGATGTACAACCCGAAGAGGGCGGTTCCACCAAAGCGTTGACGACGACCTGGGCGACCTGAAACCAATCCCTCCCACGTATTGATGAACGAAGGCCATAGCCCACTACCTTCCCGCCAGGACGGAGAGCCCTGCGGGAATGCCAGAGGTGGGTACCACCGATCGGGTCAAAGACGACGTCCACACCCTCGCTCGTGAGGCGGCGAATTTCCTTCACGAAGTCCTGATGTCGGTAGTCAATTGGGATTCCGCCCAGGTCGCAGACGGCCAGCGCACTTCCCGATGAACAGGTACCGTACATCTCCAGCCCCGCGAAGCGCCCCAGTTGCAAGAGTGCCGTGCCGACACCGCCTGCCGCGCCGTGAATCAACACGCGTTGGCCCGGCTTGACTTCAGCGGAACGGTGCAGCATCTGGTATGCCGTGATGTAGTTCAGCACGAGACTGACCGCCTCGGCGGCGTCCAACCCGGACGGTACCGGAACTAGTTCACGTTGCGGCAGGCAG
>CAVRHK010000024.1:0-92298 GCA_963720955.1 uncultured Acidobacteriaceae bacterium | reverse complement strand
CACCTAGTCTAAGTAGTTGAAAATAGACAACTTGTTCAGCTAATCAACCGTTGATTTCCCGCCAAATCAACGGTTACTAGTTCTCTGGAGAAGGGTTTTCGATCTAATTCTGTCGTGATTATCTCCGACCTTCTCCTCCCTGTTCTGTTTCTCCAAAAGGGTACCTTCGGTTTGAAAGACTGTTCGCCCGCCATCTACTTTATTATCAATAAGATAAGAGATAATGTAGCGACGGAAATGGCATTTTCGCGGCTGTTTTGCGAAGTCAATTTTGGAAATGCTAGTAGAGAAAAACGCCAGCTCAGTTGGGCGTTATCACTCTCCTCCCTTCTCCGACCCTTTGATCTTTTCTCCAAAAGGGAAAGTCCGGTTCGAAAGACTGTTCGCCCGCCATCTAGTTTATTATAAATAAGTTACGAGAGAATGTAGCGACGAAAGTGGCACTTCTGCCGCAATTTTGCGAAGTCAAATTTGGAAATGCCACTTGAGAAAAATGCCAGGTCAGTTGAGCGTTATCACTCTCCCCCCTTCTCCGACCTTTTGATCTTTTCTCCAAAAGGGAAAGTTCGGTTCGAAAGACTGTCCGACAGCCATATATTTTATTATCAATAAGATACGAGAGAATGTAGCGACGGAAATGGCATTTCCGCGGCTGTTTTGCGAAAGTCAATTTTGGAAATGTCACTAGAGAAAAACGCCAGCTGAGTTGAGCGTTATCACTCTCCTCGCGGTCCTTTCTGTGGCAACCTGGGCAAAGGTTTTCTTCGACGCAATGTGGATTGCCTCGTCGCCCCTATCGATTTTGCCCGCAGCAATATCTTCCAACAGCTTCTTAAGTCCTGGGCGAACCATGTTGCCGCCGGAGAAGCCACCATCGTCGTACTTGGCTGAGAGGGCGTGCCAGCCTTCGTGCTTCTGGCTTGTAATGTAGGCCTCGCAGGCTTCTCGCTGGGCATGAAGGGAGTTGAATGACTGGTCGAGGCCTTCTTCAGAAGATTTTCGGGTATAGATAGCGCACCGGCTAGTCTTCATTGCTTCTTGCCCTTCGTACCGAAGAAGGCCGGACCCGACCAGTGTGTCCCGGTGATCCGACAGGCTATTGGTGACAGGCTCTTAAACGTTTCTCCCTCGTATTCGAAGCCACTATCAGTGATGGTGACTTCGTGAACTTTGCCCTTCCATTCCCGAACGATGCGTGTACCCGGTCTGAACCTCCGGGGAACTTCACGGCTGGAAGTGTTCAACATTCCAATTGCTTCCGCGAGCTTGGTCTGCGTTTGTGCAGTCAAACCGCCGTGAGACAGCTCTTGTATTCGGAATGCCAGAATTGGAAGCATTAGCTCGCGGCGAAGACGAGGCGATGGTGGACGATTGAAGCTTTTTTGCCACAACTGTCTCAGGCGAGGCTTATCTATCGAATGCAGTTTCACAAGCAAATCAGCTGTTGGATCCACTAAAACCTCGTATAACTCTCGTGTCCAGTGACGCTCTGCCTGGGCAAAGAGTCAAGCGGATTTTCAATCTCGCCTGGCGAGCTAACGCGATAGCTGTTTTCCTTAGAATCTGGCAAGCAGCCGCTCCAAGCGCGGTTAAGCACAGCGCGAAACTGTGAGCCCGGATTTTCCCGAACAGATGATCGAAGTCACCGCCGTCCGAACCCGCAGATCCTTCGTCTTCTACGTCCGCGACCCGGGCGCCGGCTTCCGCCACGAACCGCTTGGCACCGATCGCATCGCTCATCCAGCCGAAGGTCTCATCGCCAATCTCGCTGAAGAACCTGATCGCCAAACCCACCGACGACCTCATCGCCCACATCCGCAGACGCGAAGAAGAGGGCCTACCACCCGGCGGCTTCGGTCTTCTCCTCGCCCGAGGCACCGTCGACGAGCTTCTCTACAACGAGATCGGCAACGAAGTCCTGCTCATCAAGTACGTCGACCGCGCCCCCGCCATTCAAGCCGATCCGCTCGTGCACTAGCCGACTTTCTTCAAAAGCCCTGTAATTACGTAAGCGCTGAAGGAAGGTATAGATTGTCATGCGTATGCGAACTCTCACTTTTGCACGCTGCATCGCTCCTTGCCGTCACCGCCGCCACCCTCCTCCACGCACAAACTCCCTCCGAAATCGACCCCATGCTCGGCGCCGACAAGGGCGGCAACGTCTTCGTCGGACCCACGCTCCCCTTCGGCATGGCCAAGCCCGGCCCCGACTACGGCAACAACCAGGGCAACGCCGGATGGCGCGCCACCGGCGACCTCAATGGCTTCTCGCAGCTCCACGTCTCCGGCACCGGCGGCGGCCCCAAGTACGGCAACATCCTCGTGCAGCCGCAGGCCGGTAAGGCCGACCCCGCACACGCCTCCGCTCCGCGTGAGGACGAGCACGCCGAGGTCGGATACTACTCCGTCAAACTCGGCGGCTCCGGCATCAAAGCCGAGGTCACCACCGCGCGCCGCACGCCGGTCTATCGCTTCACCTATCCGGACAACAAAGAGCGCACACTCCTCGTCGACGTCGGTCACCTCCTCATGGAGCTTCACGACTCGCCGCATCGCTACCACGAGAGCCAGGTCCTCTACGCCACCGACGTCGACGTCGTCTCGCCCACTGAGATCGGCGGCGTGCAGGCCTCCGTCATGGGCTGGAACATCCAGACCGTCCCCATGCGTGTCTTCTTCTACCTCATCGCCGACACGCCCGCCGTCACCAGCGGCACATGGGAGGACGGCAAGGCTCCCGTCGCCGGGCAAAAAGTGGGCGCGTTACAGCTTCCCCTTCACCCTCGTCACCATCCCCAACCCACCGGCTCCCGTCGTCAGCACCGGCGCATACCTCACCTTCGCTCCCGGCAGCAAAGCCCGTCACCTTCAAGATCGGCCTCTCCTTCGTCTCCGTCGAACAGGCAAAGCAGAACGCCATGAGCGAAGTCCAGGGCTTCGACTTCGACGCCACACGCAAAGCCGCCGTCGCCGCATGGACCAAAGAGCTCTCCACCATCAAGATCACCGGCGGCACACCCGACGAGCGCCAGCAGTTCGCCACCGGCCTCTATCACTCGATGTTGATGCCCGTAGACCGCACCGGCGAGAACCCCGCTCTGGCTCACCACCGGCCCCACCTACGACGACTTCTACTGCATCTGGGACACCTTCCGCTCCTCCACGCCGCTCCTCACCCTCGTCGCACCCAAACGCGTCACCAACATCCTGCAAGCCCTGATGGACATCCAGGACCACGACGGCTTCTTCCCCGACGGCCGCGCCGGCAACTACTCCGGCCGCACCCAGGGCGGCTCCGACGCCGAGATGATGTTCGCCGACGCCTACGTCAAACATCTTCCCGGCCTCGACTGGGAGCGCGTCTACAAAGCCATGCGCCACGACGCCGACGCCGACTCACCCGAGCCCATGCGCTTCGGCCGCGGCGACATGGCCGACTACAAATCCCTCGGCTATCTCTCCATCGAAAACAGCGACCAGGCTCGGCGGCCCCGACCGTCCCGGCAACCGCTCCATGGAGTACTACGCCAACGACTACGCCGTCGCCGTCATGGCCCGCGGCCTCGGCCACACCGCCGACGCCAAACTCTTCTCCGACCGCGCCAGCAACTGGAAGAAACTCTGGCGCGCCGACGCCGTCGACCACACCGAAGACGGCGACATCAAGGGCTTCATCTGGATGAAGCACGACGACGGCAGCTGGAAAGAGCCCTTCGACCCGCGCCTCGTCGGAACCTGGTACCAGGACAACTTCTACGAAGCCGGCACCTGGACCTACTCCCTCTACGTCCCGCAGGACACCCGCGCCCTCATCGCCGCAGATCGGCGGCAAGGACCTCTTCAAAAAACGCCTCGACCTCTTCTTCGAGCCCGTCTTCGATCCCAACAGCCAGCACAGCCGCTACCGCTACGACGTAGGCAACGAGCCCGGCTTCCTCTCGCCCTACCTCTACAACTGGATCGGCGAACAATCGAGCACCGCCAAGACCATCCGCACCATCCTGCCCAAGAGCTACCACACCGGCCTCGCCGGCCTCCCCGGCAACGACGACTCCGGAGCCATGGGCTCCTTCCTCGTCTTCAACCAGATGGGCTTCTTCCCCGTAGCCGCGCAGAACGTCTACCTCATCGGCTCGCCCACCTTCCCACGCTCCACCATCACGCTCGCCAACGGCAAGACCTTCTCCGTCATCGCGGAAAACACCTCACCCACCAACGTCTACATCGCCAGCGCTACCTGGAACGGCAAACCCTATCACCCGCTCCTGGTTCACCCACGACCAGCTCATGCTCGGAGGCGAACTCAAACTCACCATGACCGACAAACCCACCCACTGGGACACCGGAACTCCACCACCGTCCATGTCCGACAAACAGTGATCCTCGTCGAAGCTCCCTAAGGCAATGCCGCATATCAAAAGAGGGGGTGCAGAGATAATACGTCTGGTAAACAGCCCCGGCGACCTTCTAATGTTGGCCGGAATCCCTCGTTCAAAAGAAGTCAGAGACGCCTTCAGTGATCTGGACAAACTTTTAGCTTCAATTCGAGTTTGACCTGCTTTGCTTACGCGACAACGTTGGGATTTGCGCCATTCTCTCGCTCGAACTGAGTCCGCCTCCCCGGACGGGCTGCAGGGGTGTTAAGGCCAGTCCGCCCCCGTATTCCAAAACTTCCAAGAGCTTCGAGACCTTCTGATGAACCGACGACTCTGACCATCGTGCTGATGTGCAGAATCCATTCGACTCATTCAATCCGTCCTGAGAGCCTGCATCGGCTTCAATCGAAGCCGCCCGGCGCGCTGGGATAAATGCAGCCACTGTGGCACAAATTGCCAGCAGCAGAATTGCGCCAAGGAACGCGAGCGGATCATAGGGTTTCACTTCGTAAAGAAGGCTAACCATGAAATGGCCGGCAATGAGTGCCGCGGGAATACCGATCGCGAGGCCGATGAGGAGTTGCCAAAGCGCGCCACGCAGCATCATGGCTACTACGCCGGAACGCGCGGCACCGAGGGCCATTCGGATGCCGATTTCGCTGGTCCGCCGGACAACGGAATAGGACATCACCCCGTACAGTCCTACGGAGGCGAGGATCAGAGCCAGAACTCCGAAGGAGCTGGTGAGCCGCGCCAGGAGCCGGTCCTGATTGAAATTTCCCGCAACCTCCGCCTCGTACGGGCTAAAGTGCGTGACAGAAAGATTGGGATCGATGGCGGCAAGCGTTTTGCGTGTCAGAGCCTCAGCATCCGGGGGCGCTTGGGTGAAGTCGAGAATGATGAAGTTGAGGAACATGGAGCTTTTTTCCGCGGCGTCTGAATCGGGTTCTTTGTATCCGTGGAACTGCTGAGACATCGGGCGGAAGAAAAGCGGACCCGGCTCGCGACGCGGATCGGTCATCTTGAAATCCGCAAACACTCCTGCGATCTCGAAGACGCCGGAGTACGGGATCGAGCCAATGCCGAAATGTTTGCCGATTGGATCCTGATCGGGGAAGAAGTGTTTGGCAAAAGCCTGGTTGACTAAAACGACTTGCTGCGACGTAGCAGTGTCCAGCGTGGAAAAATTGCGGCCACGCACAATTGGCACGCCGATGGAATCAAGAAAGTGATTACTGGCGCGGTCCCACGCCGCGAAGCACGGATCTTTCGGGCCCGGCGCAGGATGACCCTGGGGGATAACGCACGAGCCCCACATGTTACCGCCGAGAGGGATATACCGAACCAGGCTGACGTTGGCCATGCCCGGCAATGCTGCGAATCGGTTCTCGATCTCCCGATAGAGCGCAGGGAGGCGATCGACGGTATAACCCACGCCCTTGGGGTCGAATGACACCACGTAGCGGTTCTCAGTGACAATGCCGAAGTTCTGCTGCTCCAGATTGCGGAGCGATTTGGTCATGAGCAATGCGCCAGTCAGCAAGACCATCGACAAGGCCACCTGAAGGACGATCAGAGCGCGTTGCGGTAAGGACGAACGGTCTCCGGTGGATCGGTTGATGCCGCGAAGAGCGTCCGCAGGTTGCGCATGCGATGACAACCATGCGGGCGCCGTTCCAAAGACGACGCCGGTAAGAAGCGACACCAGGAACGTAAACCCCAACACCACCGGCGAAGGGACAGCCTGAACGGGCATGTTTTTGGCGGTGGGAAAAGCAAGAGTCAACATCATGTACGAACCTGCATAGGCAATGGCCAATCCTGCAATGCCTCCTATCAGGCTCAGTAACACACTCTCGGTAAGGATCTGGCGAATGACCCTGCGTCGCGACGCCCCGAGCGCCATGCGCACGGCTATATCCGAGCGTCGCGCGGTGCAGCGCGCCAGAAGCAAATTGGCAATGTTGGCGCAGGCAATCAAAAGGACAACCGTGGAGAGGATCATCATCAACCGGAGGCCCGTTCCCGTCTGCTGTTGCAGTCTCTGAATGCCGCCGCCAGCCGGCGCCAGAATGACATGTTGTCGTGGAATGAGCGCCGCTCCACCATGATCGGAGTACGTCGGACGTGTGGTCAGCCATTGCCTCAGAATCACTGACAGCTTCGTCTGCAAACCTGCAATGTTTACCCCGGGACGCACTCTCCCAATGGGATAGAGCCAGAGCTCATCGATGCCCTTCAATGCGGAATTACCACCTTCAAGCACAGGCTCATTTGCGAGCGGCATCCAGAAGTCGGGCGGGTTGGAGATGACGCGATCTCCAAAGAATCCCGGCGGGGCGATGCCCGCCACGACGAACGGGTGCATTTGGACAAAGACAGTGGAGCCGACGATGGCCGGGTTGGCGGCGAAGTCGGACTGCCATGTCTTGTAACTCAGCACAAGCGTGGGTGCTGCTCCAGGCGTGTCGTCGTTTTCGTTGAGAAGGCGCCCGGCATACGGACCCACGCCGAGGGTGGAAAAGTAGTTGCCGGAGACATACTCGCTTCGCATTGGGCGGGCCGGCTCAGCACCTTGACGCACGCTGAACCCATTGCCCCCTGCCTCGACCGCCGCCAACTGCTCAAACTCCGGTGCCGCTTGCTTGAGTTGGAGATAGAGATCGTAGGAGAAGAGATCAAAGTCGCCGTTGTCATTTTGATAGTTGTTGTAGTAACAGCAATCGTTCTTGTCTCCGATGCGATAGAGGCGCGAAGGATCGTTCACCGGCAGGGAGCGTAACAGGATGCCTTGCACCAGAGTGAAAATGGCAGTGTTCGCACCAATGCCGAGCGCGAGTGTAATCACGACGGTGAGAGTGAAGCCGGGCTCTTTGCGCAACTGACGCAGCGCGTAGCGAAGATCCTGGATCAATAGCTCCATGCGTAACCATCCCCATTGGTCCCGGGTCGCATCGGCAACCATCGGCACATTCCCAAATTCGTGTATTGCCGACTTGCGTGCATCCGCCGGCGATTGCCCGCGCGCCACCCGGTCAGCGATTGCCATGTTCAGGTGGCTTTCGATCTCTTCTGTCAGATCCGATTTGCGCCGTAAAAACCGAAATAGTCTCATGCACTACCTCACTTCGCGGTCATGATTCCTTCGATTGTCGCAACCATCTTCCCCCAACGCTGGTAGTCGGAAGCTAGTTGCTCCTTACCCATTTTCGTGATCTTGTAGAACTTCGCGCGTTGATTGCTCTCGCTCTTCTTCCACTCAGCTTTGACCCAGCCCTGACGCTCCAATCGGTGCAGCGCAGGATAAAGCGAGCCGGTTTCCACCTGAAGAACGTCACCGGAGTTCACTCGAATCGCCTGGCTAATTCCATAGCCATGCTGTTCGCCCCACTGAAGAGTCTTCAGGATCAACATGTCCAACGTTCCCTGCAGGAGTTCGATCCGGTTCTGGTATTTGCTCTTTGCCGTCATAGGCTGTAGACCTTCTACATCAAAAGATGTAGACAATCTACTCTCTGATCGATGGTGAACGCAAGCCTACTTTCAGAAGCTCGAATGAGGTCTTAAGGAACGGCGGTCCATTGCACAGTTTCCACTGCAATTCCGCATGAGTGCCTCGTGACGTGGGGAGGGTATCACAAGGAGGAACTAACCGGCCGTTTTCGTCGGCTGTCCAAAAGGCCACACTACCCGAATCTCAATGAACTGAGGCATTACTATGATGATGTCTTTGCGGAATTCTTCCCAGAGGAGATTGCGTGGCGACCGGCTCCCTTTGTCTTTTCAAAAATTGAGATAAATCGGATTGCCAATGATAAGGAGTAAACCGTTGGTCGATCGAATATTTACTCGAAACCAATGTCTTTGGCCATCACTTATATAGTCAAATCCCTTTGTCTCGTCTGGCTCCGCACAAGCTGTTTTGTCGATCAATGTAGTAGAGTGGCCATCTTCAATCACCTCCGGATACGCACCTTGAAGCGCAACCATCTTGAGATTGAAATGAACCTTCTGGCTTGCCGTCGCATGGATTGAATCCCCGATCGAAGCAGTATCCGAATCTGTCTTTGCCTCGAATTCAACCGTGCGGTCCTTTGTCCCCTCCGCGTCGATGAAGACATGGCCGGCCCTGATTCCTTCAAGCAGCGCCCGTTCCGAAAGCTCCCGCGCATGAATAACGGTAGTCGGCCCGCCGATCGCAGATCTGGCGCCGCGCGGAATATCCGCGTCATGGTTGTCACTGCCGCCAATACCTGTCAGGCGGAAACCCTTATTTAGCTCCTCTTCCCACAGAGAAATACCAGAGCCCGGCCCTTCTCGCAGGTCTCCATTTATTATCTCAATCGCATTTATGAGCCTGAAGTCTGTATTCGGTGCAGTCCATCCGCATCCCATACAACTCTCCCCCGAAGGCAAGTCTGGATGGTTAAGAGAGAACAGCCCATGCAAGTCCTGAACCTGCTTAAGCAGATGATTGATGTCCGGAACATACGAACTGGTGAGGCGAAAATCGATGAACTCGGTTGTTCCAAACACGTTCGCGTGCCCCTGAAAAGTCGTAATCTCTCGCGCGGGCAGTAGCAACAGATGATCGAAGTAAGGTTGCAACTCGCGCATGGCGTCAAATTGGGAGATTGTGTTGTGGTCGCTAATGGCAATAAAGTCGAGCCCTCTTTGCGCCGCGGTTTCCACGGTCTTATAGAGCGGGCAAGGAACTTTCTTGCCCGATTGACTTAGGCACGAACCGTCGCTGTGGGCATCGTGCATATGCAGATCGCCGCGATACCACGCGGGACTGTCACGCAAAGGAATCTCGCTGAAGGTAGAGACCCCAGGCAGATTTCCTGCCCGTGCAAAGTAGATATTCGCCGTGAATTCGGATCTCACACCCTCTCGAATACCAGGAACGCCCAGAACCAGCTTCCACCATCCAGGCCGAACCGGCCCGGGAAGATAAGACGGTGTGGCATCTGTCTCTGAGACCGTAAACGAGGATTTGTTGCCTCCGCTCCATCCCCGAAAACGTTCGCCGTCGAATAATCCCAGATCAATCGTCGTGTGCTTCTCTCGCTCGGTATACGAAGTTTCGATCGAAACACGAGTTACCCCTTCTGGTACTTCAAATGGAAGTTCGATATAGGTCTGACGATCGACATAGGTAACAGTGCGATGCAACACGAAAGCCGGCGCTTGTTCGGCCCAAGACACGCCAATGTTCGGAAACGCATAAGTCGCAACAATCATCGACGTGATCGCAAATCGCGGTAACGACCCCGCACGCCGCAGAAGACAAAATACGGAAGACTGGCGTTTCATACACGGCCTCACATGGCTATTACTTCGACAAAAACTCGCGTCGGGGCGGTTCGCAAAAGGCAGTCGCAACCAGTGTTATATCGCAGGAGCGTTCAGGTTGCCGAAAACCCCGGTGGTCTCAATGGGTCGACGCAACACTCAGCTCAGACAATCCTTGTTTGGAATGCAGCGTAGCGTGCGTGACTCAGGACAGCCAGAGCGAGACTTCTCGGCGTCAATTGTCGCCGGCAACTAGTGAACCACCGTGAGTAATACCAAGTCTGCCGATTAGAAATGATCCGCATAAGTCTCGAATGACGGGCAACCCGCACCCTGCTCGTCACTGGCTGATCGGGCGCGTAACGGAAGGTTTGCTGACAAACCGTACAGAACCAACCGTTTGGCTGCTTAGAGCGCCACAGGCCGCAATTTCAGTCGCCGCAGCAACTGCGCGTTAGCCGCTACGATGATGGTGGATAGGCTCATTGCAACTGCGCCTACGCTCATCGGCAGATCGAACCCCCAGCGTACGAAAAGGCCTGCTGCTACCGGGATGGCGACAAGATTATAGGCGGTCGCCCAAACCAGATTTTGCACCATCTTTCGGTAAGTGGCACGAGATAGTTCGATCGCTCCCACAACATCGCGTGGATCGCTTCGCACGAGCACGATCCCGGCTGACTCGATGGCCACATCGGTTCCCGCGCCAATCGCGATTCCGACATTCGCAGTGGCCAATGCTGGCGCATCGTTGACGCCGTCACCAACCATTGCGACCCTCTTACCGCCCGCCTGAAAACGCTTGACTGCCGAAGCCTTGTCAGCCGGGAGAACCTCTGCTGCGACTTCATCGATACCGATCCGCTTTGCGACCGAATCGGCCACCGTCTTGGAATCTCCAGTGATCATTGCCACCCGGATGCCAAGGCGATGAAGTTCCTCAACAGCTTCCTTGGATTCGGGCCGAATCTCATCCTCGACGGCGAAGGCGCCCATCAATTTCCCTTCGGCGACGACAAAGAGAACTGTCTTTCCCTGGGATGCCCATTGGGTCGTCAATTTTTCAATCTCCGGGGACGCGGTCACGTTGCCCTCGGTCAGCAGACGCGGTCCGCCGATCATAACGATCTTGCCGTTGACCTGTGCTTGTGCCCCTCGCCCGGGAAGCGATTTGAAGTCGAAGACTTGCACGGCGGGGACGTTTCGACGCTTCGCTTCGGAGACAATTGCTTTCGCGAGCGGGTGCTCCGAGTTCGCTTCGACAGCGGCAGCATCGGCGAGCAGGTCACTCTCGTTACCACCCGGTGCCGCCCCGACTCCCGTCAATGCAGGAGAGCCTCGCGTGAGTGTTCCCGTCTTATCGAAGATCACCATGTCTAGATTGCGGGCACATTCGAGCGCGAGTCTGTCCTTGACGAGAAGCCCATTCTGAGCGCCGATCGAGGTTGAGATGGCAATCACCAACGGAATAGCCAGTCCCAGGGCGTGCGGGCAGGCAATGATGAGAACGGTCGCTGCTCTGATCAGAGCGTGTTCTTTGTCCCCTGAAAGCCACCAGTAGATTAAAGTGATCGCGCCCGACGCTACTGCCACGTAAAAAAGGATTGCAGCTGCACGGTCGGCGAGAGCCTGCGTGCGAGATCCGGAAGCCTGCGCCGTGGCAACCAGCCGCATGATTCCCGACAGAGCCGTCTGCTCCCCGACTGCCGTGATGCGGACTCGAAGGCTCCCACCACTGGCGACCGTTCCCGCAATGACCTTGTCGCCTGTCCCCTTCGAGACTGTCCGGGACTCGCCCGTAATCATCGACTCGTCAACATCGGCGGACCCCTCGACAACTGTGCCATCCGCCGGAACGCGCTCTCCGGGCCGCACAAGGACAATGTCCCCCAACCGCAACTCAGGGAGCGGAACGGTGTGGATCTCGTCTCCGGTTAAACGTTCGGCCGTGTCTGGAAGCAGTGTGGCGAGTGCGTTGAGCGCGCCACGAGCCTGGGAAATGGCTCTCATCTCCAGCCAATGACCGAGGACCATAATCGTAATCAGAGATGCCAGTTCCCACCAGACTTCAATCTCGAAGAGACCGAAGTTTGCTGCGAGAGACGTTCCAAAGGAGACGATGATCGCCAGGCTGATGAGGGTCATCATGCCGGGCTTGCGGTCGGCAAGTTCTCTCCACGCCCCACGGAGGAACACTAGGCCGCCATAGAAAAAGACAACCGTTCCAAAGATGGCGGGAATAAATCTCGAGCCGGGGAAGGAAGGCGCTGTGTATCCAAGCCAGTGTTGGACGTCCGTCGACCAGAAGATGACCGGAATTGTGAACGCCAGACTTAACCAGAACTTGTCGCGAAACATGGCGACCGAGTGTCCAGCATGGCGGTCGTGGTTTCCCTGAGGCCCCGACATACTGTGACCGGCCTGTGGATCCGCCGGGTGTCCGAGGGCTTCATGTGTCATTTCGTCCATTTTGAACCCACCGAGAAACCAGACGCTGCCGGATCGCGGTCCAGTATGCGGGTCAGGCAACGAGGATACATCCGATCGGCCTGGGAGAGAGAGCACTCTTGCTCAGACGAACGGCATCGCCACTGCAAAGCCCATCTCCGGCTGGTCTGCGCTGTCGAATAGGCACGCGGTGCCGACAGAAGCAGGATTGTGGACCAATGCTGGTTGTCCCGAGGCCAAGGCCTGTCCAAATCCTGCACGAGTCTCGTTCTCGGCTGGGGAAGTGTCTTGATCCAGCAGTCTAGTTCGCGCCGTGTCGATCCGACCTTGCCTTCCTGAAGCACCTGGCCAGCCGCATCCTTGACACAGTAACTGATCGTCTTCTTGTGTACATCCAGTCCGCTATAGTTTCATATTCGTCATGGAGGAGCCTCCGTGGTCGTTCTCTGAATCAGCGTCGCCGCTGAGTTCAGCTCATGCAACACCCCGCGCTCCTCACTGGCTTAACATTCAAACAAATTCCCAGAACACAGAGAACCCCCAGATTCCACCTCAATGAGCGCATCGGCCTGAAGTCAACAGTTGAGAATCGAAGCCGTTAGGTCTCCATGAGAGCAAATTCCCATATCGCTCAATGACCTTCGGTCAAAACGTGAGAAGGCCTGTTTTCGACAGCTACGTAGTTGGAAACTCCTCAAATCGGTTTACCTTGCCTAGAAGGTCAGGAATTCGCCTCTCTCAGGGCGCGCCATTCCTGCAAGTCGTTCAGCGGGCCATTAGCGACAATCAGCCCCTATTGATGCGACACAATGGACGAGTAGTGATTGGCGACCAGTCGCCAGCCCCCATGCTGCTTTACCCACACTCTGGTAAAGCGAGTGTCGTGGGGAACTGCGTTGCCTTTATCTTGCCCATTCATTGTTGAGAGGCCTGTCTCGACCGCCGCATTTCCATAAACGCGCACTCGAACGTCATCGGTGGTTATGGACTGAAATCTCAAATCACCAGACGTGAAATCTGAAATCACCTGCGGCTTAGTTCGCACTGTCCCACTCGGGCCTACGCCGATGAAATCGTCAGCGTAGATCCGTTCTAGCGCCGCCACATCCGCGTGGATCTGTGCTTGTATGCGTTCGTTGTCCAGTTTCCTGATGACCTGCTCAGCGATGCTTTTTGGATCTCTGATCGCGCCCTGCTCTTGCCCTGAGGCGATGGCTGCCGCTGAGAAAGCCACGACGGCTATCGCGAATATTTGTCTCATGTGGCATGCCCCTTTGCGAAGAAACATATTTATTCGGGCGGCAAGTGTCAACAGAGTCGACGGTTTCTGTCGATCATTGGCGAAAAATCGCCAACGCACTCAGCGAACATCGCGGGCCGAGAAATTTTCGAACTTCGCAGTTCTGGGCGGTTGACGGGCAACCCGCACCTTGCCCGTCACTGGCTGATCGGGCGCGTAACGGAAGGGTTGCCGACAATCCAGAACCTTGGACACCGGACTCGACCGGATGACTACTTCAAAGCCACTCCGGTCAACGTTCGTATCTTCTGCATCAACCGCCAGCCGATCGCCACCAGCAGCAGCAGAATACCCACCAGTCCCAATCGGGCATTGGCTCCCTGAGTGCGAAAGAACTCCACCGCCAGAATCAGGCTCCCCAGGCACAGCAACGTCAGCGACAGTACCCGATGAAATCGGGTCATTCCCGATTCCACCGAGCTACTTTCCATCCGCTCGATCTCCCTGCCCGTCGTCGAATCCGTACACGCGGCCTTACTGCGACATGCATTACACACAGCAGGCGAAGCCCGATAGATCACCTTACCCGGCTGTGAATCCGCGAACGTCGGAAAAAGGTGCTGATCCCTCGGGCAACTCCAAATGTCCCGGTCCGCGTGGTACGTAAACCCGATCGTATTCACCTTCAACGAGCGCTCGTGCATGTGTCGAGCCAGCACTTCTAGCCCCAGCGCGATTAATCCAAGAAAAACGGCGTACCCCACGACCAGCACATATTCGATCGATAGTTCCGCCACGGTCTACCTCCTATCCGATTGGATGGCGACCTCGGTAAACAAAGTTTCGCCGTCTTCCTCCTCCGCATGTCCCGGCCTAAGGTAGCGAATCCCAAGGAAGCATATGTACAGCAGCGGAAACGTTCCACCAAGGATAAACACGATATCGCCGGGCATACGCATCCACTCGAGAATCGAATTTGCCCTGGTTCCGATAAATTTCAGCGAGCGTGCATCGTAGTAGCTCACGTTGATCGCGTGGTAGAGCTGAATGATCCCCAGCGGAAACAGCGTAGCAAACACCATCCACGCCAGGCCGAGATTCAGCGACCAGAAGCTGATCTTCGCGGCGCGATCCGACCAG
Organism: uncultured Acidobacteriaceae bacterium; assembly: GCA_963720955.1. Taxonomy (GTDB): domain Bacteria; phylum Acidobacteriota; class Terriglobia; order Terriglobales; family Acidobacteriaceae; genus Edaphobacter. Next base: position 77,799 of record CAVRHK010000024.1, on the reverse strand, counting down.
TATTTTTGCGGGATGATATATCGCATGCAGAACAGCGCCAGCCCCACGGAAAGCATTCCATACACGCCCATCATTGATGCATGCGCATGGTTCGCCGTCAACGCAGTACCGATTTCGTAGTACGAAACAATCGGCAGATTGATCAAAAATCCGAACACCCCAGCACCCAGGAAATTCCAGAACCCAACCGCCGCAAGGAACATTACCGCCCAATAGTGTGGAAAGCGCGTGTCCGAATTCGACTGCTGAATCGCTCCTAACTGTAAGAAGCTCCACGCTTCCAAAGTAAGAAAGGTCAGCGGAATAACCTCCGCCGCGGAGAAGAATGCGCCCAACGCCATATGCAACGCCGGCTCGCCGGAAAAGTAGACGTGATGCATCGTCCCCACGATTCCACCGGCCGAATAAAGAATGACATCCAGGTAGATCATGCGTAGGGCCACTCGCTCGTGGACAACGCCAAGCAGAACGAAGATGTAGGCCACAAGCACCGTCGTGAAAAGCTCAAGAAAATCTTCCACCCAGAGATGCACAACCCAGAACCGCCAGAAGTCGGTCGTCGTGAAGTGCTGTCCCGGATTTGCGAGCAGCCCCACCGCATAGAAGGCCGGGATCGAAAGCGCCGAAAAGAAGAACACCCAGGGCAGATTGCTCCTATGCTCGGATCGCAGACGCCCCTTCAGTCCGCGATAGACGATTGCTGCCCAGAAGAACAGCCCGATAATTAGCAATAGCTGCCACAGCCGACCCAGATCGAGATACTCGAATCCCTGATCGCCGAGCCAACTGCTCTTCGTCAGATGCTGAATTCCCGCGAACTCTCCGATCATGCTGCCGACCACCACAACCACAAGCGCGCCGAGAAGCCCATACGTCAATAGCTTTTGTTGGCGCGGTTCTCGGCCCGTAATCATGGGAGCAAGAAATATCCCCGCCGCCAGATACGACGTTGCCACCCAGAAGATCGACAACTGCAAGTGCCATGTACGAACGATATTGAAGGGAAGCCATCGCCCAAGATCGAAGCCAAAGAAAGCTTGAATGTCAGCTCGATAATGTTCTGTCGCGCCTCCCAGCAGCGTCTGTAAGCAGAACAACGCCGCCATCACAAAGAAGAACCATGCGCACGCATTCTGCGCGGGTGTCAGTAGAACTTCATCCGGTGCACGAAATATCATCTTCTGCTGTTCCCGCCCGTGCCACCCAACCAAATTCCATCGCCCAAACGCCGCCAGCAACAACCCCGTTCCGCCCAGCAACGCAGCCAGAGAAAGCACGCTCCATACAATCGAGTCGGCCGTCGGGCCATTCTTCACGAGGTCCTCTGCTGGCCAGTTATTGGTGTACGAGTACGTGTGTCCGGGTCGCTGCGCGGATGCGGCCCACGCCGTCCAGCTAAAGAACGACACTAGCTTGCGTATATCACCTGGATCGGTGATCGCGCTCGGACGAAGCCCGAATTTGGTTGTCGGCTCGCCAAAGAACGCTCCGTAGTGCGCGCACAATTGCTCGAAAGCATGTACCTGCGCGTCGGTATAAATCAGCGTCCCGCTGGCCGGATCGTACCGATTCGTCTTGAAGTCCTGAATCGTACGCGACCTCGAAATATCTGACTTCGTCCCACCATAAAAATCGATACTCGACAGCGCCGCCAGATGCAGAGATTCAGCTGTAAAATCCTGGCCAAGATAAGCGCCATGGCCGAAAATCGAGCCATATTCCATCAGCCCATTCCCGAGAAAAATTCCCTGTCCAGCCATCACATCGGCACCCGTAAATAGAACGTGTCCGGCCGGATCTTTCACCATCGCTGGAATCGGCGGCTCATCGTTATAGGTGTAATAGGTAAGCACACCCATGATGAAAAAGCCGATGATGAGAACAATACCCGCGGCCTGAATCCAGCCGCTCGTAATCATCTGTGGTCGCTTCTCAATGGTTTGCAATGGCCGCCCTCCAAAAATCAGAATCGGCTACAGAAGCTTTGCGCAGATAAAGCGATGCAGGCAACGTACACGCCATCGCCGATAAAGCTTTCATATGCATCTCCCACTTTTACGGATGACTGCGATCAGTTCTTAGTCACGGTGTCGGATAAGAAGCCTATAAGGGTAAGAAGCCTATAAGGGCCAAGGGTCGCAAGATACTGGCAAAACCGCTAGTCCCCGTCCTGATTGTTTTTGTTTGGGAAGTGCTCTGAAAACCGAGGAGACCGCCACGCGAACGAACATACAACCGTGCCGTCGCCCCCTGCAAAAAGCCATTCCAGGTTACTGGCGCAATGCCCTTGTTGGTGTGCTTCACGCGATTGCGATTTCGCCAGAAGTCTATAACCGCCGTGCCGTACGGGCAACTAGCAAGAATGCCAGTCCGCACATGGAAGATCGTCGAAAACTTACAGGATTACTTCCGAGTGACGGGCAATCCGAACCTTACACCCCTTTGCCGACCCACATCATCCGGAGAGGGCCGAAGTCCGATCGTAGCTATTGCCGAGTAGCCGACTACCCACCCCGGAAAACCAGTCCCAGGAAGCCCCGTTTTCCTCTCCTCGACGATCTGAAGGCAGATGTGGTGGTCCACAAATTATGTCCGTATCCTTAAAGCGATTCGCTGCGTAAAGATAGATATGGATAATCCACGCGACATGGAAGCCTCTGGCCCCTTCGAGGCACGCTATCTGGCGTTCCTTGAAACAATCACTCAACTGCGCCCTCGCCTGCACCGTTACTGCTCGCGCATGACCGGATCGGTGCTGGACGGCGAGGATGTTGTTCAAGATGCGTTATTCGAGGCCTATCGCAAGTTGGACCAGTACGACGACCGCCGTCCCCTTGCCCCGTGGCTGTTCCGGATCGCCCACAATCGATGCATCGACTTCCTGCGCAGGCGCGGTGTCCGGATCGAAGCCGAAACCACTGCCATGAGTCCGGATTTCGTAATGCCTGCCGAGCCCCCTGTCCTTGGCGTAGGTCGAGCGGTTGAACAGCTCGTGATAAGCCTTCCTCCCATGGAACGTGCCTGCGTGCTGCTGAAGGATATTTTTGATTACACGCTCGAAGAGATCGCAGAGCTCGTCAGCTCCACCGTCGGCGGCGTCAAGGCCGCGCTCAACCGGGGCCGAATGAAGTTGGCTGCCTCGTCTGAGCCTGTGACAACACGTCGCGAAGTAAGCCCGGACCTGTCACGGCTTTTGCATCTATACGTCGACCGCTTCAATAAGCGTGATTGGGAGGGACTCCGCAAACTCATCAGCGCGGATGCTCGACTCCGCGTCGCAGATCGCTTCATCGGATCTCTCGACGAATCGCCCTACTTCGGGAACTATGAACACCAGACTCTGCCGTGGCGACTGGCAGTGGCAGAAGTGGACGGCGAGTTGGCAGTCGTCGCGCTGCGTCCATACGGAGACGAATGGAGGCCCAGTTCCGTCGCTCGACTCGAAGTGACAGATCAGCACATCGCGCACATCGTCGATTACGCGCATTGCCCCTGGATTCTCTCAGCGGCGGCCGCTGTCGTCGTCTCCCAGCCCTCCTGAGGAATGTTGCAACGCCGCGTATCCTCGATCGCCCCAGAGCCGTAATACAGAGCAGGAAGGGCAATTCAAGGAGAAACAGACAATGCACATGAAAGACGCTATTAAATTTGCGCTGAGCATTTCGAACGGAGTGGTGCTCAGTGTAATCGACGAGATGAGCGACGCTGCAACGACGTTTCCGACGCCGAACGGCGGGTGCCACCCGATCTGGGTCCTCGGGCATCTCACGCTGGTTGAGGGCATGATTCCAGCGGCACTCTTCGCGGAAAAAAACCCCACGGCAGAGTGGCAACAGTACTTTGGCGAGAACTCGGAACCCGTCGCCGATGCCCGCGCCTATCCACCCTTCGCTGACGTTCGAGAAAAGTATCTTCAACTGCGCGAACGGAACCTGAACATTCTGGAGTCGCTGACCGAGGCCGATCTCGACAAGCCGACCAAGGCGCCTCCCAAGGGACGGGAGCGAGAGTTCGCTACGTACGGGCAGAGCTTCCTTGTGCTGGCCCTGCACCAGGCGATGCATCGCGGCAACTTGACTGATGCCCGGCGTGCGGCCGGCCGTACAGCGCTCGCAGCACAGGCCTCCTGAAGCTCGGCTAGTCCGGAGTTGCTGACGGGCTTGGGCACAACCTGAGCTCGTCCTCTCCGAATCCTCCTCAACGATGGCCTGAGTGCGTAGGTTCGCACCGTCGAAAGCCGCAATAGTGAATGCGAAAGTGATTCGGTTCGGTAAGGAGACGACTGAAATGAAAAAAAATATGGCAGGCCTGGTGCTGCTCTTTGCAAGTATGCAAGCTGCCCAAGCGCATGGGCAGAGTTCGAAGTACCCTTCGCTCAGCGAGTACATGATGACGCCTGAAGCCGAGGTGGCATTGGCGAGAAGTGCTGCACCCGAAGACATCTCGGGTCATGCCACCGTCAAGATACTTACTCCCACGGGATACAAAGTCGCCACCCAGGGAGACAACGGTTTCGTGTGCCTGGTCATGCGAGGCTGGGCAGCCCCGACGTTTACTCCCGTTCAACTCCGGGACCTCGTGTATTACGCAAAACTTCGCGCGCCCATCTGCTTCAATCCCGTCGCGAGCCGAACCGTTTTGCCGTTGCAGGAACTACGGGCCAGGCTCGGAATGGAACGCAAGACGCCGGACCAGATCGCGGAAGCAGTTCAGGCGGCATACGCCAAAGGTGAGCTGCCAAAGATGGAGATGGTGGCGTTCGCGTACATGTTCTCTGCGGACCAGGATCTCGGGCCTCAAGTTGGCCATTGGCATCCTCACATGATGGTGTACACCCCGTATTACGAGAACTCGATGCTGGGCGGTAACCAACCGGGAGTGCTTCCCATAGTGGGGGACGACGCTGGAACCCCGTTCGCTGTCACGGTCATCCCCGTAGACCACAACCTCGCCGTCAAATCCCAGGGAAAATAGGGAACGCTAACCGACGGGCAACCCGAAAGCAACGGCCTAACTCCCTGTTTGCCGATGTCCCTGGAGTTTTCGCACGCTGGCTAACAGGTCACGTGCAGAATGGCGTTTGCTGCGGACTCCTTTTCCATTAGCCGGATGGCCTCACTGGTCGGTACGATCACCAATTCGACGTGTCGCCGTTCCGCCTCGCGTTTCACTTCTTTCATAACTGGCAAACGACCATATGCTCCGGTGCCGATCACAAGCCGGTGGCACTTCCACGGTATCTTTTCTTCGATGGACAAGGGCGTATGTCCAAACTCGTCACGGAATCTCTTGGAAGGTGCCTTCTTGCGTTTGCGGATCTCCCCGCAGTCGATCACCACGTCCTGCTCGTACGTGTTGCCGTCGATTCGGAGGGCACCGAAGGAAAATTTATCGAAGTGCATACGCGCCTCCGTACCTTACCCTCAGGCGCTCTTCTTCGAAGTAATCGCAGAGAAGGCGGACCAGCGTTGCTCAACCAGGTGACTGCCGCAGTGCGGGCACGCAGTCTTTTCCGCGTCATGCTCTGCGATGGTCAGAGTCTTCAGGAATGTTTTCTTGCAGTCGTTGCAGACGAACTCATAATGGGGCATACAAACCTCCCCAGCCGCTGAATGGCTATGGCTGGATTCTAGACCCGTGGATGGAGCACGTTCAATCGTCTCCCGATGCCCTCCAGGGCAAATTCGACGTACACTGCTGGCGTATGGCGCCGTCGATTGAAAAAATCTCTGCGATCACGTTTCGCGTCTTGAACATGCAGGCTTCGGTGCAGTTTTACCGAGAAGTGCTCGGCATGGAGCTGCTCTACGGCGGAGAACAGGCGAGTTTCTCTTCGCTGCGAGCAAACGATTCAGAATCCGCGATTCTAAACCTCGAACAAGGTGACACGGTGTCACGGTGGGGCCGACTGATCTTCCACGTCACGGATGTGGATGCGTTCTGGGCACATCTGAAAGAGAGAGGATTCAATCCTGAAATCCCACGCGACGCGTCCTGGGGGGAACGCTACTTCCACATGCTCGATCCGGATGGCCACGAACTGTCGTTTGCTCAGCCGCTGCAATGAGTTGGCCACGAGAAATGTGCTCAGACAAAGTGTGTTGGCGGTAACGGTCGGTCAGCGGCGTGTCTCTCGGTATTGTGGCTGGATCATCGGCTACCCGCACGTTAGCGGATTTCTCAATCCCCTCCAAACAGGCGACATCTATCGCTGCGCTGCTCAGAGCGAACGTTAAGCACGGCCAGCTAACGATAACTACCGCGAAAGGGTGACGGGCGCATGATCGGCTAGACTGTATTCCAGATGCTTGGCGCCTCCCCATGTCTCTCGTTGGGCGTGCAGGGAGTTGAACGACTGTTCCAGGCCCTCTTCCGATGATTTGCGGGTATAGATGGCACACCGGCTGTTCGCCTTCATCGGCTCTTCTTCTCTTTCCTGGTGCCGAAGAAGGCGGGGCCTGACCAATGAGTGCCTGTGATTCGACAGGCTATCGGGGAGAGGCTTTTATAGGTTCTGCCCTGATATTCGAAGCCATCTACGGTAATGACGACCTCGTGAACCTTGCCCTTCCACTCCCGCACGAGCCTTGTTCCAGCCCTAAATCTTTGCCGGGCGTCGCTCCTCCCTCTGGGGTTCAAAGATGACGTAATCTCGTGTAGTTTGGCTTTGGTTTCGGGCTTCAGGCCGCCATGGGCCAATTCCTGGATCCGGAAGGCCAGGATCGGGAGCATGAGTTCGCGGCGAAGACCAGGCGATGCCGGTCGGCCAAAGCTCTTTTGCCAGAGCTCAAGCAGGCCGGTTCGGTCAAGAGATGGTAGCTGTTCAAGCAATTCAGATGTGGACCTCAATCAGTCTCCTTAAAGAGATGGGTTGAGTCCTAGTGACGCTCTGCCCGGGCAAAGAGTCAAGACGGGTTTGGAGATTATTCAGGGTTGCAGTTCACGAGAAACCCCGGTGGTTGCGAGACCCTTGTGTGACTGATGAAACCTGCTTTGACGGTAGCGGCATTCAAGTGCATGGTTTACAGAACCGCCGCCTGTTGAGGGATTATTGTTCTGACCAGCAGCTACCCCGCACAGCCTGTTCTGCCGGAAAGGCGCTATTTCACCTCCGGAGACGCGAGCATTGCCTGAGCACTGCTTTGAATTGCTTGTGCAGTGGATCTGTCCTTTAAAGAACGTCCAATTTCGCAGAACATTCATTTTCGTTCGCCGTTCATGCAGGGCGAACCAGCAGGCACAAACAGGCCTTTGACGTATGCGGAAGCTACGCCTTATTAGAGGACCTTGGCATTTCCGCCTTGATATCCACGCTATCTTGGACAAACCCTTTTTGCCACGTGCCTGCTAGCAGTGCCGCCATCGCATAACACGCCGAGGCCACAAGCAGCACTGTTGGAAGCCCTGCACCGAGAGCCAGCAGGGTGGCTAGGGGACCAGCGACTACGGAGGCACAGCCATTAATAGCCCAGGCCCAGGGCAACAGCTCTGCGCGGGTTTGGCCAAGCTGGCGCAGGACAAGAGGAAAAGGCATGCCCATGGCTGCGAACGGCAGTATCACTGTGAATGCGAGGGCCATTCGGGCCGACAGCGGCCAACTGAGCAGCGGCGTAAGTATAGTGTGCAACCCGAGTGCATAGACGGTGCCTGTAACGGCTACTACGATGGCGGCCAAACACGCTAACCGCGTTGCCGAGATTCCCTTTCGTAGTTGCCGCGCAGCAAACGCGCTGCCCAATCCGGAGACAAATAACAAGCCCGCTAGAACCACAGCCACGGCATAGATGGGATCAGCAAGAAAGAAAACCAACCGCTGGATCAGCGCCATTTCCACGAACAGATAACCCAGACCCAATGCGAGAAAGTAAAGAAGGACTCGCAGGCGTACTGTCCCGCGGGAACGCGGCCTTGAAACCGGCGAATCAACGGGTGGGATGCGACGGCGCAGCAGGAACAGAGGAGAAACAATCAGCAGGATCCCCAACAGGGTCGCCTGTGCAAGTGTTGCGACCAGGATGAGGTAACCCCACTCCGAGAACGGAATCCACGATTGCCGGAAGGTGCGGAACATTAAGGGAAGCGCGCGCCAGCGGTAGAAGTGGAAGAAGTACGGACGATCGTCGGTGGCAGGCCTCACGTTAAAAGCGTAGTCGCGGAAAAATTGTTCCCGGCGTTGGCCTCCGGCAAGGAAGGCGCTTGCTGCCTCGAAGTAATAATCGCGCTCCAATACATTGAAACGGTTATGCTGGTCCGCCGCGATGCCGGGAAAATAGGATGCATCGAACAAGCGCTCTTCGGTCCATCGGCGCAAGGCAGACAATTCTGGAGTCCTGAACGGTTCCTTCTTCACCAAGAGCGTAGCCGCTGCCCAACTTCGTATCAACACCAAACGCTCAGCTGGGTTCAGGCCCATCCGCTCTAGCGCCGCGACTGCCGTGGCGAATAGCTTCAGCTCATCGCGCGGCGGCATTTGCGCCCAACGCGTCACCGCCAGCACGCCGCCTGGACGGAGGTGGCTTAGAAAAGCCTCGAAAGCCTCGCGAGTGTAAAGATAGTTCTCGCTTACAGCACCAACACCCACCGCCGATGCCGCAAAGGAGTCGACCAGCGAGAGGTCGATGACGTCCCAGGTCCCGTGCGCCGCCTGCACAAAAGCGCGTGCCTCCGCACGGTGGACGCGTACTTCAGGCCGGTCGTAGAGCCCGCCAGCGAAGTCACGAAATTCTCCGCGCAACAACTCCGGCACGTTGGGGTCGAGCTCGACTGCGTCCACTTGGCGGGCGGCGTGCCGCAGCGCCAGCAAAACACCCGCGCCGCCACCGGCACCAAGGACGCAGACACGCAAGTCCCGAGGCGCATCCTGAAGAGCGAAATAAGGAGCCGCTGTGATCATCCAGTCGAGATAGTTGAGTGTGCTAGTGTCGCCGTTAAACGCAGTGATAGCTCCGGCACTTTCCGCGTCCACGTAGAGCCCGAGCTGCTTTGGCGGGACCGCATCGGTTGGCGCGACTAGCGAAAGGCCCGGGGCTTCGCGGATGGCCGGGCTGGCAACGACGTCTACACGGCCGAGAGGGCTGGATCGCTCGGCCACCACCTGTGCGTGAGGAAGGTTGAGCGCATAGCTGAGTCCCTTATACTGCGACAAACGGACGGTCGGTGGACGAAAGATATAAGCGAGCGTCACAATTGCCATGATCGCAACGCCAGCGGCGGCAAAGAGCCAGCGTGAGCCTCGATCAACAAACAGCTTCTTATCGAGCAAGGCAACTACTGCAGCACCCTGCGCGAGACCCATAACACCTACCACCGCCCATTCCACGCGCGCGATGGACAACGCGACCATTGCTAGAAGTGCGCCTGCACCTGAACCGGCCATGTTATAGGCGTAAAGGCGGGGACACTTCTCTGATTCGCTGGTAAGCGCGAGACCGATGGCGGTCGCGGCAGCGAAGAATGGAACGGACAATAAGAGGTAGTAGCATCCCAGGTACAGGACTTGCCGCGCTTCCCAGACAATCAGGAACGCGTCAAAAGGAACACGCTGCGTAAGCCAGAAAGAAACCGGCAGCGCGACCGCAAACGATGTCGCAGAAATTGCGAACCAGCCCGCTTGGGAGCCATGCAACGACATGGCGGTATTCGTCCGGCGCCGCTCCAATGCCGCGAGCAGAGTGCCGCTCGCGCCAAAGCCGAGAAGTGCAATCGAAATGACCATGTAGGCGAAGTGGTGCCACTGGCCGATGGAAAAGGCGCGCACCAGTATGACCTGGTAGGACAACACCGACGCTGATACCAGCAGAAGCGCTACTTCACGGCACCGGATGCCGACCAAGATGCAGCGAATCTGATCATAGACAGACACAGATTTATTGCGTCAGTCGCTTCGCCGTCCGCCGTCAAGGCAACGAGTACGAGATGCCCGTGCTTTTCAGTTTGACCGCGGCCCGCCGACCAGCGGAACAAACGCCACGGGCATCAAGTTCCGTACCTGGAGGTCACGCGGTCCTTTGCTGCCCTTGGTAACCAGCATGAGCATCTGAGTTTGGAAAGGATTGCCCACTGGAATCACCATCCTTCCGCCGGGCTTCAGTTGTTCGATCAAAGCGGGCGGAATGTGGTTAGCCGCGGCTGTCACGATAATGCCGTCAAAAGGCGCTCTCTCGGGCCAGCCGAAGTAGCCGTCACCCACGCGCACCTCGACATTTTTGTAGCCTAGAGCCGCCAACCGCTGGCGGGCGGCGGTGCCGAGCGGCTCGATGATTTCGATGGTATACACCTGTGCAACCAGCGGGGAAAGAACCGCGGCTTGATAGCCTGAGCCGCTGCCAATTTCGAGTACTTGGTGCTCCTTTTTCGGCTCAAGGAGTTCTGTCATCTTGGCCACGATGTAAGGTTGCGAGATGGTTTGACCATAACCTATGGGGAGTGGCCGGTCATCGTAGGCATAGGGTACGAGTTCGGCGGGCACAAAGCGATCACGCGGTGTCTTGCGCATTGAATCGAGGACGCTCGAGTCTTGCACCCTTTCCGCTCCGCTCCCGCGCGGCGCGGCAATCTGCGTCTGGACCATGTCTTCGCGCCGCTTGCGGAGGTTTTCGTCGCCCTGGGCGAAAAGAAATCCAGCGACAAGCAGAGAGGAGCACAAATAGACCAGAGCGCGGAAGCGGTTCTTGCTCCTGGATTCCCGCCAGGAACAGGTCGGTGGCCATCGTGGGTTCATGGGATTTTCCCAGCGAGCAATCGTTCGGAAGGTGGACCTCATTATAAGCAGAAGATCCTCGTGGAGGTAAGCTGATCTCATCGCTGATGACAGATACTACGCTAGCTGAAGGAATGCCTGCGGAATCGGAAAGACGCCATATCTCAGGAGTTGAGGAGTTCGCGTTTGATCTCAAGAATCAGAAGCGCGCCACCATCGTCGGCGAGACGACCGGCGGCGGGCGGGTCACAGGAGGCTGATAATAGGGTCAAGTAAGTCGTTCGCGGCGCGGGAGGTATGAAATGGCTACTTATGTGATTCTCAGCCGGTTTTCGACAGAGGCATTCGCAGAGTCCAAGGACTTCAAAAAACTGGCAGACGCAGTGTCCTCAAGAATCAAGAAGGACTGTAAAGGCGTTACCTGGAAGCAAAGCTTCGCTACATTGGGGCGTTTCGACGTAGTAGACATCGTCGAGGCTGACGATCCCAAGGATATTGAAAAAGCTGCGATGATCATCCGCGGCCATGGACATTCAATTACGGAAACGCTGCTCGCCACTCCGTGGAAAGAATTTCTTGCAGCTCTGTAGTTGCTGCATACGCTGAGGGGCGAGACGGCCACATTGATCGCGGCAACCCGGGTCAATCCCCATGCAGTTGCCGGGCCTGAGGTATGGTCATGTTTGTCGTCCGTTGGTTCGCTCTAAACGTGATCCAGCCATGCAAACAAACTTTGGCATCTTCGGTCCAGCCCACATTGCAATCCTGAGCACCATCCCCGTTCTTGCAGCAATTCTCGCAGCTATTGAGCGGTGGATTTCTACCGGGCGCAGAGGGCTGCGAATTGGGCTGGCAATTACTCTTCTGTTGAACTCGATTGTCCGGTATGGATATCTAGCTGCGCGTGGCTGGCTCACATTCCCCTACCACCTCCCTCTGGAGCTTTGCGACGCGACTCTGTGCCTCATGATCGTCGCCCTGCTTACTCTCAATGCGACGATCTTCGAGCTGGCCTATTATGGCGCGCTGGCCGGAACTTCGATGGCTCTGCTCACCCCGGATCTCTGGGAACCTTTTCCTTCCTTCTCTACGGTCCAGTTCTTTGTCGCCCACGGCCTCGTCCTGGTTGGCGGCCTGTATCTCGTATGGTCCGGACAGGCGAGACCGCGGCCGGGATCGATCTGGAAAGCGATGCTAGGTCTTAACATCTTTGCCGCAATCGCGGGTACTTTCGACCTTTTCTTCAAAACGAACTACATGTACCTCCGGGCCAAACCGAGGAATCCATCACTTTTCGATTTTCTGGGGCCTTGGCCATGGTACTTAGCGGCATCGGAGGGAATCGCTCTCGGGCTCTTCGTGCTTTTCTATCTGCCGTTCTGGCGGCCAGCTTCAAACTCGACAGAGCGGGGGGATGAGAGAAAGTAGCTGAAATGCGTCTCCGCAAACGTTCCTCGACACCCAGAACGTCGGAACTTCGTCGCAGACAGGCTGGGGTGCAGCCGCGGTGCCCATTTCATTCCGTAATTCCTGATCGACGACAAGGATGCGCACCATACACCCCGATGGTACGGCTAAACGCTATCGGGAGTCCGGAGCACAGTAAGCGATTGCCGCTGTGCCCATTTCGCATCACGCATCGAAGGCATATCAGGCCGCTGTACCCCTTGTGGCCCGATGACCCAACTTAGAGGCCGCTTTTCCTTTCCTATCGCGTCTCGCAATAACAGAACGCCTTCGAGAAACGCGTCCGGTCGAGGCGGACATCCGGGGACATACACGTCTACGGGTAGAAATTTGTCTACGCCCTGCACCACGCTGTAGATGTCGTACATGCCGCCCGAATTAGCGCAGGACCCCATTGAAATGACCCAACGTGGCTCCATCATCTGCTCATAGAGGCGCTTGATGACTGGCGCCATCTTGATAAAGACCGTACCCGCGATGACCATGAGATCCGCTTGGCGCGGCGTGCCACGGATCACTTCAGCGCCGAACCGGGCGATGTCGTATTTGCTTGTAATGCTTGTGGCCATCTCCACAAAACAGCAGGAGAGGCCGAAGTTAAACGGCCAGACAGAGTTCTTGCGGCTCCACGCCACAAGGTCATCCAGACGGGACATAACGAGAGTACGGCGGATCGCCTCCTCAAGATTCCCATCGGCCTTCTCAGCCTGCTGCGAAACATCAGGCCGACTGATCGACCAGCGCATGGCACACCACCCGTTGCTAACCCGCTACTCGTCTGCTTCCTTGTCTCCAATCGAGAACGCCGACGCGCCACAAATAGGCAAGCGTCGCGAGAATCGGAACGAGCGGGACAAGGCCTGGAGGGCGGATTTAAGTCCGCCCTCTCATGCAAACAGGGCCATGCCCATTACACTGCTACGCTGTCGCTTGGTGGATGGTGGAATTGACAACTTCACCGCTCTGCACCTTGGGCGTTCCATCCATTACTCTTGCCAAGGTCTTTACCACGTCTGGGTAGATATTGTTATTGTAAGCCTCTGCATTGGCCTTGTTGTCCCACAGACTGATTGCAGTGACATCTGTTCCGTCGGAACCGGAGAATGCAATTTCGTCCTTAAAACCGTTCTGTTTCCGCAGTAACGGAAGGACATCATTCTCAAATGTTCGGGTGTAGTCAGAAAGCATATTGGGTTTCAAATGAATGGAGACATTGCGTGCATACATAGCAACCTCCTAAGGTTGGGAGGGCTAAGAAGGAATGCTTCAGATAGGCTGACTTAGCTCAGGGAACCTGAGACGAGGAGAAGGAAAACCAACCTCAAGTCTGACCCTAGTCTTATGCGGCGGGACTGTCAAACAGCGGAAAACGCCGGTTGTGGACAGATCCGCTGCCGCTGCCACTTTCGGTCCTTAAGAGCGCTTCGGACATGAAGAAATAGAAGTGTCCGTACGCCACCCGCGTTTCCGGATTGACGGTCACTCGGGAATAGCGAATGTGTCAGGAATGGCCATAGCGGCGACGGTTGACCTTTGGCGCCGAGCGTGAAACCATCATCCGAATCAAGGGGATCGGGTTCTTCTCGCTAACTTGATGCCCTCCTGCGGACGGTCCGTTTGAGACGAACTAAAACAGCTGCGCCAATGCTCTGGCTGTCAGGTTTCGTTCTCTTGGCAACGCTCGCCTCATCGTCACAGGTGACTTCGTCCACCGCTGAAATCCCCGATCTGAACCTGATCCTGCAACGCATGGAGGACATCCTGCACCGGGATCCCGCACAATCTCTACCATATGAGGTGACGCGAGAATACAAAGTGTTCCGCGGCTATAGTAAGCAATCCACCTCTGAGGTCATCGCGCAGATCGATTTCGTTCCTCCCGACGTGAAGACATACAAGATTATTCAGGCGAGAGGCAACTCGGCGGGTTCGACGACGAAAAAACGCAGTAGCGAGATCAGTCGGGCGAACTATGACTTCGTCCTTCTTCGGCAACAGAACTTCGGCATTGTTCCTGAGCACGTTTTGGGTATCTTCCCCAAGCGGAAGGAGAAAAACCTTTTACGCGGCCAGATCTGGGTAGATGCAAGCACTTTCCGCATCCGCCGAATTGAAGGAGTGCCCGCCAGGAGTCCCTCCTTTTGGCTCAAGGACATTCATATAACCCTGCAATTTGCGCAACTAGGCGATATGTGGGTACCCGTTACCTTCGACGGCATCGCGACAGTCCGATTCTTGGGCCAGTACACACTTGCTGGCCTCAATATCCGATCCTCCGAGTCCCTATCTACTGCGCCTAAATAGCCCCATGTGAGATAACCTCCGGATAGTCAAACCACGCCACCAAGATTTATGGCCCGGGCCATGGATCCATCTTTCGTGATTCGAAGACAGACAAATGGTATTTTGCTTACCTTGAGTATGGACGCGGTGGCGCCAGTCGGCAGGTCTTTGTCGAACAGATTGACTTCCATCCAGACGGCACGATCCGGCCGCTGACACTCACCGGTGCAGGTGTCGGTGCGCTTCGTCCTCCAATGGTCGCAGAGAAAGATCTGAGCATCGGTGCCCATGCGACAGCCTCGTCCTTCAGACCGCCTGTCAGTATTCCTGGGAAGTACGATCCTACATTCGCACGCATCGAATCCTTCTCGCCTGAGAATGCTGTCGATGGCTCTAACGGAAGCCGTTGGATGGCGGATGAGCAGGATCCACCCCCTGGCTGCAAGTTGATCTTGGGGCGGTGCATACGATCAAGCGAGCAGAAGCCTACTTCGTCACTCCCACAGCAGGACACTCGTATCGTATCGAGTCCTCGACGGACAACACGCACTGGGTTATCTACCAGCCAGCTCAGCCGCTCATGATCGAATCCCCCATACCACGCAGGCATCCGTGTCAGCTCGTTATCTACGCGTCTACGTGATGAAAGGTGCGCCGGGCCTTTGGGAGTTTCATGTCTGGGAGTAACGTCGAGACAGGTGAAATCATCAGGAGAGAAATGGCCACACGTAGATCATTCCTATTTAGTTCGTTGGCGCTCACGGGAATAAGTGCTATGCCCTCGTTTGCGCAAGCAATGTCAGCCGTTGAGATCAACGTTCTATCGCTCGGCGCGATTGGCGATGGCGTGACGTTGGATACACAACCGATACAAGAAGCTATTGATCGCGTGTCGGCTGCGGGTGGAGGTCGGGTTGTCGTTCCCGGCGGCAAGCGCTTCTTGATCGGTGGACTGATGCTGAAAAGCAACGTCGACTTTCATCTTGCGGATGATGCGGTTTTGCTCGCCAGCCCGGACCGTGCGCAGTACACGTCGAAGACAAACATCGGCGTGATCAACATCAATCGAGCTCAGAACGTGCGGATCACAGGCGCCGGCCACGTCGACGGGCAGGGGATGAAGTTCATGGGCGACTACTCTCCCGTGCATGAGCGCTGGGAGCCGCTCACATTCAGACCGAGGATGTTCCACCTCGTACGCTGCACGGGATTGGAACTCACCGGTATATCCTTTGGGCACTCGCCGGAGTGGGGCCTTCACACGCTCGGATGTGACCACGTGTTGGTGGATGGTATCCGCATCCGTAACTACCTGGACGTTCCGAACTGTGACGGCATCGATCCCGACCGCTGCCGGGACGTGGAGATCAAGAATTGCGACCTGGTTTGCGCGGATGATGGGATCGTCATCAAGACGAGTGAACAGGCAGAAGACTTCGGCCCAGCGCACAACATTACTGTGCGGGATTGCTCCGTAATCTGTCGTGATAGCGGATTGAAGATCGGCACTGAGACATTTGGAGACATCAGCAAGATCCTCTTTGAGCGTTGCCGCATCGTCTCTGGTGGACGTGGCCCCACGATTACGCATCGCCAACCTGGCAACATCGACGATGTAGAGTTTCGGGACATCGAGTTCCTTGCACAACACCATGCCGCTCGTTGGTGGGGTTGGGGCGAAGCGGCGTCCATCACGGCCTGGCCTCGGAAAGAAGGGACGAAACTCGGGTCGCTGAGCAACATCCGTTTAAGAAACATCCACGGGGTTGCGGAAAACAGCTTCAGAGTCGATGCTCACCCCGACATGTTGATCAAGAATATTCTCCTTGAAAACTGCTCCGTAACGATTGATCGTTGGACCCAGTATCCCGGTGGAATCTTCGATAACAGGCCTACTCAAGCCAATGATCCGATGCACGAACCCGGTGGCTTAGAAAGACACCTTACGCCTGTTTTTTTCCTCCGGAACGTTCAAGGCGCAGTCGTCCGGAACTGCACCGCTAGCTGGGGTATTCATCCTAGCGACTCCTTCAGCTATGCTCTCGAAACGAAAAATGTCTCCGCCCTCAAAATCGAGAACTTCCAAGGGAAAGCGGCAAAGACTGGCTTACACGCCATTTCGATCGGCTGAGCGGTGGTGCTTCCAATGCACTACTCAGCCGGACGGGGCATCGGCTTATTTGAAGATACCGCAGCCTGCAATCGCGAACGTGTAGCGCCTGACGATTCCCGAGCCGTGCATCGGTAACGATAAGTCTTAGAAGTCGGCTTGTAGGAAGTTATGGTCACTCCTGAGTGACGGGCAATCCGAACCTTACACCCCTTTTGCCGACCCACATTATCCGGAGGGGGCCGAAGTCCGATCGAAGCTATTGACGAGTAGCCGATCATCCGTTCATGATCTCTTCCCACTTGCCGTTCCATGGACGGTAATACGGACTGATGAGGATTGCGACAAACTTCCTCACCTCTGTTTCCGTCCAGAGCAGAGCGTTGACACTCACGGAAATTGGCGAGTAGCATCGGCCAACCGAACGGCGTCATTCGACGCGTGCCTCGTCGCCTTCCCACATGACCGCCCAGGGGAAAGCGGTCGCGGATTGGCGCCCACCGGGAACTCTCTGGAAGGGGAGCTTATGTGCCAGGTCAAACGACGTTCGTTTCTCGGCTTATCCGCCACGATCTTGGGAGGCGGTCTGATTGCGGGCAAAACGGGCTACGGTCTCGTGAGCGGCAGTCAGGACGCGTCGGGCAGCGTACACCACCATGTCCACGCGGTTTCGGTGATGACGGAGACCGCCAACCGCTTTCTGGCCGCGCTCAGCCCGAAGCAGCGGGCTAAGGCAACCTTCCAATTCAGTGACGACGAGCGCATGAACTGGCAATTTATCCCCAAGGAGCGCAAGGGGCTGGCGTTGGGCGAAATGAGCCCCTACCAGAAACACCTGGCGAGCGCGCTTTTGGCAGCCGGATTGAGCCAGACCGGCTACATTAAGGCTGTCACCATCATGAGCCTGGAGGACGTGCTGAAGGTGCTGGAAAACGATAACGGCGAGCACCGCGATCCGGAGAAATATTACTTCACGGTGTTCGGCACGCCATCCGACACGGGAACCTGGGGCTGGCGCATCGAGGGACATCACCTAAGTCAGAATTACACTGTGGCGAGCGGACAGGTTCTGGATGCGCCGAGCTTCTTCGGCTCCAACCCCGCCGAAGTGCGACAGGGGCTGCGCAAGGGACTGCGGACGTTAGCGGGCGAGGACGACCTGGGCTTCGAGGTGATTCGTGCGTTGGATGAGCCCCAACAGAAGATCGCCATCGTCGATCCGAAGGCGTATAGCGATATCCTGACGGCTGCCAGCAGGAAGGCGGCGCTACAAGGGCAGCCCTCGGGGCTTCCGGCGGCGAAGATGAACGCTAGGCAGTTCGACGCGCTGCGCGCACTGGTGGAACTGTACGCGTACAATCTCCCGGATGAACTGGCGGAGCGGCGCATGGATCAGATCAACAAGGCCGGGCGCAATGTCTGCTTCGCCTGGGCCGGCGGCATTAAGCCAGGCGACCTGCACTATTACCGCGTACAGACGTCTTCGTTCTTGATCGAATTCGACGACACGCAGGATAACGCAAACCACATCCACTCAGTGTGGCGCGACTTCAACGGCGACTTCGGCGGAGACCCGCTGAGAGCGCATTACGAAGCCAGTCATGGAAACGCTAAGGGGTAGCTTCAATCAGTGCCGCGATATTTATGGAGACCCTTAGGATTCAGATCACGGTCGATCAACTGCCGTCTCAGACCATATCCCGCTGGTCCTCCTTGGCGGAATCCCTGTTCGATGAGGCGGCACTGACCTGCAAATACCTTGACCGATAGTTCCCGGCTGTATTCGGCGGCCATTGAGCGCTTCAACGTCTTGAACACGGAAGACGACATGCTGCCGTCGTTCTCGAATTGCTCCGCGCAATAGTGGACCCGGATGCCCGCCCGCTTAAGGACATATTCGTAGTAGGCGCTCTCATCTACGTCTTGGAAGCGTCCCCAGCGGCTTACGTCATAGACAAGCAGGGCGGAAAAGTTTGCCTGCCTATTTTCCACGTCCGACATCAATTGATTGAGACCCTCGCGCCCCGCTATATTCAGGCCGCTTCTGCCGTGATCCGAATACACTTGCACAATTTCCATATTGTGCGAGGCAGCGTATTGACGGACCACATCCAATTGATTTTCAGGGGAATACTGTTGATGCTCGGTGGACATGCGCACGTAGAGTGCTGCCCGGGAGGGAAGAGGCGTGTTCGTAGACGCAGTAGACGTCTTCTCCATTCGTATGCCACCAATTTCTTGCAGAATCGGAAATTCACTACACGGTTCGGCACCTCAAGAGACTCCATTTGATTAGTGGCAAAACAACGCTGTTTTCGCGACAAGATTGGCAAAAATAATTGTGGGAATCTCTTGGGGATTTGAATAAGAGTGGTGCGGCCGGAGATGTTGGCCGAAATCCCATCTCCTTGAAGGCAATAGTGTTCGTGTCAATCGATTCGGTCTCGGACCTCTGTCAGAGAACAGCAGTACCCTGAAGGAACACGTTCAGGACAACCCGTCCACTTTCTCCAGGTTCAGTCCCGATCAGAAATATGCAACTGCATTCAATGTGCCGAAAGGCGCGCCTGAAGTGTTCTTGCGCGCAAATCCAAAGGGAGGTCGGTGAGGGTGACGCTTGCGAGCCGGCCATCTCAGGCAGACAATGAATCGGTATTGAAGGGTGTATCCGGCAGTGGGATAACGGTTCGACAACAGGGCTGTTCATTCATTGAGTAGAACGGCGATTTTTTCAAGCATTGATGCTGTCCTTTGCTGTTGTGAGTCCTCGCGTGTATTTTCGCCGCGTATTCAGATTGCTCTGACGGGAGTTTTATGAAGCACGCCGCCCTTGGTTTTCGCGCCCATTCCGGCTGGACGTCTCTCGTCGCGATATCGCTTGAAGAGGGCTCCCCGCTTGTCCTTTTGCGTGAGCGTCCTCACCTCGTCAAGACCTTTACCTATGAATTTCGTCAGCCCTATCACACCGCGGCAAAGAGACCGCCAGTCGAGGCTCACGGATTCATTTCGCGCTTGCGCATCGAAGCAAGGGGTCTCTCATATCGTGTCGTCCACTCTGTTCAGATGAACCTTCAGAAGCGAGGTTATGAACTCAAGCGCTGCAGTCTTCTTCTCGCTTCCGGAAAGCCGCTTCCGGGGCTCCCCGAAATTCTGGCATCTCATGCGCTGATTCACGCTGCTGACGGGGAACTTTTCCGCGAAGCACTGCTCCACGCAAGCAAGCGCTGTGGCGTTGAGTTATTCACTGCTAAAGAGAGCGAACTAATCGCAAGGGCCGTGCAGGATCTTCACCTGCAACCTAATGAACTTCGTCGTCGCCTCACCAATCTCGGCCACCCTCTTGGTTCCCCGTGGTCACAAGACGAAAAGTTCGCTGCGCTTGTCGCTTGGCTTTCACTTTTGTAGAACAGCTTCTTTCCGTGCACGGGATTTCGTGGCAATGACGGGCGAATCGAAACGGAGTCACAGTTGCTAAGGACAGGGCGTTCCGTTCATTGAGTGCAACGGCGATTTCGCAACAGTTGACCTTTGTGGGGCGGCCTAACTTCCGGGTTGCCGACCACACACCAGGAGCGCCACAACCGGGAAGAAAGTAGCAAGAAACTAGGTAACACAACACCTACCCCGAGGCGCGGATTCCGGCGCGGTTCCCGCACAACTCCTAATAAGAAAACCTGTTTCGAGCGATCAATTGTCAGATTTGAAGGTGAATTATTGCCGCACGAAAATGAAGTGTGGCGGTCTGGTTCTTCGACTGAGGCGAGACGCGCTTCCGTGTCTTCCATGGAGGCGTGGTATAAATTTCGGCACACTCGGATTTTTTTGATGGTATGACGCGACCGGGCGGCTGGAGATGGGCTGAGGTTCTTGGCGGCTAACAGTTGCTGTAGGCGAAACGATTCTTAAGACGACAAGGAGAGCGATGACGATGCGTATGCGTTGGATGGTAGTGTTCGTGATAGTTGGGGCTGCGCTGTGGCCCTGCGGAGCTTCGGCGGGGGAGATTGCGGGCAAGTGGGTTGCGGAAGTTTCGGGCCCGATGCTGCTGGAGCCGGTGTATGCGCGCGTGACACTTGAGAATACGGGCGATACGGTGAGCGGGACGTGGGGAAGCAACACGGTGAACGGATCAGTCAAAGGTTCGCATGTGACGCTGACGGTGTCCGATGCGGGGGGCGCGGCCGCAGGAGAGTTGACGGGGAAGGTGGAAGGCGCAGAGGGCACGGGATCGGGAACGCTGGCGGGTCTGGGACGGAGACCGGGTGGTGCGATGGCTGCCGGTGGGCGCCCGCCGATGCCACAGGAAGTCACGTGGAAGTTGACGCGTGAGGTCACGCCTCCACCCAAACCGCGGGAGATCAATTATGAACCGAAGACCTTTCAAGCCTACTACTATGCTGGGAACAAACCGGACATTCATATTTTCCCCGGAGACATCGTGCATACCTGGTCTGTCGACTCGGCAGGAGTCGATAAGAACGGAAAACGTTTGGCGCTTGGCGGCAACGCAAACATTGGACCGATTTACGTTGAAGGCGCGCTCCCGGGCGATACACTGGTTGTCCACCTGATCAAGATTGAACCGAACCGCAAGACCGCGCGGCAAGGAAGCCGGATCCAGCAGTTTGGAGTGGCTCCCGCATACAATCTGGCTGCGAAGTACGACCCAACTTTTAACGGCGAATATCAATTGGATAATGCCACGGGGATTGCTACCCTTACCGCTCCGACTCCTGCATTGAAAGATTTCAAAGTGCAGATGAAGCCGATGTTGGGCTGCATCTCGGTCGCGCCTCCGGGGTTTGAGGCTTTCACGGGACCGCACCTGGGGGTGTATGGGGGCAACCTGGACTACAACGGTACGGTGTCCGGGACTACGATGCTGTTTCCAGTCTTTCATCCGGGCGCGCTCTTCGGTTTCGGGGATGGGCATGCCGCGATGGCGGATGGCGAAGTGACGCAGACGGGACTTGAGGTCTCGATGGATGTGACGTTCTCAGTGGATGTGATCAAGGGCTACCAGTCGCAGGGAGTGCGCGAGGAAGACAACGATTACATCATTTCGTTCGGGGTGGCTGGGTCGCTGCAGGAGGCGCTGAAGACGTCAACGGCGCAGCTTGCGACTTGGATAAAGCATGACTATGGCCTTTCCGACAGCGAGGTTGCGCTGCTGCTGGGAGCCGTGATGAAAATCGAAGTGACGGAACTGGTCGATCCGGAGTTCAACGTTGCGACCAAGGTGCCGAAGAGCACGCTGGCGATGTTGAAGCCTGTGTCGGCGAAGTAGATCGTGTTTGTTGCGGACCGATGGGTGCCGGTCCGCAACCCGATCTACCTAAGTAAAACTACTGAGCAGATAAGGTACAGAGCCAGTATTTCTGCGAATTACATAAACAAGAAATCTCCTGCATAGTGAAAGGACCCTAACCAAAAGAGGTCCTGACATGAGGTGGAATTTCCTTCCTTCCCGCGAACGCAGAGTTGTATTTACACTCATCGTTCTCGCAATGACGGCGCAATCGACGTTCGGCCAAACGTCAACTACTGGCGCAATTCGCGGGACCGTGACCGATTCGCAGGGTGCTGTGCTTACCGAAGCGATTGTAACTGTGACATCTAAGGCCACCGGCCAAGCGCGCACGACGAAGACCGATTCGTCCGGACAGTACGGGGTGGGCCTGCTCCCGCCGGAGATCTACACGATCAGCATTATGGCCCCAGGGTTCAAGACGGAACAGCCGGCGCCGGTGACTGTTGCCGTAACGGAGACGGTTCGCGTGGACGCAAAGATGTTCCTGGGCAGCAATACTGAAACAGTAGAAGTCACTTCGCAGGCGGCGGCTCTGCAGGTAGAAAACGCGACGCTGGGTACGGTGGTGGACGGTACTACGATTCGGGAGGTGCCGTTGACGAATCGCAACTACACCCAGGTACTGACGATGTCGGCGGGTGTGGCGGGTGACATCAACAATGCCGCGTCGCTCGGAAAAGGCACGCAGGATGTGTATGTAAACGGCGCCAGCAGCATCAGCAACAACTTCCACATGGACGGCGCCGACATCAACAACTACGGCTCGGGCCGCGCGGGCGATTTTGTGCAGCAGGCCGGTATCGCGATTCCAAATCCTGATTCGCTACAAGAGTTCAAGATTCAAACGACAAACTACGATGCAGGCTTCGGACGCGATGCTGGCGCGAACGTCGATGTTGTGACTAAGACGGGTGGCAACTCCTTTCATGGATCGGTATGGGAGTTCTTCCGCAACGATGTTCTAAATGCGAACGACACTTTTCTCAAGATAGGCGGACAGAAGCGCGCGGTAATGAAACAGAACCAGTTCGGGGGAACGCTTGGTGGCCCGATTATCAAAGACAAGCTTTTCATTTTTGGAACGTATCAAGGAACGCGTCAGGTCAACGGTCTCAGCTCCAGCTCGTTTGCCAGCCTTACGCTTTTCCCGGTGACAGACGACCGCAGCG
This sequence comes from uncultured Acidobacteriaceae bacterium, assembly GCA_963720955.1. Classification (GTDB taxonomy): domain Bacteria; phylum Acidobacteriota; class Terriglobia; order Terriglobales; family Acidobacteriaceae; genus Edaphobacter. The sequence goes on along the minus strand of CAVRHK010000024.1, from coordinate 54,760 downwards.
CGGCCGGGATCGCGAAGGTCGCATGCCCTGGGTCGAGCACTGGAAAGAATTGGGTTCCTTTCAATGGCGGAGTAAACGTTGCCTGCAATGGGTCAAACATCAACCCGGTCGCCCTCAACCTGTTGAACCAGAAGATCGCGAATGGGACTTACCTGATTCCAACTCCGCAACGATACTCCACCGATACGAATGGCAACCCGGTTGGGCTTTCTTCCTACAGCATTCCGGCGCACTTCAGCGAAGACCAGTTTATGGTGAACACGGATTGGGTGATATCGGCTAAACACACTTTGTCGGAGCGTTACTTTTACTCGAATGATCCGCAGAATCTGCCGTTCAGCACGTGCTCGTGCACACCGGGCAATGGTTTGACGCCGACCTTCAACAGCCAGGTGGCAGTGGTGAAGATGACCTCGGCTTTGAACGCGCATTTCCTCAATGAGGCGTTGATCGGCTACATCCGCAGCTACGGCCGCCTGCAAACTCAGGCGAACCTGACCTACGATCAGATCGGCATGACGGCGCCCAGTGACCCAACTTATCCGCTAATGCCAATCACCTCGACGACGGGCTACTTCCAATTGGGTGGAGTCAACAACGACGTTTCGTTCTCCGCGGTGAATACGTTTGAGATCAGCGATCAGATCAGTTGGACGCATGGCAAGCAGAGCATCCGGGCAGGCTTCCTCGGCGAAAAAGACCAGTTCAACTTCGATGACCCAAACAACAAACGCGGCAGCGTGACGTTTCAGACCTTCCAGGATTTCCTTCTCGGCCTGAGCTCCAAGCAGAACGGAACGGGATTCAGCAACCTTAATTCGAGCGGAAGCCAGCAGGGTTCTTACTACAAAGGCTACCGCGGAACCGTTATGGCGATGTTCATCCAGGACGACATCAAGGTGCGCCCGAACCTGACGGTGAACGCCGGTCTGCGGTGGGAGTTGAACAGTGGCGTGAGCGCGAATCATGGCCAGTTGAGCAGTTTCTATCCGTCGCTGGTAACGCCGTTCGAACCGGTTCCAGCTGGCGGCACGTTCACCGGCTTTGTTGTCCCGAACAACTACCGCTTGACGCCTCCGGCGGGCGTGACGCGGTTGGGTAGCACGAGCCTCTCGAACAATGATCTTCCATTGCATAACTTCGGTCCGCGCGTGGGTTTTGCATGGCAGCCTTATGGCAGTGGTACGTCAATGGTGGTGCGCGGAGGCTTCGGCCTCTTCTACACTTTGCCGAATGCTAATTCAGTTTTGCAGACGTTGGGTGGTCAGCCATTCGTGAGTTCGGCGAGCTTAAGTGGAACAGCGAACGCTGCTGCTACATTTCAGACGCCGTACACGACGGTGCTTACCCCGGGCGTGTGGCGGCCACGTTCGACCGCGTACACTCTCACTGTCACTGGCGTGGCTGAGAACATCGATTCGCCGCTGGTCGAGCAGTACAACCTGAACGTAGAGCAGCAACTGCCGGCGAACTTAGTGCTTGAAATGGGTTATGTAGGAACGCGGGGAACACGTCTTGCCGAGTCGCGCGCTCTGAATCGAGCATTCCTGGCCAGCCCCTCGAACCCAATCAACGGTGTCACGACGAACACGGTGGCATCGGCTAATCTTCAGGCGCGTGTGCCCTATCAGGGCTTTACGCCGGGAGGTGTGACGCGCATCGAGACGTACGGCTTCTCCAACTTCAACAGCATGCAGGCAACACTGAAGAAGCAGATGAGTCACGGAATATTTCTGCAGGCTGCGTACACGTGGGGCCGTGCCTTGACGACAGTAACTGGAGGCGATGGAACCAACGGCGTCTTCGCCGGAGGAAGCGGCAACAGCAACGACCCGAACAATCGCTATGACCGTTGGGGCCCCGCTGGTTACGACCGTACGAATCGGGTCGTGATCGTTTATACGTGGCAGCTTCCGGGATGGAAAAGCGGCAACGCGTTTGAGAGGGTTGCGACCAGCGGATGGCAGGTTTCCGGTGTGACCACGTTTCAATCAGGCAAACCATTGACCTTCACCGACGCTAGAAACGGCACAGCCTATGGAACCGCAAGCCGTGCGCAGTTCGCACAGGGTATGGGCAATGCAAACATCAAGAACAGAAATGGCGGCACGATGCTGTCACGCGTCAAGAACAATACTTACCTGAATCCCAGCGCGAGTCTGTTTGTGACGGCTCCTGCTGTTCCGTTCAGCTCTGCTGCGACTACCGGAGGTCCTCAGGCAATCGGCTATGGCAACAGCTCCATCGGCTCGTCGCGCGGACCAGGGAATGATAATTGGGACATGACCATATCGAAGATGACACGAGTCGGAGGACTGCGGGAAGATGCAACCCTGACCTTCCGCACGGAGTTCTTTAACGTATGGAACCATCCGCAGTATGCGAATCCGGGAATAGGCACGGGCACCGCGAGCTATGGCGTGATCAATGCATCGTCAGTAGCCCCGCGGTTGATTCAATTCGCGCTGAAGTATGTTTTCTAGACAAATCTAAGGTTTGTGATCGCCCAAGCCGATGAGTGCTGGGCGCTCGCCAACCCAGGAATGTTCCGCACGTATTGCTATTTTTCCACTCTTCAATGGGGGTTTCATGCTTCGTCGGCTTTTGCTCTTCGGTCTACTGCTGTCCAGTTCAACGTTACTGCGGGCAGCGGATTACACACTGCTCGCTACGCCGACCACATTGAGTGGGGTCATTATGCCGCCAACGCCAAGCCTGCGATTACGATTCGCAGCGGCGATACGGTGAAGATTCAGACGCTGTCAACTTGCGGTCCTACGGATCGGTTGGTTGCTCGCGGCGTTAAGCCTGAAGATATTCCTGCCTATAACGAGGCAGTCTATAAAGGCTTTGCGGAGAAGGATAAAGGGCCAGGCGGCCACATCTTGACTGGGCCGGTTGCGGTGGAAGAGGCAGAGCCGGGCGATGTGCTCGAAGTGCAGATTCTGAAGGTGTATATCGATGCGAATTTTGCATGCAATGGTTTTGGATTGCACCGCGGATTTTTGCCGATGGAGTTTCCGTACAGCAGGCAACGGCTAATTCCGCTGGACCGGGTGAAGATGATTGGACACTTCGCTCCGGGAATCGATATTCCGCTGCATCCGTTCTTCGGCAGCATGGGCGTGGGTCCGGGTGCCGGACGGGTAGACAGCGCTCCGCCGTTTTCGCATGCGGGCAATATGGATAACAAGGAGTTGGTCGCGGGAACGACGCTCTATATTCCGGTGGCTGCCAAAGGTGCGCTCTTCGTGGCCGGCGACGGACATGCCGGGCAGGGGAACGGCGAGGTGGATATCACTGCGATGGAGACGTTCCTGACTGGGACGTTCAAGTTCGTCGTGCACAAGAAGAAGCCGATGTCATGGCCACGAGCGGAGACGCCAACGCACTACATAACGATGGGATTCAGCCCCGATCTGAAGGATGCGACGGAACATGCGCTGCTCGATATGATCGATTTCCTGGTTGAGGAGAAACACATGACCCGGGACGATGCGTACATGCTGTCGAGCGTGGCGGTGGATCTGGACATTACGCAGCTGGTGGATGGCAATGTTGGCGTCCATGCGATGTGCCCGAAGAATATCTTTTCCACAGGTTCAACGAAGTGAGGGTTTCTTTGAACCGTGGGCAAACGTGTGCCCCTCGAAAAGCAGTTCTGGTAAGTCATAGATTGCTTTGACCTTTCAAATCGCGGCAGAGATCGCCGCCGGGGTGGGTGAGCCTCGGAGGGCCTCCGTCTTTCTACTTACTGACAAATGTCTACACGGATCCGCAAAAATCCGTTATCTTTTAAGTACCTGAGACATATATTAGATTTCACGACCAGCCCCATTCGCCTTTGCACTAACCAGCAATAGCACGATCGAGGCCATCATGAAAGAGCATGAGTTTTTCGAAACTCATACTATGTTCCCTTCCACGCGGATGGACGCAGGCACCTCTGCAGCGTATCTGCGCGCTCTCATAGAAAACAGCCCAATCGCCATCGTCGTCCTTGATGGGCAATATCGCTATACGATGTGCAACCCAGCCTTTGAAGAGCTATTTCAGTACACGCCAAAGGAGCTTTCGTCGGCAGATTTGGATGACCTGATCGCCGGACCGGAGATGGCAGACGAGGCGGCGTGTCTTAGCGGCCGGGTCATGCGCGGGAACAAAGTCCACACGATTACCCAGAGACGCAGACGCGACGGGATGATGCTGGATGTCGAGATCTACGGAATACCGCTGATGGTGGATGACAGACTAGTCGGCGTGTATGGGCTGTATCAGGATGTGACAGAGCGGAATAAGGCACAGACGGCGTTCCGCGAGATTTCGGGTCAGCTCGAGAACCTGCAGCAGGAGGAGCGGCGACGGCTGGCGCGGGATCTGCATGACTCGACCTCGCAGGAGTTGGCGGTGCTGAACTGGAACCTTACGCGGCTGATGAATCTTGTGGGCGATCGGGACGATGCGCTGAAGACACTGGTGCGACAGACTAAGGAGATTGCCTATGAGTGTTCGGCCCGGATACGGAGTGTGGCGTATCTGCTGCACCCTCCATTGCTGGGAGAGGCCGGGTTGACGCAGGCAGTACCTTGGCTGGCGGAGGGATTTGAGCAGCGCAGCGGGATTCGCGTGACGCTGGACATGAATCCCGATCTGGGCCGGTGTCGCGACGAGGTGGAGATCGCAGTCTTCCGCATTGTGCAGGAAGCGCTGGCGAATGTGTTGCGCCACTCCAGAAGTCCGGTGGCAAAGATTTCGCTGCATCGCAAATCGGGCTGGCTCGAACTGGCAGTGAGCGACCGGGGCAAGGGCCATGTGCGCGAGGCCTTGATTCAGGCGCGAGACAGAAGGAATGGTATTGGCGTGAGCGGGATGCGTGAACGTGTGGAACAGCTTGGGGGATGTTTCGAAATCGATTGCAATGATGATGGAACAACCGTGAAGGCGACTATACCGTTGGAGGTGAACTTCCATGGAAGAGCTGAGAGTTTTGATTGCGGATGATCATGATCTGATTCGGCGCGGTGTGCGCGATTTGCTCGCTGCGCGGAGCGGATGGCAGGTGGTGGGCGAGGCCTGCAACGGTGCCGATGCGGTGCGAAAGGCCGTGAGCCTGAGGCCGGATGTGGCGATTCTGGATTTTTCCATGCCGGAGTTGAATGGACCGGGGGCCGCGGCGCAGATCGCAGAGAAAGTTCCGGAGACAGGTGTTGTGGTGCTGACGATGCACGATTCCGAACAGGTGATGCGCGAGGTGCTGCAGTCGGGAGCTCGCGGGCTGGTGCTGAAGAGCGATGCGGACCGCGACCTGCTGGAAGCGGTGGAGGCAGTGGCGAGGAAGCGGCATTTCTTTACGACGCGGCTGTCGGAACTGGTGCTGGGTGGATACCTGGCCGGCCCCGCGGAGAAAGACAAGATGAAAAGCAAAGTGGCCCAACTGACCGAACGCGAGTGCGAAGTCGTGCGGCTGCTTGCCGATGGTATGTCGAGCAAAGAGGCGGCGACACGGTTGAAAATCAGCATCCGAACGGTGGAGTCGCACCGGATCAATATCAGCCGGAAACTGGGTTTCAACTCGATCGCGAAACTGGTGCACTATGCGATTCGACATGGGATTGTTGCGCATACTTAGCGGCCAAAAGAGCTAGTAGAATCTCTCAAACCAAGCGACGCCCTTCACAAGACATGACTACAGATTTCCTGTTGAACGACTTTGCGATACGTTCTTTGCGTGACGAAGGAGATGCTGACCACATCTCTGCTCGTATGGCGTTCCGAGCGGCATACATACCATCGCTTTGGGCCAGCCAACAGATGATGGAGAAGTACCTAAGATGTATTCTCCTGCTGAACCGCATGCCGGGTCAGAATATCGGCGCTACTTACTTAAGGCTTGACGGGACTTGTTGTTGTAGAAGAATTAGGTTCAACCCAGGCCCTGCAGACGTCAGATGGCGCGCCTGCGTTATTTGACTTGTTTTGACGTGCATTCTTGACCCATTCGATCGATTTTGCAATTGCCTCTTTCGTTTCCACTGTAGCGATTCTGTCTGTGATCGAAGCGAGTTGACCGGAGGTAAGGTTCCAACTAAGCGGCGAGATCTTGTCGGCTCCGTTGGGAATGGTGAAGACAATATGATGGATCTCTAGTTTGGGGTGGGCTCTCTCAAAGACGCATAGCTCGCGACGGTTACGACGAGCGATGCTCACGTGACCGGCGTTCCAAAGTCCACCGACGATGCCAGTGAGCTGGGTGAGCGGAGTCCATGAGGGCGCCTTTAAACTGTTACCCACAGATTCGTTCTGATGAGTCAGGTCGTCAGAGTCAGTGGTGACAACTTGACCGTCGTCATCGCGAATTTCAATGAGAAGGAGTTTTAGTTTTCTTTCGTTGTCGGGGTCATCGCCGAGAGCTGACTTGAGGAATTCGATGACTGAGGCGGTACCATCGTTGTCAAAATAACCTCCATCAAGAAAGTGATAGGCGTGCGCCGTATAGCCAGGTGGAATTCGGGTGCCAGAGGAGACGATGGGAAAGGTTGCAGAGAGACGCGCCGCGGTGGCGAGGGAAAGATCGGCATACAGGAGCGGTTTGACTGGGGGCTTACTGTTTGCAACTCCGTCGGAGGCGTAGGCCTGAAGGAACGACTCTGCAGGGATGAAGTCGGTCATCGGTATAGGCTTAGGATCATTGGGTAAGGGCACGCTAAGATCTGGTGGCCGGGGCACCCGGTAGTTGGAGAGAAGAAAGCGGCTGCCCGTCTCTGCGGCTGTGGTGTTGAAGGTAAAGGCGGGAAGTTTACCCTTAGCAAGCATCTCGGCACCTGTTTTGAGAGTGAGGCCCTCTCCGTCAGTGATTGGAGGGAGATCGGTGAACCGCTCGAGATTCGTCTTGCAGTGCTCGTCGTGAAGGTTTCGATTCAACGCCGTCGCCAGAGCCCAGCTACGATCGGGAGAAGTATCTGCGGTGAGGTAGTCCTGGCGAAGGCCTGGAATCCGAATTGGCGTAATAAGACGATACAGATCGTGGTATGCCAACCCCCAACCCACTGCCTCGAGGCTGGAGCAGGCAGAGGGTCCCGTAATCCGGTCGGTCAAACTCAATTGTTGAGAATCGGCGGTAGTGGGCTTTTCGGAAACGACGGCGGTTGGCTGCGCTGGAAACGACGTAGTGCCCGGATGTTCTTTGTCGGGAGCGGTGTACTCGAGGAGGAAGGGCATGAGGCCGACGCTACCGCCCGAGACTCCACTCGCCAGCACGAGGTGTTCGTGGAAGGTGTAGGGTTTTTTATCGAGCAGTGCCGGCTCGAGTGCAAAAGAAGATTCGAGGTTCGCGAGAACTTGAGATGTCCACTCGGCAGCCTGGATACCGCCTCCTGAAGCAGTAACGATGATGTAGGGCTCTTCGACGTCCGGAGCGCGACTGTCTAGGACCTCTTTTGGCGTGAGCACCTTGTTGAGATCAACGGGGGCGTCGAGTCTTTTGACGGTGTAGTAGTGGTCGAAGTCGAAGATCTGGGCGAGTCGCGGGTGATGGTTTTTCACAAGAGACTCTGACACGTGCGGAGTGATGAGTTTGGGAACGAAGATTATTGCGAGGACCGTCGTGAGAACAGGGACGCGGTAACGGTCCAAAAAGAAGGCAGCGCCGGAAAAGAACCAGAGGAGAAAGCCTGCGAGAACGAGGATCGATCCGAACGTTGGGAACGCCATCTCGAGACGGACCGAATGGGTGTTGTGGTCGTAGATCAGTGCAAAGATAAAGAGTGAAGCGAGGATGAGAGCGAGCAGAATGAACGTCCATTTGACACGGCGAGCCCATTTGCAGGGAACTCCTGGTTTAGAACTGTCATAGCCAGCGTCAGCGATAGCGGCGAAAAAGACGGCGGTTATAACCAGGCTGAGACTGATCTGTCCGTACAAGGCAATGTTCGAACTAGCAACAGGGCCGGTAAGGGGATAGAGGAAGAGGTAGAGGAGAAAAATGCCGATAAGAGAGACGGTGGAGAGGAAGTGAAGCTCCCAAAGGGGGTCTGTAGGTGTCTTGGCATAGCCCTCGCAAGCGATATGTTTCAAAACCACGGCAGTCACCGATTTGATGAAAGCTGCCAGACGAGCAGGAGGCTCAGCATCTGCAATGTCCCCGAACATGCAGCTCGGAAAGATAAGTGCGGCTGGAGCCGGACTTGGATTGGCGGGAGACGGCCTGTAGGTCCAGTAGTAGAAGAGTGAGACGAGATACCAGAAGAGCAGCGCAGCGAGAATGCCAGCCAAAAAGAAGAACCAGATGTTGTAGGTATGTGTGCCGAATAGGACATACTGCTGCGTCTCAATACTGGCGTTGTGGGCAAGATACCAGAGGATGAAGACAGTCGGGATTTGACTGACTGCAAGAGCGATCCAGACGACATGCGTAGAGGAGTTTGTAAGGGCATGATCGAGAAGTGGGGGCGCCGGTGTAAGGAATCGGTCTTGTCCGTTGCGTGTAATGTTTCTCGCCGTGATCAATGCCGTCATGTGGAGGGCCACGACAAAGAAGGCTGCGTAAAAAGCCTGCCAGCCGCTGTCCAGTGTGAGAATGCCGCGGGTGATGCTACTGGTGACGTTTCCCCAATCGAGCAGCGCGAGGACGAGTAGAAAAAACCAGCTGAGGATGCTGAAACGGAGGAAGTAGAGATACTGAAACCACTGGGAACTCTGCGGTCTTGTTGGCATAAGTTGCTCTCCGAAGATACGCCCATGCTTGTTGCGGGTTACCTATTCCAGAAAGAGCATACTGCGAGCACTTGGCAGAAATAAATGCTAATTGTGGTTGAAGGCGGCCAACATAGAGGTGATAGGCCGACCAAGACCCCGAGTACTGAAAGTGAGCTGGAAAAATTCAATACCACTTCGGTGGGAAAGATAAATTTCTAGGAGATTTGAGGTCTTGCGGATACGATAGCCCTTGCACAAATCATATTCCGGGGTCTCGATGTCTCCTTCTGCCGAGAAGTACTGTTTTTTTCTGGCTCTTGCTCTCTGTTTGGTTCCTCCAGCCTCAGCGTCCGAAAGTGATTCCCACGGACCACACCTCACCATACCTCTCACATTTGAACAGAACCGAGGGCAGGTGTCAGGAGAGTACCAATATCTTTCGCGGCATGCCGGGGTGCAGGCTCGATTCTCTTCTTATGGAGCTGACTTCGTAGTCCCGACCGGGCAAGACACAGCACGCCAGATACGAATGCGTCTAGAGGGCGGAACTGGGAAACAGGTGCAGCCTGAGCAACTTCGTCCTGGGACTGCCAATTACTTCCGCGGCTCGCAAGCCTCAGGCTGGATCAGAGATATCGCGACATACGGTCAACTTCGCTACGCCGGGGTTTATCCAGGCATTGATCTGGTGTTTCACGGAGATGAAACTGGTTCAGAGATCGAACACGATTTCCTCGTTTCCGCTGGAACGGATCCCCGGATCATCGAGCTCAACATTGACGGAGCGGACGGCATACATCTGGAGAGTAACGGCGATCTGGACTTGTCTATTGGCGGACGTGCGTTGCTATTTCGCAGGCCGAAAGCTTACCAGGACACTCCAGCCGGGCGCCGCACAATCAACGTATCTTACCGACTGAACTCGTCCGACGGTGTCCGATTCAACGTGGGTCCTTATGACAAAAAGTATCCGTTGGTCATCGACCCGGTCTTGAATTTCGCTACCTACTTTGGAGGATCCGGCGGAGATCAGATCTCGGCTATTACAACTGACGCGAGCGGCAACATCTATATCGTGGGCAGCACTTCTTCCGTGGATTTTCCTGTGGCGGGCCCTGAGCAATCCACTCTTGCCAGCGCGCCGGATGCATTCATTTCGAAGCTCGATCCGACGGGGCATTCGCTCATCTATTCGACATACCTGGGTGGCTCGAGGACAGACCAGGGACAGTCAATTGCGGTCGATGGCAACGGGAACGTGGTTGTAAGTGGCACTACAACATCGAGCGATTTTCCGCAGGCGGGGAAATTGTCGAGCGCTAACTCAGGATTTACGGTCACGCTCAACTTCATAGCGTCGCTGAACGCAAGCGGATCGACGCTGCGATATTCAGGTCTTCTTGGAACCACTAGCGGGACCTTCGACAGCTACAATATCCTTCTGAACCGAGTTGCGTTCGACTCTCAGGGCAGCGCCTATATAGCCGGGCTGACGAGTGACCCTAGCTTTCCGCGAACGCCTGGTGCCTACGGTGGTGCCATAGCGCCATATCCCTCCGATGAAACATTATTTGTAGCCAAGATCGGGACGGACGGAACAGTACTCTACGGTGCAACAATACCGGAGACTCCGGCCCAACAGATTGGATCGCAAGTCCATCGAATCGATCTAGGCGGTTTGGCAATCGATAGCACAGGCGCCGCCGTTGTGGGTGGGACCGCAGGCACAGCCCTGCCGACGACAAGCGGAGTTCTTGCCTCGACTTTTCCGAACAACAGCGCTGTGATCCCCGCCATTGCAGGCTATGTTCTGAAATTGAACCCGGCGGGTAGCGGGCTGCTCTTCTCAACCTATCTCACTGGCACAAATGTGGTGAACGGGATTGTCCTCGATACGACGAACAATATCTACGTTACTGGCACAACATTAGAGACAACGCTTCCAGTCAGCACGAACGCGTACCAGAAAACGCTCGTTCCCAGAACGCAATGTGGTTGCTATGCGAGCTACGTTATGAAGTTGGACAGTACGGGAACGACTGCGCTGGAAGCGACCTACTTCAACGGAACCACTCCGCAAGCGCCAGGATCTACGGGATTCCGCGGGATTGCGTTAGACGCGTCCAGTAACGTTGTCGTCGCCGGCGGTACTGGGGCACTGGATATTCCATTCAAGAATCCGCTGTCTGCTACGGTCACAAATATTGGACTGAGCTTCATCAACACCGATCTTTATGTAGCTCAGCTAAGTAGCGACCTATCGACTCTTCTCTTCGGTAGCTCGCTTAATGCGAATGACGACGCTGCATTGTTCCAGTCCATAGCCACCGACCCGCAGGGCCACATCATCCTCGCTGGAACCACACTGTCCAATATCTTTCCGACAACTTCGGGATCGTTGCATCCTTCTGCACCTCCTGAGCCAAGTCCCAATACGCTCATCCAGCATCCGTTTGTGGCCAGCCTTGACCTCTCGGTACCTGCGCCGTCGCTGTGCTTCGACACAAACTCGGTCAATTTCGGTTCGGTCCTTGTGGGAACAATCGGCACAGGTACGGTTCATATCACGAATTGCGGTAACGCAGATCTGAACCTCAGCAACGTGACGACAAGCGATGTGGCAGTTACGGTCGAACAGAACTGCAACAGCATCGCTCCCGGAGCAAGCTGCCAATTGCAGCTTTCCTTCGCCCCGACCGTATTGGGGCAGACAAACGGAAACGTTCAGATCGCTGGCAATATGGCTATCTCGCCTCAGGCGGTGACGTTCCGAGGAGTAGCCGGAGTTCCGCAGGTTTTTCTCCCGACATCGGTCAGCTTCAGTGACCTGATGGTCGGCCAGACAGGCGCCACAGCAGGGCTAGGCATATTCAATACCGGCAATGGTGCGTTTGTTCTGACAAACGCAACTGCAACTGGCGACTTTAAAATTGTGCAGAACAGCTGTAGCGCTCCTATACCTCCGCAAGGAACCTGTCTTATCGTTTTGAACTTTAGCCCTACTGCGGCGGGCACGAGGACTGGCGTCCTTGCACTAACCGACAATCTCACACCAGGCAATCAGGCGATTACGCTCAACGGAAACGGTCTTGTCTCCGCTCCTACACCTGCTATTACTGGCATCCGCGCCATTCCACAGAACGTTAGCAATGGATCGCTGTATATCAACGGCACTGGCTTTCTTCCTAACTCCAGCGTGTTGTGGAACGGCAACTCCCGCCCGACCGCTTATTTAGACGAACAGACGATCATTGCGACCTTGTCAGGCGCCGACCTCCAGACGATCGGGGAAGTGCCCGTTAGTGTCACGACGCCTGGGCCAGGAGGTGGCACATCCGCTACGTCTCTGGCAACCGTATATGGAGTTCTCGAGAATATTCAGGTGCAGCACGAGGTGTTCGACCCGAATGCACAGCTGATCTACGCCACAATTGCGCAGTCTTCAAAGACTTATGCCAACAGCGTTGTGGCAGTGGATCCCGTCCAGATGAAGATCGTCAAGACCATTTACACAGGCAGCAATCCGGATCAGATTGCAGTCTCCGATAACGGTAAGCTTCTTTATGTCGGCCTAGACGCCTCTTCTGCCGTCATACAGATCACTTTGCCAGATGACATAGTCAATTTTAGTTTGACCTTACCCATCCCGTCGGCCATCGGTCTACCAGTGACGGCCGTGCAAGCGTCGGCTTTGGCTGTCGTTCCGGGGTCGCCACACACGTGGCTGGTGGCGTCCTGCGCTGTCAACTTCGGTCCATGCGGCTTGGCGGTAACGGTTTACGACGATGCAACGGCACGTCCCACCCAGGTGATTGCCAACCCCCAGTTGTCCGTTGATAAGTTAATATTTGTAAGCGATCCGTCTCTTGTTTATTCCACCGAGTACAACCAAAGTCCCGCTGATACATCCTCCTACAAAATAGCAACAGACGGCATCCGACGCACCGCTACCTCTAATTTCTCTTCAAGCGGCACCGGCGGTGGTCCTCTGACTACGGACGGGACCTATATCTATGTAAGCAACGGCCAAGTGATTGATCCTACGACGTTGTCGGTCACATCACACTACACGCAAGGCGGAAGCGCCTTACATCTTGATAAAGCCTCCGGACGTCTCTTGTTCGCTGGTCCCAGCTCCATCTCTGGCCTAGGGAACCTGACTGTAACGGCCGCCGATATTGCATCGAAGAACACTCTTGGAAAGATCACTCTTCTCGAGCAGCCCTCCGCTGGAAGTATCGAGCGCTTTTCCACGAACGGCATCTTCCTCTCCACTCCAATCAAGTTGGTCTTTTTGAGGTCTGGAATTACAGGAACTTCTGCAACGCCGCCGCCGCCGGTTACACTCTCACCCACGGTGCTTAGCTTCTCAAGCCAACAGCAAGGAACATCAAGTACCGCGCAAACCGTCACACTAACCAACACTGGGGCAACTCCCCTTACGATCTCAGCGATTTCAATCACAGGTGACTACGCGCAGACAAGCACCTGCAGCTCGAACGTCGCAGCAGGAGCAGCCTGCACAATCGGCGTCACCTTCTCCCCGTCGGGGGTCGGTGATCGAAGCGGCCTGCTCTCTGTGCAAACCAATGTTTCGACGACCGCCCTTACCGTAACTCTCGATGGAACGGGACTTGCTCTCCCGCCTCCGAGCGTCAGCTCCGCAACCCTGACTCCGACCTCTCTCGACTTCGGACAGCAGATCCAAGGCACCTCCAGTTCAGTGCAACAGGTGAAATTGGCGAGTTCAGGTACCGCACCACTCGCAATAGCAAACATTGCTACTTCAGGGGACTTTACTCAGACCAACAACTGTCCTACTGTGCTGGCGCCCGGCTCAAACTGTACGGTCAGCGTCCTCTTCACTCCCACTGTCGTCGGTGCGCGTACTGGAAGTCTCACCGTGACCGACAACGATCCGAGTGGTTCGCAAACAATATCACTCACTGGATCCGGGGCCGCGCCAGTGTCGACTTTCACGCTCGGAACGGTAAATAGTAGTGCTACCTCGGTTACGGTACAGGCTGGTACGACAGCGATTTTCAACCTAACCTTGAACTCAACGAATTTTGCAGGTCCCGTGAGCCTGACGTGTACAGGCGCCCCAACCAACGCGACCTGTACGGTCACTCCCGCATCCACAATGCTAACCTCCGGACAATCTCTGCCGTTCATCGTGAGCGTAACGACAGGGACTGCTACACAGGCTGTTCGGTCTTCCGAGGAGATACCGCTTGGCTCCGGAAAGGCCAGGTATGCCGTGGTTGGGCTCTTCACGCTGTTGAGCTTTCCGCTATTGCTGCGCTCCCGATCTCGGATTGTTCGGCTTGTGAGTGTTGTCGCCGTTTTTGTCACGTTCGGTTTCGGCATATCAGGCTGTGGCGGCGCCGGTCCCTCGGCTCAGACTAATAGCCACCTGACACCCGCCGGAACCTATACGCTTTCAATTACGGCAGCGGGTAACGGACAAACCGCTACGCAGAAACTTGCGCTGTTGGTTCAATAGCGGTCGGAGAACCGTTCAAGGCGACCTACGCGAAGATGGATCATGTCGCGAAGACTCTTGGACGGCGGGTCATTGAAGAAGTTGTGGAGCAGGCAAACCAAGCTGCGCATTTTTCGGAAGCATCGTTGCGTTTTCTTACGGAAAAGACCTTCGTTCTGGAATCAACGCTCTTCCATGTAATGCTGTTTCAATAGGGCACCTCTTGATGGGCAATCCGGAAGCAACTCTCAACTGTTGCTAACAGAGTTTAGCGCTCATCGAGCGAGTTTGGGCCACCACTCGACTGACAGGGAATGAAAGCGAGAGTTCGCTTCCATCATCGCGCGCGGGAAGCGACGAACCCTCATGCAAATCGCTCAGTGACGCGCGAGGGACGAGGATTCGCTAACGGTCTGCATGGCTAGGCGCCCCAGTTGGCGAAACGCGTGGCACAGCTCCACGGGACGGTAGACCACGATGCGCCGTCCCGTGCCGAGCAGCATGGCCGCGAACATTTCCAGCCGATCGCGCCCGCAGCGCAGACGCGTACCGCCCTCGTGCGGCTCCGTGGCAACTCTCCAGGGCGCAAAGGTGCGTTCGGCTTCCTCGATCGGCATGTCGATCCACACGTCGATCTGGTAGTCCGACTGGATGAACGGCATGCGGTCTTGGAGATAGGCGCGAGGATCGAAGTCGGTGGGACGGCGGAAGGTCGCAGCGCAAAGCTCCAGGTCCGTAACGCGATCGAGGCGGAACGTGCGCAACGCACGCCGCGAGAGGCAATGGCCGATCAGGTACCAGCGCCCGTCGGTGTGCAGCACGGCATAGGGCTCGATCTGGCGGCGTGAGACGGTACCACCATGGGAGCGATACGCAAAGCGGATCCGTTTGCCGGTGCGGATTGCGGAGGCGGCGCGGATCAGGTGCTCCACCGAGGTCGAGACCACCCAGGGGCCGGGCTCGATGGCTACCACATCTTCCACAGTCCGGATGCTCTCGCGCAGAGCTTCGGGCAGGACGCGTCCCAACTTGGCCAACGCCCCCTCGGTGGCGGGTGCAAACGCCGACAAGCCGATCTCGCGCAGCGCCCGCAACCCTAGAGAGAGCGCGAACGCCTCTTCATTGGTCAGCAGCAGTGGTGGCAGCCGAAACCCGGCGCGCAGACGATAGGCCCCGCCGACGCCTCGGGAGGAGTCAATGGGAATGCTCAGATCCTTGAGGCGAACGATGTAGCGCTGTACAGTGCGTAGGTCCACTTCCAGGCGTTCGGCCAGTTCCGCCCCGGTCACATGGTCACGTGCCTGGAGGATTTCGAGGACCATAAACACACGCATGATGGGGTCGTACATAAAAATCGATTCTTTCTTAATTTACGACAGAATCTGTCGGGAATCCCCCGTAGTCTCAAGAACGAGGTCCAGGAGGGCCACGGAGGATGGAAATGACAACTGAGACGACACCAATGAACATGTTGACGGCTGAAACTCTGTTGAACAACTGGCAAGGACACAGACGGCTGACGCGCAAGACTATCGAGGTTTTCCCGGAAGACAAGCTCTTTCAGTTTTCGGTCGGCGGTATGCGGCCATTTGCCGAGATGGCCTGGGAGTTCATTCGCATGGCCGTGCCGATCGTAGAGGGTGTGTCCACCGGCAAGTGGGAGGAGTACAAAATGGCGAAGCCAAGCAGCAAGAGCGAACTTCTCCGCCTGTGGGATGAGCAGACAGCGGAGCTGAACGAGAAGTTCCCAAAGATTCCACCGCACCGGTTCAGCGAAGTGGACAAGGCGTTCGGCCAGTGGGAGATGCCAGGGCTAGCAACGATTCAATACGCCATCGACAACGAGATTCATCATCGCGGCCAGGGGTACGTTTACCTGCGGGCGCTCGGCATCGAGCCGCCGCCGTTCTGGGAGCGGGACTGATGACCTTTGGGGCAATGGCAGCCGTACGCCGCGTATGCGTGCAGCCGCTGCAGAGGAAGATAAGACCGAAAAAAGCGTCGTCACGCCGGGACCGCTCGCGCCTGCCCGCGAACAGCTGGGAGATCTGCTGCTGGAACTGAAGCAAACCTCCGAAGCTCTCAAGGAATTTGAATCGACCCTGGTGAAAGAGCCCAACCGCTTTCGATCGCTGTATGGGGCAGCCGAGGCGGCCAGGCTGGGCGGCGATCGGCAGACTGAGCAAATCTACTTCAAGAAGTTGCTCACGATCGCTGAGCGCGCCGATCAACCTGGACGGCAAGAACTTGCCGAAGCTCATCACGAAATCCATCCGGAGTAACAAATCACAGGCGGGTGACTTAGGTCTCCTTTCTGAGAACGGGGAAAGCGACGACTCTGTCAGCGTCCGGCCGAGATCGATTGCACACTCGATTTGCACGTCATCGCGCCAATTCACTCACCGAACACTGCGAACACAAGACTTTCCAGATTTCTGGGTTTTGGGCGGATTACGGGCAAACCGGAACTAACCCCGTGGTTCCCGCAAAGTCGTGTTGTCGGGAACTTCTTTGCGGGAACAGTGTCACGGTTGTTGGCAGAGTGCTTTCTGGATCAGGAGTCGTGCTGCTTCAGTAGCGGCCGTGAGGCGATCGAGCTTGGGCGTATTTTTAGCCGTGATCCGCCCCTCCACTTCAGGCCACCTTTCTACAAAGCTTCTAGCAGCGATCATACGGAATTGCTCTTTTCTGCGAAGATCCAGCATGCTCAGTTGCTTCGCTTCCCATGCCGCACCGATGGCAATCGTTCATTCGGCGAGCGCCATCACGCTGTCACCATCTTCGCCGACCAGCTCTTCACGAACGCTCCGAAACGGTCGAGCGCCTTGGAGAAATTGTCTCCGGCGGCGGCAAAGCCCAGGCGGAAATGCGAGGGCACATCGAAGCAATCGCCGGGGGCTAGCAGGATCCCATGCTCGGTGGCGGCCTGGCAGAACCGGCGGTCGCTCTCTCCGCTCACCAGCCAGGGGAACGCGGTCATGCCGCCTTGCGGCGGAATCCAGCCGAGTACGTCGCGATGGTCGGCCATGAAGCGCTCGAGGAGCTTGAGATTGCGGGTGGCTGCTTCTTGCGTCTTCCCGAGCACGACGTCACGTTTGCGGATTGCGATCTCCGAGAGAATTTCTCCCGTAGTGGTGTTGCAGATAGAGAAGTAGGCGCGCGCGGTCCAGTATTGCTGGCGACGCTTGGCATCGTGCTCGATCATCCATCCCGTGCGCACTCCGGCAATCGAAAATGCCTTTGACAGGTCGGCGATCACAGTGGCGTGCTGCAGGCGCGCAGCCGATTTCATTTGCCTTCCGTGGTAGATGGGATGGTAGACCTCGTCACTGACCAGCTGGATTCCGCGCTTGGCGGTGAAGTCGTGCAGGGCTTCCATTTCGGCGTCGCCGATGGTCGCGCCCGTCGGGTTATGCGGGCTGTTGACCAGAATAAGCTTGGTCTTCGAGTCGACGAGCCGCTTGATCTCGTCGGGGTCGATGCGGAAGCCATTCTCGCGGCGCACCCGATAAAAGCGGGTTTCCAGGCCAAGAGATTCCGGTAGCGCCGAAAACGTCGTGAATCCAGGCAGCGGGATGATTACGTTCGCGCCGGGCTCGGCGGCCAGCCACATCAAGGCCACGAGCGCCTCGGAGGCGCCTGTGACGATTTGCACTGACTCTACCGGGACACTCTGCATTTCAGCGATCGCCTCACGCAGGCTGTCGGCGCCGGCGGGGCGGCCGTAGACAAGGTTGTGGTTCAGGAAGCGGTAACGCGTTTCGTCGTCGGCGAGGGCGAGGATGTCGTTTACGGTCCAGGTCGGCCCGGTGCTCGCAGCGAGATTGAATTCTATGTCGTGTTCGTACTGGTCGAGCCAGACGTCGAGCAAGAAGGGCTTGAGTTGCATGCAGGCACCTCAGAGGAGAAGTTGGTTCCTGGTATAGATTCCGCGAGCCAAGGGGCGGATGATTTTTTAGTTTACGAGCGATGAGAATCCAGCGTCTAAACAGTTTGCTGCCAACCCACGTTGGGCGGCCTCTGCCCCTAAACGGGCAGTAAATGCGGACAAGTTACGGCGCCGCTAAAGTGGTGCCCTCATACAAACCATGCCGTTTCAGCAAACTACTAGAGAGCCGTGGATTCCCTCCCCAAGCGTAAGGTGCGGTTTGCCGACCATCCAGGAGTTACTTCGAGCCGGTGCACTTACTTTGAAGTGTATTCGTCACCAATCCAATAGCGAGGACCGGGACCGAGTCGACTGGCCCGATCACCAGGGTTGGCAAATTCACAGTCCTGCAGTGACAAGCAGCCGCAACCAATACACCGCGTGAGGCCCGCCCGGAGACGGCCGAGCTCAGCGATCCGCTCATCAATACGCTTGGTCCAACTCGAGGAGATTTTTTCCCAATCCGAGCGTTCGGGCACGCGGTTTTCCGGCAACTTCGCCAGTTCCGCAGCAACCTCTTGAAGCGTCAGACCCATTCGCTGAGCGAAGACAATAAACGCGATCCGGCGAAGAGCCGCCCGCGGATACCGACGATGACCTGACCCCGCACGTTCGGAATCGATCAGGCCTCGCTCTTCATAGAAGCGGAGCGCCGACGCGGCAACGCCACTTCGACGAGAAACCTCCGAGATTGTGAGGAGATCGGGCATGAGGAAAGACGGGCGGACGTTGGACTTGACTTAAAGTTAACTTTAACTTGTAGGCTGAAAGTATGTCAAATCTACCCTCTCTTCCCGAGGAAAAACTCTCATGAATATCCATCACAAAACTGTCGATTCCATTCCGTCTCCGCTGAGCCCGCTGCTCTCCCCGACGGACGAGCATCCGTGCAACCCACTCACTGATATTCGAGTAGCTATTACTGGCGGCACTTCCGGCCTTGGCTTATCCCTCGTCCGCGAACTCCTGGATCGCGGCGCGAAAGTAGCTCTCGTTGCGCGCAGTCGGGACCGCGTGGAATGTGTCGTGCAGGAGCTGCCGGCCGCACATGGCATTGTGGGTGACGTGTCCCGGAAAGAAGATATACACCCCATTACGATGCAGATCGTGGGTGCGCTCGGAGGACTTGATGTCCTCATCAACAATGCATCGGATCTAGGACCTATACCGCTGCAGTTGTTAGCCGACACGGAGTGCGAAGACCTTGAGCGCGCGCTGGCGACGAACTTTCTCGGCCCTTTTCGGCTGACGAAGGCCATGCTTGGTTCGCTGGCTGCTTCCGCGCGAGAGGGTCGCGGAGCGGTGGTCGTCAATGTGTCGAGCGACGCCGCTGTTAGTGCTTACCCGCGTTGGGGCGCTTATGGCGCGAGCAAGGCAGCACTACTTCATTTGAGCCACATCTGGGACGAAGAACTTAGTTTGGAAGGCGTTCGCGTCCTCTCCATCGATCCAGGAGATATGGACACACCGTTGCACGCCGCTGCCGTGCCGGATGCCGACCGCTCTACGTTGAAGAGCCCGGAGGTGGCAGCCCGCGAACTCGCGGACACGGTCGCTGCTGTGCTGTCGCGGCGCGCCGAGGCGATAGTACAAGGGGCAATCGGATGATAGCCGCTCGTCTTCCAGTCCAGCGCCCGTCCAATGCAAAGGTTCTGATCGTTGACGGTCAGGGTAATATCGAGCACAAGGCCCGGTCCGAGTTCGCGGACCTATTGCGTCCCGGCGATATGGTAGTTGCGAACGACGCTGCAACCTTGCCAGCGAGTCTTTCCGGACAGCATAGCCGCACCGGCCGCCGAGTTGAAGTACGTCTCGCGGGCCGTGACTCACTCGATGAGATCAGGCAGTTTTCAGCCGTCGTCTTCGGGGAAGGTGACTTCCGCACGCCCACAGAGAATCGTTCTAAGCCGCCAGCATTGAAGCATGGCGACCGACTTGAGTTAGGACGCCTGCGGGGAACTGTCGTACGATTGCTGAATCATCCGCGCTTCATTTTGCTGCAATTCGAAGGCTCGCCCCGGGAGATCTGGGAGGGTCTAGCTCGGCACGGGCGACCGATTCAGTACGCACACGTTCCGACCCCACTTGCCGTTTGGGACACTTGGACACCAATAGCGGGTCGACCAGTCGCGTTCGAGCCGCCTTCAGCTGGTTTTGTTCTTGACTGGAGCATGCTCGCATCCATGAGCGCACGGAAAATCCGGTTCGGAACAATCACGCACGCAGCTGGGCTCTCATCGACCGGCGATCCGGAACTGGATGCGCTCCTGCCTTTCGCTGAGCCGTACCGGATTCCACGATCAACTGCGTTGATGATCAAGTACGCTCAGGCGTCACACGGACGCATCATTGCGATTGGTACCACGGTTGCCCGAGCCCTGGAACATACGGCTGCAATGTTTGACGGCGTCGTGCCATTCGGCGAGCGGTTGGCAACGCAGAGACTGGGTGCGTCCAGCAGGCTGCGTGTCGTCGATGCAATTCTCTCCGGTACCCACGAGCGGGGCACCAGTCATTATGAGCTGTTGCGCGCCTTCGTCGATGATGAAACACTTGGCCGTATCGACCATGAACTGAATGCTCGCGACTATCGCACACACGAGTTTGGCGATTCAGTTTTCCTCGAAAGAGCCGCCAAACCGAACCCGCCCCGCAGCCCAGCGTGTCGCTCGGAAAACGCATTGCCACATTCTCACTTGTTGCTTGACTGTCTTCTCGCCCAGAGACTAGCGAGCTAGCTACTTGGCCACAAAGTCGGCTCGTCGGACAGATGACTGTGCAGAGCTTTGCCCCCGAGTCACAGGCTACACGGAAGTTGGTTGGAGAAGACTACTCGCGAAGTAGCCGGTATCAGACATAAACTGTCTGTGTGCATTTGAATGTTTGAAGTGCCCGGCGTATTCCGCACTTCGTAAGTGGAGTTCAGTGCAGCTTCAGCGGAATTGTTCATCCAATTTTGTATGCGAATCTTTGTGATCGGCGGGAACGGTTTCATCGGCTCACCATTGGTGAGTGAATTGCTCGGTTTCGGACATGAGGTCGCGGTCTTTCACCGCTGCTCCGATGTTGGTCTTGCGGACTCTGGGGTTGTACAAATCCAGGGAGACCGGAATCGACTTTCCGATTACGAAGGTCAGCTCCGCCGATTTTCTCCCGACGTCATCGTCGATCTGATCCTGAGTTCGGGAGAGCAGGCGCGGCAACTAGTGGAGACCGCGCACGAAATTGCGCGTCGGGTGATCGCGATCAGCAGCATGGACGTTTACCGGGCGTGGGGCGTGATGCACGAGGTCGAAGCGGGCTCATTGGGATCCGTTGCCGCTCACGGATGAATCCCCACTCCGCACCACGCGAAGACGAACTCCGCGTAAGCACCGTGTATCGGAAGCGCGGCAACTATCTGGCCTAGTTCGATTCCAGAGATACCGTCGCCGAGCCGATCCACCACGCCAACCAGATCCCACCCTGGCGTAAAGGGCACTGGGGGCGTCTCGGGATGAACGCCCTCGCGCGCCATTATGTCGGGCAAGGAGACGCCTGCGGCCAGTACCCGCATCCGAACTTCACCATTCTTCGGCTCGGGGCACTCTTCTTCAACTACCCGAAGTGCATCGGGCCCGCCGTAGTGAGTGACGATGATGCGCGTGTGCCTCACGCTGCCCTTCCTTCTTTGGCGGGCGCTCGAGCTTGTGCGGCGTAACTACTATTAGTCGCTATGCAAGTCATTTTCCACCACATCTGGCGCAATAGCGGAGTAGAGTGCTTCTCTGAGCGCCACGTCCCGCGGGTCTCCGGTCAACCGCGTGCCCATCTGGCTGGTGACGTAGGCGTAGCTGATGCCGGCGCTTGGATCGGCAAAGCCAAGGGAACCACCGGCCCCGGGTGAGCCGAACGAACTAGCGCTGCCGAAAGGCCAGGTGGGGCCAGGCTTCATGAAGCCGAATGAAAACTGCACGCCGCTGGCCTTCAGGCACTCATCGTAGAATCCGCAGGTCGGCGGAATCGCTGGAGTGGCGAGCAGGTCCAGCGTCGCCTGGCGAAGCCCCAGTTCGCGTCCGCCAGTGGCGAAGACGCTATAAGCATGCGCGATGGCCCGGGCTGTGCCGACGCCATTGCCGGACGGCACTTCGAGGTTGCGCGCGTAGACATGCTGGGCGTCATGATATATCCGAGTGCCTGGGTTTACGTTCAGGGCCCGGTAGATGTTGGAACGGGGATTCATCGCTTCCAGCATGAAGCGAAGGCCGAAGCCGCGCAGCATCTCGATTAGGCTGGGCGGTGCAAGCGTCGCCAGGCGCGAGTTCGGGATCGCCTCAGGCAACCGGATGTAGACGTCTTCCGCGAGCCGTGACGCGACCTCATCCTGGAAGAACTGGCCCAAGCTGCGATGCTGCGGATCGACACGGCGCAGCAGTTCGCCTTCGTAGAAGCCTAAAGTGAGGGCGTGATAGGCCTGGCGCGTGCCAGGCTCCCACGCGGGTCTCTGACGCGCTAACACGACCGCCAGGCGATCGAGGTCGGCGACTACGCTGCGATCCACGGGCTCATCGAAGGCGAACAAGCCTGCTTGGTGGGCCAGGAGTTGGCGGACAGTGATTCGCTCCTTTCCGTTCTGCGCGAACTCCGGCCAGTACGCGCATACCCGTTGGTCGTAGTCGAGCCATCCGCGAGAGTGCGCGATGGCGAGCGTCATCGCGGCCAAGCCCTTCGTGGCTGAGTGAACCACCACCATCGTGTCCTGCTCCCAAGGCTCCGCCGTCCGCTTGTTCCGAATGCCGCCCCACAGGTCGACGACCTTCTCGCCGCGGACAAAGGCGCAGCAGGCTCCACCCAACTCTTGTCGTTTTGAAAAGTTGTTGGCAAAAGCCTCGCGCACAGCCTCAAAGCCACGGCGGACGTGCCCCTGAATACCGAATGGATCGCGCGCCGTCGTACGGACGATGGCGCTGGATTGGGACATACCTTTTGCGATCAGGCTTGCTTCATTCTTTTGAGATCGCACTCTGCGCGCCGCCTTCCAGCTTGCGGATATTGGAACCTCGCCTACACTCTCTTTTATGTCTGAGGAGAAGGTTTTTCTGTGACGCACGTCACTGCGGCGCGTAGCGACACTCACGCGCACGATTCGGGCAAATCGTCGACAAGTCAAAAGTAATCTGTGCGATAAATCTCAATTGGTGACTGAGAACCTCAAGTGTTGAAAAGAGGGCCAAGCCGGTTACCCGACCGGAAACCCAGAATTCAGCTCTGGCGCTTCGATGTTTCCGGTTTGCTCGTCACTTGTGAGCAGCGTCTGAGAACTGGGGATCTACTTGCGACCCCGCGGACGCGTCCATTCCCAACCGGACAGCCGGGTCTATTTTGCAGCGGCAACTTTGGCTTTGAGACGATAGCGCGCAGGCGGAGAATCAAACTCGCGCTTGAAGGCGCGGTTGAACGCCGGCTCGGATTCGTAACCGACCTCACCAGCAATCTGCGCGACACTGCGACTGGTGGACGTGAGGAGTTGCGCACCCAGCTGCAGCCGCCAACTTGTTAGGTAGGCCATAGGTGGCACCCCCAGAAAATGCCGGAAACGCTCCGCCAGTACAGACCGCGACACCCCAACCTGTGTAGCCAGTTCGGCAACGGTCCACAGGTGGGATGGTTGACGATGCAGCAGGGCCAGCGCCTTGCCCACATCAGGATCGCGCGCTCCGGCCAGCCATCCGGTGTGGCCAGGTGGCAAAGAATCCACATAGCGCCGCAGCGTCTCCGCGAATAATGCTTCGGACAACTTTGCAACTACGATCTCGCTTCCTGCCTGCGAGCCAGCGGCTTGCCCGACAGAGTAAAGGATCGAGTTCTTCAACCATTGGCCTGAGCTGTCGCTACCAATGTTGACCTTGAACACCGGCGGAAGCCCGCCCAGAAAAGCTTTGCTGAGTTGCGGATCACATGCCAGGTAGCCACAAACAAATTTGGTGAGCTCACCACCACCGCCCATACTCGTCGGCTTCAGCCCCTGCGACAGAACATCCTGCAGCATTCGCTCGTAGTCCCTCGACGCGACAGCACGGCCGTTTCCCATAGTGTGCGCATCGCCGTGAGGAAAGACAACGATATCGCCGGCGGAGAGCAGGACTCGCTCGCCATCCTCAACCGCCACATAAGCCTGTCCCTGCGTAAGCAGGTGGTAGAGGATCACGTGTCTCCGCTCCGGCGACAGGTATTGTGCCAGCAGATAGGAGGCTGGCGAGCGAAGGCTCCACGGCGCCGAAAACTCAGCGTTGTAGAACATGGTGCCCTCGAGCTTCACCGTATTCAGCACTGTCGATAGGACATCCATCCGGTTCGCCACACGACTTTCCGCACTCTCAGCAAAGTTACCCGGACGCTGGGTTAAGTGAGTGACAATCATACCGCACCGTGGATAAGAGAGCCGGACGCTCGGGCAAGTGCAAGCCCTTCTCTCAGCGCATAGTCAACTCAGCGTTCGGAGATGTCACAGGCACTTGCAGTCAATCCCGAATGCAGAAGGAGCAACGCTATGTCGAAAGTTATTAACGGTGTCAACGTCACCGACCTGACGCAAACCATTGATGCAGTCAAAGCCGATCGCCACGGTCGCGAAGTTTCGCTTCCGCTTGCACAACGAATGGCTGGAGGGCGGCCACAACCGTTCAACCTTGAACGAGTTTTACGGAGCAGGCCAGCTGCACCAGCGTGCCCAATCGTTCGTGATCCACGCCGATGAGCCTATCGTTCTTCTCGGACGCGACCAGGCCCCCAATCCCGCCGAATACCTTCTCACGGCTCTTGCGGCGTGCGTCACAAGCTCGCTCGTGTATCACGCAGCTGCGCGAGGTATCAAGATCGAGGAGGTCGAGTCGCAGGTCGAGGGAGACGTTGATGTGCGCGGCTTTCTCGGGCTCGACGAAAACGTGAGAAACGGCTTCCAGAACATCCGCATGACCCTCGCCATCCACGCCGATATCACCGACGAACAACTGGAGGAACTCGCCAGCCTCGGAACAGGATTCTCGCCCGTCTTCGACTCTGTCACAAACGGAGTGCCGGTCACAGTTCGGGCGGAACGGATGAAAACGGAACAAGCCGCAGACGCAGCATAAAAACTGACGGGAGACAGCCCGGCGCTGCTCTCCCGCCTCTCTTCCAGACACTGTCTCCGCTCTCGAAAGGCACCCAATGTCAACAGTCACGTTCACAGTACGCGAAAGAATCCAGGCGCAGGGCTTCTGCGGTCTGGGTGATGCAACCTACGCACAGATCAATTACCCACTGCGCCTCTCTCCTGCGATCTGCATGATCTGGGCGGCCGTCGGAACGGCGCTCGCCTCGCCAACGGTGTTGTGGGCCTTGGCGCCATTCGCGCTGCTCGGTGCAATTCTGCCTGGCCACCCCTTTGATGTGCTTTATAACTACGGACTGCGTCATCTATCCGGAGCACCGGCGCTGCCCCGTTACGGGGCCCGGCGACGCTTCGGCTGCACCTCGGCGACCACCATGCTCATCGCAGCAGGATGGAGCTTCCACACAGCCCACCTTGTCGCCGGTTACATCATCGGCGGGTCGCTGGTAACCGCTGCCTTCGTGAACGTGACTACCGGCTTCTGCATACCCGCGTTCATCGCTCGCATATGCTTCGGTAAGGTGGTCTGTGAGTAATTGACGCCGCTATCTTCGCTCGTATGGACGCACAGCCGCGAAGGATCTCCGCGCAACAATGATCCGCGACCTCTTCGAGCACTTGATGGCGAATTCCGGAGTTCCGGGCGGTTAACGGGCAATCCGGAAGTTGTTCTGACAGTTGCTAACAACAGGTTTGTTCATTCATTGAGTGCAAACGGCGATTTTTTCAAGCATTGATGCTGTCCTTTGTTGTTGTGAGTCCTCGCGTGTTATTTTCGCCGCGTATTCAGATTGCTCTGACGGGAGTTTTATGAAGCACGCCGCCCTTGGTTTTCGCGCCCATTCCGGCTGGACGTCTCTCGTCGCGATATCGCTTGAAGAGGGCTCCCCGCTTGTCCTTTTGCGTGAGCGTCCTCACCTCGTCAAGACCTTTACCTATGAATTTCGTCAGCCCTATCACACCGCGGCAAAGAGACCGCCAGTCGAGGCTCACGGATTCATTTCGCGCTTGCGCATCGAAGCAAGGGGTCTCTCATATCGTGTCGTCCACTCTGTTCAGATGAACCTTCAGAAGCGAGGTTATGAACTCAAGCGCTGCAGTCTTCTTCTCGCTTCCGGAAAGCCGCTTCCGGGGCTCCCCGAAATTCTGGCATCTCATGTGCTGATTCACGCTGCTGACGGGGAACTTTTCCGCGAAGCACTGCTCCACGCAAGCAAGCGCTGTGGCGTTGAGTTATTCACTGCTAAAGAGAGCGAACTAATCGCAAGGGCCGTGCAGGATCTTCACCTGCAACCTAATGAACTTCGTCGTCGCCTCACCAATCTCGGCCACCCTATTGGTTCCCCGTGGTCACAAGACGAAAAGTTCGCTGCGCTTGTCGCTTGGCTTTCACTTTTGTAGAACAGCTTCTTCCCGTGCACGGGGTTCGTGCCGATGACGGACTCGCCTTGCTGAATCGGCTGGAGCGTACCTTCGATGTAATCAATACGAGACTTCACGGATTAATAAAAGGGAACGCACTTGGAATCGATTCTGGGCGTATTACGGGCGACTCGGACGTTATCGGATTGTGGAAGGGTAGCCGACCAACCAGACACAATCAACTCGTAGCCTCTGCGCCAATGGGCGCAAGCTTCTTGTTCGGCCCGAGTTCGTCACCTAAAGAGATTCACGGTATTTTGACCTAACCGTAATCAGACAGCCTCTCCTAGAACCATGTAGCACGACGATATAACTCATAGCGCTCTCTAAACTTCTCTTGGAGCAGATTGCGTTCTCTACGGGCATTTCTCGTCTGCAGTGGCAACAAAATGACCAAAGGCAGCAATAGATACCAGCGATGCGCCGCAAGCGCGATTCCGCAAACGGTCAAATCGACAAACACGTACATGGGGTGTTGCAGACGCGAGTACAAACCGTGCATTACCAAATCATTTGCCTTTGGAGTCACAGAAAACGACTTGCCTAACTGGACGCGAGCCAGAATCACGAGTGCAAACGAAATAACGGCAAGCGCCACCCCGGCAAAGGTCTCAACATTCATTTGGTTCACTCCCGAGTTAGCGTAGGGGAGAGTCTACACGGTTCAGTTGACCGAAAAGACGATTGGTCCTGAATCACGGGCTATACGGAAGTTGCTCTCCTCGTTGATCGGCTAGCTGGCTAACTTCCTATTTGCCGACCATCCGGGAGTTTCGTGACGATAAGGGCGTTTCCGGGTACTTATGAAGGTTCTGCTCCGCACCCTGGCACGTCGTTGATGCTGTACCAGATATGGAGCCCCCGTTCATGGGCCAATCTGACATCTTCATCCGCACCCTTTGAAGCTCCCGGCAAGCGGAGAACGCCATCACAGCGAGACAAGATTCTGTTTGCGATGGGATAGAGGATTTCGTCATAGATCGCGTCCCCTGGCCGCTTGGAACCTGCCTCCCGCAGCAGCGGGAGAGCAAGCCATTCCCCAATTAGAGGGATGTGTCCTGCACGGTAGAGCGGCAGCGCAACCGATTCGAGGGTCCGAAGGTTATTCTCCATGAGGGCGGGATCATCGCCTGTACCCGAGCGGTAGGGGCCAGCGATCAGAACCATAAGGGGCAAAGGCGTCATTTTGAGCTTCCTTTGTTAGGGAAAAGATTGAGGGCTGCATACTGCAGCAGCATGATGGTTTTTCCGTCCTGGATAGTGCCGCTCTCGATGGCGGCGAGCGCTTCCTCGATCGACATCTCCAGGACCTCGATGTCTTCACCTTCATCCGCATTGCCCCCGCCATCGCTGGCCTGACTTTCGCGGCTATATGCAGCCACAAAGAAGTAGAGTCTCTCTGTGACCGAACCTGGACTCATGAATGCTTCAAAAATGCGCTGGACGCCCGACACATGGAAGCCGGTCTCCTCTTCCACTTCGGCTCGTATTCTGTCCTCCGGGCTAGCCTCGTCCAGGAGACCCGCCGCCGCTTCGATCAACATGCCGGAATGTCCGTTCACAAAAGCGGGATAGCGGAACTGGCGCGTCAGGATGACGCTGCGTTGTTCGAGGTTGTAGAGCAGCATAGTAGCGCCGTTGCCGCGGTCGTACGTCTCACGGGTGATTTCCTGCCAGGTTCCGTCGCGACGCTGACGTTCGAATCTGGTCTTCTTGAGGATGTACCAGTCGTCGGAGAGGACCTGCACCTCTTTCACGCGAACTTGGGCTGTCTGAAAAGGATCGAGCACAGTGTTCATGTCTGCCAACATAGCGTGCAGTTTCGTGCAATGTCAATTATTATCGTGCAGGAGGCAGAATGCTCACGACACATCGCAAGCAGCAGTTGCTCTCACGCTTGAAGCAGGACGGAAAGCTCGTCGCCAAGGACCTCAGTCTCGAGATGGGGGTATCCGAAGACACTATTCGCCGCGACCTCCGCGAACTCGCGCAGGAAGGTCTTCTTCAACGAGTGCATGGGGGCGCTCTTCCGTCCTCGCCCGCTGTGGTCGACTTCGCAGGCCGAGAAGAGATACGGCATGAAGGCAAGGCGGCGATCGGTCGGGCAGCGGCGGCGATGATCCAAAGCGGTCAAGTCGTCATCCTGGACGGCGGCACCACCTCCAGAGAGATCGCCCGGCATATCCCCAGAGACCTGCGTGCCACTGTGGTTACGCACAGCCCAACGATCGCGCTGGAACTGTTGCACCATCCAACGATCGAAGTCATCCTGATCGGAGGTCGTCTGTTCAAACACTCCGTTGTCACGGTGGGAGCAGCCTGCCTCGAAGCCGTTGGTAAGGTGCGAGCCGACACATTTTTCATGGGGGTTACTGGAGTCCATCCGCAAACCGGGTTGACGACGGGCGACTTTGAAGAGGCAGGGATTAAACGGGCTCTCAGCCGCGCGGCAGCGGACACTTACGTGCTCGCTTCAGCAGAAAAGCTCAATGCTGCTTCGCCGTACTTAGTTGTCGATCTGACCGAGGTCACAGGCATTATCACCGAAAGAAGTGTCAATGACGCTCTGGTCAACCCTTACGCAGACATGGGACTCAGCGTTGTCCGGGCCTGATTTTCAAACTCTACAGCAGGCTAGATGTCGATCAGTCCTGAAATGTCGGCGTAGCGGAAGTGATCCGCGGTTCTACCTTAGCGTTGGGCCCTTGCCCCCGGATTACGGGCAATCCAGAAGGAACCGGAGTACTTCTTGTTTTGCCGACTGCTGGGGAGTTGACCATCGGACGGTAAACGAAGCGCCGTTGCTCGTTACTAATCCCGATGCAAGTCAGTCGAGTGGGATCCGTTTCCGGCAAGCCTAGGAGCCGATGCGTGATTGCTAACAGTACTGATCTGCTGTCTACCCGGATCACTTCTGGGTAGTCAAGCCCAACCGCCGATCACAACATTGAACCCAATAGCCTCAAAACCTTGCGCCTCAAATTTAGCTTTGTAATTGTGAGCGAGGCGTCGGCGCGAGCTTCAAAACCTCAGGCTTCCGTGAGAATTGGCGGAGGACATCTTGCGGTGCATGCTTCCGCCAGTCCGGCGAATCGCGGAGGGCCATCACATGTTCCTCAAATTGTCCGGTATCTCGGAATGCGGCCAACCAGATTAAAACAGTCTCACCCTCCCTAACGGGGAGCCTTGAGAAAGTATTTCTCGCGGCCTCCGTCTCAAACGCCGCAATTACGTGCGCGCCAGTGATCGTTAGCGTGGGGTTCATTGTTTTCTCAAAGAATTGAGCGAAGCTTTCTAATGCAGAGCTATCGACGTAATGAATGTTTGCTACAACCAGTGCATCGCGACCGAATGATCCCATATCAAGCCCCTTCGCTTTAGCCGAGTTGGCCGACCGCCCGTGAATGGGTCGCAACAATAAGACATTGTCAGAGTCGATCATTGTTGCGTTGGCCGCGTCACGGTGGGCTCGCCAGACTGGACCCTCATAAAAAGCCGAAAGCATCCGGCCGCGCTCGTTCATGTCGGGAAAGCCGCGCAGCCAGACGAAACGATTGGGGTCTTTAATATCCCGGAATGGACCGATAACGCGGATTCCGAGAGATTCCTGAGACTCAATGAACTCGTCTTCAAACAGATGGATTAGCCGGTCACGAGTCCCGTCGTGCAGCGTATATTGCCTTAGTTCCACCACTGAGCAACCGTGTAACATCGCGATCTCCTCCCATTTACACTTGCGCTTGGACTTGCGCCGTCTGTTGTGAAAGCGTCAATGACAACTGTCTCGCAGTCGTGCGACTCTCCTTCAGGAATTTAGCGGCGTTCAGTATGTGACAGACCCGTCACGGGTCTGGTCCGTGATCCAGTTGATTTTCCAGGTCTTGCCGCCATCATCCGAGTAGGATTGCTCGAAGTGAGCCGAATTCGGGGTGATCTCCGAGCCGACAAATCGAACATAGACGGTCCTGCCCTTCCATAGCTCTTGATCGTAAAACTCGCCGCGACCATTCTTGAACTCACCAACTATCGGTTGAATCGGTTGGCCCAGGGCGGGATCGTTGCTATTAGCCCAATAGATGCTCCACTGATGGGTTTGCGGATTGTAAACACGCAAAGTCAGACCTTCAATGTGACCCCGTCGAACTATCGGTTTCGAATTCCTCCAGATTGGCGCGACCGTCCCAAACCTTTCGAGTTACGGATGTGCCGTCAAATTTGACCCAGGTCTTGGAGCCAACCAGGCGGTCCTGGAGGCGTGATAAATGAATCTTCCAGGTACCGATCTCAGACGCAGTCGCTCGGCAATAAGGATAGTCGCTGCCGTGATCCGAGTACACCTGAACAATTTCCATACCGTGCGAGGCAGCGTATTGACGGATCACATCCAGTTGATTGTCAGGGGAATACTGTTGATGCTCGGTGGACATGCGCACGTACACGGCTGCCCGTGAGAGAAGAGGCGTGTTCGTGGGCGCAGGGGACGTCTTCTCCATTCGTATGCCACCAACTTCTTGCAGAATCGAAAATCCACTATGTTGTTCGGCACCTCAAGAGACTCCATTTGATTAGTGCCAAAGCGACGCTCTTTTCGCGACAAGATTGGCAAAATAATTTGCCGGAAAATTGGTGGGGGGATTTGAAGAGCATTAGTGCGGCGAGAAGTTGGCCGAAAACCGGAGCCATCTTCGACTTCGACAACGGTAAGACGGGCCGTTAACAGGAATCTACGAAGGAGGATCCGCGTCTACTTGTTCGCGGCTGAGCAGGGTCGTCAACGAAAGCTTCGCTTCGATCCTGAACTTCTCTATGTCGCGGCCGCGTTTCACGACTTCGGTCTCATCAAGAAATTCTCGAGCCCAGAGGAACGCTTCGAAGTCGATGGCGCAAACGCGGCCCGTCAGTTCCTCACTGCCCATAAAGTTCCTGAAGAACAGATACAAATCGCGTGGGAGAGCGAGTGCGCAGTATCAATTAGGAGGTGCGCTCGCAGCCGATAGCCGTAGGTGTCCGAGAACATTTGTTCTTGTGGCTACGCGCAAAAGACGACAGGTACTTCAGCAGAGGACCGAGCTGGTTCAAGGATATCCGACCGTCTATTCAGCTTTCCCGACCGAATGATCCTTATACGCTTTCTGAAAGAGTTCGAAGGCTTGCTTCTTTTCGCCCTTTTCAGAGATGAGGCCCTTGCGATTGTAGCCGTCCTGAAGTTTGGGAATATTGCGGGTGGTCGAGCGGAAGTCGATAAGGATCCATGGAGTGAGGCCACGGAGATTTGGGATCTTTTTGAACATAACGAATTGATGCTGAATTACGTAAGTTTGCTGCTCCTCAGTCCAACGCTGATTGGTTTCTCCATGATTTCCATACTTGGCTTCGGCCCCGAATTCGCTCATGATGATCGGCTTGTCGGGGAATGCCCAGACCGTGGTGTCAGCGTCTTTGGGATCACCCTCGTACCAACCGATATACTCGTTCTGGCCAATGACGTCGAGCGCGTTAGTGAGGGGATCGTCGTTGACCATCTGCATTCCCTTGGGGCGTGGGCCGATGATAGCGGATGTGATGGGGCGAGTCGGATCGAGCTTTCGTGCTTCGTTAGCGAGATCAGTGAGGAACTTAGTGCGGGCTGAGTTATTGGGGGTTTCGTTCGAGACTGACCAAAGGATTACAGACGCCTTATTACGGTCACGGCGGATCATCTCCTTGAGCATGACAACGTCCTTGGCGTAGACCTCGGGCTTATCGAAGGAGATGTGCTGCCAGTTCGGAATCTCGGACCACACCATGACGCCGTCCCTGTCGGCAGCGCGTGTCATACGCTCGTCGTGTGGGTAGTGGCAGAGCCGCACAAAATTGGCATTCATCTCTTTGAGATAGCTGAAGATGGTAGCAACGTCTTCGTCGGTGTTGACGCGACCTCCGCGGATCGGTGCTTCTGCGTGCACATTGGCGCCCTGCAGGAAGATCGCCTGACCATTGAGGAGGATTCGAGTGCCGTCGACGCGGATGTCACGGAAGCCAATGTCGTCTGTGAGTTTGTCGTTACCAGAGATTAGCTCTACCTTGTACAGCTTCGGCGATTCGGGGGACCAGAGGGTAAGCCTAGTGGCTTTAACTGTGAAGGGCGCGTTTCCTTCAGCGTCGATCTTCGCGGTGGCCTTGACTCCAGCTTCGGGGATGCTGACCGTCACGGAGCTTCCGGCTGGCGCATCGAGGACGTGAACGTAGCCAGTAAGCTCGGAGTTGCCGGGCTCGAACTTCGCTCCATGGGCGAGGTGGATGTCGTAGTCGTCGATGAATGCCTTGGGAACAGTAACAAGGGAGACGTCACGGGTCATGCCGCCGTAATTGAACCAGTCGATGCCCACAGAAGGAATGCCGTCGACCAGGCGGGTGGAGTCGACCGCGATGACTACGAAGTTGGAGCCAGGATTAAGCACGGCCGTAGCTTCACAGTCGAACGGAGTAAAGCCACCTTCATGGTCGCAGATGCGTTTCTGGTTGATCCATACATGAGAGCGGTAGTTGGCCGCGCCGATGTGGAGGAAGGTGCGGGTTCCGGCGCCAGGCTGAAAATCGAAGTCGCGCTGATACCAGATCACGCCCTCGTAGTTGAAGAGTTGAGGTACCTGGGTATTCCAGTCTCCTGGCACTTTGAGTGTGGGTGCACTCGGAAAGTCATATTCCTGATTGTGTTTGCCCACGATGTTGGCGCGTTCGTTCAGGCCGTACCCACGATCGTTGATTTCACCCGTTTGGGTATAAAGAGCGCGGCCTGGGGCTTGGTCGACAAGGTAGTGCCAGTCTCCGTTGAGCGAGGTGACCGAACGGTGGTCAACCCCCACTAGAAGCGTCTCTAACTGCGCCTGAGCAACTGCTTCTATTCCACTAAGCACGCAAACAAGCAAGACGCAAATTACTCCAAAAAGACTGTGCAGAGGACAAGACCCGCAAAGAGACCTTCTCATTCTTAAAACCTCACTAACACGTAGAGGACATCCAATTGGATATCCGATTGTTCGGATATGTCATGGGCAACCGCGGCAGCTTGTCAAAACTTCCTCGAGTCCCTCAAGTTGATAATTAGCACCGAAGTGCGCCACATAATTAGAAAAGCAACAGAGTAGTTCGCGTCATAATTCGAGGTGAGCCTATGCCAGGATGCTACCGGCCGTCAAATACATCACGCCTGTAAAGGTCGAATCCCCGAACGCAGATATCTCGTTCCCGGATGACGGGCAATCCGAACCTTACACCCATTTGCCGACCCACATCGTCCGGAAGGCGCCAAAGTCCGATCGTAGCTATTGACGAGTAGCCGACCACCCTGGCCACAAGCAACACGGGCACAGTGGGGTGCAGCTATACCGGCGACGTAGCGCAACTGATCCCATATAGTGACGATTATCCGAGTACGAAATCAAACCCGTATCAATAAATCGACCAGACTCCCGGTGTAGCTACCTCGATTAGATGCCGGTCTGGATCTCGGAAATAGAGGCTGTGGCCGCCGAACTCCCAAGTGCGCTTCTCTTCCACTGCGATTCCGTTTTCCGCCAGCCAGTCTTCCCAACTCGCCAAGTCAGAGGCGGCGATCGCGAACGCGAGATGAAGCTCGCCATCGCCGCCGTGCGGCGATACCATGTCGCGCGAGCCGCCCTTCTTGAACAGCAGCAATACTTGGCGGACCCCAGCCTGCATCGCGCAGCCGCGCTCTCCGAAATCGCTAATGACCCGAAACCCAAAGATCTTCCCGTAAAACTGAGCAGAATGGACCACATCCGTTACGTAGAGTGAGGACTCCAGGATGCTGTCAGTGGTCGGATGCATGTCGGATCTCCACCATTTCGCTGCTCAATATTAACGCACCCTGTTCATTTCGGTGCCGAGCTCATAAGTGTGCGAAACCGGCAAACCGCACCATTGCCGGGCTTGCGGGGTGAGCCGGACCACCGTAATGTCCGGGGTGCCGACCAACCGGGAGTAATCCACCGGCGGCCCAGCATGGGCGTCAGTAGTTGACACGAAAGCCCTGTTCTCACCAACCGAGTTTAGGTTCCCCGAGTGGTCCTCATCCAGCGCGCCCCCCGGTCATCCCATCGCATGATTCCGCGCCTCGCTGGGTGCGGTCTCATACAACCGTCCCCAGGCCCGCCTCAATTGCCGCGTCGATCCAAACCCCGCACGCTGCGCCACCTGCTCCATGTCCAGACACGTCTGACTAATCAGTTCACGAGCCAACGCCACCCGCAGACCGTTCTTATAGTCCGTAATGCTCATTCCCGCATACTCCTGAAATAGCCGCGTGAGATGCCTGCTGCTTGCGCCTCCGATTCTCGCCAGCGCGCGTAACGTCCAGGCTTTGGTTGGATCGGCCGTAATCGCGTCCTGTACCTGGTGGACTGCCGGATGAATATGGTTGCGCCCCTCCAGCCACGGCGAAAGCTGCGGATCCGATCCACTGCGGCGCAGATACACCACCATGTACCTTGCAATGGATACTGCCAGCGCAAGATCCGTAAGCTGCGCCATAATATGCAGCATTAGATCCACTCCCGCCGTCACGCCCGCGCTCGAGTAACGCTCTCTATCCTCCACAAATAGCCGGTTCTCCAGCACTTTTGCCTTCGGAGCGATCGTCGCAAGCTCCGCACAGGAGCTGTGGTGCGTCGTACAGGTATACCCGTCCAAGAGCCCCGCCTTACCCGCCAACAGCGCACCAGAACAAATCGATACTACCTTATGCCCCGGCCGGACCACCGTCCGCAGCCACTTCACAACGGCTGCATCCCGGTCCCCAACCTGCCTGGGAGCGACCTGAATGCCCGGCATCATCATGTAGTCCACATCGCCCGAAAGCACCACCATAGCGCCGTCCGGTAGGGTCTTCGGCAAAGGTTCAATCTCCGCGAGAGTGATCCCGATCGAGCTGACTATAGAGGCTTCCGGACCGACGTAGTGCACCTCGAACCGAATCTTTTGTTGCTCCCTGTTCGCCACGCGCAGGACCTCCAACGGACCCGCCGTATCAAGCAGCAGCGTCCGCTGAAGAAGCACGACATATACGGTAATATGCTTCATCTTCTTGCCTGAACCTCAAGCAGCCAGCTCTCGCTTCGCACCCTCCTGAGCCTCTTCTACCGTAACGATGCGTGCGAATCGATCCTCCAGCACCAGTTCCGTGCGTTCCTTGATCTCCTGCGGACTCCACACACGCCCGCGCCGGTCCGTCATGGCAAACGTCAAAGTGGCCTCCGTTACATAGTCCACGTTATAACCAATGTCGGAAGCATGCCGTGTCGTCGTCTCGCAGCACTGCTCGGTGCGGATGCCGGACACAATCAGCCTTCGAATGCCGTTCTGCACCAACCATACGTCCAGTCCGCTGCCAACGAGAGCACTATGGCTACGCTTGTAGAAGATTACGTCGGGTGCAATCGATAGGCCGGTAATGGTCTTGACATGTCCCGACGACAGGGAGAAGACTCCTTCCTCTTCAACGTGGAAGATCTGAACTACTGGAATTCCTTGAGCCCTTGCGCCGTCGATCAATTGTTGAAGTCGCCCGATAAACTCCTCCGCGTCGTTACTGTTCCAATAAGGCCGGTGACGAAAGGATTCCTGCGCATCAATGACAAGTAGTACGGTATTGGAATCGAACATCGAAGCTCCTTTTGAGACGATTCTTCGTCGTCAATGAGTCAATCCTAGACGACAGCCTCACGCACTGAAAGACATCTTACAGCCGAAGAGCCGGACCAAAAAGGACATCGCTAGCTAATCGGACCCCAACAACCAAATTATTCTCTCTACTCGCGCCAACGGAGATCCGCGCAACTATTAAAAATTGCCGGTTAACTCGGCGAGCGAATTTCCCTGTTCTGGTCAATTGACAGCGGAAGTCGTTTATCCGAAAGCCGTCTTTTCGTGTCTGCGCCAACTTCCGGCTTGCCGACCACCCGGACACAACCGCTTGATCCACCCAAATGGCAGTTGACCAGCAGCCAAGCAACCGGAACGCCCCCTTCCGTCAGGACGGAAAGTCTTAGGCTCTTGAGGACTGGAACAACAGCGGCAGAAATTCGTGGAGAGAATGGCGCCACACCTTCCATTCGTGTACGCCGGGCGTGCTGTACCACTCATATCGGATTTTGTACTTGGCAAGCGCATCCCTTAGGTCGAGTTGGCCTTGATATCGCGGGTCCTCGCTGCCGCAACTGAGAAAGAGCAGCTTAAGTCTCTGGTTAAGACCCGGGGCATCTTCAATGAGGCCAGGCATGTATTTCTCGATTCTGAAGTTGGCGTCGCTGAGTGCACCAGAGCTGAACTCGCCAACCCAGGCGAACCGATCCAGGTGATGAAGACCAATCGTGAAAGCTTGCCCGCCACCCATGGAGAGCCCAGCAATCGCGCGGTTGTCACGACCAGTCATAGTGCGGTAATTCTTGTCCACCAGCGGAATTACATCGTCAAGCAATTCTTTACCGAGTGCCGCGACTCCTTCGGGCGTGCCGCCTCCGGACGCATTGCTTTCGCCGTAAGGCATCACAATAATCATCGGAACGGCCTTACCCTCGGCGATCAGATTTTCGAGAATCACGCCCGCGCGTCCTTCGATGGTCCACGCCGATTCGTCGTCACCATTGCCGTGTCTTAGATAAAGAACCGGAAATCTGCGCGCAGGCTCACGATCATACTGCGGCGGGAGGTAAACGTAGAGACTTCGTTGCTTCTTGTAAGGTGTGGACGTATACGAGCGGATCTGAACCGTTCCGTGAGGCACATCTTGCGTCTGATCGAAGCGCGGAGGGTTCGCAGGTACGTCGAGAAGACTGGCGGGAAATAATCCCGTCTTCAGAAGTTTGTTCCCGGTATCCATGACCTTCGCGCCGCCGATCTGGAAGCTGTACTCATAGATCTCAGGCTCAAGCGGGCCGAGCGTCACGCTCCAAATACCGTCAGCGTCCTTCACCATCGCATGATCTCCGTCCAACGATAACCTCACGTCAGGCGCACTGCCCGCGCGGATCCGGAAAGTGACTGTGCGGTCCGCGTGAAGCTCCGGAGAAACAAGGGCTACGGGAGGGCTGGGGGCATGATAGGCATTAGCCGGTCGATGTGGAGCGACATCCTGGGCTACCAACAAACTCGAAGCTAAAACGCCCAGACTGATACCGCGGATGAATATCCGGATGGCAAAGATTGGCATGCGCCTCATTCGCCTAATATACCCAAGCGGAAAACACATAGCTCCTGTATTACGGGCAATCCGAACCTTACACCCATTTTGCCGACCCACATCGTCCGGAGGGCGCCAAAGTCCGATCGTAGCTATTGACGAGTTGCCGACCATCCGGAAGCTAGGCAGAACATCATCATTCCGACGCCGCTACGGTTGCGCCCCATTCTTTGGGGTCCACGTCGCGTGCGTGTTGGGAAAAGAGCCAACGATGACCATCAAGATCTTCTACGCCGTACTGTCTTTCTCCATAGACCGTTTCATGAAGGTCTTCCCAGATGGTCGCACCCTCCCGCTTTGCCCTACGGCAGTGAACATCGACATCCGGAACTATGACTGTGAGCATCTGAGTTCCGGACCCCAAGTTCACTGGACTATCGCTTCCTGGCGAGGACCGGTCAGCATAATGTATGCGCCACCTAGGTACATCTGTATTCCCCTCACCGGCTGACCGTAGCGGTAGTGCTCTGTAAATCCAAAGACTCTTCCGAGCCAACTACAGGCATCAAGCACGCTACGGTAGACAAGATGCGGAAATTCCTTCTGCCCGGGGCTTGCGGATCGTTCACCGCAGTTCAGACAGACTCTTTACCGCCGAAAGCGAGCGTTATCTCTTTGTCATTTCTCGTCCAGCCTTTTGTGGTGGCCCGACGTTTTCATCGCCGCTACTGAAACAACTTGGTTCCGATTGGGCAGTCAATCCTGTATCGATGAGGCCACATTAAATTGCTTTGACTTTGGCTACGAGCCTGCCGAATACTCTCACCATGAATTATCGTTCGGTGCCTACTTGAGTATTGTGAATGCGCCAATCGCATCAGCCAAATCGCGCGGCGAAACATTCTCAGCTGTCTATCTACGACAAAGGAGAGGCCGTACAGTATAGAGGCATCGTGTACCTGCATATATGGAGCACGCGCAACCAAGCGCTGGCCCGCCAAGCACGACAACATTCTCTGGTACACGAAAGACCCGGCGCCCTATACCTTCCAATTGAATGAAAGCGACCGCATTCCCTACATGGCTCCGGGCCTGGTCGGCGCAGAGAGAGCCGCGCGGCAAGACGCCCACCGATGTGTGGTGGCACACCATTGTTTCGCCTACGGGCAAAGAGAAGACCGGCTATGCAACGCAAAAACCGCTGGGCATTCTCGAGCGAATTGTGTGGGTGCACTCAAATGCAGGAGAGACGGTGCTGGACTTCTTTGCAGGCAGCGGCACAACCTGGCCGCAGATTTCTCCTGGTCGACGAGAGTGCAAACGCGATCAACGTGATGAACAAGAGACTCGCTCGTTATCTCGACCAGTAGAGCCAGTTAGAACGAAATGGCCGGTTTACAGGCATTTCGGCACCTCTCCGTCCGACAAACAAATGACAATCACTTCACCTGACCCTGACATCATCAGCCCGGCGCGCCTCTAATCTCATGTCTTCGGGCCAAGTCAAATTTCATTCAAAAAAGGAGCAATAGTGTTGAATTTAGCTGCATTTCGATCGTCCTCCCCTGCATTTGCCTTGGAAACACAAGCAGTAAACGTGGCATGCCACAGACTGAGCAAGAAAGCACTTCTTGCGGCTTTGCTAACAGCAGTGAGCGCGGGCCACGCGTTCGCTGAAGAGTCGTTCGCTCAAGACTCGTTCGCTCAAGCGACCGAGCATCTAGCCTTCCAATTTGCAAACATCGCCGACAACACCAGTAGCTTTACCGGTTTCACCACGTTTCCCGCCATCAACAGTCGAGGAACCGTTGTCTTCCAGGCAACAGGGCCCAAATTCACAGACGGCATCTTCGAGGCGCAGAACGGCGAGATCACCACGGTCGCCGCCGGAAACGCGCTCACTCTGTTTGGGCAGGATCCTGTCATCAACGACGCCGGCGTGGTTGCTTTTGAGGCAAATCTCAACACCTCCACCCGAGCGATTTTTACCTTTGACGGTACTTCAACCAAGACCATCGTCAATACCACGGAACAGGGGCTCATCGCCCGCTTTCTCGGTTCCCCTTCGATCAACCGTTTTGGAGCAGTGGCCTTCTTCTCACCGCGCACCGGATTCCGGTCGCAGGCCGTCTTCATCGGAGACGGTGGGCCGCTGACTGCGATCGCCGACACCACGAACTCCAATTTCAGCGGCTTCGAGAATGTTGCTATCAGCGACCTGGGCAAAGTAACGTTCGGCGCGAGCACCAACGACGGCAACACCGGGATCTTCGTCACCAGCACACAGCGAGGCAGAGACGGAGAATTTGAAGCCGTGCCGGATGGGACGATCGACATCATCGACACCAATAACCCCGACTTCACCGGGTTCGGCGATCCGGTCATCAACGTCTCCGGCACCATCGCTGATGAGGTTTTCCGCAGCGATGGAAGCATTGAGGTTCTGACAGGAGACCGCAAAGGAGTCACCGCGCGTACCGACATCACCACCAATGCATTCCTCGAAGTGGAGCATCCCTCCATCAACGATGAGGGCGCCGTCGCCTTCTTCGCCATACGCAATGACGGCAGCCAGGTGATTCTTCTTGCAACGCCGAACAGTGATAAGCCGGTTCCTGTGATTCAATCCGGAGATCCTCTGTTTGGCTCCGTAGTGACGAGCATCGATCTGGGGCGCTTCGCCCTGAACAACCGTTTTCAAATGGCCTTTGAGTACACGCTCGAAGACGGACGCACTGGGATCGCCATTGCTTCGCTGAAAGGAGACAATTAGTTTCGCGGCTGCACTTCCATAGCCCTGCGAGAGGATTGCGCACGCCGCTCGCGGGGTTCGAATCAGGTGTTTTGCGGCGCGACCGACTTGAACCCATACGTCTCACCGAAAGCTCCAGATACACTCACAAGCCCAAACTTCCGGATTACGGGCAACCCGCACCTTGCCCGTCACTTGCTGATCGGGCGTGTAACGGAAGGGTTGCCGACCATCCGGCACACGAGCGATACAATTCCATTCCATAGAAACTGTGCCGAAAAAGGCGATTCTTGTTTAGAGCTTGAATATGGACATTTCACGAAGAGGGTTTGTGCGAGATGTTTTGGGTACGTCAGCGGCGTTGGCCGGATTGGCCGGTTCGGACGTCGCTAGAGCGAGTGCTGCAGCGGATACAGAGGACGATTACTATCGCCGGCTCGTGAAAGCAAACGATGCCAGCCTGCCGTCCGTTTTCGAGCAGCTGAAAGGTTCGCCGGAACGTTTTGGCGCTCGCGGCGTCGGGGAGGCAATGGATGCTTTGGCGGGCGCGTACTGCGCGCCGGAATCTTCTCACTTCAAGTCCCAGGCGCTGCTGACGGTGTTGGAAGGAGCAGCGGACAAATTACTGGCGGCCCAGCACGTCGACGGAACTATCGATTCCGGCAATCTCTATTCTCCACCAGACACGGGATTTGTGGTCCAAACACTTTGCCCAGCCCTGGTTGTGCTGCAGCGCATGAATTTGCCCCAACTCTCCTCCATCAACAACAAACTGGGAAAGTTTGTGCTGACGGCCGGCGAGGCGTTATCTACTGGCGGTATCCATACGCCGAACCATCGCTGGGTGGTCTCCTCCGCCCTGGCGCAAATTAACTCGCTATTCCCCTCGGCAAAGTACGTAGACAGAATCGATGACTGGTTGGGAGAGGGCGTCTATTGTGATGTTGATGGGCAGTTTGCCGAAAGGAGCACCGGAATCTACTCGCGTGTGGTCGACAATGCACTCATCACGATCGCGCGCTTGCTCGGTCGCCCCGAACTCCTCGAACCAGTTCGAAGAAACCTCGCCATGACCATCTTTTATATGCACCCCAATGGCGAACTGGAAACGGTTGGGTCGCGCCGGCAAGATCAAGCTCTCGCTGCCTGGATTTCCAACTATTATTTGCAATATCGCTACATGGCGATCAGAGACCAGAATCGCCAGTTTGCCTCGGTCGCCAGATTCGCTGAACAGATCGGTC
Organism: uncultured Acidobacteriaceae bacterium; assembly: GCA_963720955.1. Classification (GTDB taxonomy): domain Bacteria; phylum Acidobacteriota; class Terriglobia; order Terriglobales; family Acidobacteriaceae; genus Edaphobacter. The sequence continues at coordinate 12,924 of CAVRHK010000024.1, read as the reverse complement.
TCGAACATGCTGAGGCAAAGATTCCCCTGATTGAATTTCTGGAAGAGCCTCTCTACCGCCAGAACCTGCCCGATCCTGAACCTTTGCCCTCGGATTACGCGCGGTTTTTCAGTAACAGCGCCCTTGCGCGCATTCGAAGAGGAGATATCAGCGCGACCGTGTACGGCGGAAGCGACTGGCCCCTGGGCGTTGCGTCCGGCCTGGCCAGCAACCCGACATTCTTTAATTTTCGCAAGGGGAAAGCAGTGCTGGAATCTGTTCGAATGATTCCGACCTTTTTCAGCGAAGGTTCTTTCCGCAGTAATGGGATGAAGGTAGAAGAGAAACGGTACTTGCTCCATCAGGACATTCACGTACCCTACTACCAGCCGCTACCCAAAAACTTGCGCAATCCGCAGGGAGACTATCCGTTGACTCCCGCAGGAAATCGCTACTGGAGCAAAATGAATTTTCCCCAGCGGCCGAAGAGCAACATCCAGACCCTGGAGCAGAAAGTTACCGTAACCGAGAACGCCGGCGTTTTTGAACTTGCGTTCGATGTGGGAGGGCATGATCGCGTTCCTGTGACCATTGAGCTAACCTTCCGGCGGGATGGCGAATTGGACGGGATCGAGCCCGGCACAAGAAGACCAAATCTCTACTTCTTGCGCCAGGGCACTGGACGTTTCCGCGTGGGAGATGACGTCATCACATTTGGTCCCGGACAGGCCGATCACGAGATTATCCGGATGGAAGGGGCGTCTTACGAGACACCCCAAGGACCATTGCAACCCGACCGTCACCGAGTCTATATCACCGGCTTCACCCCGTTTCGGAAGACGCTCACAGTCGCCTGAAGCAGAGAACCGATTCAAGTGGAGTAGCAATGTACAGCGCACGCCGGCTTGTATCGTTGGAAGAGCTTCCCTTCCCGATAGGCCTTCATTGCGACATCGTTTCCTAGTTGGGCGCCGTCGCCTTCACGGCGGCGCCCGCCACTGGCAAGAAAGCGGTCCGTTTCATAGAGAACCTCCTTCCAAATTCTTGAGCAGTACCCGTGGCGTTCCACCGTCACGCATTCGAATTGCTCTGCGTCAGCTGAAGGTGAAATAAGAGGGTCTCGACGACTTCATTTGTGGTCAGAACCTCGCCAAATCAGTGATATAAACTTGGGATTCGGTTCAGTCTACGATTTTGCAAACTATCAAGCGTCCTGTCATTCAAGTTTCCGGAGTCCGCAAGACCTACGGCCAAACCGTGGCTGTCGATGAGGTGTCGTTCGAGGTAAACGAGGGTGAGATTTTTGGGTTGATCGGGGCAAACGGGGCGGGAAAGACCACCACGATGGAGTGTATCGAAGGTCTGCGTACGCCCGACCGTGGAACCATCTCGGTTCTGGGTCTTGATCCCTTTCGTCAGGTCTACAAGGTGCAGGAACGGATCGGTGTTCAGCTTCAGCAGGCGCAGTTACAGAAGCGAATCAAAGTCTGGGAGGCAATAGACCTCTGGGCTTCGCTTTACCGAAAGAAGGCGATAGACGCTGAACACCTACTCCAACAGCTCGGCCTCACCGATAAGCGGAACGCATGGTTTATGAACCTCTCCGGAGGCCAGAAACAGCGTCTGTTTATTGCACTTGCGCTGATCAACGATCCGGAGGTGGTGTTTCTCGACGAGTTGACTACCGGGTTGGATCCGCAGTCGCGGAGAGCGATCTGGGACTTGGTGCGCGACATACGCGATCGCGGTAAAACCGTTTTCTTGACCACTCATCTGATGGAGGAGGCCGAGCGGTTGTGCGACCGGGTAGCAATCATTGAGCACGGGCGGATTATCGACATCGACAAGCCGGAGAGGCTCATCGACCGACACTGCCCTGAGCGAACTGTCGTTCTCGCCACAGACAACACCACCGCCGAACAACGCTTTCGGTCGATTCGGGGAGTTACGGCGGTGAGCTGCATTGACAAGATATTCACCATTAGCGGGCAGGGCGACGATCTAGTGACCGAAGTCATTCAGTGCCTGTCCGAGAATAGGATCCCGGTCACGGATTTCCGTACGATTCTCCCTAACCTTGAGGACGTCTTTCTCAAGCTGACCGGTCACTCGATTCGCGAGTAGGTTCGACAATGATGCTGCGTGGACTGTGGAAACTTACTTGGATCGAGATCAAGATCTTCTTGCGCGAACCGCTGGGCGCATTCGGCACAATCGGTTTCCCTGTTCTGATTTTTCTCGTGTTGGGTCGAGTAGCCAACCGCAGACTGGCACCGTCCTCACTTGCCGGCAATAGTTTTCTCCGAGTGGATCTACCGGTTCTCGCGTCGATCCTCATCGCAATCAGCGCCGTGCTTTCACTGGTCACGATTATCTCGATATACCGCGAGGGCGGCATCCTCAAACGACTCCGCGCCACGCCGCTGCGCCCGCAGACGATCCTTACCGCCCACGTGATCGTCAAGCTGATACTCACTGCGGCCACGCTGGCCTTGATGGTCTTGGCAGGTAGGCGTTACTACCCGGCCGGCGTTCATGTTCACTTGTTCTCGTTCACGATTGCGCTGCTTATCAGCACCTGGAGCATCTTGTCGATCGGCTTTCTGATCGCCAGCATCGTTCCAACCGCGCGCTTTGCGCAGCCGATCGGCGCCATTATTCTGTACCCGATGATCGCTGTCTCAGGACTCTTCGTACCCATTGAAGCGCTGCCGCCAGTGCTTCAATGGGTGGCGCGAGTGCTGCCGCTAACTTATGCTGTACCTCTACTTCAGGGAATATGGAACGGCGACGCTTGGTCGACCCACCTGGACGACGTAGCGGCACTGGCCGTAGTGTTTGTCGTTTGCACGGCGCTCTCGGCGAAGGTTTTCCGTTGGGAGTGAATGCTTCCTTCAGACACAGCAACACGGACGGGCTCATTGCGCGCGGGGAAGCGACGAACCCTCAGGCAAATCGCTCAGGGACGCGCGAGGGAGGAGGATTCGTTAGCGGTCTGCATGGCTAGGCACGCCAGTTGGCGAAACGTGTCGCACAACTCCACGGGACGGTAGACCACGATGCGCCGTCCCGTGCCGAGCAGCATGGCCGCGAACATTTCCAGCCGATCGCGCCCGCAGTGCAGACGCGTACCGCCCTCATGCGGCTCCGTGGCAACTCTCCAGGGCGCAAAGGTGCGTTCGGCTTCCTCGATCGGCATGTCGATCCACACGTCGATCTGGTAGTCCGACTGGATGAACGGCATGCGGTCTTGGAGATAGGCGCGAGGATCGAAGTCGGTGGGACGGCGGAAGGTCGCAGCGCAAAGCTCCAGGTCCGTAACGCGATCGAGGCGGAACGTGCGCAACGCACGCCGCGAAAGGCAATGGCCGATCAGGTACCAGCGCCCGTCGGTGTGCAGCACGGCATAGGGTTCGATCTGGCGGCGTGAGGCGGTACCACCATGGGAGCGATACGCAAAGCGGATCCGTTTGCCGGTGCGGATTGCGGAGGCGGCGCGGATCAGGTGCTCCACCGAGGTCGAGATCACCCAGGGGCCGGGCTCGATGGCTACCACATCTTCCACGGTCCGGATGCTCTCGCGCAGAGCTTCGGGCAGGACGCGTCCCAGCTTGGCCAACGCCCCCTCGGTGGCGGGTGCAAACGCCGACAAGCCGATCTGGCGCAGCGCCCGCAGCCCTAGAGAAAGCGCGAATGCCTCTTCATTGGTCAGCAGCAGCGGTGGCAGATGAAACCCGGCGCGCAGACGATAGGCCCCGCCGACGCCTCGGGAGGAGTCAATGGGAATGCTCAGATCCTTGAGGCGAACGATGTAGCGCTGTACAGTGCGTAGGTCCACTTCCAGGCGTTCGGCCAGTTCCGCTCCGGTCACATGGTCGCGTGCCTGGAGGATTTCGAGGACCATAAACACACGCATGATGGGGTCGTACATAAAAATCGATTCTTTCTTTAATTTACGACAGAATCTGTCGGGAATCCCCCGTAGGCTCAAGAACGAGGTCCAGAAGGGCCACGGAGGATGGAAATGACAACTGAGACGACACCAATGAACATGTTGACGGCTGAAACTCTGTTGAACAACTGGCAAGGACACAGACGGCTGACGCGCAAGACTATCGAGGCTTTCCCGGAAGACAAGCTCTTTCAGTTTTCGGTCGGCGGCATGCGGCCCTTTGCCGAGATGGCCTGGGAGTTCATTCGCATGGCCGTACCGATCGTAGAGGGTGTGTCCACCGGCAAGTGGGAGGAGTACAAAACGGCGAAGCCAGGCAACAAGAGCGAACTTCTCCGCCTGTGGGATGAGCAGACAGCGGAGCTGAACGAGAAGTTCCCGAAGATTCCACCGCACCGGTTCAGCGAAGTGGACAATGCGTTCGGCCAGTGGGAGATGCCAGGGCTAGCAACGATTCAATACGCCATCGACAACGAGATTCATCATCGCGGCCAGGGGTACGTTTACCTGCGGGCGCTCGGCATCGAGCCGCCGCCGTTCTGGGAGCGGGACTGATGACCTTTGGGGCAATGGCAGCCGTACGCCGCGTATCCGTTCGGGACACGGCAGCCGCTGACACTAGTGGGTTTGGCTAGTCACATCGGACTTGAGTCGGGGGACTCGTGGTGGCCGGGATCTATCCCCGCGCCGATTATGTCAGTACTGATCATTGCTCAATGAGTTCTATAAAAAGGGATGTCAAGAAAAAAGTTTCCCCCTCGACCGGACATGTGAGAGATCGAACTTGTCCGCGCCCTTCCGCCGTATCCCATATTGTGTTCTACATTCTTATGCAGATGGGTTTTGCGGTAGTCATTAAAAAGCGGCAGAATCCGAGGGCTTCTCCTTGGCACCTCTAATTCACGAGTCAGAGCAATGGATTGCTGGGAAAAGCAAGGCCTCCAGGGTTCGAATCCCAAGCGGGATCGGAACCAAATTTCCCGCTGCGTATAGCGAGTTCAAATCATGTATCAGGGAATGCAATTCCCTGATACGCGTTTGAAAATTCCTTGTTCTTTAGAGGACTGCATCGACAACTAAATGCGATAAATGTCCTGAACAAAGGGTGATAGAGAGATTTCAGGTTAGCGCGTCTAGACCGAAATTACGAAAATTCCCTATATTTTTCCCTGATATCGGGAATTAGTCGAAGAGAGCAGTTCGCTCTAGACTGCATCCACCGCCATTTAGTCATCGGTGCTGCTGCATCTCCGCCAATACCGACAGAAAAACAGCCGAAATTCCCCAAAGCCAAGGCTATCCATCCGCGGAGTGAGACGCGGGAAAATCATCTGATGTATGGAACCACTCAACTCGGTTGGCCACAAATCCCTAGATTGAACTGCTGACGCCGCCTTTTCAGGCCCTTGCCAATGGACATAAGCTTTTTATAATCATTATCTTCTATTGATTTCGCTAGATTCGAGAGGGCAGCGGACCGGACTCCGCGCCGGAGCAGCAGTCGTTAGAATGCGATTCTCCCAACGCACGTGTCAGGCTCCAGGTCTGTGCCTGCCCACCTGGATTCGGTCGAGATAGACGCGTGGGTAATACCGATGCCCGGTTCCGCAGCATAGCGGTTCACGGTATCAACTCATCAAGATCGGGGACACGAATTCTCGACGACTGCGGTAAAGCGATTGAGTAAATTCGAATGTTGACGGGCGGGAGCCTTGTCCGCCCTTTGCGTTGCCTGTAGAGTGGCGCGATGAAGAAGACGATCCGCGTTTGCCTTGTCTCGATCCTCTGTCTATTGCTGGCCAACTGCCCTCTATCTGTATCGGCCCAGCAACAATCGACTGCCCAGCCGATGAACAATCAGTCGGCCGGCAACCAGGCTGTTCCCGACGAAGAAGCTGTCCCGTCTGGCGAAGTCGTGATAGACGGCAATCTTCTTCTGAAGGTTTATGAACCTGTTGCTACGTTGACCCCTGAAGCTCGCGCACAGGGAATTGAATCGCGCATCATCGGAATTGCCCGGGACAGCAGTATCCCGTCAGATTCCGTACGTCTCCAACCACGGGACGCCTGGACCGAGATTATCGCCGGCAACACCGTGATTATGGCCATCACCGATGGAGACGCCAGAGCAGCTGGGGAGACGCGGCAGCAACTGGCTCTAGAGGAAGCACAGAACATCCGTCTGGCAATCGAAGGGTACCGGCTTAATCACAGCTGGAGGATGATACTGCGAGGAATCCTGAAGACCGTTCTGGTGACGCTCCTTTTGGTGGCTGCACTTTGGCTTGTCCGGCGCTTGAGACTACTGTTCCGGAGCCGAATCGAGAGACGGATGCATATAAGTGCGAAACTTCAAAAGAAGTCAGCATGGCATCTTTCCGTCGCCTACCTGGGGCCTGTGATGCTTGCCGTCGGAACCTTCCTGCGATGGGTGCTGATCCTTGGCTTGTTGCAAGTTTATTTGACTGTGACCCTGGGCTTCTATTCCTCCACCCGCGAAATATCTCTGACGGCGACCAGGTGGGTATCCTCCCAATTGGAGTCACTGGCAAAGTCCGGATTGGATTATCTGCCGAATCTGGTGATCATCACCGTGATCGTGTTGGTCACGAGCTACCTTATTCGCTTGATACGGCTGGTTTTTAGCCACATTGGTAAAGGCGACCTGAAAATCCCCGGTTTCTATCCCGATTGGGCCGCGCCAACAGATAAATTGATACGGGCTTTGGTCCTCGTTCTCGCACTGATAGTGGCCTTTCCTTATCTGCCGGGGGCTAAAAGTCCGGCATTTCGGGGGATCTCGATCTTCCTGGGCGTGCTGTTGTCGCTGGGCTCTTCTTCGGCTGTAGCCAATACGATCGCTGGGGTGATCCTGACCTACATGCGGTCATTTCTGGCAGGTGATTGGGTTCAAATCGGCGACAACATGGGAGAGGTGATCGAAAGGACTCTGCTCGTAACCCGAATCCTCACGCCGAAAGCGGAAGTTATCACGATTCCCAACTCCACAGTGATGAGCGGTCCCGTGAAGAATTACAGCACCGAAGCCAATAAGTCCGGAGTTATCTTCTATACTTCCGTCTCGATCAGCTTCGATACTCCTTGGAGAAAGGTTCATCAACTCCTGATCAGCGCGGCATCAGCTACAGAGCATGTGTTGCGCCAGCCTGGACCCTTCGTACTCCAGAGATCGCTCGATGACTTCTATGTGACGTACGAGTTGAATGCCTATACGGATACTCCTCGCGAGGTTCTGAATATATATTCCGATCTACATCAGAACATCCAGGACAAGTTCAATGAGGCGGGCGTGGAGATTTGCTCTCCGCACTACTCGGCGCTTCGAGATGGAAACTCGATAGCGATCCCCGAACAGTACATCGCCCCAGACTACAAACCTTCTGGATTTCGGCTGAACCTGAACGAAGCTGAGAACAACGGCGTTTCTCGATAAAATCGGACCGGCAAACCGTCGTCGTCGTCTTTTCGTCAAGTGTGACTTCCTCTCACAACGGTACAGAGCACCACGCCGATTACACATTCCAGGCAAGCAGAAACATAATCACCAAATCGCAGCCGCGAGTGAGCTATGCCTGCCCTCAGGGCAGGGCTGAGTCGGGGAGGGTCTATCAGATCGATTTGAAGCAGATGGAACGAGTTCATTGCCAAGTGGTATACGTATCCCAGCAGAAAATTCAAATACACCGGGCCCCAAAAACGGAGAGGATTCCGTTTCTTCTGAGCTCAAGACAAATTCTTCCCAGCAGATCAGGATAAGAATGAAAACGAGAATCGATATTGTGCTTAGACTCGCGGTCGTGCTTACGGTCATTGGGACCACTTTGACGATGGCGCAACAGTCTCCTGCGGGTGGCGTCATCCCTCCACCTAGGCCTCAAGGCTCGTGCGATATCTACGCAGCTGCTGGTGCCCCATGTGTCGCGGCACATAGCTCGACCCGTGCGTTGTATGCGACCTATAACGGTCCCCTCTACCAGGTTCTGCGCCAATCGGACGGAAAGACGCTGGAAATTGGCGTTGTCCAGGCTACTACCACGCCAGTTCCGGATCCCGGCGGATACGCGGACGCAGCCGCACAGGACAAGTTCTGCGCCGGTACCTATTGCTGGATCAGCATCATCTACGACCAGTCTCCCAAACACAACAACTTGATTCAGGCTCCCCGTGGCGGATTCAGTGGCCCGGCATTAGGAGGTTTCAACACCCTTCCAATTGCAGACATGGCCCCGATCACGGTCATGGGGCACAAGGTTTACGGCGTGTTCATCGAACCGGGCATGGGGCTTCGCCAGAATGATGTGAAAGGCACCGCGGTCGACGACCAGGCCGAGGGGCAATACTGGGTCGTTAACGGGAAGCATTTCAACGCCGGTTGCTGTTTCGACTACGGCAATGCTGAGATTGACAGTCGCGATGATGATAACGGCACCATGGAGACCCTCTACTTCGGTAACGCCACGCCTTGGTACAGCGGCGCTGGCGACGGGCCGTGGATTATGACCGATCAGGAAAATAATCTTGTCGGGTGCGTTAACGCAGGATGGGACCAAAGGCTGTCCCAATTTACCCAGCATCCCCTGGCGCTTTGTAACCGCCATCGGCAAAGGAGAACCACACCATTGGACATCGATGGGTGGCGACGCGCAAAAGGGCGATCTGTCGGTCATGTTCGATGGACACCGTGTCAATCCAACCTATGACCCGATGCGCAAGCAGGGGGCGATTCTTCTGGGCAACGGTGGTGACAACAGCATAGGTTCGCAAGGAACCTTCTATGAAGGAGCGATGACCGCAGCTGGTACGTTCCCATCGAACGCTACCGACCAGCTTGTCCAGGCGAATGTTGTCGCAGCACGATACGATGTAGCTCCGCTTAGTTTGGCTCCGGCCGCGACAGCAAGAACGCATGCGGGCCCACAGACCTTCACTCCGGGATCTTCGCGGGACTTCACCGTGACATTCACGAATACAACAGGGGCTCCTGCAGCGGACGTTTCGTTGACAATTGCCGTACCCAGCAAACAGTGGACCGCTGTCGTTTCAGGCACGACTGAGACGTCGAAGATGTTCGCTCTGCAGGTCGCTCCGGGTGCGAGCGTAAGCGCGACTTTCAAAGTCACCTCCGCGTCAGCAGCCTTCAACGGCGATCTCGTCGGCCATGCATCGTGGACGAATCCAACCATCGGCAGAAAACAAGTTGAAACGGCAGTTAATAAGATTCGTAATGCCAGCCCAGTCAAAATCAATGAGTTTCGAGTCAACTCTGGCGCTCCCGGCAATCCGACAGATTCATTTATCGAGCTCTACAACGCGGGTTCTGAAAGCGTCGATCTTTCCAACTGGACTTTGACCGAGCATCCAGCCCACCAGGCAATCTTCTCGGCGGTAAAGATCCCGGCTGGAACGAAGCTTGCAGCCGGCGGCTTCTACCTGCTCGGCCTCTCCAACTCAGGGCTGGCGATCCCCGCACGCGCTGGTGACAGCATCATCCATGTCAGAAACACCGAGGGAATGTCGGTCGGCGACACGATCAACATCGGCACTGCTGCCAGTATGGAAGCGCGCAAGATCGCAAGCCTCGGGACGGCTGCCAGCAACCATACAACGCTGTGGCAATCGCTGCCTGAAGAGATGGTGATCACAGTTCCTCCGGGCTCGACCAATGTGCCGGTTGAAGATGCATCTGGCTTTGTTGTTGGACAGAAAATTGCGCTTGGCTATGGCTCTACCTATCCGATCGTTGCAAATACTGTGGAGCAGTACGAGATTGCGACAGTGACCGCGGTCGGCAAGCCTGGTACACAAGCGTATCTGGCGATGGAGGCGCCTGCGGGAGCCACCAACATTCAGGTGACATCCCTCGCAAATGTCTCCACCGGTGACAAGATCAGGTTGGATATCGATAGCGTTGGTCATGGGATCGAAACCGTAACGGTGGAGCATGTCGGCACAGCAGCGAGTCAGACCAACCTCTCAGCTCCTGTGAGCGCCGGAGCAACCCGGGTCAGCGTACGCCGAGCGGAGGGTTTCGCCGCAGGCGACAAGATCACGGTCGGCACGCCTGCAAGCCAGCAGGTCGTCACCGTCACTGCGGTGGGCACCCCAGGGCAGGATGGTACCGCCATCGACTTCACACCCGCACTTGTCAAACCTCATGTGGCCAGTGAATGGGTGGTACTCTCCGGGCACGGGCCTGGCCCTGGCAGTACCCTTACGGTTCAATCATGCGGCCAACCTTCCGTTCAGCGATCGCGGAACAGGAATCAGCTTCCAGCCGGCGACTGTCTTTGCCCATTCGAGCAACGAGCCAGTTCAGGCGCTCGGGACAGGCATAACGCTCGACAGACCACTGACCAACAACCACGCGATCCACGCGCCCTTACGCGATGCCGCAGTCAAGACCGCGGGATACCAGGGTATGCCAACGCCCAACCAGTGGTTTGGCGGACCGGAATTCACCACGAAGTCCCCGCAGTTCGGCCGTACCCTCAACGTCGAAGAAGGCAGCATCGTGCTCCGTGACCCTTCGGGAGTGGTTGCCGACAGCCTTACTATGGAGGCCTCGTCGATCCATGGGTCGCCGAAGGGGATCAAGCTGTCTCAGGAGCTCCGGTAAGCGGGTGCTACGCCCCGGCACCTGGCTCAGTGTTCAATCCCTGGTCGACAGTTGTGGCGCCTGTTGCCATCAATACGAGCGCAGGACGGTTCCCTGACGGCGTCGATACCGACAGCAACTGTACTGACTTTTCAACGCAGGCCGCTGCATCTTTGTCGGCTACGTCGGCCGCGGGTGTAACGAACATCAAGGTCGCCAGTACGGAAGGCTTCCGCCATGGCCAAACGGTCCATATTGGTTCTGGTGCAAATACTGAAACCGCCGTCATTGCCGCGGTTGGAACTGCAGGCGCCACGACGGTACGCACTTCCACTGATGCCGGAGCAACTCTTCTCCCTGCCGTAAACGTGACTGGCTTTGGTAAGGGCCAAACAATCACGATCGACGAAGGAGCAAATTCTGAAACGGCTGTTGTTTCTTCGATTAGAGGCCGTGGCGCTGCCACCATCACAGTCGTGGCACCCCTCGCTCACGGTCACGCGGCTGGCGCGCAGATCTCGGGTAGCGGCATTAGCCTCACCACGCCACTAACCCGGGCTCATACCGATGGAGCGCAGGTCTCCGACAGCGTTCCACTCCGGCGCGCCGAACCAATATAACCTTAGAAATCATTGAGCGGTAGGAGCTGGAACCTTTAACGAACGGTTCGGTCCTATAGCCGGGACATTGGCTGATCACGGATCGTCACATTTCATGCTTGGACAGCTTCAGATGAATGAGTGTCCATGCCGTTGGATCACGATTGATCACTTCCGGTCAACGCACCTCAATGAAATCAATTTGACCGATCGGTAGCGAGAAACGCGTCTTGTGTTTACCAATGTGAGTCGTTCCCGAAAAGTCGCAATTGCGGCAAGTTCGCTGGTAATCAAGTAGTCGCGACAGCCAGAAGGCAGAAAGCCCGAGCGCGATTAGTGGATGCATTCATGGGTGAAGCGGTCGCGGCCCGCCCAACATGGGCAGTGCGGGCAGAGTGCCTTCGGGGTAGTCGGTACCTTCCTCGTGGGGGCAGCCGATGACGCGGTCGGTCAACGCTAGATCCCGATCAAACCGATAGTCCGCTCACCTGAGCGCGCAGAGAGGAACTCGTGCTTTCTGTTGACCTTGCGCGGGCGAAGGCCTGCTCAAGTTGCATGGAGACACGTCATCCGAGCGAAATCGGTTCCGGTGATCCACCGATGGTGCAGTCTCTCGCAATCATGTTGTAACTACAACGGAAGGCCGACGCGCCGCACCAACCGAGAAAAGCGCGGGTCGGAACGCAGTGGATCCATGCAGGGATCGATCTTGAGATAGGTCAGCCCCTTATCGCGCACATCATAGGATTTCTCCAGCCATGAGAACGCTGCATCCTTTTCACCCAGTCCCGCATAGACCAGCGCGATCTCGTATCTCCCGATACCATTTTTCTGAACGTGCTCTTCGAGTCTCGAAATCGTCGCGCGTGCTTCGCCTACTCGCTCCATTCGAGCGTAGACGTTCCCCATATGCCCTAAAGCGTGTGGTTGATCCCCCAGCTTCTGGAACTCGCCGACAGCTCTTCCATACATTCCTTTCTCGGCGTAGATGACACCTGACTCGAACGGAAACAGAAACTTAGGAGGATGAGGTTCCAGCAAATGTGCCCGTTGAAGCTGTGAAAGCGCCTCGTCATATTGATGAGCAAAGTAGTAGACGATTCCGGCAGTGTAAAACGAGCGGCTGGAAACAGGATCGAGCTGAAGAACCAACTGCACCTCCGCAATCGCCTCGGGCAGTCGGCCCACGCGCTCAAGATAGAAGGCATACGTAGTGTGGACGGATGCCAGGTTTGGATTGAGTTCAAGCGCTCGCTTGAGTTCCTTCTCCGAAGTGGTCCAATCCCAGCTAAGATCCATCACGGCGTCCGCAAGCTCGGCATGGCCCTGAGGCAGAGATTCATCCAGCTCAATCGCCCGGATCGCTTCGATCTTCTGTCTCGGAAACGCCTCGGTATACGCCAGCCAACCGGCTTCACCCATCCAGCCGTAGCCATCGGCCAATGCAGCATGCGCCCGTGCGTAGTTGGGATCTTTTTCAATGGCGTCTTCTAAAAAGCCGACGGCCTTCTTCGGATCTCCTTGGTTCAAAAGGTAAATGCCCTGCAGGTATAAATCGTGGGCCTCCCCGTTGACGGGGCGAGCACGTGCCAAACGCGCTTGCTCCTGCGGTGCCGCATTGATGCTGATCTCGTCCGAATTGCTTGTGCCACCTCGCCCTGCAACGCCAGAACGCTGGTCAGGTCGCGCACATAGTTATGGTCCGAGATGTGATCATCGGTCCTGGCGTCGATCAACTGGGCGGTGATTCGCACCTGATTACGTCGCGCACAACGGAC
>CAVRHK010000023.1:0-54994 GCA_963720955.1 uncultured Acidobacteriaceae bacterium | reverse complement strand
GCGAACCTCACACCACGCATGCGTAACCTCGTCAGCCTGCTGTGGAGCGAGTGGAAGGACCTGGAGCAACAGATCGTCGCGATGAACGAAGAGGTTGAACAGATCGCCTCTTCCGATCCAGCCTGCCAACGACTCAGGCAGATCCCCGGCATAGGCCCCTTGGTTGCGACCGCGATCGTCGCCGCAATCGGCAACGGAGCGGCCTTTCATAAGGGCCGGGAGTTCTCCTCCTGGCTGGGACTTGTGCCGCGACAGCACTCGACCGGCGGCAAGGCCAGGCTCTTCGGCATCAGCAAGCGAGGCAACAGCTATCTGAGGAAGCTGCTTGTCCATGGCGCTCGATCCGCCGTCCTCCGCGTCAAGCGAGAACGATCACCGTTCGGCCCCTGGCTCGACTCGCTTGAGCGCCGGTCTCCGGTCAAGGTAGTGATCACAGCCGCAGCCAACAAGCTGGCTCGTATTCCCTGGGCGGTACTATCGAGCGGCGACGAGTACCGTTCACCGACAGCTCTAACGATAGGGTGAACAGGCGCGGAAAAGACGCCTTCGGCTTGGAAGCGCAAAATCGCGCTCCCACTTTACCGCACCACTGCGACTGCTAAGAGTTCCACCAAGGTCTGCACTGGATAGCCAAGACGAACGAACAGTTCCCAACGGCGTGCTCGAAACCTCTTCCCTAAAATGGTCTTTCATGACCGTCCCGTTTATCAGGAAGAGCACGCAGCGCAACTCATCAAGGCCAGGAGAGAAAAACTAACTCCACCTAAAGGCCGGATACATTAGACGTAGACCTTTTCCTTCATTCGATACTTTCCCTTGCATTCGCGCGGCGGACCATTACGTTCAGGGAACCTCTTCGTGCGACCGTTGCGGGACGGGGTTCTTCAGTCTGCGTGCGACGATCAGATTCATCATGGCATCACCCACGCTTACCTTTCTTGATCCTATGCGCCTCATGCACCAAAGGTCGGACTCCTGCGCCTCGCCTAGAGCCTGCATCAAGAACGATCAGTGGCGATGAGGATCGTTATCTCGGACACCCGCTGAGCGAAGCCGGTACGTATACGGCTACATTGAGGGGTATTCCGTCGGCTCCTTCGACACCTGTGAATCCTCAACGATTTGTTTGCGACAAAACTTGCCGTACCTCGCAGGCGATGAGAACTCGCACGAATGTTCCGCTATCTCGGTGTATTGAACGGCGGCAAAAGTACTCGAAACCGCACATTACAGATGGATGCCGGAGTAAGTGTCAGCCCCTATCCGGAGACACTTCCTGAACTCTACGAGAAATACCCGGATAGCCGAATCTGCGCCTTACGTTCTACTTCTTGGCCTGTTGAGTGACGGACAGGCAACCAGTGCCGAAGAACTCTATCGTGCTCAGCTAGGAAAGTGGCCAAACGCCCGCGAATAATCATGGGCACTCGCTGGCTCCTGAAAAGTCGGGTTTGCGGCAAGTTCAATCTGTGGCGGGTCGTAGTTGCCGAAAACCCCGTTTTTCGCGAATAGCCCGCAGTCAACGAGTGACTCGGCCTGTAACCGCCAGTCGAAAATTACAGTGCTTGATACTAGGGTCAAGCAAAGGGAAGAGTATTTATTGAAGCTAAAAAAACGAAACCGCTCAATGCTCACGAAAAAAGCTTGTCAGCAGCGGTGCCAACGTTTCTGGGCTTACGTCATGCGTCTCCCCGTACGACGGCAGAGCAGTGGATCAAGGAGGGCAAGCAGGCCGTAAAGATGACTCGCCTCTCTTGCCATCGTTTTCGTTCGAACCAAGTGCGGCTGGCGTTGAGCCTGCTGGCCTACAACCTGGGGAATTTGTGGCGGCGGCTGGTGTTGCCGAAGCGAATCGAGAATTGGTCGCTGACGAGCTTGCAGCAACGGCTGGTGAAGACGGGCGGACGGCTGGTGAAGCATGCCCGCTACTACTGGCTCTTGCTGGCGGAGAGCAATCTGACGAGGCGGCTCTTTGGGAGTATGGTGCGGCGGATCGCGGCGCTGTAGCTTCCGGCGGGATAGCTGAGGCCGTGGCCGGGGAAATCGATCCAGAGGCAAGAGGGGACGGAGGGGTGTCCGACAAGACCGGACATGGAGAGGCCGTGGTCAGCAGTTGCGGGGGACTCGCGAATCGGGCCACACGGAACCGCGTCCAGCTCGGACCCGGCCAAAGAAAACATTCATCCGCTGGAGTCCCTGAACAGGGTATATAGTGTGGGGCTTTTGGGAGCTAAAACGGAAATTCCGGTTGATATGCTCTTTGGACATCGCGAGAGCAGGTTCGCAATACGACGGGCGAGTGCATCGTGCTGAAATGTCGGGAGATCCACGAGCGTGACCAGCCATCAGAAAAATCTTGAGCGCGCAGGGTGGCGGGCGGAATGGTTGGTTGCCGTCAGCCTGACGACATGCCTGGCTTTCGGCGTTCGCCGGCCGAGACGCTGTGGTCGAGACTCGCCAATCCGTGGGTGCTGGGTTTGATTCTTCTGGCTCTTCGGCGTGATCCTGGGCTCGGCCATTTGCGTGGTGCGCCAGGCAGAGAGCATCGCCGGCTTTCTGGGAGAGCCCTACGGCACGCTGGTCCTCACCCTGTCCGTCACATTTATTGAAGTCGCCAGCATCTCGGCCGTCATGCTCCACGGGGAAAACAACCCGACGCTGGTGCGGGAAACATTAATCGCCGTGGTGATGATTATTCTCAACGGAATGGTCGGCGCTTCCCTGCTGGTCGGGCATGGAAGTATGGCGAACAGCACTACAACCTTCAGGGCGCCAATGCGTACCTCGGGGTGATGATACCGCTGGTGGTGTTGGCGATGATCATGCCCGACTACACCGTGACTACGGCCGGCCCAACTCTTTCCCGGGCGCAGGAGACGATGCTCGGGGTCATCATGATCAGCCTGTATCTCGTGTTCTTGGCAGTGCAGACCGGACGGCATCGCGGTTATTTCGGCACTGGCGATGAGAATGCCAAGCAGGAAGGGGAGGAGGAGCCGAGTCGGCGGTCGTTGCCGTACTCAGTGGTGATGCTGCTGCTGTTTATCTGCGCCGGTTGTCTACCTGGCTGAGCAATTGGCCAAGCCGATCGATTACCTGATTGAGACGTTGCATGCGCCCGCGGCCCTGGGTGGTGTCATGATCGCGATTCTGGTGGCGACGCCGGAGGCGATTGGAGCTGTACGCGCAGCACTGGCCAACAAGACTACAGCGCTCGGTCAACATCTTTCTGGGATCGGTGCTGTCGACCATGGGGCTGACGGTCCCCGCGATGCTGGTCATCAGCCACTGGACGAATCATCCGATTGTGCTCGGCGTGGAGCACGCTGAGATGGTGCTTTTGCTGTTAACGATCACCCTCTGCGTCGTCACCTTTTCCAGCGGGCATACCAACGTGCTGCAGGGCGTGGTTCACCTGCTTGCTGTTCCTGACTTTTCTGTTTTTGCTGGTGCAGGGGTGAAGCGCGGGCACGATCCCGCTATCGAAGAATTTGCTACGGCGGAGGTCATCCACCCGAAGACGGTCTTCGCGCCGTTTCGAGTTCCTACTTGCCGCCCACCTTACCTTCATCATCGCTGACATTTTCTTCCGCTTGGCTGCACTCATCGCCTTCCGACCAGTGGACTTCTTCGAAACAGGCGCAACCTTCCTGGGCTCCGGCTTAACTTTCTGCTTTGCCACCAAGCGGCTATTCTGGCTTAGATTACAGCAAGGAGGACTGCGTCGTGAACCTGAACGAATCTCATACTGTGCCCGTCGAACACATCGTTGAATAGGGTTAAGATTTCCGGATTTTCCGCAAAGTCAGCTTATCGGCAAGTTCGGTTGAAGTTTCCGAATGTATGGTCCGCCGTCTGACTGCAAGGGAAAAGTTCTGAGAAGTTCGTCAATGTATCCGGCCTTTGGGTGGAGATTTGTTTCTCCTGGCCTTGATGAGATACGCCGCGTGCCTGTCCTAGAAACCCCTCGGCCGTTTGAAGGCCCAATTGGAAAACAGGTTTCAGGCACGCCGTTGTGACTGTTCTTTCATCTTCACTCGTCCGGTGCAGACCTTGGGGGAGAACTTTTTGCTGGTCGCGGTTGAAACGGGCTACGCAGCCACGTTGTCTGGAACAGCGCGGTAGTCCTGTCCCGTCGGAGCCCCGCCAAGCGATCCGCGCCAGCTTGTTCGCCATAGCGACGATCAGCACGTTCCTTGGTGCTCTCCTCTCGAGCGACGTAATCCATGCTCCCATCGCGATCCGGTCTCGCTATCGATCGAGCAGTACGACGGCTCGAGCCCCATGGATCACGATCATTGCGCAGGTAACGGAGTTTGCCGCGCTTGCTCGATCCCAGACAGCCTCGCCTTGCCGCCGGTGAGCGATGCTGCTTCGGCAGCCGTCCCAGTCCAGGCTGCGAACTCTCGTCCCTTCTGGAAGGCCGCTCCGTTCCCGATCGAAGCGGATCGATCGCGGTTGCGACCAAGCGGGCCGATGCCCGGGATCTGGCGCGGTCCTCGATGCAGGCAGTCATCGCTTCGAGGCGATCCGCTCCACTTCGTCCGTTCATCTCGACGATCTGGACTTCCAGATCGCTGCCACTCGCTCCACAGCGCTCGCGACCAGGTTCCGCATCCTCGGGGTCGAGGCTCTCGCTCGCGTTCTCGAGCACCCGCCTCGGGGATCGCCTCCCGCAGCCGGATCGGGCTCTTGGCAAACACCATGCCGCGCTCCCGACGAGGAAGCGCGCGAATACTGGTCGATCGGCAGAAGACCTCCGCGCCGTCGGCCGATCGCGCACACGGTCCAGCGCCTCCAGGTCCAGCTGGTGCGTCGGCGGCCTTGATCGGAACGACCCGCATGTTCTCACGAGTCAACCAGCTTCGGCGATCGCCTCCGCATCGAGCGAAGTCGTTCTTTGTTCGACTTCAGCAAATGGCTTCGCAGACTGCGCAGGAATCGGCTTCGCGGCTCGTGGCCCTGCGCTTCGCAACGCACGGCCCAGAAAGTGCGGCTCCAGAGCACGCCTCCACCCCGATCGAGCGACGTCTGCAGGTTCGCTGTGAACGTGATCAGCTGCCGCTGCGTAAACTTCTTCTTCAGCAGCACCTTGCCGTGATCGCCGAGAGCTACAAGATGAAAGGTTGTCTTGCCAAGATCAATGCCAACGGAATGAATCTGCATGTCGATGATCCTCCTGAAAACCTGCCTACAAGTTCACCCACACCCAGGTAGGAGATCAAGCGGCGGACCATCTCAGTAACCCCGTTTTTCGTGCACTCCAAAGTGACAAGCCGCCAGCGTTGGGATTGTTTCCGGTTTGCCGACTATCCGGAAATTGGATATCTCGGTTAATGCTACGGCGTTTTCGCCGGATCTACCTATTGGGTCGATGTAGAATAACCGTCCTGGATGAGCCAAACTTTGAGATATACACGACGAGTTGTGGCTTGCTTTAAGGCGCTCGCATCAGGCGATGCCATAGGCAAACAGACCGAGATGTTGTCCCGACATACTGATGTCCTGCGCTGGTACCCTGGGGGAATCGGCGGATTTCATGGCCTTCCCGGGGACGTTATCCACGCTACAGCGGCAATCTGAAGCATGAATGGCGGGTTGGTAGAACTACGGATGACACAGAACAAACCATCGCGGTAGCGATGGCGCTTCTTTCAGCATGCAAGAGGTGTCTCACACGGCAGTTGGCAGAGAGTTGCTTAAATGCAGAAAGTCCGTGCACCCGGGCGTGAAGTCGATGTGGACCTTCCAGCAGTTGGGCGATCCAAGTCGCACTGCCTTGGACGGTGATGGGTGTGGGGCAGCCATGCGGGTAGCGCCTATTGGAGTGCTCTATTCCCCAGACCGGTTGGACGAGTTGGTCCGTGGCGCTTACGAGTCATCCATCCCGACACACGGTGGCCAACTGGCAATCAGCGCTGCAGCAGCCGTTGCCGGTGCGATCTCCCGCGGCCTTGGAGGGGAAGCCAGCGGCAGAAGTGTTGCAACTGGCTATGCAGGCAGCCCAAAAAGCAGAAGCATTCACTCCGGCATCGAGGGGCAAGGCGACATCCACTATTGCCACTTCGATCCGGAAAATGCACGAGGATCTTTCTACGTATGGCACTCTGCTAGCGAGCGACCTTGCCGAGAAGTACTTCCCAAACAAGCCCGCAAACCAAGGTCCCTTTAGCAATCAACCTGGCCCTAATCACTGAGTCCGCTGAGAAAATGATTCTGCTCGCAGCAAACGTCGGCGGCGATTCCGACTCAGTTGCTTCCATCGGTGCTGCAATCGCAGGCGCGCTTCGTCCCGACACTGTGAACGAGGCCTGGTTCGATGTGGTTCAGACGGCTAACGGGGACGACCTCGTCGATATAGCGGAAGCTCTCGCCAAACTCCGCTGTTGAATAACGTGAAGTCGCAAAGTGCTTTCGAAGTGCTTTATCGATGAGCCCCCAGCGCGGTTAAGGTTCCGCCCGAGTGACGGGCAATACGGAAGTAATCCCGTAGTGCCCGCAAAGTCGGGTTTTCGGCAAGTTCGGTCGTAGTTGCCGATTACCCCGTTTTCGGGGAACATCGACGCTGAGTTGAAGAACGAACAGATTCGGATATCGGCCGTGCGGTTTGTCGGCAACTCGGAAATAATCCTGCAGAACGACGATACACAGCTATCGTGGAATTTGTTCGCATCGACCGGCAAGCAACGACGGAATGCGGTGGCCGATTCGAGAGGTGCGTGTGCGGAAATTCGGTCGAATCACAAACGGGCAGGAGAATGGAGTAGTCGATTCGAAGCGGGAGATTCGCAACCTTTCTTCTTTTTGGGCTGTCAATCGCCCTCTTGTTGACACTTTGGTTTCGATTTCAGCAGAACCGGTTTCGATTTCAACAGAACCGAGTGACGAATTTTGCATTATCGCATTTGCATGGGAACGCGACTGCACCGCAGTCCGACGGTACGTATCCATGCGTTTTCGCTTCGCTATCGGATGATGATGTGCCTACGCCTGCACTCACCCGATGCGCGATTCCAACCACGCATACAGTAAGTGTGGATCGCTTCGAGGCAGACCTGCGATACGGAGCATTCGTGTTGCGGCAGACCGACCTACAATTGCGGGACGATTTCGATGTTCCGCTTACACGGGTATACAATTCCGCGGACTGGCTGCCGGGCACCAACCGAGTGTATGCGTTCGGAAGAAACAGTAATCATCCGTACGATATCGCGCCATTGGGGACCAGGAATCCATACACTGAGATGATGTTGGCGCTGGAAGACGGGGATCTTCTGTATTTCAACCGTATCTCCGCGGGCACCGGCTTCGCAGACGCAGTCTTTCAACACACAGAAACTTCGACGCGATTTACAAAGCGACCGTCAATTGGAATGGAAACGGTTGGACATTGAGGCTGACGGACGGTTCGGAGGTGTCGTTTCCCGAGTCCTACAGCGCAAAGAACCTCGCACAGGGAGCGGCCACGGAGATACGAGCCGCTTCGGAGACAGGTTGGAGTTGCAACGAGCCTCGAACAGGGACCTGCAGACCATAAAAACGCCGCACGGGCACTGGATACGATTCACCTATGACGGTCAGTCGCGGATTACGAAGGCGGAAGACGACAATGGAACCTGGGTCCGGTACGGATACGGAGCGGATCAATATGGCATGCTTCTGTATGCGATCCACTCTTCAGGCAGGGAGCGGCATTACGAGTACCAGAAAGCGTTGATGACCACGATTACGAACGAACATGGACGTGCGCTCCTGCGCAATATTTACAACTTAGGAAGACTGGTTAGACAGGAATACGGAAATGGCGATGTGTACGAATATCACTACATCTGGAATGAAAGACGCACCTATTACGCAGACAAAGTGATCGTTACCCTGCCGGACCACAATCAAAAGGAAGTCTCGGTCTCTGAATCAGTTTCGTCATACTGGTAAGCCCAGGATGACGGGGGCAAAACCGGAAGAAATCGTAGTGCCTGCAAAGTCGCGTTTGCCGCAACTACGAGTTGGAGGGGGCAGATCGTAGTGCTTCCGAAAACCCCGTTTTCCGGGAAGAAGCGAGCTGGTGGCCCAAACTCTGGGCTATTCTGTCGATACAACAAAGGGGAATCCCAAGCCCCCGAACCGGCGCTCACGCGCGCGCGTACTGGTGCCGAAATTGGGCTATCCGCGAGTTCCGAAGGAGCCGCTAAGGTCGCACGACCAGAGTCTGCAAGGTTCATAGCCCACCACTTCCACCCCGAGTAGTGGGCCGCCACCTGGAAGTTTCAAATTCGACAACACTTCGCCCAGATGTTGATCAACCCGAGATTTCCGAGTCTTATATGCGAACGGCGCACGACATCATTCGCAATGAGAAATAGTTCTTGACATGAGACTATAGTCTCATTACGATACCTGCATCTCGCTTTGGAGGAATTTCTCAAATGGGACTTTCGCGTAGTGAAATGGATCGCATGCTGAATGAGCACTTCAATTGTGAAGCTACGGACAATATCGAGGGCGTCCTCTCCACGCTCGCCACTGATGTCACCCACGACATCGTCGGCTGGCCCACCGGCCCCACCAAAGGGCGGGAGAGCGCGCGTCCCTTCTATCAGGCGCTCTTTGCCGACCTTGCGGAAAGCAGCGTGACGTACGTAAAGCGGCTATATGGCGATGACTTCGTTGTGGACGAATCCGTTGTCAAGTTTAAGGCGGTCGGCAGACCGTTCGGACTTGAGGGGAAGGGGCGCACCGCGCAGGTGCGCCTGCTGCACATCATCGAGTTTGCCGGCGACGGCATGATCCAGCGTGAAAATGCTTGGATCGACATAGCCACGCTCATGCAGCAATTGCCTCAAGGAGACTAGCGCATGGCGAAGGGAGAGCGGACGAGTCAGAAGCAGCGGACTCGACAAGACCTGCTTCAGGCGGCGTCACGTTTGATGGCGCAGGGCCAGTTGCCCAAAGTGGCCGACGTGGCAAAGGAGGCGTTGGTTTCCCGCGCCACCGCATATCGCTTCTTCTCCAGCGACGAAGCGCTGATTGCCGAGGCTGCTATCGATGTCCGAACTCCAACGGCCACGCAGCTTTTTGAGGGGGATACGTCGCTCGATCCTGAGGAGAGGCTGCTCAAGGCGAACGCCACCATGCACGACGTGGTGTGGAAGAATCAGAAGCAGATGAGGTTCATTGTGGCGCGTCTGCTTGACCAGAGGAACGGCTCGCGCGAGATGCCTCGCCAGAACCGCAGGACAGACTTCATTCACACAGCACTTGCACCCGCACGCGATCGGTTTGATGCAGCGACGTATCGCAAGCTGTGCGCCGCGGTTGCGCTGGTGATTGGAGCCGAATCGATGTTTGTCTTCCATGACGTGCTGCAGATCGAAGAGGCCGAGGCGCGGAAGGTGGAGAACTGGGTAGTAAGCGTGCTGACCCAAGCCGCGCTGCTCGAATCACACGCCGAGGATGGAAAGGCTTCCCGATCGATCTCCCGACCTGGCGGGAAGAAGAGGTGAGCAGGTAGCCTATGCAAAACGTCGACCCGGTAACGCAGATTCAACTCATGAGTGGCGCATATTACCTCTCACGCTGTCTCCAGATCGTTGCTGAGTTAGGAATTGCAGACCTTATCGATGACGAGCCGGTTTCTGCAGCCCAGCTTGCAAATTCAACCGATTCTCATCCAGAGGCCCTATCTCGGGTGCTCAGTCTGCTTTGCGCACACGGTGTTTTCGATCGGGTAGATGGCAGATTTCAGCATAGCGAACTGTCAAGGATCATCAGAAGTGATCACCCTGCCTCAATGCGTGCCTTCGCGAGGATGTTCGGGATCCCACTCATCTGGCAGTCAGTCATACGGCTGAATGATTCCGTCGCCACGGGCCGGCCGATAGGGAATGATGTCACCGAAGGCGGGTTCTGGCGCTACTTCGAAGATCATCCAGAAGATAACGCAAAATTCAACAGCACCATGGCGGCAAAGTCGCAGGTCGTTGTACCACTAGTTATCGCCGCCTACGACTTTGAATCTCTATCTAGAATCGTAGATGTGGGAGGAGGTCGCGGGCACCTCCTAGACGCCATTATCAAATCAACCGTCAAGCCCACTGGCGTTCTTTTCGACCAACCGCACGTTGTGCGAGAGGCAGCGTCAATTTCGGGGGACCGCCTGCAACTGCTCGGCGGGGACTTCTTTACTGACACGTTGCCGGAAGCCGACGCTTATGTGCTTATGGAAGTGATACACGACTGGGATGACGAACATGCGGAAAGAGTTCTTCGCACTGTTCGAAATGCAGCCCCCGCCGGTTCAAAGATTCTGCTGGTCGAAGCGATGATGCCGGACGCACCGGTGCCCTGCTGGACTGCAACCCTGGATGTCATCATGCTCAATCTGCTGGGAGGACGGCAGCGTAGTCTACCGGAATATACAGCCCTGCTCAATAAGTGCGGTTTTGACGAAGTCCGAGAAATTCCCGTTGGAGCAGGCCACTCTATTGTTCACGCCACATTCGCGTAGGTTTGATGCCAAGGCACATTGCAGCCCCCTGCCGGACTTCCCGTAAAGTCGGCTTATCGGAAACTTGAACCCTAGGGAGCGCCGGAGGTTGGCTCGATACCGATCTTGTCATTGACGGCGGATGCGAGCCTTTGGCGGCAACCCAGATATCGTTCGGTGGTCTCGACTGAGCGGTGGCCCAGCAGGAACTGAATCTGCTCGATTTCTCCCCCGGCAGCATGACACAACCGCGCACAGGTGCGTCGGAGATCATGAGGTGCTAGCTTCTCGATGCCTGCGGCTTTTGCCCTCTCCCGGACCACCCACCAGACAAGCTTTTCGCTTATCTTCGGACCCCAGACAATTCCTGTTCGGCTGACACGCCGAAAGACAACTCCCTCCTCGATACGGGCAGCAGTGAGCCATTGATCCAGAACTGTCTTAACCCAGCTGGGAACAGGCACCGTTCGAACATGGCCCCCCTTCCCGAACAGGTTGACAATGGCCCAGTGCTCGTCTCGCTGCTGGAGGTGGTCCATTGTCAATCCGGCCAGCTCCGCACGTCGCAAACCGCAACCGATCAGCAGGGAGAGCATAGCGTGGTCGCGCTTATCTCTGACTGAACCCGGACCGGGCATCTCAAGCAGCTTTCTACCCTGGCCAGCAGTGAGCCAGTTGCCAATCCTCATTCCGAGGCGCTTCGCCCCTTTCACCCTGCGGATGCCTGCCGCTAGATCTGGATTGAGAAGGCCGTTGTCGGACGCTTCGTAAGCCAGTCGTCTGACCGCTGCGAGCCTCAAATTAATCGTTGCTGGGGCTAGTCGGCGGGACTCCAACTCGTACCTATATCTCAGCACCACGGTTCGTCCGAAGGCGATACGCGGCTCTGAGCAATACCACGCTATGAAATCTTCGATAGCGGCCCCGTAGGTCCGCTTCGATGCCGCAGATCCAAGGCTCTGAAGAACAGAGTTCTTGGAATGATCGAGGTCAGGTAGGCGCAACGTTGTCCTAGTCGAACGGCTCTTAGCTTTTCGCTTCTGATGCATGGATGCGGCCTCCCAAACCGCCCATCCATGATCCAGCCGGATTGGAGATGCCGAACTTGCCGAAAACCAGACTTTACGGGCAGTTCGCGAAATGGCGATTCGATGAACAACGGCCACATCAAAAATCGGCCAGCGACTCGCAAGTTCTACCTATTCTGCCCGACTGGGGCGGAGGGCAGACCAAATCGGATGCGCAGCGGAGAGGGCGACGCCAGCTAGCAGGACTCCGGCCATCACAAATGGCGGTCGAGCGGAGCGTTCAAGAGAGTTCGCGTACAAGAGTGCGGCCGCACCCATCACCAGCACAAGCGGCGCAATCCCGACGCCGGCAAGCGCGGCATTTCGCGGCCACTGGGTAATCCAGGCGTTCGCGACCGCGCCGATGAGAGAGAAGACCAGCGCGAACAGCGGCATGCGGACCAGACCCTCCGAGGCTGCCTCAAGCGAATTTCTCAGCAGGAACGCACCGGGATCGGTCATGCCACTTGCGGAAAATGCTTCTCTGAGCGGCAGCTCAGCACGCGTCTCGAAGACGACATCTAAGACCAGCGCGACGGAAATCAGGATCACAGTCGCCACGACTGCGCACCACAGACCAGCGACAACCGCCAGCGCAAGTGACCGTGTGCGCTGCCAGGCAGCCGAACCCACGGCGCCAAGCAGCGCGAACATCAAGAACACCGGGCTAATGACAAGAGCAAAGTTTCGGGCTGGGACAAACAGTTCGATTAGATGGTTCGCGACGTGCACCGCGCCCAGCAGTAGGCCCGTAATCGCGCCAATGCGGATTGCGGTGCGCAAGTCAGCGCGGCTCTGGTAGGACACCCATATCGCCGCAAGGCCGTACACCAGTAGCAGCGTCACGTTCGTCCATAGAAGACTATTTCCAGGGCCTTGAATGCTTGCCGGATAGCGCGCGACACGGACCGCGATCAAAGCGAGCACGATCACCACGCCAAGTGCCGTCGTGGCTCCGAGCAGGTGACACGTGCCCATCGTGTGTCGAGCCGCATCCGCCATCTGTCCGCGCTCCCCCGGTCTGTCGTCGTCGGCCTGGATGATCTGTGACGCTTCGATCTTGCTAGCGTAAGCCATTGTTCCCGGAAAACGGGGTTATCGGCAACTACAACCCGCTACAGGGTGAACTTGCCGAAAACCGGACTCTTCAAGCACCACGGGATAGTTTCCGGTTTGCCCGTCACTCGGGAGTGACCGTAACTTCCTACATATCGACTTCTTGGTAGTCATTATCTTGATCACCGATGGCCTGCTGATTCTCTTCACCAGGTTTCGTCGCTCGAGCTACCTATTTGGATTGAATCATTCACATTGAGCCATACGAGGGCGGTTACTTTTCGGGTTTGATGGCTTGCGGAGGTGTCAGCGGTGACACCACGTAGATCTGATCGAGCAATCTCAACATGAGGGCATTGGCAGTAGGATTTTCGTCGAGCGATACGGTCAGATTCGTCCACACAACGAGCGTCACCTGGTTACCGGGATCGTAGCCCATGAACGAGTTGTAACCAGGTGTCTCGCCACCGTGAAAATACATTGTGTTCGGTCCCCAATGCAGTCTGGCGATGCCGTACCCGTACTGTTGACCTTCCGGCTTGCTCGGATCCTCGGGCTGCGGACTGTCCAGCCAGCGGCGCTGGTATGTGGCATTGAGCACGCGGCCGGCAACCAGCGCCTGGATCCAGGTGGCGAGATCGTTGGCGGTGGAGATGACACCTCCGGCCGCTACAGCAAAGGAGTGGTTTAAGCCCGTGTAGTCGTTGGGCAAGAGAGTGCCAGCCCGCGCAGCGGCCTTGACCTGGGGCGAGTAAGGAGGTGTGCCAACCATGGCGACCGAGGCACTGCCGTACAGGTAGCCGTGCGAATAGGGATCGGGGATGGTGCTCACGGTGCTGGCGGGGAGTATGGTGTGTTGCAAACGAAGCGGCCCGAACAATCGGTCCTGCATCGCCTGGGCCAGTGGCTTGTCCCCGACCCTTTCAATGATAAGGCCGAGCAGCACGTAGTTGGTGTTGTTGTATTCGTAGGCTGTATCCGGCGGAAAGTTGGGTTGGTGCGCGAACGCAATGGCCAGCAACTCGGCCGGGGACCAAACCCTAGCCGGCTGACGATCCATGCTCTCCCAGATTGCGGGAGCATTGCTGTAGTTGTAGAGGCCGCTACGCATGTTCAGCAGTTCGGCCACGGTGATGTTGTCGCCGTTGGGCACGCCCGGGACGTACTTCGACACGGGATTGTCGAGACTCAGCTTGTTCTCCTGCGCCAACTGCAGGATCACTGCGGCCGTCATCGTCTTGGTATTGGAGGCGGCTCTGAAGTAGGTGTCGACGCGAGGCGGATTGATTGCGCCCAATAACGTGGTGCCGTAGGTGACCGTAGACTCCCCTTGGGGTGTGCGCAGAAGAATTACGGCGCCAGGGATAAGGAGTTCCTTGGCGGCCTTGTTGATCATGGTCTGCAGTGCGGCTTGGTCGATCTGCTTGAGTCCCAATGAGCCGGTTGTGAAGCCAGGCCGAGGAGTCACACTAATCTTGGGTGACGTGGACGGGGTTGAGGCAGTCCGAGTTGATGGAATCTGCAAAGTCGAGCAGCCCACGATCAGGAGAGTAACAACGCCCACGACGATGGCGATGCGGAGGTGACCACGCCACGACTGTGACGACTGTCTAATCATAGTCCGCATCACCCTCCGTGGCTGACATGTCATTGAGCTGAGTTTAGGCCTAATGTCTCTAGGGTAGGTAATGGGAGACGCGCATCTCGTCATTCACTTCTGAATTGTCGGCAATCCGGAAGCTAGCCGGGTCGCCGATCAAGGAGAAGAGTAACTTCCGCATAGCCCGTGATCCGGAAGGAACTGGTAGCCGGAACCGCGGATCGCTTCCACCATGCCCACTTAACATTACCTATTCCCGGTCTGCTCACTGACGACGATGATGTCAGTTGTCCTTTTTGAGGTGGATGCGGCGATACACAGTGTTGTCCGCCAAGGTGAGGCTGCCCTCAATCCTGCTGCCATCGACGACAAGCAGAAATGTTGCACCGGAGTTTTCGCTTTTCAATATGTGCTTTTCCGCGTCGTAGTTCCAGTCCAGAGCGCCCATAGAAATCTCTTTACCATTCACGAGTTTGCTGCCGACGCCAGAAAACCAGCCAGGCTTCCCAGCAACTTCGGAAAATCGGTACACATTTGTCTCGTCCCGACACGGACTGTTTTTCAGGACACATTCCGAATTACCCCGCCAGGTACCCGCGATTTGCGATTGAGAGTCATGAATCGCGGCCTTACCAACTGGGGCCTGCGCGAAACTGAATGAGTACACAAAGTAAATCAGCGAAGCAGCCAGCACGAATCGTCCAGTAGTCACTTTCGGCATAAAGCATCTCCTCCTCATCAAGAGGATGTGCAGGTGACAGTTTAGTCCGAAATCACCCCATCGAGCCGATACGTAACAATCGCACTTCTCGTAAGTTACTTCTGGATTGTCGGCCAACCGGAAGTTTTGCCCTAGATGGGGGTAACATCCGTGTAGCCCATCATCCGACCGCAGCCGGAAATTTGGAGTCCTTCACGAGGCTCAATAGGTGCATTGGCGATAACGCGCTCATTGACTCGCAGAACCGCCGCTCCTGGCATTTAAGAGGAGCGTGGCAACCGGCGATCGGATGTGAAGCAGGTCACCCTGTGCCGCCGGTAGAGTCCAGGGCTAACGCCAAATTGGAGTCGAAAACGGCGTGTAAACTCGGAGAGATCTCCAAAGCCTGACGCAAGAACAGCATCGAGAACTGTCCCCGATGCCGTCAAGAGGTGTTCGGCGGCGATGGCCAATCGTCGATTGACAATGTAACGCCACGGTGTTTCACCTGTGACAGTTGGAAGGTCCTCAGAAAGTGATAGCGGCTCATTCCCACATCGCTTGCAAGAGTGCTTATCGAAAGTGGTTCCGTGAGCCTGCTTTCGATGATCCTGAGCGCCTCCGCTATTCTCTGCTGATCGCGGGGACTGGGGTCGTCGAAGTCCCGACTCGAACAGCCCAGGCATAGCGCCGTCGCAGCCATACGTAAGGCTAGTTCCTCCCCGGCGTCGGGCTTTCCCTTGGTCGCCAGAATAGAAATTTCCGCAAGTAATGGGGTGAGTCTCTGCACCGGAGGAATGCGATGAGTTGTGAGGCGATTCAGTCTCGCGCCTGGAATCTCATCTAGAAGCCTCTCTATCCAGAAATTCTCAAAATAAAAGGCGACGCAGCGATCTCCTCTACCGTACTCGTGAGAGCAGCAGAAACCGGCGCCCTGTTGCCCGAGAAGCAGTGAGCCAGGCGACATCAGCGTGCGTCCCTGAGTAGAGCGGTACACAAAGGTACCAGAGAGAACTGCGGATACAGAGAATCGCGAGTGCTGTTCCTCAAAAACCGGGTCCTTTGGCCCTGCATGGCAAACTTCGTCACATATTCGCCATCCATCGGCCGCAGCGAGAAGGGTTGATCCGGACACGGGTTTGGACAGTTCGCTGCTCACCCCGTGATAGTAGCAATATTCCCCAAGCCCGACTCTCAAGACTTTTCTAGGCTGTCTGCGGTGAACATGAATCGACGCGATTTTCTTGCAGCCGGACTGTACGCACCTTTGATTAGAAGCGCGCTACTGGAGCGTTCCCTGATGTCCCCATTCCGTCAGACTCGCGAAATCATGTGGCGGCGTATTAACCACAATCTCAGCTTCGAGCAGGCACGGATCGTCACCGACGCTGCCGGGACGGAGATTTCCGGCACCGTTCTGGCAGCACAAGACAAATTTCCTCTTCACGTGGACTATCGAATCGAATGTGACGCATCCTGGCAAACACGCAGAGTGCACGTCGCCCAAAGTCTGCGCGGCACACTTACCACAATCCGTCTCGAACACGATGGGCATGGACACTGGCTGAGAGATGGCGTGGACGACAGCACGCTCCTGGGCTGCACAGACGTCGATCTCGGGATCAGCCCTTCGACGAATGCTTTGCCCGTTAATCGATTGCAAGCTGGCTCTGGGTGCCGGCAAAGAGATTGATGCCGCACGGGTTCGGTTTCCGGATCTGACAGTTACACCCACCCGCCAGTCGTATCGTCGTCTTTCGGAACGAGAGTATGAATATAAGAATGCGGCCAGCGGCTTCACGGCTTTGATTTCCGTGGACGAAGACGGCCTGCCAATCGACTACACCGGAGTTTGGTCCAGGATTGCAGAGGGTCCGACGGCCCCTGAAGCTGGCGGGTTTGTGAGGGCACTCATCAGCCGAAATCCGTCGGCGGAGCTTGGCGACGCTGCAAAAACCTTTGATTGGCTTGTGGGAGGATGGTCGGGTGATGTTAGAGACTACGATCCAAACGGGGTTGTACGGAGCGGTAAGGGAGAGTGGTGGTTCTCATGGGTGCTCGAAGGGCGAGCGATGCAGGATGTGTTGATGATTCCACCACGGGAACAGCGATTGAAAGATCGCGGCATGTCGACTCTGCCGTCTGCAGTCAAGAACCGCTATGGCACGACCGTTCGACGGTTCGATCGCACGACCGGCAAATGGAGCATTGTCTGGGTCAATCCCGTGAGCGGCGCAATGAATACTCTCGCAGGTGTGCGGGAAGGAGATCGCATCGTGCTCCACGGCGAGGAAGATGGCCATCCCATACGATGGACCTTCAATGAAATTCGCCGGAACAGCTTTATCTGGCGCGGAGAGACTTGCAGCAAGGATGGATCCTGGAGCCTCGAGGCCGAGTTTCGGTTGAAGAGGATCGCATAGGAAGCGGCCGTACTTGCGCTTTGCCATCCTTGAGCCATTGTAGGTCGAAATACTCGATCTTCGATTCTGGCGAATGAATCACGAGCTGTGACTTCACCAACCACCCCGGAAGCCACTAAAGGCAGGTCTGCTCTCAAATGATGAGAACAGGGCAGTTCACTCAGCGAACTCGCCTGTCAGAGCGTTCCTCAGAGTTCCGGGTGGATGTCGGCAACCCTCAGCTTGGCATTATTTCCGAACTTCCCGTCAACTGCCTGGTGGGTATACTTCTGTTGATGCAACCCGACCAAGAGGTTATAAGCGTATGGCGTGATTCCGCGCGGTTCTGGGAGAAGCACCGTGAAATCATCCGGCAGATGTTTGCGCCCGTCACGCAGGCCCTTGTCGAAGATGGGCTGATTGGCAGTCGGCACGTAGTTCTGGATATTGCTACGGGTCCCGGAGAGCCAGCATTGACCATAGCTGCCTTGGTCGGCCCCGAAGGCAAGGCCTTTGGGATCGATCACGTGCCTGAGATGGTGGAAGCGGCTCGTCGAGCGACAGATCATACTGGGTTCAAAAACGCACAATTCGACGTCGCCTCTGCAGACCGTTTGCCGTTCCTACCCGATACCTTTGATGCAGTAGTAAGCCGCTTCGGTGTGATGTTCTTTCCATCTCCGGTTGACGCAGTTCACGAGATGTTGAGAGTACTCAAGCCAGGACGGAAACTGGCTCTGGCGGTCTGGCATTTCGCTGAGAGAAATCCTTTTTTCTACACGCTGCAACGAGTCGTCGAACGTTATGTCGATTGGCCATCGCCGGCGCCGGACGCTGCGGACCCATTCCGCTTTGCCACTCCGGGCAAGTTACGGGACCTTCTTGGTGAGGCCGGTGCGATGGCTCCATGCGAGCGCCTGCTGCAATTCACAATACAGGCACCTATCTCAGTTGAAGACTTTTGGACACTGCGAAGCGAGATGTCTGAGAAACTTCGTGAAAAGGTCGCCATGCTTTCAAGAGAGCAGTTGACTGAAGTGAAGCGTGAGGCGCTAGAAGCTCTTCGGGAGTATTCCACAGACCGCGGCATGAGTTTTCCGGCTGAGGTTCTTATCGTCAGTGGAACCAAGAACCGTCCGACGTAGTTGAACCACTACGGGAAAGCTACGGTCTTAGAAGTGGATCGCGCGGTTGTGTCCGGTTGGTCGGCAATCCGGAAGTAATCGTTGTTTGTAGTGCACGTAAAACGGGGTTTTGACTTAAGTTCAACCCGCCGAACTCGCTGACCCAGTGAACTTGGTCAAAAGGTGACTTTACGGGCACTACGGGATTACTTCCGGTTTGCCCGTTTATACGGACAAGTGCCTGCGCAAGCGCCAGCCGATTTATCGGGAGGAATCCGCCCGATATGGGAATGCAGACCCGACTGATCGGCACGACTTGCCTGTTCGGAGCGGTCGGCCATCCGCCAACTCCCGAACCCTTGCCTCGGATGATAGCCGGCGCGAGTTCAGGAGTACAGGCGGTGTGGCACCAGCTACTGGGTGTCGCTCGTAAACGGCGGCTGAAGCCTTTCGGCGATAACGCCAGCGGCATCATTAAGTCCTTGCCAGTCAGACAGCGGCAGCACGCCGCCGTCGCGAAGAGAGAGGATCTCCTGTTGGAATTGCGAGATCAAGTTCAGTGCGGTCGCGAAGTCACCCGCGCCGGCCGCCTTCTCGGCAGAGGAGATCTTGTCCTTCAGCGATCCGGCTTGCGGTTTAGTGAGGATCCCGCGAGCCACGAGTGCAGTCACCCCATCCTTGAGGGCCCTGAACGATGCGGCCTGGATCTTCACGGTCACCGGAGCAGCGCTTAGCGTCAATCCGCTGCTATTCCCTACGAAGAAACCGGGAATGGGCACCATCCCAGGGCTGGCAGGAGCCATAGCGACGATGGCGTCGCCGCGGGCGGCGTCGTTATACACGATCGCGCCGATGGCACCGGCGTTGTAGGCTTGGGTGATCTTTTCAAGAAAGGAGCAAGTGCCGCGTACGATCAACGCGATCTTGCCGGCGGGGTTATTTAGGTAACTG
Source organism: uncultured Acidobacteriaceae bacterium (assembly GCA_963720955.1). Classification (GTDB taxonomy): domain Bacteria; phylum Acidobacteriota; class Terriglobia; order Terriglobales; family Acidobacteriaceae; genus Edaphobacter. The sequence continues at coordinate 35,608 of CAVRHK010000023.1, read as the reverse complement.
TCCCCAATGCACCCCCGGCCCACGTGCACGACCACTCCATGTAACACTTCCGCGTCGCCGCTGAGCCAGCCGGATAACTGCTTCGTAAACAGCCCTTCCTTGGCTGTCACTCTGCCCTGTTTATCGCCGACGAACACGTCGCTGCGGATGATGGAATCACCCACGCCGAGGGACGGATCGAAGTACGACTCCTGTGCATACGCCGCTACGCCCGAGAGTGGAATTGCGACGCTCGCCAGCAACAGCGCCACAAGCGCACGCCGACAACCATTTATGGCAAGCTTCATGGTGAGGAAGTTTCTCATTGTCAATTCTCCTTAGCTATGCGCGCATGAGTACGCGCCGCTGACATCGGTTAGGGGGGAAGTGCCGGTGAGTATGTCATGTCGGGTGGGAACTAACAAGTGAATTCTTTTGTTGCACGACGAGAGTAGGGGAAAGCACATTCGGGCCGACCTCTGAGGCCGAGGTATGGTCTATGACAAATACTCCTGGACTATGCTCTTGCGCATCGTGCGGTCGTTTAGGTGCAGCGCATAACCCTCGAATGCCACGCATCAAGCGCTTAAAGGGACGCAAGCAGTCCGTCAGGGAGCACCACTCTTCGATTGACCATGAGTTGATTTGCAAGAATCGGCAACAGGTGGGATTAGGTTTGCTTTTTGACGTGAGGTCGAGTCCTTCCTCATGCCAGGCTCCGCTAAGACTCACCGCATTCCGGGTGGATTGTCGGCAACTCGGAAACAATCCCAACACTGGCGGCTTGTCACTTTGTAGTGCACGAAAAACGGGGTTTTGACCAAGTTCGACTCGTGATCGAAGCTGACCCGGTGAACTTGCTCAAAATCCGACTTTGCAGGCATTGTCCGAATAGCCGGTTTTTCGTCCACTTGAACCGAGCTCATTCGTAAACACAAGCCGACATATGGGTACCGATCTCTCCGGGGGCTGCACCCGTGCGTACATAAACCGGATATGTCGGTGTGGACGGGCTCTATATTTTAATAGCAAGAGATGACCGCGTTCAATTAGTGCTTAGCGTGGACAACATGAACGCCAGCGTGTCCGGGCGCGAGTCCTTGAACGGCGCGGCCGAACCTGGACGCGATCTCCTGGAAATTGATGTCTTCGAAGGCACAAAATCCGTGCGAGCGAAGAATCGCCGCAATGCGAGTCGGGTCGAAACGGCTGTCGGTGGCGATTACGTGATTTGAATCGAACCAGCACTTGGCACAAGTTTGTTGGGGAGTTACTGTGGGAAGCCCACCTGGCGCACGAGGGCGTCAAAGCGCGGATCGGATCGGAGCGGATCCATAAATGGATCGAGTAGTAAATACGTGATCACTGGGTCTCGTTCGGCATAGGCTCGCTGAAGCCATGTGAATGCGAGATCTTTCTCACCCAGCGCCCCGTAGATGGAAGCAATGTAATAGGCGGGAATGTAAGCATTGTCAGGCCGCTTCTTGAGATACTCGATGATGGCTTTTGCCCTGATCCGATCTCCTGACGCCGCATAGGCATAGCCGAGGCCCCACGTATACATGGGAGCCGCGCCGAGAGCATTTGCGCGCTGCATCTCGGTTACCGCCTCTGTATAGCGCTTTTCTGCCACCTCTGTTACGCCGAGGCACCAATGGCCCAGTGCAAATTCAGGATCTAACTCCAGAGTTTTGCGGCACTGAACGTCCGCCTCTTCATTTCTGCGAGCATCCCGGTAGGTACGTCCCAGTGTTCCATTAACGGGGAGCGACAGCGGATCGAGTTCCCGTGCGCGCTCCATTTCGGCGATAGCCCCCTCAGCGCGGCCAACATTCGTCAGGTGTTCCGCATGCGCGTGATGTGCGTCGGCATCGTTGGGGTTCAGCCTAATTGCTCGCTGAAAGTCCCGCTCGGCGGCGCTCCAATCGCGCGCATACATGGTCCGGGCTATTCCGCGCGCTGTATATGCCTCCGAAAGAGTATCGTCCAGCTGTAGGGCCTTGTCCGCCGCCTCTGTCGCCTTCGGAAAACACTCGTTCGGGGGGAGTATCCCATAGGTACCAAGGATGTCGTATGTCTTTGCGAGGCCGGCATACGCTTCTGCAAAGCGTGGATCGATGCGAACCGCCTCCTGGAAGTAGTCCGCTGCCTTATTGAATCCCGCCGTAGTTCTCTTCTGGTAAAAAAAGCGGCCCCTGAGGTATGCCTCATAGGCCTCAGGATCGACTCGACGAGTTGACGCGCGGTGGCTATCTTCTGCCGGCGTCACTCGCGCCCCGATCGCCCTGGCAATGGATTGAGCAACGTCTGCCTGCAGGCTCACCACGTCGCGAAGGTCACGGTCGTACGTCTCGGACCATAGGTGCCGATCTGTTGATGCATCAATGAGTTGGGCAGTCACGCGCACGAGGTCTTGCGAACGGAGCACTTCACCTTCTACTACCGCGTCGACGTTCAATTCGCGGGCGATATCGGCCAGCGGCTTGCGAAGACGCTTGTACCGCATTACAGACGTACGCGAGATCACACGGATCGACGATATTTTGGCTAGCTCGGTAATCAGTTCGGCGGTCATCCCATCGGCAAAGTATTCCTGTTCGGTGTCTCCCGAGAGATTTTCAAATGGCAGTACGGCCAGCGAGCGGATCTTGACCGAAGACGACCTTTGTAGGGCCGAACTCCGGAAGCGTCCGACTGCGAGAACCACGATTATTCCCACAATGGCCAGGAGGCCACAGATGATGAATATGACTTGCAGCCTTTGCGTTGGCACCCGGCTCCCAGGACTCCGTTCCTCCGTTCCAGAACCGTCCGTCTCGGACGTTCCGTCGAGCGTCGGAACAAACGTTTCAGCATCGCTTTTTGCCGTCTCAGCAAACGCAGTTTCAAGTTCTGGCTCGTGCAGTTCCTGATTGAGAGGCCCGGCTCTTATTGAATTATGCGATTGACGGGATTCCCACCAGGCTTCCAGTTCGTCGGAGTAAGCGTACACCGAGCCACGCTTCTCATGGAGCAACCGATGAACAGGCAATCCCTCATTTTCCTCCCAGCGTCGAACAGTCTTTTCGCTGCGATTGAAGTGGGAGGCAATTTCCTTCCACGAATCCAATCGTCTGGTGAACCGCTCGCCATTTGAAGCCGCAAGGTGAGAGTTCCACGGAGATTGCTCGCCGCTAGGCATATCCTCACTTCCCGAATAGGCCAAAAGTATACATGCAACAGCGGTCAAGAGCGGTCAAATGCCCTGTGACCGCTCTTGTCCGTTGCTCATTACCGGCTGAACGCGTACAAGCAGCTTCAAGGGAGGTACATCCATGCCATTCACAGGTATAAGCAAACACGAGGACGGAGCAGCGATAACACGGCGCAGTTATATGCGTAAAGCTATTTGTCTACTGGCGGGACCCGCCGTCGCAGCGATTATTCCAATATCCACTCGGGCAGAAGACAGGCAGGGGAGGGACGATGAGGAAACCTTCACGGTCGATGTCGCGCTCGATGGGGCGACGCTGATAGTGAATCACGTCGATCCGACTCAACCGCCCCAGGTGCCATTCCCCGGCGACACCCTGGTCATCAAGGGCACGATCTACCGGGGCGGCACTCTACCTAGCGGAATAACCAACAACGATCCCAATGCGTCTGGTGGTATCGGAAAGATCACATGCCGCGCCCTGATTCTGGTCCAGCCAACTGATTTCACAACACCGGCAGCATCGTTTGTAACAGAGCTCTACACCTTTTCAAATGACACCGAGACCATCATTGCCGACGGACCGGGCGCCAACCTGTACGCCACAGTTCTTCGAGCTGTGCTCGGCGGTACGGGGCATTTTGAGAGTGTCACCGGGGAAATTATTGAGAAGAATATCGGTTTGAACAGCACCGGGTTCTGCAATCTACGCATCACCTTTAAACTGAAAAAATCGGGGAGCGAGAGACACGGGTGAATTTGAGCGCAACCCCATGAATTGCGAACAGGAACACCAGTGTGCAAAACCTCTCTGGAGCAACGAATGAAGACGATGGAACAGTTCGACGGCCGCAACACGTTATCCCTGGTCCTGTCTTTAACATTTATGGGAGCGTCCTTTCTTAGCCTCTTCCCAGTCGATGCCCATTCACAGGACCTGCCTTCCAACGTCGTCATCCAGTGGAATCGCGCCGCGTTGCAAGGTGTTCGAGATTCTAAGCTCGGGCCACCCATGGTGGCTCGCGCCCTTGCAATCGTGCACACCTGTATTTATGACGCTTGGGCGGCTTACGATGCACGTGCGTTAGGTACGCAACAGGGAAACTCCCTTCGCCAACCACGCCACGAGCGTACAGCAGCTAACAAGAACAAAGCCATCAGTTTCGCCGCGTATCGCGCAGCCGTCGATCTTTTCCCGGGCGATGATCAGAAGGTTTTTCGACCGCTCATGGACCAGCTAGGATACTATCCTGACGACCATTCTGTGGACACGCGCACCCCTAGCGGTGTCGGGAATGTGGCCTGCGGTGCCGTTCTGCAATTCAGGCATCATGATGGCTCCAATCAATTAGGAGACCTGAGCGCAAGCGGCGTTTCCTATTCGGACTACACCGGATACGTCTCAACGAATCCTCCTGCTCCGGTGCCGCCGAACCCAGACCTCGTGGTCGACCCCAACCGCTGGCAGCCGCTCCAATACCTGGATGCAACAAAAACCTCGGTGACGCAGTCTTTCGTGGGAGCGCAATGGTATCGGGTGGTCCCTTTCACTTTTCGCTCCGGAGATGAATTTCGCAATCTGCTCGCTCGATTCGGCCCTGCTACTGCCGGTACCAGAGAGTTCCTGGAACAAGCAGAGGAGCTGGTGGAAAAGAGTGCTAATTTGACCGATCGGCAAAAAGTGATTGCCGAATACTTTGCCGATGGACCGCACTCGGAGCTTCCGCCCGGACATTGGGACTTGTTCGCGCAATTTGTCTCGGCCAGAGATCACCATGACGTAGATGAAGACGCAAAGCTGTTTTTTGCCCTCACGAACGCTATCTTCGATGCGGGTATCGTAGCGTGGGACGCAAAGCGCGCATTTGACTCCGTCCGTCCCGCAACGGCGGTTCCGTATGTATTCCAAGGCCAGCAGATCAAGGCGTGGGGTGGTCCGGGAAGAGGAACCGTAACGATGGACGGCAGGTTCTGGATACCGTATCAGCTAAATACGTTTCCGACACCTCCGTTTCCGGAATACATCTCCGGACACAGCACATTCAGCGCTGCGGGAGCTGCCGTTCTGAGGCTGTTTACCGGTAGTGACACATTCGGCGATTCAGTTACCTTTCCCGCGGGGTCATCGAAGATAGAGCCGGGTCTGACACCATCTTTCCCCATCACGCTGCGATGGGAGACCTTTACCGATGCGGCCAATCAAGCCGGCATCTCCAGACGTTACGGCGGAATTCACTTCAGAGCTGGTGACTTCACGGGCAGGGCGGTCGGACAGATCGTTGGGTTTGAGGCCTACGTCAAAGCCGCCAGGCTCTGGAACGGCCGCAAGTGATCTTGGACAAGCATATGGAATCGCAGCAATCGTCCGTTCCAAACGGAAGTACTGTGAGTATCTGACAAAAATGCACTCGGAAAACAAGGGGACCCGGCTATAACAACCGAGCCCCATCGCTACTTCAACCAAACGGAGTTACCGATCAGCCTTCGGGAACTCCATCAGCATTCCGCTGTTGCCGGTCTGCACGGAGGGCAACTCTCCGTTTCAGCGCTCGATCAGCGACTTTGGTTCTCGATCTTCTGAGGTTTCTCGGGTCCATCGCATGGTTCTTTGCGACAGGCTATCCGGAAGTTATGCGCACGAGGGTTTCTAACATTGCCGTCTCGTTGAGTCTTACACCTCCGTATTGCCGTTTTCCATAAATCGCCAAAGAACGTTGTAGGTAACTTAGAAGGAGGGGTGGAGTCACGGCCCGCGCTGGTTGACGAACTGGCGTGCGGCAAGGAGGACAGTGGCGCATCCCATGAGCGTGAGTACCAGAGCGTTGAGCCACAGGTCTGTGAAGCCCGCGCCACGCAGAATGACACCGCGGAGGATCTGGATGTAGTAGGTTGCGGGGATAAAGCGGCTGACGCCGCGAAAGAATGGCGGCATGGTGTCGATGAGAAAGATGTAGCCGGAGAGAAAGACCGAAGGCAGGACCGTGCCCATGGAGAGTTGAAATGCCTCCGCCTGAGTGCGCGCTTTCGTTGAGATGAAGAGACCGACTCCGAGTACGGTGAGCAGGAAGGGCAGCGACATTCCGAGCAGGGCGAAGACATTGCCGTGGATGGGCACCTGAAAGACGATGCGCATGATGGTGAGGATGAGGCAGAGTTCTCCGAAGCCCAGAACACCGTAGGGAATCATCTTTCCGACCATAAGGCCAAGGGGGGCGACAGGAGTCATGGTGAGTTGCTCAAGAGTGCCACGCTCGCGCTCGCGCACGAGGCTGAGGGCGATGAGCAGGATGATCATCATCTGCAGGAGAACAGCGATGAGACCGGGAACGAAGAAGTTTGCCGAGCGCGTCGCGGGGTTGTAGAGGACAGAGGGGCGGACTTCGATCGGTAGCTGCGAGGAGCCAAGGATTCGGTTGAGAGACTGCTCGAGGGCGACTCCGGTCGATGCGTTGACGGCTTGTCCGGCTACGGAGGAGTCGGAGCCGTCGATGAGGACGAGGACGGTTGCGGTGGCGCCGCTCTGGAGCTGGCGGGCGTAGTCGTAGGGAATCTTGATGGCCACACGCGCCTTGCCTGCGCGCATCGCATCGTACATGTCGGGATTCGATTGAACGGTGAGGGCGAGGCGGAAGGTGTCGGATGCGGCGAAGCTTTCGAGTAGCTGCCGGCTCTGCTGGGAGTGCGACTCGTCGAAGACGACGGTGGGAATTTGTCTGATGTTGGTGTCGACCGCGAAGCCGAAGAGAAATAGCTGGATGAGCGGGATGAGGAGAGCGAAGAAGAGTGTGCCGCGGATCGCGGACGATGTGAGTGAACTCCTTGCGGCAGACGGGCCAGAGACCGTAGAAGAGCGATTTCATTTCGTGGCCTCCATGATCTGGTAGGTCAAGGTAACGAAGACGTCTTCGAGCGAAGGCACGATCGTTTGAATCTTTGCCTGAGGAAACTGCGCGCGAAGTGTGTCGATATGGCTGGACTCGACGAGCGAGTGAATGGAACGGCCGAAGATCGTGGCTTCGCGGACGCCGGGCTGCTTGCGCAGTGCGGCCAGGACGGTGGAAGTGTCAGGGGTTTCAATTTCGATACGCGTGGTGCCCGCGGGATTGGCTTCGGGAAGATTCTGGAGTTCGCTGATGGTTCCGAGAGCGACGAGCTTTGACATGTAGATGTAGCCGACGCGGCCGCACCGTTCCGCCTCGTCCATGTAGTGCGTGGTGACGAAGAAGGTGACTCCCTGGGCCGACAAGAGGAAGAAGAGGTCCCAAAGCGAACGGCGCGCGACGGGATCGATGCCCGCAGTCGGCTCGTCCAGGAAGACGACCTCGGGCGAGTGGATGATGGCGCAGCCCAGGGCCAGGCGTTGTTTCCACCCGCCGGAGAGTGCGCTGACTCGGCGATGCAGATAGGGAGCCGAGGCCGGTGAGCGCGACGACCTCCTGGATGCGCTGGTGCGCGCGCGAGGCGGTGAGGCCGTAGACGCCCGCAGTAGAAGCCGAGGTTCTCGGAGACGGTGAGGTCTTCGTAGAGGCCGAATTTTTGCGACATGTAGCCGACATGGCGCTTGATGTCGGCGGCGTCTTTGTGGATGTCCATGCCGAGGATAGTGCCGGTGCCTTCAGTGGGGGTGATGAGTCCGCAGAGGGCCTTGATGATGGTGGTCTTGCCGGAGCCGTTGGGGCCGAGGAATCCGAAGAGTTCTCCTTTGTTGATCTCGAAGGAGACGTCGCTGACTGCGGTGAAGTCGCCGAAGCGAATCGTGAGGTGGTCGGCGGTGATGACGGGAGTCATTGCATGCGTACCGTTGCGGACATGCCGGATTTGAGCGCGCCATCGGCATTGTCGACGTGAACCTTCACTCCGAAGACCTGGTGCTGACGGTCGTCGCGGGTCTGTACGTTGCGGGGAAGGAACTCAGCCTGGGAGGCGATCTCCTGGATGTGTCCGGTGAAGGAACGACCGCGGAACGAGTCGACCTCGACCTGTGCGGGCTGGCCGACGCGGACTGCGGCGAGGTCGGTCTCGGGAACGTAGACCTTGACCCAGAGCTGCGAGGACTCGAGCATGGTGACGACGATCTTTCCTGGGCCGACGAGATCTCCGGTGCGCACGCTGACTGTCTGGACGAGTCCGTCGGCCGGGGCGAAGAGCTCAGCCTCTTTCAACTGCACGTCGAGTTGGTTGACGCGTGCCTGGGCCTCGTCGATCTTTGCGCGGCCCGCGTCGATATCCTCCTTGCGATAGCCGTGCTGCATCAGGTCGGCCGCCGCCTGCGCCTGACGGTAGCGCTCCTGGGCGGCCTGCAGGTCTTCCTTGCGTGTGCCCGCCTGCAGGAGAGCGAGACGCTGGCGAAGAGACTCGGCCTTCTGGGCCGTCGAATCGCGTGTTGCTTTTGCGTCGTCGAACTGCTGGCGAGAGACGGTGTCGCCGCGCACGAGCATGTCCATTCGCTGGAAGTTGATTTGGGCGTTCGCGGCGTCGGTTTTGGCCGCGGCGTAGTCAGCCTCGGCCTGCTTCAACTCCTGTGATCTGGGGCCGTTTTGCGCGGCATCGAGCATGGCACGCTGCAGCTGCGCGTTGGCCTGTGCCTGCGCGATCTCTTCGGGACGATTGCCACGCTGGAGGCGATGGTAATCGGCCTGGGCTTGTTCGAACTGCGCCTGGGCCTGTGCGCGCTGGGCCTTCACGTCATCGAACTCGAATTGGACCAACAAGGCCCCGGCTTTGACTGCCTGTCCCTCTTCGACGAGGACCTGAGTGACGCGACCGCCGATCTTTGAGCCGATCTGGATCTCGCGCGTTTCTATCGTGCCGGAGTAGACGAAGGACGTTTTTCGAGTTCGCGCAGGAGTGGATGAGCCATCCGGCGATTATGAGGACTGCGAGCGCGGCGATTGCGAGAACGATCTTGCGTCTCATGCCATGCCCTCCAGGCCCAGCTTCAGGCGTGCGCGCATGTTGTTGATCAGCCAGGTGCCGGGTTCATCCTCGCGGATAAGCCACTCCAGAGTGGTTGCCATGTAGATGGCGAAAAGCGTCTCGGCTATCAGCTGAGGGGCGGCGGCCTTGCGGCGTGGAATGCGCTTGATGGCGCCGCTGAGTATGTTGATTGCTTCCTGACGGGCCGCCATCATGGGGCCGTTGGTGACCTGCTGGAACCAGAGGCTGAGCAGCAGCCGTCGCGATTTGGCCGCGATGCGCGTGTTTTCGCCAGTTATTTCGAGAAAGAGTGCGATCACATCGTCGAATGTGAGCTTGTGACCGCCTTCGCCGAATTGAGTGACGATTGACTTTAGTTTTTCAACGCGGGTGCTGGCAATTTCACGGAGGATCAATTCCTTTTGCGGGAAGTAGTTGAAGAAGGTCGCTCGCGAGATCCCGACTGTGTCGCAGATCATCTCGACGGAGACGGCTTCGTATCCGTGAGTGGCAAAGAGTTCGAAGGCGACCCGCACGATCTCTGTTCGCGTGTGATGTTTCTGCTTTTCGCGCAACGAAGGTGTACTACGAGCCATAAATTGGACTATAGTCCAATAAATCTCTCTTCGTCAAATAGAACTGGAACCGGGGTACCCCAGCAGGAAGGATGTAGCCCTGCTCAATGGTTGGTAGCGTGGTACAACTTCAGGGTGTTGGGATTTGGAACTACCCAATTCCCTTCCCTGCCGGACACTGTTTCTGTCAGTCAAGCATTACTTCTGGGAAGGCTGAATCAACTGGACAAGGTCTCGATCGAAGGTTTTCAATAAATCGCTGATGAAAAGGCGAAGAAGAAGGCCGCAGAGAAGGTGGAGAACGCAGTTCGAAAAGCAGTGATGAAAGAGGTGTTTCGGGCACGGTATGGCAGGTGTCGCCCAGAAGAAGTCTGCCGGTAAAAGCTATACGGCCGCAGGTGTGGTTGAAGCAAAGACCGCTTGAGCAAAATGCGCGAGGGCTGTTGGTGATCCACTAACATCAATACCCTAACCAAAATGAAAAAGGCTGAAAAATCCAATGCTCCTTAAAATCGAATCGATACTTCACTGTCTGGCAAATTCTCCTCCTGCTCGCGGCCTTTCTCCTCGCCGTGCCGTCCTTTGCCCAGACCGATCTGAACGGCTACTGGGATCTGCAGGTGCCAAGCGCCGACGGAAACGTCCATCACACTTACTTTCAGCTGAACCTTAGCGGGGAGACTCTTACCGGCAAAATGTTCGGACGCTACCCCGGTGGCAATCCGTTGAACGGCACTTACACGGCGGGCCACCTGCACTTCGTCACCTCTCCGCCGCCCGCCGTCGCCGGATCGCCGATCGCCACCGGGTCCACCGCAGCTTCCACGACCTACGACGGAACCTACACCGACGGCAAGCTCAAGCTCGAATGGCACCGATGGGAGGGCCAGGTCGTCACCGGCACCGCGGTCCGCTCGACCAAAGAGGCAGCCGCGCCCCCGGCCCCGCTTCCCCTGCCGCCGCTGCACGATCTTCCCGACAATGGCCTGGTCAGAACGCCGCCCATGGGCTGGAACAGTTGGAACAAGTTCGCCGGTAGAATCACCGATGCCGACATTCGCTCCGTGGCCGATGCGATGGTCTCGAGCGGCATGAACAAAGCTGGCTATGTCTACATCAACATCGACGACACCTGGCAGGCTGGCCGCGATGCCCAGGGAAACATTCTAACCAACAAGAAGTTCCCCGATATGAAGGCGCTCGCCGACTACGTCCACTCCAAAGGTCTCAAGATCGGCATCTATTCCTCGCCCGGCCCTCTGACCTGCGCCGGATACACTGGCAGTTTCGGCCACGAAGAGCAGGACGCAAAAACCTACGCCGCATGGGGGATGGACTACCTGAAGTACGACCTTTGCAGCGCCCGCGCCATCTATGAGATCACCGAACCCAACCAGCAGGGCCTCTACCAGAAGATGGGTACAGCGCTCGAACATGCGGGCCGCCCCATGGTCTACAGCCTCTGCCAGTACGGTTTGACCGACGTCTGGACCTGGGGCACCAAAGTCGGCGGCAATCTGTGGCGCACCACCGGCGATATCCGCGATACGTGGGATTCGATGGACAAGATCGGCTTCAGTCAGATCGCCATCTCCTCCTACACCCAACCGGGCCACTGGAACGATCCGGACATGCTCGAGATCGGCAACGGTGGCATGAACGCCGACGAGTATCGCACCCACATGAGCCTCTGGTCGATGCTCGCTGCCCCCCTCATCGCAGGCAACGACCTGCGCTCGATGTCGGACGAAACCAAATCCATCTTGATGAACAAAGAGGTCATCGACATCGACCAGGACCCTGCTGCGAAGCCCGTCCAATCGCTTTCCGTCAACGGTCAGATGCAGACTCTGACCCGCGTCCTGGCGGACGGATCGCTCATCGTCGGAGTCTTCAACCGCGGCGGCACCGCCATGCCGGCAGCCTTGCGGTGGAGCAGCCTGCCTTCCGGTTACTCCGGAAAAGAGCTCGCCGTACGTGATCTGTGGAAGCATGAGTCCATGGCCATGAACGGAGACCAGTACAACGAGAGCGTTGCCGCCCACGGCGTACGTCTTCTGAGGATCAATGCGGCCCACTAAGCCAACAGAGGAAACTAGATGAAGCTACCTGGATAAGCCTGACGTCAGTAAACAGATGAGCGAATCACTTCGAAGGCCGAGGCCGTAGGGAAATTTCGGCAGGATTCTTCTGTTTTAGGTCAAACCTCCTGCAATGTCAGTTTATCTGCAGGATTCGCACCTGAGAAACGGCGCCCGTCTTCAACCCTCCGATTATTGTCATCATTTGCCTGAAAGCGAGCAGTTCTTCGCAGACGTGTCACTCATCGAAGGTGGAGGCAAGGTTTTGCCCCAGCTTGATGGAGCCGAACCCATCGTCAGCACAAGTGTTGCTCCGTCTTTAATCTGTGCGTGGTGGAACCATGAGGTCGGCAGGTCGACTCCGTTGAGCGAGGCGGACTGCACGTAACGATTGAGACCGTTGGCGTCGAGGTTCTTTGCAAGGATGCGAAGTTTTTTTCCATTGCCGAGAGTAAGAGACGCGTCGGGAATACTCGGTGTGCTGATGAGATACACGTCCTGGCCGGCGACGGGGAAGATGCCAAGGGTAGAGAAGATGAGCCAACTCGACATGGCACCGGAGTCGTCGTTGCCGGGAATTCCGGCGCGGTTGTCCATGAAGGCTTTTTCGAGGAGAAGATGGACGATGTCGGCGGATTTATCGGGGCGGCCGGCGTAGTTGTAGAGCACCGGGATGAGGAAACCGGGCTCGTTGGTGACGTCGAAGTGGCGGCGTAGGAAGGTCCAGTCGAGGCGGTTGACGAACTTCTGATCGCCGCCGGCCATCTCGATGAGTCGGCGCATGTCTTGCGGGGCGTAGATGGAGTATGTCCAGATGTCGCCTTCGTAAAAGAAGTCAGGCCAAGTGCCGCGGACGACGAGATAGGGGGGGGCCCAGGTGCCGTCAGGGTTGCGTGGACGCATAAAACCCTTGAAGCCTTCGACGGTCATATCCTTGTCCCAGAGGTGCTCGAAGTTGTGGGCGCGGCTGGCGTAGAGCGCGGCTTCTTTCTCTTTGCCGAGACCGCAGGCGACCTCGGAGATGGCGAAGTCGTCGTAGCTGTACTCGGCGGTGCGCGAACCGGAGCGTTCGTCGGCGAGGGTGACGTAGCCTTTTTCGTTGTAGTCCTTCAGGCCGCCACGACCTTCCTTCTGTGCGTCGGTTGGGGGCACCTCGGCATCGTGAACCATGGCAGCGAATGCGGTTTCATAGTCGATGCCTTTGAGGCCTTTGACATAGGCATCGGCTATCACGACGTTTGCGTTGGAACCGCCCTGAGTGCGGCCGTTGTCGTTGCCGCTGCGAGCGTCGGGCATATAGCCGGTGTGGCGATAGATGTCGATCAGCGAGCGGATAAGGTCGCGCTGGCGATCAGGCGAGATGAGAGTGAGCAGAGGGCTGGAGGTCCGGTACGTATCCCAGATGCAGTAGTAGTCATCGTAGTAGGGCTCGGTAGATTTCCAGTCCGGGTTTTCTCCGGTGCGGTCGGTCGGCATCAGCATCGTGTGGTACATCGCGGTGTAGAGCTGGCGGCGTTGCGAATCATTCGCGCCGACGAGGGTCAGCTTTGCCAACTCTGCGTTCCACAAGGCAGTGGCGGCAGCGTGAGTTGCGTCGAAGTTCCATGCAGGAATTTCCTGTTGCACGTTTTGCTTCGCCTGCTCGGCGCTGATGAACGAGATGCCGACCTTGGCCTGAACGACCTGATTGGCCTTCGTGGAGAAGTTGAAGGAGGCTCCGATTGGTGTACTGGCGCCGACGGTGGCATCGTTGGCTGCGGTCAGAGTGTTCCCGGTCCAGGTCTGGGTTGTCGCAGCAGGCGTGTCGAGCACCATGTAGTAGAAGACGCGATATTCGCCGCCTCTGTTCCAGCCTCCGCTGAAACGCGTCACTCCCTGGGCCTCGTGGTTTGAAGGAAGGTGGATCTCCGCGCCGAGAAATGTCTGGTCCTCCCAGCCTGTGCCGAGACCCAGTGCCGCAGCGACGTTGATTGTCAGGTGCGATTGTTGCGAGGCGGGAAAGGTATAGCGGTGGAAGCCGACGCGACGGCTACTGGTCAGCTCAGCCTTTACTTGATAACGAGTGAGATTTGCAGCGTAGTAGCCAACCTGATTGACCTCATCGGTACGCGGAGTTTTGATGTTGCTCTGGTCGAGGGGCCCGGTGACAGGGGCGACGAGAATGTTTCCATACTTGCCCTGCGCGCCGCTGAGGTGCAGATGAGAAAAGCCGAGGATGACGCCATTGCTGGAATAACCAAAGCCGGAGCGACGTCCGTCGAAGGTCTCCATGTCGGGGCCGACCTTGACGAGGCCGTAGGGGATTGCAGAGCCGACGAAGGTATTGCCGCCCCAGTCCACGCCGATGAACGGGTCGACGTTTCGGGTGTAATCCTGCGCGGCTCTGATTGGGGTCTTTTGCGAGCTGGCAGGTTGGCCCGCGAGAGGCGACGCGAGCAGAAGCATGCCGAGAGCCATGTGGATCGAACGTCGAAGAATGGACTGCGTGTTTTCGTGCATCGTAACATTCCCCTTTAAGCGATCGGGTTCGGTGGAGACCGGTAAGACGGTTGGGATCTGTTGAGCAGACCCCAACACTGTCCTGCAAATGATAGTGCTTTAGAAGGAGTAGCGGAGACTGGCCTGCATGGCTCGCTGTCCGGTTTTACTAGTGACTTTGCCGAAGGTCGCGTCCGTGTAGGTGGAGTCTGGCGCCGACCAGTTCGGGTGGTTGGGGAAGTTGAAGGCATCGAAGCGGAAGGTCAGGAACTGATTCTCGAAGGTCTGGAAGCGCTTTTGCAGGCTTGCATTGTAGTTTGCTGAACCGGGGCCGAATAGAATGTTGCGATTGTGCTGCGGCGTGAAGGTGCCCGGGGCGGGGGTGGTGAAGATGCTGGTGCCGTCGCCGTTCTTGGTGGCGAACCATGAGTTGGAGTCGGCGCCGACGGAGAATTTGCCGTCGCCGTGCAGGGCCGCTCCGGGAGTGACCTGCAGGAGTTGGGACTGGAAGCCGGCACCGACGCCGGCGATGTCCTGACTGGTGGCTACGCTGAAGGGTGTTCCGGTCTGAAACTGGTAGGACTGTGAGAGCTGCCAGCCGCCGAGAGCTTCGTTGGCCAGACGGCTGCCGCTGCGGAAGGGAATGCGGTACACAGAGTTGATGGCGAGCACCTGGCGGATATCGTAGTCAGCGTTGCCGCACAGACCCTTGGTGTCGAGGAAGTTCGGCAGGAAGTTTTTCTGGAAGGAACCGCAGTCCTGCGAGTGAGCGAAGGTGTAAGCAACGCCGAAACCGAGATTGCGGCTGTAGCGGTGGTTCACGTCGATCTGCAATCCCTGGTAGAACGCAGTGTCTCCCTGATAGACCTCGGTGATCGCGGCATATCCCGCGTATGGCCGATGCGCGTTGACTCCATTTGTGCCGAACTGCTGTGCCGTTCCGAGGGGTGCCTGGTTGAGGTCGCCCTGAAACTGCTGGTGAAGTGCGTGACGACCGACGTAGGAGATGTCGGCGACGGTATCAAAGCCAAGATCGCGCTCTACCGAGACGTTCCAGGTGTAGGCCTCAGGTTGAGGCGAGGCTTGGCTGATCGCGCCGGAGAGCTGCGGGTAGGAGCCTGTAGCTCCGGCCGTTCCGCCTGGGTTGTCGACACTTCCGGCTGTGATGGAGACCAACTGCTGGAGAGGAGGGATGCCTCCGGCGAAGACGCCATCGGAAACCCCCTGACGATTGACGTATCGGCCGAAGCCTGTGCGCAGAACGGTCTTGTCGTTGAGCTGGTAAGCGATTCCTAGGCGGGGCTGGAAGAGATATTTCTGAACATGGATGTAACCCCGCGGTAGATCGTGAAAGAGGTGGTCAAATTGACCAGAGGCTGCGATGGGCACGTGATTTTTTGCGTCGGACGTAAAGCCGTTGCCCCAGAGGACGGTGCCGTTGAGCGGATCGCCGGAGCCGGCGATGGGATTGCCTGTTGTCGAGCTGACCTGGATTGCGTTGGCGAGGTTGTAGAACGCGGGATCAAAGGTTCCCGCGTTGTTCCATAGGCTGTAGTAGGGATGGATGCTGCTGTAGCGAAGACCGAACTCAAGGTGCAGCTTCGGCGTCACCTTCCAGGAGTCCTGAACGAAGAATTCATACATGTTGGCGCGGTTGGGCGTTTCGTTGCGGGGGCCGACTTCAGAGTAGGTATTGAAGAGTCCTAACGCTGCATCAGCAATATCGTAGCTTGAGCCGAGAGTGTTTCCGCTTGAGAAATCGAACTTGCCGTTTTGATTGTTGGTCTGGCCGGGTGTGGAGTTGGCGAAGGCGATCTGGTCGTTGTCATTCTCTCCAGAGCGCTCATAGAGAGCGCCGGCGCGGATGACGTGATTGCCGATGATGCGAGTGAAGGTGTCGGCGAAGTCGAAGAGTTCACCCTGGGAGTGCGATGGGTAGGTGCTGCCATCGAGCGTAGTGATGCTGGTGGTAGTGTCGAAGGCGACGGTTGGAATCTTGTTCGGGAGGTCCTTGCCCTGAGGAAAGAGGTAGGGGAAGTTGATGCCGTATTTCGTGCGGTCATAGGTGCCGGTTGAGGTGTCGATGCTCAGGCGGGCAGCGTCGTGACTTGCAGTGAGCAGGACCTCGTTGGTCATCTTTTCGCTGAAGGTGTGCACGTAGTCGAGCGATGCGGTCTGGTTCGGGCGGCTGTAGATGCGTGGAACGTTGCCGTAGTTCGAGGTCGCGAATGGGTTGTTCTCGTGGTAGAAGAAATGGACCAGACGGAAGCGAATGTAGTCCTTGTCGGTGGGCACGATGTCGAGGTTGCCGCTGTCGATCTGCTGCTGCTCGGGGTTCGTTCCGGTGGTGAGGAGGTTGGCGCTTCCAAGGGAGAAGTTGGGTGTTGGGTTCGGGAAGGCGGTTAGGAGACCAACGCCGTTCTGGCTTAGGCGGTTCTGGGGAATGATGTTGCCGGGAAAGCAGCCGGGACCGCCTGCTGTGGCACTGCAGGCAAGTGTGGACTGCGGATCCTTGAGGTAGTGCTTGGTTGCGCCGTTGAGAAGCGAACTGAAGTCTCCGGTACGGAAAGCGGAATTAGGTACGGTCACCGCATTGGTCTGCAGCGGGTTGTAACGAACGAATGCCTCCGAATAGAGAAAAAACACCTTACCCTTGGGAAGGACGTGTGGAATGTAGAGCGGGCCATTGACGTTGCCGCCAAACTGGTTGAAGGTGAAATGCCCCACGTAGTTTGTCTTGAGAGCGGCGGGGTAGTTTGGGTTGTCGTTGTTGACAAAGTTGTTATTTCGAACCCAGGTGTTGGCGTTGAGTACAGGATTCTGAAAGTATTCGTAGAGGCTGCCGTGAAATTTTTCACCACCGCTTTTGGTGATGATGCGGACCTGGCCGCCGATGGAGCGACCGTATTCGGCCGGGTAGTTGGTTGCGAGTACCTGAACTTCCTGCACGGCGTCGAGGTCGGGTGTACCGATGGAGTCTCCGCTGGCGCGAATTCGGACGGCGACGGCGCCATCGTAGGTGAGCAGGTTGTCACGCTCGCGGCCTCCGTTAATGTTGAGTGCACCTAGTCCGGTGCTGAAACTGAAGGTCGATACGTTGCTCGTGGTGCTGGTGATGCCGGCTTTGGTGAGCGCCAGGTAGATCGGGTTGCGTCCGTTGAGGGGCAGGTTATCAGCCTGACTGCTGGTGATGACGCGGCCAAGGGTTGAGCTGTCAGCCTGGAGTGTGGTCTCGTCTGCTTTGACCTCAATCTGCTGGGCGGTCTGACCGAGGACGAGCGTGACGTTGACGGTGGTGGGAACTGCCGGGTCGAGGTTGTTATTTGTTCTAGTGACGGTGTGGAAGTCGGGTGCGACCACTTTTACGGTGTACTTGCCGGGGGCGAGACCTGCGATGGTGTAGAAACCGGACCGGTTGCTTATCGTCTTGTGCTCGGCTCCAGTCAATTCGCTGATCACTGTGATCTCCGCCCGGTCGACGACGGCACCCGATGGGTCAGTGATCGTTCCCGTAATTGACGAGTTATCAGACTGCGCCATTAGAGCGACCGGCATCGCAATCACCATCCCTGCGAGCAATAGCAGGAGGAGCAGAAATTGTTGGACGCCGTTTGCGGCAGAAACGGTTGATTGCGTGAACTTCCTTGACACAAGTGCCTCCTTGGCAAGAGCGGACCGTAAAGAGATTTGCCGCTTCGAGCCCTCCAGGAGGAGAAACTCAGCGTTCGCAGCAACACCCTCCAGGTTCTTTCTTGTTTTCCGATCTTGCCTCGGCTCTGTCGTTTTTGGCAGGTGATTCCACCGTGTAAAAACAGTGAATACACGTGCAGGGGTAGAGCCGTACCCAATAGAAAGAAAAGACTTCGGAGCGGATGCGACCAAGAATTTTTAATCTCACCGTTACTACCGATCGCCCCGGGATTAACGCCTCCGTAACGAAATGCTCCTCGTGTCGATATCTACTAATTACAGGGGAGAAGACTTTGACGACTAGCTGGGCAAGTTTTACTGAAGACAGACAGCCATCGGAAACAAGAGTTGCAGATCATGTCGAGAGACTTGAAGAGGACCCACGATGGCATCTTGCCAAACGCATCGCCGGCAGCAAGGGGTTCGTGAAATCCAAATTTCTCACCAGCTTTGTCCTCTATATCTGCGAAAAATATCTGCTGGATCAGGCTGACGAGATCACCGAGCAACAGATCGGCGAACAGGTTTTTCGACGACCCCGCGGATACAACCCCGGCGAAGACAATATTGTTCGCAACTACGCCCGTCTGCTGCGGCGGAGACTCGACGAGTATTTCGCCGTCGAAGGCATCGACGAACGAGTTCGCGTCGTTGTGCCTCGCGGTGGATACGTCCCTCTCTTCGTCGAAGACGATGCGGTTGTCGGCGAAAGCAAACCGAACCCCACCCCCGTAGAAGCTGGCAACCTCGCTGGCCGTGCATCACTGGAAGTGCCTCATCAGGATGAGCCGCAGCCAGTTTTTGTTGTCCGCTCCTCTTGGGCGCTTAAAACTCTCTGTGCGGCTCTGTTTGTCGCTCTTTTCTTTCTCTCTCTTCACGGCATCCACCTCAGACCGCAACGAAGCATCTCGGATCGCTTCTGGGGCATTTTTTTCACTCCGACGCGAGACACCCTACTGGTCCCCGCCGATAGCGGGCTCGTCATCTACCAGAATCTGACGAAACGGTGGGTCTCCCTGGCGGAATACGCCACAGGAGAGTATCAGGAGCACACCAAATCGCCGTTCGGTATCGACCCCGCTATCGTGAATGAGCTTGGCGGGCGTCGCTACACCAGTGTTGTGGACCTCCACCTGGCCTCTTCAATCTCTCAGCTTCCTGCAGTGGTGAAAGATCGATTCAAGGTCCGGTACGCGCGTGAGGTGACCTTGGACGATTTGAAACAATCCAACGTGATCCTGCTCGGGTCCGTCGGCGCTAACCCGTGGGTGGAACTCTTTCAGAAAGAACTGAACTTCCGGTTCGAGCCTCAACGCAATGAGGACAAGACAATTATTCGCAATACTCATCCATTGGCCGGGGAGAAGGCGTCTTATGAGACGGACCAGACGGATCCGGCGCGCACTACATTTGGACTGATTGCCGTCACCTCGAATCTGGACGGCACCGGCCACGTTCTTCTCATTGAGGGAATCAACATGGCAGGCACGGAAGCCGCAGCAGACTATCTCTTTAGCGATGCTTCAAAAGCGTTTTTGAGTCAGGTCTTCGACTCAAAAGGCAACATGTTTCCGTTTGAAGTCTTGCTTGAGACAAGTAATATCGGAGCGAATGCCCCTCGCCCACAGATCATCTCCCAGCGCATTATTCGAAAGTAGGGGTGGCCGAGGCTCCCCCACCCAATTGTGGGTGACGCCGAAATATCGCCGGTTGATTGCCAACCATACACACTACTAAGATCCAGCCACGCCCCATCCGCCTCCACCGGGCGTCTCCACCCGGATGACGTCGTTCTTGCCGACATGCAGTGTGCACTTTCCTGGTAGATCCGCCGTCGCTCCATCTGGATGGATCAACTGTGCCTTCCCTTTTGCTCCGTCTTCCCCACCTGCAAGCCCGTAGGGAGAGAACTTTCTTCGATCGCAAAGAAACGTCACCTGTGCGGGCGCCAGAAGTTCGATCTCACGTACCAATCCATTTCCGCCACGAAACTTTCCGGCTCCTCCCGAACCGCGACGGTACCCATACGAGCGGACACGAAATGGATAGGCATACTCGAGCGCTTCGATTGGAGTGTTCAATGAGTTGGTCATGTGGCAGTGAATGCCATCGATTCCATCCATGTTCGGACGCGCGCCCATGCCGCCGGCGATGGTCTCATAGTATGTGAAAGGTGCGTTCGTTCGGTGGTCCACGCCACCCACCGTCAGATTGCTCATCGTGCCATAGCTTGCCGCAGGAACACGGTGCGGCGCAGCTTTCGCGAGGGCACGCAACAGCGTATCCGTGATTCGTTGACTCGCCTCGACATTGCCCCCTGCTACGGGCGCTGGCAACTGCGCATTCACGATCGTTCCCAACGGGGCTAAGATCTTCACTGCGTTCATCAGTCCGGCGGTTGCGGGCGCGTCATCGCTTAGGAGGCAACGCAACACATAGAAGCAGGCTGAATATGTAATTGGATAGACGGCATTCACGCTGCCTCTTACCTGTGGCGACGATCCATTGAAGTCAATCTCCGCCGAGCCATCTGCGGGATTAAAGGTAATCGTCACCGCAATTCGGATGGGATCATCTGTAACTCCATCGCCATCAAGGAAGTCTTCAGCCGTGAAAACGCCTGCAGGCATGTTGTGAAGCTCGGCGCGCATGAGTCTCTCGGAGTAAGCTAGCAGTTCTTCTACTAGATCATTCACCTTGGCTAAGCCATACTTCGCGACAACTTCCTTGATGCGTCTCTCGCCTACTCTGCAAGCACCTATCTGCGCTGCAAGATCGCCCTCGCGTTCCTCCGGTGTCCTGACGTTCGCCAGCAGCAGAGAGAGAACGTCGTGGCTCATCACTCCCTTACGCATGAGACGAATCGGAGGAATGCGAATGCCCTCCTGGTAGATCTCCTCGGCGGGGCCCATTGATCCCGCATACATACCGCCAACGTCAGCGTGATGTGCTCGCGACGCGGCATAAAATGCGGGTTTGCCAGAGTCACCGATAAATATTGGCAGAACCAGCGTTATGTCCGGAAGATGTGTACCACCTGCATACGGATCATTCAAGATCGCAATGTCGCCTTCCTCGAGGCTCATGCTGTCTACCACTGCCTTGACTGACATCGGCATGGCGCCAAGATGAACCGGCATGTGGTCACCCATCGCGATCACTCGCTCCTGGTGGTCGAAGAGAGCGCAGGAGTAGTCGCGACGCTCTTTGATATTCGGAGAGATGGAGGTGCGGCGCAGCGCTGCTCCCATCTCCTCAGCTATCGAATGGATAGTGCTTTGAAAGATCGCTAGCTCGATGGGGCTTTGCGTTTCGTTCATGTTTTTCATACATGCACCTTGATCACAAGATTGCCGAGGCCATCCACTCGCAACACATCACCAAAAGGTAGAACCGTGGCGGAACTGTACTCCGAGACGATCGCCGGTCCCGCAAAGGTATCCCCTGGACGTAAAAGCTCGCGGTCGTAGACGTGTGTTTCCTGAAAACCGCCGTCGAAATAGACGTTACGAGTGCCGATCAGCGCCTGCGACTCCATCGCCCTCATGCAGGGGCTGAACCACGGGCGTGAAGGCCTCTGCTGCGCTCACCATGCGGACACGTACATTCACAACTTCGAGCGCCCTCGTCTCGTTCGCAAACCCATAGCGACGCTGATGCAGGTCGTAAAATCGCGCCGCCATGTCCGGGCCGAACGGAACATTCAACTCGTAGCCCTGTCCCTTGTAGCGCATGTCCACCGATCGGAGTGATTGCCCTCTCAGATTCTCCGCTCGGAACTCTTCCGTTCCCAGTTTTTCCAGTCCGCAGAAGGCCTCCTCAAACTGAGCGTCGACCGGAAGCATCACGGTGCGCGAGTACTCCCGCATCGTATCGGCCAATAGAATACCCACTGCCGATAGCGCCCCAGGCAGAGCGGGGATCAGGACGCGAGGCACTCGTAACACGTATGCCAGCGAACAGGCATGGAGGGGACCGCCTCCACCGAAGGCCACCAGTGTAAAGTCGCGTGGGTCGTACCCGCGTTCCACCGAGATTACGCGGATCGCTTTGGCCATTGAGGTCTCAATTACCTGTAGGATGCCGGCAGCGAAGGCTTCTACTGTCGCAATGGAGTTTTTCGTTTTCTCCAACCAGAGCATCATTCGTTCTCGATCCAGCTTTACCGAACCGCCAAGAAAGCGTTCCGTGTCCAATCGCCCCAGCGCAAGGTTTGCGTCGGTTACAGTTGGTTGTTCACCCCGGCCAAAGCAGATTGGTCCGGGTATCGACCCAGCCGATTCCGGCCCTACCCGTAACATTCCTCCTGCGTCGAAGCGCGCAATTGAGCCCCCACCAGCACCGGCAGTATGAATATCGAGCATCGGAACGCCGATCGGAATTCCGGATACGACGGATTCGTTGCTAATGTGCAACCCGCCTGCACTCGCATCGACGAGACACACATCTGTGGAAGTGCCTCCCATGTCGAAGCCAATGATGCGATCAAATCCGGCAAGCGTCGCCAACTTGTATGCTCCAATGACGCCGCCAGCTGGCCCGGAGAGGACTGTCCTTACAGGCTCTGCTGCCGCCAGTTTCGCTGAAATGATGCCGCCCGATGATTGCATTACTTCCAAGCGTGCCCTCTCGTATCCGCTCTCGACATTGGTTGCCAGGTTAGTCAGATACGTGCCCATCTTGGGCGCAAGATAAGCATTTGCCACCACCGTCGATGCGCGCTCATACTCGCGAAACTCTGGCAAAATTTTGTGCGAGATCGATAGCGGCAGTCCCAGCCGTTCCAACGCAGCAGCTACCTCGCTCTCGTTCGTCGAATTAGCGAATGAGAATAAGAGGGAAAGCGCTACCGCATCAACGTCTGCGTCCTTGATCCTGGAAACCAGATCGTCTAGTTCCGCGGCATCGACTTCGCGGATCACTTCGCACTCCGAGCTGGTTCGCTCCGCTATCCCGAAACGAAGTCCTTCGCTTACAAGGCACTCCGGAGCGGGCTGCATCCAGTCATAGAGCTTCGGTCGCGCCTGCCGGCCGATCGCGATCGTGTCTTCGAAACCTTTGGTCGTGACGAAAGCGACACGCGCACCCTTGCGTTCCAACATTGTGTTCGTTCCGACGGTTGTTCCGTGGCGAACCACAATATCTGACCCCGCGGCGATTTGCCTTAGTCCATTCAAAACCGCCACACCGGGGTCGTGCGGCGTAGAGAAGACCTTCAACACGACAAATTTTCCGTCCTGCAGATACACGCAGTCCGTAAAAGTGCCGCCAGTATCAATTGCAATGCGCATGAGTGTAAGCCTAATTGAAAAATATCTGGCCGCAACTTTTCGTTCGATTTTACCCGATGGCGAAGAAGACCTATGACAAGAAAGTTGAATCTACAACGTAGCTTTTGCTCGCTGGGTTCCCCGCCAATAGGCTGGCGGAACTCCTTCCCATGTGCGGAAGGCACGCACGAAGGAGTTCGAATCTTCGTATCCGAGTAGATAGGCAGTCTCGTTCAGTTCGAGCAGTGAGTTGTTGAGATAGTGGCGCGCGAGTTGGTGCCGAGCATCCTCAAGAGCCTGCTGAAAGCTGTACCCTGCGTCCTGCAAGCGACGCTGCAGCGTTCGAGAGCTGATATGGAGATCGCGGGCGATCTCCTGCATCTTGGGACGGCGCCCGGCGAGTTTTCTCTGAATAGAGGCGCGGACACGTTCGGGGAACGTCTCTTGACCCTTGTGCTGCTTCAGTTCTTCATCGAGCTGCGGCGCGAGCATGGCCAGTAGCTCAGCGTTATGGGTTACGAAGGGCAGCGCGGCATCAGATGCACGGAAGACGATTGCGTTACGAGCCGCTCCAAAGACGATGGGGCAGCCGAAATGGCGCTCGATGGTCTTTGCGTAGGCGCGCGGGCGCACGAGTTCGAGGCGCTTGGGTGACACGCGAGTTCCACTTCCGTGACGGGCGATGGTGAGCACCCAGGCGAAGCAGAGATCGGTCAGAACTTCGGGTTCGACATCGTTGGCCAGAAGCCATCGAAACTGAATGCTCCACTCTGTGTCGTCGGTTTCGTGGACAATCTCTTCTGGGCAGGAGAGTTGTTTGTAGCGGGCCATCTGGCGCATGGCTTCGCCGAAGCTACCCGTCGAAAGTGCCGCGAGGGCAATTGGATCGAAGTGCTCGGGCTTGATCTCTGTGCCGAGCTCCAGACCTATGGCTGGTTTAGGGCTGGCGTGACCGATTCCCCGCCACAGTGCGAAGAGTTCTTCGGTTGTCACGAGGATGCGGGGTTGATCGAAAAGGCCGGGCGGAAGTCCCGCGTTCTGAAGCAGTGCAGACACACGGATTCCCAACTCATGCAACCTTGCGGGAAGCCGGCTGGGAACCCGAAAGTGTTTGCTCATGGAACTATGATTCGTTCTTCAGAGAAGCCATGTCGATGACGAAGCGGTATTTGACGTCCGCCTTCAAGAGTCGATCATAGGCTTCGTTGACCTTCTGGATCGGGATGATCTCGACGTCGGCGGTGATGTTGTTCTTTCCGCAAAAGTCGAGCATCTCCTGTGTTTCAGCAATGCCTCCGATGGGCGAGCCGGAGAGGCTGCGGCGGCCAAAGAGTAGATTGAAGGCGGCAACAGCCAACGGCTTCTCCGGTGCGCCCACGAGGCAGAGGTTACCGTCGCGACGAAGAAGGCCCAGATAAGCGTTGATGTCGTGGTCGGCGGAGACGGCATCGAGGATAAAGTCAAAGCTCCCGGCATGCTTCGCCATCTCATCGGCATTGCGAGAAATGACAACCTCGTCGGCGCCGAGGCGGAGCGCGTCTTCCTTCTTGTTGGGCGACGTAGTAAACAGAACGACGTGCGCTCCAAGGGCGTGCGCGAATTTGACGCCCATGTGGCCAAGTCCGCCAAGTCCGACTACACCGACCTTCTTGCCCTTGGTAACTCCCCAGTGGTGCATAGGCGAGTACGTGGTAATTCCAGCGCAAAGCAGAGGTGCGGCACCCGCGAGGTCAAGGTTCGCTGGGATCTTGAGAACGAATTGCTGATCGACGACGATGCTGTCGGAGTAGCCGCCGTAGGTCACGCCTCCGGTGTGTTTGTCGGGGAAGTTGTAGGTGAGCGTAAGGTTCGGGCAGAACTGTTCGAAGCCCTGCCTGCATTCGGGACAGACACGATCGGAGTCGACCATGCACCCGACGGCGGCGAGATCACCAACCTTGAATTTTGTTACGTCTGAGCCAGTTTTGGTGACGCGGCCGACGATCTCGTGGCCAGGGATGCAAGGGTAGACTGTGGGCATCACACCGCTCCACTCGTTGCGGACCTGGTGAAGGTCGGAGTGACAAATTCCGCAAAACAGAATCTCGATCTGCACGTCGTTCGGGGTTGGATCGCGCCGCGCGATCGTGGTGGACGCAAGCGGCGATTTCTCATTGGCGGCGGAGTATGCTTTCGCGTTGTACATATGGCTCCAATTTAGACCGTTTCCGCGATTAGCGATATGCAGAACGCGCCATTCTATGTGCAGAACGCGCCATGCTTCAAAGTCCTAGCTAACACCATCGAAAATCAAGCGAAACGACTGCACCGGTCCCGTGAGGGACTACTGCTTGACCGGAGCCTTGGACAGGCTCTCGCACGTTCTACGCAGGAAATTCAAAATCTTTCCCTCCAACGCACCCGCGCCCAGACGATTCAGATGCAGATGCACGTAAGAGGCACAGATCTCATCGATTGGCCTCTGCAGCGTCGAGCTACCTTCCAGATCTTGCAATTGAACAAGGAGGGGTGACAGCTGTCGTCGACGCAACAGCAGCGTTTCCTTGATCTGATCACCCAGTGGCCGTGCCGCCAACCAGGTAACCGGATCAGTCAGCAAGACCCGTAACTGATTTTTGAGCTTTCTATATTCTTCACCCAGTTCCTTGCTATCAATGGAGTGTCGTTGATACCAATCCAAAGCACCGCTCTCATCCAGGCCGAATCCGCCAATCAAATCATGCACGGAGAGGACGAGCAGAAGGGTTCTTTGCTCCGGATCCAGCCATTCTTTGGCAGCCAGCACTGTCGTAAGTTCGGAGGATGCTTCGCTGTCGGCATGAAATATCCCCTCGGACAACGAGACGCCCTCCGGTCCGCCAAAGCGTTCAAGTTCCGAATCGTAGAAGTCGAACGCAAATCTCCTACAGAACCCCCGTTCGACCAACTCCGATGCCCAACGGCAGACCTGGCCAAACAATTGCTCGCAGAGCTGTTCAGGATTTCCATGAAACCGCAACCGCAGATGCTCTTCCGGATCCGCATACCGAATAAAGAACCATGAATCGATCAAACCTGCCGCCAAGGCGTTTCGCGCAAAAGGTAGAAGCGACTGGCTAATCAATTCATCCTGTCGATCCGGCGAGCCATAGAGCTTGATAAAAAGCCATTCACTCCCAGGCTGAAACTCACGCCTAGACTCCCACACCGGACTGGCTGCGGGTCGAGCCTTCGAGACCGTTGATTTGTGTATGGTCGCAGCATCCTGCAGCAGCAGTGGAACAGTGAACTCACTGTAGTAGCGGCCTTCCTCACCCTTGAGCCACACCTCATCGAGCGAAGGCACCACCTCCTGCAGCAGCAGAGATTGATTGTCCGGCAACCGCTTCCATTCCGCTAGAAGGATTCGTGCCTGGTCTGCCAAGTCCAGATTCAGAATGAGCCGGTTATCGCCAAACGTCAGACAGACTGAGCGCGGAACGTCCCACTCTCTGCACCACTCTCTAAGAGCCTCAACATCCTGCCGAGCACCTGCACTCTTGAAAAGTCTCCACTCTGCAGGACGAAGTACGATGCGATCGACCTGCACTCGCGGAAGGAACGGAAATCCTTCAGCCGGCCCCCAATCGAACGTAGTGAGCGGCGTCTGGCCGTCGTACCCCACTTGCAAAAGAAACTGCGCCATCGCTGGCGCGCTCAGATGATTCAGCATATGCCCGGACACGAATCTCACACGTTTGTCACCCGGCAGCCAACGGACGTAGAAGCGACTGTTCTCGACGCCAACAACAAGATCATCGGGGTGAAGCACAAACTCTCGCGCAACGCCGGCAGAGGCACCAAATGCCACCTCATAGGTTCGGAGCGAAGGCCGCACCGCTACATTGGCTGCTCGTACTTTTCTGGGAAGGTAAACCACTTCGGCCCAGATGTGATCCGGCTCCGAGTTGGCCTCTTCTCTCCTGATAGCTTGCTCAAGCAGGTCGCGCCCTGAAGGATGCAGATGCGCAAACCGGCCAAAGGTTCTACCCGCAGACCAAGCCCCCAGGTTGGCACCTACAATGAGGTCGAATTCATCGGTATCGATTGCAGCCGCAGATTGTGCCGATATCAGAACATTCAGATCCAAAGACAAAGGAGGCGAAAAGCCATCGGGCGTCCATGTTTCAAGTCGCTCGAGCAGCACTTCGTCAAGCTGCACAACCCTCTCTCGTTGATGCAGGGCTGAGCAGGCGAGACGCAGCAACTCTCTCGACCGCAGAGCCGCCTTGTTGAAGTCGGGCCCGACAAGCGCCCCGCCATGCCCAGCCAGCGGGCCAAGCCCGGAGACGGAATCCATCAGCTCTGGCAAAGGCACCTCGCGTTCGTGTCCATAACGCGCAACAAACGCGTTCCGGTACGCCGTCACATGAGAGAGACCGCGTGGCGTCGGGGAGAGCCGCAGTAGCATCTCCGCTGCCAACGCGGCCCGCCGTCCTATAGTGTGACCCGCGTGACCCGATACGCAGAGCGTCATGTCTACCTGGATCGGAAGTTCTTTTGAACCGTCTTCCGGGCAACCTGCGCAATCCAGTAGGTCGCGAAATGTTGTTAGACTCTGTTCGTGCGTCGCGTGATCCCACGCGTCTGCGGCATTCACAAGCAGATTTAGCTTGTTCCGAACATCCGCGGCCTGTGGTATGTTCGCCAACTTATCCAGAACATATTTTGCCGGACTAGCGATTGTAAGCGGAGGACGAAGATCGGTCAGCAGTATGCGCTGCTCCCATAGTTGGGCGACCAATCGTTCAATCTTTTCCGGAGTGGCGGCCGGGCTGGACTCGGCAATTCGAGCCGCAAGATCTGCAGCTCCGATTCCATCTCTGGCAAGTTTAAGGGCGAGCTTCACGACAGTAGTGGCGCGCAGCGAAACTGGAAGGTCGGAGTTGGCCGGTGGCGTAGACTCCGAAAGCACCACGCGATCGCCTTGAAATCGGATCAGGGAGTTTGAGACGTAGCAAAGTTGCTGCCGAACTTCTGGAATTGCCTCCGCTTCCGATACAAGGTCCATCAGCCATGCAAGGTCGGGACGAGTATGCGACTTGCCGAAGGAACTACGGATGGATAGGTCGGTATGTTCTGCCCAACTCACCGTCGCACAACCGGCGAAGAGACCGAACGGCGTTGGACGCGTCGACATACGAATCTGGTACATCAACAACTTTGACGCAAGCCTGTCCGCGTCTTTCTTTGTCATCGAGCCCTGCTGCCATCTCGTCAGCGCACTCAATAGCGACGGGCTAGCAGCCGCGATCGCGCGCAAGGCACGCTGATCCTTCAGAAGGCTGAGCTGATCGTCCTCGCTTTGAAGTGCCAGATATGCTTCAACGGTAAGCAGCGGGGTGCGCACAACGGCGAAGTCGAGTGGGAGATACAGCGGACGCTTGTTGGATGACTTTGCCATGGCGCGCTAAGACAGCAAGAATACGCGATCCCATCCCGGCTCGATGCCCATTGCCGCTGAAAGCAGGACGGCGGCGACACCTGAGGCGCCCTCAATCAATCCGGGCTGATCCGTTTCATTGCCTCCATGCTCCAAATTTCTAAACCCAAGCAGCGAGTCAGGCTGGAACGTACCCAAAATCTGCTCTGTCAGTTTCTGACACTCATCCCGGAAAAGCGGTGAGCCGGTCTCATTCGCAAATCGCATGGTAATGGCAAGCAGACCAGCAACGCCGTGGCAGAAGGTAGGAGAGTCGATCATGCGTACCGCAATAGGCCGGCGAAAGACCGCTTCCATTGCATCGATAGCCAGTCGCTTGAAATCATCCCCGTCAAGCGCGCGACCCGCTAGCCAAAGGGCCCGTGCAACTCCTGGGCCGCCGTAGCACCATGCAGTCCGGCTTGGTCCACCGGGTGAACTCTCCAGGTCAGCCTCCGCAAGCATTACTTTTCCATCGACTGTCGTTGAGTGAAGCGGAATCGCGGATGGCCAGTTTGCGCCCCATTCGTCATCGAGCCTATGAGTCGATAGCCAGCTGGCAGTTGTGGCAATGGCATGGTCCAGATCTTCGAACGACAGACCGGTCAAACGAACCAACGAAAGAAACGCAAGTACTCCCGGAATACCATGCGCCAGGCCGCAGTTCAGATTGCCCAACGGATAGTTGTTCCGGGCTGTGTCATCGAATAACAAATCAGCAGGCGTGTGCCAGGCAGGCAACGCTTCGTTTCGTGTAACCAGTGAAATAAGCGCGCCTACAACGGCGCCAAGAGCTGCAGCGGTCACAGCTTCCTCATGCCGGGACAGCAGGTAGGCTCCGATTCCACTCAGTCCCGAAATCACATCAAAGTCATTCATCGACACATAGGCGCTATGCCGAACGTGCGTAGCCAGCGCGCTTGCTTCGCTGGAAATCGTGACATCCAGCGAACCCAGGAAGCGCTGATAACGAGTACCGCCCCGTGACAGTTGCCACCCGGCGAACGCGAGTCCACTCAATCCGGAGAACAAACCAGTGCCAAGACCCGACGACAACTCGGCGGAACGCCCTGCGATCTCCAGATGAACTTTTCCGGTGACGTCCCAGCGTTGTTCTGGAAAGCATTGATCGAGATACGACCAAAGCAAGCAGAGTCCGGCGTTTCCCTGTCCGATCGACGGAGGAGACCAGTGAGTAAATGCAGGAAACTGCGATTGTGCGTTCGCCGCCGCGGCCGCACGCATGGCGTCCGCCGGATCCTTCAATCGCTCGGCAACGTGCAACGCGGCGCGCAGTGCCTCCTCTTTCAGATCTCCTTGCAACAGGGGGCCGGGAGTGGTCAATGATAGTCCCGTCGCCACTATCGCTTAATCACGCACCCTTGCGGGTTGCACGCTGTAGCCAAATGGGTGTGTAGATTGCAAATCGCACCTCCGCACTGAGTGTGGCAGGTATGGCAAGTGCCGCAATGCGTCTGACACGTGACAGGTGCCGCAGTTTGTCTGGCAGGTCTGGCAGGTGTTTTGACACGTGTTATTACACGTGTTCGCGGTTAGGCAACGCTGCGTGAAGGGAGCGCAGAAGCAGATCGATCCCCCCGCCTTAGTTGGAATACAACCTATGGTCTGGCAGTTTGCCCCTTGCGTCAGCGGGACGATCTGACAGACATCGGGATCGGTGAATGGAGCTATGGTGTCGCACCCGGCTCCGCACCCGGTCTCCGGAATGGTTTGCGGAGAGGTCGCTGCGAAAGGCAGGCGAGCGCCAAGCCGAATGTCGAGGTCGAAATCGTCGGGAGCGCTTGCGCCTGCCGTAAACGTACTCGTAGAAGTACGGAGGGACGTAATCGTTGCGCCGACTCGCACGTACACCCTGCTGCCACCAAGAGCTCCGAAGGGAGATTTGTCACTCGCCAGATCTTCCAGGTGAACAACATCTTCCTTTCTGATCTGCAGACTCGAACCCATGTCGAGCGTTTGAAACAACTCATAAGCATCCGGATCGGAAGGGCTCTGACGAAGCAGTCCGACAAAAGTGCTAACTCCAGTCGGTGCCTGGCCAGGCTTTGGGGCCAACTTCTCCACCCACTTTTCGTATCCAGAGAGCTGTTTGCTGCGGTCGCTTTTCTTGCCGGCGTCATCCATAAGACCTCCGCGATTGCCGAAGCTTACTTCACGTCCCGTAACCTCAATCACCCGTTGAGCCCAACGACGAGAGGATAATACACGACCTTGAACTTGGTTCGCCACCATCGGAGGATCGTGCAGTCAGTCAGTTCAAAAACAATTGCGACGCTTCTCCAACCTTGCCAACAACTTCCATGCCTAGTCTTAGACCTTCGGAAGAGGTTCCGCAACAAGAGTTTGGTTTACTAACGTTCCCCATAACCAGGGCGGTCAAACGCTACACAATCTCTTTGCCGGTCCGCCTAATGGCAATACTTGTGAACTACACCATCTCGCTGTGAGGATTGTGTTGGTTAAACGAAACACTGCCAACATAACTGCTCACTACCTTGTTGTCAGGTAGCTAAATCAGTCGTGGATCAGGCATCATCGTTTCTAGCAAATTCAAATGAAGATCAAAGAATCAATAGAGCGAGTGCCCGGCGGCCTGATGATGGTTCCACTCGCGTGTGGGGCACTGCTGGCAACACTAACCCCACACATAGGTGCATTCTTCGGCTCGTTCACGAACGCTCTTTTCACCGGAGCGCTCCCGATGCTGGCGGTCTTCTACGTGTGCCTCGGTGCCACAATATCGATCCAATCGCTGCCCGTGATTGTGAAACGTGGCGGCGCCTTGATGGCAGCAAAGGTCGGGCTCGGTGTGTTTTGCGGTATCGTTCTCGGACACTTCCTGGGCACACAACCCGTAGCGTCTGGTTGGTTTGATGGTCTTTCAACGCTCGCCGTCGTCGCAGCAATCAATGATACAAACGGCGGTCTCTACATGGCGTTGATGCGGCGCTATGGTAAGACACATGACGCGGCCGCCTACTCGGTAATGGCACTAGAATCCGGTCCATTTCTCACCATGGTCACTCTTGGTGTGGCGGGCCTCTCGGCCTTTCCCTGGCAGACGATGCTCGGAGCGATCCTGCCCCTATGCGTTGGGATGCTACTCGGAAACCTCGATCCAGAGTTGCGAAGCTTCCTGGGCCATGGCGCACCCCTGATGATTCCCTTCTTTGCCTTCGCCCTTGGCACAACTCTAGACCTGCATCTTGTCTGGTCAGCCGGTCTGTTGGGGATCTTCCTCGGAGTGGCCACGCTTCTGGCCTCGGCCATAGTATTGGTCTCCGTAGACAAGATCATCGGCGGCAACGGCACCGCAGGTGTAGCCGCCGCCACCACCGCCGGAAACGCGGCCGCGGTCCCGATGCTCGTTGCAGCGGCCAATCCACACTACGCGGACGCCGCGAAGTCAGCCACGATCCTGGTGGCGGCCTGCGTCGTCGTCACCAGCCTGTTGGCGCCGCCACTCACCGCGTGGTGGTATGCCCGGGTTAATCGACACAACGCCGCCGCGGTAGGGGAGGGGTAGCAAATGCCGCGCCTTCTAATCCTTGCGGACGATCTATCAGGCGCTGCCGACTGCGGAATCGCGTGTGTAAACGCAGGTCTCAAAGTAGTCGTGACACTTGGATCCCCGTCCTCCACGACGGAAGCCGATGTTATCGCCATCGACGCGGATACAAGGGGTCTCGGCGCCGTTCAGGCTGCGGAGCGGATGCGGCAGCTAGTGCAGATGCATGCGCAGGACCCCGCTCTGCTGCTCTTCAAGAAAATTGATTCCACACTCCGGGGACACATTGGTCCCGAACTCGCCGCCGTGCTTGACGCCCGTCGCGCCGTGGTGCCGCGTGCCGTGGCGATCATGGCACCGTCGTTCCCAGCCAACGGTCGCACAACCGTGGAAGGTATGCACTATGTCCACGGCGAATCCCTGCACAAAACCGAAATATGGATGAGCGAGAAAATGAAGGGTCGGTCCTACATTCCCGACATGCTTACCGGGTCAGGCTTAAAGTGTGCTCATCTGAATCTCGCGTTGGTGCGTAGTCCTCGCGCCGCGTTTGATCGCGCAACAAACGACGCAGCGCAAGCCGCTGACGTGATAGTGTGCGACGCCGCAACGGACGACGATCTACGAGCGGTCGCGGAAGCTGCTGTGAAACTGCAGGAGCGCGCCCTGTGGGTCGGCTCTGCTGGACTCGCGCACCATCTGCCCAAAGTCACTGCTCTTGCTTCGAGCGCCAGCCCTGTAGTAGCCCATCTTCCTGAAACCGTCGGGTCGACCCTCTTCGTGATCGGAAGCGCGAGTCGAACCACCAGACAGCAGGTGGCTAAGCTGCTCTCAGACTCCGATATTCGCAGCATCGTCGTTCCACTGGCGGTGCTCCTGGACGGACCAAAGCGCTCAAAGTGGAGCAGCTACACCTCACAGCTTTCTCAGGCGGCAGAACTTGCAGAAGACGTGATTTTGCTGTGCGACTCTGAGCCGGAGGTCGATCTCATCGATCGACCCCGGCTCTCACAGGCCCTGGCGGAGATGGCAGCAACGCTACGCGCTAAAGTCGGCGCCCTCGTCGTCACCGGCGGAGAGACCGCGCGCAAAGTTCTGGACCGTTGGAGTGTCTTGGATATGCAACTTCACGGACAACTGGAGAGTGGCGTAGCTATATCCAACACGATCGTGGATGGAATACGCCCGCTTACCGTAATCACAAAGGCGGGCGATTTCGGACAGAGGGACACCCTTCTTCATTGCCGCGAGTGGCTGAGCAAACGAGGAGTGTTTCGATGAGTCGACCAATCATCGCGATGACGATGGGAGATGCCGCTGGTATCGGACCGGAGGTCATCATGAAGACCTTGGCGCATCCCGAACTGTATGAGATCTGCCGACCCCTCGTGGTCGGCGATGCTTCCCGCCTGAGAGAAGCTGACCGCATAGTCGGGGGTGCGCTCAGCGTACGAAGTCTTCGCCCCGATCAGTTCGATGAAGCAGCCTTCGAGCCGGGCACCGTCGACTGCATCGATCTAGCACGCATCCCCAGTGATCTGCCGTGGGGCAAGTTGTCCCCCGTGGCGGGAGACGCGGCGTACCAGTTCATCGCAGAGGCAGCGCGGCTAGCGCTTGCTGGAAAAGTAGGAGCGATATGCACAGCGCCGATCAACAAGGAGGCCCTGCAAGCTGGTGGCCACAGATATCCGGGCCACACAGAGCTACTGGCGGCGCTCACTAAAACACCGGAAGTCTCCATGATGCTGAGCACGCCCAGGCTGAAGGTGACTCACGTCACGACCCACATCGGCCTCATTGACGCCATCAATCGTATCGAGCCGGGTCTCGTCGAACGTACGATCGAGCGTGCATACTCGGTTTTGGTAAAGGCAGGAAATCCGAACCCCAGGATCGGTGTCTGCGGCATCAATCCCCACGCCGGTGAGCACGGACTGTTCGGCTGCGGAGAAGAGGAGACCAAGATCGCACCAGCCATCGCCGCCTGCCGCGCAAGAGGATGGGATGTGTTGGGTCCGCTGCCTGCGGACACTCTATTCTTCCTCGCACAGAGGGGAGACTTCGATATGGTAATCGCGATGTATCACGATCAGGGGCACGGCCCGGTAAAGGTCCTCGGTCTCGAGTCAGGCGTGAACATCACCATCGGCCTGCCTGTTGTTCGGACCTCTGTCGACCATGGCACAGCTTTCGACATTGCCGGAACTGGAGTCGCCGATGAGCGCAGCATGCTTGAGGCAATGCGCCAGGCCGTAGAACTAGCGCCCTAGCTCAAATAAACCGATTCATCTCAAACGAGCAAGGATTGCTTCAAGAACCATCTCCACGCTCGTCTTGAGCGACCGTTCATGCGTATCCACACGAAGATCTGGCGCCAAAGGCTCCTCATAAGGGTCATCGATTCCAGTAAAGCCGTGAATCTCGCCCCGCCGAACCTTCTTGTACAAACCCTTCGGGTCTCTGGCCTCGCACACACTCAGCGGGGCGTTGACGTGGACCTCGATAAAATCGTCGATCGCCTGCCGGACATGATCACGGGCCGCACGATAGGGCGAAATAGCCGCCACCAACACAATTACACCATCGCGGGTGAGACGGTCCGCCAGCAATCCAATGCGTCGAACATTTTCATCTCGATCTTCCTTGGAAAAACCAAGATCGCGATTGAGGTCCTTGCGCAATACATCCGCATCAAGCACCTGCCCCCGCATTCCTTGAATAAGCAATTCCGTGCAAACGCCTTCAGCGATCGTGCTCTTCCCTGCTCCACTTAATCCCGTCAGCCACACAGTAATACCTCGGTGCCGCGAAACTGTCCCCTGTTTTGAAGCAAGCCATCGCTTTTGGGCAACTGCGGAGTACTCTCCACGATCATGCCTGCAGCGACTGTATCGTTGTCGTTCGGATCGATAAGGATGAAGCTTCCAGTCGTGCGATTGTCACAGTACCTATCACACAACATCGGCCTGTGTGTTTCGAACTGAACCAGACCGATCTCATTGGCCTCGAGCGTTTCGGACGTGATCTCCCTGAACGTCTCAATGTCGATCTTATAAAAACGCGACTAATCCTTCCGGAAAGAGACTGGGTCGTATGCTTCAACAGATATGGCGAATTCAATTGCAACGGCTTCCCTGACAGCCAAATCAGGTTTGCCATCACCCATCTGTCATCGCAGGCAGATCGTCCGGAGCCGCCAGCATATCTCCGCGACCCACGGCAAGCTGATCGTCAGCTACAACCACGGATTGCGGAGCCTGCGCCTGGCGCAACTCTTGCGCCTGTAAACACACTTGGCTAATCCGGCTCTTCTGTTGAGACGGCATCGCAACTACTTCCATCCCCGGTCTCGCCACGCCCGCAACGACCCGGCCTCCATATCCTCTATAGGTCTGGTTCAGCCGAATCACACTCTGGACAACAAAGCGAAAGCCGTTGGAACCTTGCTCATCCTCTA
>CAVRHK010000022.1:0-53629 GCA_963720955.1 uncultured Acidobacteriaceae bacterium | reverse complement strand
AGCAGAAGTCGAGGCTTCTTCCAGAATTACATCGGCCGCCTTCTCGCCGATCATGTACACCGCGCTCACGATGAAAAATCCAGGAATGCGAGGGAACACGGAGGCATCCACAACGCGCAATCCACTTATTCCATAGACGCGAAACTTGCTGTCGAGCACTCCATTTTGCTCCCTTGGACCGATAGCGCAACTGCACGACGCATGGTGTCCCCAGGCGTTATCGCGAACGTACTTTCGCAAATCTTCATCCGACTCAAGCGCAGCGCCCGGCAACTCTTCCTCAGCGATCACACCATCTTCCCTCAACTTCGCCGTAATTCGACGAACAAACCTAATGCCGTCCACAACGGAATCGAGGTCCTCACCACCGTCCTGAGTGCCCTCCTGAAAATAGCGGAAGTTGATCCGGGGCGTATCGCGAGGATCTTTCGAGCGAAGCGTGATCTCACCCTCACGGTTGTTCGTATGTGCTTTCAGCACCGCCCACGTAAGGTAATTCAGGCTTTTAGCAAACAGTTCCGAATAAGTCGGAAAGTATCCTTCAAAGCGGCCGAGCACGGCCAGGCAAAATAAGTCAGGGAGCGGCCGGTCATCGGCCGAGCGCTTGAAAAGTGACAGGACCGAACCATTCGTGATGTAAGGGCCGTTGCGCCTCTCGCTCCAGCATTTGTATTGCGGATCGGTGCTATCAAATTTAGCGCCCTCAAACACCTCCCACTCCTTGAACTTCATTCGATTGACGACGCCTATCTCGTAGCGATCCTGTAAATTCTTTCCCACTCCCGGTAGGTCGACCCTGATCTCAATGCCATGCTTGCGCAACTCTTCGGCAGGGCCAATCCCCGAGAGCATCAGCAACTGTGGACTATTGAACGCTCCGCCAGCCAGAATTACCTCGCGCGAAGCATATGCCTGTCGAAGCTCTGCAAGGCCCTCGCGCGGTCGAGCGTGAGCGCGATAGAGTCTCTCCCCCCTGAGATACTCAACCCCAATTGCGCGTTGATTATCATCGAGAATAACGCGTGTCGCCAACGCATTCATCTCGATCGTCATTCGGTCCGGAAACTTCTTCACTACATCCAGCACGCGCTCTCGTGTTCCCATCCGGGCGTGATTGCGCGTTGTCAGTGGCATGTATCGCAGCCCGATCGAATTCTCCTTCACTGTCCTGCAGTCATTGGGGTCAAGCAGGCTTTGCAGGAACCACCTGGCACGGTCCACCACATGACCAATGTCTTGAATCGCACTCTCAACGGAGGCAACAAGTACCTTTCGCAGGTCCCGCTCGCCCAACACAGTGTCTGGAAATGCCTTCTCTGTTTGCAGCCAACCATTCCATCCATGCCGCGACGGGTTGATGCCGAGTTTAGCGAGCAACCGATACAGTGGGCGATGATGACAGTTCTCCAACCGCTCAAAGTACCCGCGCATCTTCTGCGAGTTCCAAGACGGATCGCCGGTGAGCGCAGCAATCCCGTCCCAGTCCGCATCATTTGGGTAAACGAAGATCATCGCGTTGTGAGCGGTGCATCCGCCAAGGGTGCCGGCCCGGGGATAGAGCACGCCATCGACGCGCTCTCCATCCCAGACCTCGCGATACTTTGGATCGAGTCTCTGGGCCGCATCGTCGCCGTAATGGCGGACGAAGAAATCCCACTTCATCGCTTGATTCTCGGAGGCAAACGCATGGAAGCACGGCACGTCGTAGTCATTGGGAAGGCGATTCGTATCCATGCCGACAGGGTCACCACCGGACAACTCTCGGGGATCACCGCCTGCTTCCAGCAGCAACACCGTGTGGCCACCTTCCGCCAGACGCGCGGCAACGGTCCCTCCACCTGCGCCGGAGCCGACCACGATATACTCCCACTCACGTCGGTCTTCGCTCTCTTGGCTCATATCTCCTCGATGGGAAAATCTAGCACGGCCCGCCGCTTACCAGACAGTGGTTTTGCCCTCCAACCCAAAAAGGCATCGCCTTTAGTTTGCACCTGCCTGTAAAATTCTGCATTACCGCGCGCTCATTCACCGGAGCAAATCG
Organism: uncultured Acidobacteriaceae bacterium; assembly: GCA_963720955.1. Classification (GTDB taxonomy): domain Bacteria; phylum Acidobacteriota; class Terriglobia; order Terriglobales; family Acidobacteriaceae; genus Edaphobacter. The sequence goes on along the minus strand of CAVRHK010000022.1, from coordinate 51,588 downwards.
ATGCCCCTTGGACCACGCATCAACGACGCACTTCTTGGCCTGGTGGCGCTCGAACATCGCGTCGACCCCTATTTCCGTGATGCATTCAATGCTCTATTTCAGAGACGGCTCGTCAATATCACTCAGTTTTTCCTTCGCCACACTCACGTCAACCCTGAAACCCGGCTGTACGAGGAGATTCCCTTTGCAGGAGAAGCCGAACTCGCCGCAAGCATCACGCAACAGATGGAAAACTTTACCGAGCGAGAGTATCAGGGACGCGTCGCAGAACGCGCGGGCAACACCAAGACCTACGGCGTTGTACGTGGCGAGTTTCAGGTTCGCCCCGATGTCCCCACGCCCTTACGCAAGGGAGTCTTCGCTGAACCGAAGCGCTATCCCGTGTGGATCCGCTTCAGTGGCCCTGGACCCCTCTCACCGCCCGATGTGGCCGACGCTGGCATACTCAGCATCGGCATCAAGCTGATGGGAGTCGGCGGACAGAAATTGCTCGACGACGAGAAAGAGACTCAAGACTTTCTCGGTATCAGCTCTCCTACGTTTACTACTCCAAACGTAACGGAGAACTTGAAACTGCAGAAACAGATCTATGCCCGAACGCCGGTCTTCTACTTCCTCAACCCATTTGATTCACACCTTCTCGATATGGCCATGCAGGGACTCTACGCCCGGATGAACACTAGCCCACTCGAAGTCCAGTACTGGAGCTGCGTTCCATATCTCTGCGGAGAAGGTCTGGCCGTTAAGTACTCCGTCAGGCCAACGTCGAACTACAAGACGAAGATTCCCTTCTCTCCTCCAGCGAACTGGCTAAGACAATCCATGGCGATGTCTCTTGCAGGAAAAGAGGTCGAGTTAGATTTTCTGCTCCAGACGCAAACCGATCCACGAAGGATGCCGATTGAAGATGCTTCCATCGAATGGCCGGAGAGATTGTCTCCGTTCGTACCTGTCGCTCGGATTACCATCCCACGGCAACGCTTCGATTCACCGGAGCAACTTGCCTTCGCCGGCGAGCTCTCCTACAACCCCTGGCACGCCGTCGCGGAACATCGTCCACTGGGAAATCAGAATCGCGCTCGAAAACTTATCTACTCACATCTCTCGCAGCTTCGACAAAGCATGAACCATCAACCACACATCGAACCCACCGGCAAAGAAGTTTTTCCCGAATAATTTTTTCTTCACGGCTTTCAAAGTGCGGACCGCTTGTTGTATCGTCCCGCTAGGCAGCATTCGCAACGAACGTCGGCTGCAGGGTCCCGCAAATGAGCAAGCAGGGATCAAGGCCCCCTGTAAGGAGCGTCTATGACTCGATTCACCCCGAAGTGTGGGTCAGTGCTGGCAGTTTTTCTTTTGCTTTCGTTGACCGGCTGCCCCAAGAGCCAACAGTCTGGCAAGGTATTGGACGAAGCCCGCAGTGCCGGCCGAACTCCGGCATCATTCACCGCCGCAGACGAAGACTACTTCCACGACATGGACAGCGGCATCGCCTTGACCCCCGATGAGGTCAAAGGTCGCAACACCTGGCTGGTATGGACTGGAGGAGACGATCGTCTCTGGGATGTACTGGCGACGGCCAGCGTCGGTAATCTCGACTTTCTCAAAACCCTCTCGTCCTACCCAGGTCTCAAGGCCAGCCGCGACAACCGCTGGAACTATCTCGGCCTCGTCAACGAGCCCTGTTTCGACAAAGCCACCGGACCGGACTCAGAACGTTTCGGACTTTGGCTCGACAAACGTCGCGCAGACTGCCCCGCAGACCCCTTCGCAAACGACTCCAAATATCCGGGTGTCGTCGTCGGTGCACGCGGCAAGAATATTCCCGCAGGATCGTTCTACGGCTACCCCACCGGCATTGTGGGTCTACGCCTCTTTCCCAATCCGGACTTTGACGAAGCCGCCGCGAAGCGTTGGGACCCAAAGCGCTTCTACGACGATCCAACCTACTACAACGACAAAAAATTAATCAGACCCTACCGCGTCGGAATGTCTTGCGCCTTCTGCCACGTCGGGCCGAACCCAGTTAAGCCTCCGACCGATCCTGAAAACCCGAAGTGGGAGAATCTCAGCTCGAACGTCGGCGCCCAGTATTTTTGGATCGATCGCATCTTCGCGTGGGACTCGGATATGAGTAGCTTCGTCGTGCAGCTCTTCCACACATCCAGGCCCGGCACGCTCGATACCTCGCTTGTATCTTCCGATAACATCAACAACCCGCGCTCGATGAACGCCGTCTACGGTTTGATGCCCCGCCTGCAGCAAGCAAAACGCTGGGGCAAGGAAACCCTCGCCGGCGGAAATCTAAACAACAAGCAATTCAATGATTACGTTCACTCTGGAGATCTCACCCAGTTCTACCAGGCGCCCGACACAGTCTGGGCGCCACGCGTCCTCAAAGACGGGTCAGACTCCGTAGGCGCGCTCGGCGCGCTCAACCGTGTCTATTTGAATATCGGACTATTCAGCGAAGAATGGCTCCTGCACTTCCGTCCCCTCGTTGGCGGAGAACACATCACGCCAATCGAGATATCCGTCGCGAACAAAAACTCCGCATACTGGGAGGCCACCGAGCAGCAGACCCCGGACATGGCGCTCTTCTTCCTGAAGAGCACCGAACCTCACCTGTTGAAGGACGCACCCGGCGGCTCCGCATATCTCACCAAGGACCAAGCGAAGCTGCAGCGCGGCGAAACCGTCTTCGCCGAAAGATGCGCACGCTGCCATTCCAGCAAGATCCCGGAGCCCGCACCCGGAGTCGATCCCGGCGGCTGCTCCGGAAAAGATTACATGACGTGCTGGAACAAATATTGGGCCTGGACCAAGACGGACGAATTTAAATCCGCCATGCGTCAGATGGTCCATCAGAAGGACTTCCTGAAAGGCAACTACCTCTCCACGGAGCTGCGCATTCCAGTTACGTTGCTGCAGACGAACGCATGCAGTCCGCTCGCGACCAACGCAATCGGCGGAAACATCTGGGACAACTTCTCCTCGCAGACCTACAAGGACCTTCCGTCTGTCGGATCGATCACTGTCTATGATCCCGTGACGGGAGCGCCGAGCAGCTATCAGATGCCGGCGGGTGGCAGAGGCTACACTCGCCCCGCCTCCCTCATCAGCGTGTGGTCGACCGCGCCCTTTTTGCAAAACAACAGCATCGGAAAGTTCAACCCGAGCCCTTCGGTCGACGCGCGCATGCAATCGTTTCAGGATTCCATCGAAAAGATGCTCTGGCCGGAGAAACGGGAGAAAGACTCCGTGCTGGGCGACAAAGTACCGGGCGTCATCGATCGAACAACCACCCGCAGCTATCTCCGCATCCCCGGCGGATACCTGCCCGACTATCTCAAACCTCTCCTGAGTACCGGCCCACGCCTCCTGCCTACAGTCTTTGGCGAAGGAGGAATCGAAATTGGCCCTATCCCCGCCGGGACTCCGGTAGACCTCCTCGCAAACTTTGACATCCTGGGAGAACCCGCAAACACCGGGGAACAGATCCACAGACAAGCGCAGATTTTGAGCGTCTTGTTGAAACTCAAGCACGACCTCGAGGGGTTGCCAAAGGACGCCACCGACGACGATGCAAAGAAGGCCTTCGCAAACGCAGTCGCTCCCTTGCTCGCGCTAAATAAGTGTCCGGACTTTGTGGTCAATCGAGGCCACTATTTTGGCACGAGCTACTTCGCAGAAGAGCCCGGTCTCAGCGACGACGACAAGCGTGCACTGATCGAGTACTTGAAGACCTTTTGAGCAACAGGTAAAACACAAGCGCCAAAATGCTGGCTAGGTGTTTCGGGAGCGCTGTGAAAAAAACATCGATCGCGCTCGTTCTCATCGCCTCTTTCTTCGGCCTCTTCGCTCTACTCGAATGGTGGCAGGTCAATCGACCCATCCCCGACGACGCAAAGGCCGCCGGCAAGACAGTTGCCGACTTCCCCGAGTCCCGTTCGCTCGCCTTCGACTCGATGGACGGTGGAATCAATCTAAGCGACGACGAAAGAAAAGGAAGAAACACCTGGCTGCTCTGGACCGCAGGAGACCAAGTGTTCTGGGACCGCATGGCCCAGCACGGTTTTGGCACGGCAGATCTTCTAAAGACGATCGACTCTCGCCGTCGAAGCTCGCGATTCAAGGAGATGGGGTTGGTCAACCAGCCAGGCCACCAATCTGCTACCGGCCCCGACAAATATGGTCTATGGCTGGACACGGGACCAGTAGAAGCTGGAGTCGATCCAGCGGTCTACGGAAAACCCACCGGCATTGTTGGCCTGAGAATCTACCCGAATCCACACTTCAATAGCAGCGCGCAGCAACGTTGGAACCCAGCCCGCTACTCTGGCGATCCCAGCTACTACAACGACCCAAATCTAGTGCGCCCCTATACAGTTGGCATGTCTTGCGCCTTCTGTCACGTCTCCTTCAATCCAACAAGTCCACCACCTGATCCCGAAAATCCGAAGTGGGAGAACCTCTCCTCAACCATCGGCAACCAATACATCAACGCAACCAAGATCTTTGCCCCCGCTGCAGCAAATGACAGTTACGTCGCTCAACTCTTTCACTCATGGGCAGCGGGCACTATCGACACGTCGTTTATCGCCACCGACAATCTCAACAATCCAGGCAGCATCAATGCCATCTTCGCTTTGCCTCCCCGCATGGCAGCGGCCCAACCGGAAAAAATATCCGGTGGGGCATTGCTGCTACCCGGCGAACAGGCCACGATGTCCGTCCCGCATGTACTCAAAGATGGCGCGGACTCCGTCGGTATCGTCGGCGCGCTCAGTCGTGTCTACGTCAGCATCGGCGAGTACAGCCAGGAATGGCTGCGCGATCAGAATCCCTTTGTCGGTGGACTACCCCAGCGACCCTTCGAGATTACGAAGGCACAAGCCGCGTCCGTCTATTGGCAGACGACAGCGTCGCGCATCCCCAACCTCGCGAGCTTCCTTCTCAAGATGAAAGGTCCCCGTCTCGCGGATGCCCCAGGGGGCGCAAACCTCCTCACTGCGAACGTTGCCCAGCTTGAGAAGGGGAAGATCATCTTTGCTGAGAACTGTGCCCGATGTCATTCCAGCAAGCAACCTCCGGCAACAATGGATCGATCATCCCAGGAATATCTTGCGTGGATGCGCAACGAAGTCCTGAACACCGACTTCCTTGATGACAACTACCTTTCAACCGACGAGCGCATACCAGTCACGCTCGTGCAGACAAACGCCACACGAGCTCTGGCAACAAACGCCACCGCCGGACACGTTTGGGACAACTTCTCTTCGGCAACCTACAAGGATCTCGGCCCAGTCGGAGACATTCAGGTCCTCGACCCATTTGACGGCTCAACGAAAACCTTCACGGTTCCCGGCAGCGGCCCTGGCTACTACCGAGTTCCCTCCCTGGTCGGCATCTGGGCCACCGCCCCCTTCTTCCACAACAACTCGCTTGGCACCTACACGGCCGATCCATCTGTTCAAGGGCGCATCTCCGCCTTCAACGATGCAATGGAAAAGTTGTTGTGGCCGGAAAAGCGCCGCGGTATAGAGTCCATCGCGCGAACCGCAGTTGAAAGCTACATTGAGATACCTGCAACCTACCTTCCCAAAGAGCTCCAGCCCCTTGTACAAGGAAGCACCCTACGCATCGGCCCCATCCCCGCCGGCACGCCCATCAATCTTCTCGCGAACGCAGACCTGGACCTATCGCGCCGCGACAAAACGATTGAAAAAATCAAGCTCGTTGCCAGAGTGCAACATGATCTGATGACAATCCGCACACAGAAGCTCGGCCCAGCCGATGCGAAGAAACTATTGATGAATCTCGTACCCGCGTTGCTGAGCATCAGCAAGTGCCCAGACTTTGTCGAAGACCGGGGCCATACCTTCGGATCCAACCTCACAGACGATGACAAACGCGCTTTGATCGAGTTTCTGAAGACATTCTGAGAAGAACGACCGAAATTTGGACGGTCGTAAATGGCCCTCCCGGAATAACTCCTTTATTGCCAGATTGCACACCATGAGCCGTGGCAGTCGGCTAAGACTCCATCGCACGCAACCATAAGCAAGCTAAACCCGTAGTGCAGATACCGCCATCAACAACTCCCGATTGTGAGCCATTGGAATAACGCGGCTTGCGGAAGGATCAGGTGCGAACCGAGCGCCGCTCCCGCCGATCCTCGCAAAGTGACTTGTCATCAATTGGTTGACCGGATCGGCCTTAACCAGTCCCACGTAAAAGGCGGGGGCAGTTGGGCACAACATGGAGGTTTAACGTAACCGAACCCAGAGAGGGTGACCACTTCAAATTTGCGCTTGGAGAGGAGTCGTAAGCCAGTCTTCACCGGTTTCAATTGCCTCTACAGGTCACATCGGCAACGGTACCATCCGAATATTTTCTGCACTTTGGGCATCCTTAGGCTAACCCCACGCACCTAAATTGCTCAGGTGTGAACGCGTAGGCCAATCTGCCTTGGTTTGTCATCGTGCGAACACCGAAGCCCCCACGTCAGTCTTCTACCGAGGATTGGTGGTGGGGGCTTTTTATGCCTTAGATCAGGTGCTACGAGGATGTCTGAGTCAGCGTGGCTGAAACCCGCAATTCCTGTGCATCAGCCCAACCGCGATGCCACGCCAGAGTCTGGGAAGTATTGTTGAGTTCACCACGTATGGCTGCTTCGAAGCCACGTTGGTACTCTGCGTGGTCGATCTGGGACTGTCTTTGGGCGTTGAAGGGTTCGGGGGCGGCTTTCATGGTGTTCATTTCAGTCACCTCGATTCTAGACAAAGCAACGGCCAGTTTGGATATTCTCGGGGGGCAAGGTTACAGCATCATCAAACAACAATACGACGCCGGAGTTGCGAGCCCTCTTCCACGAGACGGATTGGTACTCAACTGCAACATGATCTCTAACGCATACTTTGCTATCAGGATCTCGAATGGTTCGATGTCACGGCTCCCACATGCGTTGCTCTGTAGTAAGGGGTACAGGAACCGCTCCGTCAATCGGAGAAAAAAACAGGATTACGGAAAGGTCGAGTAGCAAATCTCATAGTGGAAGATTTAAAGGCCCCGGATTATCTAGCTAAATGATTGATTCTTTGGTGGAGCTGAGCGGGATCGAACCGCTGACCTCCTCGTTGCGAACGAGGCGCTCTCCCAGCTGAGCTACAGCCCCCCACCGACGCGCATCGCACACCACCTTCGCGGGCACAGCGCTGTCGAATAACCTCTTCGAGTGTACCAGTAAGAGACCCCCTCGCTCAACATGGCACCTTCAGCTTACGCCATCACTCGAAATTCGGCCCACGTGCCCCGTCACAGTCGTTCCAGCCGCCAGCGGCTTATCCACCACGTGCCACACCTCACCCCCGTCCACCACGACCGCAAGCACCGGCACCACAATTCTCGTCCCGCTCCGCGCAACCGCCTCCAACACCCCGACGTCCCCAACAACAAAATTCGTATGATCCAGCGCCATCTGCCAACGCTGTCTGCCCCCCACCCGCGACTCCTCGCGAATATCCGTCACCACGCCAGAAAACTCGCTCACTCTTCCCACCGCCTTCACCAGCGCCTCCATCTCGCGCCTGCTTCCCACGCAAAACGGCGTTCGCTGATGGATCCCCTCCGGTTTGATGTCCAGTATCCTCTCGACTCCGTTCGTCGCGATCCCACCAGCCTGCTCAGCGATAAACGCCAGCGGATTCGCCTCATACAACAGACGCAACTTTCCCTTCGGCTGTTTCAGCGTCGGCGGATACAGAAACACCCCGCCCTTCAACAGCGTTCGATGAAAGTCCGCCACCAGGCTCCCGATATACCGTGAGCTGTACTCCCGCTCCAACCCACCCGACCGCAGCGTCTCCACATATTCCCGATACGCCTCCGGCCATCCAGCCGAATTCGCCTCATTCACCGAGTAGTAACTTCCCTTGCTCCGGCATCTTCATCCGTTCATTACTCAACACAAACGCACCAATCGCCGAATCCAGCGTGAACCCATGCACTCCATTCCCCGTCGTATACACCAGCACCGTCGACGGGCCGTACACGACATAGCCCGCAGCCACCTGCCGGAACCCATGCTGCAGAATCGACTCCTCCAGCGTTCCGAGCTCCACCGGCAGCCTGCGCAGCACACTGAAGATCGTCCCTACATTCACATTCACGTCGATATTGCTCGACCCATCCAGCGGATCGAACACAATGATGTACTTCCCCGTCTCAGGGTCGCGGTTGAACGTCACCGGCTCTTCGTCCTCTTCGCTCACCAGCGCGGCGACACTATCGCGCAACCCGAGGCAGTGCAGCAGCGCCTGATTCGCATAACACATCCAGCTTCTGCTGCTGCTCTCCCTGCACATTCTCCGCGCCAAACGCGCCCAGCACGTCCACCAATCCCGCCGAGCGTATCTTCGCCTCCACCATCTTCGCCGCCAGCGTGATCCCACTCAGCAGCCAGCTGAACGTTCCCGTCGCCTCCCGTCCCGTAGACCTCAGCATCTCCTGCTGCTGCTGAAGAATATGCTGCTGCACCGTCGTAATCATTGCCATTCAGACACCATTCTCATTTGCAAAAATCTCTCCCCGGAGGCGGGGTAGATGCCAAACTGTAGCATCGTCCGCGAATCGCGACCAAGCTCTCTGTGCGAAATTCGTCAATTAAAGCCGCTAATCGCGCACGGCCATTCGCTACAATCAGCACACCCCATGACATTCAACACCCTGGACCGCCGACGCTTCCTCTTAACCTCTGCCGCCGCCGCTGCAGCCGCCCCCACCCTCACCCTCGCCGCCCAGTCTCACCCGTCCGACAACATCCCCGCTCCCATCGCCGCCCTCACCAGCCGCCGCGCCGAAGCCGTCCCCATCACCCTCACCGAACGCGAGCACGCCTCGAACGCGCACGCGCCCTCATGCTCCAACATAAGATCGACGCCATCGTCATCGCCACCGGCACCTCGCTCAACTACTTCACCGGCCTCCGCTGGGGCCAGTCCGAACGCTTCTTCGCCTGGACTCTTCCCGCCAAAGGCGCTCCCTTCATCGTCTGTCCCGTCTTTGAAGAAGGCCGTGTCCGCGAACGCATGGAAGCCAAGCCCGCCACGCTCCCTTCGGCTTCAACAACCCGCGTCTACACCTGGAACGAAGACGAAGACCCGTACAAGCTCCTCGCCAAAGCCCTCAAAGAATCCGGCATCGCCACCGGAAAGATCGGCATCGAAGAGCGCACCCAATTCGTCTTCGCCGACGGCATCGCCCACGCCAGCCCCACCCTCACCACCACCAGCGCAACTCCCATCACCTTCGGTTGCCGCGGCATCAAGAGCCCAGCCGAACTCGCGCTCATGCAGCTCGCCAACAACATCACCCTCTCCGTCTACGAAGCCGCCTACGAATCCGCTCAGCCCGGCATGACCAATCGCCAGTTCAGCCAACTCGTCGACGTCGCCTACACCCGTTGCGGTGTCACCGGCAACGCCAGCTGCCAGGTCGGCGAATACTCCGCCCTTCCCCACGGCTCGTTACAACCGCAGGTAATTCGCGAAGGCGAAATCATCCTCATCGACGACGGCTGCATCGTCGAAGGCTACCAATCCGACATCTCCCGCACCTTCGTCCTCGGCGACGCCACCTCACCCAAACTCGACAAGGCCCGCAAGGTCTTCGACATCGTCCACCAGGCACAGTCCGCCGCCCTCGCCGCAGCCCATCCCGGCGTTCAGTGCCAGGCCATCGACGCCGCCGCACGCAACGTCGTCACCGCCGCCGGCTACGGCCCTGACTACAAACACTTCACCCACCGCGTCGGACACGGCATCGGCATGGACGGCCACGAGTGGCCCTACCTCGTCCGCGGCAACACCACGCCCCTCGCCGCCGGCATGTGTTTCTCCGACGAGCCCGGCATCTACATCACCGGTGAGTTCGGCGTCCGCCTCGAAGACGACTGGCACGTCACCGAGGACGGCGGAAAGATGTTCACTCCGCAAAGCCCCAGTCTCGAACACCCCTTCGCCACCTCATAAGCGATAATGGTTCGGATCGATCACCGCCGCTCAATGTCGCCGCTATCGATCCGAACCACCCATCATCCGGAGCACCCCACACGATGACCAGCCTCACCCGCCGCATCCTCCCCCTCCTCCTCTGCGCCCTCTCAATCTCAGCCGCCGCCCAGACCCAAGACACCGGCATCTCCATCCCCAACATGGACCCTGCCGTCCGCCCCGGCGACGACTTTTACCTCTACGCCAACGGCGGCTTCATCGCCCGCACCAAACTCCCACCGGACCGCGCATCCATCGGCGTCTTCAGCGCCCTCTCCGACCTCAGCTTCAAGCAGGTCGCCAGCATCATCGGAGACGCCGCAAAAGCCAACGCCCCCGCAGGTTCCGATGAGCGCAAGATCGCCGACCTCTACCACTCCTACATGGACGAAGCCGCCATCGAATCCCACGGCCTCACCGCCCTCAAGCCCCATCTGGCCGCAAATCGCCGCCATTCACACTCCGCGCGAACTCGCCCATGCCCTCGGCCTCACCCTCCGCGCCGACGTCGACGCCCTCAACAACACCAACTTCCACACCGCCAACATCTTCGGCCTCTGGGTCGCCCCCAGCTTCAACGATCCCGAACACTACGCCCCCTATCTCCTCCAGGGCGGCATCCAACTCCCCGACCGCGACTACTACCTCGCCGACTCCGACAGCATGAAGGAGGTCCGCACAAAGTACCAGGCCCACGTCGCCGCCATGTTCCGCCTCGCCGGCCTCTCCGACCCCGAAGCCCGTGCCATGCGCGTGCTGTCGCTCGAGACCGCCATCGCCAAGCAACAAATCTCGCTCGCCGACAGCGAAAACATTCACAAAGCCAACAACCCCTGGCACGCCGCCGACTTCACCACCAAGGCCCCCGGCCTCGACTGGCCTGAGTTCTTCCGCGCCGCCGGCCTCGACAAGCAGGACACCTTCATCGTCTGGCAGCCCACCGCCATCACCGGCGAAGCCGCACTCGTCAAGTCCCAGTCCATCGACGGCTGGAAAGATCTCCTCGCCTATCACCTCATCGAGGCCTACGCCACCGCGTCCTCCAAAGCCCTCGCCGACGAGCGCTTCGCCTTCTTCGGCACTACGCTCTCCGGAGCCACGCAGCAGCGCCCCCGCGACTTCCGCGGCGACGTCCTCGTCTCCGCCACACTCGGCGACGCCGTCGGCCAGATCTACGTCAAGCGTTTCTTCTCACCCGAAGCCAAGGCCCAGGCCGAAGCCATCGTCGCCAACCTCATCGCCGCCTTCCACGCGCGCCTCGAAAACATCACCTGGATGGCGCCCGCGACCAAGAAAGAAGCCATCACCAAACTCGGCACCCTCAAGGTCAGCATCGGCTATCCCGACCACTGGCGCAGCTACACCGGCTACGAAGTCAAGCCCGACAACCTCTTCGCCAACCTCTGGGGCGCCAGCCTCTTCGAATATCACTACTCCCTCAGTCGCATCGGCAAACCCGTCGACCGCAGCGAGTGGTGCATGGAGCCGCAGACCGTCAACGCCGTCAACCTCCCGCTCGACAACGCGCCTCAACTTCCCCGCTGCCATCCTGCAGCCGCCCTTCTTCGATCCCAAGGCCCCCGCCGCCCACAACTACGGCGCCATCGGCACCGTCATCGGCCACGAGATCAGCCACACCTTCGACTCCGAGGGCGCAGCCTTCGACTCCATGGGTCGCGTCCGCAACTGGTGGACCCCTGAAGACCTCGCCCACTTCGAAGCCGTCACCGCCACTCTCGCCGCCCAGTACGACACCTACACCCCCTTCCCCGACCTCCACATCAACGGCCGCCAGACCCTCGGCGAAAGCATCGCCGACGTGGCCGGTCTCGCCGCGGCTTACGATGCCTTCCACGCCTCTCTCAAGGGCAGCGCAGCTCCCAAAGTCGACAACTTCACCGGCGATCAGCAGTTCTTCATCGCCTTCGGTCAGAACTGGGGTTCAGTAACTCGCGAAGCCGCGCTGCGCCAGCAGGTCCTCAGCGATCCGCACGCGCCCGGCCAGTACCGCGCCCTCACCGTCCGCAACGAAGACGGCTGGTACACCGCCTTCGACATTCAACCCACCGACAAACTCTACCTCGCCCCCAAAGACCGCGTCCGCATCTGGTAGATCGATCGCTTTTCTGGATTAGTCGCAGACACACTGGCGGTTCCATCGCTACTGCGTTGTACGACCCCGTAGTTTGAGGATCTGCGTGCTTTCGCTCTCGGAATTCGCTGTCACTTCTGGGACGTAGAACGAAACCCGCCGATCGTCTCAATGCTGTGGCACCACCAGCACCTCAACCCCACTAGCCGCATCCGCACTCCGATACACACTCTCCGTCGCCTTCACAAACTGCTCCGGCTTGGCAAACGGTATATCCACAAACGTCTGCGGATTCCGATCCACCAGCGGGAACCACGAGCTCTGCACCTGCACCATAATCCGGTGCCCCGCGCGAAACGTGTGGTTCACGTCCGGCATCTCCGCATTCACCTCAACCATCTTCCCTGGCGTCAGCGCCGTCGGCTTCTCCCAGCTATCGCGGAACTTCGCCCGCATCGGCTCGCCTCGCACCAGTTGTTCGTACCCACCCATCAAAATCGGCGCTGGTCCGAGTATCCTCTTCCCCACCGCATCCGACGGAGGATTCGGAAAATCCTCCGGATACACATCGATCAACTTCACCACAAAGTCCGAGTCCGTCCCGCTCGAAGCCACCTTCAACTTCGGCCGCACCGGCCCCGCAATCGTCACATCCTCGGCCAGCGGTCTCCGTCTCGTAAGTCAGAACGTCGGGTCGCCGCGAAGCAAATCGCTGATCGTCGTCCATATACCGCTGAGGCACAGTGTCGGTCGTGTAATTCACAAACGGCACCGGATGCGCCGGATCGCTCACATACTCATCCACACCGGCCTTCTCTATAGGCGCAGTGAAGCTCAACTTCCCGCCCGCCCGGAAATAAAGCGTCTTTGTCACCGCGGACTTAGGAGGCCACGCATCATATTTCTTCCATACATTGCTTCCGGTCTCAAACACATAAGCCTTCGGCAGCGGCGCACCATTGCGCCCTTTCAGGTAATACTCAAAAAACGGAAACTGAATCTGTGCCCGAAAGAACACGCCGGTCTTCGAGCCGAACGTCACATCACCCAGCTTGTCCCCGTCCCATATCGACCAGCCGCCATGCGTCCATGGCCCCACCACAAGCGTATTCACCGCTCCCGGGTTAAACTCATCGATTGCATGAAACGTCTTGAACGGCCCAGAGAGGTCCTCCGCATCGAACCACCCGCCCACGGTCATCACCGCCGCATGAATGTTCTTCATATGCAGCGACAGATCACGCTTCTTCCAATACTCGTCGTAGGTCGTATGGACCACCTGATCATGGAACAGAAAGTTTGATCCATCGAACGCCTTGTCGAGAGTCTCCGTCGGCCCGGCCTGCAAATAGTATTTGTAACCATCAGGCGTACCAAAGTCGTACGGCACTCGTTTCTCAGGAAGTGTCGGATTCTTCTGCGGCTTGAATGCTGTATAGAATCCGTAGTTCGCCGCCAACATAAACGCCCCGCCATGGTATCCATCGTCATTGAAAAACAAATTCGTCATCGGCGCCTGCGGACTCGCCGCCTTGATCGCCGGATGCGAATCAATGATGCTCGCCGACGTATAAAATCCCGGATAGCTGATCCCCGAAATCCCCACCTTACCGTTGTTGTTCTCCACGTGCTTCAGCAGGTAATCGACCGTGTCATACATATCCGTCGACTCATCTACATCCTTGTTCGATTTTTTGTCCGCGATATGCGGGCTCATCTCCTGAAACACACCCTCACTCTCGTACCGCCCCCGCGCATCGCCGCACACAAAGATGTATCCGCTCTCCAGCAGCTCCTGGCTCGGTCCCAACCGCGCCGGCATCTTATCTTCGCCATACGGCGCGCAACTATACGGCGTCCGCGTCATTAGAAACGGATACGGTCCCGCATCCTTGAACGCTCCAGCCTGCGGTGTATAGACCGACACAAACAGCTTCACCCCGTCCCGCATCGGTATCCGATACTCATACTTCGCATAGTGCGTCTTGATGAACTCTTCCTGACTCGGCCCCGGCGCCTGCCCCCTCATTCCACACTCGGCCAACACGAACAAACACACCGCCACCAGCAGCCGCCTGATCTTCATTGAGTCCCTCAAATTGAAATTTGCAGTACTGGCAGTCTACCCGAAACGGCCGCTGCCGATCGCGAGATTGCAGCACCCACTACGTCAGATCGTCCGTGTCGAATGGAGGAACCTTCCGCCCCAGCGCAGAGACGTCCCGTCTTCCCCCCACCAGCGTCTTCACCACCACATCGATATCGTCGTCAACCTCGACCGCAGCCGTCAGCGCCCCAACCGACTCAGGAATCCCCAGGCTCTCCAGCAGCACCGTCGCATGCGCCACCGCAACGTGGTCCTGGTTCAATCCCTCCGGCGTCTTCGCCTTGATCCCAACCTCGCCTGGCTTCACCCCCAGCAGCGCAGCCACACACTCGCGCAGCTCACCCGCAATCGGCACAATCTTCGGCTTGGCCATCACCAGCACCGTGTCGACATTGACGATCTTGTACCCAGCCGTCGCCACCTCTTCCAGCGCCGTCTTCAGAAACACACTCGAAGCCGCACCCTTCCACCGCGGATCGCTCGGCGGAAAAAATGTCCCGATATCCCCCGCGCTGACAGCCCCCAGCAGAGCGTCTGTAATCGCATGCAGCAACACATCGCCATCGGAGTGCCCAGCCAGCCCCTCCGGATGTTCAATCGCAAGCCCGCCGATCACCAGCGGCACACCTGCCTTGAACGCATGCGAATCAAACCCGTATCCAATCCTCATACCCATACGTTATCTTCCCACGCCGCAGGACCTTTTTGCCCGCCGTCCCTACGTCTTGCTTAGATAAAACTCCGCCAGCTCAATATCCCCCGGCTGCGTAATCTTGAAGTTCTTCGCCGACCCCGACACCACCGCCACCTCGATCCCCGCCCGCTCCAGCAGACTCGCCTCATCGGTCCCCGAAAACTCATCCGACTCCGCCTCAATAAACGCCCGTCGCAGCAACCCGAACAGCGCCCCCTGCGGAGTCTGCGCCTGCACAATCCGTCTCCCGCGGAATCGTCGCCGTCACAATCGCCCCGTCCGCGGTCCGCTCCACCTGCTTGATCGTGTCCACCGCCGGCAGCCCCACAATCGCAGCACCATGCTTCACCACCGCATCGATCGTCCGTTCAATCGTCGCCGGATCGATCAGCGGCCGCACCGCATCATGCACCAGCACCACATCGTCCTCGTCGCACTCCAGCGCCGCCAGCGCATTGCCCACCGACTGCTGCCGATGGTCGCCACCCTCCACCATATGAACCCGGGCCCCCAGGTTGTATTCGAGCATCTGCGCCTCCACCCGTTCCCGCTCCTGCGACCGCACCGCGACGCAAACCGCATCCACCCGCGGCACCGCAAGAAACGCCCTCACCGCACGCACCAGCACCGGCACGCCGCCAATCTCAAGAAACTGCTTCGGCGCCACCGTCGACGTCCCACCCGCGGCCATCCGCGTACCAATCCCAGCTGCTGGAAGAATCACAAAAACTCGCATAACCAACGGAGTATACAAGATAGCTCTCATCCGCCCGCTAACCCGTCAGGAATGCCTTTGCTGCCACGTAGTTTCATCCGCGTTCTCGTGGCAGGCTTTACGGATAACTCACCTCCATCAATCGCGTCTCCGGTGGGTCTTGGACACCAACAAAAAGAATCCAGCCTCCACCAAAACTCATCGATCACCTAGCTCTTTCTCTCAAGATGTAGCCCAAGGGGGTGCCACATGGCTTCCGTCCCGATGCTGGCCGATCAAAACGCCTTGCTACCACAATCGACAGAGTTGATGGAGGATCTGATCAGGCTGCAGAAAGCCTCGCAGCGAATCAGTTCCATCCTCGATCTCGATGAACTTATCGACCGCATCGTGAATGAGATAGCGTGCTCCTTCGGTCTGGTCGAAGCGAACGTCTACCTCTACGAACCGGACCGCGAAGAACTCGTCCTGGCCTGCGTCCACGGCTGCACCGTGCACGACAAAGGGCACTGCCTGAAACTGGGCAAAGAAGGATTGGTCGGATATGCCGCAGCCACCCGGCAGATGCGCTACGCGCCGGACGTCAGAGAAGACCCGTACTACCTCCCATGCGAAGAATCTACGCTCTCCGAAGTCGCCATCCCCTTGCTGGTAGAGAATCAGCTCGTCGGAGTCTTCACCGCGTCCCATCCGGAGCTTGACGCATTTCGCCCGCAACAGTTGAAGATCCTGCAGACTCTGAGCAGCCACATCGCCGTCGCCGTTCAGAACGCGCGCCTCTTCCAACAGGTGCAGCAGGAGCGCGAGGAGATGACTCGTGACGCCCTCGAAGCACGCACCATCCAGCAGGCTCTCCTTCCCAGAAGTTCGCCATACATCCCCGGTTTCGCCGTCAGCGGGCTGTGCATTCCCGTCGGAGCAGTCGGCGGCGACTGGTATGACTTCATCCCCTTGCACGATGGCCGCTGGGGGCTAGTGCTGGCCGACGTATCAGGAAAAGGCACGGCCGCAGCGCTTCTTATGGCGGCCACCAGGGGCGTCTTGCGCTCGCTCGCAGAAGCCTCCTGCACGCCCGGCGAAGTCCTGCAGAGACTCAATCAATTACTCGTGGAGGATCTCCCGCCGGCGCGCTTCGTGACGATGGCCTATGCCGTACTCGATCCCGAAAAACGCACCTTGACCCTCGCCAGCGCAGGTCATCTGCAGCCCCTCCTGGTTCACGGCGACGAGGCGCGATTCCTCAATTCAGAAACAGGCCTGCCCCTGGGATTGGCACTCGGAGAGTACTCCGAAACAGAGATAGAACTCAAACCCGGCTGCCGCGTGCTGTTCTACAGCGACGGCATCACCGAAGCCGCCAACCCCGATGAAGAAGAGTACGGTCAGCAACGCCTGAAGGAACACCTCCTCCAACCCGGCACCAGCGGAGAGACCCTTCTCGCCGACGTCCGCTCCTTCGTCAACGGCTTCGGACTGCACGACGACGCAACCGTCATCACAGTCGAAATGTTTGCCTAAGCGTGACTGGTGCACGCGGCTTGCTTGAAGGTCATCAACTCTGCTGCAAGTCATCGAGCCTGAGAATCATCTCATTGGTCGGCTCGAATCCATTGCGCTCGTACAACGGTTTGCCAAACTTCGACGCATGCAGCGAAACCACTTTGATCCCTCGCCGTCGCGCATCCTCCACCGCAGTCGTCAGCAGCTCATAGGCAAGTCCCCGCCCTCGAAACGCAGGATCGACATAGAAGTTCAACAGGTACGCGCGGACCGGCTCCGCATCCATCCAGTGCGGCGGAAAATCGATTAGCCACATCCCCGCCCCAGCCACTGCGCGACCATCCTCTTCGACGATCCACCCCACGTAGCTTCCATCGCTCAATCGCGGCCGAACCCAGACGAGAAAGTTATCCATCATCGCCTGCATTGTTTCGTCTTCAGCCTGTCCTGCATCGACAAACATGCTGCGCCTCTGCCGCGCAATCAACGCCGCATCGGCCACTGTAGCCAATCTCGTCTCCAACATCGCATCAGTATAGAAAACCTCGAGCCAATCTCGCGTTATGATCAGACGGTCGAGGTCGTACGGATGAGGTCAACCTTGCGCTTGAAAAACGTTCCCGTGAGATTCATGCTCCGGCACCGAAGGTTGCTTGCCGCGCTCGTCATCGCAATCGTGACCTCGGGCAATGCCCAGACCGAATCTCCATTTGCGACTGTCTCTGGGACCGTAACCGATGCATCCGGCGCGAGAGTGCCTGGTGCCAGCATCCAGTTGGCCCATCCCGGCGCTCCTTCCGTTCAAACCAAAACAGACGGTAAAGGTGAGTTCGAAATAACAGCAGGCCCGGGTGAGTATGTTCTGCAAACAGTCGCTCGAGGATTTGCGGCCCATAAACTTCCCGTACATCTCTCAGCAACAGCCCCAACTGCGATACAGATCGTGATCCAGTTAGACATGGCGTCGGCGTGCGAGCCTTGCCTCTCTATCGAACCTCCAGTCGAAACCCTCGACGCATCGCTCTCCGCAACGCTGTCTCTCATACCAATGCCACCCTTCAAACAGGCATCCAAAAAACCTCATCCTCCAGCCCAGTGAACCCTTCGACTCCGGTCTAAGGCCGTCACAACTTGGTCGCCTGTATCCTCATTAAAATGTCAGTTTCACCCACGCTCCCCTTCGACCGCACCAACATCAAACCCGGAGACCGCCTCTGCGTCGCCGTCTCCGGCGGTGCAGACTCTGTCGCGCTCCTACTCACTCTCCACGCGGCAAACTCAGCGAAACGCGACTCCCTCGGAGTAGGCCTCTCCGCAGTCCACATCAACCACCAACTCCGCGGCGAAGAATCCAACACCGACCAGCAATTCGTCGAAGACCTCTGCATCGGCCTCGACATCCCTCTCCACCTTCACCACGCCAACGTCCCCGCGCGCGTCGCCGAAACCCGGCACGGAAATCCCGAAACCATCGAAGAAGCCGCCCGCAACGTCCGCTACGAGTTCTTCACCACCCTCCTCGCCTCCGGACACGCCGACACCATCCTCACCGCCCACACCCTCGACGACCAGGCCGAGACCGTCCTCATGAAGCTCCTCCGCGGAGCCTGGACCGAAGGCCTCAGCGCCATCCACCCAGTCGTCACCCTCGCAAAGGGAAAAATCCTCCGCCCCTTCCTCCAAACTCGCCGCGCCGACATCGAAGCCTTCCTCAAACAAATCAACCAACCCTGGCGCGAAGACTCCACCAACACCGACACCGCCTTCACCCGCAACAAAATCCGCCACGAGCTCCTCCCCCAGCTCCGCGCCTACAATCCAAACCTCGACCAGACCCTCGCCAACCTCGCCGAACTAGCCCGCGAAGAAGAATCCCGCTGGCAGACCGAGCTAACCCGCATCCTCCCCCAGCTCCTGCTCCCCGGCAAACCAGTTCGTGGCGGTGGCCGCGCCGTCAGCACCGCTCCCGGCCAATCCGCCGTCTCCATCGAACTCGACCGCCTCCGCCCTCTCGATCCCGCCCTCCGCCGCCGTGTCCTCCGAGCCGCCGCCCGCCAGCTTGGCGCCCGTCTCAGCTTCGACGAGACCTCCCGCCTCCTCGCCCTCTGTGGATTTCGTCACGATCCCACCGTCGCCGCACGCACCGGCGCCACCCTCCATCTTTCCAACAACCTCCGCGCCGAACGCTCCCCCCGCGAACTCCGCCTCTTCCGCCAGGAGTAGCAGTTTCCCCCCGTCCAGCGCCAAGTCACCCTAAAGTCACATCAACTTTCCGCTTTTGCTACCCCGAATCCCCTGGCCAAAGAGTAGAATCTAACTACTTGACTGAGGCAGGCCTGTTGTTGGGGACCAAGCAAGCCCATCGGCATCAGAACCTTCCTTCATAGTTAGCGTCTAACTGTTGTGGGCTTTCGTTCGCTCTTGCGTCCGGAAGCCGGGTCTGACAAGCGCCAGTGGGGTCTCTCGGGCCGCTGCAGACCGGAAAATGAGGAAATACGCTTTGAACTCGACCGTCAAACAAATTCTGATCTGGGTCTTCATGATCACCTGCCTCGTCTTCCTTTGGCAGGTTGTCGTCAAAACAACTGGTGGCACTCAGGAAAAGAACATCAGTCTCACCCAGTTGCTCAACGACGCCGACCAGGGCAAGATCAGCGACGTCGTGGTCAATGGCTCTGAGGTCACCGGCCACTATCGCGATGATCCGAAGAATGTCTTCAAGACCACCATCCCGGGCAACTACCCCGACATGTACAAGTCGCTCCGCGACCATGGCGTCAACATCAACATCAAGGACCAGAGCCCCAACCAGTGGCTCAACATCCTGATCTCCATCGCGCCCTTCGCCCTCCTCTTCGGCCTCTGGTTCTTCCTCCTGCGCCAGATGCAGTCCGGCGGCAACAAGGCGATGAGCTTCGGCAAGTCGCGCGCCCGCCTGCTCTCCATGCAGCAGAAGAAGATCACCTTCAAGGATGTCGCCGGCGTTGATGAAGCCAAGGAAGAGCTCAAGGAGATCATCGAGTTCCTCCGCGAAGCGCAGAAGTTCCAGCGCCTCGGCGGCCGCATCCCCAAGGGCGTCCTCCTCGTCGGACCTCCGGGCACCGGCAAGACTCTTGCTCGCCCGCGCAGTCGCCGGCGAAGCCAACGTCCCCTTCTTCTCCATCTCCGGCTCTGACTTCGTCGAAATGTTCGTCGGCGTCGGCGCATCGCGCGTCCGCGACCTCTTCGAGCAGGGCAAGAAGAACGCCCCCTGCATCATCTTCATCGACGAAATCGACGCAGTCGGCCGTCACCGTGGCGCAGGCCTCGGCGGCGGACACGACGAGCGCGAGCAGACCCTCAACCAGCTCCTCGTTGAGATGGACGGCTTCGAGTCCAACGACGGCGTCATCCTCGTCGCCGCGACCAACCGCCCCGACGTTCTCGATCCCGCCCTCCTTCGCCCCGGCCGCTTCGATCGCCGCGTCATCGTCGATCGTCCCGACATCCGTGGCCGCGAAGAAGTCCTCAAGGTTCACTCCCGCAAGGTCCCCATGGCCGAAGACGTCAACCTCAACGTCCTCGCTCGTGGCACACCGGGCTTCTCCGGCGCCGACCTCGCCAACATGGTCAACGAGGCCGCCCTCACCGCCGCCCGCTACAACCGCAAATCGGTCCACATGTACGACTTCGAAGTAGCGAAGGACAAGGTCATGATGGGTGCCGAGCGCAAGTCCATGCTCCTCACGGACGAAGAGAAGCGCGTCACCGCCTACCACGAGGCCGGTCACACCCTCGTCTCCGCCCTGCGCGAGCACTCCGACCCGCTCCACAAGGTCACCATCATCCCCCGCGGCATGGCTCTCGGCGTTACCGTCTACCTCCCCGAGGAAGACCAGCACACCGTCACCAAGGACTATCTCGAAACCCGCCTCGCCACCCTCATGGGCGGTCGTTGCGCCGAAGAGATCTTCCTCAAGCAGATGACCACCGGCGCCGGCAGCGACATCGAGCGCTCCACCGAACTCGCTCGCAAGATGGTCTGCGAGTTCGGCATGAGCAAACTCGGTCCGATGACCTTCGGCAAGAAGGAAGAGCAGATCTTCCTCGGCCGCGAGATCGCACAACACCGCGACTTCTCCGACGACACCGCCAAGCAGATCGACGCCGAGGTTCGCACCTTCGTCGACACCGCCTACAAGTCGGCCTACACCATCCTCGAGTCCAACCAGGACATCATGCACCGCATGGCAGCCGCCCTGCTCGAGCGTGAGACCCTGGACGCCAACGAGATCAAGCTGATCATCGAGGGCAAGGAGCTCCCCGCCGCCAAGTCTGCCCTCTCCGGCGTAGACCCGGCAACGGCGGCGAAACCCAGAAGATCCTCAAACCCGAAGGCGGCCGCAAGCCCGGCTTCGGCGAAGGCCAACCTTCCCCCGCATAAACATCTAACCCAGCATCGAAGTAAAGGCAGCCCCCGTGGCTGCCTTTACTTTTTCCATGCCTTTGCTTTGCTCCGTCTATTAAGAGCCGCCCACATTACGTGTCATCTCGACCGGAGCGCAGCGGAGTGGAGAGACCCCGCATTTCGTTCGAAGCACTCCAAGTTCCGGGTGCCCCATGTATCGATCCTGCGACCTGAGCTTCTGCCTTGCGAACCATCTCCACGACAAACTCGTATAAATCACTATGCTGACCCGACCCGCCGTCCTCCTCCACATCGAAGAAGCCGTCCTCTTCCTCCTCACCCTCTTCGCCTACCAGCACCTCCACTACAGCTGGCTCCTCTTCGCCATCCTCTTCCTCACGCCAGACCTCTCCATGCTCGGCTACCTCCTCAACGTCCGCGTCGGCGCTGCCCTCTACAACCTCGTCCACACGCTCACGCTCCCTCTCGCCCTTCTGCTCGTCAGCTACATTCGACACTGGCCCGCAACCGCGGCAATCAGCCTCATATGGACAGCACACATCGCCCTAGACCGCCTCCTCGGCTACGGCCTCAAATACCCAACCTTCTTCAAGGACACCCACCTGCAACACATCTCCTGAGCGCGACCGTCTCTCGCAGAAAAAGGGCAACCCCGATAGGGGTTGCCCTTCTCCGGCATTCTGCTCAGGGGTGAAAATCAGCGGCTACGTTTGGCCACAGCCACCTTGCCGTTACTCACTTTGCTGGCCACTACTCTCTTCTTCCCAAGAGCCTCGTCCGCCACTGACGTCGTGGCTTTCTGCGCCTCATCTTGCCTTCCGCGGTCTTCGCCAGCGATCTTGCCATTGACGTCTCCCACCGAAAGCCCTTTCCCGCCGTTCATCTGCGACTCCACCAGATGCAAACCAAAAGAAGACTCCCACGGCCCGCGCATATCCGTCTCGCCCTCGTTGCCATCGCCCGTCGATCCATTGAAATACTCATCCACAATCCCCGCCGTAGGCTTCAGCATCCCTATCGAAAATGGCGCCTTCTCCATACTCTCCAGCGCTGCGGTGAACGCCTTCATATGCGTAATCTCACGCGTCATCAGGAACTGCAGCGTATCGATCGTTCCTGGGTCGTCCGTATGATCGATCAACCTCTCATACACGATCTTCGCCCGAGCCTCCGCCGCAATATTACTGCGCAGATCGACATCGAGCTCCCCAGTCACCTTCAGATAGTTCGCCGTCCACGCATTGCCCATCGAGTCGAACAGCGCCACGCCTCCACCCCCGGCAATCGTCACCAGCGGATCGGCCTCGGCCGCCTCTCGATTCGTCTTCAGCGGCTTCAAGTGCATCCGAATCAGCGCCCCAACCACCTCCAGATGACTCAGTTCCTCTGTGCCAATATCCAACAGCAGATCGCGCCGCCCGATATCGTCCACACAGTTCCACCCCTGAATCGTGTACTGCATCGCCGCGGCCAGTTCCCCGTTCGCGCCGCCAAACTGCTCCAGCAGCATATTGCCGAACCGAACGTCAGCCTCGCCAATATTTACCGTGTACATCAGCTTTTTTACATGGTGATACATTGAAAGCCCCCAACCCACATCAAATTTCGTTCTTTCGTTCCACCTACTCCCCCCTACGATGCAAATCCCGTGCCTCAAGACCAGCACTCACCCTCCTTCACCATCAAATGCGACAATAGAATTACGTCGAATGCGCCCAGGATCTTTCACCGCTTCCCTCCTCCCACCCTCGCCTGCGCCCTCGTCAGCGTCATCATGTTGCTTCTCACCGGATGCGGCTACCATCAGGCCGGCTCTGCCACCCACCTTCCCGCCAACGTCCGCACCCTCGCCGTCCCCATCTTCGCCACCAACGCCCAGGCCTACCACACCGAAATGGCCTTCACCCAGGCCACCATCCGCGAGCTCAACACCCGCACCAAATACCACATCCTCAACGCCGACAGTGACAGCGCCGACGCCACCCTCCACGGCACCATCCTCACCCAGACCGTCGCCCCTCTCACCTACGACGCCACCACCGGTCAGACCTCCAGCTATCTCGTCTCCATCACCGCCAAAGTCATCCTCACCGCCCACGACGGCCACGTCCTCTACCGCAACGACGGCATCCTCTTCCGCGAGCAGTACCAATCCACCCAGGACCTCAGCGGCTTCATCCAGGAGGACGGCTACGCTGTCACCCGCGTCGCCCGCGAGTTCGCCCAGACCATCGTAAGCGATATGCTGGAGTCCTTCTGATGCCGTCGCCCATTCAACTTCGCAGCTTCGCCTCCACCGACCGCTTCATCAGCCGAAATCGCCACGCCATCCATCAAGCCCGGCTACGTCCTCATCGGCGACGAGGTCTTCCTCTACGACCGTTGCCGCAAAGCCGTCCTCGCCACCCTCACCCCCGAAGACGCCCGCGACTTCTCCCTCCACGACCTCGACCTCGCCGAAACCAGCATCTTCGAAATCCTCGACCGCGCCCAGACCCCCTCCCTCATGGCGCCCTTCCAGGTCCTCTTCGTCCGCAACCTGAAAACCCTCTACGGCCGCGGCAGCAAGAAGGAAGAGTTCGCAGCAATCGACGCCTACTTCCGCTCCCCCAACCCGCAAGCCCTCATCCTCTTCGTCGCCGACCATCTCCGCATCCCCACCGACCTCCGCAAGATGGACTACCAGGACAAAGAGCGCTTCGAGCGCATCCGCGAAACCCTCGGCGACTGGTGCGGCTTCGTCGAACTAGCCCGCGTCGACGAGACCGACGCCATCAAGTGGGTCACCACCACCGCCGAATCCCGCAACGTCAAGTTCGACCCCGACGCCGCCCGCGAACTAGTCGACGCCCTCGGCGCCGACATGATGCTCATCGCCAGCGAATTCGAAAAACTCCTCCTCTACGTAGAAGGAAAAAACCGAGTCACCCTCGGCGACGTAGAAACCATGGTCCTCGCCGCCAAGCAGCGCAGCCTCTACGAGCTCACCGACGCCATCAGCTCCAAGGACCGCCCCCGCGCCCTCCTTCTCCTCCACGGCCTCCTCAACGCCTCCGACGGTGGCGAAGACGCCGCCATCGGCCATCTCTACATGCTCGCCCGCACCTTCCGCCAGATGCTCATCATCTCCGAGAAAAACGTGCGCGATCCCCGAGCCATCTGGGCCGTCCTCTGGCAGGGCTTCCGCATGCCCCCCTTCGCCGCCGAAGACCTCATCAAGCAAGCCCGCCGCTACAAATCCCGCCGCGAACTCACCCGCGCCATCCGCCTCGTAGCCCGCGCCGACCTCGAACTCCGCAGCTCCCCCGCCAACAAACTCCTCGTCCTCGAGCGCCTCATCCTCGACCTCTCCACCGAACCCAAACCCACCACCTACGAACCCTCCCACCAGTTCGCCATGGAGTTGTAGTTCAAATCATTTCCGCCGTGTTGGGATTCTGTTGTGTAGAGAGCGCGCAAGAAGATCTCTTATCACGAGCCATCCAAGCGATACACTCTTCTCGTGCAGGGACTCGATACCTCTCGTATAACAGCCGCGTTGGCATTCTTGCAGGGTACGCAACTGCGTGTCTTTGGAGCCGACGATCACGGTTTTCGATTGAACCCACCGCTGCCCGAAGCCGACGTTATAGAGTTTGAGAATGTCCACAACGTCTCTCTTCCGCATGACTTTCGTCAGTTCTTGACTGATGTTGGAAACGGTGGGGCGGGGCCCTTTTACGGTGTGTTTCCTCTCGGAAAGATCGACCGAAAACTTCGGCCTTGGAACGTGGCAAGAAGATGATGGTTTCGTCGGAGTTCTTTCGGAGCCGTTCCCCCTCGGACAAGAATGGAACGACCTCGCATCTCAACCTTCGGCGGAACTGGCTGAGGGGGACGAGTCCGAATACTGGAGGCAAATGGACAATGTTCCGAAGCACGTATTGGAGTAGCTCGTTAGTGAACGGCGCGATTCCAATCTGTCACGAAGGATGTGCGCTACGGATTTGGTTGGTGCTTACTGGAACCCAGGCAGGATACTTATGGGCAGACAGACGATCAGAATACGGAGGACTCAAGCTATTGCGTTTGACCGATGGCTCCTCGGCGACATTCGCGGGGTGGTGCGACGCGTGGCTAAGTGATTGCTTGAATTCCGAGATGAACGATCAGTAGTCGAGATATTCCCTATCACGTCTCCACGCGCCAGGTACCCATATCTCAATTCTGAGAGGTGGAGATCGTCCGAAGACGACCACTCCCCGATCGTCTACTAGCGCTCTCCTGCCAATTGCTCATTGCCGCTTATGGGAGTATAAGTACCGAATCTTTGCACGCCACGACCAGGGCCCCTTCAAAAAATAAGCATTCCGGAGGAAGTATGTCTTCAACGCTTCCAGCTTTGTTGAGCCTTAGCAGGTGCACGAAGCACTGTTCTGACCCCCAGCGTGATTACCCATAAAACATATGCACTCGCCAATCAACGGATGGCCGAGGCTCCCTCTGCATCCAACGTTTCCTGGCCTTACCAAACTTCTGTCGAGACATGAGGCAAAAAATGATGAACTCCATGAAAACGGAACGAAGCAGACGCTTACTGGTCGCATCCGGCTGCTTCATAGCCTGTCTGGCTGCGACCTTAACCGCACAAACCCGCCAGATTTCTTCTAGCGGCACTGGGTCCTTCGCCGCCTCTGCGCTTGGCGTGAACAGTGGCAATGGACCGGAACTCGACCCTGCTCTTTCGACGAACGTCGAGCACGATGGCGGCAACGATGCAACAGGAGCAGTCTCGATTAACCGCACCATTCACCATGGTTCCAAGCACCCCGGCGCAACCATGTCCGGCAAACACAAGACCAAGTCCAATCCGGTAATGAATCTCAGCTTCGACGGCCTGAACTTCTATCAGCAACGGTTCGCCAACGGTGGAAATCAGTTCTCAGTTGAGCCTCCCGATCAGGGTCTCTGCGCTGGAAACGGTTTTGTCCTCGAGTCGACCAACGACGTTCTCCGTGTCTTCAACTCTTCGGGAAACGCTGCCGTCGGTGTCGTCTCTTTGAACCAGTTCTACGGTTACCCCCCTGCTATCAACCGAACCACCGGAGCCTACGGTCCGGATATCACTGACCCAAGCTGCTACTTCGATCAGGACACGCAGCGTTGGTTCCACGTCGTTCTCACGCTCGACAGAGTAGGGACAACCTCGGCGCTCTCTGGCAAGAATCATCTGGACCTTGCAGTCAGCAAGACCGCGGATCCTCTCGGCACGTGGACCATCTATCGTATTCCCGCTCAGGACGACGGAACCAACGGCACGCCCAATCATGACTGCCCCGGCGGCCCATGCCTCGGAGACTATCCACACATTGGCGCCGACAGTAATGGCGTCTTCCTGACAACCAACGAATTCCCATTCTTCGAAAACGGATTTATCGGAGCGCAGATCTATGCCATGTCCAAGCGGGCGCTCGCTTCCAGTTCCCCGAATATCAACCTCGTGCAATTCAACACTGGAGATGCGTCTACCAATACTGCGTCCGGCCTTCCCGGATTCACCGTATGGCCAGCCATCTCTGCAGGACCATCTCCCTCTGAGTTCGGAGGAACAGAATATTTCCTCAGCTCTCTTGCCGTCTTCCAGGATAGCGGCGCCGATAATCGCCTTCAGCTCTGGTCACTCACAAACACCGGTGCTCTAGACGCTGGCGGCGCACCGACTCTTACCAGTTCCATCGTCAACACGGAGGGCTACGCCATCCCTGGATTTGCCCGTCAGCCGGGAGTAGGTACGAATGGCGTTGGCAAGGCTCCAGGCGGCGGAGACATCGACTTCCCCTTAGGACAATGCTTCAACTCGCCGACCTGTGCGCCACTTCTGCTCGGTGGCCTCGATCCCTTTACAGAAGTGATTAGCCCGCTCGCAGCAAACGATTCGCGAATGGGACAGGTGTACTTCGCCAACGGAAAACTCTGGAGCGCCCTGGGAACAGGCATCACGTTCGACGGAGTCACCTACGGCAGTGCTGGCCTCGCCTACTTTGTCCTGCATCCAAAAGCGAACGGTGGAACTCCGATCGCCACAGTTGACATCCAGGGTTACGTCGCCGATCCAAACCTCGACCTTACCTATGGCTCGGTTGCCGTAACTCAAAGCGGCAGAGGAGTCATCTCCTATACCGCAACTGGACCGCAAAACTATCCAAGCGTCGGGTTCTCCAGTCTCGATGCCAAAGTTGGCGCCGGCGATATTCAAATTGCCGCTGCCGGAGTTGGCCCACAGGATGGCTTCACCGGTTACCAGGTCGAGGGCTTCGATCCCCGTTGGGGCGATTACGGAGCTGCGGCAGTAGATGGCAACTCCATCTGGTTCGCCCAGGAATACGTCGGGCAGACCTGCACTCTCGCTCAATACAAGGCCTCCAGCCCCTTCGGAACCTGCAGCAATACCCGTGCATCTCTCGGAAACTGGGGAACACGCATTATTCAGGTCACCCCATAACATTCACGAACTTCACTAGAGCATCCAACGGGGGTGCCCACATCTCGATTCTGAGATGTGGGCATCGTCCAAAGGACGACTGCAATCTTAAATTGCCACGCCCGTAGCTTGCGAAGCGAGTCGAAAAATGACCTAACCCCTCGTAATGAACGATACTGGCAACCTAATGCAAACCAGTAAATGGCCTCTCCTCCCCGCGACACTCCTAAGCATCGCCCTCTTAGCCGCAGCCAAGCCCACCTCGTCCACCTGGCAGCTAGGCCCCTTCACCCGCCCCACCAACGCTCCCGTCATCACCCCGAACAAGTCCTCCCTCTTCACCGACCCCATCGCCAAAACCCCCATCCACTGGGAGTCTCTCCACACCTTCAACCCCGCCGCCATCGTCCGCGACAACAAGATCTACGTCCTCTACCGCGCCGAAGACGACTCCGGCAAGATGCAGATCGGCGAACACACCTCCCGCCTCGGCCTCGCCACCAGCACCGACGGCATCACCTTCACCCGCCTCCCCGAGCCCGTCTTCTACCCCGCCCCTGACGCCCAGCAATCCCGCGAGTGGCCCGGCGGCGTAGAAGATCCCCGCATCGTCGAAAGCGATTCCGACGACAGGCAATCCCGACCAACGCTACGTCCTCACCTACACCCAGTGGAACCGCATCACCTACTCCATCGGCATCGCCACCTCTCCCGACCTCCAGCACTGGACCAAACACGGCCCCGCCTTCCTCGGAGCCTCCAACGGCAAGTACGACACCCTCAAATACAAATCCGGCGGCATAGTCACCCAACTCAAAAACAATCGCCTCATCGCCGCCCGCATCAACGGCAAGATACTGGCTCTACTGGGGCGAAGGAGCCATTCACCTCGCCACCTCCACCGACCTCATCCACTGGACGCCCGTTGAAGGCGTCAAGGGCACACCGGCAGAAGTCCTCACCAAACGCCCCGGACACTTCGACAGCGGCTTTCCCGAAGTAGGGCCGCCACCCATCCTCACCGAAGCCGGAATCGTAGTCCTCTACAACGGAAAGAACGACCCCGACCACGGCGACCCCAGCCTCGGAGCCAACGCCTACGCCGCAGGGGAAGCCCTCTTCGACGCCCACAACCCAGCCCATCTCATCGCCCGCAACGACGCTCCCTCCCTCAAACCCGAGCAGCCCTACGAAAAGACCGGCCAATACGTCGCCGGAACCACCTTCGCCGAAGGCCTCGTCCGCTTTCACAACAAGTGGTTCCTCTACTACGGCTGCGCGGATTCAGCAGTAGGCGTCGTCACCGCGCCGTGATCAAAAACAAGACTATGCGACAAAACCTGATCCCATTACTGGTTCTTACCATGTCGTCTCTTCTCTCCTTCGCCAACGCCGCCCCAACCTCGCAGGAATTCATCTACATCACAGCCCCTTTCCCCTCCGCACACGCATCCACCATCGTCGAACTGCCGAACGGCGATCTCCTCGCCGCATGGTTCGGAGGCACAGCCGAGGGCGCTCCCGACACCGCCATCTGGGCCTCGCGCCGCACCGCCGGCCAATGGTCCGCTCCCTATCTCCTCGTTCGCGAACCCAACATCCCCTGCTGGAACCCGGTCCTCTTCCACTCCTCCGACGGCAGACTCTGGCTCTATTACAAATTCGGCCCCAGCGCCCGCACCTGGACCGGCGCCCGCCTCGTCAGCAACGACGAAGCCCAAACCTGGTCGCAGCCCGACCATCTCCCCGCCGGCCTTCTCGGCCCCATCAAGGACAAGCCGCTCGTCCTCGACGACGGCACCATCGTCAGCGGCACATCCGTCGAAAGCTACTCCTCCTGGGCAGTATGGATCGATCGCAGCACCGACAACGGCAAGACCTGGACGAAGATCGGCCCCATCACCGTCACACCCAGGCCCGCGCAACCATCACAACCCAATCAGACCGAACACGTCTCCGGAATCATCCAGCCCGCAATCGTCCCTCTCGGCAAAAAACATCTCCGCCTCTACGCCCGCTCTACCTCCGATATCGGCCGCATCTGCATAGCGGACTCATTCGACGACGGCCTCACCTGGACGCAGGCCCACCCAACCGATCTCCCCAACCCCAACTCCGGCATCGACGCCGTAGCTCTCCGCGACGGCCGCATCGTCCTCATCTACAACAACACCACCACAGGCCGAACTCCGCTCAATCTCGCCGTCAGCACCGACGGCGAACACTTCAAAATCTTCGACACTCTCGAAGACCAACCCGGCGAGTACTCGTATCCCGCCATCATCCAGGGCAAAGCCGGCGAACTCGACATCACCTACACCTGGAACCGGAAGCGCATTCGCTTCGCCACCGTCCCCCTGGCAAGCGTACCCGGCGCGCAACCAGGTCATTAGCCGAACGCCCACCAAGGAAATCTACACAGCTCCCGGAGCACTCCTCCCCTTAGCCCTGCGCAACAACGTCATCGAAACATAAGCCCCAATCCACGATCCCACAGCCGCGAAACAAACATAGACCCAGTTCTTCGTATAGCTGATCACGGCGAACGCCGAAAGCAAATACCAGACACTGCTCCACGTTGCTGCCGACACGCGCCGTTGCGACGACACCGCCGCATTGAACATCACATACACCGCATCCGTAGCAGCGGTCGACACCATCACACCGCACGCCAGCCAACCATCAAGGTGCGCCATAGTCCCTGCCTTCTCACTAGCTTTTTAGGAATCAGTCCGTCTGCCCAACGTCCGTCAGAATACCTCCAAGCGATTCGAAGATGAGCGGCATCGTTCGAAGCGACGACCACACCCACACTCCTCGCCCACGCAGTAATCTAATCTCCATGACCCCTCTAGTCACCGCCGAATGGCTGGCCGCTCGCCTCCAGGATCCCGACACCATCATCCTCGACGCCACCCTCCCTCCCGTAGGCGTCACGCCCCCCATCAACACTCACACCCTCTACCTCGACGAGCACATCCCCGGCGCCATCTTCTTCGACATCGAAGAGCTCTCCGACCACTCCACCCCGCTCCCCCACATGCTGCCCACACCCGAAGCCTTCTCCCGCAGCATGTCGGCCCTCGGCGTCGGCGACAACAGCACCATCGTCGTCTACGAACAAGAAGGCGTCTTCTCCGCCCCACGAGCCTGGTGGACCCTCCGCACCTTCGGCGCCCAACACGTCTACATCCTCGACGGGGGTCTCCGCGCCTGGACCGAAGCCGGCCTCCCAACAGAATCCGGCCCCGTCCACCGCGCACCGGCAACCTTCAGCGCAACCCTCAACCACGAAGCCGTAAAAAATCTCGCCCAACTCAAAGACAAGATCAAAAACCACCAGCAGATCCTCGACGCCCGCTCCGCCGCCCGCTTCAACGGCACCGCACCCGAGCCCCGTCCCGGCCTGTCCTCAGGCCACATGCCCGGAGCCACCAGCGTCCCCTTCACCGACCTCGTCGAAGACGGCCGCCTCAAACCCGCAGACAAACTCCGCGACCTCTTCCTCGCCAAACAAGTCGACCTCGAGCAGCCCATCACCACCACCTGCGGCTCCGGAGTCACCGCCGCCGTCATCGCACTCGGCCTCGAAGTCGTCGGCGCACCAAACGTCAGCCTCTACGACGGCTCCTGGGCCGAGTACGCCCAACAACCAGACTCAGTCATCGAGAAAAACAGCTAATCCTCAGACTCGCCATCGTTCCAAACCACGGCCGGACCTCGCCGACCGCCCACTCTTTACATCCTTTTTACAAACATTCGTGCCAACGATAGCGCCAAGGCAGCAGACCGGGCGCTATACTCCACTCTCCATCGGGCCACGCACCTAAATAGCTGTACTGGCAATGCGCCAACTTAGGAGGCCGTCAATGCTTCAAAATCGCCCCATCCACCGTCTTGTGACAGCGGCATGCACGATCGCTCTGGCATTCGCACCCGCCTTCCTCCACGCCGACTCACTCGGTTTCACCCAGACCAACCTCGTCTCCGACGTGCCAGGTCTGGCCGCCAATACCGACCCCAACCTCAAGAACCCCTGGGGCGTCGCCTTTTCGGCGACATCGCCGTTCTGGACCTCAGATCAACGGACCGGACTCGCCACTCTGTACAACGCCGCTGGAGTCCCTCAGTCCTTGGTCGTCACCGTCCCGGGAAGCGCCACTCCTCCCACCGGCCCTACCGGTATGGTGTTCAGTAACATCGCCGGACAATTCCTTCTGACGAATGGCAGCGCAGCGACCTTCATCTTCGACAATCTGAACGGATCGATCTCCGGATGGAATGGAGGAGCAGGCACGACAGCGATTCCGATGGCCTCAACTCCCGGCGCTATCTACACCGGCCTCGCACAGGCTGCGACTGGAGGCTCGAACTTCCTCTATGCGGCGGATTCCGACCGGACGTATCAATGTATTCAACTCCGGCATGGACTGACGTCACGAATACGGCATTCGCCGGCAAGTTCGTCGACCCGAACCCCGTGACCGGTTTCGTCCCGTTCAATATCCAGAACATTGGCGGCAACCTCTACGTAACCTATGCCCAGCTCCTCCCCGGTGGCATTCCTCTGCCGGGCGGCTATGTGGATGAGTACGACGCAGCCGGCAACTTCCTCAAGCGGGTCGCAACCGACGGTGCTCTCTTCGCGCCGTGGGGAATCGTCGTGGCTCCTTCCAGCTTCGGCTCTTTCAGCAACGACCTGTTGATCGGCAACTTCGGCAACGGCGAGATCAATGCCTACGACGCGACCACAGACCTGTTCCTCGGCACGCTCAACGGAGCCAATGGCCAACCGCTGGTCAACGATCACCTCTGGGCCCTCGAGACCCGCAACGGCGTAAACGGCTTCGACCCGACCGCGGTATATTTCGCAGCCGGCATCAACGACGAAGCCAACGGGCTGTTTGGAAAGCTGAACGCCATTACACCCGAACCCGCATCCATCTTCGGGACTGCAACCGGCCTGATCGCGCTCGCCCTCGCAAGGGTCAGACGCTACCTGCCTGGCCGGGCCCGCATCGGCTAACCACAGATTGAAGCCTCACTATTTGCGACGAAGCGTAGGGTTGTAGCCCTACGCTTCGTCGCTTCAAGCCCGAAGGGCCCATAAGGTAATCCGCTTTAATTCTTCAATTTTCCTGAGCAAAATCGCATGTCAAGCCCCGATTCATCGTATCCCCTTACCTATCAGAGAGATAAGCTTGGCGTATTAGTTTCAGTCAAACCGCTATACTAGATACAGAGATCAGAAAAAATCTCCGAAATCCCGGTCAGTCGCCGGGATTTTCAGCGCTTGGAGCTCTTTTAGCGTCTAAGTCATTTATTTGCACGATTTTGGACGTAACCCTTTTGCAATGAATATTTTGCGCGGCACGACGTCTTGCAAGTCGCTGAATATATTAGACTTACGCGCGGGCAATAGGGGGGAGGGGGTACCCGGCCCGACTCAACGTACTCACCAATGACCACGAGGAGACCGCCGGAAATGAGAAATGAAGGATACTGCATCTAATCTCGAAACGGAGCGACACCCCATGCAGGATGGCCGCCGCGAAACACCCTGGAAAGAGATCACCTTCTTCCTCCTCACCCTCGGCGTCGTCCTTCTCTGCGCTCTCATCCTCCGACCCTTCTCCTCCGGAATCGTCGGAGCCATCGTCCTGGCCGTCGTCACCCGTCGCCCCTATGACTGGCTCGCCACAAAGATAAGAAACCCCTCTACCTGCTCCGCAATTGCTCTCGTCCTCATCATCATCGCCGTTATCGTCCCCACCTTCTTTCTCGCGCAGGAGCTCGGCCAGCAGGCACTCAACGCCGTCAACGCTCTCCGCAGCGCGCCCGGCCAGGCGAGAATCACAGACTTCATCGCCAATCGACCCGCGCTGGCTGCACAAATCGAGGCCTTCACCAGCTCCATCGACATCAACAACGCCGCTCGTTCCACCGCTGCCTATCTCGGAGGAAACCTTGCCGGCTTCCTCGGCAACTCTGTCCGCATCATCACCCAGCTCGTCGTGCTGCTCTTCCTCCTGTTCTTCCTCTTCCGCGACCGCGCGCTAGCCCTCACCTCGCTACGCGCGATCCTTCCCCTTCGCGACGACGAGACCGACGAACTCCTCGCACGAGTCGGCGATACCATCCTCGCCACCGCCCTGGGCAGGGTCACAATAGCCGTAGTCCAAGGCCTCCTCGCAGGACTCGCCTTCTGGGTTCTCGGAGTTCCCGGAGTCATCCTCTGGGCCTTCACCCTCGCCGCCTGCGCCATGGTCCCCGCCTTCGGCTCCTTCCTCGTCTGGGGACCCGTCGCGATCTACCTCGGCCTCAGCGGACACTGGGGCAAAGCTGCTCTCCTCGGCATCTGGGGAGCGTTCATCGTCAGCACCATCGACAACATCCTCTACCCGATCCTGGTCGGATCCCATATGCGAGCCCACACCGCGACCATCCTCCTCGCCGTCCTCGGAGGCATCGCCTTCTTCGGCCCCGTCGGAATAGTCCTCGGCCCCGTCCTCTTTACCGTCGCCACAACACTGCTCGACATCTGGCACGCCCGCACATCCCAGCAACCGTCCCCCATCTGATCACGGCCGACCGACGGTTCCCGGCGGTCCAAGGATGTGGATCGTATGCAACCAGGACTCGGCCAGGACAGGCCAGCGAGAGATAGGCAGATCCGTCGGACGAAGGCCGAACCCGTGGCCCCCCTGCGTGAACAGATGAAGCTCCGCAGGAACCTTAGCGTCTTTGAGAGCTTGAAAATAAACGAGAGCGTTCTCGACGTGAGCAGTGTAGTCATTCTCAGCCTGAACCAGAAAGGTCGGAGGAATCTCTGAAGTAGGTTGAAGCGAGGGGTTCACCTTGCCGTCAGCGCCATTGAGCCAGCCGGGATAGATGATCATCTGGAAGTTCGGACGAGCGTCAATACTAGACGCAGGAACGTTCTTGCCTTGAAAGTCGGGATGAGTGCTCGAGCACCGCAGCAAGATGCGCTCCCGCCGAAAACCCTATGACCCCGATGCGATTAGGGTCGATGTGCCACTCAGAGGCGTGAGCACGGGTGAGACGCATGGCCTGTTGCGCGTCCTCAAGATCTTCAACGTTTTCAGGATAGTGGCCATCTTCGGGTACACGGTACTTCACGAGAATGCAGGTCATGCCAAGCGAGTTCAGCCAGTCGCAGACCTCCGTTCCTTCGATGTTGTAGGCGAGCCGGATATAGCTGCCACCGGGGAAGACAAGCGCTGCCGCACCGTTGTTCTTGGATGTGTCAGGCGAGTAAACAGTAAGACTGGGTTTGCTGACATTCGTAACGCGGATGGTGAGCTTGCCAGAGACAATGCGGTTAGCGTCAGTTGTTGGATCAACCTCAGGACCCACGACCTTGGAAGGTTCAGGGTTTCCGCCGGGCCACAGCAGCAACGTATGCTGCTGTGCCACGGCCGGCACAGCCAAAAGGAGAGCGAAGAAAATTGCAGACGATTGCATGAAACATCGTAGAGCAGACCGGAGAAATTAATAAACCGTCACTTGATATCGCGCCAGTTCTTGCCAATTCCCACTTCAGCAACTATCGGGATTGAGAACTCGGCGACATGTTCCATCTCTTGCTTGACGAGTTCCTGAAGCTCTTCCGCCTCATCCGGCACAACGTCGAAGAGGAGTTCATCGTGGACCTGAAGCGTCATCTGCGACTTGAGCTTGCGATCCCGGATAAGCTGATCGATCTTCAACATCGCCAGCTTGATGAGATCGGCCGCCGTTCCCTGCAGAGGCGTGTTGATCGCTGTACGCTCCGCAAAGCCACGCATATTCGGATTGCGTGACTGAATATCTGGAATCGGACGAATACGGCCAAAGTAGGTCCTGACAGCCTGGTCGCGACGCACAGTCTCAAGCGTCTCCTCGATGAACCGCTGAACGCCCTTGTAGCGATCGAAGTAGGTCTCGATATACTGCTTCGCGGTCTTCTG
Source organism: uncultured Acidobacteriaceae bacterium (assembly GCA_963720955.1). Classification (GTDB taxonomy): domain Bacteria; phylum Acidobacteriota; class Terriglobia; order Terriglobales; family Acidobacteriaceae; genus Edaphobacter. Next base: position 15,590 of record CAVRHK010000022.1, on the reverse strand, counting down.
GTCGATGTTGAGCTGCGCAGCCAGCCCAAACGGGCTGATGCCATAAACAATACCGAAGTTGACGGCCTTGGCTCGCGCGCGAGTCTCCTTGTCCATGGTTGCGGCATCCACCCCAAAGACCTCGCTCGCAGTGAGTGTATGAATGTCCTTACCAGTCCGATACGCGTCGAGCAGCAAAGGGTCCTGCGAGAAGTGCGCCATCAACCGCAACTCGATCTGTGAGTAGTCGGCCGACATCAACACGTTGCCCGGAGCAGGAATGAAGGCCGCCCGGATCTCTCGACCCAGCGCGGTCCGGACAGGAATGTTCTGCAGATTGGGATTCGTACTGGACAGGCGGCCAGTCGCGGTCCCAACCTGATTGAAGGTTGTATGGACTCGACCTTGCGCGTCGGTGAGTTGCGGAAGTGAATCGAGGTAGGTCGACTTCAGCTTCGCCAGTTGGCGGTACTCAAGCACAAGCGCAGGCACCGGATGCTGTTCGGCGAGTTCTTCCAGAACATCCTGCGCAGTCGAAACAACCTTGCCCTTGCCGTATTTCATCGGCTTGGGAAGAAGCATCTTGTTGAAGAGGACATCGCCCAGTTGCTTGGGAGAGTTGATATTGAAGCGATGCCCAGAGTCGGCATAGATACGCTCGGCCAGATTGTCGATCTCAACGGCAAGACGATTCGACATTTCACCAAGCACAGTGGAATCGATGCGGACACCAACTTGCTCCATCCGAAGCAGGACGGGAACAAGCGGCTTATCAATGGTGTTATAGACGTTGACCAGAGGTGACGACGCTCCTGCAGCTTTGGCCGTGACCGGCGCAGCGAAGAGCATCTCCTTCGTCATGGCGCCACCAAGTTGCGGGTCGTCCTTGGGAATGTTGTGCTCGAAGGTGCCGGCTTCGGCGATCTGTCTCCCTAGCGCAGAGGCGAGCCGGACAATCGCCGTGGCAGCCTCAGGCAATCTCTTGGGATCAGCCGGATTGTCCTTCGTAGGCTGGTGCGTGAGCGCCCGGCTGGTGGCGCGCGCGGCGATATCGGGTAGCGTGTGCGAGCCGTGGGTCGGATTGACGAGGTAGCTGAGTAGCATAACGTCATCACGCACACCTGCCAACGCGATGCCGTGCGGCGCGAGAGCGCGCAGAACTGCCTTGAGATCGTGGATGTCCTTAGGAAGTGAAGGGTCCGCTAGGGCCTCACGCAGGCCAGACTGGTCAAGACTCGCTTCAAGACCCGCATGTTCTGTAACAGCAAGGCCAAAATTGCAGGCCGCGTCTCCGATTGGCGCTGCGGCGAACGGGACGACAGGATCCGGTGGCATTCCGAAGAGGTTCATGTTCTCTGCGGCCTGCGGCTCGGCTTCAACCCCTTCTGGGTCGGACTCGACAGCAATCTCCTCCGAAACAGCACGGGCATCCTCCGCGAGAAAGATGGCCAGTCCGCGAGGAAGACTTGTGTCCGGGTCGATAGTGCGTGCTTCGGCGAGAAGTTGGGCCAGCTCAGCCGAAGTAGGCTTGAGGTTGTAATTTATGACCGTGTTGTCGACCGCGGGAGCGAGTTCCTTAAGAAGTGTCGTGAACTCAAGTTCACTGAAGAGTTCGCGGCAGGCAGCGTTGTCAGGAGGCTGGGTGCGCATCGCCTCAAGCGAATACTCGATGGGCACACTTGTGTGAATCGTGACGAGTTCTTTCGATAGCAGAATGTTCTCGCGGTTGTTCTGGAGCGACTCGCGGTACGTCTTTTTCTTGACCTCATCGGCACGGTCGAGTGCCGCCTCGACGGAGCCGAACTGTTGAATAAGTTCGACGGAACCTTTGTCGCCGATACCGGGCGCACCGGGGATGTTGTCGATGGAGTCGCCGCGCAGGGCCATTACGTCGACGACACGCTCCGGAGGGACGCCGAGGTTCTGCTCGACACCTGTGCGGTCGAGAATGAGATTGTCCTTCGTGGGATTCAGGATGACGACGTTATCGTTGACGAGCTGCATCATGTCTTTGTCGGAGGAGACGACGAAGACCTTGTGGCCAAGCGCGGAGAGCTTGCAGGACAGCGTGCCGATGACATCGTCGGCTTCGAATCCCTCGTAGTAGAGAATCGGAATGCGAAAGGCCTCCAGGGCGCGTCGGATGTAAGGCTGTTGTTGGATGAGATCGGGCGGAGTTTCTGTACGGTTCGCTTTGTATCCTCCGTATTCGACGGCCTCAAACGTCTGGGTCTTGATGTTGAACTTACGCACGTCCTTAAGCTGTGTTGCAAGCTCATTGCGATGCACCGGTGCACCGACGTCATAGATCGCCGCGAGGTATTCAGGTTTGAAATCCTTGCGCAGCTTGTTGATCATGTTGACAAACACATACGTTGCGGCCGTCGGAATGCCAGTGCGCGTCGACATAGGCCGCTGACGCTGCATCGCGTGATACGCCCGGAAGATAAAGGCCATGCTGTCGAGCAGATAGATAGGAGGTTTGGCGTCGGATGCGGGCGAATTGGATGCTTGTGCCATCTGTTTGATGGTAGCGCGTCCGATTGAGGGTATGAGCAGCATCGCGAATCGCGGGAGCCTAAAGAAGGAGCATGCAATCGCCGTAACTGAAAAATCGGTACTTTTGCCGCACTGCGTGGTCGTAAGCGGCTAAAACTTTCTCCCTGCCCGATTCCCTTCCAGCAAAAGCACTGACCAGCATAAGAAGCGTTGATTTCGGGAGGTGAAAGTTGGTAAGGAGTCCGTCGACGATCTGGAATTTGTGGCCAGGACTGATGAATATGCTGGTTTGGCCGGAGTGGGGTGCGAGTGGCTGCCCTTGGGCAATCGCGGCGCAGTGCTCGAGCGTTCGGGTGGTGGTGGTGCCTGCAGCAACGATGCGATTCCCCGCTAATAGAGCGGTGTTGATGGCCTTGGCGGTAGCTGAAGGCAGAGTGTAGTGTTCGGCGTGAAGGTGGATATCTTCCAGATTTTCTGCGCGAACGGGCTGAAAGGTACCCAGGCCGACGTGGAGGGTGATGGTCTCGATCTGGATTCCCTGTTGTTTGAGCTGGGCGAGGATTTCAGGGGTGAAGTGGAGACCCGCTGTGGGGGCTGCGGCGCTGCCAAGTTGTTGAGCGAACACCGTTTGGTAGCGGTCGCGGTCGTCTGGATTGTCGTCTCGGTGAATGTAGGGAGGGAGCGGCATGTGGCCGATCTTGTTGAGGATAGCTTGAAAATCGGGGGTTGGGTTGAAGCGTAGGGTGCGTTCGCCGAACTCCCCGGCAGAGAGAATTTCAGCTTCGAGGAGGGGGTTGGAATCGTTTGGGGCGTGGAAGAGGAGGCGTTCCCCGGGTTGGACTTTGCGGCTTGGGCGGACGAGGGCGGTCCAGTCATTTTCGGCAAGTTGCTGTGTTAGCAGGACTTCTATTCGGCCAGTCGGATCGGGTGAGTTGTACTGGGTGTGCAGGCCGGCGCGGGTGGCGTAGAGGCGGGCGGGGATTACGCGGCTATCGTTGAGGATCAGAAGGTCGCCTGGGCGTAAAAATTGGGGTAAATTGCGAAAAAAATTGTCCTGGTGGGTGCCGGTGGCGCGGTCTAGGACGAGCATGCGGCTGGAACCGCGGATTTCCGGGGGTTTTTGAGCAATCAGCTCTTCGGGGAGGTCGAAATTGAAGTCGGTTACGCGCACTTTAGGTCAATTTTGTGGTGCAAATTGTGGTGAATTGCGTGGTGAAACGTGGTGCGAAGATGGTGATTTGTGTGGTGATTTTGACTCCAGAAAAACACGCCAACTTTTCAAACTATTTTTTTCCTTTTTCGTCGATTGGGCCAGGTCGACAGCCCGGTCGAGCGCGGCCTGGACAGAGGCCAGGTCTGGAGGGACCGGGACGGGTCCAGGCGACGGTGACACGAGAGAAGGGTTTTGGGATGAGGAAGCGGTCCCAGGAGCGGAGCTCCCAGGCGCGGTGGGGATAGGGGTAGCAGACGCTGACGGTGGTGTTGAGCAGTTGAGCGAGTTGGGCTACGCCGGGCTTGGCGACCATGGCTGGGCCTCTGGGACCATCGGCCGTGACGGCGCAGTAGTGGCCGTCGAGGTAGGCGCGCTGGAGGCTGCGCAGGCCGGGGGCACCATCCCGGGAGCTGGAGCCGCGGACGGAGAGGAAGCCCATGTGCTCCGCGGTACGGGCGATCAGTTCCCCATCGAAGCTGCGGCTTATGAGGATTGTGAGGCCGTAGTTGCGGAAGGGCCACACGCCGGCGAGCATACAGCGGTGCCAGAAGGCGTAGACGACAGGAGGGGGGACATCAAAGCCGACGGTGGCGCCCGGCTCGCAGACGTGCTCGTAGCGGAGGGTGGCGCCGAGACACACGGCGATCATGCTCGCGAGTCTGGGAACGACGGCGAGGATGATGCGCTGTTTCAGGGTGTAGGTGGAGGCCACATATTGAGTTTACCTTTGCGATGGGTGCGGCACATTTCGGCGGGTCGTCTGCGGCGCTATCCTCAAGGTTGATGCCTGGGTTCCCTATCCACACGCCGGTCGTGATTGCAGCGCTGCTTACGCTCCTGCCGTTTTTGTTTGCGGCGTTCTCCCCACGCAGCATTCAGGACGCTGAACGGTTGCCTGTCGCTGTTCGCATCGCGTTGCCGGCGATTCTGTGCGTTCCGTATGGGATGGTTGCGATCTCTTATGGTCAGTTTCGATGGAGTTGGTTTGCACTCTACCTGCTGCTGCCTGTGGCGATTACCTTGCTGCTTTATCGCTCGTGCGTTGTAGATCCCGCACAGCGTGGAGACTGGCGCGAATTTCTTGTACTTGCAGTTCTTGGTCTTGCGGTGGATTTGCGTTGGTTTGAGCCGGCGTGGCCGCCTCATCTTGCTGTGTTCAACAAGATGTTGCTACTGGATGCGGGCATCTACGGCTTTCTCGCGGTCCGCAGGCTGGAGGGTGTCGGCTTCGATCTTCGCCTTCGGCTGTCCGATCTGCGGATTGGCGGGCGCGAGCTTGCGATCTATGCTCCCATCGCGATCGCACTTGGGCTGTCGCTTGGCTTTCTCCACTTCCACGCCTATATTCCGCCGGTGTCTCATGTCGTGTTGGCGTGGATCTTCACGTTTTTCTTTATTGCGGTTCCGGAGGAGCTTTTCTTTCGCGGCTGGATGCAGAACCTTCTGGAGCGGCGTCTGGGGCAACGCTGGGCGCTGTTGACGACTGCTGTTCTCTTCGGGCTCTCGCACTTCAACAAGCGTGCCGTGCACTTCAACTGGCGATACGTCGTGCTCGCTGCGCTGGCTGGAATCTTCTATGGACGTGCGTGGCGTCAGGAGCGCCGGGTGGGCGCATCGGCGATCACCCATGCGTCCGTCGATACGCTTTGGTCGCTTTGGCTGCGATGATCAGATGAACCCTGGCGATCGGCGATACGGCGATCCTGCGGGCGCGGATGGTATCGGAGGTAGCCAAGGCCAACCCGCATGTGATGATGCAGCGAGTTTGGCACGGTCACTGCCACGCACAGCCCCATGATTCCGTGGGCCAGTCCGAGAGTGTAGATGTTCCGGTAGCGCAGAAACAAAATGCAGGCGATAGTTCCCCACACAAGGGTGATGGGGGTCAGGACCGGGTTTGGCAGGTGTGCCAGCGCAAAGATGCTAGTCGCAGCGATGATGGGCGCGGCCTTCCCTGGCAACAGCCGCAACAATCGCAGCAGAAAATAGCTCTGCAGCAGAAACTGCTGCATGATGGACCACACGATGTAGCCCCATCCATGCAAATAGATCGGCGTAGGTCCGTGCAGACGGTGCAAGGTGTGCGTGCGCGAAGCGATGAAGATCGCACCGGCCGAGAGCAGGAGTGCAACTCCAACGATCCAGAGCGACTGAAGCAGACCTTTGCGACCGAGACCCAATGCTGTCAGGCCGTCGCGGCGTGACCATGAGGTTCCGGCAATCCAGGCGAAGGCAAGCCAGTAGAGAATTCTCTGGGTGGGATTTGGAGTCCATATGGTCGCAATGATCAGGGTGTAGCCTACTGCAAGTTCCAGTAGATCTCGCCGTGCAGAATGAGGCTGACTCGTCCTGTTGGGTCTCGTTGATGCTGCTTCCGCCGCCACTGAGGAATCCTCGCTCTAACAGAGCATTTCCTTTGTAGATATACACCCTGCGGGACGGCGGCGGCCTGTCGCAGTCCGGCTTTACGAACTTTTGATGTTGGATGTGCTTTGCTTAACCCCATTTATCAGAGGTCCCCTATGCGCTTCTTCAATCGACTTCTTGTCGTTCTCTTTCTTGTCCCTGCGATGCTGACCGGTGTTGCTGGGTTTGCACAGACCACACCTACGTCTTCTTCTAATGGCGGGGATGAGGACTTGCGGCGCACGGTGCGCGAGCTGGCGTTGCGGGTGAGTGCGCTGGAAGAGGAGTTGCACAGGCAACGTGCGGGGACGCAGGTGGAGTCTGCTTCACTGAAGCCGGCAGCGCTGGTTCTGCCATCGGTCGACGTTCGAAGCAGCGTGGAGAGCGTCTCGAGCAGCGGAGTGGCTGATGCGGCGACAGTTGCTGACGTGAGTGCTCAGGCCGCCACTGCACAGAGTGCGGCTGCAGCTTCGGTGTTGCCGACGGTATTGCCGGGGGGCGCCACGCTGAACTATATGTTCGATGGGTACTACGAGTATGACTTTAACCATCCGATTGGCCGTATCCAATATCTGCGGGCCTACGATGTGCTGAGCAACAGCTTCAGCATCAATCAGGCCGATGTTGTGTTTGCTCTGGATCCGAATGTCGCTGAAGGCCGAAGATACGGGGTGCGGCTCGACCTGCAGTTTGGACAGGCGACCGACACGCTGCAGGGTAATCCCTCGAATGAGGTGAGGCCGCAGATCTACAGGAACATCTTCCAAGCGTATGGGACTTATGTGGTCCCTGTTGGCAAGGGTCTTACGGTGGACTTCGGCAAGTGGGCCAGTTCGCTGGGGATCGAGGGGAACTATACGAAGGACCAGGTGAACTATTCGCGATCGTTCTTCTTCGACTATCTGCCCTTCTACCACATGGGTGTTCGTGCGAGTTACAAGGTGAATGACAAGCTCGCGCTGAACTACTGGCTTGTGAATGGGACGGACCAGACGGAGCCGACCAACTCCTACAAAGACGAGTTGTTTGGATTTACGGCCCAGCCTACGAAAAATATTTCTGTGGAACTTTGAACTACTACATCGGACAGGACCATCCCGATGTGTCCCAGGCGACGAACTGTACTGTGCCGTTGCAGCCGGGGCTGTGTGTGAAGGAGATCAATCCAGCGCCGGATGGCAAGGCGCATATCTTCGACAGCTATGTGACATGGAACGCTACGCCGAAGCTGACGTTTTCGGCGGAGGGCGACTATGTGATCTCGCGGGAGTGGGCCAATGCGGCACCGGGTGAGTCTTCGGCCCCGTCGCTTGTGGCTGGCGGTGCTGCTTATGCGCGATATCAGTTGAGACCGCGAATGGCGTTGGGGGGAAGGTTCGAATACTTTGACGACCGGAACGGGCTGTACAGCGGAACGTCGCAGGCGCTGAAGGAGTTTACCGGGACTTATGACTACAAGTTTGGAGAGGGGTTCCTCGCTCGACTGGAATACAGGAGGGACTGGAGCAATGTGCCGTTCTTCCTGACGAACAAGCCGGGGGTGCTGTCGCCGAGCCAGCCTACGTTTACCGTGGGTGTGGTTTGGTGGACTGGGGGAAAGCAGGGAGCCTGGTAGCGGCTTCCCTCCAACGACGGAACGTGCGGCTAGCTGTATTTGAGCCAGCGAAGGATCTCGGGGAGGTTGGGTTTCTTGCCGTACATCAGGATGCCGACGCGGTAGATGCGACTGGCGAACCAGAGAACCGCGAGGATGGTGAGGATGAGTCCGGCGATGGATAGGGCGATCTGCCAGGCGGGCGGCTGGTGAACGGCGATCCGCACGTACATGATGAGAGGCGTGCAGAAGGGAAAGAATGAAAAGGCCGTGGCTACAGCGCCGTCAGCGTCCCTGACGACGCGGAGGATGACGAGCGAGCAGGCGATGAGCGGCAGCATGAGGAACATGTTCATCTGCTGAAGCTCCTGTTCGGAGCTTGTCATTGCGCCGAGCGCGGCGGCGACGCTGGAGTAGAGGAGATAGCCCAGAAGGAAGAAGAGGATAAAAAAGCCGACCTGCACCGGGGTGATGGAAAAGGAGACGCCGGCAGCGAGAAGGCCGAATTTGGTGACCAGAAGGCCAGCGACGATCCATATGCCGATCTGGGTAAGACCTACGGCGCCAACTCCGAGGACCTTGCCTGCCATCAGCTCTTCGGGGCGGATGGTTGCGAGCAAGACCTCGAAGATGCGTGATGTCTTCTCTTCGATGATGGAGCGGGCCACGTTCATGCCGTAGAAGAGGATGACGAAGTACATGAGGAAGAAGAGGGCGTAGACGCTCGCAAAGGCGGCGTCTTTGTCTTCGGTCACGAGATCGACAGGCTTTAGGAGTGAGTCAACATCGGTTGGCTGCATGCCAAGGTTGCCGAGGCCTTCGCGCGTGAGTGTGGTGCGAATGCCCTGACCGAGCAGCGATGGCGTGAGGATGTCGGCCTTGGATTTGGAGACCCATTCGAAGGTGGGTCGAGTATGAGGAGTGGCGGACGGAGTGACCCATATATAGCCGTCGAGCTGGCGGTTTTTGATCTCATCATTGAGGAGCGCACGGGTGTCGGAGGCCGGGGGCGAGACCACGTCGACCTTTCTGAACCCCTGTTTTGTGCCCTCACCGTCGGAGTTGGAGTCGACGCGCTTCGTGTTCTCGAGTTCGGACTCAAGGTCAAGACCAAACTGGCGGTCCTGAGTGACGACAGCGATGTGGAGGTTGGTGCCCGAACGTCCGTTAGCGAGGGCAGCGCCGTAGACGAGACCGCCCATGAGGAGCGGAATGAGGATGGTCATGAGGAGAAAACTTTTTGCGCGGACGCGCTCGAGGTATTCGCGCTTGGCGATGAGCCAGACATTAAGCATCGACATTTTCTCCTACAGCTTCGATAAAGATCTCTTCCAGTGTGGGCTCCATGACTTCGAAGCGAGAGACGGTGGCCATTGTGAGGGCTTCGGCGAGAAGGGGCTGGGCGTCTGATCCGTCGGCGAGCTTGATCTCGGCGTGGCCGCTGTAGTTCCTTGCCTCTGCAATGCTAGGGTGCTTGAGGAAGGCGTCTGAGCCCTGGAACTCCATCTGGACGCGATTGCGAGGGTAGCGCGATTTGACCTCGCGCATGCCGCCGGAGAGAACGAGATTGCCGCGATTGATGAGAGCAATTTCGTCGCAGAGCTTCTCGACCTGATCCATGCGGTGGGTGGAGAACAGGATGGCTTTGCCCTCTTTGCGAAGATCGACGAGCGTGTCCATGAGGAGCGCGGCGTTGACGGGATCGAGGCCGCTGAATGGCTCGTCCATGATGACGAGGTCGGGTTCGTGAAGCAGAGCGGCGATGAACTGGATCTTCTGCTGCATGCCCTTGGAGAGCTCTTCGGTCTTCTTGGGGATGGCTTCGGTGATCTCCATGCGTTCGCACCAGACGTGCGCGCGTTTGCTGGCAGTGGTGGCGTCGAGGCCGTGCAGTTCGCCGAGAAAGATGAGCTGATCCATAACCTTCATCTTCTTGTAGAGGCCGCGTTCTTCGGGAAGATAGCCGACACGCTTGAGATGGTCACGACGAAAGGGCTCGCCGAAGAGGCTGACGGCTCCTGAGTCGGGAACCGTCATGCCAATCATCATGCGGATGCTCGAGGTTTTGCCGGAGCCATTTGGACCGAGGAGGCCAAACATTGTGCCGGGCTCGATGGTGAAACTGAGGCCTGCGACGGCGATCTTGGTGTCGTAGGTTTTTCGGACATTCTGCAGTTCTACGATGGGCATGGGTTCTCGTGTATTTGGTGTTAAGGACAAGTTTAGCAGGGTAAATGCGATGGGCTGGTCAGAGCGGTGCGTACTGAGGCGAATCAAGGGCCGTCTGTTCGATGTTGATAGCATCGATGTGTGCTGGAACTTTCTACACCGATGAAGTTTGTGAAGCGCGTGGGGGAGCGCGTTGCCGTCGAGCTGGCCAAGCGCGGGGTCGAGACCGTGGAGGACCTGCTGTATCACCTGCCGTTTCGGTATGAGGACAGGTTGAATCCGGTGCCGATGAGTGCGCTGCAGGCAGGGACGATGGCGTCCGTAATCGGGGAGGTGCGGGGGTCTGCGCTGTTGCAGACACGGCATATGCCGCTCTTCGAGATGACCGTGGGGCAAGGGCTGAATACGGTGAAGTGCATGTGGTTTCGCGGGACGTATCTGCGAGACAAGTTTCACGTTGGGCAGATGGTGGCGCTGTATGGGAGGCTCGAACCTTCGCGATCGAGCGCCGGGAAGTTCAAGATGATTCAGCCGCAGTTTGAGATTTTGCCGGGGCACGGCGATGCGGACGCTGAGTTTTCGATGCTGGAGGTGGGGCGGATAGTGCCGGTGTATGAGTCGTTGGGCGGGACGACGGCGTGGGGCGCGAAGCTGGGATCGAAGTGGCTGCGGAGGGTGATCTGGTCGCTGTTCGAGGAGCTTGGGAGGCAAGGTGGTGAGTCGGCAGAACCGGCCGAGGAGGGAGCGATCGTGGAGACGTTGCCAATGGCGTTGCGCCAGCGGTTGAAGCTGCCGAGCCGGCTGGAGGCGCTGAAGGCCGTTCATTTTCCGGAGGCGGGGACGCCAATGACGGAGTTGATGTCGGCGGCAACTCCGGCGCATCGGCGGTTGATCTTTGAGGAGTTGTTTTATCTGGAGTTGGGGCTGGAGTTGAAGCGGCGAAGGATGCGCGAGCGCGAGGGCACGGCGTTTGTGACCAACGTAAAGGTGCGCGAGGCGATCAAACAGGTGCTTCCGTTTCATCCAACCGCGGCGCAGAAGCGGGTGTTGGGAGAGATTGCGAACGACATGCGGAGGCCACAGCCAATGCGGCGGTTGCTGCAGGGAGATGTGGGATCGGGAAAGACGATCGTTGCCATGCAGGCGGCGCTGGTGGCGATTGAGAATGGCTATCAGACGGCGTTGATGGCACCGACGGAGATTCTGGCGACGCAGCATTATCTTTCTGCCCGGAAGCTGCTGGGGGACGTTCTTTCTCCGCGGACGGGCAAGCCTTATCGTGTGACGCTGCTGACAGGATCGCTTGATGAGGCGACTAAGCGAGAGGCGCGCGGAAGGATTTTTCGCGGTGAGACAGACCTGGCGATCGGGACTCATGCGCTGATCGAGGACAAGGTCGATTTTGACAAGCTGGGGCTGGTGATTGTCGATGAGCAACATCGCTTCGGAGTGCAGCAACGGTTCAGGCTGATGAAGAAGCCGGGCGTCCTCGATCCGGATGTTCTGGTGATGACAGCGACACCGATTCCGCGAACGCTGGCACTGACGCTGTACGGCGATCTGGATGCGAGTGTGATCGATGAGTTGCCGCCCGGGCGGACACCGATTGTGACGAGGCGCACGACAGAGGAGCGTGCGGAAGACGTATGGGGTTTCGTCAGGAAGCAGGTTGAGGCAGGACGGCAGGCTTACGTGGTGTACCCGGTGATCGAAGGGGCGAAGGATGATCAGCCGGAGTTGGATTTTGCGCAGGATCAGGAGCCGGAGAATTTGACTGCTGCAGCCGGGAAGAAAACGGCGGGCTCGGCGCCTGCGATGCGCGTCGCTGGGGATGACACTTCAGCAAAGACCACGAAGAAAGCTAAGACCAGAGCAGGTTCCAAGGCTAAGACCAAACCGGGGAAGAGCGAGAAGCTGTTTGAGCCGAAGAAGGCGCTTCGCGCTGCGACGGATATGTATGAAGAGTTGCGAAGCGGTGCGTTGGCTGGACTGCGGCTGGGGTTGTTGCATGGGCGATTGAGTGCGGACGATAAAGAGGTCACCATGCGGCGGTTTCAACGGGGCGATATCGATGTACTGATTGCGACGACGGTGATTGAAGTGGGCGTGGACGTTGCGAACGCTTCGGTGATGGTGATCGAACATGCGGAGCGGTTCGGACTAGCGCAGATGCATCAGCTACGCGGGCGTGTGGGACGTGGCGCGGCGAAGAGCTACTGCATCCTGATGACAGGCGGAAGAGTAAGCGAGCAGGCGGAGGCCAGACTGGATGCAATGGTGCGATCGCAGAACGGCTTTGAGCTGGCAGAGCTGGATCTACAACAACGTGGGCCGGGCGAGTTTTTTGGGACGCGGCAGGCGGGACTGCCAGAGTTTCGCGTTGCTAACCTGGTTCGCGATCGAGCGGTACTGGAGTTGGCCAAGGTCGAGGCGGCTCGGTTTGTTGAGTCGCCTGACCCGGCAATTTCGCGCGAAGAGAGAGATGCAGTGTGGGCACGGTTGAAACTGCAGTGGCAGCGGAAGTATGGGCTGGTTGAGGCCTGAACTGGCTTTGACGGGTCAGTCGATCATCCACAGAAGAAGACTTCTAGCTCGCTGTGGCGTGAGCAAAGGCCGGCGTCTCTCCGGGCTGTGTTGATGCCGGTACGACGGCTTTTTTGGGGCCGCGCTTACGCGCGACGAGGACGCGGATGCGTTCGATCATCTCGGCCGGTGAGCTGGCGCCCTTGGGGAGGAAGACGTCGGCGTGGAGAGCGCGGTCGGAGGCGTTGACCGTGCCGGAGACGATCATCGCAGGAAGGCCGGGATGGAGCTGTTTGGCGCGACGAACGAGTTCGTTGCCGTCCATCTGCGGCATCAGGAGGTCGCACAGGACCAGATCAACAGTGCCGGGAAGAGATCGCTCGAGAACCTCAAGCGCTTCCTGCGCAGAGCTGACAGCGACGATGCGGTAACCGCGGGTTTCGAGAAGGAAGGTACGGACGGAAAGAACTTGTTCGTTGTCATCCACGCAGAGGATCGTCTTCTTTGGGCGCATGCAGTCTCACTTCTGCCGGACGCCACCTTGTGGTGGCTCGCGGCCGATGGGCCAGCAGGCACACCTGCTGGTTTGCAGGCATACCCGTCTGGGTGTATCCAAGATTGCCCCGTGGCCCGGCCGGATTGACCGTTCGGCGCGTGATGGGGCCTTCTGCTCCGGGAGAACAGAAGACAGAAAGAGCGAGGCTCTCCTGTCTGCTCCACTGGGGACCAGCGCCATCTGCCGGCGAGCAATGCTGCCGAACCGCGGGGTGCGAGAGAGGCCCGATGCGAATGCAGGCTGCCACGCGGCTCCGGAGGGCACGAAAACGTTCTGCTGCGAATACAGTGAGGGCCGATGCGAGGAACTCGCATCGTACTCAGTGCGTGTGCAGGCAACGAGGTTGCGCTCGGGGAGTCGCGACTGCAGGGCAGTCAAGCTTCTCTCAACTCAAATTGTCAGAAAACAGGCGAAAGCAATATTCATCTCGAACAACGCGGCACATTGCATGCAACGTCGTCGTCAACGCTTTCCAACAGTACGAATGGTTGGCGAGGTTGGCAACGGCGAAGTAAGAGCGAAGACGGGTGATATTAGGGCTTGCACATCCACCGTCAGGTGGAAACGGTGCGAATTCATTGGAGATTCACGATCGCAGCCTGTTGAAATCGCGTGCATCACGGCAGGAAAAAGCGTCCGCTTGCAACATGAATTGTGCGGCCACCGACGAACACTTTTGTCACGACACTATTTTCGATGGTGGCACTGACATGAATTCGGCTGGGACGGAGCATCTCAACTCCCTGCTCGATGACGATGGACTGGCCGCTTGCTGCGAGGCCGTGACGAACAAGATATGCGATTGTGCATCCAGAGGCCGAGCCAGTGGCAGGATCTTCTCCGGTATCGAACTGCATGCGAGCGTGCCAGTCCGCACCGGAGTCTGTATGCGCACGAGTGATGCAGTGGAAGAATTTTGCGCCGATGCGATTGAGATACGTGCGTGCTGCGTGAGGAGGGATCTGCAAACGTGCCGCGACCTCCATCGATCGCAGCGGCACAATGCAGAACAACATGCCGGTAGAGATGATCTGTGCGGGGAGGTCGGGGGCCAGGTCGTCGACGGAGAGGTTGAGGGCCGCGGCTAAGGCGGCGCGGTCTTCCGTGCTGTTGCGAATTTCACCGAAGGTCGGATCGTTCTGCTTCATGGTGCCGAAGACGCCGTGCTCACAAGTTTGTGATGGTTTGAAACGGACGGGGATTGGGCCGACACCGAGGTCGAGTGTGATCTGCTCCGCGCCACGCAGAACCGGGTGATTCCAATAGAGCCAGCTCGCGGTACCAAGAGTGGGATGGCCGGCGAAGGGGACTTCTTCGGTCGTTAGGAAGATGCGTACCCGGACTCCACGTTCGCGTTCTATCTGTGGATCGCGAGGAAGGATAAAGGTGGTCTCGTTCAAGTTAGTTTCGCGGGCGAGCGCCTGCATCTCTTCCGTCGAGAGGCCGCGTGCGTCGGTAAAGACAGCGAGAGCGTTGCCTTCAAGGGGATTCTCCGCGAAGACATCGAGCTGGGCGAAGTCGTAGGCGCAGTGGGCCGTATCCGGTGCTGCGGCTAAAGTTGCAGTTACGCTGGTGGTGGAATCAGTTGACATGGAGGCTCCTCCGACCGTATGGTTTGGACAGACCGCAATGAGGCAAACCTGCTTCATGCTAGCTTAGCTGGCACGCGGTACGAAAGATCAGCTATTACGATGATGCCCAACATGACCGCTACACTCCTGCTGCTGTTGCTGTTGCCCAGTGTGGGTGTGTGGATGAGCGAATCGGAGTAAGTATCTTCGAGCAGCACAGAACCCACCCAGAGCCAACGAGCCGGGTGGGTTTTCTACGTCAGGTAGAATCGGACTCGGGGCCAACGCAATCAAAACAAAAGATTCACCGAGAAAGGCGATTGATCATGTCACTCCGTATTAACGATATTGCTCCTGATTTCACTGCCGATACCACACATGGCACGATTCATTTTCACGAATGGATTGGCGACAACTGGGCAGTTCTGTTTTCTCATCCCAAGGACTTTACCCCGGTCTGCACCACAGAGCTCGGTGCGGTAGCTGGCCTGGAAGCAGATTTTGCAAGACGCGGGGCGAAGGTCATCGGGCTTAGCGTGGATCCCGTTGAAAACCATGGCAAGTGGGCCAAGGACATCCAGGATGTTAGCGGCTCAGCAGTCAACTACCCAATCATTGGCGATACCGAATTGAAGATTGCCAAGCTCTATGACATGTTGGCCAGCGAAGCTGGTGATAGCTGCGAAGGTCGTACTCCCGCAGACAATGCTCCAGTACGCACGGTATTTGTCATCGGGCCGGACAAGAGGATCAAACTGACACTTGCGTATCCGATGACGACCGGCCGCAACTTCGACGAGATCATTCGCGTGCTGGACTCCATGCAATTGACGGCGAAACACAAGGTTGCGACGCCGGCGAACTGGAAGCAGGGTGAGGACGTGATCATCACGGGTGCCGTCTCCAATGACGATGCCGATAAGATATTTCCCGGTTATAAGACGGTGAAGCCTTATCTGCGAACAACCCCGCAGCCCAAGTAGTTTTGGCATGGCATCCTGTGCCGCAGTTGATGCGGCACAGCGGAAGCACCGGTGGCGAAGTGGCTAACGCGCTGGTCTGCAAAACCAGTATTCATGG
>CAVRHK010000021.1:0-28910 GCA_963720955.1 uncultured Acidobacteriaceae bacterium | reverse complement strand
GGGTGGAGGAGGGTTCGGACTGTTTGCTATTTCCATTCAGTGGTCCAACGGAGAGGCGAGGCTGCCAAGATCACGCTTCGCCGTAGCATCGTTGAGGATCGTCTCTCAC
Source organism: uncultured Acidobacteriaceae bacterium (assembly GCA_963720955.1). GTDB lineage: Bacteria > Acidobacteriota > Terriglobia > Terriglobales > Acidobacteriaceae > Edaphobacter. Next base: position 28,801 of record CAVRHK010000021.1, on the reverse strand, counting down.
CTGGGCACGTGCTAGCGCAACACACTTTGCGCCGTAGACGCGGGCCTCCGCCTGGATGGAATTTCTTATCGAAATAGTTGTCGAAGAGCGCGAGCCAGGCATGGCTGTGTAGTCGTTGCAATTGATTGAGATCGGGGTACAATTTTCGGCACACTCGCGGCTTTCACGTATATGGCTCAACCTAAAATACTTGCTGGAAATAACTGCAACCAATAATCAGTTGCTCTCGGCCACAAAATCCGAAAGCACCCTCATAAGTCATTGAAAAGGAATGGAGCCGATGAGCGGAGTTGAACCGCTGACCTACTGATTACGAATCAGTTGCTCTACCAACTGAGCTACATCGGCCTTGTCCCTCTATTCTAGCGGCTTCGCGGCTATCCGCCAAATTACGAGCCAAAACCAACTCTGGCGTCAGCCAACCGAGGCCCCCACCGCCCTTGGGCAAACCGCCGCAACGTAGCGGCTGAACGCCTCGTCGCCGCGAGCACCCGCGAGCGCCTGCAGTTGCGCAACCTGCGCCGGTTCAAGTTTGTTGGACGGAATGCAACCGAAGGCCTGTGCCTCCGCGGCGAACCGCTGCGGCGCCTCCGGAAGACTATCCCGTCCGCTCATACGGAATGACGCAGGCGTCCGAGGGCCGAACATCAGCGAACGCGCCAGCTCAGGCCACTTCTCCAAATCGGGCTCGACCTCAGCGGCGCGCGAAAAAAGCAACCCCATCGTGTCGTTGAAGACGAGCTGCGGGCCATCCCTGCGTTTCCGGTACTCCGCAACTCCAGCTTCGAGCTCTTCCTTTGTTGGCGCAGCCAACGCTCCGCTCATCGTGTACGCAATCCAGCGCGCCTGCAGCTCAAGCACGGGATAGTACGGTCCGATAAGCTCGTACATCCCGACGAAAGCCAGGCCAGGCAGTTCCGGATGAAAGGTGAACTTGTGAAGATCCAGGTGCTGCGCGTCGGCGTCCAGCGTCCGGCGTATGTCCTCGCTTAAAAACGGAAGATGCAGCTGGTAGCCCGTGCCGAAGAGGATCGCGTCAAAATCCTCGGCGCTTCCGTCGGCAAAGCGCACCGTCTTGCCTTCTACAGAGTCAATCCACGGCTTGATCACGATTCGCCCCTCGGCAACCAGGGGAAGAAAGAACTGGCTCATCGTAATGCCGGCCTCGAACACGTCGTCCGCAGGCTTCGGCGCTCCGAACTGCTGGGGGCTCCCCGCCACCGCCAGCACAAATTGCTTGAACCCCGCACTCAGCGCAGTCATCGGGAATGACTCCTTGCTCAGCGCGGAGAAACGGGTGAAGGCCACATGGTCCAGCGGCACTCCGTTGACCAGCTTCGGCAGCACATATCGTTGTCTGCGATTGGTGAGCACCACGCGAGCAGCGCCGAGAGTGGCCAGGTCGCTCGCAATCTCCACCGAACTGATCGCGCACCCGCCTACCAGCACCCTTAGACCGCGGTACTCCTCAGGACGCTTGTACGAAAAGGTGTGCCGCACACCGCCTGACCCGGAGAAGGACCCGAGGCCCGGCACGTCGGGAATCGTCGGCTTGTTATATCGACCGCTGGCGACCACGACTCGCTCAAATCGCTCCTCCCCCGCGTCGGTGCGTACAACCCAGCCGTGGTTCGCATCGCGGCGAAGCTCCCGCACCGGCGTCTTCAGCCGAACATGCCGCGTGAGGTCGAACATCGCCGCGTAACGCTGGAGATAGTCCCCCATCGCCTCGTTCGTCGGATAGGTCGGGGAAGCAGTGTCATGCGGCAGATCGCTGAACGAGGTGTTGATCCGGCTCGTATTGGTCCGCATTCCTGGCCATACGCCGCTGTGGCCTGGATCGGCGCTCCACTGTCCGCCGATGCGCTCACCCTGCTCGAAGATGACGGGCTCAAAGCCCTCTGACTGTAGATAGCGTGCGGCCACTAGTCCGCCCGGCCCAGCCCCGATGACGGCTACCCTTTCCATTGACCCACTCCCATCTCCGGCCAGCATTGACCGGGACTGATTACGCCAGATGATGTTTTCCCTTGGGCCCGTTGGGAACGGTTGCACGGCTACACGGAGAGTCTCTGCCGCCGGTAGTTCAAAAATTCGCACTCGCCCGCAGGACAAGGACGCCAGTCACAGTGGTCGAGAACGTCTCAAGCTAACACGCTGTCCCCGAAGTCGGCCAGTCTACTGCATCGGCACAAACTTGCCGTCACAACTGAACGCAGCCTCTTTGGTCGTCGCGCCGGAGGCATTGGAAGCAGGCGCGGCCTTCGCCGGAACCACCTTGATATCAGTCGCGCTGAAATCAAGATTGGTTCCCAGCGGTCCCAGCGTCACCGTCGCAAAGTGTCCATGCACCTGCTGCCGGCGTAATTCCCTCGATCTTCACCGCCGTCGAGCGTCACCTCGGTGCGATGCTCATCGTTCAACCCTGCAATCAGCACATCGCCCGGCGTCGTGTCGATCACATTGCGAATCGTGATCGCCTTGTAGTCCGGAATCCTGTCGCCCGTATACTTCGGATCCTCAAAGCCTTCAGTCGTCTGGTTCGTGTAGTAGGGGCTGATGGCAATCGGATTCTTCACGCCGCGCATGCAGATGTTCTGATACGTCAGATCATGCACCGGCCCGCCCCGCGTCACATTGCTCTTGATGCGGATACCGCTGGTCGTATGGTCCTCCGTCAGTCCATCCACCAGCAGATAGCTGTCGCCGCTATACGTCTCGCTGCCGATCGACATCCCGTGCCCGCTATAGAAGTGGTTGTCGAGCACGCTCATGTGCGTCGTTCCCGTCTTGATCGCAATATTGTCGTCGCCGTTGTCGATCCAGCTATGCGCCACCGTGACGTTGGTCGAAGAGCCCGGATCGATGCCGTCCGTATTCCGCGCATCCGTCCCCTTCGTCGTCGGAGTCAGCAGATGAACCCCCCAAGCCGTAAACCCGTTGGTCTGATTCACGCTCACGTGGAAGTTGGTCGAGTTGTGCAGCGTGATCCGGTACAGCACCAGTCCATCCGCATGGCTGGCGACGATCATCCGTGTCGTGAAGTAGCGCTCGTTCTTCGGCTCGGCCTTGCGCGCCATCTCCCACCAGCTATAGTCCTTGCCCAGAATCTTCGCGTAGCCGCGCCCGTCGATGACGCCGTCGCCCATGATCCCAACATCCTTCGCATCAACAATGCTGATAAACGGTCTGCAGCCGCCGCGGGGCGCTGGACGCTGTGGCGCAGGAAACACCGCCGGTGGCGCACCCACCGCAATCGTGCCGCACAGTCCCGGCGTTGCGTCCGGGGTCTTTACCTCATAGAGCGCCGCGTCACGCGACCCAAACAACGTCACGCCTTCGTCGATCAGCAGCGTCACCCCGGTACGCATCTCCAGCGGGCCGGACAAAAACGCATTGTTGCCGCTTGACGGCTTCAACTCCACCGCCATTCCCGGCTTGCACTTATCCAGCGCACTCTGGATGCGCGTCGTATCAAGCTTGCTCTCGTCCGACTCGGCAAGCTTGTCGCTTACCGCGCGAAGCTGCGCCGGCAAGCTGTACGCACGACTGCGGGAATCTTCGGCTCAGTCACCTGCCGCGTGTCCTGTGCTATCGCTGTCGCTGCCATGGTCAACAGCAGCAACGCAATCACACCACACGATTTATCTTCACCGATACGCATGCCGATCCACTTCCACATCATCTGGTCCTACCTCCGCAACCCGCTTTGCCAAACTAGCACAAGCGAGTGACGCGGGTCACGGCATCACGGAATGTGAGTTCGGTCCGAATCGTTCGCATCAAGATCGGCGTCGTCGACTCACGACACTGGGCCATACCACATATCGCAAGAAAGAAAAGTGCGATCACTACCTGCATAGCAGTATGCAAAGTATGAGACATCGAGTGCCTCTTCGTTCGGAGCGCCTCGTACCTCTCCTCACACTCCTGCATCGGCAGCGTTCGCACCACGGGCTTCCCGATCGAAGGATATTTTTCTACAATCGCCTCCCACTTCGGGGAACTTCGGCGCCATACAATTACCCAAAAGTTGTATACAGAAAAGCGAAGAGGCCACCCGGCAACAGGGTGGCCTCTTCTTTAGGGAGAATAGTTCCAACGGAGGCAAAGCCATCAGAACTTTCTGGCGAAATACTAAGTTTGGCAAAATACCGTGTCAAGGCCAAAACTCGTCCGCTGTAAGTCTTTGGTGAGGAGGTAGTTACAGGGGTTACTGAATCGTAAACATGCCCCTCAGTATTCGCCCTATCATTCGCTTTAACCGGTCCGACCATATATCAAAGGGCTATCGTATCAGCCGCTTAGCTACCCCTCTGCACCGCTCCCAGTGCACAAATCCGCCTATCCCTGCTGGTTTGCCCCTGGATCCGTTCGGCTGAATCGGGGCCGGACGCCCGCTCAGATCGATCCGCAGAAACTCCGGTTCGGTCGCCGCCGGTTTGCCCTGCATCACCCGAATCGCAGCCCGTCGCTCCGCCGAAAAACAACGCCAGCACCACCGCCGCCAACGCTCCCAGTCCGCAAAAAACAAGGATGCTGGTCAGCAGGCTCACCGTCTTCCGCACCTCGGAGTGAAACTCCGGAGGCACCGGCTTGTTCCACGTCACCTCATTGCGCAGATGAATATTCTCCACCATCTCCTGCGCCTCTGCCGGCTTCCACGCACCCGTCGTCATCAACACCAGCGGCCCCTCACGCCGCAGCTTCACCGTACCGGCCGACGATCCCTGCCGGTTCATCTCTGCCTCGATCTGCCGCCCGTGGTCTCCTGCAATCTGCGGTGTCGGATACAGCAGCATCGTCAGCGTGCCCTTACCCTCGTACTTCGCCGTCACCACCTCGGCGGCCTTGTCGAACCCAATGATCTCCGGCGGCACACGTCGCACCCATCGCCTGATAACCCACCGGCCCCAGCGCATACCTCACCGTATCTCGCTGCAACCCCTTCGCCGGCAGATACGTCGGCAGCAGCGGAGGCAGTCCCTTTCGTTCCACCCACCTTCGGCAGACCGATCTGCACCGTCTTCAACAGCGCCGCAGCCGACTCCGGATAGAGCTTCAGGTTCGACACCACCACCGAAACACCGCTCAGCATCACATGCGTCCGCGCCGTTCCGTCGCAGATAACTGTAAGCCGCATACGCTCCAGTCGCATCGTCAAACTGATACACCGTCACCGTTCCGCTGGGAACCGTTCCGTGCGCCACGTGACTCTCGGCCGTCCCGCGCTCGAACCTCTTGATCCCGTCCTCCATCAGAACAGGCCCATCGGCCCCAACCCACGACGGAACACCATTGCCCGCATCATGGTCCGGCCCAGTTCGTAACGCCTCCGGCAGCAACGGAGTCGGAGGCATCGCCAACATTGTCTTGGCTTCCTGTGCCTGCAACGAAACCGCTGGCGCACATACCAGCACCACCCCAAGCAGCACACCCCACGTCACTCGGATCCGAGAAGAAACTCCCATACGAAAGTCAGACTACACCAGCACGATAAAGTAAGCCTAGCCGTGCGAGAACCGGGTAGTGGTCAGTTTTCATTCTTCCGCCGGTCTAGGGACCAAGAGAGATCAATCCGACTTCGACCAACGAAACCCGCTACTTCGCGCTGGCTCGCTCCGTCGGTGCCCGCATCCCGCTCAACCCACCCGCATACTTCGCCACACCTTTATAGAGACTCTCCGCCACACGCTCCCGATACTCCGGCTCCTGCAACTGTCTCGCATCCTTCGCATTGGTCACAAACGAGATCTCCGCCAGAATCGAAGGCATGTTCGCTCCAATCAACACCACGAACGGAGCCTTCTTCACTCCGCGGTCCTTCAGCCCGGCATTCCCCTTCTGCAATCCGCCGTACAGACCCTGCTCCACATCGCTGGCAAACTCTCGCGACTCCTCGATCTTGTCCTTCAGCGCAATCTTCTTCACCAGGTCGCTCAACTGATGGATCGACTGATCCGACACCGCATTCTCTCTCGCCGCCGTCTCCAGCGCATCCGGTGACGACGTAAAGTTCAGATAATACGTCTCCACCCCACGCGCACTCGCGTCCGGCGACGAGTTCGCATGGATCGAAAGAAACAGATCCGCCTGCGCCTTGTTCGCAATCGCCGTCCGCGTCTCCAGCGGAATAAACGTATCGTCCGACCGCGTATAAATAATCTCCGCCCCCAGCCGGTCATGCAGCAGCTTGCCCACCCGCAGCGCCACATCCAGCACCACATCCTTCTCCTCGATCCCATCCACCCCAATCGTCCCCGAATCATGTCCGCCATGCCCCGCGTCGATCACGATCCGCCCAATCTTCAACCCCAGCGCCCGCACCAGCGAAGTCTCCCCATCCGCCGTCGGCACCGCCGCCCGCGCCGGCACAGCGTCAGGATCCTTCACCAACCGCCCTTTCTTCGTCTTCCTCACCGCACTCGGTGCCGCCGCACTCGCAACATTCGCCGTCGAACCCGTACTCTCCCTGCACCCGCATCCTTCACCACCGCCGAGATCGGCTGCGACGTCGGCTGACTCGTCGCCTCCACCCTTCCCGGCTGCGCGCTCAGCGCCGCCACATCAAACGAGCTCGCCCGCCTTCACCGCCGTCGTATTCGGAACCGTAGGTGTCGCCGTCGCCGCCCGCTGCATCGGCACCGCACACCACCGGCGCACCCGGCTCCGCCTTACTCCCACCATGAATATCAATAATCAGCCGATAAGGATTCGGCAGCAGAAACGCCGAGTACTCCGTCACATCATTCACATCCAGCACCACCCGCGTCATGTCGTTCGAAAACTGCGCCGCACGAATCTTCTTCAAAAATCCATCATCCGTCACGGCAAAGCTCTTCCCCACCAACTCCTGCGCCAGCCGAGTCCCATGCAAATCAAAGTAGATGCGATCCGGATTCGGCACCCGCGCCGCCTCATACGTCACATCGTCGCCCAGGTCGATCGCCACCCGCGTATAGTCCGGCGTCGACCAGTGCCGAATCCCCGTCACCTGTGCCATCTGCCCACGCCGCTTCGCCGCGGTCTTCGCCACATGCATCGGCGTCATGCTCTGCCCGTCCACCACATCCGGCGTCGGCGCACTCGAAGCATCCACGTCCGCATCCACTGGAACCGAAGCCCCATGTCGACCCGACATCGCCGCTATCGCCGCTCGCAACCACAGGAGCAGCCTTCACCACCCGCGCGTCCCCAGTCGTCGGCATCGGCGCAAACGAACTACACCCCGCTCCCTCCAGCGCAACAGTCGAACCCACCTTACCGCCAGCCACACCCTGCGACTCTTGCACCGCCCGAACTCTGCGTCCCCGCACCCACCGCCGTTCTCCCAACTCGCATCACCCTTACTCCAGCGAAGCGATCCCCGCCTTCGCCTCCTCCGCCTGCGCACTCCGCGGATACTGCTTCACCAGCAGCGCATATCTCTCCCGCGCCGCATCTGCATCATGCAGATCGTTCTGATAGATCTGCGCCTGCGCCAACAGCGCTCCCACCCGCAGCGAACTCCCCGGATACTGCGTCCGCAAAAACTCATACTGCCCCACCGCCGCCTTCAGCGACTTCGCATCATGCAACCCGCGCCCCTGCTCAGCCAGCAGCTCCGCCACCGCATTCACGCTATCCGGAGCGTGCACATCCCCCGGCGCCTCGTGATAAACCGCACGAAATCCATCCATCGCCCGCGCATAGTCTGCCCGCGTCCGCGCCCCCTCCGGAATCGCCTCCAGCGTCTCCAGCCCCCGCTCCGCCTGCTCCCACGGAGTCAACTCCACCTTGCGTTGCGTCGCCGTCTTCGCCGCCATCACTGCGCAACCCGGCAGCATCGCCCAGCACAGCAGCGCCGCGCAACCCCCGCTCCAACACCAATTACGAATTTTTCTGCTCAGGCCCATTTGTCTTCTCAAAACACCGACAGACCTCTCAAGTTTAAGAGACCCCGCACCCCAACCGCTCGCTAAAAGGACCCTCGGTACACCCCCCGATACCCCCATACCTACTAGCCATTGTGGCTTCGCGCCATCAATGCCCAATTCCCCATCCGAAAGACCGTCTCCATGCGCATTCAGGAGGTCTCATCGCATGAGTGGGCATTCGCACTACGCGCGAACCGTCGTCAAAACGCCACTCGACCATTTCCTTGTCATCCTTCGCCGAACGCAGAGGACCTGATTTTGCTTTTCTTGTTTGTCATTCCCGAAGGGAATCTGCTGTTGCCTTACTTGTCGGTTATTCCCGCAGGAATCCGCTTTTGCCTTTGACTTTAGGTAAGCCAAGGCCTCAGCCTTGCTAAACTACTGCCCACCACAAAGTGGGGCTTCAGAGGGTGCTGAAAAAGTCCGTTCTGCTTAAGGGCACGGCTTCAGCCGTGCCGAAAGTACTTTGCTCGCAACGCGGCTTCAGCCGCTGAGGTACGTTCCTTGTTGCGTGAGCACTTTTTCAGCACCCTCTTCAACCCCTGGCGTATGCCTTCCTCTCCGCGCCGCCAAACGCGAAACTAAAGCAGTCCCCCGACAACCTCGACTGTCTTGGCAAGCGCTCCATCCAGAGCCCCCACATCACTCCCGCCAGCCTCCGCCAGATCAGGTCGTCCACCGCCCTTCCCTCCAACCTGCGCCGCCAGCAACCCAACAATCTTCCCCGCCTGCACTCGCGAAGTAAGATCCTTCGTCACACCAACAATCAGCGAAACCTTCCCATCAACCGCAGCCCCCAGCACCACGATCCCCGAACCCAGCTTCCCACGCAGCGAGTCCACCAGCTCCCGCATCTGCGCCTTCTCCAACCCATCCACCCGCTGCGCCAGCACCTTCACACCCTTCACCTCGACCGCTGACGCGCCCGCATCCGACAAAGAAGAAGACGCAGCCTTCATCCGAACGCTATCCAGCTCCCGCCGCAGCTTCTTCATCTCCTCTTCCTGCGCAGCAATCCGAGCCCGCAGCGCATCCGCCGGCGTCACGCTCTCCGAAGAAGAACCCACCAGCGACCCCACCACCTTAGCCACATCGAAATCCCTGCCGGAACTCATGCAGCGCCCCAGTCCCCGAAACCGCCTCCACCCGCCGCACCCCCGAAGACACCGATCCCTCGCCCACAATCTTGATCAACCCAATCTCACCCGTAGCCCCGGTATGAATCCCTCCGCAAAGCTCCGTCGAAAAGTCGCCAATCTTCACCACCCGCACCCGCTCGCCATACTTCTCGCCGAACAGCGCCATCGCCCCCAGCTCATTCACCGCCACATCGATCGGCACATCCACCAGCGTCTCCACCTTCGTATTCCCCATCACCTGCCGGTTCACAATGTCCTCGACCTCCTGCAGCTCCTCCTCCGCCACACCCGCAAAGTGCGAAAAATCAAACCGCAGCCGCGTCGCATCATTCAGCGACCCCGCCTGCTTCACATGCTTCCCCAGCACCTCGCGCAACGCCGCATGCAGCAGATGCGTCCCCGTATGGTTCCGTATCGTAGCCGACCGCGTCGCCGCATCCACCACCGTATCCACCGTATCGCCCACCGCAATCGTCTGGTTCGCCCTCACCTTATGCGCAAACACCCCCTGCACCGGCTTGGTCGCGCCACTCACCTCAGCCACAACTGCGTTGTGATCCCCCGAATACAACCACCCCACATCCCCAACCTGCCCACCCGAGTCCGCATAGAAACTCGTAGCATCGAGCACCACCTCACCCAACTCCCCAGCCTTCAACTCCGGCACACCAATCCCATCCTTCACCAGCGCCAACACCCGCGCCCCATCCACCCGCAGCGCGGTATACCCTTCAAACTCCGTCTTCGGCAACTCCCGATAAACCGGCGCCGCCGACTTCTGCGACCCACCCTTCCACGAAGCCCGCGCCCGCTGCCTGCTCCTCTTCCTTCGCAGCATCGAAACCCTCATGATCGAATGCAATGCCAGCATCACGAGCAGCATCCACCATGAAATCCAGGGTAGCCCATACGTCTCGTAGATGTGAAACGCATTCCGACCTCCAGTGAAGATCACTCGCAGATTCGAGAGCGAACAGTCGATGCGGTTCCATATCTGGTCTCAATGCTCCATGGCCATCTCGTAATCTCAGACTGCATGTCCCGTTCTGTCCAGTTCCGTGTCAGCAATGTGCGCGAAGGCGCTCAAGCTGCTCGAACGTCTTCAATTGCACTGCTCAAGCTCGATCAGTTTCTCAATTGCGCAGCCGCATCCAGCACCCGAGCAAACTGCTGCTCCTCCGCCAGCACCACCTTACTCACCCGCTCCGCCGACTCCTTCAACTCCGGATAAGCCACCTGCATCTCATCCCGAACCGCAAACACCATCTCATGCATAAACGGCTTCTCCTGCCCCAGCAGCCGTCCATGCCGAATCCCGCGCCGCAGAATCTTCCGCAGCACATACCCACGACCATCATTCGCAGGATGCACCCCATCCGAAATCAAAAACGTAGCCGCCCGCGCATGGTCCGCAATAATCCGCAGCGAATGCGCACGCGACCTGCTCATCCAGCCTCAGTGCTCACGGTTCCACCTTATGCCCGGTCAACTCCTCCGCCCGCTTAATCAGCGGAGTAAACAAATCCGTCTCAAAGTTCGACAGCACTCCCTGCAACACCGCCGAAACCCGCTCCAACCCCATCCCCGTATCGATTGAAGGCTTCGGCAGCGGCGTCAGCGTCCCATCGCTGCTCCGGTCGAACTGCATGAACACCAAATTCCAAATCTCAACATACCGCTGCTCATCCAGCGGAAACGGCTTATCGACCCCCGGCTCCTCCGCCGCCTCAATCCCCAGGTCGTAAAAGATCTCCGAGCAAGGCCCACAAGGCCCCGTATCCCCCATCTGCCAGAAGTTATCCTTGGCCGACATCCCGAAGATCCTCTCCTTCGGCACGCCCGTCTCAATCCAGTACTGCTCCGCCTCATCATCCCGCGGAACCTTCGCATCACCCTCAAAGATCGTGCAAGTACAACTTCGCCGGATCGATCCCGAACCACTCCTTCGAAGTCAGCAGCTCCCACGCATAAGCAATCGCATCCTTCTTGAAGTAGTCCCCAAACGAAAAATTCCCCAGCATCTCAAAGAACGTATGGTGCCGCCGCGTAAACCCGACGTTCTCCAGATCGTTATGCTTCCCCCCCGCCCGCACGCACTTCTGGCTCGAAACCGCCCGCGAATAGTCCCGCTTCTCGTTCCCGAGAAAAACATCCTTAAACTGATTCATCCCCGCATTGGTAAACAGCAGCGTAGGATCGTTCGCCGGCACCAGCGAAGAAGAGTGCACCCGTCGGTGCCCTTGTCCCGTCGTTGGGGACACCTTACCCTCAAAAAACCGCAAAAAATCTTCCCGAATCTGGCTTCCCGAACGATAGATCATAAGTTCCAAGTTTATCAGCGCTAATGGCCGGTGTATGATTTCAGGCCATATGCGATCACTTAGGCTCGTTTTACTCGCTGCGTTCAGCCTGACAACTCTCTCGTCATCGTTCACAATGGCAGCCCCCTGCAAACAGCTGACGATTCGAGATTCAAAGCTACCCGTGTACCCGCGGCTTCCCCTATTGGCGAACATTCAGGGCACCATCAAACTCCGCGCGACAGTCTCCGCCTCCGGCTCCATCATCGACGTCACCGTGATCGACGGACCGGAACCGCTACGGGACGCTGCGCAGGACTATGTTCAGAGTTGGGTCTTTCTCGCGGGACCCAAAGACGGCGATTGCACTCAAGATACAAAGGTCGACTTCCGAATCACCGGCCCACAGATGGAATATCCGAACAGCTACCTCCGGTTCACACGAGACGATGTAACTCACACAACTCTGGAACATCATCCGATCAAATCATCCGGCTACAATGACCCTCTTGTACCGCAGATAAGAAACTGATGTACTCAGGCCGCCGCTACCCCCCAACCTCACCCGTGCCCACTAACCCCGGCACCCACGTCTGCCCCTCCATCCGAAACACCTCATCCTCCGTCCGCTTCAACCGCGCGAACTCCCCACGATGTTCCACCATCACCATCGCCGTCACCAGCGCATCGAACGCATCCTCACTCCCCCGCGCCTTCGCCAACACCCTCCGCGAAATCCCCGCATACAACGCATTCTCCCGCCGCTTCTTCGCCAGATAATCCGTCCGCGCCACCTCCGAGCTCTTCGTCACCGCCCCCGTCATCAGCCGCGTATAAATCTCCACCACCAGCGGCTTCTTCACCGAAGGTGCATCATACGGCCAAATCTTGAATCCCGCATCCCGCAGCCGCAACAACCCCGGCATCCCTCGCAGCGAAGCCGTCCCCACCGCCCCCGCCCCGCCAATCTGAAACACACTCTTCGGAGCAATCCCCGCAATCCGCGCCGCTGCCAGCGGATCCGCAATCTCCGCCCGCACCTTCAACGCCGTCTCCGCCCTCCGCAACATCCTGTGCGCATGCTCCCCACAAAACTCCGCCGGCTTCTTCCCATGCCGCTGCGACCCCACCCGTCCCCCAAAACCGCCCATCCTCACAATCCTTATGCAGCCACCTCTCACCCTGCCCATCCGCCACCACCTGCCAAAACTCCGGAGCCGACCCAATCCCCAACTCCCGCAGAAACCACGCCGGATAACTGAACGAAAAATCAAACCCCACCACCATCCGCGGAGTCTCCCGCGCCATCTCCACCAGCCACTCCATCAACTCCACCCGCGTCCGCCCATTTTCCAGCAGCACCTTACCGGTAGAAGCCGTCCAAACCCCCGCCCAGATCTTCCTCCGCTGCCCCGGCCCCTGGTCCCCCGACCAATCCACCCCCACCACCCGTTGCAACCCGCTCTCCGCCATCCTCCTATCATCCACCCACGGGAACTTTTTCCGCGCCTCAAACGTTATCCTTCAAGGAGAGAAATCCCGATGCTCAAATTCCTGCTCTTCTGTCTCCTCCTGGTCATCTGCTGGCCCGTCGCCCTCGTCGCGCTCCTGCTCTATCCACTCGTCTGGCTGATCCTGTTGCCCTTCCGCCTCGTAGGCATCGTAGTCGGCGGCACATTCGAGCTCATCGCCGCCCTCTTCTCTCTTCCCGGCCGCATGCTCAAAGCCATTTAGCTCTCACGCATAAAAAATCGACGAAAATAGAAAGCATGACCGGAACCCGCATCGACAAATGGCTCTGGGCTGCCCGCTTCTTCAAGACGCGCGAGCAGGCCGCCAAAGCCTGCGACATGAATCGCATCACCTCGAACAACCAGCCCGCCAAACCCGCCCGCGAGGTCCGCATCGGCGACATGCTCCACATCAAAAACGAAGGTGGCGAGTTCGACATTGAAGTCCTCGCCCTCAGCCAGCAACGCGGCTCAGCCGCCATCGCCCAAACCCTTTACCGCGAGACCGAAGAAAGCAAAGAGTCTCGCCGCAAGGCCGCTGAAGAACGCAAGCTCCTCGGCCCCATCGCCTACACCGCGCCATCAAAGCGCCCATCCAAGCGCGACCGCCGCCTCATCCACAGCTTCCGCGGCGACTACTAACTCTCCACCCGACCAACGGGAGGACCAAAGCCATCACCGCCCCCGCGACCGGTACACACGTCACGAAGTGACCGCCCCACGCGCAGTGGGCCCGTCCGGCGGGACAACTTCACTCCTCTTCATCATTCTGCCGAGCATAAGTATCCGAGTCCCCCGCCCGCTCCTCCGGCTCCGCAAACACCTCCGCGTCCGCCCCACCCGCCTCCATCCCTTCAATCGCCTCTTCCGGCAGCTCCCACTCACGCAGCACCTTATAGATCGCCCGCGAAGAAAACCCCGCTCGCAGCAGCCGGTTCATCGTCCGAGCCGTCTCCTTCTGGGCATTCTCCCCGCTCGGCTGCTTGATCCGCTTTCGCGAAATATACTGCCGCGCCAGCGCCACCTCATCGACATCCTCATACGCGGTCTCCAGCGTCGACGCCACCAACTCCTTCCCCACGCCCTTCTGCATCAGGTCCTGCTGCACCCGCCGCTTGCCAAACTTTTCATGTTCCTTGCGCACCCGCGTGTAGTCCTCCGCAAAACGCGTATCGCTCAAATAATTCAGCTCCTTCAACCGCACGACGACCGCATCGATCGCCCGCGCCCCTGCCTCACCCACCTCCGCGCGCAGCTTCATCAACCGTCGCAGATCGCGCTCCGTCCGCATCCTCCGCGCCAGCGCACCCACCGCATACTCAAACAATCCGGCCTCGCCCAACGGCTCCCGCTTCTTCGGCCTCGCAAACGTCATCACACTCTCCCACCGCTCAGGCAGTCTTCCTCACGAAGACTACCCTACGGAACGACGCTCAGTGTAACCTCGTTCGACATCACCACCGTCTGCGTCTCCGGGTCCTTCCGCGTCACCCTGATCGTGTAATCACCCGGCTTGTTCAGATTCACCAGTTGTCCCAGATGCGCCGTCTGCACCACGCTCTGCCCAGGCTGCACATAGTCCACCGTGCGGCCCTCGGACTGCGGACGTAACCGCGCGTCGCGGCCATACGCCGTCTCCTCCACCACGCGCCCTTTCTCATTCCGCACCACAATCGTGTACGAAAACTCAGGATTATTCGTCCCCGGACGATGTGCAAACAAAATCTGATGCGACGCAAGGTTTCTCAGCGTAATAACGATTCGCGCATCCGACCCCACACGCACCTCATCGATCGGCGCGCTGATCGCAATCAAAAAAGTAGCCTTGCCATCCGACGCTGGCGCAGCCTTGTTGTCCGATGCCGGCGCAGGTTTATCCGGCGCAGCCCCACGCGGCCGCACAATCGGAGCCTCACGAACCACTGGCGCCGCCACACTCTCCGGAGCCTTCTCCGGAACCGCCTTCGGCTCAGGCTGCACCTGGCTCTCCTCCATCTCCGCAGGCCGGGACTGTCCCGTCCTCGCGTCAGGCGCCTTCGCAATCGGCGTCGCCGGCCCCTCATACCCGTTCACCGCGTACATATTCGTCTTTGTCCACCGGTCGCACCAGTCCCCCACCGTCTCGTACCAGAGCTTCGAGTTCTGCGGCTTCAGTACCCAGTGCCCTTCATCCGGAAAGTACAGCATCTTGCTCGGCACATTCAGCCGCTGCAGCGCAGTAAACAGTTGCAAACCCTCCGACACGTCGAGCCGATAGTCCCTCTGCGAATGAATCACCAGCGTCGGCGTCCTCGCATTCTTAATCGACAACATCGGCGACCACTTCCTGAATGGATCGAGCGCCACCGGCTTGTCGAAGTTATTCCATGGCTGCGCCGGCAAAGGATCTATCGTCATCTTCGCCGCAGGCCCCTTGCCTACTGCGGCTCCCGGCGGTTGGCGGAACTCCCACTCCGCAAACCAAAGCTCCTCGGTCGACCCATACGCGCTCTGCGGATTGAACATCCCGTCATGCGTCACAATGCACGCAAACCGGGTCGTATGGGTCAGGATCCAGTCCGCCATATATCCGCCGTAGCTGGCGCCCAGCGCACACTCCCTCGTCTTGTCGATGAACGGAAAATGCTGTTCCGCATAGTCCAGCCCCTTCATCAGGTCGACATACGCCTTCCCGCCCCAGTCCCCGTTCACTCCATCGACAAACGCCTGACCATACCCGGTCGAACCGCGCGGATTCACCATCACCACCACATATCCGCTCGCCGCCATCAGCTCCGGATTCCACCGGTAGCTCCACGCATCGCCCCAGGCGCCCTGCGGCCCGCCATGAATCAAAAACTTCACCGGATACTTCTTGTCCTCATCGAAGTTCGGCGGACGCACAATAAAACCATGAACCTTCGTCCCGCCCGCGCCGTCGAAAGTAAACACCTCCATCGGCTCGCCATCGTGATCGCCCCCACCATGAATCCCGTACGACGCAAGCACCGCCCGGTTCATGTGAGTCAACTGCTCCGTCTTGTACATCCCGTAGCCCGCCGACTCCAGCGAGCCCGGCACCGGTGATTTATAGATGGGAAACAAATATCCAAAATCATCAAGATTCATCCCGCTATCAACGCCGATCTGCGTCGCGAACACCTCAGCCGGCTTCGATACCGTCATTCGCGTCGAGACCAACAGCCGGCCATCGCTGCTGATACGTAGATCTCCGTACTCCCCCCGTTCCAGGTTCGTATTAACGTAGGTTCTCCAGTTCAACTCCGAACCATCGACCTTCACCGAAAATATCTGCTCGCTCCCCGAAACCCCGCTCGCGAAATAAATCGTGCCCGAATCTCCCCCCCACGCAAACTCATCCACCCAGCGATCAAACTTCGGCAGCACCTCGTCTGTCGTCTTTCCCTCGCGATCAAACAACATCAGTCGAAACCGGTCGCTCTCGTACCCCGGCCTCTTCTGCGATCGAAACGCCAGCCACTTCCCATCCGGCGAATACGCCGGCGCATCATCGCTCCCCAGGCTCGCCGAAACTCGCACCGGCTTCGCCACCGGATCGTCCAGCCGCAGCGTAAACACATCGTTATTCGTGCTCGCAGCAGGAACAAGTTCAACATTCGTTACATATGCGATCTCGTGCGAATCCGGCGCCCACGCATAGCCGATCGGCCCACCCAGAGAAAACGTCGGCGCCTCCGCGTCTCCAATGTCCTGCGTCGGAGTCAGATCGCGCACCACGTTCCCGTCCGTCGCCGACACCACCAGCACATGACTCCGCCGTGGCCCCACATAGTTGTCCCAGTGTCTGTACAGCAGACGGTCCCACACCTGCGCCTTCACCGGGTTCGCCGCAGCATCGGCCTCCTTCCGCCGGTCGCAGTTCTCCTCCTCCAGCCACGAAGACCCCTCGCTGCACTCCGGATAAACCCGAGACACAAACAAGATCCTCTGCGAATCCGGCGACCACACCGCTCCATCGGCTTCCGTGCTCACGTTCGTCAAACGTGCCGGCGTACCCATTGTCCCGGCCCGGTCATTCCACGTAGCCAGGAAGATCTGCGACAGCCCGCTCTTGCTGTCGGTCGCCGTAAACAACACATGCCTGCCGTCCGGTGAAAACCTTCCCCCCGTCTCACCTTCCTTCCAAAACGTCACCTGGCGCTCCTGCCTCGCCGCACCCGAGCCATCGATCGGCACCACCCACAGATGGTTCACCTTCGCATTCTTCTCCAGATCCACCTCAGTCACGGAAAACAACACCCACTTGCCGCTCGGCGAGATCTGCGGATCGCTCACCCGCTTCATCCGTTGCAGATCTGCAAACGTCATCGGCCGTCTCCCAACCGAGACATCGTCCGCGCCCTGGGCTCGTACCCCGACCCCCGACAGACCCAGCGTCGCCGCCAGCACACCAGTGCAAACCAATCTATTCATCATCGCGCCAGTCTACCTCCGCAATGGAAAAAATCAGCCAACTCGCTGCAGGTGAGGGGTTCGATCATGCACCTCCCCACCCGATCGAAAACCTGATCGAAAAATAAAACGTCAAAAGTTGGCGTAATTTTAGACCGTAACAATCACCACACAAAAACCACACAAATCACCACGATTAACCATCAATCCACCACGTCCCACCAGACAAAAATCACAACCAAACTCACCTATCCTCAAACATTTACACCCCCACCCTCCTCGACACACCAGCCAGACAATAAAAAATCAAAACCCACCACCAAAAACACCACACCACGCAATCAGGAATAAAAAACCCGCGCACATCTCCCTGATTCCGAACCACATCACCAAATCTCCCCATTCGCGTCTATCCTTAGTAGCACGCAGGGCAATCCTGGAAGTCGCCTGCCCCATTTGGAGTTCGACCCATGAAGCAACTCTCTCCAATCCGCGCCGTCATCCTCGCCCTCGCCATCTGCCCGCTAACAACACTGCCATCGCCAGCCTTCGCCGCTGCCGCAAATCCAGCGGGCGCGCAAGAGCCCGCCGGCTTCGGCCCTCTCGATCCCACCCCGCCCACCGGCATGACGCCAGAGCAGGTCATCGAAAAATTTGCCGCCCGCGAGTCCGTCTTCAGCAAAGCCCGTGAAAATTACACCTTCCGCCAAACCGTCAAAGTCAACACCATCGCCGAAGACACCAACCGCGTCGACGGCGAGTACCAGCAGGTCACCGACATCACCTTCAATCAAGCCGGCAAGCGTGAAGAGCACGTCGTCTTCGCCCCCCAGAACACCCTCGAGCGCGTCATGATGTCCCCCGCCGACTTTCAGGACATCGAGCATCGTCTCCCCTTCATCCTCACCACCGAAGACCTGCCCCAATACGACATCACCTACCTCGGCCGCCAGCACGTCGACGAGCTCGACACCTACGTCTTCAGCGCCGGCCCCAAGGTCATCGTAAAAAACCATCGCTACTTCCAGGGCAAGGTCTGGGTCGACCAGCAGGACTTCCAGATCGTCCTCGTCAACGGAAAATCCGTCCCCGACGACAAACGCAAGGGCCACGAAGACCTCTCACCGCCCTACACCACCTACTACGAGCAGGTCGACGGCAAGTACTGGTTCCCCACCTACACCAAAGCCGAAGGCAATCTCCACTTCGCTGGCGGCGATGGCTACATGGCGCAGGACGTCCACCTCCGCACCACAGTCAAATACTCCGACTACAAGCAGTTCCACGCCACCTCGCGCATCATCTACAACGGCCAGGACATCACCAACAACAAGGAGCCCGAGGACAAAAACAAGGACTCGAACAAGCCCCCACCCGCCAAGTCCCCCCAGTAGCTGGCTAATTGGTCTCGCAATGCGAGTCCGGGTCAGCATGCTGCTGCGTCATCCAGCGATCCATCAGCGTCCCCGCGCATCGCGCCCCGCACAGATGCTTCACCCCGGCCGAGTGTGCGTGGTGGCTCTGCCACCGCGTCAGCTTAATCAGCGGTTGGTCCTCTTCCGGTTTCTCTCCTTGGAAACAGTCCACCCACGCCAGCCACCAGTCTCCGCCCTCACCTTTTTTATCCCCGCAAACGTCGCACTGGTAACTCTCGATGTAAGCCATTGCCTCTCTCCTCCGACAGAAACTATCACAGTGCCGTTACTTTGTGGCGATCGGTGCCGCACCCGGCCCGACGCCATCTGCAAACGGCTCGCCCCAAATGTAGTGCTCAAACCAATGCAGATTCTCCTCCATCACCGCCCGCTGCTGCTTCGGCTTATCTATCGGATGCCCGAAGCCGTGATACAGCACCATCTTTACCGGCACACCCTTGTCTTCAAGCGCCTGCCTCAGCTCAAAACTATCCGGCACCGGCACGCGCTTATCACGGTCTCCCTGCTGAATCAGGGTCGGCGTCTTCGCCTTCGCAATATACGAGATCGGCGACGTCTTTTTATAAATCTCCGGATCATCCCACGGCGTAGCCTTCAGGTACTGCCGCGTAAACGGCGTAATGTCCGTGTTCACGTAGTACGTCATCCAGTCCGAAATTCCCGCTCCAACCGACACCGCCTTGAAGCGATCGCTCGACGTCGTGATGAAGGCCGAGATATACCCGCCCTCACTCCATCCCATCGAGCCAACGCGATCCTTATCCACAAAACCCTGCGCAATTAAATAATCCACACCCGAGATCACATCCGCGTAGTCGCCCACGCCAAGGTTCCGCACGTTCAACGCGCGAAACGCCCCGCCATATCCCGCCGATCCGCGATAGTTCGGCCGCAGCACCAGTGCACCCTTCGCGACAAACTGCTCCACCGGATAGTAGCGGTCAGGATTCACCACCGGCTGATCTACTCCCGTAGGCCCGCCATGAATCACCACCAGCAACGGATACTTCTTCTTCGCATCGAAGTTCGCAGGCTTCACCAGAACGCCCTCAACCGTCGCGCCGTCGCCCGACTTCCAATGCACCACCTCGCGCCGAGCCAGCGTGTAAGGCTTCATCGCGTCACTCAGATGCGTCACACGCACGGCGGCATCATTGCCCCCAGTCGAAGCGAGATAAATCTCCGCGCCCGAATTCGGCGCCGCCGCCCGGTACGCCACCTGACCGAAGTCCTTCGAAAACGAAAACCCATTCGCCACCACATCATCCGGATGCGTCACCTGCACCACCGCACCCGTAGCTGCATTCAGCAGGTAGAGATGCGCCGCCGTCTTCTTCAACGCCGCAAAATAAATCCCCTTCGCGCTCCAGTCCAACAGCCGCGCATCCTCGTCAAAGCTCCCGCTCACCACCTTCGGCGTGCCACCAGCCACCGGCACCACCGCAATCCTTTGGTTCGCATAAAAAAAGTACTGCGCACCATTCGCCGTCACAAACGCCACCTCGCTCCCATCCGGCGAGAAGTGCGGATCGCTGTTCGGTCCCGGCGTCGTCACCAGCTTCGTCACCTTCCTGTCCGCAACCGTGACCAAATACACCGTCGTCGTCCCGCCGTTCTTCAACTCGCCATCCTTCGAAGCCGCAAACGCAATCTTCGTCCCATCCTTCGACCACGAAAACCCCTGCACGCTGAAACCATCTCCCTCAGTCAGCCGATGCGCCTCGGGCACGCCAAACGGCGGAGCCGGAGCCGCCGACGCCGCCGAATTTGAGGTTGAAGACTTCTCCTTCGCATCCTTCGGCGGAGCCACCACCACATCCGACGTCACATCCACCGTCCACAGATGCGTCATCCGCACATC
Organism: uncultured Acidobacteriaceae bacterium; assembly: GCA_963720955.1. Taxonomy (GTDB): domain Bacteria; phylum Acidobacteriota; class Terriglobia; order Terriglobales; family Acidobacteriaceae; genus Edaphobacter. The sequence continues at coordinate 8,225 of CAVRHK010000021.1, read as the reverse complement.
TCCGTCGATAACCGTGTACTCCCCATACCGTTCCACCCGGTCCTTCTGCGCCTTCGACAGCGGGTCTTTCGTCGTAAACGCAATCGTCTTCGAATCCGGCGCCCACTCAAATCCATCCACGCCTTCGTCAAGCTTCGTCACCTGCCGCGCCTCGCCGCCGCTCGGATCAATCACATAGATCTGCCGCGAATCCGCTTTCGTCTCCCGGACCTGCCCCGGCCGGTCCGACGCAAACGCAACCCAGCGCCCATCCGGCGACCACCTCGCACCCGAGCTCGACTTCTCCTGCGCCGTCAACACATGAGTCTTGCCTTCGCGATCCGCAATCCATAGATCGCGCTCAAACGCATTCTCCTTCCAGTTCGTGCGCGACACCTCGTACACCACCCGCTGACCATCCGGAGACAGCGCCGCACCCGAAGCCGTCTGCGCCTCCAGCGCCTGATCGATGCTAGGCACTCGCGCAGCGGCCTGACCTGCAACAAGCCTCACCGGCGAGACCAGCGCAAGACCGAAAAGACAAGACACAGCGGCAACAGAAAATTTTGCTTTGGACAAATTGCAAGCAGTCATACGCGACAGTGTCGCACACCGTCGCACTACCGCCAATCTTCCTGAATTCCTAAGCCGCCGGCTCAGCCTCGAAGTAGAGATACTTCCGCCACGCCGCATCCGCACTGCCGATCATTCGCATGATGTGCCGCGACGTATGCAGCGAAAATGGCCGTGGCTCGCGCTGCAGCTTCATATCCGTCAGCTCATGCAGCATCTGGTTGCCCTTCCGCCGGTTGCAGTTGTGGCAGCACGCAACCAGGTTCTCCCACGTCGACAACCCACCGCGCGAACGCGGAACGACATGGTCCAGCGTCAACTCGCCCGCCGTCAGCACCACACTGCAGTACTGACACGAGTTTCGATCGCGCAGCAAAATATTCTTCCTGCTCAGCGCCCGCGTCTGGTGCGGAATCCTGCGATACTCCAGCAGTCGAATCACGCTCGGCATCGCAATCCGCATCCTCGCCGCATGCAGCACCGCGCCCTGCTCCTCCTCAGTACGCGCCACGCCCTTCAACACCAGCACCAGCGCCCGCCGAGCCCCGCAGATATTGATCGGCTCATACGACGCATTCAGCACCAGCACAGGAGTCTGCATCGCCGGCTGACGAAAGACGCCTACCCGTACATCCACCTCCGCAACGACGCGACCCGATCCATGTCCAACGTGGCCAGTCCCATGTCCGCTCCCATGCCCCGCGTGTCGTTTTCCATTCAGCCCTTGTTTCCGCATCTTGCCCGATTGCATCTCAAAACCCTCCGCTTCCAGGTACCGTTAGCACTTCGCGCCAAGCCTCTCCAATGACTCCAATCCATTCCTATCCAACATCCCAAACCGCCGCATCCGACGAAGCATCCCACGTCGCCACCATCTCCGGCTGCGCCCGCGACACCGTCGCAACCCAAACCTTCGTCGCTCCCGCCTGCCGCAGCACGCGCGAACAAGCCCGCGCCGTAGCTCCAGTCGTATAGATGTCGTCCACCAGCAGAACCTCGCGCCCAGCCAGCATCGAGTCATCCTCGACGCGAAACGCCCCCTGCAGATTTCGTCTCCGCCCCTTCGGAGTCAGCTCAAACTGGCTGCGTGTATCCTTCACCCTGCGAATCACGCGATGCGCCGCGCTGCAGCCTCCACTCCGGACTGACTCTTCTTCAACTCCGCAAGAGCAGCGTCGGCCATCAGCACCGCCTGGTTGTAGCCTCGCTCCCGCTCCTTCAACGGAAACAGCGGCACCGCAACCACCAGCAGCTCCTTTCCAGCCTCGGCCTCCAGCATCTCGATCGCCCGCGCCAGCATTCCACCAAGCGGCTTCGCCACCGCCCTCATCCGCTCGTACTTCAGCAGATGCACCATCTCCCGCAACTCATCCTCATACACCGCATAGGCAACCGCCCGCTCAAACTCCGGAGGAACCATCCGGCAAGGCGAACACAACAAGCCTTCCACCGGAAACTGCCCGGCAAACCGGACCCCTTCCATGTCGAGCGCCTCGCCACAACGACCACACAGCGTCATCGTCTGCCTAGGAACGCCATCAATACATTGGTCACAAACAGGAGAGAGACCAGCTCGCAGCAGCGGCCCACCACAAGCCCTGCAATCCGTCGGATAAAACGTCGTAACCAAGTCATCCAGCGTAGCCCGAACCACCCGTCCCGGCCTTCGCAACAAGCGAGATATCGCGCGTTCTTCCACCACCCCACCAGGCGGTGCACCGGGCGGACCCCCGGCGGCAGACCCGAGCGCATTGTCATTCAAGCATTCGCTGAAGACTCACCTCACTCGCCGGCGCTCCAGGTCACTCGGACCGCGCCATGCCCGCAGTATATGCCTTTTGCCAGGGGGACCGTCAACAATTCTGCACCAACTGTGATGCGCCTGTGCTACATCTAGGCCATGCTGAAAGCCATCACATGGTGCGCTAAATGCCTGTTTCTCTATTTCCTGGTCGCGGTCGCAGCGGTGCGCTTTTCCTGGGTCTTCACCACTCCCGCATGGCAGTTGGCAGACAAGATGCACTGGACGCAACTCAACCGAGTCAGCTTCGTCCTGAGTTACTTCCTTCCCATCTTCGCCGCCGCCGGATTTCTCCTCGGCCTCGTCCCCTTCGGCAAACTCGGCAAGGCTCTGGGCGATCTCTTCCGGTCTTTCTTCCCTTCTGCCTCCACGAAACTCTCGCCAGAACCCGACGCAGTGCCACCGATCCTCTGGGCATGGCTGCCTGTCACCCTTGCCTTCCTTACTCGCTTCGTGACGTGGCAATCCCGCAACTCGACCGTATTTGACACGCACCGATCGCCAGGCCGCATCGAGCGCTTCTTCGGCCCGTTCTACTCGCAGACATCCGGCCTGCTCGACGAGAAGTGGATCACCGACCGTTTCCTCTTCACCGGCCCCATGCTCTTCCTGATCGCCTGTGCCATCGCCGCTCTGCTTCGTTACCGTCTCACCGCGTTACGGAAGCCTCAAGTCAGACCTGACTTGGGCGATGGATCAGCTTGACCTGCACCACCGCAGCCCGTAGTCCGAATAACTCGAACCTCAGCAAAAACGCGGTCCGAAGCATCTACTTCCGTTCCACCACGAGAATCTGGAAACTTCCCGGCAACACAGGAGGCCGAGGACGTGGAACCGCCTCAGTGGCAGGCGGTCGCGGTCCGATCTCGGCTGTGACAAGATAAATGCGGCCATTCCCCGAATCGAATGCCATCGTTCGCGCACCCTTCTGTGTCGCGACGGTCTGCACTGTCTTATAGTCCGTTCCCTTCGCATCGATCACCGTCAGTGTTCCGTCGCCATTCGAGCTGAACGCTAACCCGCGCTTGGCGTCAAAGCCTGCTGCGTCGGGCGAGTCGCCTATCGCAGGATTCGCAATCACTTTGCCCGACATATAGTCCGTCACCGCCATCTTCTTTCCGTCGCAAACCGAAAAGAGACGATGTCCCGCAGTGTCGATTGCCATCCCCGATGGCGATTCGCAACCTGCGAGAGGCCATTCGGCAACCACACTCTTCCCCTTAGCATCGAGCTTCACAATCGTGTTCTTCGTCTCGATATTGACGTAAACGTTGCCCTTGCCATCGACCGTAGGAAATTCAGGCTTGCCGGAAAGCTTGATCGTCGCCACCACCTTCTGCGAATCCGCATCGATCACCGTGGCATCATTGCTTCGCCCGTTGAACGCCCATACCGTCCTGGTCACTGGCTCAAAGGTAATTCCATCGGGATTCGTCCCTGCAGCAATCGAGGCTCCCATCTGGAAGTTGTGACGATCGAACACCCACACTGCATTCCCCGCGCCGTCACTGACGTACCCAAACTTGCCTGTTTCATCCAACGCTACGCCATGGGTACTCTTGAAGCCCGTCAAAGCACCGACAGTCTTTCCCGTCTTCGTATCGATGATCTCCACTCGCGGCCCGTGCGTTACATAGACAATATGTGCCGATGGATCGGCCAACAGGTAGTCCCATCCACCCTCACCGCCGATCTTCCAATGGTCCACCACTTCAAACTTCCCAGGGGCAGCCTGAGCAGAAGCCATTGCCGTTGTTAGAACTGCGAGAAATGCTGTCGCCACGAGGACAGGAAAGGATTGCTTCAGATTCATCGGTACGTCTCCAGGACTTCTATTCAATTGTTCAATCTGCACTGTCTAGCCTGGAGCGCTGACATGAGGCAAAACTGAACCGGGAATTAAAATACGTTCATCTCCCACCTACTCCTCGCCACATCCGCCCATTGGCCCAACCCCACATCCCCACTGATACACTCCCATCCAAGCTGAAACCAAAGCTCAAGCAAGCGGGAGACGGATCGACATGGCAACATCAACACCCACTAAACCAGCCTTCAGGCCCTTCGTCCCCGCCACTGAGACCCGCCCCGAACTGTCAACCCGCGCTCTCATCCTTGGAGCCCTCTTCGGCGTCCTCTTCGGAGCCGTCACCGTCTACGTCGGCCTCCGCGCCGGCCTCACCGTAGCGGCCTCCATCCCCATCTCCGTCCTCTCCATCTCCATCCTCCGCGCCTTCGGCCGCGCCAGCATCCTCGAAAACAACATCGTCCAGACCACCGGCAACGCCGGCCAGTCCATCGCCTCCGGAGTCATCTTCACCCTCCCGGCCCTCATCTTCCTCGGCTTCGACCTCGAATCCTCCCGCATCTTCGCCCTCGCCCTCTTCGGCGGCTGGCTCGGCGTCCTCTTCATGATTCCCCTGCGCCGTCAGCTCATCGTCGACGAGCACGACACCCTCATCTACCCCGAAGGCACCGCCTGCGCCGACGTCCTCATCGCCGGCGAACGCGGCGGCTCCTTCGCCTCCCGCGTCTTCCTCGGCCTCGGACTCGGCGGCGTCTACACCCTCTTCCAGAACGAGAACCTCTTCGCCCTTTGGCCCTCCACTCCCAAGCGCGACTTCGACTATCGGCTCACAGCACCTGCTCAAGGGCGCCAGCATCCGCGCCGATGTCACCCCCGAATACCTCGGCGTCGGCTACATCATCGGCATCCGCGTCGCTGCCATCATGCTCGCCGGCGGAGTCTTCTCCTGGCTCGTCCTCATGCCCGCCATCTACTTCTTCGGCTCACACCTCTCCACTCCGCTCTATCCCGGCACCGTTCTCATCACGCAGATGTCCCCCTCCGATCTCTGGCGCACCTACGTCCGGCCCATGGGAGCAGGCGCCGTCGCCGCCGCCGGACTCATCACCCTCCTCCGCACCCTTCCCACCATCGTCGGCGCACTCACCCAGGGCTTCAAAAAAACCGGAACCGGCAAATCAGCGGCGAACCAGCCCTCGCGCACCGAGCACGACCTTCCTCCATCGTTGTCTTCGGCGGCTCGCTCCTCCTCGTCCTTCTGATGTTCCTCTTCCTTCAGTTCAAACCCGTCCCCGGAGCGCAGGTCGGCGTCCTCGCCAACTTCGCCGCAGCCCTCCTCGTCGTCGTCTTCGGCTTCCTCTTCGTCACCGTCAGCGCGCGCATCGTCGGCATCGTCGGCTGCTCCGCCTCGCCCGTCTCCGGCATGACCATCGCCACCCTCATGGCCACCGCCGCCATCTTCCTCGTCAAAGGCTGGACCGCCCCCGCCTTCGGCGCACTCGCCATCACCATCGGCGGAGTCGTCTGCATCGCCGCCTCCAACGCCGGCGACACCTCGCAGGACCTCAAGACCGGCTACCTCATCGGAGCCACGCCCTGGAAGCAGCAACTCGCCATCATGATCGGCGTCATCGTCTCCATCTTCTCCATCGGCGCCACGCTCAACGCCATGAACAAGGGCCTCGAAAGCTTCCAGCGCCTCGCCAAACCCATCGCCTTCTCGCTCACCACCTTCCCGACGGCGTGCAGAACAACGGCAACTTCACCGCCAGTGACAGAATCACTCTCTCCTCACACAGCACCGAGAACAGCACGAAGGAAGAGATCTCCAACGCAAAGCAGTACATTCTCCTCAACGCCATCGGCTCCACCACCCTCGAAGACGGCAAGTACCTCTACAACCCAGCCACCGGCGAGATCGAAGTCCAGTGGATTCAGGGCATCGGCAGCGAAAAGGCCGCAGCCCCGCAGGGCCGCCTCATGGCCACCGTCATCAACGGCATCCTCAGCCGCAAACTCCCCTGGACGCTGGTCCTGCTCGGAGTCGTCATCGTCATCGTCGTCGAACTGCTCGGCGTCCGCTCCCTCACCTTCGCCGTCGGAGCCTACCTCTCCATCGCCACCACGCTCGCCATCTTCGTCGGCGGAGTCATGCGCTGGCTGGTCGACTACGTCATGCATCGCCACGCCGCGCAGCAGGCCCGCATTGAGCACGACGCGTCTCTGGCTCTCTGGCACTCAGATCGCGAAACATGGCTCGCCCAACACCCCGGCTTCGATCCCACCGACCCAGCCCATGCCGATCCCAGCGGCCGACCCATCTTCAACGCCATCACCGCTCGCGACGCCACAATCGAATCCGAAGTCTCGCCCGGCAGCCTCTACGCCTCCGGCCTGATCGCCGCAGGCGGCATCGTCGGCCTCCTCGGCGTCTGCGTCAAACTCTACGAAGCCGCCACCGACCGCTCCATCCCTCGCTTCAGCGAACACAACCCTCTCCACGTTGACCTGGTCAGCGTAATCATGTTCGCCCTTCTCGCCTTCTCGCTCTACTACTTCGCCAAAAAGCCTCTCAACACCGAAGGCTGATTCCCAAAATGGGAATTCCAAAAATAAATCTCAAAATGTGGCGTGTTTTTAGTGCCCGAAAAGTAGCCATCAATCCACCACGTTTCACCATGCAAATCACCACAAATTCACCAATTCACCATCCAAAATCACACCATAAATCCCTACCCCCGCACGAAATCATCAATGCGCGCGCTAGGATTAAGCCATGAGCCACATCCTGATAATTTTTCAGACAGACACAGAACACACCGAACAACTCGCCCTCGCCGTCGGCGTTGGTGCAGTGGAGGCAGAGGCGAGCATCCGTCTAAGACGACTGGCGCCTCCCGGCGCTGCTGAGGTAGCCCACAAAGGCTATGGCAAGCTGCAAGCCGCCGACCTGCTCTGGGCCAACACAGTAGTCGTAGGACTAGAGTCACCCACACCAAGGCCCGAGGAGTTGGACACTCTCCTTTCCCTGCTAAGTGAGGTCGACCCAGGCAAACTCAAGAAGGCATGGACGTTTGGCCAAAACGGCTTCCCCGCCAGCAAGTCCGCCTCGCAGAACCTCGTCGAGTCGGCACTGCAAGTTGCCGGAATAGTGGTACTTCCGATGGAGAGCCTGAGCGCGCGGACAGAAGACGATCTTATCAGCCGAATGAAAGCGTCTGGACGGTTGTCGATCAGCTAACTCTCTGTAAACGCGCCATCTCCAGCGCAAAACTATCGGTCGCAACCCCGGATCTCCTGCTCGGCGAGTATCTTTTTGAATCTTATTTCGATGTCGAGATATCTCATGTGGTAGGAGCTAGAATGGCGGACATGATCAACGATCGACACGACATTTCGGCGCCAAGGCTTTGGCTGGTTTTGGCTCGGGCCTACGGCTCGATGGTGAACTACATCGAGGGCTCCTTCACTGCTCAGGGGCTCGGACTAAGTGACTTTATGGTGCTGGAGGTTCTGCTACACAAGGGGCCGCTGACGATATCGGCGATCGGACAAAAAGTATTACTAGCCAGCGCCTCGATGACCTCAGCGATCGACCGGCTCGAGAAGCGGGGTTTGGTCCAGCGCAAAAACTGCGACTCCGACCGGCGGATTCGGTTCGTGGAGCTTACCGATTCCGGCAAGGTTTTTATCGAAGAGATCTATGCGCGGCACGTAAAGGATCTGGAGGCCGTCACCGTCGGACTTTGCGAGGAGGAACGGCGCGTGATCTACGAAGGGCTGAAAAAAATCGGAATCGCGGCGAAGGTCGCGATCCCGACACAGAAGTGTGAAACAAAGGAAAAGCAGGACACTTCAGCCTGAGCGCTCGGCTGGGGTAAAGAAAGGAATGACAGCATCATGTTAACCGTTCGCAAGAGTAACGAAAGAGGCCACGCCGACCATGGTTGGCTCGATTCGCACCACACATTTTCGTTTGCCAACTATCACGACCCCAAACACATGGGCTATCGCTCGCTGCGCGTTATCAACGAAGACCGCGTAGCCGAGGGGCGTGGCTTTGGC
>CAVRHK010000020.1:0-45284 GCA_963720955.1 uncultured Acidobacteriaceae bacterium | reverse complement strand
TCCAACTCGAACTTGCCGAAAACCTGACTTTGCGGGAGCCTTGTAAACTAGTGTAGGGCCGCCGGGGTTGTGCCCTCCCGTACACAAGCCGGATAAGTGTCGTGCGAGTCGGTGGTGGCGTTCTCCGGTACAGCCAATCCGATCACGGGTATCAGCCCCCACTTCCTTGTTTCCGAAAACGTGACTTTTCGGGAGGCTCGGACTCAACTTCCGAATGGCCTGTTTTTACGGCCTTTTGCCCAAAACACAGATCGATCTGAATAGGTCGACGAGCGCATTGCCCTGTTCGCAATAGTTGTCAACAAATTCCGGATTTCTCCGTTCGAGAATTGCGCTCTGCAATCGCATGGACGCAACAGTCGCTGGATGCAGTTTCCGTTTATGCGGGTCAACTCGGGGTTGTGGCCGGGATCCATAGACTCCAAAACAGACACCTTGACCTTCTACATGTTCGAGCGTATATGTAGAAGCGATAGGCATGAAGACTGAAAACAAATTCGATCTCCCGCAGGGTACTCTCGATCTCCTCATCATGAGGGTGGTTGCGCTTGGCCCCATTCACGGTTACGCCATCGCGCAGAGGATTCAGCAAATGTCTCGCGAGGCGTTGCAGGTCCAACAGGGATCCCTTTATCCCGCTCTCCATCGCCTCGAATACAAAAAGCTGCTTGCCTCCAACTGGCAGCCATCCGAGACAGGCCGTGAAGCCAAGTTCTATGAACTGACCGCCCAAGGTCGAGCGCACCTCAAGGCCGAGACTGAGAACTGGAAGCGCCTCACCGACGTTGTCGGGCTCATTCTGAAGGGAACTCTGGAGGGGAATTCATGAGCTGGCTGCAGAGACTATTCGCGCGCAAGCGCATGGATCGCGATCTGGATAAGGAAATCCAGTTTCACGTCGAAGCGCAGGTCGCGGACAAGATGCGATCCGGCATTTCCGAAACCGAAGCCCGCCGGCTCACGCGTCTGGAGTTCGGCGGCAGCGAACAGATCAAAGAGGATTGCCGGGAGAGCCGAGGGACAATGTGGCTCGAAACGCTCGTTCAGGATGTCCGATACGGTCTGCGACAACTTCGCAAATCGCGCGGCTTCACCTTCATCGCCATCCTCTCCCTCGCGCTGGGCATCGGCGCGAACACTGCCATCTTCACGCTGCTCAACGCGATTCTGCTGCGGCCGCTGCCGGTCCAGACGCCCAGTGAGTTGCTTCTATTCGGCAACGGCCAGGCACAGGGCAGCATGAACTCAATTCCCGACGGGAAGACGAAGCTGTTCTCCTATCCCTTCTTTCGCGATTTTCGCCAGAAAAATACTTCGTTTTCAGGAATCGCCGCGGTAGACAGCAGCCAGGTTACGACCAAAGCTTCGATTGGCGGGGCAGCCTATCAAACGACCCACGTCGATCTTGTCTCCGGCAGTTACTTCTCGGTGCTTGGCGTACCGTCGTTTCTGGGTCGTACGATAGGCGAATCCGACGATGGCGCCGAGGGCTCGGGCCCGGTCGCCGTAGCCAGTTACTCCTGGTTCCAGCGGCAGTTCAATGGCGACCCGTCTGCGCTTGGTAAAACCATTCGCATCCAGTCACACGACTACACCCTGGTCGGCGTTGCCCGGCCGGGCTTCTACGGATACACGGTGGGTCAATCGACTGACCTGTGGATTCCGCTTTCGATGGAGAAGGCGTTCTCTCGTGCCGGCTGGAACGAACTCGGAACTCAATTCTTTCAGTCGCTCTATCTCATCGGCCGTCTGAAACCCGGTGTGACCCCAACCCAGGCGAGCGTCGAAACCAATCTGCTGTTCAAGCAGATTCTGCGCAGCTACCTCGGGCCTCAGCCTTCGCAAAAGCACCTCGACAATATTGCACACGCCAGTATCCAACTGACTCCAGGGAGCCGTGGAGTTTCTTTCCTGCGTTACGCGTTCTCGGCGCCGCTGGAAATTCTGATGGCCATTGTGGCGCTGGTGCTTTTGATTGCCTGCGCGAATATAGCCAACATGCTTCTGGCTCGCGGCGTGGCGCGGACGCGTGAAGTCGCGATGCGCATGGCACTGGGCGCATCGCGCCGTCGGATTGTGTTGCAACTTCTCACGGAGTCTGTATTGCTTGCTCTTCTGGGAGCGGTGGCCGGGGTTGCGCTGGCATGGAAGGCGAGTGCTGTGCTGCTGAGCATGGCCACGCCAGGCCCCAATCCCGTTCCGTTGAATCTGACTCCCGACATGCCCGTGCTCGGCTTTACGCTCGGCATCGCGGTGGTAACGGCGCTTCTGTTCGGCATGCTGCCGGCATTCCGGGCGGCGGGGCTTGACTTCGTACCTGCCCTCAAGGACGGGCGCGGCAGTTCTTCTGCCACAACGCGTGACACGCTGGCACGATCGCTGATCGTCGGGCAGATTGGGATTTCTGTTGTGCTGCTGGCTGCCGCCGGGTTGTTCGTGCGCAGTCTTATTCACTTGTCTGACGTTGACACCGGTTTCGACAAACACGACGTCCTTATCTTTTCTATGGACTCAAGCACGGCCAATCTGCCGCATGGAACTCCGGAAGAGATACGCTCTGTCCAGTTACAGGAGCAGATCGAAGACCGTGTGCAGAGCATCCCCGGCGTAAAAGCGGATGGTTTTGCCTTCTTCACTTTCAATCAAGGCGGATGGACCGACCAAGTGCTCTTCCAGGGCATCCCGCGGACGCAGTCAAACGGTGGCGAGGCCTTCTTCAACATTGCCGGCAAGGGATATTTCTCCACCATGGGCATTCAGCTGATCGCGGGCCGTGTCTTCAACGCCCAGGATACGCAGACGTCAAACAAAGTCGCGGTCATCAACGAAACCATGGCGCGTCGCTTCTTTCCGAATGGTTCGGCGATCGGACGCCGCTTTGGAATCGGAGAGACCCCGGATCATCCTGGCGAGAAGGAGGTGATCGGCGTGGTCAAAGATGCCAAGTACAGCTCACTCACCGAAAGCGAGCTGATGGCCGCCTATTTCCCCTGCACGCAAAATCCCGGTTTCTACGGGAACTTTGCGGTTCGTTATGCACATGGGGCGAACCGGCAGGAAATCATCTCGCGAACGCGTCATGCCATCGCTGAGGTCAACTCGAACATTCTGGTCAACAGCATTGGCAGTCTGGAGGAGCAGGTGGATGGTTCCATTGCGACGCAGTCGCTGATTGCCCGGCTTTCCAGTTTCTTTGGAATCATTGCTGTTTTTCTCGGCTGCATCGGCATCTACGGTCTGCTTTCGTATTCGGTAGCCCGCCGTACGAGTGAGTTCGGCGTCCGTCTCGCACTCGGGGCACGATCTCATATGCTGCTTTGGATGATTCTTCGAGAATGCATTCTGCTATTGGCTCTCGGACTTGCTATCGGTGTGCCCGTCGCCTTGAGTTCAACACGCATTCTCAAGAGCCAGCTCTACGAATTAAGTCCGCTCGACCCGACGGCTATCTCCATCGCAATCGCCGCCGTTTCTGTAATGACCATCGCCGCCGCGTGGTTACCCGCAAGGCGCGCAACAAAAATCGATCCTATGCAAGCCTTGCGCGCCGAATAGCCGCAGAAAACACGTGCTGGCCACCCCCTGTGTCTTCGGGTCGAGCCCGATAAATCTATCGAGTAACATCCTACTAGAGGAACCTCCAGCCATGAATCAAGCAGAGATGATCGCTCGATGGGACGAGCACATCAGCTATGAGTTCTCAACTCGTGATGTCTCTTCGACCATTGCCACAATGGTGGAGGACGCCTATGTCAACCACGTTCCGGTTATGACCGGCGGTTACGGCCATGAAGCCTTGCACAGATTTTATAAGGAAGACTTCATCTCACCAATGCCGGCGGATACTTCAATCCAGCTCGTCTCGCGCACGCTCGGCCAGGATCAGCTGGTTGACGAGATCATCTTCTCTTTCACTCATACTGAAGAGATGCCCTGGATGCTGCCAGGTGTTCCACCGACTCACCGCCACGTCGATATTCCTTTGGTTGTGGTGGTCGGCTTTCGCGATGGCAAGCTGGCGCACGAGCGCATCTACTGGGATCAGGCGTCTGTGCTCAAACAAATCGGTTTGCTCACGGATCGATCTCTTCCGGTATTTGGAGCCGAGACCGCACAGAAGCTCCTCAATCCATCGTTGCCCTAAACTCAACACACCCGACTGATCAGGAAGAATATCTCCTTTTGTATACTGGTCGTCGCACGTATCCATCGTGAGATCAAGGTCAGGGTGCCGATTAGGACGTGCCCTGAGTCACGTGATTAACAAGCGCCAGGAGCCAAGTGGTCAATCAGCAGCTAGCCGCACCCCGAGCCATCGCCTTCCCGTCTGATCGAATCCGCTCGCTCTTTCCTGCGCTCAATCAGGAGCCGCGGTTCATCTTCTTTGATAACGCTGCTGGCGCGCAGATTCCCCAGGTCGTCTTCGACGCGATCAATAGTCACCTGCTGCACTGCAACGTGCAGCGCGGCGGCCGCTACGCCAAGAGCATGGAAGTGGACGCGGCGATTGCGCGCGCGAGAGAGGGTGTGGCCGACCTAATCAACGCGCGAGACCCCAACGAGGTTGCTTTCGGCATGAACGCCACTTCGTTCCTCCGCCTACTCAGTCTTGCTATCGGTCGCACGCTCGGGGTCCGCAACGAGATCGTCGTTACCGAACTCGACCACGAAGCGAATATCGCCACTTGGCTGCAGCTCGAGCGCGAAGGTGCCAAGATCGTCTGGTGGAAGATGCGCGAAGACAACAACCTTCACGTGGAAGATCTCACGCCGCTCCTCACCTCGAAGACCCGTCTTGTCGCGTGCACCGTTGCCTCTCATGCCCTCGGGTCGATTATCGATGTCACCGCCGTTGCCAAACTAGCGCACGCCGCCGGTGCTGAAGTTGCTCTCGACTGCGTTCACTATTCTCCTCACGCCCTCATCGATGTGCAGGCTTTCGATTGCGACTACCTCGTCTGCTCCGGCTACAAGGTTTTCGCTCCTCACATGGGCTTCATGTGGGGACGCCTTGAGCTTCTGTATAAGCTCCCGACCTTCCGCGAAGACTTTATCCCTGATGTTCCGCCGAGCAAGATCGAGGCCGGCACCTTCATCTACGAGAATGTCGCCGGCATGGCAGCTGCTGTCACCTATCTCGAAACTCTCGGCAATAGCCTCGCCCTAGAGCAAGGAGGCGCTGAACACGGATCGCGGCGCGACTCCATCGTTCGCGCTATGTCTTCCATACGTGAGTACGAAGCGACAATTTCTCGAGAGATGCTCGAAGTGCTGCAGGCTGCAGGGGCTATCATCTATGGCGTCGACGACCCTACACGTCTCGTTGAACGCGTCCCGACCTTTTGCTTCAACCTTCCCAACATCTCACCCGCATTTGTTACGGAAACCATGTCGGATCGCGGCATCGGTGTTCGCGACGGACACATGTACGCGCCGCGGCTGATGAAGCATCTCGGCCGCAGTCTCGATACTGGCGTCGTCCGGGCATCGATTCTCCACTACAACACCATCGAGGAGATTCACGAGTTCGGAAAGGTGCTCCGTGACATGGTTCGGAGTCAGTAAGCAAGACGGTCCCAGCCGGGGTTCGAGGCCTTCTGCATCTTTCCCGGTGAACACGACCGAGGGCCCCCCGGAACTCAAGCGCAGGCTCACTCAACGCCAGCTCACCATGCTGACGATCGGCGGCGCCATCGGAGTGGGGCTCTTTCTTGGCAGCTCACTCACGATTCGGTTGGCCGGCCCCGGCGTCATCCTCTCTTATCTTTTCAGTGCAGTTATCGCGGTTATTGTTGCGTATTCCATCGCCGAGATGGCCGTCGTTCACCCCGTTGCCGGTTCCTTCGGCGTCTACGCGCAGACCTACCTGAACGAGTGGTCGGGCTTCTCCGTTCGAGCAACCTACGCCTTCGTCCAGATCATTGCTATCGGCGCTGAGGTGACGGCAGTCGCCATCTACTTTTCCATGTGGTTCCCGGTGGTTCCGCAGTGGGTCTGGGTCTTCGGCGTGTCAGTCGTTCTTATCGTTATCAACGCGATGCAGGTCGGCAACTTCGCCGAATTCGAATACTGGTTTGCTTTCATCAAAGTCGTCGCCATCGTGGCCTTCATCCTCGTCGGGTTTGGGCTCATCTTCGGCTTTGGCCCTGTCCGTGGCGTTGGTTTTTCAAATCTCACCGCCCGCGGAGGATTCTTTCCGCATGGACTAAGGGGTGTCTGGCTGGCCATGACGCTCACTCTTACTAGCTACATGGGTGTCGAGATCATTGGTGTCACCGCAGGCGAGGCTGCGCAACCCGAAAAGACCATCCCTCGTGCCGTGCGAACGGTATCCCTTCGGCTTATTCTTTTCTACGTTCTTTCGATAGTCGTGATGCTCTCGATGACACCGTGGGACAGTATGGGCAGCGGTATCACCGGTAGCCCGTTTGTATTGGCTTTCGCAGCGATCGGCATTCCCTTCGCTGCGAGCATCATGAATCTGGTGGTAATCACCGCTGCCCTCTCAAGTGCGAACACGAATCTCTACCTCACTGCGCGCACCCTCTTCTCTCTGTCATGCGATGGCTACGTATCCGCGACGCTTGGACGCCTGGGCAAGAACGGCGTTCCATACTTCGCACTGCTCGCGTCTACCGGCGGAATGGTAGCCGCGATCCTGCTCGCCATCTTTGCTCCTGGACGAGCCTTCCTGCTGCTCTACGGTGTCGCGGTCGCCGGCATGTTCTTCGTATGGATCGTTATCCTGCTCGCACACCTTGCGTTTCGCCGCTCGTTAGGTCAAGCGCGCGTCGCTTTGCTGCCGATCCGCCTGCCGTTCTCGCCTTACTCGCAAATCGCTGCCTTGATCGCTCTCGCCGCCATCATGGTTAGCACCTTCTATGTGGAGGGCCTGCGATACACGGTCCCGAGTTTTATGCCGTTCCTCTTGGTAATTACTGCGTTTTACTGGGTGCTGAAGCGAAGCAAGAGTCCATAGATGTCAAATTGTTGTTCGGATTCGCCTCGGTACATCTCACTTGTCGCAAAATCGCCAATTCACTCATCGACAAATGAGATCGAGGCAAGTTGCCGAATAGTCGGCTTCTCGGACAAGTGGTTCCTGTAGTTCCTTGAAACGGGGCTATCGGAAACTACGGCTTCTAGAATCGCGCCGCTGGGTGAACTTGCCGAAAACGTCGACTTTACGGGCAGCTCAGAGGTTCTCGGGCACCTCGCGGCGCTCAACGTATCGCCGAGCATTCCGGTCTAGGAGCGTAGGATGCTGTGCTGCCGAATCTGAACCGCGCGCTCTCGTACGGCTGGGTCAAGGTCCGATTCTGCTTTATCGAATAGCTCCCTCGCGGTCGCACTGTCTGCGTCGTTCAATGGGCCGTGAACGATGCTCTGTAGGACGCGAAGGCCGTTCAAGCGAACACTGTAGTCGTTGTCGTCCAAAAACTCGGAAACCCACGAGAGTGCTCTGTCATCCGCCATGCTCCCGAGCAGGAATACAGCACTACACGCGCGGTCTGTACCGGGCTCCGTCTTGTAAATCTCGAAACAGCGGTTCATTGCGATTTCGGACCGGATGATCTTGAGAACCATCTCGGCAGTGAAGGCACCGGGTTCATGAGATATGAAGTGGTCAACCGCAATTCGGAGATTCTCCTCCCCAATGAGAATCTCCAGTGCTCGCCTGCCCGACACTGTTCCGCTGCCCCGTTCGCTGTAATCCAGGTTCAGGTCGCCAACCTGTTTTCCAAGCTCTTTCCAGTCGATTGCCATTTTCGCTCTATTCCGCTCCTCGTGAAGCCGTCGCCTCTCATCCGTCAGCAGCGCAAGTATAGCTGTCGGTATCTCGGGGGATGACTTGAAGATTCCGTAGTGCCCGCAAAACGGGGTTTCGGAAACTACGACCGAACTTGCCGAAAACGTGACTCCTCAGGACTTTGAAGAGGTCTTTTGCGTCATGAGCTGTCTCTCCGGTCCCGCATCGCGGAGCGGACTACAGCGATTGACCCAATCTCTTTTCGAGCTGACTGCGATAGGTTCTGCTGATTCTCGGTCTTGAACCGTCTTTCAGAATCACTTCAAATTCGCCATGGGAGATGGGCTCCAGGCGGAGGATGCTTTCGATATTGACGATAGCCGAGCGATGGACGCGGACAAAACGAACGGGATCGAGCCTCTCGGCAAGATCGTTCAGCGCGGCCCGGTACAACAGCTCCTTTCCTCCGATGTGCAGGTTCGCATAAATGCCTGCAGCTTCGATCCAGTCGATATCGGCCACCCTCACGAAGCGGGTTGAACCTCCGGATTTCACCACCAGACGGTCCAGCGGCAGATCGCCCGCGGACGCTGCGGAAACCATGCGAAGAATGCGCCGTCCAAACTCCTGTACGCTTCGTTCATCCATCCGAATGCTGACGCGAGCCATGGTCATCTCGAAGCGCTCGTCGCTGAACGGCTTCAGGAGATAGTCAAGCGCATCTGCTTCGAAAGCGCGGATTGCATGCGCATCGTAAGCGGTCACAAAGACGGTTAGCGGCATACGTTCGGCTCCCACTTCAGTGATGACCTCCAGTCCATTCAGTTCCGGCATCTGCACGTCGAGAAATACCAGATCGGGCCTTCGGTTCTTAATGATCTCCACCGTGGAGAGTCCGTCGGACGCCTCTATAATTGCGGCCACCTGCGACTCGCGGCGTAACAGATCGATGATCCGTTGCCTCGCCGGCGCTTCGTCGTCGGCCACCAGAACGCAGAGGCCTTCAGGTGCGGACAGGGGCATGGACATCCTCTCTGGTCCATCGTAGTGGCAGCGATATTTCAACCTCGGTTCCACCGCTGGCGCGCTGGTTCACGGTAAAACAGGTTTCTCCATCGGGATAAAGCCCTGCCACACGCTGCCGCGTCACGGAAAGGCCTACTCCGCTGCAGTTCTCAAGTGTCCAACCCTTCGGTAGTCCCACGCCGTCGTCGAGGACACGGATCTCAAGCCGGTTCCCGTCCTGGCGTGCCGAGACAATCACCGTTCCACCCGAAGCTCGCCTTGAAATCCCGTGCCGGATTGCATTCTCCACCAGTGGCTGAACGAAGAAACAAGGTACAGAAGCATATTTCACCTCCGGCGCGATTTGAGTCTCGATCTGCAAGTGGTCCCCGAAGCGGATCTTCTGGATCGCCAAGTAGTGTTCCAGAAAGGCCATCTCTTCCGCTAGCGGGACTTCCTGTCTGTCTTTCGATTCCAGCGACAGGCGGAGAAGGTCGCCCAGATGCTCAATCATCCTTCGCGCAAGCTTTGGGTCCCGTTCCACATGAGATGAGATCGTGTTCAGCGCATTGAAAAGAAAATGTGGCTCCAATTGCATGCGAAGCGCATTCAGGCGAGCCTCAGAGAAGTTTTTTTCCAAACGCTCCAGACGCATCTCACCGGTAATGTATTGATCGTAATAGTGATATGCCTGCCAGGCTCCCAGAATCAGCCAATAGTTGAGCCAGTTCCACAGAAACAGGCCTCGCAGCGCATTGACAAGAAAACTTATACTGCGCAAGCCACTCCAATCACCGATCCCGAACGCGGCGCGAACCGTCCCCAAAAGATAAACGTACACAGACGTCACCAGCAGGCTCGGAAGGAAATGCGCCAAAACTCGTCGGGTAAGTTGCTTGCTGGAAACGGGGATCTGCGAATCCACCCAAAGAATAAGAGGTGTGACCATACCCCAGGACCACCATAGCGTAAGAGACAAAAGCAGAGCGTGGCGCCAGTCGGTGCCGGCAGAGAGATCCGGCAATGCAAACACACAGCCGAGAACCGTCCAGGCCAGGGCGGCAAGGGCGACGTGGCCCGGGCGCGTCTTCATCCATTGTTTGCCAACCATCGGGTTTATCACTTTGCTGCCAGGTGAACCCCTTCCGGATCAGCCAGGCGAAACATCCAGCCCCATCCGAAGAAGTTGTTCGCGAGTGCTACCGCGACTTCATTATCGCCCGCTTCCAGAGGCAAGATGAAGTTGCCGTTCTCCAGCGAATCGCCCATCGGGATACTTTCTCACTTGCTTCCTATATCAAATAGGTTCCTGTCGGCGTATACCAGTTTCCCGTTCACGAATACCCACAGTTCTCGAGTCCATCGACCGTTTCGTCTGCTTCCTGCCTGAGGTTATTGTCGCCTTCTGTCCAGCAGTCGGCGGTACTATTCGGATGGGACAGGGGCTAACTCACATTCGAATGCCCAGCCACCGTTGTATTCCGTGACCGCTACGAGTAGTTCGTTGTCACCTGGGTTGAGATGGATATGGGTCTCGTCGTTGAGGCCGAATGTACCGAGCGAGTCATCATTGCGGTACGACAGGGCATTCTTCCCCGAAAAAATCGGCTGTCGGTTCAGGTAGACGACTATGTCGTCGCTGTAGCCGATTTTGAGGATTTTCTCACCGCCCTTCACAGATGAGATTTGGGTCCGAGCGAATACGACTTTAGCGCCTTTGACCCGTCCTTTGCGCATTTCCTCGCGCGGCGGCATAGGAAACATCGCAGGACTGGACCGGTACCGATTTACCAAAACGAATCCTGGATCCTCAGCATGCACCTTTTCCCATTGACTGATGGAAGCCGGGTATGTACTGGCGTCAACGTCGCTCGCGTCAAATGCGGGCGACAGCTCCCAATCGGAGAGCAAGCCGGCCCGTTTCAATGGCGGCAGGTCTGGCAATGGCTTCCTCTCAGGAGGAGGCTGGTAGCTCAGGTTACTGAAATATCCGCCGCCCAGAGACCATAAGCCGACTCCACCTTCACTGTCTCCCCTCCGTAAATTGGTCACGGTCAACGCAGGAACCTTACTTTCGTTCAGGAAAACGTTGCACGTTCGACCGGTGACTGCGATCTTCAGGTGAATCCACTGGTTTTGGGGGACATGTGCGCTGGCTTTCTCGTGGCTCGAATTGAGCAGTTGCCAAATGGCGTCTCCGTTCAGTCGCGGGGTATACTGCATCGCTTCGATGGTGTCCGAAGCGCCCGGCCTCAGGTAGATCATTTCCAAATTTGCTTCTGATTCCATCCTGAAAGCAATTCCTATAAACAGACCGCCTAGTTTGCTTGCCACATCTGCTTCGACAGCGCCGTCGCGGAAGTTTGCCCCTTTCACGGTTACCAGCCCAGAGGGAAGGTAGACCGCGCGACGTCCAAGAAATTCTCCGAATTGTATCGCCCCCGCAGAGGATCCCGTCTTGGAGGTACCGATGTCGAAACGCTCGGGCGACATGGGAACCTGAATCTGTTGAGCCTGCAAGGCCGAGAGCCCGCATCCGGCTAAAGCCACGATGGCAAAAAAACAAAATTTGAACATATCACTCGATTTGGTCGTACGCGCGGAATCATGTGTTCTTATCCCCGTTCTCCCGGAGCGGCGCTCGCGTTTGATCCTGCTCAGGATATCTTTGCTAACAAGCGTCTTCATGACCCCAGCGTATGGGCCAGGCAGCCTTTTGGCGACCTAAAGGTTGCGAGACGGACAGGAGTGTTACTAGGCGGTCCCGGACGTTGCGGGAAGCGGCCTACACTGATTCTGCGAAAGAAGGGTATGTCTTACTTTCATTCTGAAAGGCGCGCCCCGAAGCAGGGTAGCGGAGTGGGTTAGGGTCTAACCGTGGCGCACCTAACTGCAATGCAAGCATTCTCTCTCAACACAGGCCGCATTGGCTGTGATATGCGTCACAGCCAATGCAATATCCGGATGAGAATCTTTAGTAGATATCTATTAAAGGAGTTAGTTATGGCGACGATTGCCTCACCTATTCCGACAGATTCAACCGAAGTGTTCGCAAGCTTCAAGAAGTTCGTAGTTGCGTACGATTTTTCTCCGTGTGCAGAGGCCGCGCTGAAGGATGCGCTGGACCTCGCAGCGAAGCAAAATGCGGAGGTCATCCTGGTTCATGCGCTGGAGCAAGTCGCCGCAGTTGGAGCTGGAGGGCGTCTTGAATCGATAGTGGCGGGCTCCCGAAAGCAGGGAATTAGCGCGAGATGGCTCTTGAAGGCCGGGTCTCCTGCTGAGGCTCTCAATCGGGTCGTGGATGATCTGCAGCCGGACATCCTCTTTCTGGGTGCCTACGGGAACAATCGGCTAGATCGAAAGGTACTTGGCTCAACAGCAGAATCGTTTCTTCGGACGCTTCCGTGTCCCGTGATCACGATAGGACCAAAGGCGGTCAAACCGAAGGTCGAGTCGGACCATCCGATAAAGATGATCTGCCCAATTGATTTTCCCGAAGACATTCATGAACGGTTGACTATCATCGCCCGTCTCGCGAAGGCATTGTGCGCGGATGTCGAACTCGTCCATGTTGTGGATGTTTGTCATGAGTCCTCACGTCCTCACAGTGCGGCTGATATTCAATTCGAGTTCGATCTTTTGGTTAGCCGATTCTTGCAGGAAGGAGTGGTCGCTAAGTCAACTCTTCTCTATGGCACACCAGAATGCATCATCTCAGAGCTTGCGCAGGCTGCTAATGCTGACTACATTTTGTTTGGACTTCACAAGAAAGGTCTCTTCTCGTCGTACTTCCGCAAGAGCCTGGTTGCTAAAGTCATCAAGAGCGCTCCTTGCGCAATATTGACCTATGCGCAAGCCGTGCAAACCGATTTGCGGGAATTTGAGTAAGTAATGGTCCACTGATGCAAGTATTAGGACTCGCAGTATCACGGGACGTTCCAGTCGTTTGCGAGGTTTTGGTGGGCTCGCCAGAAGTCTTCGAGATTCCGTTTGCTCCCATCTATCCTAGAGCGATTGCGACCGTTTTAGGCTCCGGTACTGCTTTGCGGTATGAAGCTACTCCGCTGGGCAAAGAGCATGCGCGCAGATAAAGCGAATAGATTGAAACCAAATACCGCGAGACAGCCATAGATCAACCAGGCAAGTTCACGCGGATTGAGGTTTGTGCCGAACAGCAGTGCTATCGCGGAGAACGCGGCTACAAAGGCGGAGGCATAACACCACTTTGTCCCGTGGTGGACTGAGGTCCCTCTGGCTACGATGAGCTCGCGTTATCGCTGTTCCAGCCGCCTGAACCGCGGCGAGGTAGAGAAACCTGGGAAGGCTCGACGTGGTCGTATACCAATGCGAACGGCAGTACGCCGATAATTGCTCCGCAGACTCCCTGCGTCCTGAGAGCCAGCGGCCAGGACGGTGCGGGGGATCAGAAAGCTGGTTGTAAAAACGATCGCGCTATCAATCGTCCCGTACGCCGCCAGGCAAAGAATCGAGGTCGCGATAGCAAAGGGAAGAAGCAGAATCGTCGATGCCATCTCTGGAATGAACAAGACCCCGGTTCCGGCCAAAATCGCAAGCAGACCGCGAATCATCGTAGCGATCCAGTACTCAGAATTGGCTCATGGTCGACCTCCTTCTCTCCCTCGTTCGCTTATGGGCGTGTTTCTGCGCTTTAGGGGGAACGACACAACGAGCACTTGCGACTGTGCAGCCATCTTCGTTCACCCTTGACGGAAGGCCTGTGACGGTGGTCACAGACTCTGATGGCAGCCAGAGAGTTCAATCAATCACAAGCCAGCAAATGTTGCTGGTAGCGAGCGCAAAGCTCCCATAAAAGCGATCGAGGTGCCTTATGCCGGTTATCGATGAGCGCGTTTCCGTTTCAATCAAAAGCATTCTGTTCGCAACAGACTTCTCCCAGTCTTCAGAAAAAGCTGCCTCCTACGCTAAAGCGTTGGCTCGACGATTCTCCTCCACCGTCGAGATTGCTCATGTCTTTGATCCGTCTGTCGTTACATCATACGAAGAGGCCATGATTGGCCTGCCGATTAACGAAAGGCGGAAGAGAAGTCGCGAGAACCTGGAGCGCTGGCGGAATGACTTCTGCGGCTCGGGGATCCACGCGCGCACCACATCGTCCGAACGACATCAACCTTACAAAGATCTGCTGAAGGTGGCGATGGAGCATCAGGTCGACGTTATCGTCGCCGGAACTACGGGCAGGTCGGGATTGGACAGATTTATCCTCGGTTCGACGGCGGAGCATCTGATTCGCGGCGCCAAGTGCCCGGTACTGACGGTAGGGCCCAAAGCCGAGCCTGTCGGAGGTGGTCCGCTGGTCTTTCGCAACGATTGTCTTTGCGACCGATTTTTCGGCCGAGGCCGTGAAGGCCGCGACCTTCGCACTCTCCTTTGCCCAGGACAGCGGCGCCCATCTTTATTTCTGTTACGTGCTCGGCGTTCAGACCGACACCGTCGCGAAGAGGGAACTCGTGGATGGGGCGTTCCATTCCGCTCTGAAAAGGATGATTCCCGAGAGTTCTTATGACTGGTGCAGCCCCGAATGCGTAGTGCAACACGGCGATGCTGCCAAGGCTATTCTCGAACTGGCCGAAAGAGTTCAGGCGGATCTCATCGTGCTTGGTGCGCGCAAGGCGTCGTTCTGGCTTACGCATATCGAGCGTGGCGTAACTCCTGATCTGTTGGCTCAGGCTACCTGCCCGGTAATGACGGTAAGTTAGACCATAGGTGCGGATATGGCATGACAGTCGAGTCTCGACGCATCATAATTCAGCAGAATATATACTCATGGCAACATCAGCAGCGTCCCTCTGGCGCAGAGGCCATTTTCGGAATGTCTCCACTTTCCATAGCTCGACCGGTACGCGATTGCGGTAGTTGCGAGCTTCGCTCGCTGCGTATGTTCTGTAATCTCGACGCAGAGGCGCTCAGCGATTTCGGCTCGATCGGCGTGCAGGCGAATCTCCCGAAAGGTGCGAAGCTCTTCCGGGAGGATGGGCCGAGCCATGGCGTCTTTGTCATCTGCACCGGTCAGGTCAAGCTTTCCTGCACTTCACGGGAGGGTAGGACCCTGATTCTCAAAATCGCTATGCCGGGAGACGTCCTTGGGCTGGGAGCGGTCATCTCCGGATCGACCTACGAAGTTACAGCAGAGACCATGGAGCCAACGCAGATCAAGAATATCCGGCGGGAGGACTTCCTCGCTTTTCTTCAGAAGCACGGGGAAGCAAGCCTCCATGCAGCCAAATCGCTCTCAGAGGAGTACAAAGCGGCGTTCTTCGATGCCCGGCGCCTGGCCCTGTCCGGTTCGGCGGCAGGCCGGCTTGCGGGAGTGCTGCTGGACTGGGGGAGGGCAGCGTCCTGCGGCAAGCCTGAGATGCGCTTCACGATGGCACTCACGCACGAGGAACTGGCCAACTTGGTCGGTAGCTCTCGCGAGACTGTCACTCGCATGTTGGGACGCTTCAAGAGGCAGAAGCTGATCCAAATGCGCGGTGCTTCCATTCTGATCCTCTCTCCAGAGAGGCTGGAACAGCTTTCGGCCTGAAGTCTCCTGAAGCCCGCCTTCCCTTCCTCCAATTCCAACTGTGATCTCTGTCACAGCTTTGTCTATTCAAGCCCCCATAGATTTAGCTGAAGAGGTGACACATGGTCAGTTGCTGCGCTAACCCGCCTTGCCGCATAGAGTTCAAACTCCTCAACGGGGGAGATCTCTACGCACTTGAAAGGCGCTCTGCGAATACGGAGTTCTTCTGGCTCTGCTCCGCCTGCGTACCAATGGTGGCCCTGCGTCTTGACGCAATGGGGGGTGTCTCGCTCGGCCGCGTTCTGACGCTCTCCGCCCACAGCCACCTCATTCGGACAGCTATCTTCGGTTAGTTTCCCCGTTCTCCATGGATCGTACGCCATGGCACCGGGCCAACCGCGCCCGCAGGTCGACGCTTTCAATCAGATCCGGGCGCAATCCGCTCTTCATTATGCGCAGCCGAATAAACCTCGCAACTATCTCGATACGCCATAGAGTGTCAGAAAGAGACTCAAGCCAATGCAAACCCCCATGACCGATTCCGTGATGTCCTTCAACAACGTCCTTCTCGCCACTGATTTCTCAGCAGCATCGCATGCGGCCTTTCAGACTGCTCTTGTTGTGTGTACTGAACTTCGGGCAAGTGTTCTTATCCTGCATGTCTTTGAGTACGCCAACGCTGTTCCTCCTGAAACAGGGAGTCAGCTACCCGAGTTGGACAGCATCTATCAAAGTGCTCGAAACTCCCTTGACGACCTCTTCCAATTGGCCCGCCGAGCAGGTGTGCCGTGTGAAACCATCATGGGGAGCGGCATCCCTTCCGAAGAGATTTTGCGGACGATCACATCAAAAGAGATCGACCTTGCCATTCTCGGCACGAATGCTCTTCATGGCTTTGAGCGTCTCGTCTTCGGATCAACTGCCGAGGCAGTCCTCCGCAAAGCTCTGTGCCCGGTATTGACCGTTGGGCCTCAGGCATCAGACGCTGCCAAGGCGGGCCAACTTGACGGCCCGGTTGTCTTCGCGACGGACTTCCACCTCAAAACGACGGATGCCATTCGTGATGCGGCATTTTTCTGCAAAGCGACCGGATCCCCCCTCCATTGTCTGCATGTGCTTCCGCGGACGCTCGAAGGCGGTGAGGGGAGCCAAATCATTCCTCACATTATGACCGAGGCCTTGCAACATGTCGCCATCGAGAGTGGGACAACCATCGATCCGCCCGTTTGCGCAATCACATACGGTAGCGAGATCTCGAACGCGGTCGTTGAGTATGCCAAGCAGCAGAAAGCGAAGTTGATCGTCCTGGGCGTCCGTCAAGCTTCGATGGCGGCTTCGCACATTCCTGGCCATATCGCGTATCGCATCATTACGGAGGCACCGTGTCCCGTTCTGACCATAGCCTTCGCATCCCAACCGTCTGCAACGCTTGCGGCCGCTTCTTTGTGAGTATTTCCGGACAGAAGCACTCGGAACGTGCTAACGGTGCGCGCGCCAGCGGCACCCTTATCCGGTAAACAAAGGTCGTCATACGGTGGTCGGAAAGCATGCGGCGAGATGGAGTTGTCGCAACATGGAGCTCTTTTTCTCATGATGAGCTTGCATGCGAGTGAGGATGTCCGCAAGAACGCTAACAGCCGTGACGAGGTAGGGTCCTTTATTCAGCATGACGCATTCGGCGCGCTCACCCATCGCGGCATCGGTAATTTCCGACCGTGAGGGAATGCCTTTCTTTGCAAGAGTTTCCAGAACTTGTGTGGCCCAAATTACGGGAATGTGAGCGGCTTCGCTGATCCAAAGGATTTCCTCCTGGACCTCCGCCAGGCGCTGATAGCCACATTCGACCGCGAGATCACCGCGGGCAATCATAATGCCAAGGGAACGCGTTCGCATTGCGGCGAGAATGAGGTTCGGCAGATTGTCGAAACTCTTGCGGGTCTCAATCTTGAGAATCAGGCCGAGATGCTGGCCGCCCAGCTCTTCCAGCCCGATCGAGGAGCTGATGAACGTCAGACTCTGTACGGACAAAGGAATAACCGACAAGGTCCGA
The DNA here is from genome assembly GCA_963720955.1 of uncultured Acidobacteriaceae bacterium. Classification (GTDB taxonomy): domain Bacteria; phylum Acidobacteriota; class Terriglobia; order Terriglobales; family Acidobacteriaceae; genus Edaphobacter. Next base: position 27,935 of record CAVRHK010000020.1, on the reverse strand, counting down.
ATGCTGAACGATGAACTTCAACGCTTCCAGGTCTTCGGGAGTGAGCGCTCCTATATCAATACGCGTGTCGGGGAGATTAATTCCCTTTTCCGCCCCAAGTCTCTCCCCTTCGGGACGTGCTTGTGTGATTTCAACGGTTGCGAAATCTGAATCCACTGTGCGAAACACGCCGCCAATCTTGCCATCGTCAAGCCACACGGGCTCGCCGGGTTTGGCATGATCGAGTATTTGGGGCAGAGAAACGCTAATCTGTGCCGGCGCGATGAGTTCCCCCGTCTCGCGATAGGTTGCCTGCCTTCCCAGCGTGTTCTCGCGATGCAAAACGAGCAGATCGCCCGGCTTCAGGAGCAGCGTTTGAGGAAGAGCTGGAAGTTTACCGATGCGAGTCCGTGCATTCTTCGGAACGCCATCCGTCGCTGATTTGGCACGGCTAGTGGCGCTGACCTGGAGCTCGGATTTGAAGTAGATGGTTTGCTTTGCCTCGGCCCAACAACTTCTGCCCACAACCTGAGAGATACGCAGTGTGCGCTGCGCTTTGCGGGCATCGCGCAGGCGAATTGTGTCGCCGTGCCGGAGTTGCTTGAGGAACCTGGTTGCGAGTGGAATGCACGCAATGGCCGGACCGGGAGCCGATTCGGGATTGACGTTCGGAGTAAGCCAGACCCGAGCGGCAACTGTGGGCCGCGTCGTATGAGCGCAAGGTGAGTGACTTGATCTCGCTGCAGAATCAACTTGCCGCCGACGCGGTGAGGCAGATGAAGGTGCAACTGACGCCCCAGGGAAAAACGCAGCTGGACTTGGAGAGCCAGATCAACCCTGAGGCGTACGACGAATATCTGCAGGCCCGTTTTCTCCTTCATCAGGAGACAACGCAAAAGGACAAAGCCATACCGCACCTGGAGCGTGCCATAAAACTCGACCCGGACTTTACCGCTGCTTATGCCGCAATGGGTCAGGCGTGGGCATACGAGGGCGTCTTTGGTGTGCGGAACTCCGCGGAAGAATAATCGAGAGTCGTACGCAACCGCTTTGGCATACTCGCAAAAAGCCGTGAATCTCGATCCAACGTCATCAGAGGCTTATTCCTCGCTCGGACATTCCCTATTGTCCAACCATAGGTGGAACGAAGCGGAGAAGGCCCTTCGACGCGCCATTGAGTTAGACCCCAACAACCCCTATGCTTCTGGATATCTTTCTATCATGCTGCTCCAAAAGGGGCGGACCGAAGAGGCTGTACGGATCAGCCACGAGTTGGCGCTTGCTAATCCTGTGGCCATCGATCTCCGCCGTTTCTACGGCATCGCACTGTTCGCTTCCCGTAGATACGACGAAGCCATTGCGGAATGTGAACGCCTCATCAAGTTGGATCCGAACCACCTCACAACCTACCTAACGTATGGCGGCGCCCTGGCCGAGAAGGGGCGCTTTCAGGAGGCTGAGGCCGCCTTCGATCACAGTACCCTGGGAATAGATCCCGGCATCCATGCGTGGTTGTTAGCACGGCAAGGCAAAGCTGCCGAAGCGCGCCAGATTCTGAAGGACAACGATTCCCTGGTCAATCCCCGCACTGCCGTCGCTCACTATCTTTTGGGAGAGCAGGAGCGTGGACTTACGGAGCTCGACTATCTTGCAAATGAGGTATGGTTCGAAAAAACGTACTTTCTTAGAGTTGACCCAATGTTTGACCCCATGCGCAACGACCCACGCTTTACCGAGATTGTGAAGAAAACAGGCTTACTAGATAATTGAGGTTATAAATATGAATAACCAAGTCGCTTATGGCATAGGGTGCCTATTGGATATCAGACAGCGGCAATAAACATACGTTCCAACAACCACACATTTTGCTAGCTTGAGTGAATTGCGATTGTTGCCCTTGTTCCTTAACCCACATCTTTTGGTACGGGCGGATCAGGAAATTTGACCCCAGATCTTCGAGGGTTATGCCACGGTCTGCTCGAAACCTTTGAACATGCAGGATCGAACCGATCCGAAATCGGAGCGTGGGATGGCCCAAGTAGTCGGTGCAATAACAAATAACAAGGTGAGGCTTTAGGCCTCATCCTTTGTCGTTCCGTTCATTTCGTTATTTTTTCAGAGGTTCTGGGGTTGGGATGCGAGGCAACATCTCCGCACGTGTCGCTGCGTTGTAGGCAAACCATGCTTCGATCAGGGAGCCCTGCATCACATCGTCCTTCTGCACGCGGTCATAGAGGTCCGCGTTGGAATGGTGGGTCCTTGTGCCGTACTCCAACGTGTCTTGCATGAAGCCAATGCCGTTCAGGCCGATCCACGAGAAGGCGGTCGAGTCCGTGCCACCGGGTGACGGGGTGGGTCTGAACTCCGCGCCGGCAACAGCGACGATGTGCTGGTCTTTAAGAGGCTCAATCCAGGACTTGAAAATCGCCGCCATCTGCGGACTGCCTCCCGCCGACACTCCGCGGAACCTGCCTGAGCCGCCGTCGTCGTTGAAGTAGACGTCGAACTTGTCGTACTCCGGAGTCTTCTTCATGGTGTCGCGTGGAGCGAAGTGCTGCTGCACGTAGGCAATGGAGCCGTAGACTCCCTCCTCTTCGCCACCCCACAGGGCAATGCGGACCGTGCGTGCCATTGGCTTCTTGAGAGTAGCTAGAATGCGCACGGCCTCCATCGCCACGGAGGAGCCTGTGCCGTTGTCGGTTGCGCCGGTGCCGCCTTGCCAGCTATCAAAGTGACCGCCCAACATCACGACCTCATCCTTCTTGGTCGTCCCCGGAATTTCGCCGATGACGTTGAAGGCATTCTGGTCTTCCTTCTGGTATTCGACCTGGACGTCGAAGGTGAGCTTGGGTGTGACCCCGTGCTGCAGCAGACGGACTACGCGGTTGTACTGTTCAGCACCGATGGCCACGATGGGTGGCGGGACCGGGTCATTAGGATTCTGAGATCCGCCGTAGCTTGAGAAGATGGTGCCGCCGTCGCCGTTGTAGCCCGGAGTGAGAACCACGGCCGGAGCTTCTTCCTTGAGGAAGGCGTTGAGTTCGTTACGCAGAGCCTGATTTCCCGACAAGGCAAGCGACGTCGGAGTGAACTCCCATGTTCCCTCTCCGGGCCTGCCGCGGCCGCTAGGATCGCGATTGGCTTCAGGGGAACCGGGAGCAGCAGCGGGGCGACTGCCGGGTCCGCCGCCACCGCGCATAGCGCCTGCGCGTGCCAGAATCTCCTCATCCGTTGGGGACTTCGTCGCTTCCGCCGTCGTGTGAAGCCTGAGCGGTGCCGGGTCAAAGATGAGAACAATCTTGCCCTTCAGCTTGCCCTTGTACTTGGCGAAATCGTCCTTCGAGTGAATAGGCGCAAACATCGCATCAGCGGTGACGGGACCGTTGGTTCCTGGCGTCCATGCCAGCGGGAAACCGGGCAGAGCGGCGTAAGCAGGAGATTCCAGCGCCCCGTAATACTTCTTGATCTGCCATCCATAGCCGAAGGGCCACTTTTCGAGATGAACATTCTGAAGTCCCCACTCTTTCATCTGCTTCATGGCCCACTCGGCAGCGGCGCGGTGATTGCGGCTGTTATTGACGCGCGGACCGTACACCTCGGACATGTAGTAGAGGTGTTCCATCACCTGCGAGTTCTGATAGGCCTCGGTCTTGATCTGTGCCAGGACATCCAGATCAACTTTGTCTCCTGCTTGTTCCTGCGCGGTTGCCGACGAGATGAGCAGCAGAGCCGTGACCGCAGCAGCGGCCTGCTTGAAGCGGTGCAGATTCATTCGATACTCGCTTTCAAAAAGTAAATGGGTAATGAGGACAAGACGACATCCAACTGAAAGAAGTCGCAGAAACGGTCTGCGAAATCAACGCGACATGCTGTCGCGGGAGTTTTTTTGAAATGTTGTGATGGCATTAAGCTATCGAATTCATGTGCACGACGCAACAAAGTTGTCGGCAATCGTTGGAAGCGACGTCACACGTCTGGCTCCAGACTCGTCGATACCGCCCTACGGCTTTCCAAAACTCTGCAGATCAAAGGTATATCCAGTCTGCACTCGGACGACTGCTAAGCCCTTGCTGTCGTTGGCCTTGCTCGACAGGATTCGGTATCTTTACTCCCTCCACGAACCGCTTTGTGCTCAAGCGTTGGCTATGTCTGTCTACAACCTTGTGGATTGAGTACGCGCTTCGTCGACGGAGGATTAGCCGCAAGCTTGGACGCGGGGCGGATTGGGCGCGGTACAAAATTGCCGCCGCAGTTTGGGCAACGCCCACCGAGCCGATTTTCGACGCATTCTAGGCAAAACGTGCATTCGAAGGAGCAGATCATTGCCTCGACCGCGGCTGGCGTTAATACCTTGTCACAGCATTCGCAATTGGGACGTAGTTCAAGCACTTCTTAATCCTCCATAGCGATTTCGATTGTTACCTAGAATACTTCGACAGTGCGTCATCGCGCTTAGATTCTGAACAATCGTGGTCTTCAGCGGTTGGGCGAATTCACCGCCCAACCGTTCGGCGGTATAGCTGAGTAAGCTCTTGCCTACCAGAAATCGCTTGGAACCATCAGAGGATTTGTCGCAGCGTCCCTGAATGCGACCACCTGACTTACCCCCATGCAGACGACTGTGGCGGCTTGCGCCCGCTCACCTTGCCCCAACGTGCCCAAAAGATGAGTTCAGCTTTATACCCCTGAATCTCAGCGACCTGAATCATGCAGCCGCAAGCTGATGCGGCTTACCCCGCTGTAGGTAACATCTACCGCGTTCGGCGCCTCAGCAGTGCCAGCGGGGTGGGATGAGAAGGTGCCGTCGGACTCAACCGCAATTGGCATACCGGGGAGGTTCCACTGCTTTGCAGAGATCGAGGAGGCCACGATGCCGTTGGCCACGATGCGGAAAGTGACGTCTCCCTTGGTTTCAATGGTGATGCCGTCATGATCGGCGGTTGCGTTGAGATTTGGCGCGCGTGTGAGTTGAACCCAACCGATTTTGCCGGACGGAGTGCGCCACTGCACGGTTGCGGGGTGGAACTGGCTTGTAGGGCCGACGTCCTTGCTGAGGGTTGTCGCCTCGCCTCCCCATACGGCATGTTCGCCGATCCAGGCGGTCGCGACGCGCTTATCGTCGATGGTGCGGGTCACCTGATGGGGCCCGGAGAGGGTGCGGAACTTCTTCATCGCCGGGGCCGGTATGCGTGCGCTGAGAATGGCGACCTGGGGTGCGAGCCACAGGTCTGCCATGTGATCGGTGGAGAGCGAGAGTTGCTCGGGTAGAGGGGCCTGGGGTGCGGGTAAGACCGATCGCAACCATAGACCGGTTACGGCGACGTAGCTCTCCATGTCCATACCGTAGCTGCGGTCGTAGGGTCCGCTGATGTTGCGCAGCGATGGCTGGTAGAAGTCGGCTATGTCGTTCCACAGCGAGGCTTCCATATCAGCGCCCATGGTGCGCATGCGCGGCGTGGAACCGTATTCACGCCAGAGGGCAAGGCCGTAGATATCGACGCCGTAGTAGGTGGGGGAGTTGAATTCGAAGAAGGTGTCGTGAAGGCGGTAGAGCCGGTTGACTTCTTCGTTCCAGGCGGCCGCACCGCGCTTCCAGTCGGCGTTGCCGTTATGAGCGGCGGCAAAATCCCAGAGCGCGCCGTACATTAGGGCGATGTTGCTGTAGGTCTCTTTCAACCGTCCATCCTGAATCTCGCCGGTGATGGCAAGGTCGATTGAAGCGTAGAGCCGGTCTGCGAGCGCGGCAGGAATGCGGTCGGGATACTCGATGAGAATCATCTGGAAGGTGGTGCCGATGAAGTGACGCCAGTTTGGGTCATAGCCGGTGAAGGCGATGGTGCCGGGTGCGGGCTCAGGCTCTTCGGGTGTTCGCTTGAAGGTGCCGTACCACTTCTTGCCGGGGGTGGTGTATTGCTCATTTAGCACGGCCTCAAGGATAGCGGCAGCGAGAGCGCGATCGCCGGGCTGGTCGCGGGCCAGGAGGCCAAGGGCGTACCAGCTCGACTCACGCACCAAAAGGAAGCCGCGGGAGTTGCTGTGGCTCTGGGAGGGCCGCTGGATGAGGTGCTTCTCGGAATCGAAGCTCTCGGCGGCGAGCTTCATGGAGGTCTCATATACCTCGCGGGCGTTGGCCGGGAGTTGCTGCACTTTGATGTGGCGTGGCGCACCCAGAAGGGCCAGCGGGAAGGCGATGCAGGTTGCTGAAAGAAGTACAAGTTTTGTTGCGAGACGCATGCGTTCTCCCTTGGAAATATGGCTTTGGCTCGAGCTACAACACGGACCTTAGAAGTTGAACTTCGCGACAAACTCGATGGTGCGGGCACTTGCTGCGGGCGTGCCGCTGATGCCTGTGATGGTGCCAACGGTTGCTGTGTTGGTGATGGTCGCGTTTGGCGTGCCGAAGTTTGGATGGTTGAAGGTGTTGAACGCCTCGGCGCGGAGCTGCAGACGATAGCGGTCGCGGAAGCGAGTATTTTTTTCCAGGTTCATATCCCAGCTCTGGTAGTACGGCCCGCGAAGCATGTTGTAGGCGGAGTTCCCGTAGGTTGCATACTGCACACCGCTGATTGTGACCAGGGGTGGCGCAGTGAAGGCTGCGGGGTTGAACCACTTTGCGTTGGTCTTGTTGGTGGGATAAAGCGGTACACCGGGAACGATGTTCGCGCGTCCACTGACTGCGCCGGTTATGCTACCGGGTGCGGTATACGACACGGAGAAGGGCTGGCCGGTCTGAACTGTCGTGATGCCGGAGATCTGCCATCCGCTGACCAGCTTGTCGACAAGGTTGCCTGACCCGCCCATGAAGGCTTTCCCTTTGCCGAACGGCAACTCATACGAGTAGCTGGCTACGACGACTTGCGGCGTGATGCCGCCGATCTGTCCATAGGAATCGCTGGGGGTGACGCCGGAGGGATTCTGCAGGTTTTCGGTGCCGAGCACGCGGGTCCATTGGTATTCGACGTTGAGCTGGAAGCCATGACTGTACTGCTTGTGAACGCCAATCTGCAGACGAGTTCATGCTGCTGTGGAATATCGGATCGGCCTTCAAGCTGATCGTGGAGAACGGCTGATAGATGTTGGTGGTCTGCGCGTTTACGCCGATACGCGGTGGATTGGCGAGGTTGATGTTCGGCGCGGTGTTGCCCGGGCCGCTGGCGTTGTTCTGCTTCACGTTGTGCTGCCCAACGTAGCCGAGGCGAACATCGAGTCCTTTGCCGAACTGATGTTCCAACGCAAGGTTGTATTGCTCGGTGTAGGGTGTGACCGGGGAGTGCATTTGCACGCGCGGAGGGATTTGCCGCGAAGGCGCCGGTGGCGGAGAAGGGATTACTCATGCTGAACGCCGGGGCTCCGGCCGCAGGCTGCGAGAAGGTCTGGACAGCGGTAAAGGGCAACGATGTAAAGGCAGGCGCGCGCACATAGGAGCCCGGCAGGAGATTGAAGTAGATGCCGACGGCTCCTCGAAGTACTGTGTTCGGCACTATCTGGTAGGCAAAACCGAAGCGTGGGGCCACGTTGTTCTTGTCGGTCCCGAGATAATCATGCAGACTGGCCGGCAATCCTACTGCTGTGGATAGAACTGTAAGTGGAAGGAATGCTGCCTGGGTCTGCGGGGGATAGGAGTGGCCGAAGACGACGACCTTGCCGAGGCTGGGCACAAAGCTGGATTGGGCGCCGTAGACATTGTCGGGGAAGATCTGCAGGTCGTAACGGATGCCTGCATTCAGGGTCAACTTATTTGTGAGCTTGAAGTCATCCTGGACGAAGAGACCCAACTCATCGGTGATGTTGCGGTAGGCCAGTGCACCGGGGTATGACACCTGCGTAGAGGTGGGCAGACCCAGCAGGAAGTCAGCGTAGGCGTAGCCGGTGTACTTGTTGGTGAAGGCATAAGAGCCGCGTTGCGGGGCGATTGCGGCTATGTTCCAGTGGTTGGAGTAGAGGAAGGAAACTCCTGTCTTAATCGTGTGACGGGATAGCACCTTGGTGAGGGTGGTGTAACCCTGTATCTGCTGTTCCAGGTCTTTGGAACCCTGCTCTGCGATGCTTGTGATGTTGGTAATGCTGATCTGCGGCGCGCCTTCGATCTGCTGCGGTGGCAGGCCAGGAATGATTCCGGCAAAGTTGACGCCAACGTTTTGCGGGGTCCGGTAGGTGGTGAGGTGGGTGTAGGACGCGTAGGAGTCCATCAGCAGTGTTGGCGTAAAAGTATGGGTGAGGCCAATCAGGACCAGCGTGTTGTGTTCGCCGATGCCAGACATGCCACCGGCCTTGCTGGAGGTGCCTACCTGCGGATTGGGTCCATAGAAAGCGGAAAGGAAGGTGCCGCGCAGCTGATTTTTTTCGTTGATCTTGTGGTCCACGCGCAGCGAGTAGCGATTCACGTTGTTGAAGTACGGCACGAGTTCCACTGTGTTGGTCCCGGTTCCCGTGGTGGTGGGGAGAGGCATGAGCAAGTTCTGAAGCTGCTGGTCGACGGAGTTGATGCGGCCCTGGGGAATGATATTGCCGTTAAACGGCAGACCGGTTTGCGGATCGCGGATCACGGTTGTGGGTAGAAGCGATGAGAAGTCGCCATTACGGAAGGCGGTGGTGGGCTGCTGACTACTTACGAGTGCCGACTGTGTGAGGTGGAAGCCCTCGTATGCGAAGAAGAAGAACGACTTGTTGCGGCCATCGTAGAGATGCGGAAGAACGATGGGCCCGGAGAAATTGCCTCCGTACTCGTTGCGCTGGTAAGGCGGACGCGGCAGGGCGCCGGCGAAGTATTGCTTCGCGGATGTGCCGCGGCCACGGTTGAACTCAAAGGCACCGCCATGAATGGTGTTGCCGCCACTTTGTGTCACGACAATGATCTGGGCCGGCTGATTGAACTCTGCGGGGGCTCCGGTGGTAAGTGTTTTGAACTCGGCGATCGCGTCGAGAGATGCGGTCTCCGCCAGACCGCGCTGAAGCGTACCGCTCTTTGTCTGGGCTCCATCAAGGCTGAAACCAACGCCGCCGTAGGAGTTGCGGCCGCCGGTGCCGATTGCGGGTGTGACGCCGAAGACGGGGACCTGGTCCTGCGTTCCGGCATTCTGAACGCCGGGCGCGAGCGCGATGAGGCCGATCAGGCTGGTGTGGCCATTGAGAGGCGTCTCCTGAATGGTTTGACTGTCGATGACCAAGCCTACCGATGAGGTGTCGGTCTGGATGATCGGGCTTGCGCCTGTCACCGTTACGACCTCCTGGGCCGAACCGACTCGTAGTTCCGCGTTGATCTGGGCGGTCTGATTGATCACCAGCGTGATATCGCTTTGCTCAAACCGATTGAAGCCACCCTTTTCGACGGAGACACGGTACGTGCCAGGTTGCAGCTGCGGAACCGTGTAGAAGCCGGAGTCCGACGTGACGGCGGTGTGGACGTCGTTTCTCGAGGTTTGCGTGATGGTTACTGTCGCTCCGGGAACGGCTGCGCCGCTGGCGTCGGTAACTGTGCCTGTGATGGATCCGGTTGTCCCCTGGGCCTGGGCGGTACGAGCGGTCAGCAAGGTTGCGACCAGCGCCATGGCGATCACAGCTGAACTGATGGACAACCGAAGATGAGTGGGAAAGATAAATCGTGCCATGCTGCCTCCGAAGAAACGATCACCGGCAACTTGTCCGCTTCCGAAGCTTGTCGATCTGCTGAATTGGAATCTCCGGAAATCCTCTTCAAGGAGCCGGCAGCATTATGCATCCCCGTCGCAACCGTCGGCAATGAAATTACCAGCAGGCCGGCGATAGGCTGCGCGCAAAGGGATCATCTGCCAGGATAGCAAGACGAAAGAACAGGTGACGCGGCGTGCCCAAACCCGGTTGTGACCAGGAGGGAGATGATGTCTTTGATATCAGTTAGGCGGCCAGTCGACGCATTTTCAGGGTGATACGCTTTTCGTCAACTATTGCCGGATTATGGGCAAACAGAGAATAACCTTTCGATTATGTCCATACCCTGTCGACGAACTTGCCGCGAAACTGACTTAATACCCGGGGAGACGGCCAACAGGGTTAGCAATGAACGTTCATAACTCTGCCAACTACCGTGATTTCCTGCAGCCAATCAGAGGATTAGTACGGAGAAAGGCGCTTTTTGTCACTTGGCCGTAATGTCGGCTAGTCGGACAAGTATCCGAATTCTCAGTGAACGCATCGAGGACGATGCGCTTATCCATATTGTTGGTTTCCCATCTCAGCGAAAGGAGATAGGTAATGAAGAACGCGCTTTGCAGTCACACAGTTCCTGGCCGTGGATTGGTTGAAAGACGCAAACCCCGGGGCCCTAACGGGGACTTCTGGTTGTTACAGACTATTTCGCCTAAGGAATATGCCCATTTAGGCACATGGTTCCGGGTGCTGGAAGATGCTCTAATTCTCCTCTACGAGGAGATATATGCCGAAACGGCTGGCTATTACGATTGCGGGTGCGGTGTCGCTGGGAAGCTATGAGGCGGGGGTGCTGTATGAGGTGCTGGACGCGATTCATCAGCATAACGCCACCGACGGCGTGACGGATGACGAGAAGATCCTGATCGATGTGATGACCGGTGCTTCGGCCGGCGCAATGACGGCAGCGATTGTCGCGCAGAAGATGCTGTACTCGGCTCAGGAGTTTCGCGGTCCCTACGACAACCCTTTGTACAACGTATGGGTGAAGCGTATCAACCTGGACGGGTTGCTGGAGACGGTGAACGAAGAGACGGGCGAGGTGGAACCCCCGCTGCGGTCGATTTTTTCGTCGAACACGGTGGAGCAAATTGCGGAGGATACGCTACTGGGACGCTATGCGACGGGGGAGTGGCCGGCTCCCATAACGCATTTGGCCGCGGCCAGTTCGATCTCTCTCGGGATGACCCTGACGAACCTGAACGGCGTGGACTATGGCTATGACATGCAGCCCTGCGGGAAGTTCATCTACACGCGACACGAGGACCAGATGACGCGTGTGGTGAGTGTGGAGGGAAGCGATAAGCCGGAGGTGTGGCGCGAGCTGGCGGATGCGTCGGTGGCGAGCGGGGCTTATCCGCTGGCGTTTAGGGCGAAAGAGATAGACCGCAGGCGGGCGGAGTATGCCAAAAGCGGTCTCGAGCCGTGGACTGATGATCCATCCAGGTTTACTTACACTGACGGCGGAGTCTTACAGAACGAGCCACTGGGTATGGCGAAGAACCTGGTGGATGACATCGACAAGCACTGGTACAACGACAGCAGGTTCTACTTGTTTGTGTCGCCGCATGGGAGAACTTCGAGCGCGGACTCGAGCTTTTGCGAAGAGACTGCAGATTACTTCCAGATGATGAAGCGGTGGGCGAAGGTGCTGCTCGGCCAGTCGGAGTTTCAGGACTGGATTACCGCGGTTGAAATGAATGAACAGATTGCCCTGATGGACGCTCGGGCCAGTGAACTTGCAGAAAAACTGCGTTCAGGCGAGATCAAGAGCGGAAGCCTGAAGCGGACTGCGGACGGTTTGCTGAAGGTGTTGTTTACGCAGCCAACGCGGACGGGGACGAGGCAGGTTGCGAAGATTGGAAAAGAGAGTCTGGCGGAGGCCAGGCGGCGGATTGAACACCAGTACAAGGAGGAGATTGCGAGTCTCGGGATAGGAAGCTACGGCGCCGATGCGTTTCGCGATACGGTGCTGGCGTTTGAGACGGCGGCGAATCTTGGGCAGTGCGACTATATGCGGATCTATGGAATAGCGGTATCGGAGGAGTTGCTGGCGGGTGCAGATCTAACGGGCTTTCTGGGCTTCTTCGACGAGCGGTATCGCGTGCATGACTATGACCGCGGACGGATGGTGGCGCGGATAGTGTTGACCGATCCGGTGATGAGTGAGGCAGGAGAGCTGGGACCGATACGATACACGCCGAAGCATACGAATCCTATCGACAGCACTTTGAATGGCCTGCAGATGGGGCAATTGTCGATCGAGGAGCAGCAGGCGTTTCGCGAAGGGGTGAAGAAGCGGGTGGGCGAAATGGTTCGATATCTGATTGGATTCTGGTCTTATCCGGCGGACGTAGTGGTGATCGATCCGCTGATGAATGCGGTTCTGAATCATTTGTTTAGGGAGTAACGCGGGGTATTTGAGACGATTTCCTCGCGCTAGCCTACTTCACGGTACTAATCCGGCCTCGATGAGTGATATGACGATTTATGACTCACCTGGGCGGCTACGAGCCAAATGCATCCAATTTGTCCGACAAGCCGGTTACACGTTCAAGTGGGACCATCCCTATGTGTCTCGCTTGGTCTCCTCAGCTGCCTTCCGTGCAGCAGCCAAGACCGCAGGATAGGTGTACGGAGACCATTTCAATACGTATCCATTGCCGAGCTCAGTTGTGAACTTGAACTTGTAGGCATCTGGATGTTCTGAGCCGGTAGATTTCTCATACTCCCCCATCACGTGCCTGTGTTTCACCCATGCGCCGTGCATGTTCTTCAAAATGTGATACATGAAATAGACGGATGCGTGAGCTTTGCCTTCGATATCGTCAGGCATGAACTGGACATAGCCATATGTTGAATCCTGACCCTGACAGGAGCCCTTGGTTTCAATACCTGGAATACTGTTCATCAACTTGATCAGGTCGATGACACCTTCGTCAATCTCGACTGATTCGCCAGAATCCAGTTTCAGCATGACCGTTGGGTGACCGAATGATACATAACCATCTTTCACGCTCTTACCCAACGTGGCCTGATTCAATTCTTTGGACGTCATAGTTTTTCTCTCTGCCCTCCTATTGAATCCCATCCTGTCTTGAATCGTCTATGTTGAAATTCTCTAATTTATACTCCGCGTCGATGTTAAGTCTGTGAAGGGAACCATCACCAAAGATTTAGTGCTCTCGACTCGGATCTCTCCGAGCGGACCTGCCGCAAACCCATATACATCCACATCGCTTTTGGTCAGCTCGTGTCCCTTACGGATAACCATGTCGAAGCTGATGTTGCCCTGCCGGGGTGTGCCCTCGTATCGTCCCGTTCGAGTAGACGCGTGCGCCGCTACTCACCTGAACTTTTTGCCATCCTTCACGCGTGCCGAGCCATCGCAAGGTCCACGATCTCCCCGATCATTTGGGTATAGGAGAGGCCGGATTTCTTCGCGGCCATGGCAAACTCCTGTCCGCTCGAGAGCCATGGGTTCGGATTCGCTTCGATGACATAAACCTCGCCCTTGCTCGATAGGCGCATGTCAATGCGGCCATAATCGCGAAGCTTGACGGCGCGATAGGCCTTGATCGCGATCTCGGTGAGCTTGGTTACGGTTTCTTCATCGAGGTCTTCGGCGATCGCCGATTTCGTCAGCTTATAGGCTTCCGTGTCTTTCTCGAATTTCACATCCTGGCTGGCGATCCTGGGCATGCCCTTCGGAAGCTTCGAAAGATCAAGTTCCACCAGCGGAAGTGCATGTGCGTTCTCGTAACTGCCGAGGATGGAGGCGTAGATCTCGCGTCCTTCGATGTACTCCTCGATCAACGCAGGAGAATCGAATTCCGTCTGTATATAGTCGACGCGCTCCATCAACTCCTTCACGCTGGTAACTACGGCAGCGGCATCGATGCCGATGGATCCATCTTCGGAGGTGGGTTTCACGATGAGTGGGAACGAGATGTCATGTGCGTGGTCGATGGTGCCGCGATAGGCTGTCGCGAAGTAGGGCGACTGAATCCCGTAAAAAGCGAACATCTTCTTGGCGATCGATTTGTCCTGCGCAAGAATGTTCGCGTGCGGTCCCGCGCCGGTGTAGGGGATATCGAGCATATCCAGGAATGCAGTGACGTGCATCTCCTTGGTGTCATCGCCCGCATAGGATTCCGTGAGGTTGAAGATGAGATCGGCGCCACATTTGGCGAGTCCGAGCAGCGATTGCGGGCGGCCGTCGAGAACGTGATACGACGGCTCATGACCGAGCTTCTCCAGGGCTTCGAAGATCTCTTCGCGGTCGTGCTTTACCGGCTTCTTCTTGCGTTTCTTTTGCCCCTTGCGCTTGCGCGGTGCAGGAACTTCTTCCTGCACTTCAGCAGGTTCTTCTTCCCACAAGTCGTACAGCACGGTGACTTTCAACTTCGTTCCAGTCATGCGGCCTCCAATCGGAGTGACGGCAACTGCCGGCACGCCTCAGGGATGAATGAACTTCCCACGGATCAGGTAATTCATTGAGAGTGCGGTTGTGTATACCGTGAACTCCGTAAGGTACTCGGACTCGCGTCGAACGTCCACGCGCAGACCCAGGTCCTCAACACGCTTGCAGATGGCTTCCACCAGTCGCTTGACGATCGGACGTTGCACGCCGCTCCAATACGCGACCTTGTCGATAATGGGCTTGCGATGCTGACGCAACATCTCCTGGGCGGGTCGCACGCCCTTACGTCGCTTGGGGGAGATATTGAAGATGTCCGCCAGGTCGGTATCCAGCGCGAGTTCCTGCACCGGAATCTCCTCCGGCAGGGTGAGACGATAGAACTCGCCGACCGTCGATTCCATCTCATCGACGGTGATGTCGGTGCGGCCGCGACGCCGGATGGGTTCGACATCTCCGACTTTTCGCGCCATGCGATCGACGTATTGGAGCTTGGCCAGCGCGCCCCAACCTTTGTAGCGCTTTCGCCATTGCGAGCGAGGCGTGAGCCAGACCGCAAACGTTTCTGCAAAATCTTCATCCGGATGCTTCTGCGCGTACCACCCGGCCATGTGGCGAACAAACTTCCGCGAGAACGGTATGGGACGGTAATTATCGCGATAGGCGCGGCGAAACGGACCGAAGAGATCGCGCCACTCAGCCGACTTGTATAGCTGGTACGCGTAATTGAATGCGTGTCCGGCCTCATGACGCATGTACATCATGATCTCGCGAGCGTCTTCCAGGTCGTTCATATCGCGCTCAAGCTGTGCCAGGTCCGGGTTGGCCAGATAGAACGGAATGCCGATGACGGGCTCGCCAGAGGGACATCCCCATTCATCGGTGAGATAACAAAGCGGACGGAACTTGTGGATGCCCTTGGCTTCCAGTTCGCGATAAAGCTGCTGAACGAATCGTTCGAGCGGAGAACCCTCGAGTTTGAGCCCGAGTTCGCGAATGGGCTTGGCGAGTATCTCCTGGAATTCCGTTCGGGTTTTCTCGAAATTGAGCACTGGGCTATTCAGAGTTCTATACCACGGAACCAGATTTGGCACGGCAAGGCGTATCGCTTATGCACATAGTATTGTGGGCACGCTGGTTCTGGAGCATCGATCGAATAAGCGCTGTTGCACAACCTAAGGATGTTCCGAGCGTTGGGGCGTTGACTCACCTCTGTATAATTTCCGGAACTTTCCAAACGGGTCGCGGCATTGCCATTGAAGGGTAGGGAACTGTCGACAAACGGAGTTCGGCGAGATAGTCACGAGAGCTTCGGCTTGCTGCCGAGGGATTTGCGCACGTTGCGCGCGCTAAAGACGCCGGCGCGAATCCAGCGGTTCCTTGACGCGTTGCCTTACCAGTACGCGGACACAGCGTGGTCTCCGCAGCGCGCGTTACGGGAGCGCAAGGGACACTGCATGGAGGGAGCGCTGCTGGCCGCTGCCGCCCTGCGTGTCAACGGTCACCTACCGCTGTTGATGGATCTCGAGGCCGTGCGGGACGACGACCACGTGGTGGCTCTCTATCGTGAACATGGCCTGTGGGGAGGCATTGCCAAGTCAAACTTCGCAGGCCTGCGCTTCCGCGCGCCAGTCTACCGAACGCTGCGCGACCTGGCACTCAGCTACTTTGAGCACTACTACAACCTGCGCGGCGAACGTACTTTGCGTTCCTACTCAAGACCGGTGAACCTGGTCCGCCTGGACAGCCGGCACTGGATGACCTCCGAGGAAGACGTTTGGTGCGTCCCGGAGTTACTAATTGCGGCGAGGCACTACCCGCTCTTTCCCGACAAGGTGGCGCGCGCACTGCCTCGTCTCGACCGTCGCAGTTTCGAAGCAGGAATGCACGGCTGGACGAGGCACTGAAGAGAGTCGCACCGGTATCTTGCGCCCGTATGCGGGGAGAGTCGTGGCTGTCATCATCGCTAACCCAGCACGACTCGTGTCCTACACTGCCCTCTTGCTTATCAGCCAATATCTCCCATGTCACTGCTAAATTTAGCCTTAGTCTCTCCAAGAGCGTAAGCTTTTAGTGCCACGAACTCGGTTTTGCTGGGTGGAATTGCACCTTTTCGCCGTTCTGCAGGTTTCACTCGAGCATTACATCTGAGGTGAAAAACAATTGAAGAATAAAGCCCGTATTGTGCTGTCTGTTGTAGGTTGGCTCGTTGCGGCATTGTCCGTGCACGCCAGCGAAATCCCTAAGATCCAAAAACTCAACGACGGGGGCCGGCTCATCGTAAACGGGAAGCCCTATCTCATCTTAGGGGGCGAGTTGGGCAATTCGTCAGCCGGCACCGCAGCTCAGGCCGATTCCATTCTCCCAAAACTCGCAAAGATTCACGTAAATACCGTACTTATCCCTGTCGCTTGGGAGCAAATTGAGCCCATAGAAGGTAAATTCGATTTCGGCATCTTGGATCACTGGATCGACGTCGCGCGGAAGGAGCATCTTCACCTTGTCATCCTCTGGTTTGGAAGCTGGAAAAACGCCTTCTCGAATTACGCTCCCGGGTGGGTGAAAAGCGACACGAAGCGTTTTCCCAGGGCCGTTTCCGCTGACGGAGCCGAACTCGAGATTCTTTCCACACTCGGAACAGAAACCCTGAAGTCCGATCGCAGAGCGTTCTCCGCACTCATGACCCATGTTCGAGAAAAAGATGCCGAACAACAGACAGTGCTGATGGTCCAGGTTGAAAATGAAGTTGGCTACTTAGGGCGGGGCAGGGATCGATCTTCGACCGCAAATCAACTCTTCCATCAGCCGCCTCCTGTCGCGCTCGTGCAAAGCCTCCGAGATCATCGAGAGGCACTTTCTCCTGAACTTGCCGCGAACTTCCACCCGAATGGAAACAGCTGGCAGGAGGTGTTCGGCGATGCAGCGGACGAAGTGTTCATGGCCTGGAACTATGCAAGGTTTATCCAAGCGGTTGCCGCAGATGGCAAGCAAGCATATCCGCTGCCGATGTACGTCAACGCGCAATTGCCGGCGCCCGCTGAACGAGCCGGCGAATACCCAAGCGGCGGCCCACATCCATATTATTTGGAGGTGTATTGCGTCACCGCACCTGCCATCGATTTCTATTCGCCCGATATCTACTGGCCAGACTTTGAATATTGGATCCGTCGCTATCAATTCCATGGGAACGCGGTCTTTGTCCCAGAAGCGCGTCTAGAATCTGCTCCATTCAATGCGTTTTATGCATATGGAGAGGCAAAGGCGTTCGGCTTTTCGGCCTTCGGAATCGACAGCATCGACGTTTCAGCAGATCACGCTGGCAACCCAACCGCGATGGAGCAAACGTATCAAGCTCTCGACGACCTATCGGAGATGCTTGTCCCGGCACAGGCTTTGGAACACACACGCGGCCTTGTCTTGCACGTCTCGAGCCCTCGTCCTACTCAAACGGTAGCCTTAGATGGCTTTCTCTTCGAGGCGACGTTGTCCCGTTCCTGGCCTGCGAAGACCCTGCTCACGGATGACGGAGCGATGATTGTTGTGCAGTCGAAGCCCAATGAGTTCTTCATCGCCGGACGAGGCCTCGTCGTAACCTTCGCGCGTGATCCAGATAAAGATGACCGTGTCGCTGGGATCACGAGCATCGAGGAAGTCTCGCGGGTTGATGGCGAATGGATCACGCAGCGTAGACTCAACGGAGATCAAAGCAACCAGGGACGGCAACTCAGCATGTCGCCCAATCGAGTGAAAACCTACCGCGTCGTTCTTTACTCAACCGAACGTGAGCGGCATGCCCAGTAACGTCATCTGTCCGTATAGGGCTTATTTGCCCAATGCTGGATTGGCGACGAACTTTGGTGTCTGCTTTTCGTCAGCGATGGCGAAGAGCGTGAGGTAGCTCAGGCGCACGATCTTGGTCATCTTGGTGAAGTCGATCTTGTCGACTGTGTCCGTGACGTGGTGATAGTCCGGATGGAAGCCGGTAAAGAACCAGAGAGCCGGAACGTCATGCAGGATGAACGGGAACTGGTCGGATCGGAAGAAGATGCCCAGAGCGGTGTCCCGCTCGAAGCGGTCGTCCAGGGTGAGACCGATGTGCTCGTCTTCGCGTTGGACAGTGTGAAGAAAGTCGGGCGAGTACAGCGTGCCGACGAGATTGAGACGGTTTGTGGTGTCGGCGGGTATTTCAATCACGCCGTCAGTCTGCGTGCTTGGTTTCTCGTCGCGACCGATCATGTCGAAGTTCACCATCGCGCGGGTTGTGGCGAGCGGACGCAGGGGATGCTGCGCCATGTAGTAGGAGCCGAGCAGGCCACGCTCTTCTGACGCAAAAACAACGAAGAGGATAGAGCGCTTTGGCTTGACGGGATTGGCTGCAAACGCATGCGCGAGCTCGACCACGCCGACTGTGCCCGAGCCGTTATCGTCTGCGCCGTGCCAGATATCGAGATGGCGCTGGCCGTTCTGCTCCTCGACCTCCGAGGCCCCATTGTGATCGTGGTGGCCGCTGACGATGAGGGTTTCCGCCGCAAGAGCGGGGTCGCTGCCGGGCAACAGGCCCGCTGCGTTATACGTTGTCGCGGCGCGGGTCGAGCTGTTTTTTGACTGCAGATGCAGCTGCACTCCGGCGATCTCGCGCGAATGGGACTTCAGGTCGCGGTCAATCGAGCTCTGCAGTTCTTTCGCGGTAGCGCCCGAGTTCTGCAGAAGTTCGTCCGCGACCACGGGCGATATGGTCACGAGGGCTATACCCACCTCATCGTTGGCGATTGCCTGGAGCGGGATTGGCGTCAGCCGCTTCGTTGTGACTCCCGCCAGTACGTTGGCAAGACGCTTTGAGGTCGGGACGTGTGTCGCGTTTGGTTCCTGCATTAGAAGGACGGCGATTGCGCCGTGTCTTTGTGCGTTGAGAAGCTTGACGCGGCTGGTGGCATATCGCGTGTTCCCGGTGCCGTTGAAGATCGACTTCGGGTCGTCCTCCTGCGGTTCGTGTTCCATGAGAAGAACGATCTTGCCTCGGGCATCGACGTTCGCATAGTCGTCGTAGTTAAGCTCCGGGGCGGTGATTCCGTAGCCGACGTAGACGAGGCCTCCGGTTGCATCGACGTTGTCGCGGAATGCACAGCTGACTGCGGGTGCATGCCATTGTTGCTGCGCGCTGTCCTTGCGGGAGAGACTCAGCGAGGTTGCCGAGGGATCGGGTTTGTACTCGATCAGCGGTACTGGCTGCAGAAACGATGGCTTGCCCGAGGCATCGGTGGCCGCGGGCCGCAAGCCTGCCTTGATGAACTCCGAGACGACCCATTCGGCTGCAGCATCGTCACCCGGTTGCAGGGACATGCGGCCTGCGAGACCATCGCCAGCAATGAACGTCAGATTGGAGCGTAGATCGCTTTCGCTGATCGCGTTGAAGCCCGCCTGCACGCGCGGTGCAACCGGCAATTGCGCGACGAGGGCCGTACTGAAGGCGGAAAGCATAATGGACAAAATCTGGAGAGAACGCAAAGATGGCCTCATCGCTCTACTATGGCATGACCCGACCGGGTGGAACCAGTGGAGCTACTGCCTAGAGGCGAATTCATGTAAGCGGTCAGACATCTTTCTTTCGTGATCCTCTCCCACGAACCAGTCGGCTGAACCTTAGCCAGTGCGCTAAACTGGCCTTCTCCATCGCAACTAGCTCCGGGCAGACCAAATGGAAAAGAGTATGCACCCTTGGAAGACAATCAGGGACGCAACGGCGGGTTTCGTCCTGTCACTGGCAGTGTTCGTCGGGTCCGCCGTCGCGTCGAGCACTCAGCGAGACCTCGAAGGTGGCCCGGTCGTCGCGACGCAAGCTGGTGACAGCTTTCACCTGGAAAATCGGGCGATAGGCGCGAAATGGTCTGTTACGGAAGGTAAAGTGAGCAGCTTGGTCGTCACGGACCACATGCACGGAACAGAACTTCGCGTCGCTGCACCCTTTGCCATCCTTCTGAAAGATGGATCCATCTACGACGTTAGCGTCTTGAAGCTCATCGGCCCGCCTACGAAGCACGAACTGACTCCGCAGCCGGATGCATCCCGTTTCGCCGACAGACTGCATGGCGAAGAGTTCGACCTTCCCTTGGAAAGCGACGACCATTCCCTCCGGCTAGTGTGGTCGCTCATTCTTCTCGATGGCTCTTCCTACCTCAGACAGATTTTCACGATCACTGCGGTTGGCCACGACCTCCCGATTAGCCGGGTTGAATTGATCGATCTGCCTCTTCCTGGCGCTCATGTAAGCGGTTCGGTGGCGGGTTCGCCCATCGCGACTGAAAACTTGTTCGTCGGATTCGAACATCCGCTATCGAAGAGTAAGGTTACACGCTACCGGGCGACCGCATGGATGGATCGCGACCTTCCGCTCCGTGCCGGCCAGTCGATCACATATTCCTCTGTTATTGGTGTCGTACCTACTGGCCAGATGCGACGCTCCTTCCTGGCGTATGTGGAGCGCGAACGGGCGCATCCCTACAGGACCTTTCTGCACTACAACTCCTGGTACGATCTCGGCTACTTCACGCCCTATGATCAAGCTGCTGCGTTGGACAGGGTGAACAAATTTGGAGAAGAGCTTACGCAAAAGCGCGGCGTGAAGCTGGACTCTTTCCTCTTCGACGACGGCTGGGACAACCACAAGACACTCTGGAAGTTCAACGACGGCTTTCCCAATGGTTTCGCTCCGGTGAAGGAGGCCGCCGAGAGGTACGGCGCAGACCCGGGAGTGTGGATGTCACCATGGGGCGGATACTCGAAGCCGAAGCAGGAGCGGATCGAGTTCGGAAAAATTGCCGGATACGAGATCGTGGCAAATGGATACGCTCTCTCCGGTCCGAAGTATTATGACGCCTTCCGCGACGTTTGCATGGATATGATTCACAAGGGCGGCGTGAACCAATTTAAGTTCGATGGCACCGGTAACGTGAACTCCGTCTTTCCGGGTAGCCGGTTCGACAGCGACTTCGCAGCCGCAATCCATCTTATCGGTGAGCTTCGTGTAGCCAAGCCTGACGTCTTCATCAATCTCACGACAGGAACATGGCCTTCACCCTTCTGGCTGCTCTATGCGGATTCGATTTGGCGAGGCGGCGAGGATGACGACACTGCTGGCGTCGGAACGTTTCGCGAACGATGGATTACCTATCGCGATACAGAAACCTATCACAACATCGTTCAAAATGGCCCACTGTTCCCGCTCAACTCTCTCATGCTCCACGGCATGATCTATGCAAAGTATCGCAAGCAGCTAGACAACGATCCTGGAACCGATTTTCGCAATGAGATCCGGTCATATTTCGGCACGGGAACGCAACTTCAAGAGATGTATATAACCCCGTCCTTGCTGACCCTCGCCAATTGGGACGACCTGGCTGAGGCGGCGAAGTGGGCACGTGCCAACGCCGAGGTGTTGAAAGATACGCATTGGATTGGAGGCGATCCCACATGGCTCGAGGTGTATGGGTGGGCATCCTGGACGCCACGAAAAGGCATCCTTGTAATGCGCAACCCCAGCGACCAGGCGAAGACGATTCGCGTTAGGCTGCAGGATGCATTTGAACTGCCACCGGGTGCCGCGCAGTCGTACTCTGCAAAGAGCCCATGGAAAGAGGATGCAAGTCGTCCTGCCATCTTGCTTCGCGCGCAGCAGCCTCATGATTTCCACCTCGCCCCATTCGAGGTGCTCACACTCGACATCGTGCCTCAATAAGCTTTCAGCTGATCTAATGAAACCGATGGCCTCTCCAACTCTGCTCGTTCTAGCCGCCGGCATGGGCAACCGCTACGGTGGCCTCAAACAGATTGACCCGGTCGGCCCTGGTGATGAAACCATCATGGATTATTCAATCTACGACGCTCTTCGCGCCGGGTTCAGCAAACTCGTCTTCGTCATCCGTAAAGACATTGAGCTGCAGTTTAAGGAGGCTGTTGGCTCGCGCTTTGAGAAGCGCATGCCGGTCGAATACGCCTTTCAGGAACTCGACAAACTCCCGCCGGGATTTTCCGTCCCCGCTGGTCGGACCAAGCCGTGGGGTACGATGCATGCAATTCTGATGGCTGCAAACGCAATCAACGAGCCGTTTGCTGTTATCAACGCCGACGATTATTACGGACCGGAGGGTTATCGCGCATTAGCGCAACATCTTCAAGCCGGCACCATGGACTATGCAATGGTCGGGTATGTTCTGCGCAATACGCTCTCCGACTTCGGCCCGGTGTCACGCGGTGTGTGTCAGGTCAGCGACGACGACTTCCTCCAGAGTGTCGTTGAATTGACAAACATC
The DNA here is from genome assembly GCA_963720955.1 of uncultured Acidobacteriaceae bacterium. Taxonomy (GTDB): domain Bacteria; phylum Acidobacteriota; class Terriglobia; order Terriglobales; family Acidobacteriaceae; genus Edaphobacter. The sequence continues at coordinate 5,546 of CAVRHK010000020.1, read as the reverse complement.
GAACGCGACGGCGCGCATGCCAGGAACACCGACATGACTGGCCGTATAACCCGGCTAACGGGGAACGAAGTGGCTTCAATGAACATGTGGGGATTTACCCTCCGGGTCTTTGGGCAACTGGGAGAACACTTTCAGAAATTTCTTGAACGTAGTGTCTCGGATGTGCAGTCAGAAAGCTACTTGCCCAGCGTGGTGAATGACCTGGTTGTTACTGGACAGGCGCGGGTAAAGGTTTTGCGCACGAAGGATTCATGGGGGGGCATTACCTACCGCGCGGATCGCCCGCGCATCGCCGAAGACATCCAGCGCCTTATCGACAACGGTACTTATCCGAAGAGCCTTTGGTCATGAGCAAAGTGCACGACATCGCCGCCGTCGCACGTCGATTTCAAATTGACGGGCAATACTTCGGCGCTAACGCCCTTTGGTAGTGGCCACATCAACGATTCGTATTGCGTAACATTCCATCAGGCGGGCGAGCCTATGCGCTACATGCTGCAGCGCATCAATCAAACCATCTTCAAGAACCCCGTCGCTCTCATGGGAAACATCCAGCGGGTGACGTCGCACCTTGCCGCGAAGGTGTCAGGTGAACCGGACTGTAATCGACTTGTTCTCACCCTGATTCCGGCGCGTGATGAGAAGGTCTGGCATCTAGACTCGGATGGCAATTATTGGCGTGCGTATCGTTTTATCGAGAAGGCGCGCACTTATGACTCCGTCGAGTCTACGAAGCAGGCGTTTCAGGCTGCCAGGGCCTTCGGGCGATTTCAAAAACTCCTTGTCGACCTGCCATCGCCGCGATTGCACGATACCATCGCGGACTTCCACCATACGCCAAAGCGTTTTGTGGCGTTGGAGCAGGCAGTCGCCTTGGATGTGGCAAGACGAGCAATCAAAGCAAAACCGGAAATTGACTTTGCTTTCGCGCGTAAGTCGATCGCGGGTGTCCTGCTGGATGCAAACTTGCCGGAACGCATCACACACAATGACACCAAGCTCAACAATGTCATGCTCGATGACGTCGCCGGCGAAGGCATCTGCGTTGTTGACCTTGACACTGTCATGCCTGGATTGGCGCTTTACGATTTCGGCGATCTGGTGCGCACGACAACAAGCTCGGCGAGGGAAGACGAACGAGATCTGTCCAAAGTGACTATGCAGTTCTCAATGTTCGAGGCGCTCGTGCGCGGTTATCTGGATTCGGCCGGTAGTTTTTTGACGAAAGCGGAGAGGCAACATCTTGTCCTCTCGGGCAAATTGATAACGTTCGAGCAGGGCATTCGGTTCCTGACGGACTATTTGGGCGGCGATCCGTATTACAAGGTGCATCGTGACGAACACAACCTTGATCGCTGCCGGACGCAGTTCGCGCTGCTTGAATCCATCGAGCAGCAGGAAGAAAGAATGGATCGGCTGCTACGGTCCATCGAATAGTGGTCATCGAGCTTTCCAAGTTCACCCGCTCCTATGACAAGGTGGGCTAGGAGTTCACGATCGAGATAAGTAGCCAACAGCTCAGGACGAATGCAGAGCGCGAAGCGAATAGTCGGGCCGAAGTGAGACCCCAAAGCGAGCATCTTTCGCATCGAGAGCAGGCTCCCGTTCCCCAATCAAATCAATATGCTTCCACTGCGCAAGGACATCCGATCGCTTGTACTTATCGGGCCGCTGTGCGATCGCCAAATCGACACCTCTCGGTTGCTGCAAGGTCGTGCCACAGAACGTTTCTGGCTGTGTGGGGCGACCGCTGGAGCGGCGCGTTACCTTTGAAGTGACTTCACTTCAACCCACTTATCAGTCGGACTCGACCAGTGGTAAGACCAGTGCATCCATCGCGCATTGCCGCAAGGCAAACGGTTATCTTGGGGAACCTCGGTCAGTTCCAGATAAAAGAAAACACTTGACAGGTTTCAATAGGGAGGTCTTGAATAGGTTCCGATTCCTAACGAGCTCAAAGACAAACGCTTAACTCAGAGAATTTTGTCGTGCGCTCGACTTGGCAAGGAACACCTTTGGGGAGGCTTTATGAAGTGGTTACGGTCGACGATTTCGTTGATTACGTTAGCGGTGGTGATGTTTAGTCCCACGCTGCGGGCTCAAAATACAAACTCCGCGGATATTCGTGGAGTGGTTACGGATGCTACAGGTGCGGTTGTTCCCGATGTCACCGTCACGGTTCTGGATATTGAAAAAGGCATCGCGAGAGAGTTCAAGACAAATGCCTCCGGCCTCTACGACACTGGTCCGATCGTCACCGGGACCTACAAGATTACCTTCGCCAAAACCGGGTTTAGCCAATATGTTCGGTCTTCCGTCACGCTGAGTGTAGGAACGATCGAGATCAACGGCGAACTAAAGATTGGCGGTCTTAGCCAGGAGGTCGTGGTGAACACCGACGTTCCGTTGCTAAAGACCGAAACAGGCGAACAATCAACCACGCTCGTCGCCAAAGAGATGCAGAACCTCCCCAACCAGGGCCAGGACTGGCAGAACTTCGTCAAATTGATCCCCGGCGCCACGGGAACAACCACATACTCAACCGCCACCGGCCAGGCGCTATCGGTCAACGGAAATCTGCCATACAACGCGATCCTCAATGATGGAGCCTCCTCCGCGCTGTCGCACTCTGGGAACGCGGACGTCTCCGTGTTTGAAACTGTACAGGAGGTGCAGATCAGTACCTCGGCCTTCTCTGCGCAGTATGGCATCGGCGGCGCGGCCTTCAACCAGATCAGCAAGGGAGGCTCGAACAAGTGGCACGGGTCGTTGTATGAGTACGCACAGAATGACTTTTTCAACGCCCGCAGTTATTTCCAAACCACTGCACCGTACACCCGTTTCCACAACTTCGGTGGATCAGTCAGCGGCCCGGTCATCCATGACAAGGCGTTCTTCTACTTCAACTACGATCAGGTCATTAATCTCAGTGCTTCGGTGGGTTTCAACACGGTTCCAACACTTGCGATGCGTAGCGGAGACTTCTCCGCTCTGGCACCGATCTACGACCCGACGACGACTACATCCGCTGTTGGAACGGACGGTAAAACTTACCTCAAGCGCACACAGTTCCCAGGTAACAAGGTCCCAGTACTTAACCCGGTGGCGGCGAATATTCAGGCGTTCTACCCATTGCCGAACGTGGCCGGGACAACAAACGCTACCACTGGCATCACGAGCAACAACTACTACTATTCGATTCGTGGTTCTCAGCCCTTCAAAAAATACTTCGGCCGCTTCGACTACCAGTTCAGCCCCAACAACCGGCTGACGGCATCCGTGACGGAACGCGACAATCCAGCTATCTACCCGGGCACGCTGCCCTGCCCAATCGGTTGTTACGTAGGCGATGTCTCCAGCTACAACGCACAGATCACCGATGTCTGGAATATCAGCTCTCGCGCCATCAACGAACTCCGGATGGGCTACACCAATCAGATGAATTTCTTCGTCACACAGTCGGCCGGCCAGGGGTATCCTGCCAAGCTTGGGCTGCAACTATCGAAGGCCGACATCTTCCCGGTCGTCAACATCAGCAGCTACCAGGGGCTAACCCCAGGAACTACTGCCACGTACAAGGAGCATAATTTTGATCCTTCGGATATTGTGACCTTGATTCGCGGCAAGCATGTATTGCACTTCGGCGGCGAGTACTTGATCTTTGAGGACAACTCGACAGCCTGGGGTAACGTAGTCGGAGCGACGACAGGCTTCACCGGCACCTACACCCAGTGCACTTATTGCGTTCAGACCAAGCAGGTACCCGCTTCGGGCAACGCTTATGCCGACTTCCTTTTGGGCACTATGCAGAATTGGAATGCCCAGCAGACTCCAGAGTTCGCGGGACGCCAGAAGGCACCACAGATGTTCGTTCAGGACGACTGGAAATTGGCCCCCAACCTGACCGGTTAACCTCGGTCTTCGGTACCAGATCATGGAGGGCTGGTCCGACGCCAAGAACAACCAGCGTACGTTTGATCCGCTCGTCGCCAACACGGCCACCGGAACCCCAGGGGGAATGTGGTATGCGGCTACCGGAGCTCACGGACGTCATCAGCTGCAGAACAATGTCTACGACACGTTTCTGCCTCGCGTCGGTTTCGCCTACCAGATTCACCCCGGTACGGTAATTCGCGGAGGGTATGGGCTCTATGCGTATCTGTGGAGCCTAGACACCTACGGCAGTGGAGAAGGCGCGGCGTTTGGGTCGCAGGGATCTGTCACCGACGCGACCAACGGTGTTACCCCGGTCGGCAGCCTCTCCGGGCCGAACCCGCAGCTCCCGTACGTTGCGGCGGGGACGTCGAACTCATCGTTCAACGGGCAGGGAGTTTCCTACAATCAGCAGCAGACCCCCGTCGCGAAGATCCAGCAATACAACATCGCACTTGAGAAACAGATCGGCACCGACATGGTTTGGACTCTCGCCTATGTCGGCAGCAAATCGAGCAACCTCAACTTCAATGTGGACACCAACCAGGTTCCCGTAGGAAAGCTTGCGGTTGTTGACCAACAGTTCCGGCCCTTTCCGCAGTTCACCAACATCATGGGAAGCACTAACAATGCAGAGGCAAACTACAACTCCCTGCAAACCACCTTCCAGCGCCGTCTGACGAATAACGTCTCGTTCGCCGTCAGCTACGTCTGGTCGAAGTTCCTTGATGAGTTTGACTCTTCGGCATGGGGAAGTCGTGGCGGTACCCAGACCTACCAGAATGCCTACGACCCACATGCGAACTACGGGCCGTCAAACTTTGATACCCGAAACGCGTTCAAAGGAAGCGCTATTTACCTCCTGCCGTTTGGCCATGGCCAGCGGTTCCTGAACCAGAACAGATTCGCTGACTTGGCAATTGGCGGCTGGCGTCTCTCTTCAACCTACGTGCTGCAGAGCGGCAACCCAATCACGATCACGGTCCCAAGCACTCTTGCCCAGTCCTACACGTCCGGTAACCTCTACGCGAATTCAACTGGCATCCCAATCCGTACGCCACATACCCTCCAGCAGTGGTTCAATCCGGCGTATAGCACGGCGACGGCCCCTGTGCCGGGAGCTGGCTTCGCTATTCCAGCAAACGGAACGTTCGGCAACATGCAGAGAAACAGTGTCGTCGGGCCCGGTCAGATTCTGTTCGATCTTTCCATCGGTAAGACGTTCGATCTGTGGGCTGAACGCTACAAGTTCCAGATTCGAATGGATGCCTTCAATGCGTTGAATCATGCCAATTTCGCCAATCCTGGCATATCGCTCTCGACGGGTTCGGCGGGCGTGATCACCGGCACAACCAACAACGGAAGACAGCTGCAACTCGGCGGACGCTTCTCGTTCTGATACTCTCGGGGAGTGGATGACGGCTTATTGCCGCCATCCGCTCCCTGAGCTTCATCGCATTCTTGCAGGTTTACCGCGGTCTCATGTATACAGTCCCACGACGAGTGCCTTTAGGAGTTGCCTTCGCGCTGTTGATCACGGCACAGGTAGGCAGCCTCGCACAGACCGTCATCTCGCCCCAGGAACACACGCGACGCGCCAATGAGTATCTCAA
>CAVRHK010000019.1:0-225181 GCA_963720955.1 uncultured Acidobacteriaceae bacterium | reverse complement strand
TCGGAGGCCCACTGAATATTCCCCACTTCCTTCCCCATGGGCCGAATTTTTTCGTCGCCTATCAACGCACTCAGAACGGCGCCGCGACAACTCTGTCGGGACTGGTGCCAACCGCAGCGCAACGAAGTGGAGATCTGCCGAACGGAAGCGTGACTCCAGTAGCGCAAGCGCAATCCTTATTGAAGTTGTACCCACTACCCAACGTCACCGGCAATTCGTTGTACAACTATCAGGTCCCGGTAATCACCAACACCCATCTGGACGCGCTGCAATTGCGCATGGATAAGACGCTGGGCAACAAGAATCAACTCTACGGTGGATTTGCCTATCAAAGTAGCCGTGTCGACGGAGCCAATCTCTTCGGTTTTGTGGATACAACGGACACATTAGGCATCAACGCAAACATTAACTGGTCTCACCGCTTCAGCCATGGATTCTTTCTCACCACGGGGTATAAGTTCAGCAGGTTGAGAACACAGGTCAACGCCTTCTTCGAAAATCGCATCAACGTGTCAGGCGAAGCAGGAATCACCGGTAACAACCAGGATCCAGCCAACTGGGGGCCGCCAACACTTATCTTCGCGAGTGGAATCGCTAGTCTCACCGATGGTCAAAGCGCCTTTGACCGCAATGAAACAAATGCCGTGTCCTCCTCCCTCATTTGGAACCATGGCCACCACAACGTAACGCTGGGCGGAGATTTTCGCAGGCAGGAGTTCAACTACTTCTCTCAACAGAACCCGCGAGGCACCTTCACGTTCACCGGCGTCGCAACCGGCCATTCCGATTTCGCAGATTTTCTTGAAGGCATACCCGACACCAGCGCCATCGCCTATGGCAACGCAGACAAGTATCTCCGCCAATCTGTCTATGACGCTTACCTTACGGATGACTGGCGATTCAGGCCGGATCTCACCATCAACGTAGGAATACGCTGGGAATATGGCTCCCCCATCACTGAACTCTATGGACGGCTCGTTAACCTCGACGTCGTTCCGGGCTTTTCTGCGGTAGCGCCGGTACTGGGGAGCGATCCGGTCGGCCCTAAGACAGGCCAGACATATCCAAGTTCGCTCATATTTCCCGACAGGCTCGGAATTGACCCTCGAATCGGAATCTCATGGCGACCGATGCCTGGGTCGTCCGTGGTCGTTCGCGCTGGATACGGAATCTACGAAGACACATCGGTCTATCAGGCGACCGCCCTGGAGATGGCACAGCAGTCGCCGCTTTCGACAAGTTTGAGTGTCCAAAACAGCCCTGCATGTCCGCAAACACTGGCGAGCGGGTTCAACCCCTGCTCCTCAATTACTGCCAATACATTTGCAATTGATCCCAACTTTCGCGTCGGATACGCACAAACATGGCAGGTAGCCGTGCAGAGCGACCTGCCCGGCGCGCTGCAGATGACCGCAACCTATCTTGGGATCAAGGGAACACGGGGAGTGCAGGAGTATTTGCCGAATACCTATCCAATCGGTGCCGTCAATCCTTGCCCGTCGTGTCCTGCAGGATTTGTCTACCGCGCCTCCAACGGAAACTCCACGCGTGAGGCCGGGAGCATTCAACTGCGCCGAAGGCTGCGCAGTGGCTTCACCGCTTCCTTGCTGTACACGTACTCAAAGTCAATCGACGATGATTCCATACTCGGAGGCCAGGGGCCTGTCGCGCCCACAACGACAACGGGAATGGGAGCCACAACCACAGCAGCAACCTCGACCCCGCAGAACTCCGTCGTCGCGCAGAATTGGCTGGCCCTGACCGCCGAGCGCGGCCTCTCGACCTTCGATCAACGCAATCTGGTGAACGCACAGGTTCAGTACACGACAGGAGTCGGCCTCGGTGGCGGAAGCCTCCTGGGAGGCTGGCGCGGAAAATTGCTGAAGCGGTGGACCATGCTTGGTCAATTTGCCGCAGGTAGTGGCCTGCCGCAGACACCCATCTATCTGGCGGCGGTACCCGGCACTGGCGTAACAGGCAGCATACGGCCTAAGGTCACAGGAGCATCCGTCTATGACGCGCCCTCCGGTTTTCATCTGAATGCAGCAGCATACGCGGCACCCACTACAGGCCAGTGGGGAGATGCCAGAAAAAATTCGATCACCGGTCCCAGCACGTTCACCTTCAATGCTTCGCTGGCGCGGACGTTTCGCCTGAAAGACCGTTACAACCTCGACCTGCGGGTGGACTCGACGAACCTGCTCAACCATGTCGTCTTCACCGCTTGGAACACAACGTTGAATCCGGCCACGAACCCTGCCGTAAATCCGGCCTTGAACAGTCCCCTCTTCGGACTGCCAACGTCCGCCAACGCAATGCGCAGCCTGCAAACCACGCTGCGCCTGAGGTTTTGAAGTATGCGATCGCTGATTACAGCCTTTCTATTTGCGACACTCAGCGCCGGAGCCCAGCAGATTGGGCAGAATACGCCCGCAGGCAGCAGCGATACCGTCACGCTATCGGTCCGATCGCAAATTGTTATCGAGACAGTAGTCGTCAAAGATAAGAACGGAAATCCGATCGATGGCCTTACCGCAAAAGACTTCATCGTCACTGAAGACGGCGTGGCACAAAAGGTTCGCTTCTGTGAACAGCAGTCCATGCCATCCGCTCACAGTGATGTTCCCCTCACGCCGTCGGGGCCGGAGGACATCAAGATCTACAATCGGCTTGCCCGAACGCAGATCACACCCGAGGCACCTGGAGATGTTCGATATAAAGATCACCGTCTTCTCGCCCTGTACTTCGACATGACGGCGATGCGGCCTGCCGACCAATTGCGTGCTCTTGCTGCTGCCGAAAAGTTCATCCGGACGCAGATGACGACCGCAGATTTCGTTTCGATCATGAGATATTCCGGCGGATCCGTCGATGTACTGCAGGACTTCACTGCCGATCGTAACCGCCTGCTGAGCATCCTTGAGACTTTAGTCGTGGGAGAGGGCCAGGGTTCCGCCGAATCCATCGACGACGCCAGCAGCGCCGACACCGGAGCTGCCTTCGGCCAGGATGACAGCCAATTCAACATCTTCAATACCGACCGCCAGCTCTCCGCGCTGCAAACGGCCGCAAGGATGCTCGGCCAGTTGAACGAAAAAAAATCGCTCATCTACTTTGCCAGCGGCCTGAGACTAAATGGCGTAGACAACGAGGCGCAGCTTCATGCCACCGTCGACGCAGCCATTCGTGCAGGCGTTTCGTTCTGGCCGATCGACGCCCGTGGTCTCGTAGCGCAGGCGCCGCTGGGCGATGCCACACAAGGATCGCCTGGTAACGTCGGCATGTACTCCGGTGCCGCCGCACTAGCGACAACAACCAACCTTCAGCAGTCGCAAGACACCCTGTTTTCTCTCGCGGGAGACACCGGCGGTAAAGCCCTTCTCGACTACAACGACCTAACAAGGGGGATCGTCCAGGCACAACAGTCGATTACCAACTACTACATCCTGGAGTACTACCCAACCAACACTGCTCTGGACGGCAAGTTCCGGCGAGTCAAGATCTCGGTCAATCCCGAGCTTGCCGCGAAACTGGAATTCCGGCAGGGCTACTACGCCGGTAAAGAGTTCAGCAAATTTACTACTGTCGACAAAGAGCGCCAGCTTGAAGACGCCTTGATGTTAGGTGATCCCATCACTGATCTGACCATTGCCATCGAGATAAATTATTTTCAATTAAATCGGGCAGAATACTTTGTTCCCATCGTGGTGAAAATTCCAGGACGAGAGCTTGCGCTTGCCAAGCGAGGCGGCGCCGAACACACCCTGATCGACTTCGTCGGTGAGGTCAAGGACATATATGGCGGTACCACGGTCACCAACGTTCGTGACAACGTCAATATCAAGTTGAGTGATGCGACCGCGAGCGAGTTGGCGAAACAACCGATCGAGTACGAGGCCGGCTTTACGCTTCTTCCCGGAAAATACATGATCAAGTTCCTGGCGCGGGACGATGAAACAGGGAGAATCGGAACCTATCAAACCACCTTTATAATCCCCAACCTGAACAAGGAGGAGAAGCGAGTTCCCATCAGCTCGGTCGTATTGAGTGGCCAGCGCGTCGATCTCAAGAACGCGATCTATAACGCCGCAAAAGCCAAGGACCAGGAAAAGGAAGCGTTGGTCAACCCGTTGGTTCAGGATGGTAAAAAACTGATTCCCAGTGTTACTAGGGTCTTCAACAAAGGTCGTGATCTTTATGTCTACCTTCAGGCCTACCAACCAAGTACAGCTACCGCCAAACCCCTTGTCGCCTTCGTCAGCTTCTACCAGGGCCAAACGAAGGTGTTCGAAACACAACCTATGGCGGTAACGCCCGCATCGACGAACCGTTTGGGAACTGTGCCACTCAGTTTCAGCATTGGTCTCAATCAACTTCCAGCCGGTAAGTACGACTGCCAGGTGACCGTGCTCGACCCAACAGGGGCGAAAGCGACATTCTGGCAAGCTCCAATCATGCTTGTGCCTTAGTGACTGTTCAAGGGTTAGGTTGCAAAGTCGTGGTTGCCCATGCAAGCTGTACTCATGCCTGAGCTGCCGGACATCGCCGCTTATATCAGCGCACTCGAACCTCTCATTGTTGGCCAGCCGCTGCTGGGAGTGAGAGTGGCAAGCGCATTTCTCCTTCGAACGGTACAACCGCCGCTTGTGAGCGTGGAGGGTCGTGTCGTGCGCGAACTGCGGCGCATCGGCAAACGCGTAGCCATTAGCGTAGAAGGCGATCTCTGGCTGGTGCTTCATCTTATGATTGCCGGCCGACTCCACTGGCGACCACAAGGGGCGAAGCTGAGTGGCCGCAACAATCTGGCAGCCTTCGACTTTCCCAATGGTTCTCTCGTCCTCACCGAAGCCGGCACGAAGCGTCGCGCTTCGTTGCACATCCTAAGTGGAGAGGAGGGTCTGAAGTCAGTCGATCCCGGCGGCATCGACATCTTCTCCAGCGACCTCAACTCGTTTCGCGCTGCTCTTACAGCGGAGAATCGCACTCTCAAAAGAGCTCTAACTGACCCGCGCCTGCTCAGTGGCATCGGTAACGCGTATTCCGATGAGATCCTGCACGCGGCGCAACTGTCTCCGATCACACTGACGCACAAATTAGAGCCTCACGAATGGGAAACGCTCTACGCTGCGACGCTCAACACACTTGATCTCTGGATAAGCCGACTACGCGCCGAAGCCCAGACAGGCTTTCCCGAAAAGGTGACCGCGTTCCGAAAAGATATGGCGGTCCACGGACGCTATGAACAACCCTGTCCAAGGTGCGGCGACAAGATCCTGCGAATTCGTTATGCGGACAACGAAACGAACTACTGCGCCCGCTGTCAGACCGGGGGGAAAGTTCTTGCGGACCGCAGTTTGTCCCGGCTTCTTGGATCGGATTGGCCGCGAACTCTAGATGAACTGGAAGCCCTGAAACGACGTTGACGCACCAAAGGAAGATTAATCTTTTTTAAAAAACGCATTTACCTGCAACTACTTGCAAAAAAACAAGCCCCATTCTTGAGGCATTTGGATTTGACGCACCTTCAGCAGGTAGGCGAACATAAGGCGAAATAACACTATGCCTTCTGCCGCCATTATTCGACACCAGATCGAAGCTGCTCTTGCCCATCGAATCCCCTCCGCTCTTACCCCGATCGCTCGCACCATCCGGCCAATTGCAGCTACCGGTATTCGCAATGTCGATGAGCTGTTAGATGGAGGCCTACCTCTAGGCGCCATCACCGAGATCGTTGGTCCAGAGTGTTCTGGGCGCACCTCTCTTGCACTTTCCTTCGTCGCCCGCATGACACAGGCAGGCAAGGTGTGCGCATGGATCGATGTCTCGAATGCATTGCATCCCGAATCGGCAGCGGCGTTAGGTGTGGACCTCGACCGTCTGCTATGGGTGCGATGTGGTGTTTCAAATCCCGCTTCCGTGCAACCGTCCTCGCAAAGCAATTTTGCTCTTCCTGACAAATACCTTGTTCCTCCCCCGGTAAAGAAAGGCCTGTATGGTGGTGGATTCGGCCCACATCCACGGGGAGAAGTGAAGGGGCTACCAAATGCTGTCAGTATTTTGTTCCGACCGGAGGCGATTGCACCACGATGCGCAGAACCTCAACGCAAACTGAAAGTTGAAAGAGACGCATTTGTACCCAGCCCACTACAGCCCGTAAAGAACACCAGAAGACCTGTCCCCTCCGGCAAACCGTGGTCAAGGCTTGACCAGGCATTGCGGGTAACTGACCTGCTGTTGCAGGCTGGCGGCTTCAGTTCGATCGTCGTGGACATGGGAAATATTGCACCGGAATTTGCCTCGCGTGTCCCATTGGCAACGTGGTTTCGCTACCAGGCCGTCGCAGAGCGAAGCCAGGCGAGCCTCCTCCTGCTGACGCAGCAAGCCTGCTCGAAGAGCAGCGCGGGACTCGTCCTTCAATTACAGCCTGATCATGCTTTGCAGAACGAATCGACCGTATTTACCGGCTTCGAGTATCGCGTCGAAGTAATAAGAGAACGCTTCACCCAGGCCCCCACCAATGTCATTCCATTGCGTAAGCCGCCGCAAAGTGAGAGAAGCGCCAATTGGCGTAGTCGAGCAACATGGGCAGGTATGCGATGACGAGTCCCGCGGGGCTGTATGCCTGCCTGTATGCGAAGGAGTTTCCCGCGCAGGCAATGCTGCGTCTACGGCCGGCGCTGCGCGAAAAACCATGTGTCGTGATGGAAGGCGTTCCGCCGCTCCAAAAAGTGTGCTCCCTCAACGCAAAGGCCCACACGATGGGTGTCGCTCGCTGTATGACGAAAGTTGAGATAGATACATTTGCGTCGCTCGCGGTGCTTCAACGCTCACAGACAGAAGAGCGTGCAGCAATGACAGCGATGCTCGAATGTGCCGGCTCATTCTCTCCGCGTGTGGAAGATAGAAGCAATGACAATGCTTTCCTCTGTGTTATCGACATTGCAGGAACGGAAAAACTGCTCGGGTCTCCCGCTATTTTGGGTAAGACCTTGCTGGAAAAAGTTCGAGCGCTAGGGATTGTGGCCTGCATAGCCGTAGCCAATAACTTCCATGCCGCTATCTGCCTTGCGAGAGGTATGTCGCACGGAAATCAAGTGGCCGTAATTCCAATCGCAGAAGAGAGTTTAGCCTTGGCCTCTCTGCCACTCGAAGTTCTCGATCTTTCTGAAGAACACGCTGAGACATTTTCTCTCTGGGGTATCCGCACGCTCGGAATGTTGGCCGCCTTGCCGGAGAAGGCATTAATCGCGCGAATGGGACAGGAGGGCAAGCGGCTTCGCCAATTAGCAAGCGGTGATCTTCCACATTTGTTCCAGCCAACGGAGCCTGGCTTCACCCTCGAAGTGAGCATGGAACTGGATACACCGATAGAGCTGCTTGACTCTCTGCTCTTCGTAATTGGCATACTGCTGGAGCAGTTGATCGCGCGGGCAACAGCACGCGTCCTTGCTCTTGCCTCGGTTACCATCACACTCTCTCTGGAAGGCAACACATCCCATACGCGCACGGTAAGACCTGCACTGCCTACGAATGAGCGACTCCTCTGGATTAAGCTGCTTCGCCTCGACCTTGAAGCTCATCCACCGCCGGCTGCGATCCTTGCGTTGACGCTTATGGCTGAACCTGGCAGTACGAGCAAAGTCCAGCTTGGCCTGTTCTCACCACAACTACCCGAACCTATCCGCCTCGATGTGACATTAGCGCGCATCCGGGCAATCGTCGGCGAGGATTGCGCAGGCCGTGCCGTGCTCAAAGATACCCATCAGCCAGATGGATTCCGTATCGAGCCCTTTACGGTTTCCTCGGGATCAACTTCAGAGATTGCTCCCAGACCGCCGCGTGTTGCAATTCGTCAGATTCGGCCGCCAGAGCTTATGGCGGTTACGACTCAGCGTAACCAGCCCAAAACATTCTTCTTCAGAGACAGGCACTACACAGTCGAGCACGCCTATGGTCCTTGGCTGACGGGTGGTGACTGGTGGAACCCCACCCTATGGAGTCTTGAGCAGTGGGACCTGGTCGCACGCACCCAGGACGGAATGTTGCTGTGCTGTTGTCTCATGCGTGACTTGACTCATAACTCATGGCAGATGGCGGCGCTCTATGACTGACCGCTATATTGAACTGCACGCGGCAAGCGCCTTCAGCTTCCTCGAGGGCGCATCCCAGCCGGAAGAACTCATCAAACGCGCCGCCGAATTAGAAATGCCCGCTATGGCGCTTCTCGACCGCAACGGAGTCTATGGCTCCTCTCGCTTCCATACCAGCGCCAGGCAAAACGGCGTTCAAGCACATGTCGGAGCAGAGATTGCCGTTTCAAGTTTCGGCCCTCGTCTAACACCCCCTGCCTGGCTTCCGCACCAACACATTGCAGAGCCGGTACGTCTGCCACTGCTTTGTGAATCACGCGCCGGATACCAGAACCTCTGCCAACTGATCACACAGTTCAAGATGCGGGAGAAGACCAAGTGCGAAGGCGCAGCCACGACCGATGACTTGCAACAATATGCGTCTGGCCTCATCTGTCTGACAGGTGGAGACGAAGGACCATTGGCTGCAGCGTTAGTCAACGGTGGTGAAGAAGCGGGCCGCGAAAGAGTAGAGCAGCTTGTCAGGATCTTCGGCAAAGGCAATGTGTATGTCGAAGTACAACGCCACTACGAGCGTGAAGAAGAGTGGCGCAACCAGGCTGCAATTCGTATTGCGCGTTCTCTCGGCCTGCCCGTCCTGGCAACCAACGGCGTTCGATACGGAACAGCATATGACCGCGAAGTACTGGATCTCTTCACCGCCGTACGCCACCACATAGACCTTGATCATGCCGGCCGGTTACTTTCTCTGAACAGCCAGCGACATGTACGCCCACCACATGAGATGTCGACACTCTTTCGCGATGTGCGAGGTGCAGTCGGAAATACAGTCGAGCTCTCCGGGCGTCTGCAATTCGAGTTGGACGATCTCGGTTATGAATTCCCTCGCTATCCCGTGCCGGACGGTGAGACGATGGACAGTTTTCTCAAGAAGCGCGCCACAGAAGGAGTTGCCCGACGGTATGGGCCAAAGAATGACCACGGCTTGCTGGAGCGAGCCAGGAAGCAGGTCGAACATGAACTTGCTCTGATCGAGCGACTGGGCTTCGCCGGATACTTCCTCATCGTTTGGGACATAGTGCAGTTCTGCAAACACAACGACATCCTGATCCAGGGTCGTGGAAGTGCCGCCAACTCCGCCGTCTGTTATGCACTTGAAATCACCGCCATCGACCCAGTAGGCATGGAGCTCTTATTTGAACGCTTCCTGAGCGAGAGTAGAGGAGAATGGCCAGATATCGACCTCGATCTACCCTCTGAAGAGAAGCGCGAACAAGCTATCCAATACGTTTATCAGCGGTATGGAGAGCTGGGAGCGGCGATGACGGCAAACGTCATCACCTATCGAGGCAAGTCCGCAGCTCGCGAAGTAGGCAAGGCCCTCGGATTCGATCAGGAATCTTTGGGCCGGCTGTCGAGTCTTGTCAGCCAATGGGAATGGCGTGGCAAAACCGATACGATGGCGCACTCGTTCCATCATGCCGGCTTTGACCTCCATCATCCGCGCATTGCCAAATACCTCGAACTTTCCATGCGTATTCAGGACCTGCCTCGCCATCTTGGGCAACACTCAGGAGGCATGGTCATCTGTCAGGGCCAATTGAATTGCGTAGTGCCTTTAGAGCGAGCTTCAATGCCGGGTCGCACAGTTGTTCAATGGGACAAAGAAGACTGTGCCGACTTGCACATCATCAAGGTAGACCTCCTTGGCCTCGGCATGATGGCGGTTTTGAAGGACTGCCTGGAGTTAATTCCTCAACACTACGGTGACGAGGTTGACCTGGCTCAACTTCCGGAAGACGAGGACGTGTACAAGGTGCTCCAGCAAGCGGACACCGTAGGAATGTTTCAAGTGGAGAGTCGCGCTCAAATGGCCTCCCTCCCTCGAAACAATCCCATCAGGTTTTATGACCTCGTTGTGCAGGTAGCAATTATTCGGCCTGGGCCCATCGTTGGCAAGATGATGCATCCTTACATGCGGCGGCGTCAGAAAAGGGAAGAGATAACGTATCCACACCCCTCACTCGAACCTGTGTTGAAACGTACATTAGGTGTTCCACTCTTCCAGGAACAACTGCTTCGCATGGCCATGACAGTTGCGAATTTCTCTGGTGCAGAGGCAGAAGAGCTGCGTCGTGCGGTTGGAATGCGGCGCTCCTGGGAGCGGATGAAAAACCTCGAAGGAAAACTGCGCGCTGGCATGACGGCCAACGGGATCAACGCAAAGACCCAGGCGACCATTATCGAAAACATCAGCTCCTTTGCTCTGTATGGCTTTCCTGAATCTCATGCTGCAAGCTTTGCCTTGATCGCCTATGCGTCGGCTTATTTCAAAGTGAAGTATCTTGCTGCGTTCACTTGCGCCATCCTGAACAACCAGCCGATGGGCTTTTATATGCCCGCCGTGTTGGTAAAGGACGCTCAGCGCCACGGCCTACGTGTGAAACCAATCGATGTGCAGATATCGGATTGGGCATGCACCGTCGAACATGAACCTGACGGCTCGCACTCGCTACGGATGGGATTGGGATATGCAAAAGGTTTGCGGAGGCAAGCTGCCGAATCACTGGCATCATCTCGATTTCAGGATGGTCCATTTCTCTCAGCAGAGGATCTGACTCTGCGTGTTCCAGCACTCAACCGAAAGGAATTGACGCTCCTGGCCCGCATCGGCGCCCTGAACCAACTAGACGGGATCGAACATCGCCGCGACGCGCTCTGGCAGGTAGAACGCGCTGGCAAATTGGAAGGTCCTCTCCTTCGACAAAGTTGCGAGTCGCTTCGCGATGTCTCTGAAACTCTTCCCCTTCAGCAGATGAATACGGGAGAGAGGCTGGTCGCGGACTATTCGGGTACAGGCCTCACCATTGGAAGACACCCCATGCACTATCGCCGCCCTGAACTGCGCCTGCGAGGAGTACTCTCCGCCGCAGAGCTAAGAACTTGCAAAGATGGAGAGCTCGTCCGAACGGCAGGATGCATTATTGCCCGGCAACGTCCAGGCACAGCAAAAGGGTTCATCTTCATGTCAATGGAGGACGAAACCGGCATCGCCAACGTCATTGTTACTCCAGACCTCTACGAAAGGGAGCGCCTGCTTGGTCACGCGAAGTAAATTTCTCCTGGTAGAAGGGCCACTGCAAAATCAGGATGGGGTGGTCCATGTAAAGGCCACCCGTCTCCTTGCTCTCTCGGACAATGCCTTGGAACTGCGTTCTCATGACTTCCATTAGTTAACCTTCTCCTTTGGAAACCGTTATTGTTCATTGGTTTGCGAGTAAAAGAAGGTTAACGGGAAACCGTGCACCGCTGCGATACTGGAAGGAGTCTAATCTATTTAGCAAGTTAGCAAGCTAATGGCGACCACTAATCTTTCCAAGCCGACCTCCTTCGACCGCACACTAGCCAGTGCGCGCTCCACAATGATGTTCAGTGAGGTGGTCCGGCTTGCGGTCGACAGCTTCCGTGCCAGCAAGACGCGGTTTATGCTGACGATGCTGGGCATGGTCATCGGCTCGGCCTCCGTGATTCTCGTCGCCACACTGGGATCCACCGGAAAGCAGTATGCGCTCGACCAGCTCAACAGCATGGGTCCCAACAAGATCGAATTGCAGTACGGTGGCGGTACCGTCAGCGGTCCGGACAATACCAGCACGCCCGATTACATGACGCTGGACGATCTCAACGCAGTCAAAGACCAGGTTGCGGGCATCGTCGCCTCGTCTCCTATGTTGGAATTTCACGACAACGTCAGCATAGGAGGCGGAGTAACCAAGGCAACTACGCTCCTCGGAATCTCCCCGCAGTATCGAATCGTACGCAATCTGGTGGTGGTGGCGGGCCGTTTCTTCGACGACCAGGATGACGCGGCGCACGAGAAAGTCGCCGTGATCGTCGAGCCCTTCGCGCAAGAGCTCTACGGTAGCTCACACGCGGCCGTCGGCAGAACCATCAGCGTCAAAGGGATTCCGTTCGTCATCATCGGCGTCTTCAAAGAGGCTTTCAATACCTACGGACAGTCGGAGATCAGCGACCATACCATGCTGGTTCCCTATCCGGTGTTGCGTTACTTCACGGGCACCAACACCCTGAAGGAGATCTTCTTCACCATGCGCGACTCGTCCATGGTGGTGCCGGCAAAGGATCGCATTCTCGAGATCATCCGCTCCCGCCACTATGCCGGCTCGGTTTACAACGCACAGCTGCTCACCGAGATTCTAAGCAACGCAGCGAAGATCGCAGACATGCTCACGATTGTGCTCACGCTCGGGGCCGGCATCACTCTGATCGTCAGCGGCGTTGGCATCATGAACAGTATGCTCGCGAACGTTCAGTCGAGAATCAAGGAGATCGGCATCCGAAAGGCTCTGGGCGCGACCAGCCGCGAGATTCGGCTGCAGTTTCTCACCGAGGCGGTCTTCCTTTCGCTCAGCGGAGGAGTCATCGGCACGCTTCTTGGTCTTGCCATTCCATTGACGTTGGGCCTGTTAACGCCATTCAAGATTCCAATCAGCCCATGGTCCGCGGTGGCCGCTTTGACGACGTCAGTCATGGTCGGCGTTCTCTTCGGAACACTTCCCGCAAATCGTGCAGCGAGACTGGACCCGGTACAGACGCTCAAGTACGAGTAACTGACGACCCCGTCGCCTCCCACACTTGCAAAACAAAACGCATCCGCGAGGCAGATGCGTTTTGCGTCTTGAAATGTCGATGCGTTAAGCGGTAGTCGTCGCAGCAGCTGCCACTTCGGCCTCCGGCTGGTCGCCCTTCACCGTCACCTTCACGTGGCTGGTGACCTCGCGGTGCAGCTTCACGGGAACGTGGTATTCACCGAGCGACTTCAACGGCTCATCGAGTGAGATCTTGCGACGGTCAATCGTGAAGCCCTTCGCCTCAAGCTGCTGCGCGATATCGCCCGAGGTGACCGAGCCAAAGAGGTGCTCGTTCTCGCCAACCTTGCGCTCGAAGACAAGCTCAACCTCAGAGAGCTGAGTCGCCAACTGCTCGGCGCCAGCCTTCTCCTTGACCGACTTGCGAACAGCCGAAGCTTTCATCTGTTCGATCACTGCCTTGTTCGCTGTATTCGCCTCGATGGCCAGCTTTTCGGGGAGCAGATAGTTGCGCCCGTAGCCATCGGCGACCTTCACCACATCGCCGCGGTGTCCGAGCTTATTTACGTCTTCCTTCAGAATGACTTCCATTGCATTTCTCCGATTTCCTGTCTGGCCAGCGCTTCAGCCAGTCTTCTGATCCAGTAAGTCCGCGCGCAATCACGAGTGCGCGCAGAAAAATTAGAAGCGCGCAGCAAAGGCCAGCAGAGCGATATTGCGCGACTGCTTGATGGCTAGGCTGAGGCGGCGCTGATGCCGCGTGCACACGCCCGTCAGGCGACGCGGAACGATCTTGCCACGCTCGGCAACAAAGCCCTGCAGCAGGCGAACATCGCGGTAGGAGATGGCGTCGATCTTCTCCGTGCAGAACTTGCAGACCTTCTTGCGCCGGAAGAACTTGCGGCCACCAGGACCGCCGCCGGGAGCGCCGGCAGGACGCGGGGTGCGAGGACCGGCCCCAGGGCCGGAGTGACCGGAATGGCCGCCACTTGGGCGGGATGCGGGTGCGTGCTGCTCAGTCGATTGCGTGCTGTTGGTTTCGTCAGCCATGATATTTCCCTCTCAGGTACGTTGTGCCTTCCTCCGCTCCAGACCCTCAGTGGAGCCTCTGAACATTCAACCAGTAGCGTCGAATGGAAGCGGAAGTCAGCGATCGTGAAACGTTGTGCGATGCCGTAGTAGCTGTCATCGCAAATTCTTTAGACCGAAGCGCGAAGACTAAACCGCCGAGGCGACAGTCTCGGTGGGTACATGCTCCGCTGTAGCTGCAGCAGCGGGCTTCTTCTCTTCTTCAATTTCGGCCGTTACGTCGGCAACTGGTGCCTGCGGTGGCTGTGCGATCGGCTGGGCACTGCGCTTCACCTTGGTGTCGCGGATCGCCTTGACCTTCGCCAGACGCTTCTCTTCTTCGTCCATGCGCACAGTGATGAACTTGATCACCTGTTCGGAAACACGCAGACGGCGCTCGATCTCGGTGATCAGCGAGCCGGCAGCGGCAACGTTCAACAAAACGTAGAAACCGTCATTGAACTTGCGCACAGTGTAGGCGAGCCGGCGGCGGCCCATCTTCTCGACGCTCTTCACTTCGCCGCCACCATCGGTGACGTTCTTCTGGAAACCTTCAATCAACTTGTCGAGGTCGGCTTCTTCAACGTCCGGACGGACGATGAACATGATTTCGTAGGTACGATTCATTCGATTACTTCTTTCTGCGAAGTTCTGCTTCGCACCGTGCTGGCGTCTGTTCTGCCAATCCGGTCTGGAAAATCAATTGCGTTAATCTAGCTGCTTCTCTTCTCTTACTTCTTACTTCCCTTCGACTCGTCCGTCCCATCTTCCGGATCGACTGGCCGACGGTTGAACTCATTCATCGCAGCGCTGACCCCCTGGGTCAACACCATCTCGACGGCGCCTCTGGCACGATCGAGCACTTCATCCAGCACCGCAAGCTCCTGCTTGCGCATCGGCGATAGCAAATAATCCTTGCCGCCCGCCTTGATCTCTCTTCCATCCGCCAGCGCTGGCTTCCCGACGCCAATGCGGATCCTCAACCATTCTTCCGTACCCAGCACTCCGGAGATCGATTTCACTCCGTTGTGCCCGTTCGCCGAACCACGTTCGCGAATCCGAATCGTGCCCAGCGGAAGTGCGAGCTCGTCATAGAGGACAATGATCTCCTCCGGCGAAATCTCGAACTCCTGAATCAAAGCAGCAACCGAAAGCCCGCTCAAATTCATGAACGTCTCAGGCTTTGCAAGCAGTACATCTTGCCCTGCAAGCTTTGCCCTGGCAGTTAGCGCTCTGCCCCGCCGGTTGGTTAGCATCACGCCGCAATCTTCTGCAATGCGATCAACCGCTAAAAAGCCCGCGTTATGCGGCGTGAACTGATACTCGATACCGGGGTTGCCGAGACCGACAATCAACCTCACGCTGCGTTCCCTCTCCAACCAAACTCAAGCGGCCTGCAGATCTCGAAATCTCGAAAGACCAGCAGGCCGCGCAAAACTACTTCTTCTTCGCGTCCTTCGCATCCGCAGCCGGAGCAGCGGCAGGTACAGCAGCGTCCGTCTTGCCCTTCTTGGCAACCTCTGGCTCTGTCGGCGCAGCAACTGTCTCTTCCACAGCAACGACCTCTTCCTTGATGATCGTCACGTGAGCCACAGTTCCATTCTCGTCGCCGAGGAACTTGATGCTTCCCGAGTGCGGCAGGTCTGAAACGTGAATCAGGCCATGCAGCTCAAGGTTCGTAACATCGACATCGAGGTGGCTCGGAATATCACCCGGCAAGCACTCAATCTCAACCTCGCGCATCACATGCTCGAGAATGCCGCCCTGCGACTTCACGCCAACCGGAATGCCAACCAACTGAATCGGCACCGACACGCGCATCGCCTTGTCCATCGCGATCCGCTTCAGATCAATATGCAGCAGCTTGCCCTTAATCGGCTCATGCTGCCAATCCACAATCATGGCCTTCACAGCGCCCGAACCTTCAACATTCAGGTCGAAGATGGTGTTGTGACCGGAGTCGGAGTGCAAAATTCTTGTAATGACCTTCGGATCAACCGCGACCGCAACCGTTTCCTTGCCCGCACCATAAACCACGGCGGGAATCTTACCTGCGACGCGAACGCGGCGAGCGGCGTTCTTGTTGAACTTGCCCTCGCGTGGTGTTGCAACGACTGCTTCAGTGTTTGCTGTTGCCATGACTTCCATCTTCCTTTCGGGCACAGAGTTGAGCTCTGCTCCCTTTGCGGCAAAAACCGCTTGAATTTGAACTACTCAAAGCTCAGGACTCACAGCCCATCGCTTCAGTTGAACAGCGTACTTACGCTGGTCTCCATATGAATACTCTCGATGGCCCGGCCAAGCAGCCCTGCAATCGAAAGCACCTTAATCTTTTCCACCTGCAGCGCATCGTCGCGCAGCGGGATCGTATTCGTCACGATCAACTGTTCCAACCGTGAGTTCGCAATACGCTCGACAGCAGGGCCCGAAAGCACCGGATGCGTCGCGCACGCATAAACTTTTTCCGCGCCCTCTGCCAGCAGCGCATCCACCGTCTTCACCAGCGTTCCGGCGGTGTCGATGATATCGTCGAGGATCAGGCACGTGCGGCCCTGTACATCGCCGATCACGTTCATCACCTCGGTGACATTAATGTCGGTTCGCCGCTTATCGACGATGGCCAACGGTACCTCAAGCTTCTTGGCGAAGAAACGCGCACGTTCCACGCCACCTGCATCCGGCGATACCACCGTCAGATTTGGCAGGTTCAACTCCCGGAAGTAGCTCACCAGCACCGGGCTGGCAAACAGATGATCCACCGGAATATTGAAGAACCCCTGAATCTGCGCTGCATGCAGATCGACGAGCAGCGCACGGTTCGCACCGGCAGTGGTCAGAAGATCGGCAACCAGCTTCGACGTAATGGCGACACGCGGCCGGTCTTTTCTATCCTGCCGTGCATAGCCATAGTAGGGAATCACAACCGTGATTCGCCCGGCCGAGGCGCGCTTCAGCGCATCCATCATGATCAGCAACTCGACAAGATGCTGATCAACCGGGAAACACGTAGGCTGCACGAGAAAAACATCCGCACCGCGAACGTTCTCGAGCAGCTGAAATTGAACCTCGCCGTCGGAGAATCTCTGCAACCGGGTCTCGCCCAGCGGCACACCGACGAACTTGCAGATCTCCTCACACAAAGGCCTGTTGGACGATCCGCAAAAAATCTTGATGCGCTTGTTTTCCGTCAGCCGGCCGGAGCGCTTTTTTTCCGGGGCTGCCTTATCTGTTGCCTTCTGCCGTCCGTCTCCGGAGAGCGCGTTCGCAGGCTGAGAGCTCGTTTCTGTCTCTTCAGCCTGCTCTGAAATAGGGGAAAGAACCGCAGTCGTGTCGTTGTTGTTCACGTGAAACCCTCCAGGTTGGTTGACCTTGAATGTTCCTGCTGCATTGTCTTGCGGAGCCTTGTTGCGGCACCGTACTTCTTGCAAATCCTTTGTTGCGAATCCTGCAAAAGCTAAAGACTTCGGTCTTTCAAACTTCTCACTTCTTCCTCCGCACCTGTCTCTCGCGGAGTCCAAAACGTCATACCTCTGCGGCAATTTGCTGCCACGAAATAACCCTAAATTTATCTGCCCGCTTCCGGGGTCGACTTAGTGGTTGGGCGACTAGGATTCGAACCTAGACAAAGAGATTCAAAGTCTCTTGACCTACCGTTAGTCGATCGCCCAGTAAATCGCCGGTTACAACTCGATCTTATATCGGACCGGCGAGGTCACTCTGCGAACATCCGTTCCCAATACTCGGCTCTCGGCAGGGTCTCCGTCAGGAGCGCCTGCACGCCAGAGGACTGGACGCGCTGTTGTGCCGCCTTTGCATCTGCCTCAGACCGATAAAGTCCAAACAGTGCAGAGCCAGAACCTGAGAGCGCCGCATAAATCGCAGGGCGACTTAGGTCGGAGCCATCCGAATCACTACCCATCAATTGACGCTTGGTTATTCGCAAGGAGGGATACTGAGGAAAGACGACCTCTTCAAAGTCGTTTCCAATCCCGGTGCGGACAAGCGCGAGAAGGGTATTCTCGGCCAGATCGTTCATCGCGTCAGCCTGACTCTCATCAGGCAAATCCCGTTTTTTCTCAGGATTAGGATCGCGAACGATACCGGAGGTGCCGGGCTTACAGTCTCCCGTCTTCGCAGAGAGGGATGAGTAAGCAAGACTCAACTCTTGTAGCTTATCAACTTGGGGCAGGGAAGTCAATCTGTCGCCAAGCTCAGCCGAGGGAGCGATCCCCACATCCCTATCTGTCTTGGCCTGTATTTGCTTTGTTAAGGGCACGGCTTCAGCCGTGCCGCTCCCCTCAGGAATGGGGGCTTTAGCCCCTGAGGTACCCCCTGGATCGCCCATAGATTCAACACCCTCCCCGGCCCCCAGCGCATCCCAGGCCTTGAAAGCCGCGGGCGTAGAAACCCCCACCTGTGGCACCGCAACCACACACCAGGTCTTCGGGAAATCCGGCATCGGCACCACCTGTTCCCCCCGCCCCAACCCCAAAACCGCCCCACCCAGCAGAAACAAAGGCACATCCGACCCAACCTCAGCCGCCAGCTTCAACCGCTCCACTCCGGACAGCGCCACCCCCAACTCCCGCTCCAACCCCAG
Organism: uncultured Acidobacteriaceae bacterium; assembly: GCA_963720955.1. GTDB lineage: Bacteria > Acidobacteriota > Terriglobia > Terriglobales > Acidobacteriaceae > Edaphobacter. The sequence continues at coordinate 206,813 of CAVRHK010000019.1, read as the reverse complement.
TAACGCCGCCGCCGCATTCGCCGATCCAGCCCCCATCCCCCCCTGCACCGGCAGCCTCTTCTCTATATTGATCGCGACCTCCGCGGCCACACCCAGACGAGCCAGGCACTTCTCCACCATTCGCCAAGCCGTATTCCGCGCATCCCGAGGCACAAACGGATGGTTCGTCGTCAGCGTAATCCGAATATCCGAACCCGAAGCCAGCCGCTTCGCCGTAACCGTAACCAAATCATGTAGATCCAACGTCTGATACAACGTCGTCAGCCCATGGAACCCATCGGCCCGCACGGGCCCAATCGCCAACCCCAGATTGATCTTCGAATACGAACGAACACGCGTAGCCATCGCCCTGATTCTAAACCGGCGACTTCACACCTCAGGCCTCGCCGGCAAGAATTCAATGCGTACATCCTCTTCCGCAGCCTTCAAATCAAGATTGGCCGTCACCAGAATATGTTCCACCGAGTCACCCGCAAGATTGACGCTAAGTGCATCAGCATAAGAAATTTGCCTCTCAAGCTTGATTAAAGCGCTGTTGACCGCTCGGTCCCCGGTAACTGCCGCGATCTCGAACCCGAACGCAGACAGTCGCGATAGCGCCGCTCCCATCCCCGGCCTGCCATGGCGTTTGCAAACGATGCCGGCGACCTCGCCCCAGTGCATTGCCGAAACAACCACTTTGTGCGTTCCTGCGAGATGCCCCTTGATGATCGAACTCACGACCTCCGCCCCTGCCTCACCATCCAGGTATCGGAGGAGTGCGCTCGCATCAAGGACATACATCACCACTTCTCTGTCCGCCGCTCCTGCTGCAGGTCGTCCGTCATCGAAGGCCAACCCGCAAACATCGCGCAGGTCTCATCGACAAGCCGGTCACACACAGGCCGCAGCAGAATCATCCCATCGGCCAACGTGAGCGCGACCCGCCCCCCAGGCACAATCCCAAGCGTCTCGCGCATCTCCACCGGAATGACCAGCTGTCCCTTGGTACTTACTGTTGCAATTAGGCCTTCCATGTCCTACATCGTACGCAAAGTAAGACGGCAACCTAAAGGTAAGAAATGGATAAAGGTGCCTTACGTATCCGATCTGATAATCCCATTCGAGATCCCCATCTCCGCCATCGCCAGTTCCCCTTTTCCATCAGTGGCTTGAACCATCAAAGCCCTTTCTTCAGTCGGCACCCACACCGGCGCGATCGATACGTCTTACATTTATCTCCCTCGTCTTACCTCCCCGACTACTTATCCAGTCCCTAGCCCATCAGAAGATATGAAAAGTCACGTCCACATTCAACTCCACCGTCACTGGCTTCCCGTTCTCCATCGACGGCCTGAACCGGTACTGCTTCACCGCCTCCACCGCTTTTTCATCCAGCCCCATCCCAAATCCGCGAAGCACACGCACATGCGTAGGAATCCCCTTCTCGTCCACCCATAGATTCACCAGCACATGCCCGGCTGCCTTAGCCTTCCGCGCCTCCTCTGAAAACTCCGGATTGACCGAATAGATCAACACCGGTGCAGAAACGCCGCCGCCAATCCGCTTCGGCCCACCACCCGTATTGCCGCCTGAACCCGGCCCAAGCCCCGAGCCCTTGCCCGATCCCAGCCCCGACCCCGACCCGTTCCCCATCGACATTCCCACCAGAGGCGAACTCGCCACACCTATCTGCGGAAGGCTGCTCTCCATCTTCACATCCTGCTGCACCTCGATCGTCGGCTCGACATGAATCTTCGCCTCCATCAACGGCGGAGCTTTCGGCGGCACAATCTGTGTCTCCGCGAACTTCGGCGGCGTCCCCTTCGTCACCGGAGTCGGCCCGCGCTGTCCGCCACCGCCTCCCATCACTTTAACCTTCACCGGAGCCTTCGGTGGCACTGCCAACTCCACTACCCGCGCGAGCTTCACCGGCGCAGCAAAATGTACATGCGATTTCACCAAATAAAGAATCAGCAAAATCGCAGCAGCATGCGCCGCCAAAGCCCACGCCGTAGAACGATAGCTTCGTCCAGCCGCCATCCGATCGACCAACGCAACCGGCTGCGACTCCAGCACCAGTGGCGGCAACTTACTCGGCCACACCAGCTCCAGCAAGTTGCTCCAAAGCGAACCGCACAAGCCCAACTGCTTCGGCCCACCAATAAACAACGCGGTCTCCGCCATGCTCTGCGCCGCCTCATGCAGCTCCGAATCCTGCGCAGCCGCCATCTCCATCTGCATCATCACCCGCTGCTTCAAATCCTCTTCCGGCTCCGGATTCGCAACCTCGCGCAACACATCATCCAAAAGCATCTCGAACTCTTCCACCTGATCCCTCATTGCTGGCCCACTTTCATCGCCACAAATCTTCGCTTCAACTCCACACGCGCACGCATCACGCGCGTCCGCACTGTGCCTTCGGGAATCCCCATCGCCTCCGCAACCTCTCGCGATGTCATCTCCTCCACCGACGACAACACCAGCGGCTGTCTCAACTCCTCCGGCAGCCCATCAATCAGCCGCCGCAACACAGCCCGCTCATCCTTATCCACCGCACTCTGCTCTGGAGAGACACTAGCCCCGCCACTGGCCGCTAACTCCATCTCCGACACGTCCAGCGTCCGCTCCGTCGCCCTCGGCAGATAATCCAGCGCTACTCGCCACACCGTCCGCGCCAGGAATCCTTTTTCATTGTCCATCCGCAGCCAGGCCTCGCCACGGTAGAGCTTCAGAAACGCCTCCTGCACGGCATCCTCTGCGTCCTGCCTGTTCCGCAGCAGACCAAACGCGACCTGGAACATGAACCTGGATTGCCGCCCCACCAACGCCTCGAACCGCTCAACCCGCCTCTCGACCTCGCCGCATCGTTGTTCCTCGACCACCGCGTATGCGGCCAAAGCCTCAACCCGAACACCCATCTTGCCTCTTCCCGAACTACCTGATTATTTCGTTGTGCTACTCCAGTATCTATAAGACCGCCCCAATCCGGAAACGGTTCACATTTATCCGCGGCTATTCCTCTTCCGCCAGCTATCCTGTTCTTAGTTCTTCATCCACTCCTTGGGACCCGCTGAATGCGTCTTGGAACCCGTCTCACTGCAGCTACCATCGAAATCGCCGTTCTCTCCACAGGGCTTACAGCCCAAACCCCCACGCCGCCGCCCGAAACCCCCGTCCGCACCCAACACGCCATGGTCGTCACCATCCAGCACGACGCCACCGACGCCGGCGTATCCATCCTCAAGCAAGGCGGCAACGCCGTCGATGCAGCCGTAGCCGTAGGCTTCGCCCTCGCCGTCGTGCACCCGGCAGCCGGAAACATCGGCGGCGGAGGCTTCATGCTCATCCGCGACCACAGTGGCAAAACTCACTTCCTCGACTACCGCGAAAAAGCCCCCGCCGCCGCCACGCGCGACATGTACCTCGACGCCCAGGGCAACGTCGTCCCCGGCATGTCCCTCGTTGGCTACAAAGCCAGCGGAGTCCCCGGCTCCGTCGCTGGCCTCACCTGCGCGCAAAAACACTACGGCAAACTCACGCTCGCCCAGGACATGGCCCCGGCCATCAAACTTGCCACCGAAGGCTACGTCCTCTCTGAAGCCGAAGCCCGCGCCCTCCAATCCAAAAACCTAACCCGCTTCCCCGTGTCAGCGAAAATCTTCCAGCGCGACGGCGACTTCTATAAAGAAGGCGACGTCTTCAAGCAGCCCGAGCTAGCCGCAACCCTCACCCGCATCTCCAAAGACCCTGACGACTTCTACAAAGGCGCCATGGCCCACCAGATCGCCGACTTCGAAAAGGCCGGCGGAGGCCTCATCACCGCCGAAGACCTCGCCGCCTACCAGGTCAAAGAGCGCAAACCCCTCCGTGGCAAGTACCACGGCTTCGACATCGTCACCGCGCCTCCGCCGTCCTCCGGCGGCATCGTCCTCATCGAGATCCTCAACATCCTCTCCACCTACAACCTTCCCAAAATCGGTCCCGACCGCAGCGCCGCCCAGGTCCACATCATCACCGAAGCCTTCCGTCGCGCCTACATGGATCGCGGCGACTATCTCGGCGATCCCGACTTCAACACCCTCCCCCTCAAGCAAATGGCCAACCCGAAGTACGCGGCTGCCTGGCGCATCTCCATCGACCCCACCAAACCCACCCCCAGCAAAGACCTCGTCCGCCCCGCCGGCTTCATGCCGCCTCCGCCCCAGGCCACACCAGTAAAAGAGTCCACGCAAACCACTCACTACTCCATCGTCGACGCCGACGGCACCGCCGTCTCCACCACCACCACGCTCAACGGAGGCTTCGGCTCCGGAGTCACCGTCGAAGGCCTGGGCTTCCTCCTCAACAACGAGATGGACGACTTCACTTCAAAGGTCGGCGTCCCCAACGTCTACGGCCTCATCCAAAGCTCCGCCAACTCCATCGCCCCCGGCAAGCGCCCGCTCTCCGCCATGACCCCCACCATCCTCACCACTCCCAGCCACTGGTACAAACACGGCAACCTCGCCTACGTCATGGGCACTCCCGGCGGCTCGACCATCATCACCACCGTCGCCAACGACATCATCAGCACCATCGACAACGGCCTCAACATCCAGCAGGCCGCCGACGCCCCGCGCTTCCACCACCAGTACCTGCCCGACCGCATCGACCTCGAAAAGAAATTCCCCGCAGACCCAGCCGACCAGCTCAAAGCCATGGGCTACACCATCAACCGTCTCGCAGTAGCGGACGAACACAACCCCGGAGTCTGGGGCGACAGCGAACTCATCGCCATCGACCCCAAGACCCACGAACTCCTCGGCGGCCACGACAACCGCCGGGCCTATGGCAAAGCCGACGGCTACTAACCCCACCGCAATCTACTCGCAACCCAAAGCCCGGCGATAATTTGCTCCTCCAACAGGCATTTTTGCTAGTGTCTTTTCTAGTTGCGCGCGCCTAGCATTTTCCTAAACGCTGGGAAGTTGGAATCGCAGCCTCCCTGTCGCAATCAAGCGGCCCTCCCCAAAGACTTCGCGCCAGGAAAGGCAAAACCTATGAAGATGAGAGATCTGGCACTCCTGCCTTTGCTTGCAGCCTCTGCCCTGCTGTCGCCGCTCGCTCAGGCGCAAGCCCCCCCCGTCTTCGTAATTTCACAGCCGCCTCAAAGCACGGTTAAATTCAGCGTGAAGGCCTCGGTCGCAATAGAAGGTACCTTCGATAAATGGGACTCCACCCTGACCTTTACCTCCCCTGATGTCACCACCGGCGTCTTGGACATCAAGATCCAGGCGGCCTCGGTAAATACCGGCAGCGGAATGAAGAACGACAAACTGAAGGGCAAGGACTTCTTCGACGCCGAACACGACCCGCTGATCACCTTCAAGTCAACGAAGGTCGTACAGACCGGTCCAAACACCTTTGACATGCCGGGCACTTTTACAATACGCGGCGTCTCGAAACCCGAGACCCTGACACTTACGGTCTCCGGCGTGGGAACAGGCTCCGGCGCGATCAAGGGAACCATGGCCTTCGACCGCAAAGAGTTCGGAATGAACAGCGGCATTCCCTTCATCAAGATCGCCGACCGCGTTGAGGTGGATATCAACCTCGTCGGGAAGCGCACCAGCGGCCCACCCCTGGTGGTCAAGCAATAGTCGGGCCCGCGCAAGCGCTCCGAAATTGCGCAAAGCGCCGCGCCGAAGCCCTGATCCTAACCCTGCAGACCATCACTGCCCGCCACTGGCTGAACGCGGTAAACTACCGCCATAGCCCGAGGCCGAAGCATGTTGCTCGAACTCGCCAAACCCGTCGCCTTACTCCTCTGCCTGCTCTCCCTCTACGCCGTCTTCCACACCCTCTTCTTCACCATCGAAGACCCGCATCTCATCCTCCAGCCCCACCAGGCCTTCCGCGACCGCATAATCCACTCACTCTTCCTCTTCGTGCTCTCAGCAGGCATCTGCCTTCTAGGCGGCCTCATCTTTCGCGAGGCAGAGCCAGAGCCCCACCCGTCCCTGGCCACCACCCTTCCTCTGCGGATCTTCTACTGGACAACCGGCACCATGGTCGTTATGTTCTTCCTTGCCTGGTTCCTCGAAACCCACTACATCTTCACTCCATCCGTTCACTGGTAGCGGTTCGCTACTTCCCACCCAGCGTCTTATCGATCGCCGCCTGCGCCAGCGGCCCCATAATCGCATACCCCTTCGCATTCGGATGCACCCCATCGAAGCTGATGCCTTCCTTCATCCCGCCATTCTCTCCCGCCATCGCAGAGTAGTAATCCAGATAAGTAACCGAATGAGTCACACAATATCCTCGCAGCCAGTCATTCAGCGCCCGTATCTTTGGCGCCGGCGCCAACCCCTTTCGCCACGGATAATCCGCCGCCGGTGTAATCGACGCCACAATTACCCGAATCCCATTCGCCTTCGCCAGATCGATCATCGACCGAAAATTATCCTCCGTCATCTCCGGTGTCATCGGCCCTGTATTTCCCGCAACGTCATTCGTGCCCGCAAGAATCACTACCGCAGCCGGATGCAGATTGATCACGTCCTGCCGAAACCGCACCACCATCTGCGGAGTCGTCTGTCCGCTGATCCCGCGATTCACATACGGCTTCCCCGGAAAGAACTCGCCCGTATCCGGACGCCGTCCCCACCCGTCCGTAATCGAGTCCCCATAAAACACCACCCTCTGTTCCCCCTGACCCACCGGTCCCATCTCCGCATTCGCGGCCTTGTACCTTCCCAGCTGCGGCCAGTCCGCCAGCTTCGCCTCCATCGTCGCAATCTGCTTAGCCGTATCCACCGCAGCAGGTGCAGTTACGGCGGCAGGACTTCCAGGACCGCCGGCAGCTGGTGCTGTCTGCGAATACCCCAACCCGCTCATCAACGCGACCCCACCCAACAGACCCACTCTCACCAGATTCTTCATTCTTGCCCTCTCCTATAGCGGTTCCGATTCTAGCCGACCCGCACCCTAAACCGTCCTCTGCTGTACCTTATAGGTGATGCAGCCCGCCATCTCCACCCACGTCTTCCTCCAGCAGCGCCTCCACCCCGGCCTGCTCGATGCCCTGCACAGGGGCGGAGCCCAGACCATCGAAGTCGTCGCCGCCCGCCACCACTTCGACTACAGCGACCGCGCCGCCGTCCGCGACGTCGCCACATGGTTCCGCAACACGGGCGTTACCGCCACGCTCCACCAGCCACTCTATTTCAGCGATCGGGGAAGCGGGCAATGGTCCCGCCACGTCGCCCCGAACATCAATCTCATCGATCCCGAAAAATCCCACCGCATCACCGCAATGGACGAGGTCAAGCGTGCCCTCGAATCAGCCGAGCAGGTCCCCTTCACAGCCTGTGTCCTCCACCTCGGCCAAAAGGACGACTCTTGGAACACCCGCGCACTCGAGAACTCCCTCACCGCTATCGAGCACCTCAAAGCCTTCGCCCATCCCCTCGGCGTCCGCATCCTCATCGAAAACCTGCAAAACGACATCACCACCCCTGAACACATCCTCGAAATCCTGCGCGTCGGCCACTTCGACCGCGTCGGTGTCTCCCTCGACATAGGCCACGCCCACCTCTCGCATTCAGAAAACAACCTTGGCATCGACGAAGCCATCGCACTTCTCCGGCCCCGCATCGCTCAACTGCACCTCCACGACAACCACGCTCAGCACGACAATCACCTCTGGCCGGGCAGCGGCACCATCGACTGGAACAACATCGCCAGACAAGCCTCCACGCTTCCCGCGGACACCACAGGCCTCCTAGAAATCGCCCACGACCTCGAAGAAACCCCCGACTCCGTCACCAGCAAAGCCACGCAAGCCTTCGACCTCCTCAAGCGAGCCGCCGAAGCCGTCGCATAGAGCCGTGCAAGCGCCCCGGGAATAAATCTCTCTCGCGCGTGTCTCTTAAGCGAACTAGAACGAGTTAAGAAAAGGGAGAATCGCCCAATAATGAGCGAACCACGGATGGACCACATCATGCAGGTAGGACTCGGCTTCTGGTCCTCTAAAGTCCTGCTGAGCGCAGTTGAAATGGAGCTCTTCACCGAGCTCGCCAAACACCCCGAAACATTGCCCGAACTGAGCGCTCGGCTCCGCCTACACCCCCGCTCCGCGCATGACTTCCTCGACGCTCTCGTCTCCCTCAACTTCCTCGAGCGCCGCGACGGCACCTACTACAACACGCCCTCGACCGATCTCTTCCTCGACAAGCGCAAGCCCTCCTACATCGGCGGCATGCTCGAGATGGCCAACAACCGCCTCTATCCCTTCTGGGGCAACCTCACCGTAGCTCTCCGCACCGGTGAACCGCAGAACGAAGGCAGCCAGGGGGGCGTCGGCCTCTTCGACGCCCTCTACGCCGATCCCGAAGGGCTCCGCGGCTTCCTCAAAGCCATGACCGGCATCAGCCACGGTGCAAACATGGCCATCGCCAAAAGATTCCCCTGGGCCGACTACAAATCCGCGGTCGATGTCGGAACCGCACAAGGCGATCTCATCACTCAGGTCGCTCTCGCCAATCCACACATCGCCGGTATCGGCTTCGACCTCCCCGAGGTCGGTCCCATCTTCGAGGACTACATCACCGAGAATGGTCTCTCAGGTCGTGTCCACTTCCACCCCGGCAGCTTCTTCGACTCACCCATCCCTCAGGCCGACGTCATCATGATGGGCCACATCCTCCACGACTGGAACCTCGAAGAAAAGAAGATGCTCATCCGCAAAGCCTTTGAAGCGTTGCCCTCCGGAGGCGCCTTCGTCGTCTACGAAGGCATCATCGACGACGACCGCTCCAAAAACTCCTTTGGCCTCCTCATGAGCCTCAACATGCTCATCGAAACCCCCGGCGGCTTCGACTACACCGGCGCCGACTGCATCGGCTGGATGAAGGAAGCCGGATTCCATTCAACTCGCGTCGAACATCTCGTCGGCCCCGACTCCATGGTCATCGGCATCAAGTAATCCACAACAACCTAACCGCGAACTTGCCTCGCGATGCGTTCGATGGCGTGGTGCGAAGAAAGCACCGCGCCTTCCTGCCACCCTACGAGATGCGACAGGTAGTCTCCAGCAAAGTAAGTGCGGCCCTGCGGCTTGTCGAGCTGCGCGTAGGCGACATCGCACTCGACATGCCGGTTGTTCGCATACGCGCCGAGCGAGTAGGGAATCTTGGCCCAACTGACGTAGACGGGCTTGCTGAGTAAATGAGAACAGCCCGGATGCAGCTTCTCCACGGCAGCACGCGACGCATCGAGTTTCGCCTGAGTTGATGGCAGCGCGCCGAAGGGTGTCAGCTTGTCCGTCAGATCTTCGCGCTCCAGATTAAAGCCCGCGATGACAACCCCGGTAGGCGAAAACATCCTATCCGTGGGATACCAGACGAGATCAACAGTGTCATTGAGGAACGAGATGCCACCGTAGATATTCTTCTCCTTCTCCCAGAAGCGAGGCGACTCCCACGCAATCTTGAACTGCGCAGTCATAGGCATACCCGTGAAGGCCTTCTTGGTCTCCGCGGAGAAGTTGTTCTTCGTCTGGGCAAGGACAGCGATAGGCATCGTGCAGATACAGAAATCAGCGATGAGCGTCTGGGGTGTCCCGGACTTCGAGTAAGCAACAGTAACAATGCTGTCGCCCGTCGCAATCTCGGTGACGCGACAGTCATATTGAATAACGTCCCCGAGCGACTTCGCGAATCCATAAGCAATGCGGTCCATGCCACCGATCGGCTGGAACATCGTAGCCTGCCAGTCAATCTGTTCCTCGTAAAACTCTCCCTTGGAAAAGTCAGCCGCCAGAAGTTCAGTCAGCTTAAGAGGTTTGTGCAGCGCCGCCTGAGTAAGGCCCGCGTCCCGTTGCGTAGTGAAGCCCGCACGCGTCGTGCCAACGTAGTTGCCGCTCGCATTCAGGTCCCCGAAGCCGTGAAGGAAATCAGCAAGACGAGCACAGTCCTCCTTCGACAGCTCCTCGTCAAGCAAGTGTTTGTTGATCGCCTTGGTCAGTAGTTCTGCAAGATACCCTCGTGTGTCATGGACCACCTGGCGCTGCTCAACAGCCTTGCCTCCGTTAAGAACGTCGGCCTGCATCAAAGCAGAGCGTGACGTGTTGACCTCGACTTCGAGAGGAACGCCCAGCTCCTGGCAATACCCAAGCATATGAGTATGGATCGATGGAATTCGCGCCGGCCCGGCGTTGAAATAGCCGCCGTTCTTCCAGTCGCAGTGCTGCACCGTGCCATCGGTAAACTCAACCTTTGTGCCGTCACGAACCGTCCAGTTACGGCCGCCAGGGCGACTGCGAGCTTCGAGTATCGTGCAGTCGAACCCCGCTCTTCGGAGCTCATAAGCAGCCACAAGGCCGGCGATACCTGCACCGAGAATGACAACCTTCTTTCCCTTACCGAAATCAGCCGTAAGCTGCGGCAGCGTAGAGATACCGGGAGCGGCCATCAGTCCCAGCGCCCGCATCGTGGAAAACCCAGCCGAGTACCCGCCGATCTGTGCCATGCGCTGAATGAAGGCGCGCCGAGTGAAACTCATACAGAGTCCTCCTAGCAATTTAAAGTTTTGGGGGCCTATTTCAGTGTGGAATAGCAGAGAGAGAATTTTGTCCTTATTGTGTCACCGTTTTGTATTGAAATTTGTTGGCATACATATTCAAGTTGTCTCCGAAATGTCTCGCGAAGAAGCTCTTCACTAAAACAAGCTGTCATCCTTCGTCGCAGACGGAGGATCTGCTTTACGCCTCTGCACTTGCAGCCGTCTGTTCACGCTCGGTGCCCATACCAGGCAGGCCCGCTTCGAGAAGACCTCGCACTAGTAGACTGTTAGTGACATGTCGAACGAAGCAAACACCCCACCCATCGCCACCATAGCCTCCCTCGCCTCCTTTGAAGGCCAGACCATCACCCTCCGCGGCTGGCTCTACAACCTCCGCGCCTCGGGCAAGCTTCTCTTCCCCATCTTCCGCGACGGCACCGGCACCATCCAGGGCATCGTCCCCAAGGCCGCCGTCCCCGAAGCAGTCTTCGAGACTCTCAAAAACCTCACCCTCGAATCCAGCCTCACCGTCACCGGCAAAGTCCGCGCAGACAGCCGCGCCCCCAGTGGCTACGAGCTCGACGTCGAAAACATCGAAGTCCTCCAGCGCGTCCCCGAAGAAACCCCCTTCCCCATCACCCTCAAAGAGCACGGCGTCGACTTCCTCATGGAGCACCGCCACCTCTGGCTCCGCACCCCCCGCCAGTCCGCGATCCTCCGCGTCCGCGCCACCATCATGCGCGCCGCAGCCGAGTACTTCGACACCAACGGCTTCATCCGCACCGATCCACCCATCCTCACCCCCAACGCCTGCGAAGGCACCTCCGAGCTCTTCGAGATGGACTACTTCGACGACGACAAGGCCTACCTCACCCAATCCGGCCAGCTCTACATCGAAGCCACCGCCCTCGCCCTCGGCAAGGTCTACAGCTTCGGCCCGACCTTCCGCGCCGAAAAATCCAAAACCCGCCGCCACCTCACCGAGTTCTGGATGGTGGAACCCGAAGTAGCCTTCCTCGAACTCGACGGCCTCCTCAACCTCGCCGAAGCCTTCATCACCCACATCGTCACCACGGTCCTCGCCCACCACCGCGCCGACCTCAAAGTCATCGGCAAAGACATCGCCAAACTAGAAGCCGTCATCGCCCCATCCACAGACGCCACCACCCCCCCAGCATCCAATGCCGTCGTTCCCCCAGCCTCCGATGCCGTCATTCTGAGCGAAGCTCAGAATCTCAGTATTTCTCACGAATCACCACAAACCGCCGCCACCACTAACCGCTTTCCCCGCCTCTCCTACGACGAAGCCCACGCCATGCTAGAAAAAGCCTTCGCCGAAGGCAAAATCGAAGCTCCCCACAAATACGGCGACGACTTCGGCTCCCCCGACGAGACCTACATCTCCAGCCAATTCGCAAAGCCCGTCATGATCCACCGCTACCCAGCCGCCATCAAAGCCTTCTACATGCAGCCCGACCCGCAAGACCCGACGAAGGCCTTATGCGTCGACGTCCTCGCCCCCGAGGGCTACGGCGAAATCATAGGCGGCTCCCAACGAGTCGACAGCTACGACCTCCTGAAATCCCGCATCGAAGCCCACGGCCTACCACTCGACGCCTTCCAGTGGTACCTCGACCTCCGCAAATACGGCAGCGTCCCCCACGCCGGTTTCGGCATGGGCATCGAGCGAGTCGTAGCCTGGATCTGCGGCCTGGACCACGTCCGCGAAACCATCCCCTTCGCCAGAACACTCAACAGAATTTACCCTTAGTACATGCGGACTCGAATCGTATGGGCCACTCTCGCTTTTTTAGCATTCGCTGATAAAGGGGGTAGCATTGCCCAGTCACAACTCACCCCCGGCAAGAGCTACTCCGCCACACTACGCCTCCCGGAGGCCGAAACCGACATCCGCATTCAATGCTCCTCCGTAATGCGCAACGGCCAGGAGGAGTTCCGCACCCTTGTCTTCACCCTCGTGGGCCATTCGTCTCGCCTGGTAGCGGCGTATGGCCTATCCTATCTCAGACCTCCGATCAAGGGAGCTGGCATTCAGCCCGCCGATCCCATCCGAGGGCTTGCGATCGACCCCTCACGTCTCTTCTTCACAGGTCACTACAGCGCAGGAGGCAAGTCCCACACCGTCCTGGTCTTTGTGGGTAGCACCGGCCTCAACGGCTCACCTCTCTTCGTCGTCGGCTTCCACGATGACGGAACTCCCTACAAGTTGCTCGAGCTCGACGAGTACAACATGTACGCATTCAAGCAGCACGACGAAGACCCGCCACAGATTATCGGAAAGCGGAATCTGTCGGAGGTGTTCGGAGGCGAGGACTACAGCAGCGACAAGAAGCCCTACGCCACCACCTACGACCCCTACTCCGTCTACGTAGTCAAGCCAAATTTCCCAGCCCAGTACTCCCTCGAAGAGTCGAAGCTCTACAACGGGCACCACTACGTCTGGGCTGGTCCAAAATCCCGCGAAGACTACGCAGTTGTCTGGAACGTAAAGGGTAAGCCCAACCCCTTCGGCGTCCAAGCGAAACGACTGGATGCAATTCTCGCCACCGCCACAAAAAAGTAAAGGGGACGGGTGGCCCATGCATCAAACCGACCTATACTTCGGCTGCCCCGTTCATGGCGGGTGGTCCATACATCAAATTCGCCCATTCTTCGGGTGCCCCATTCGCGGCCACGCGCGAGCCGCTTCCCTCACAGGCCGCCTCAAACCTTGTGAGCACCTAACCCACGAGTCCCAGTCGGAAAGTCCTACGTTGCACAAGAGCAAAACTTCACCCATGCCGCTAAGCACCGCAATATCAATGGGCCTGAACTCACGCCTTCACTCCGCCCCGATTCACACTTTCCACACCTACCGCCGTGGCCATCCCCGCGTCTAACGGAGTAATTTGTTTCTGCACGTCACGACGTCGGATGAGGCACTCGGCGGCCCTCAACCGTTCGCAGGTTCTGCACTCACGAAAGAGCGACCGAAACACACCGCCTGCCCCGTGCACTCTTAAACCTCCACCTCCAACCCAAATTCTTGAGGTGAATATCAATGGCAGACAAAGTCTCGTACATTCCCAAGGACTACAACTCCGTCACGCCCTACCTGGTCGTCAGGGGCGCCGCGCAAGCCATCGATTATTACAAGAAAGTCTTCGGAGCCACCGAAATCATGCGCATGCCCGGCCCCGACGGCAAGATCGGTCACGCCGAGATCAAAATCGGAAACTCGCAGATCATGCTGGCCGACGAAAATCCCAGCATGGGAGCGGGATACACCAGCGCCGACACCATCGGCGGCAGCCCGGTGAGCCTCTACGTCTACCTTCCCAACGTCGACGACGTTGTGAAGCGCGCAACCGCCGAGGGCGCGAAGCTCCTCAAGCCGGTTCAGGACCAGTTCTACGGAGATCGCTCCGGCTTCATCCAGGATCCCTTCGGACACCTCTGGGGCATCGCCACCCACGTCGAAGATGTCTCACCCAAAGACATGGAAGAACGCATGAAGAAGGTCATGCAGGCAGCATAGCTCGATGCGGCAGGAGGCAGAGCAGCCACGCCCTGCCTCCGCCGGATGTTTCGTCCCGGGGCAGCAACCCAACCTTGTCCCGCCCCCTCCAACCTGCGACAATCCACGCAAAGCGGAAACCCATGTCGCCGATCCCAACCCAACAAGACCCTCCCGAAGAACTAGACACAAGGAACGCCACCCCTGCGCGCCTCCGCACATCCGTACTAGTAGTCGGTGCAGGACCGACAGGCCTGCTCCTCGCCTCTGAACTTCAGCGTCGCGGCGTGCCATGCCATCTGATCGATGCCCGTCCCGGCCCGAACCACTGGGACCGAGCGACAGTAATTCATCCCCGCTCTCTACAAATCTTCGAATCACTTGGCCTCGTCGAAAAGTTCCTCGACATCGGCTGCAGACAGCGAGTCGTCAAGATCCACTCCGGGGGCAAAGAGCTCGGAACGATCGACCTCGCAACCTGCGGAAGCATCTACGGCTTCAATCTCGGTGTCTCTGAAGAAGTCACCGAGTCCATCCTCACCGGCTATCTCCACCAACAGGGCGGCAAGGTGAACCAATCCTCCCGATTGGTCGGGCTGATGCAGCATGACGACCGAGTCCTTGCCGAAATCGAGCACGACGGCGGCCGTTATCCAATAAACGCCCAGTGGGTTGTAGGTTGCGACGGCATTCACAGCGCCACTCGCGAACTGAGCGGCATCGGCTTCGAGGGCCACGAACTCGGCAAGCAGTGGGCAGTCTTCGACGCCACTGTGCAAGGCTGGACCGATACCTGCGAAGGCATCTTCGCCTACCACGACACGCTACCAATCATCCTTACAGCGCTTCCCGACAAACGCTGGCGTGTCTACCTCAGGCCGAGCTCCGACACCTCCGACCTCGTCGCCGATGCAACCTCGACCCTCCACGCCTACGCACCCACAGCATCGTTCGTAAACGTAGAAAACCCGACACGATTCCACTGCTACACCAAGATCGCCACGAAATACCGATCCGGCTCAGTCTTTCTGGCCGGCGACTCAGCGCACCTCTGCTCTCCAGCCGAAGGACACGGTATGAACTGCGGCATTCAGGACGCCTTCAATCTTGCCTGGAAACTCGCCCTCGTCCACCACGGCGCCGCCGACTCAACCCTGCTCGACAGCTACGAGGCCGAGCGCCGTCCCATCGCCGAAATGTTCACTCAATCCGGCGACGAATTCGAACACGCGCAGCTGATGACCGATCCAACGGAACGCGACGCCCGCGACCAGGCCATCAAAGCCATGCTCGCCAATCCCGACGACCTGCACCATCAGATCATGGCCGAAACCGAACTGAACCTCGAGTACTCCCAATCGCCCATCGTCATCGGCGACACCAACACCGCGCTTGCTCCCGGCTACCGTCTGCCTGACACAATCGCAATCCAAGGGTTGGACAAGCGGCGACTCCATCAGCTTGCGCACCGCGCCGGCCACACCCTCATGCTCCTCGCCGCCCCAACTGCACACGCCCCAACTCTCAAGGATCTCCACGCCACCTTGCAAAGACTCGCCACCGGCTCGGCCCTCTTCGAATCCGCCGTCGCACTGAGCTCTCATCCCGACTTGCACGTACAGATCGGACACCTTGAACCCGCCGCAGCCGATCTTCTTGGCGTTGAACAAATCACCCTTCTCGCACTTCGCCCCGACGGCTACATCGGCCTACGTGCCGACCGAGACCATCTCAACGCACTCGAGCGCTACCGCACTCTGTTGGTATAGGCCTAGTCGGCACAGACACCTGACGGACGGGTGACCCATATTTTAGGCACAAACCTGGGTGCCGCATCTTCGCTAAAGGTGGGCATTCGCGCCGCGCGCGAATCGTTTTCCATCACAATCCACCTCAAATCTTGTAAGGCACTCTCACCCCACGAATCCCCACCGAAAAATCCTTAATATTCCGCGTAACAAGCTGCCACCCACCCGCCTCCGCCGTCGCCAGAATAATCGCATCAGGCATCTTAAGCCTCTTCTGCCGACGGATCACCGCAGCGCGCTCCGCCACCTCACGCGACATCTCCAGCAACTGAAAGTTCGACAGAAAAGCCCGCAGAATCGCCTCTTCGCTCGAAGAAGCGGCCCCCGTCATCACCTCAATCCACGTAATCACACTGATCGCCGGGCTTTTACTCCTCGTAATCTCCCGCGTAGCCTTGGTAACTCCGTTCAAATGGTCGATCAGAATATTGGTATCGAAGAGTTCACTCACCGCTCCCACTCACCCCGCAGCTTCTCCTGATACTTCACCCCATCCACCCCTCGCTTGTTCCATATCCCGAACGAGTCCTCAAGCCCAGCCCGGTTCTCTGCCAGAAATCCAGCCACCGCCTGACGAATCAACTCCGCGCGCGAAACCTTCCTCGACCGGCTAAGTAAATTTAACTTCTCCAACTCATCCTCAGGAATATCCACTAGCGTCCGCATCGCACTCTCCGTGATATACACCGATGATATCACCGTGCGTCTAATCGAACTTTGCGCACATTTCGACGACGGGAGGAGTCATTTGCCCAACACGCGATCCTCGAAGGCGCAGAAACCAGCAAACTAATTCCAGCCGGAACTTTCAACCAAACCTAACCGTAATCATTGCAACAGGTCTAACAGGATAGAATTGCGCAACTTCGCGTCAAAACATAATCCGTGTCCCAATCAGGAGAGATCGCACATGAAGAGAACGCTTTTGTCGATGGTTGGGCTCACTCTGATCTTCGGAGCCTTCGCAGGCGCGCTGTACGCGCAAGAAAAAGACATCACCGGAAACTGGCAGGGCACTCTGCAAGCCGGAAAGGGCCTGCGAACCCTGATCAAAATCTCCAAAAACGACGGCAAACTGAAGGCCGTCATGTACAGCATCGACCAGGGCGGCCAACCCATCCCCCTCACCTCCCTCTCAGTCGAAGGGTCGACCGTCCACTTTGCAATCAGTCCGCTCGACGTCACCTACACCGGCACCCTCAACCCCGACGGCAACTCCATCTCCGGCAACGCCACCCAGAACGGCCAAACCAACGTCCTCAATCTGGACCACGTCACCCCCGAAAACACCTGGCCCATCCCTGAGCCGCCGAAGTCGATGCCCGCTGATGCAAACCCGAAGTTCGACGTCGTCACGGTCAAGCCAAGCAAGCCCGACCAGCCAGGCAAAGGCTTCACCGTCCGCGGCCGTCACGTCATGACGATCAACACAACGATGAACGATCTCGTCACCTTCGCCTACGGCCTGCACTCCAAGCAACTCATCAACGCACCGGCATGGTTCGCCACTGATCATTTCGACCTCGACGGCGTCCCCGACGTCGACGGCCGTCCCAGCGCCCAGCAGATGAGGATCTTGATTCAATCCGCCCTCACCGACCGCTTCAAACTCACCTTCCACCACGACAAGAAGGAGCTCTCCGTCTACGCGCTTGAGATTGGCAAAGGAGGCCCCAAGCTGACCGAGACCATCTCTCAGCCGAGCGGTCCCAGGAACTTCCTCTTCCGTAATCTCGGCAACCTGACCGTGGCCAACTCAACCATGCAGGACTTCTGCAACGGCATGCAGGGCGCAGTCATGGACAAGCCAGTCGTCGACCACACTGGCCTCACCGCCCGTTACGACTTCACCCTCAAGTGGACCCCCGACGAATCGCAATTTGAAGCCATGGGCGGCTTCAAACCGCCCACGACCGAGGACCCCAACGCCCCACCCGCACTCTCCACAGCAATGCAGGAGCAACTCGGACTGAAGTTCGAAGCCACAAAGGCCCCAGCCGAAGTATTCGTCATCGATACGGTCGAGAAGCCGACCGCCAACTAGCAACCTTGAAAACCGCACTTCGCCCAGAAGGTCTTCGAGACTGCGAACAACCAGACACTTTCGTAGAGATCGCTGACCAAATCAACTCCAGGCGAAATCGGAGAAACCCATGAACGAACTAACCCATGCCCTCATCGCCGAAAGCTACGCCGCCCAACCCTCCCACATCCTCGAGGGCCTCACCGACGACCTCGTCCACCGCGAACTCCCCAACGTCCCCCACACCATCTACGCCGAGCTCTGGCACATCGCCTTCTGGCAGCGGATCACCCTCCACTGGATCTCCGGCATCGAGACTCCCTACCCTGCCAAGCCCTCCGACGGCTTCCCCCAAAAACCCTCCACCGAACTCGCGCAAGAACCATGGGAACAACTCCGCCACCGCTTCCTCCACGGATGCGAACATGCCGCCGCTGCCGCAGAGGACATCACCCGTCTCGACCATTCCATCCGCTGCCCATCGCGGCCCGGCTCTCCCACCCGCATCATGTCCGTGGGCGACCAACTCATATCGCTCGCCGCCCACAATGCCTACCACCTCGGCCGCATCGTCCTTCTTCGCCAACTCCTCCAGTCTTGGCCCCCACCCTCCGGCGGCTTCACCTGGTAGAACGCACCTTACCCAACCTTCTTGGCTGCCCCTCGTACACCCGAACGTCCAACCACAATCTTCTCCAGCAACTGCATCGAGCCACCCGCGCCTTCAAACCCACCCGCCTCGCAGCCTCGCACCTCCACCCGATTGCGCCCATTATGCTTGGCCTCATACAGCGCACGATCTGCACTCCGCAGCAATCGCTCGCGGCCAATCCCCTCATCCGGAACACACGTCGACACTCCACAACTTACCGTCAACCGCAACGTCTCGCCGTTGGCCACCATCTCCGGAACAGGAGGAGCGGTCGTCTCCACCAGCTTGCGAACCTGTTCCGCCACCGCGATCGCCCCCTCCATCTGCGTATTCGGCAGCAAAATCACAAACTCCTCTCCCCCAAATCGTGCCGCCAGATCCCTCTGCGTACCCAGCATCTGCGGCAACAAACTGGCGACATGCCGCAGCACTTCGTCCCCATAAAGATGTCCGTACACATCGTTAACCACCTTGAAGTGGTCGATGTCGATGACAATCGCACTCAGCGAGGCCTCCGTCTGAATCGCCTCGCCCCACAGTGTCTCGAAGCGCTCTTCAAACGCCCGCCGGTTCGGCAACTCCGTCAACTGATCCACGTTCGACAGCCGATGCAACTCCGCACTCTGCAACTGGCCCTTGATATAAAGCAGATACCCGATCCGCTCCTGCCGCTCCAGGCTGTACGCTGCCGTCAGTGTCATCGCCACCCCTAGCGCCATCATGCTCGTCCCGATGACCTTCTCTGACCACTCCAACCCGCCTCGCGTGAAACGCAAACCAGATCCCCGCCGCCAGCATCAGCCCCGTCGCCGCCGTCGAATACGCAAACCGCAGCCGCATCACCACATTCGCAAACAGCGCCGTAATCACCACGGACATCATCCCCATCATCGCCGTCGCAGCCGTCGATCCTCCCTCAACGTAAAGATTGATGCCGCAAATCAACGTCATCCCCAGCGCGACGCTCCCCTCGCGCATCCATCGCCTCAGGTTCATGCGCATCAGGAAGTTCACGACAAGCGCCAGCGGAGTCACCACCATCGTCCGCTTCAATGCAGTCGCGAGCATCACGTCTTTCACCAGAACGTAATCCACCATCAGACATCCGTTGAAGAAAACGATCGCTAGCAACCCCTCCAGCCAGAGTCGGTGCGATCGCTCGCGCGCCGTATCTCGCTCGAACTTATCTTCCAGCACCGGATCGAAGTCGAGCCATCGATAGCTGCTCCCGCGCAGCCGCTCAATATGCTCGTCAACGAGTTCGCGATCCATTACGTCACGCATAGAACTTCCATCCAGACTGGAAATATCCTTCACCCTGCGGAAAACGTTAGCATTTGGCCCATTATCTCCTGCTCTGAGCCTGTGGGCACATTAATCGCAATGCCACGAATATTTAGCGAAATCAAACGCCCACCCACCGCGGCTCTCCGCGCCTTCCAGACTACGCTCCATCAACCTTGAATCAAGGCCCAGCAACCTCATCTGGCAGAAGCGAGCCGATCCAAAGTCGCCTGGTCGGCTTTGCAACCAAAATACTTCATCAGCGCCTTATGAAACACGCGCTCCGTAGGCCCCTCAACCTCGGCAAACAGCGTCATGCTCGAATGGAACTTCAGATCATCCGGATACCCGAAGATCTCCCCAGCCGTCTTCCCCTCCAACCCCACCACAACGCCCGCGCACTCCCGCAGCCTCGGCCCCAATACAGGATGGTCCAGATAGGCGCGTGTCTCCTCCCGGCCCGAGATCGCATACCTCACCGCCATCTCGCTGCTTCCCAGCCCGCGAATCTGCGGAAACACAAACCACATCCAGTGGCTCCGTTTCTGTCCCGCTCGCAACTCCGCACAAACCTGATCAATTACTCCCGCCTGCGCATCCACAAATCGCTGCAAATTGAATTGGTCGCTCATCCGCACCTCCAGCAACACCATTGCTGGTAACTTAGATGTCCGCGAACCACCGCACAACACAATCCATCCGTCTCTTTGAGTAACAATGCGCCGGACGGTCGCACTCACCGGCTGGAAAACACAAACTCATTACCATCCGGATCCTTGAACTTTGCCATCGTCCCCCAAACCTCTTTCTTCGGCTCAGCCGCCAGCTCGACGCCCTTCTTCCTCATCTGCTCCGCCGTAGCAAACACATCATCGGTCCAGAACGTCATCGGCTGAAACCCACCGATACGGCTCTCATGCCCAGGCGCCGTAAACAGCGCCAGATTCGTCTCCGACCCCGGAATCATCAACTCAATCCAACGTTGCCCACCCGGTGCCATCTCCTGGTCCGTCGCCACCTTGAATCCCAACTTCTCCGTATAGAACTTCAGCGAAACATCCTGGTTCCGCACCGGAATACTTACAATCTTCACGCCACGAATCATCGCTCGCCTCCATGTGCTTCAGCACAGAAAAGACAATATCGCCCACGCCGCTTTATCGCAATCTGGTAGTAGTTGCTATACCATCAATCGGTATAGCCATGTTCAAACTCGATCCCTACATCACCGAAGTTCTGATGCGCGATCTCGTTGGCCACGATCGCCGCCCCGCCAGCTTTCTCGTCTACATCTGGATCACCGCCGAGCAACAAAACGAGGCCCGGCAGCGTCGCGGCTCCGCCGTCTCCATAAGCTATCAGGAGCTCGCTGAATCCATCGGCATCTCCAAAAGCTCCGCGCAGTCAGCCGTAGCCTGGCTCATTCGCCGCAAACTCCTCGCCGCCACCAAAGCCACCGTCACCGCCACACCCGAATACAGAGCCTTCACACCCTGGAAAAGCCGCGGCCCTCGCGGAAACTAAGGCATCACCGCCACTCTCGGTGCATAGGACGAAGGGGAACGTTGATTCGCTGCAGTTGGTTCGGCGCGCCTACTTCACCCCTTTTGCCGGATCCCAGACCCCCTGCAACTTTCGCACATAAACCATCTGCCCAATGTGATACGCGTTGTGTGCCCCGACATGCGCAATCCTCGAAGCCCACAGTGCGACCTTCGCATCATCAGCAGCTTCGACTGCCTTCTCCCACTCCGTCATCACCGCGTCGAGCTGCGTCACTGTCGCACTCCAGCTCTTCTCGTCGAAATTGTTGAAGGTCTCATCGTTGTTGCCACTAAACTGCGGCGGCTTCTCTCCCTTGAACTTCATCAAACTCTCGCGATCCCAGAACACCAGATGATTCGCCAGCTGTCCCACCGAGTGGTTTCCACTCTTGTCCGTCCAGCTCGCCTGCGCCGGCGTCAACCCAGCCACCGCAGTATTCGCCGGCACAAACCACTCCGCCTTGTTATGCGTCGAACGCAGCTGCTCCAGCAGCACGGCCTTAAGCGTCATCGGCTTCTGTTCCTGAGCACCAGCAAAACACGACACCAACACCACCAGGCAAACAAGCACTCGTCTCATCGGATCTCCTCTATTAAGAATTCAGATCAATAATTCGCCGGTTGCAGCCCGCCGGTCGCGTTAACGCAACAATTCTATCCCCGTAACGCAGAACGCGGCCCGTTCGAAACAAGGGGCCGCGCTCCAACCATACATAGACTCAGAATCGCTTACTTTTCGCTGCTTGGCGGTACCAGGCCCTTCAACCGCAGGTACATCGCCAGCGTCGAATACTGTTCATTGTCGTGCGACACCGTTCCCCACATCAGCCCCGCGCGCGAACGCTTCCCCTGTCCCACCGTAAACATCTCAGTAAAGTTCGCATCGGTCGTCGCCGCAAACGCCTTGTCACACTCCGCGAACGAAGCCTTCAGCCCAGCGATGATGGCATCCTTGTCCGCCGTGTCCGCAGGCGGCTTCACCATATCAGCGGGAGCTACGTGGTTAGCCGTGCCGCAGCTTCGCGTCTGCGCCTCGGTCACATGGTTCACAACGCGCGCGAACGTCCGCACCTCAGGTGTCGGTTTGTACTGATACTGGTCCGCCGGCATCTTCTCCGCTGCCTTCAGGATGTTGTCCTTCTGCGCCGCATAGGCACGCTGCACCTCGGCCGCCGGCCCGGTCGCCACTGGAGCGCCACTCGCCGGCGCCTGTCCAAACGCAATCCCCGACACCGCCAACATCATCGCTGCACTCACCAAACAATCTCGCCGCATTGCACTCTCCTCGAACGTCCCCACTAGCCTAACCGCCCAACGCTTCCACAACAAGCATTTCGTCCTTATTATTTCGAATCTTCTGCCCAGTAGCTCGTTCTCGCCGACACCACCAACTCCGGATGATCGCGCAGCGAAACCTTAATCGTATGCAGACCCGGCTCAGACGAGCTTGGATAGAAACTCAAAACATAGCTGTTCCGAATGTGGCTTCCCAGGAGACTCAAGTCCTCCTCCAGCTCTCCCCGATTGTCGAAGCTCATCGACTCACCCCCCGAAAGATGGGCGACCTCCGCAGACAAATTCTTCTGCATCGCGCCAAAAATCAGCCTCAAGGGCGCGTCAAGCTTGAAGTATCCGTTAAAAGGCCTCGCTGGATCGTTATAAGCCTTGATCGAGCCATCGGAAGCAACTACCGTAATCGGCGGGTTCACATGCGGCTCCTTGAACGCCAGCTTCGTCTCCGTCTTCTCCGCAGAAAAAGTAATGCTGTAAATCGCAGTATTTGTCTCTCCTAGATCCCGCACAATCTCCTTCATCTGAGTCTTGCTGCCGCTATCGTGTTCCTGGCTGATCAGCAGAATACCGCGGCGATTACTCACCGGCTCCTTCTTCAGCAGGTCGAGAGCATAAGCGATCCCATCGTAGATCGCCGCGCCGCTATCACCCTGATCCGGATGATCGATCGCCTCGCGCCACTCCGCAACATCCGTGGTAAACGGAGACGCAGCCTCTGGCCGACTATCAAAATTCACGATCGACACCCTGTTCGGCCCTCCACCAAGCAGCGCAGCCAGCATCGTCTCAAGGTTCGTGTAACTCGCAAACTGGCCGCGAGCCACTCCACCCGTCTGCATCAGTACCACCAGAGACAGCGGCGGCTTCGTCTCCTCTTCCAGCGTTATCTTTTGCGGAACGCCGTTATCCGTCAGGACAAAGTCGCTCGCAGTCAACGAAAATACCGGCTCCTTCCCCGCGGTCTGCACCAGCGTAGGAACAACCACCAGCGTAGTAGTCGTATGCAGCGTCGTCTGCGCCACACCCGTGCCCGCAAGCGCCGCAGCCAGCACCCCGAATTTGAGAACGGGAACCCTCATCGCTGTCCAGATTAGACGAAGCAAGAACGGCGTAGCA
The DNA here is from genome assembly GCA_963720955.1 of uncultured Acidobacteriaceae bacterium. Classification (GTDB taxonomy): domain Bacteria; phylum Acidobacteriota; class Terriglobia; order Terriglobales; family Acidobacteriaceae; genus Edaphobacter. Next base: position 183,049 of record CAVRHK010000019.1, on the reverse strand, counting down.
GCGATCCAATTGATACAAACTGATAAAAGCAAATCGCAACCAGCTATCGAAGCCAAAATAGAGCAAAAAAACCGGCATCATTCTGCACACCCAAATCATCTCTTATCAGCCTTTATCCCTCTGATCCCTGTTACGCCTTCGCCCTGTCCCGCCCGATGAACTATCCTGTTAAAGACAATCCCACGACGCCAAAGCAAGCCTCGTAACAAGCCACGCAAGAAGGAAACAGCACCCAATGCCATTGAACTGCGGAATCGTTGGCCTCCCCAACGTCGGAAAATCCACCATCTTCAACGCCCTCACCTCGGCCAAGGCGCAAGCCGCCAACTATCCCTTCTGCACCATCGACCCCAACACCGGCGTCGTCACCGTGCCCGATGAGCGCCTCGCCAAAATCTCCGACCTCATCAAACCCAAGTCGCTCGTCCCAACCACGATGGAGTTCATCGACATCGCCGGCCTCGTCGAAGGCGCCAGCAAAGGTGAAGGTCTCGGCAACCAGTTCCTCGGCCACATCCGCGCCACCGACGCCGTCTGCCACGTCGTACGCTGCTTCGACGACCCCGAGGTCGTCCACGTCGCCGGCGGCGTCAACCCCCTCCACGACATCGACATCATCAACACCGAGCTCCTCCTCGCCGACCTCGACACCGTCGACAAACGCCACGCCAAAGTCGAGAAGCTCAACAAGCCCGCCAACGCCGACCACAAGATCAAGGCCGAGTTCGCCGCCCTCTCCAAGCTCAAAGAAGCCCTCGAAGCCGGCAAACCCGCCCGCACTGTCGACCTATCCGACGAAGAAAAACCCTACACCCGCGACCTCTTCCTCATCACCGCCAAGCCCCAGCTCTACGTAGCCAACGTCGACGAGTCCGGCCTCCTCACCGGCAACGCCTACACCGTCGCCGTCGAAAAGCGCGCCGCAGAAGAGAACAGCCAGGTGGTTCGCATCTCCGGCGCACTCGAATCCGAAATCGCTCAGCTTGAGCCCGCGGAACGCACCGAATTTCTAGAATCGCTCGGCCTCAAAGAGCCCGGCCTCGACCGCCTCATTCACTCTGCCTATCGCCTGCTCGACCTCATCACCTACTTCACAGCAGGCGTCCAGGAGGTCCGCGCATGGACTATCCGCCGAGGCACCAAGGCACCCGGCGCCGCAGGCGTCATCCACTCCGACTTCGAAAAGGGATTCATCAAGGCCGACTGCTACGCCTCCGCCGACCTCTTCAAATACGGCAGCGAACAAGCCGTCAAAGAAGCCGGCCTCCTCCGCTCCGAGGGCAAAGAGTACGTCGTCAAAGACGGCGACATCCTCTTCTTCAAATTCAACGTCTAGCCACCCGATCCCAGTAGCCCTGAAACTAGTGCCCTCATCGCGCTTTGCGATGAGGGGGCATTCGCGCCAAGCGCGTAACCTCCTCCTCGTGCAACCTCAAATCACAGACACGAAGCGCACACTCTGTCCCAAAGCAGACTGCTTTGAATTGACGCCGCAACCCAGGAGTTACGTCTTGAAGATCGTCTTAACCAACTGGCTCCAGGCATCGCTGACACCTCTCCACTTTCTGCACTTCCCACCCGTCCACGGGCGGCGCTGCTGTCAAGGGCACCGAGGACGATCTCGCACCGGGCCGCACCGCCACAACGTTTGAGACTTCGTAGTCTGCAGTAATCAACCTCGCCCAATAGCAGAACGTTGACCCGAAATAGCGTATCCATTCGACCAGGGGTAGCTTGTGCGGGTCAACATCGAACGGGCCTCGCCTAGCATTGGGGTGAACGCAGGAAATGACACGGACCACAACAGCGTCCGGCCCTTAAGCCATTGTCCGTCTGCGCTTACCCGAATGAGTGTGTACTATTGTTGAGCACCACTATCCCATACTGAGCAGCACTGTTTTACCTGAACGTTTGATTCAGAGAACTGTCGAGGAACCCTGAAGCTCGATTTGATCGTACCCACCTACAACCGCTCTGCGTTGTTGTTGAAGTGTCTTCGCAGTATCGAACAGGCCGTCATACCAGCCGCGATGACACTGACAGTTGTAGTAGTGAACAACAACTCCACTGACGACACAGCTCAGGTCATATCCTCCTTTATCGAGAACAGCAAACTGGCGATTCGCAGTCTGTTCGTGGCTCAGCCCGGTAAATCCGCTGCGCTCAATCAGGCTATTGCGTCCACCGACTCTGAATTTGTCGGCTTCATCGACGACGATGAACGCATAGATTCCCAGTGGTTCCAAGTCGTCCTCAAAGAGTTCGCCCAAGACGCAGAGTTGGAGTACATAGGTGGTCCGTACCACCCTGACTGGGAAACGGATAAGACCAACGATTGGCTGACGCTCACCTATCCCGGCGTGGTTGGCATAGTTCGCAGGCCAGCCAGAACACCGTTCACACGAGAATTTGGCGGAATGCTGATGGGCGGGAACGCTGTTATCTCCCGAGCAACTCTGCTCAAGGTGATGCCATACCCTGAAGAGATCGGCAAGATCGGCACCAAAGTGCTAAGCGGTGAAGATGAGGTCATCTACCATCGGCTGCTGGACCTGGGAGCGAAGGGTCTGGTTGTACCAGAGCTAATCATTCTTCACTGGATTCCCGCTCAAAGGACAACCAAGAAGTATTTCAGAAAGTGGATCCTTGGCAGAGGCATTTCGATGGGCTATCAGTTCCGCCAAAGAAAGTCTGCGGGAACGACTCTCTTCGGCATTCCCCGCTATATGTTTGGTGAAGCCATTCATTCCCTGAAGCCAATAATCACAGCGCGTTCGCACAGAGTGCGCTTTCTGGCTCAACTGTCCATCTTGGACTGCTGCGCTACCTTCTACGGACGCCATTTGTGGCAACCAAAGAAACGTGGCTCTTCCAAGACTGCGCTGACCCGAAAGAAAGCCCTATAAAAGACGCACCCAATCCTCTCGACTACGTATTAACCACCTAGCAAGTGATGGCGGAAACGTGGTGAAAAATTGGAGCCTAGTAGGGTGCGTTGCCGCGCGGTAGCGCACGGCCAACTTCACGCTGGGTGCCGTGTTGCTGTTTGTGCGGTCTCTTTTTGCGCACGGGGTTGATGGGTGGTTTGCTGTGGGCTATGCCGCGACGATTGTGTTGTATGTTGCGGCATCCAAGGACCGGACCAAACATTCCAACCCATCCGCTCTCACCGTAGATCGGATACAGGATAGGCATCCTAAACGTCGCGCCAGCCAGAATGCTCAGGCTGGCCAGCAGCATCATCGCGCGATGTGTGTGCGGTCGCCTCCGGTTTAAGAACTCCACCAGCACAAAGACTGAAGAGCGTACCTTCGGCGAGCATAAATGAGCAGAAACTGCCGGTAGTCCATGCCCCAGAAACGCAGCATCGGAGTCTCTCGAACGGATTGGACCGCAACCATATACCCGGATACCGTGATCACCGGCGCAATAACGACCGCACTCCACCCAAGCTTCATATGCAGCTTCCGGTTTCGAACAGAGATCAGCAACGACTGGACCACGAACAGAACCAACCACGCCGTCATCGCCGCGCCGTGAAGTACCAGAGGAAATAGCTCAGGCGAGATATTTCTCCCCCTGAGTCCTTCTCCTGCGAGGTAAAACGGCTGGAAGCCCGCAAAAGTGATCAAGAGCATTGTGATCGCAGCAACGCTGTAGAAGTAGCGTTCCGGCTTCATCGAGGTGGGACGCGCAGGTGTGGGACTAACCAAGAGGGGCATTCTTTCATCGTCCTCGCGAACCTGCGCGCCAACCTCCACACCGCCCTATTCTTTCGTCTTCAGCAAGCTTTCATTCTCTTCAATAAAAGCCTCGATCTCCGTCGCCATGCCAAGAATCCTTCGCCACTGTTCCTTATAGAGCGTCACCGGAAACCGTCCCACACCATACAGCGACACTCCGCCCTTCTCACTCACCTTCAGGCTGAGTCCCCGCACACCTTTGTTCTTCAGTTTGTCGTTCTCCGCCCGCAACCGCTCAATCTCAGCCTTCAGATCTTCATCCGACATAGGTACTCTCTCCTTCTATGTCAGACTACGACAAAGCCGGCGAATCCGCGCAACGGACACCCATCAGACGTGATGACACGGGCCAGCCCTCTGCTGGCCGCATCCGTGATCATCCGTAGTTTCTACCTCGGGGCTGAGATCGGGCCGTGATTGGAACCGCCGCTGGTGACAGCGCCAGCGTTGCTACCAGAGTTGCCCATGGTAGTAGGAGCCGCAGCGCCCGTAGGCTGACCACCGCCGCCACCACTGCCACCGCCGTGATACGACGGAGACCCTTGCCCCCCGCCGCGCGATCCATCGTAGCCGCCCTGCCCGCCACCTCTGGATGCCCCGTCATGCCCTCCCTGCCGTGCACCGGAAGCAGCGTCGGTATTCCCACGTGGTCCCATCTGGCCATCACCATATCCGGGCCGCAGAGTCGCCGGTCCACGGTTCGCATTGTGGGCATTATTGCCATCCGTCCCGCCGGGCGTACCCGCATACACCGGCATGCTCGCCGATCCATGCCGATCCACATCATGGTTAACGTGATTTAGATTCCCAAGCGATCCTCGTGGCACACCCAGCCCAGCCGAGTCCTTCTGAAACACGAAGTTCCCGTCCCTGTCTGGTCTCGACATCACAATCGGCTTGTCGTTCGCCATCACAAGCGAAGATCTCGTCGCTCCCGTCGCCGTAGGCGCCTGCGGCATGGCCGGCCGCGTCGGCGAATGCATCGTGCTCCTGTCGATCCCGTTCACAGGCATACCACCCGCACCCGTGGGCATGTTTCCTGTCATCATGGTTCCGTTTGTCACATTATTCAAACCGTTAAAGCCGCCGCCCGGCTGCCAGCCCCATCCGTACCCTGGGAAGAACGACCAGTTGCCCGAGTGATACGGCAGCCATCCCCATGGATAAGGCGACACCCACGAGTAACCCGCTCCCGGATACATCGCCCACACACCATTCGCGTAGGGACTCCATCCCGCCCCCGCAAAATATGGCTGCCAGAACGACGCCCCTCCAGCGTTAATAAAGCTCCCGTAATAGTTCAGGTCGCTCAGACCAAACGAATTCCCGCCACCCGCAAAAGTGTTGGCAGCCGAGTACCTCTGGTGATATTCGTTCGACTCCTTGTCCCACGCATCGTACGGTTCACCCGAGACCTTCTTCGCAACGATCACCTGGTCCCCGTCCAGCGTCAGCGACTGCTTCTTGGCCACCACCGTCGTCTCTGCGCCCTTCTGCACCTCCGCACTTCCGTTGAAGACCGACAACACAGTCTTCCCGTCCGCGACCTGCAATCGCAGATGCGTCGAAGGCGCCACATTAATCTTCGTCTCCCCGGCCACCAGCAGAATCTCGTTGCCTTTTGTGCTCTCCGTGGTTACATACACGGTCCCCTTCACCACGCTCATCGTCGAAGCCTTCGCTCCCGTGCTCCGCAGCGCCAGCAGCGGAAAATCCACCTGCGAATTCGGGGCCAGCCGCAGTGTGCTGTTGTCCTCGAACTCCACCTCGGCATAACCCTCCGCCGTTTGCAATCTCTGCCCTTCGACGATCGGCATATTCTGCATCGTCTGCTCGAAGCCCAGGCCCGTCTTGCGGTCCAGCGCAAGCATGCCCTTCGCATCGCTCAGTCGCACGATCCTGACATGCGAATCTCCCGGCTTTGCACCGTTGTCCGGTGCCGCTGCAGTCGTCGGCTGGGTGGTCGCCACAGTGGCGTCTGCCGAACTCGTATCTGCTGTTGGGTTACTCTGCGCGCGCGCCACAACACCGACCATTGACAGCGCCAGCACAACGAACATTCCATGTCCGAATCGGATCTTCATATCGCGCCTCCACAACCTGCACGATCCGCGAGCTCTCGTGTGCCGCTCAGTATACGTCCGACTATCAAGCAATGGCTCCCTCAAACCGTTGATTTACCTCGCCTGAATACCAAATCGGGTCCACCCGAAGGCAACTCCTCATCAACCCGACAAGAAGCACAAACGCAGCTCCCAAACCTAAATCAATCAAAACAATAGCGTTATCCGGCAAATAAATCCCCAAAACACCCAACGCAAACGACGGCATCCTCATCTCCAGCGTCCTCCAATACCATCCGCCCGTGACGAAAATTTGACAAAAAAAGAACAGGCCCACCCGAAGGCAGGCCGCTCATGAACAGCAATTCCCTCCGCTAGCCGCAGAGTTGAGCAACATTCAGGTTATCGTTGCCATCACTTTTCCACGCGATATAGACCCGGCCATTATGTGTGCGCAGCCCGGAGCAACGGGGCCGTACTTGCCGAAAACGTGACTTTGCGGGAAGAGAGTCCACTTTGACAGGCCGTGATGCAGATTCCGATTTATTCTGCTTCAGCAAGCTCTGTCGATGGCAGACTAGCGTCTCAGCACAAAAGGGTTCATGATCCAGAGCATATTAGACAGCGTCACACCGAAACCACCGAAGCGATCGCATCCTATCCTGCTATTAGTCGGTTTACCTCTGGCTCTGATGACGGGCATACTCGCTGGGAGGACTGTATGGGAAGAGACGTGGCTCAGTCTTGAACAAGGGCCACAGATGATCGGGTTTGCATTGGCACATGGTCCATTCGCTGTCTTCCTGATCGTGCCGCTGTTGCTGGTGGTTTGGTTTATCCCAGCATTGATCGTGGCTGCGGTTGCACTTTGGCGCAGGCGACGATTGTCGGGTCTGTATTGGGCAACTATATCGTTGGCAGTTGTTGCATTTTGCCTACTTATCCTACCCCCTGCGTTCTGGCAATACGTACTAATCGAGCGTTTCGCTAGGTCTCCTCATGCCGTCGATTTTATGACTGAAGACGCTGCTGAGGGTTACACGCGAACGGTAGGTGCATACTTGGACCACGGTATATCCGTCGATGCGAATGGCAAGTACGGAACAGCCGCTAACGCCGCGGCTGTAGGCGGAAGCGTAGAGGTGCTGAAGCTTCTGCACTCCCGACACGCGAACCTGAATGCGATCGATTCCTCGGGCAAGTCGCCCTTGTCGGACGCTATCGAGATGAAGCGTACCGGCGCAATTTCGTACCTCAAGAGCCAAGGCGCTTTAGAGATCAATCCACCGCTGCCGCCACCGACCCCTGGCGAGGTCTCCGTCACCCCGTAGGTCATGTTTCCCGCAAAACGGGGTTTCGGCAACTACGACGAACTTGCCGCAAGCCCGACTTTGCGGGAGGTTCGTGGTTGCCGTAGGCGGGGCAGTGCTTCGCGAATGCGCAAATGGCATATCACTTGAGGCGTACCAGGGCCGCTACTGCTTGCCAGGTTGGTGAAGTCAGCGCCAGTGCTTGTGGATCATGAACACTAGAAAACAGATGGCACTGGAGAGCATCACCCCGTTCAGCAAGCCGTGAGACACGCCTAGAGCTGTCGTAAGCATTCCTGTTTTCTTCTGCCGTCGTTCGAGAAATGCCAGGACCAACATGGGGAGTACAAACCCCAGCAAATAAGCAACATTGTCGTTCAGATAGAGCCACAAAGGGATGACAATGGTGCCGCCAACTGCCAAGAAGGCGAAGTACATGGGGACTGCGATGCTGGGGACAGGGCTTCTGAAAAGGGCTTTCTGCATGGCTATTGTGGATGATAGCTGAAGGTGTTCCATGAAAACGGGGTTTTGGGAAACTACAAATCGAATTTTCCGATAACGCGACTTTTCGGGCGCTAAGCTGAATTGTCCGGTTTGCCTGTGATAGTCCTAGCAACTGGCCGTGCCGCATGCAACAATGCATCTGCGCATGATGTCGCTTTTCAAAGTGCAGACCGTGGATTAGGCTTTCGGAATGAACTGGAAGCGGGGCTGTGTATTCGCAGGAATTCATCTAACACTTGCAGCATCCCTCATGATCTGGGATGAAGCTCCATTCTGGAAGTACTTAAGAACCGATCGCAACGCTCCGGTCTCGCTTCCGCATGATCAGAACGCAGATCCTTTAGACCCTGACCTTTCTCTTAATCGATGCGATGAAGGCTCTGTTTGGGATGGCCCAATGCCGGTTCCAGAGCAGGTTATCGCATTCGCCAATTTTCCAGCGATTCTGATCGCCGGTGGACATACACCGTGTGCGACTCCCTCGCCGCTCAACCGCAGGCTTCAAAAGCGTTATGGCAGAACCCATCGGTCGGAAGCGCTAACCTTGACCATATTGTGTGCTGCCGTCGCTATCCAGTGGCTGCTTGTCGGCGGATTCCCTCTAATCAGTCCAAGTCATTGGCGGCTTGACCCTGGAGTGCTTATCACGACCTTCACACTACCCATGCTGGGCCTTGCATTCATCCCGGCCATCTACCCGTTGACGCTCCGTTTGACTCTCATCTTCTGGGCGTCCTGGCTTGGACTTCTTATATGGAATCTAGGCCGCTCGGCGTGGAGGTTAATGGGATTAGGAGCCGGGCACGCTGCACTATAGTCAATGTTTGTCTCGTTGGCCGCACGGGAGGGCTGTGAAAACGGGGTTTTGGGAAACTACGACCCTATACAGAGTGAACTTTGGCGGGGTGGCCCAGGTCTAATGAGAGCCACAAAGCCGGGTGCCCCATCTTCGCGACGGTCTCATCGTCGCGAAGGTGGGCCATTTTCGCGGCAGCGAAAATCCCGATACCCTAAACGAGCCCATGCCACTAGGACCAACCCGGTACAATCCGTTGAGTCTTCTCTCATTGAACCGATTAGGCGCAGAAACGCGAACTGCATTCCCAAAACGGGAATCCCTCCAAAATAAATCCAGAGAAAGTGGCGTGTTTTTAGACCCCGAAAAGCACCACACAATCCACCACGATTTACCACGCAATCCACCACAAATTCACCACGATTTACCATCCAAAAACACACTAAAAACCTCAAAACCCCCTGTAAAAACCACCTCGATACCCCTCCCAACTTTTTTCCGCGTTCAAATCCAAAAACTAGGAGAAACTTGTACCTATCCATGACGAAAAAACAGACAAAGAAGAAGTTACGCGTCGGCATCCTCTTCGGAGGCCGCTCCGGAGAGCACGAAGTCTCCCTCCTCTCCGCCGCCTCGATCCTAAACGCCATAGACAAAACAACTTACGACGTCCTCCCCATCGGCATCACCAAACAGGGCCAGTGGATCACCTCCGCCGAAGCCCAGAACCTCCTAGCCGGCGACACAAAACCCGCGCCAGTCCTGCTCAAAACACAAAATGCAAAATCCATCCAGCTAAGCGCCAGCGCCGACCTGGCCCAACAAGGCAACTCGCTAGCCCAATCCCTTGACGTCATCTTCCCCGTCCTCCACGGCACCTTCGGCGAAGACGGCACCATCCAGGGCCTCCTGGAACTCACTGATATTGCATATGTTGGCTCCGGCGTCCTGGGCTCCGCCACCGGCATGGACAAGTCCGCCATGAAGCAGCTCTTCGCCGCAGCAGGCCTGCCTCAAACCCCACACGTCAACCTCCTCCGCAGCGAATGGAAGTCCGACGCCAAACGCTGCACCAGACTCATCGAAAAAAATCTCAACTACCCGGTCTTCGTAAAACCCGCGAATCTAGGCTCTTCCGTAGGCATCAGCAAGGTCCACGACCGCAGCGAACTAGCCCCCGCCATGGACCTCGCCGCCAGCTACGACCGCAAACTCATCATCGAACAAGGCGTCGGCGGCCCCGGAGCAAAGCCCCGCGAACTCGAAGTAGCGGTCCTCGGCAACGACTCCCCCGAAGCCTCGGTGGTCGGCGAAATCGTCCCCGGCGCCGAGTTCTACGACTACAACGCCAAATACCACTCCGACGCCAGCGTCCCCATCATCCCCGCGAAACTCTCGAAATCCGAGTCAAAACAGATCCGCAAGATGGCCATCGCCGCCTTCCGCGCCTGCGACTGTGCCGGCCTCGCCCGAGTCGACTTCCTCATGGAACCGGCCGTCAAATCAAAGAAGAACAAAAAGCCCAAACCGGCACGCATATACCTCAACGAAATCAACACCATGCCCGGCTTCACCAGCATCAGCATGTACCCAAAGCTCTGGGAAGCCACCGGCGTACCCTACAAGCAACTGATCGATCGCCTCATCACCCTCGCCACCGAACGCCATCAGGAAAAGCAACAGACCACGTTCACCCGCGTCTAAACAACATTGCCCTGCTATCCTGCTCCAACGAAACACGATTGGCGCCTGAGGAGACAACAAGGCATCGACACGATCGGCAACCCCGTCGCAAGCCCTAGCCGCAGCCCGCGGCACGCGGCCCTGTCGATTGCGCTGCATCTCCTCCTGCTCGGCGTTCTAATCCATCAGCGTGCATCCTGGATAGCTCCCATCCGCCTGCCCGGCAGTGAACACGGCAGCAATCTCATGGTCACCTACCTGCCCGGCCGAGCGCCGATCCAGGCCTCAACCCCCAACCCAAAAGCCCTGCCTCAGCAAGCAAAAGCCGACACCCCGCTTCCGATACCACCCACGCCCAAGCCGAAGACCGATACAGCTTCGCCCAACACGAACTCTCCAGCCTCCCCGAATCCCGACTCCACCACAGGCGCGGACTCCCTCGGCTCCGGCAACATCGACATCGCCCGCGCCAGCTACTTTCCTACACCCAGGCCCGACCTGTCCGTGCTCCCCCGCGGCACAAAAGGAGACGTAATCCTCGACGTGGTCATCGACACCGCAGGCAAAATCGCCGACATCAAAATAACCAGCGGCCTTGGCCACGGCATCGACGAGACTGTGATCGCGACCGTCCAACAATGGACCTTTCATCCGGCAACCAGAGACGGCCAACCCGTAGCCAGCGAACAGGAACTCCATTTCCACTACGAAAAGGCCTGAGTGTACTGAGACCGCTAAAGTACCCGGCTATGTTTGTACCCTTCAGCCGTCAGCGCAGCCAGTAACTCCTCGACCTGCTCCCGTCCCCGCGTCTCCATCGTAATGTCGATCACCGTATCTCCCAGATTCACGCCGTAGTAAGCGCGATTGTGCAGCGTATCCACAATATTCGCTCGATAGCTAGCAATCAGTCGCGTCAAATCCGCAAGTGCTCCCGGCTTATCCAACAGATGAATCCGCAGCCGAATCAGGCGCCCATCCTGCACCAGCCCGCGCTCGATAATCCTGCTCAGCAGTGTCACATCAATATTTCCGCCGCACACCATCACCGCTGTATGCGCACCGTTCAGCGAGGTCTTCTTCTGCAGAACCGCCGCCAGCGCGGTAGCACCCGCACCCTCGGCCAGTGTCTTCTCCCGCTCCAGCAGAACCAGGATCGCCGAAGCGATCTCGTCCTCATCCACGGTCACGATCTCGTCGACATATCTCTCGACTACCGGCAGCGTCACATCACCTGCACGCCGCACCGCAATACCATCCGCAATCGTAGTGGCAGGCTCCACCGTCACTGGATGCCCCGCCAGCCGCGCTGCCAGCATCGACGGCAACCTCGAGGTCTGCACTCCGATCACCCGGACCTCAGGTCGCGACTCCTTGATCGCGCACGCAATGCCACCAATCAGACCGCCACCACCAATCGGCACCACCACAGCTTCCAGCCGAGGCACCTGTTCCAGCAGCTCCAACCCAATCGTGCCCTGTCCAGCCATCACAATCGCATCGTCAAACGGATGAATGAACGTCATCCCCTCCGCTGCACAAAGCCGCGTCGCCTCCTCGCAAGCTTCGTCATAGTTTGCTCCGTGCAGCACCACCTCCGCGCCAAATCCGCGCGTTGCAGTGACCTTCACCAGCGGCGTCGCCAGCGGCATCACGATCAGCGCTCGAATCCCCCGCTTGGTCGCGTGATACGCCACCCCCTGCGCATGATTGCCTGCACTCGCCGCCACCACCCCGCGAGCCGCCTGCTCCGGTGTCAGCATCGCAATCCGGTTCAACGCCCCACGCTCTTTGAACGAGCCCGTCATCTGCAGGTTCTCGAGCTTCAGATAAACCTGCTGACCCGTCAGCGCAGACAACATCTGCGAGTGCGGACAAGGCGAATAATAGATCGCTCCACGCACCCGCTCGCGTGCGGCGACGATGTCAGCAAGACTGATACCAGTGCGGCTTGTCAAATCACTCACAGTCAATTGATCTTCCTTTAGGTTTGCTGCGGATCATTTCAGCTTAGAGCATCAACCTCTCATCGCCTTTGTCGAAACCTGTTTGCCAGCGCAAACTCATCGCGCAACTCCGGCGTCCGAAGATTCTCCCGAACGTGCTGCAATCGCTGTTCCAGCGCCAGCAACGTGTCCGCAACCGGCCCGGTGTTGGTCAGCGCGACGTCACGCCACATGCTGTACGGGCTGGCTCCCAGCCGCGTCGTCTCTTTCAGCGCACGTCCGCCAATCGCAGCAATCTCCGGAGCGTCTCCAAACTTCTCCTCGAGCAGCGCCGACAGCGCCGTCGATAACATCTGCGGAAGATGACTCACCCAAGCACACAGTTCATCGTGTCGTGCCGCATCCATGTCCAGCGTCCGCGACCCAAAACACCCCACCCACCCCCGCCATTCCTTCTCCGTCACCGTCATCTCAGGTTTGGTTGGCGTAAACAGCCACATCGCCCCATCGAACAGCCCGGCCTCCGCCAGCAACGCGCCACCCGATTCTTTGCCTGCCATCGGATGCCCCGGCAAAAAACTCGCCGTCTTGTCATCAGAAAATAATTGCTGGGCAAGCTCAACAATCTCGAGCTTCGTACTCCCCACGTCGGTCACTAGTTGTCCCGTGCGCGTAACCGGTGCCAGCAGCCGCATCCAGTCCTTGATCGCAAGCACCGGCACTGCAAGCACAACAACATTCGCCAATCGAGCCAGCTCTAACGCATCTTCGCGGCTGGCGGCTCTGCCATCGATCGCGCCCATCTGCACTGCGGCCGCCATCTCCAACTGGCTCGTGTCCCACCCGTCGATGCGGCCCGCAAATCCTGCAGCGCGCAGTGCCAGGCCCGTCGAAGCGCCAATCAATCCGGTACCAACGATGAAAATGCGCTCCATCATGCAAGCATCCTTACGCAATCGCAATCGTTCTGCCAACAACGGGAGCCAGCAACCGCAGCTGTGCCATCAATTTATGTAACTGCTCCGGATACAAACTCTGTGCTCCATCGCTCATCGCCTTGTCCGGATTAGGATGCATCTCCATCAGCAGCCCATCCGCTCCAGCAGCCACACTCGCCAACGCCATTGCCGGCACCAGATCGCGTATTCCCACGCCATGCGACGGATCCCCCAGTACCGGCAGATGCGTCAGCTTCTTCAGCACTGGAATCGCCGAAATATCCATCGTGTTCCGGGTATACGTCTCGAAGGTCCGCACCCCACGCTCGCACAACATCAGGTTGTAGTTGCCGCCCGAAAGAATGTACTCCGCACTCAACAACACCTCTTCGATCGTCGCAGCAATTCCACGTTTCATCAGCACCGGCTTCCGCACATGTCCCAACTCGCGCAGCAGGTTGAAGTTCTGCATATTTCTTGCGCCCACCTGGAAGCAGTCGATATAAGGCAGCATCAACTCGATCTGTGAGATCTCCATCACCTCCGTGATCACGAGCAGACCCGTCTCATCCGACACCTCACGCAGCAACTTCAAACCATCGAGCCCCATCCCCTGGAAGCTGTACGGCGAACTCCTCGGTTTGAACGCGCCACCCCGCAGAAACTTCGCACCAGCTGCTGCAACTTGCTTCGCGCTGGTCAGAATCTGCTCCCGTGACTCCACCGAGCACGGCCCAGCCATCACGACAACCTCTTGCCCCCCGACGACAACGCCGTTCGGAAACTTGACCGTCGTCCCCTCAGGCCGGAAGCTCCGCCCCGCCAGTTTGTACGGCGACGAGATCCGGTATGCGTCGTACACCCCCGGCAGCACCTTGAACTCTGCAACCTCGAAGTGTTCCGGCGTCCCTACACCCGCCAGAATCGTCTGTGCCGCGCCCGTCGTCCGGTGAACGTTAAAGCCGAGCTCTACCATCCGCTCGATCACTTGTTGTATGTTTTCTTCCGTCGCCTGGCCATGCATCGCAACTATCATCGTCTTCGCTTCACTCTCTCTAAATACGTAACTAAATTCATCAAATATGGCCGTTAAAGATCACGCCGCTGCAGCGTCCGCATCACGTCAATAATCCGCTCGTACACATGCAGCAGTTCGGCATCGTCCAACGGCCCAGGATTCGCCGCTCGCACACGGTCGAAGACATCCTGCTCCCGCCGCGGCTCATACACCGGAAGATCGGCCGTACGTTTGAGCTCTCCAATAGCGCGCGCAGCCGCAGCACGCTGGCTAATGAGGCGCACAATCTCAATATCCAGCTCGTCGATCTTCTTTCTCCAGTCGGAGATGTCCATCCAATTGCCTTTCGCTGCAGCGGCACATGCTCGCGCACAGCTCGCTGCGAAGTAAGTTCTTCCTCTAATGATAAATGCGGTTCAACCCCGGTATGGTCGCTCTTAAAGCCCTCTGATTTCATGCCTGCAACCCCGCAATAAATCGTCCAACCGCAGATGCTGCCTCCGCCGGCGATGTCTTCTCAATCAGCGCCACCAGCGCGCTGCCAATGACCGCCGCATCGGCAAACTCACCCACAGCCTTCACGTGTTCGGCATTGGAAATTCCAAACCCCACCGCAATTGGCAGGGTCGTGTACTGTCGCAATCGCACCACAAGCTCAGAAGCATCTCCTGCTACCTTCTGCTGGGTCCCCGTTATCCCTACGCGAGAGATCGCATAGACAAATCCCTGCGACACTCCGGCAATGGCCTTCAACCTCGCATCCGGACTAGTTGGCGCAGCCAGAAACACCGGCGCCAGCTTATTCTTGTGCATCGCCTCCAGATATTCGCCAGCCTCCTCCACGATCATGTCCGTCAGCAGCACGCCGTCTGCACCTGCCTCCGCGGCTCGCGCGCAAAACGTCTTCAGTCCCATCCGCACTACGGGGTTCAAGTACGAAAACAACACCAGTCCCGCCGCAGGTCGCGCCGCGCGCAACTCCTTCGCCAGTTCGAGCACGTCAGTCAAGCGAGTACCTCTCGCCACGGCCCGCTCACTGGCTCGCTGAATCACCGGCCCATCCGCCAGCGGATCGCTGAACGGCACTCCCAGCTCAATCACATCCGCGCCGTTATCAATCGCCGCCAGCGCAATATCTCGCGTTGTCGCGAGATCGGGATCGCCCGCTGTCAAATACGCGACAATCCCCGGCTTCTTCCTGAACTCAATCGCCACAAATCCTCCAAATCAAATCATTCGCTCGTGGGCTTCATCCCTCAAGCACCCTTCAAATCCAGCTCCCGAGCCAGAATGCCCATGTCCTTATCGCCACGCCCCGACAAATTCACCATCAACACAGCACTCTTAGTCATCGTCGGAGCCAGTCGAATCGCCTCCGCGACCGCATGAGCACTCTCAAGCGCCGGCAGAATTCCCTCCGTCCGCGACAACGTCACTGTCGCCTTCAACGCCGCATCATCCGAACACGAAACGTAGCTAGCCCGCCCCGAATCATGCAGCATTGCATGCTCCGGCCCCACACTGGCATAATCCAAACCCGCCGAAACAGAATGCGTGTTGCTTACCTGTCCGGCGTCATCTTGCAATACATACGAGTACGTACCTTGCAGCACGCCCGGCAGGCCGCCCCCGATCTTCTGAAACCGCGCCGCGTGCTCTCCTAGTGCTGTTCCACGTCCGCCCGCTTCTACGCCGATCAACTGCACATTCTCATCCGGCAGAAACTCATAGAACGCACCAATTGCATTCGATCCACCACCCACACAGGCAATAATCGCCGTCGGCAGCCGACCCTCTCGCTCCAGCATCTGTGCCTTGGCTTCGCGGCTGATCACGCGATGAAAGTCGCGCACCATCGTCGGATAAGGATGCGCTCCCAGCGCGCTCCCCAACACGTAATACGTGGTCCGGACATTCGTGACCCAATCCCGCATCGCCTCGTTGATCGCATCCTTCAGCGTGGCCGATCCACCCGAAACCCCGCGGACCTCCGCTCCCAGCAACCGCATGCGGTAAACATTCAACTCCTGCCGACGCATGTCTTCCTCACCCATGTAGACGACGCACTCCATACCCAGCAGTGCGCAAACTGTAGCAGTCGCCACACCATGCTGCCCCGCGCCGGTCTCGGCGATAATCCTTTGCTTTCCCATCCGCCGAGCCAGCAACCCCTGCCCCAGCGCATTGTTGATCTTGTGCGCTCCCGTATGCAGCAGGTCCTCGCGCTTGAGATAAATCTTCGCCCCGCCGCACTGCTCCGTCAGCCGCTTCGCAAAATACAGCGGAGTCGGCCGCCCGCAGTAGTTATGCAACAAGTCATCCAGCTCTGCCTGAAACGCCGGATCCACCTTGGCCTCGCCGTAGGCGTGTTCCAACTCCTCCAGAGCCGCCATCAACGTCTCCGGAACATATCTTCCGCCATAAGCGCCAAACCGCCCCGCAACAGCCGTCGGCAAACTCGTCGTAGCATTCATCGTTCTTCTCCCTGCGTTACACAAAGCAAAAGCCGCGACTCGTAGGGTCGCGGCTCGTATGGATGTCGAATCAACTGAACTCTCAGAATTCTGTCAGATGAAGCTACTCCGCCGAAGCCGCTATTGTGCGCCAATAGCGGAGAATAAACGAAATTCGGCTGGACTGAAGAATCATCTTGAAACCAAGATACATCTTGCACGGCAGCTCTGCAACTCATCCCAATCAGATCTTCTGCACCCGCTGAACATCCCGCACCCCGGGAACCTTTCGCAAATTCTGCACCAACTTATTCAGGTGCCGCACATCCACCGTCTCCACGACAAAGTCCACGACCATCGTTCCCTCAGGCGTAGGCTTTGTGTCCACGCTCCGAATATTGGTCCCGTCGTCCGCAATGATCGCCGTAAACTCCTTCAGCAGACCAGTGCGATCATCACAAATCACCGTCAGCTTCACCGGATACGTCTGCGGCTTCGTACTCCCTGGCTCCGTCGGCGACGGCGACCACTCCACCTGGATCCGCCTATCTGACTCATAGAGCAAATTCTGCACATTCGGGCAGCTCCGCGCATGCACCGCCACACCCTTGCCCCTTGTCACATACCCAACAATCTCTTCACCACGAATTGGGTTACAACAGCGTGCCCGATACACCAGCAGATCGTCCTGCCCCTCCACCTGCAGCGACTCCGAGCCCTTCCCAAAGAAGACCCGCTTCACCGCCTCCGACATCTGCCCCAGCGTATTGCCGATCCCACTCTCCGGCGCCGTCGGCTCTGCCGTCATCGTCGACCCCGGCTCCAGCTTGTTCAGCACCTGCCGCGCAGAAAACTTCCCAAACCCAACACCAGCCAACAACTCCGCCTGCGTTCCCAGCCCATACTCACTGGCGACCTTGTCGTAGTCCGCCTCACCATACTTGCCCAGCGACAGCTTGTACTTCCTCGCCTCGCGATCCAGCAGCTTCCTGCCAATCTCGATCGCTCGTTCACGCTGATGTTCATTCAGCCAGTGCTTGATCTTGTTCCGCGCCCTTGAGCTTTTCGTAAAACTCAACCAGTCGCGGCTCGGAGCATGGCCCGCCTGCGTCGAAATCTCAACGATATCGCCATTGCGAAGCTTAGTCCGCAGCGGAACGATCCGCCCATTCACCTTCGCCCCGACCGTCGTATTCCCCACCTCCGTATGAATGGCATACGCGAAATCGATCGGGCTCCCGTCCTTCGGCAGAACAACAACCTTGCCCTTGGGAGTAAACGTGTAGACCTCCTCCGGGTACAGATCGATCTTCAGCGTCGACATGAACTCATTGGGATCAGTCATCTCCCGCTGCCATTCCATCAACTGCCTCACCCACGCCAGCCGCTGCTCATCCTTCGCGCTCACATTGTCCGAGGCCTTGTACTTCCAGTGCGCCGCAATCCCTTCCTCGGCGACGCGATGCATATCCTCCGTCCGAATCTGCACCTCGAACTGATGCCCACCCTCAGCAATCAATGTCGTATGCAGCGACTGGTAAAGATTCGGCCGCGGCATAGCAATAAAGTCCTTAATCCTCCCCGGCACCGGCCGCCAGATACTATGCAGCAGCCCCAGCAACGCATAGCAGTCCTGAACCGAATTACAAATCACCCGAATCGCCAGCAGGTCATACACCTGGTCCACCGGAATCTTCTGATCGACCAGCTTCTGCTGAATCGAATACAGCCGCTTGATCCGCGACTCCACCCGCCCCTGAATCTTGAACTCCTTCAGCTTGGCCTCAAGCTGCTTCACAATCTTCTGCAGAAACTCCTCGCCCGCCCCACGCAGCGAATCCACCTCGGTAGAAACCTGCTCGTACGCATACGGATCGGTGTACCGGAACGCCAAATCCTCCAACTCGCCGCGCAGCTTGCCCATGCCCAGCCGGTGTGCCAGCGGAGCATAAATATCCAGCGTCTCCCGAGCAATCTTTTGCTGCTTCTCCGGCTTCAAATGCTCCAGCGTCCGCATATTATGTAACCGGTCCGCGAGCTTAATAATCACCACGCGAACATCGGTCACCATCGCCAGCAGCATCTTGCGAATATTCTCCGCCTGGTGATCCTCGCGATTGGCAAACTTGATCTTCTCCAGCTTCGTCACACCTTCGACGATGTGCGCCACCTGGTCCCCAAACCGCTTCGCTATCTCCGCCGACGTAACATCCGTATCTTCCACCGCGTCATGCAGCAACCCCGCCGCAATCGCCGTCGAGTCCATCTTCAACTCAGCCAGTACCTGCCCCACCTCCAGCGGATGGATGATGTAAGGCTCCCCGCTGGCCCGCTTCTGTCCCTCGTGCTGCAGCAGACAGAACGCCCACGCCTTGCGAATAATGTCCAGATCATCCGCGGGCCGGTTCGCGTGCACAGTCTCCAGCAACCTCTGAAACTTCGCGTCCACCGACCGAATATCCCTCGCCGAGCTACCCACAAGATGGCTAGCCGACGACTCCGACAACTCAGCAGCCTCGTCCACCCCCGCGATCACCAACTCCGAGTCGACCGAAGCCGCATCCACCGGCCCCGCAGCCGCGCGGATCAACTGCTTCTTCCGTTTTCCATGAGAGATCGCATCCGACACCAACGGCGGAGTCGCGACAGGAGAAGCCTCTTCCAGCTTCGTTCCCGCATCGACCTTTGTCTCCGGTTGGCTCTTCGGTTTTTTGCTCGACTCTGGCTGCGGGCCAGCCTCCGAAGAGGCCGGATGAGCGGTTGCCATAGGACATTATAGGCCGAACCCATAACCCTCCGCTGAATCGGATCGCGGTGTCACTTCGAACCGCAGAGAACGCCAGCCGTCGGCCATAGCGTTCAACCTTTCCGGCTATGATAATCATCGCGGCTTTGCGAGGATACATTGCATGAGCGTCTGGTACTCACGTCCTGTTTTCTTCGTCGAAAGTGTCGAGCGGTCGATCGCCTTCTACACCGAAAAGCTCGGCTTCACCCAGGGGTTCAGCTACGAGGAGGAAGGGAAAATCCTCGTCAGCCAGGTCAACCGCGAGGATTGTGAAATCATCCTCAACTGCCAGCAGCCCGAAAAGACCGGGCGCAGCCGCATCTTCATCTCGATCGACCTGGAGCCGCTAAAGGCGCTTAGAACCGAATTCGAGAACCGTGGCGCGCCGATCAGGGATGGCTGGTGGGGTTATGACACGATGATTATCGAAGACCCCGACGGCAACCAACTCTTCTTCCCCTATCCGAAGGATGCCGAACAGGAATCAGGTCCCGTCAGCGGAAGCTAGTTCACCGGCCTGATCAGATATCTGCTCTCCTGCAGATTTCGATGGAGGTTGGCCAAATGGAAGAGGTATTGACGAAACCCTGCCGCCATCAGCTTCATGGTTCTCTCCCTCTTTCCCACTGCTGCCATCAGATAGCACTCCCTGCCCATCGCTGAATAGAACTCAATGTTGTGCCGGTCCTTGTTTTGATTTTGAAAGAACCCGGCATAGAGAAGTATGTGCGCCCCTGCCGACTCCATCCAAAGAGGGTTCTTCGCGCTGGTAAGCTGCTGCATCATCATCTCTGCGATCTGGGTCAGGTCCGCAAACTGCCGGAACTCCAGCTCGCTCGGGCTGTAATCCGGAGAAAGCACATCCACCCGGTCAATCGATTGCAGACAAAAATGACCAAGCACACTTGCAAGATAGACCCCAGTGGAATCCCGGATCCTGGACCACTCATCACTTCCTATTGTTTCGTGAAGATGGGACGCCCAGAAGCTAAAAGCTCGTTCTTCCGTAACACCATACAAATCCTCAAAATCTTGAGTCGATGGCATATCCGTACCCCCGGCCTTGGGTCTTCCAGCAATATGCGTATTCATACCTTGTTAATCTTCGGATTGGAATCTTTAATTGCCCGCCGCATCCACCTGAGCACTTTCACTTTAGTTGTACAAACCGCCAGCCTCAGAGTGTGGTCAAGCTATCTCGGTGTCTTGATATCGATAAGTCGAGCACGACAAAACGGAATTTTCGGGAACTGGGCGCTTCCCGAAAAGCCGCTGGATGAAGTTGCCGATAAGCTTGCTTCTCAGGCACACTCTCGTGCATTGCTAAATGACTTGGTCATGACTCACGATGAGGCGATGCGTAAATACGCCTTCCAAGTGCAACCAAAGTGTAATTCATACCCCGCCGCCAGCCTGTTATCGTCGCCATGCTATTGTGGTTTCTACCACATATAACCAATGCTCCTCCGACGAACTCCAGCAGAGCATTCTCGTCCAGTGCCACGCCCACACTCCCTTCCCATCGCGGGCAAGAGCCATTACACGATACCCCACTGTTTTTATGCGGCTCTGGGGTTGCTACTCATATTCAGCTTCGTCCCCGCCGCGCTTGCTCAGCAGACCATTCACGTACCCGCCGACCAGCCCACTATCCAAGCCGGCATTAACGCCGCCAACAACGGCGACACCGTTCTCGTCTCACCCGGCATCTACTTCGAAAATATTGACTTCCTCGGCAAGGCCATCACCGTTATCGGTTCGGGCGGCCCTGCCAGCACTACCATCGATGGCGGCAGCAGGCAGGGATTGGCGGTCGTTGCCTTCAAGTCGCAGGAGCTCCGAACCAGCGTTCTCTCCGGCTTCACCATTCAGCACGGTGGCACCCAGACCGCCAGCAGCCAGGCCTCCGGCGGAGTCTACGTCCACGCCGCCGCACCCACAATTCAAAACAACATCGTCGTCGCGAATCGCTGCAGCGGGATCTTCGCCAACGGCGGAGCACTTATCCAAGGCAATACCGTCACCGGCACGCTGTACCAGAACGGCGGTTCCGGACCGAACGATGCCTATTGTCAGCAGGGCGGCACAGGTATCGTTGTCGGGGGCACGGTGACCGTCGGGCCTTACACCCATGTCGAGGTCATCGGCAACACAATTACCAACAATACACAGGCACTCGGCGTCGGAGGAATTCAGATTGACGGTGCCGAGGACACCCTCATTCAGAACAACATCATCAGCAACAACACCGGCATGTCCGCCGGTGGGATCGGTACCTCCAATACCCAAGCGGTCTTCATAATCCAAAACGTGATCTACGCGAACACTGCCAGCGGAGGTAGCAACGGAACCGCTGGCGGCATCGCCATCTCCTCGCCACAGTACGGATCGAGTACGCCGCGACAGGCGCTGATTGCGCAGAACACATTCGGTGGCAACACGCTGCTGACTGGAATCAGTGGAGAGTCTGCTACGGAGTTGAATCTGTCGGGCGCAATATCCGAGTACATCGTCGCGAATAACATCTTTGCCGGCGGCACCTCTTCTGTACCGACGGTAAATTGCAGCGTCGCCTATTCCTCTCTCGCTCCTACACCAGTTACCTTCGAGAACAACGACGTCTTCAATTCAAATGGATCTGGATACGGAGGGGCCTGCTCGAATCAAACCGGCAGCGCGGGAAACATCTCAGCCAACCCTCTCTTCATCAACTCAGGTACGGATTTCCACCTCGTGCTATCGTCGCCTGCTGTCGACGCCGGAGATAACGGGGTAGTCGGCCTGCCCGCAACCGAGCTCGATGGAAACCCCCGAATCCAGGATGCCACCCACAAAGGGTATCCTGTCGTCGATATAGGAGCATACGAATACCCTGGCCTTCTGGACGGTACGCCTTTTTCAACCACACTCACCTCTTCGCTCAACCCGGCGCCTTATGGGCAGAGTGTCACGTTCAGCGTCACCGTCACCGCGATATCGTCGGGCGCAGCTACTCCCACCGGCAACATCACGTTCACCGATGGGGCGACCCTTCTCTCATCACAGCCGCTTCAGTCTGTAGGGGCCACAACAGCTTCAGCCCAGTTCACAACAGCTTCACTTACGGCAGGTAGTCACTCCATCACAGCCACCTACAATACGACGACAGGTTCATCGGGAAGCAGCGCCTCTCTCACAGAGGTGGTCACCGGCATCGACACCACTGCGACCTTGTCGTCTTCGCTCAATCCTGCCCCTTACGGCCAAACGGTTACGCTGAACGCTTCTGTTAGCGGTTCCACCGGATCGGGTCCTCCGACCGGAACTATCCGGTTCATGGACGGTGCCTCTGTACTCGCAACTCAGCAACTCGCTCCATCCGGGGCACTGACAAGTAGTGCCGCATTTGCATCGTCCACTCTCTCCGCGGGAGTCCACAATCTGAGCGCGGTATACGTCGGCAGCGGCCCCTTCGCACCAAGCTCCGCAAGTCTCACCGAGAACATCATTGGAATTTCCTCCACAACCACAACCCTCTCCGGGTCCCCGAACCCAAGCTACCTGGGCAAGCCCGTCACCTTCCTAGTGACCGTCACCAGCACCTTACCCGGTGCAGCTTCACCCACGGGCGCGATTACGCTTACGGTCGGTGGCACCACTGTGCTGGGCACGCAAACCCTCGTTCCTGCCGGCAACAACACAAGCCAAGCCAGTTTTTCGGTAAATAATTTGCCGGTGGGTGGTCAGGCGATACTGGCAAGCTATAACCCTACGGGGAATTTCCTCGGAAGTACTGCTGCGATTACCGAATCCGTTTTGCTTCCGCCTGACTTCACCATCACTCTAGCCAACCCCACCATCACTCTCCAGACCCAGCACCACACCACCACCACCGTCACGCTCACCAGCCTCAACGCCTTCGCCGACATTATCACTCTCGCCTGCCCCATCCCACCGGCATACATCACCTGCAAGTTCACCCCGGGCCCAGTTCAGTTGGCTGCCAATGGAACTACCACCGTGTCCCTTTACGTCGATACCGACTCCGTTCTCGGTTACGCCTTCAACCACCCCGCGCCGGCACCTCGAAACTCCCCGACGCTCCCGCTCAACTTCGCCCTTTTGCTGTCACCGGTTGGCCTCCTTGCCGGCGTCATCGTCTTTCCAAAGCGCACGTCAGAGGCCCGACATCTCCTCCACCTTCTTGCCCTGACACTCGCCGTCCTTCCACTCGCCCTGACTCTCACCGGATGCACCACCATTGAGTTCCCTTACAGTGCTCCCCCTTCCGCCGCGCCCGGAACCTACACTCTCCCGATCACCGTTACCGGCACGACCACCGGGATCTCTCACACAGCCCAGGTCACACTGACCGTCACGCCTTAAGACCCCGAAATTCCCGCAAAACGGATTTTCGGCAACTTCATTCGACAAGGTTTTTGAGAGCCTTCCTTTCTGCGTGCCCAGTTCTGGTCTCCAAAAATTTGTCAAGCCCCCAAATCTCCCGAAACCCTCCCAATCCACACATAACAAACCAAATATAAATCTCCAGAAGTTGGCATTTTAGTTTCACCCAACTCGCTATACTTGATATAGAGATCGAAAAACAAGCAAGCCCCGTAGGGACGAAGTGTCCCTTCGGGGCTAACTCATTTAGATGCACAATTTTGGACGCAACCCGTTTGTTATGACTATTTTACAGACACCTATTGCCGGTAAACAATTGATTAAAGGGGACTTACGCGCGGGCAATGGGGGGGGACTCCCCTCAGGATCAAGGGAAGGAGTAACCCAATGAGCCATCTACTAGGCCGAAGCCGGAGCCTTCCCCGCCAGCTGCCGCAACACATACTGCAGGATCCCGCCGTTCTGGTAGTACAGAATCTCCTGAGGGGTATCGATCCGCACCGTCGCAGAGAACTCGGTGGTCTTCCCTAGGTCAGACTCGGCAAACACGGTGATGACTTTCCCATCGGCAAACTTGCTATCCAGCATCGCCTTCAGCTGGCCCGGTGTCTCGCCAATCGCAAAGATCTCCTCGCCCGAAAGACGCAGCGACTCGACGTTCTGCCCCGGCATAAACTGCAGCGGCAAAACCCCCATCCCTACCAGGTTCGACCGGTGGATACGCTCGTAGCTCTCCGCAATCACAAATCGAATTCCAAGCAGCCGCGGCCCCTTAGCAGCCCAGTCGCGCGACGATCCCGATCCATACTCTTTGCCCGCCAGAATCGCCAGCGGCGTTCCTCGCTTCGCATACTCCACGCTCGCATCGTAGATCGACATCGGAAGATCATCGGGAAGCAGCCGCGTCACTCCACCCTCGGTCCCCGGAGCCAGCTTGTTACGCAGACGCACATTGGCAAACGTTCCACGAACCATCACCTCATGATTGCCGCGCCTTGATCCGTAGCTATTGAAGTCCGAAGGCTTCACTCCATGCTCGGTCAGATACTTTCCTGCCGGACCATTCAGCTTGATCGAACCAGCAGGAGAGATATGGTCCGTCGTCACCGAATCACCCAGCACCGCCAACACCCGCGCCCCATGAATATCCTCAACCGGAGCAGGCTTAGCCTGCATCCCGTCAAAGTAAGGCGCCTTCCGAATGTAAGTCGAATCCGGCTCCCACCCATACGTATCGCCGTCAGGAAACTTCAAACTCTGCCAGTTGTTGTCTCCATCCGAAACCGTACTGTACTGATGCCGGAACATCTCCGAATTGATCGACGAATTCACTACCTCAGATACCTCCGCCTGCGTCGGCCAGATGTCGCGCAGGAACACCGGGTTACCACTCTTTCCATGCCCCAGCGGCTCCGTGTCAAAGTTGTGTCCGATATGCCCCGCAAGCGCATACGCCACGACGAGCGGCGGACTCATCAGGTAGTTCGCCCGCACCTCCGGAGAGATTCTGCCTTCAAAATTCCTGTTCCCTGAAAGCACCGACACCGCAACCAGCCCATTGTCCTCAATCGACTTCGAAACATCCGTCGGCAACGGTCCCGAGTTTCCGATGCAAGTCGTGCATCCGTATCCCACGACCTGAAACCGTAGCTTGTCGAGATACGGCATCAAGCCCGACTTGATGTAATAGTCCGTCACCACGCGCGACCCAGGCGCCAAGGAAGTCTTCACCCACGGCGGCGTACTCAAGCCCTTCTCCACCGCCTTCTTCGCCAGCAACCCCGCAGCCATCATCACGTAGGGATTCGACGTATTCGTACAAGAGGTAATCGCCGCAATCACGATCGATCCATGGTCGAGATACTTGTCCGGATCGATCCCAAACCGGCTCCGGATCGATACATGCGGGGCCTCCAGCTGCGGCAGCGTCTCATCCTGGATCGTAATCACCGGGACTATTGGAGCCTCAACCACCGGAGCCATCGCACCTACGCTGCTCGTCACATCCCCTGACGCCGAAGCGGTTCCACCCTCACCCTCCCACCGCACCATCTGCCGTACGACATTTTTATTTCCATTCGGCCCCAGAAGCGTCGGGAGCTGCTCTTTGAAGCTCGCCCCCGCCTGCGACAACTTCACTCGATCCTGCGGCCGCTTCGGCCCTGCCACACTAGGCTCCACCGTCGCGAGATCCAGTGCAATCGTCGCCGAATACACCGCCTCCTTCGCATCCGCAGTATGGAACAATCCCTGCTCGCGGTAGTAAGCCTCCACCAGCGCAATATGCTCTTCGGACCTGCCCGTCAGCCGAAGATAGCGCAGTGTCTCCGCATCCACCGGGAAGATTCCGCACGTCGCCCCGTACTCCGGAGCCATATTCGCAATCGTCGCGCGATCGGCCAATGGCAACTCCGCAATCCCCGGCCCGTAGAACTCCACAAACTTGCCGACGACCCCCATCTTCCGCAGCATCTCCGTCACAGTCAGCACGAGATCGGTAGCAGTCGTTCCTTCCTTCAGCTTGCCTGTCAGCTTGAACCCAACCACCTGCGGCACCAGCATGCTCACCGGCTGCCCCAGCATCGCGGCCTCTGCTTCAATACCCCCCACTCCCCAGCCCAGCACACCCAACCCATTCACCATCGTCGTATGCGAGTCGGTTCCCGACGAGGGTATCGGGGTAGGCAAACGCACGAGTCTCCTCCACGCTGGCTTTATGTCCTGCGACGGCAACCGCGTCAAGACTCCGTTCGGGGGAAGTTGTAAACACCACCCGCGCCAGATACTCCAGATTCACCTGATGACAGATCCCCATCCCCGGCGGCACGGCGGAAAAATTATGGAACGCCGTCTGCCCCCACTTCAAGAACGCATACCGCTCTCGATTCCGCTGAAACTCGAGAGCCGCATTCAGGTCATACGCCCTTTGCGTTCCGAACTCATCCACCTGCACCGAGTGGTCGATCACCAGCTCTGCGGGCTGCAGTGGATTGATCTTCTCCGGATCGCCTCCCAACATTTGCATCGCATCTCGCATCGCAGCCAGATCGACGATCGCCGGCACCCCGGTAAAGTCCTGCATCAGCACTCGAGCCGGCATGTACGCAATCTCTCGCGAAGGCTCGGCATTCGGATCCCAGCATGCAAGAAATTGGATGTCGTCAGCAGTCACGGTGCGCCCGTCTTCATGCCGCAACAGGTTCTCCAGCAGGATGCGCAGTGAAAAGGGAAGTCGCGCGAGGTCAACGCCGCCCTTTTCAAGCGCCTTAAGGCGAAAAATGTTGTACGTGGTTTTGCCCGAGGTAAGCGTGGACAAGCTCTTGAACGAGTCAGGATGCGATTGGGTCGACATTGTCTTCTCCGAGGCGCGCTTCTTGCAACGCGAGGTGTAAGGCCGTAGTCACAACTTCAGGCCGCAAACAAGAATCGGCTGAAGTCTAAAATTTTTCAATGGAGTGATGGTGTTAGCAGCGCCCGCGGTCTGGGCGACCGTGGCGAAAACGCTTTGTGTTGGGAAGACAGCCTGCCATCGACCTCATTTTACTGCGATCAGCCGTCCCGCGAAAGCCCGGCCGTCTGAAAGTAAGACGCGTTCTCCACCACTAAAGTCGCCGAGACTGCCTGAAACATCTGATTGCAATCCCTGGTCGCACGCATATCAATCCGCCGATGATGGGAAATGTACCTAAACTCAGGATTTGCCTGGCGCGATCGTATTTCGCCGATAAAACGCATCTCATTCAATAAGTTTGGGTTAAAACGTTCAGGAAGTACGAGGAGACAGGCAGTATGTACAAATTGGGACCAAGATTTCTCTTAGGCTTTTCGCTTGCGATCGTAACGGCTGTCGGAGCAGCGGGCTGCCACAGAGAGGATCCCGACGCCGCAGCTGTTGCGGACAACTCGGGCCCGGATCCTGCCGACGCCAACCTGGCGCCGGTAAACAACAACCAGCCAGAACAGGCCGCTGCCGCTGCGCCTGCCCAGGGTCAAGTCCTCGGAATTCGCTCACAGGCCGTGCCTCAGATGAGCGCCGTGCAATACCCTCCTCAGCAGGCCGGTCCACCGCCACCGCAAGATCAGGACGAGGCCTATCAGGACGCTCAAGCCTACGACCAACTCGACCAAGAAGGCCAGAGCCAGCCGGTCGAATACGCCGACGAACCGCCGCCGCCGCTGCCAGTCTATGACCAGCCCGTCGCCCCCGCGCCCAACTACATCTGGACCCCCGGCTACTGGTACTGGGCACCCGCCGGTTACTACTGGATCCCCGGCGCCTGGTGCGCTCCACCCTACTACGGTGCCCTCTGGACCCCCGGCTATTGGGGCTGGTATCACAATCGCTGGGGCTTCCATCGCGGCTTCTGGGGACTGCACATCGGCTTCTACGGCGGCATCAACTACGGCTTCGGCTACACCGGCGTCGGCTATTACGGCGGCTACTGGAACGGTAACAACTTCTACTACAACCGGGCCGTCAACCGGGTCAACGTCAACATCACCCACGTCTACAACCGAACCGTCGTCATCAACAACAACACACGCGTCGCCTACAACGGTGGCAGGGGCGGTATCGCTGTGCGGCCACAGGCGGCTGAGATCGCAGCCATGCGCGGGCCCAGAGTTCCGCCCATGACGACCCAGCTCCAGAATCAGCGACAAGCCGAGCAGAACCGTCAGCAGTTCTACAACGTGAACAAGGGCCGTCCGGCTATGGTCGCAGCGCCCCGACCCATCGCTGCGCAGCCCGGCATCGCACGCCCAAACTCCTGGAGCAGTGCCAAACCGGCAAGACAACCTGAAGTCCGACCCGGACAGCCTGGTGGCAGGCCCGGCGAGATCGCGCGACCGGGTCAACCGGATAACCGCCCTGGCGAACCAAACAACAGGCCACAGATCCAACCGGTGCGCCAAGGCCAACCTGAAGTGAGACCGAGTCAACCCGTGGTCAACCCCGGACAACCGCAAATCAGGCCGGCGCAACCGGATGTTCACCCGGGACAACCACAACCAGGCCAACCTCAGACGAGACCTGTCCACCCAGACAATCGTCCCGCTGTGCAAGCCGGTCAGCCCGAACCCGGACAGCCGCAGACCAGACCTGTACATCCGGATAACAGGCCTGATCAACCACAAGTTCGGCCTGTGCAGCCGGAGACCCGTCCGGTTCAACCACAGCAGCAGCCGCAGTTCCGTCCCGAACAGCAACCACAGCCTCGGCCGGAGCAGCCACAGAATCGTTCGGCGCAGCCTCAATATCGTCCCGCGCCGCAGCCAACTCCTCAACCACATCCTCAGCCTGTGGAGAGACCGTCGCCTCAGGCCAGGCCCGCTCCCCAGCCTGAGTCACGACCAACACCCCCAGCCGCAGGCTCGACCGATGCCTCAGCCTCAGTCGAGACCCGCGCCGCAACCGCAGTCGCAGCCAGCTTTCACACCGCAATCAAGGCCGGCTCCCGAACATGGCAACCCTCACCCACAAAAAGAAAAGCACTGATCAATTTGCAGCTCAAATGCGAAAAGAAAAGACCCGCTCCGGCGCGGGTCTTTCTTTCGCACTACATCATCTGTCCTTTTTCAATTCACGGTGACACAGACTCCTCAAGCCACGTGTGCCCGCAGTCGTCGCATCGCCATTGGTTCACAGGATCGACTGATTCCAGCAGCGTCTCTACCCCGCCGCATGATGGGCAATGCGGCAGGGCGAACTCTTCAGGCACTTCTTCCTTCTCCGCCGTTAACTTGTCTGTCGAAGGTTCCGACAAAATAGCCGTCGCTCGTTCCGCGTCCTTTGGAGTTACGACAACTCGCGGCCCGTGGTAGTCCGCCTTCGTGCCGCCTGGTGAGACAACGATTGCGTCGATTCGTTGAGCGGCTAACGCGTAGTATGCCGCTGCAGCGGACCGTTCGTCCTCAAAATCAAAGATGCACTCGGCCGGCGCCACTTCAGCGTAGGCCCGCATGTCTTGTAGATCTTCCTCGGTCAGAACTCGGGCTTCAACCGGTTCCCCTGCAGGCGCGATCTTCAACCCACGCCGCGCCAACTCGCCCTTGAGAACTTCCTGCGCCACCTCGGTCAAATCGGCAATACCACCGCGAAGCTCAACCAATTCGTCATCGCTGTAATCGCCGTAGAGTGTGACCAGTTCGTTGTACTGCGCGGCATCGCCAATCATCGTACACTCCTCACTAAGAGTATGCCGCACGGCGCTTCTGCTGTTACTTTGCTTTTGTTTCCTTCGCGTCACCGCCGTATTGCATCAAAGCCAAGTGTACGTAAGAACGGAGAATCATTGAAAGCAAGATGGGTTTGTAGTGTCCTCGCTGTATCGGCCCTGGCAGTCCCGGCATTCAGCCAGATTCAGATTTACATCGGCTCCGCACCGCCGCCGATCCGCTATGAAGTAAGGCCTCCGATGCCTGGAGAAGGTTATGCCTGGGCGGATGGCTATTGGGGAGCGCGTGGCAACCACTATGTGTGGGTCCCCGGGGCGTGGCAACGGCCGCCCTATCCTGGCGCTTACTGGACGCATCCGCACTACGACCACTACCAGCAAGGCTGGCAGGTCCACGAAGGGCACTGGGATCACGAGGATCACCGCGATCACCACGATGACCATCACGATCACCACGACAATGGCCATCACGACCACAACTAGGTCTGGCCACTTACAAAACGAAAGGCCCAGCGAGATAGCTGGGCCTTTTGTTTTGCTGCAAGACGTACTCAGTGTTTAGTTGATATTCGCTGCTGCGGAATCGAGTTCGCCGGCGAAGTAGCTCTCTCGGAATCGAACGTGTGCATCAGGATAGTCCGGAACCTTCACTCGGATTGTATGCATTCCCGATACGGGTTCTCCGTTGACTCCGTGTGGTTGGAAGCTCAACAGGTAGTAGTTGTGGACATGGTTTGAGAGCTGATGCAGGCCTGCGTCGAAGCCCTTCTGCGTGGTGAAGTTGATGTACTCTCCGCCGGAGAGTGCGGCGAGTTCGTGCGCTGCGTTCTTCTTCAATGCGTTTACCGCCATCACGAGCAGGCCGATCGGTCCGCTGCCACCGCCGTACTTCAGATCGTTCAAAACCTCAGTCTTTCCTGGGCCAAATGCGACGGAGTCGACAACGGTGTTCGTTCGTCCCAAAGCTGCGATAACCTCTGCGGGCTTCTTCGTGCTGCCGTGGTCGCGGGTTTCGCTGATCAGCAGGATCGCGTGGCGATAGTGGTTCTTGCGCGCATCGAGGAGCTTGGTGGCGTATGCCACTGCGTCGAGTGTGGATGCGTCGGGATCGTCGCAGGGTTCGAGCTGGGCGAGGGCGCGGGCCATGACGTCGACGTTGTCGGAGAATTTGCCGAGCAGCAGCGGCGCGGAGCCGTAGGTGACGACGGCGACCTCGCGCGGTGCGCCTCCGGCGATGTCGTCGATCATGGTGCCGAGGCCGTTGAGTTTGGGGTACTCCCAGCCTGCGGCGCGACTGCATTGGACGACGACGACGAGCGAAAGACCAAGCGCGTCGGTGTCTTCGTCGAGGTGAACGGTCTGCGGAACTCCATTGTCTTCAACGACAAACTGGTCCTGCTTGAGGCCGTAAATGATATCGCCGTGTTTGGTCTGGATGGTGGTGGGGACCAGGACGATGTTGGACTCGGTTCTTAGGGTGTAGCTCTGGTCGCCGGATGCGGGTGGGTTCTGCGCGATGGCAGTGGTCGTGGCGAGGAGGAGGACGGAGAGAAGGGTCCGCATGGTTCAAGTCTAATGGAGTGGTTTTTTTTGGTGGTTTTGGGGATGTTTTTTTCTGGCGTGGTGGAGGGTTGTTTTTGCAGGGGTTTTTTGAGTTTTTGTGGTGTTTGGTGATGGTAAATCGTGGTGAATTTGTGGTGGATTCGTGGTGATTTGTGGTGTGTTGATGGACACTTTTTTGTGGTTGAAAAACACGCCAACTTTTTGAAGTATTTTTTTGGGATTGTCCCGTTTTGGGAAGAGACCGCGAGCAGCGAGAGTCGTTGGTCTGCGTTATCCTCCGAAGAGCGGACAGACTCTGCCTAAATTCTCTGAAAGAAACCTCTCCATGAATCCTATTGCTACCGAAAAGACATTAGAGCTTCGCTATCCCGTCGCAAGAACGGTCGAGCAGACCGACGACTACTTCGGCACTACCGTCAGCGATCCGTATCGGTGGATGGAGGATGTCGATTCGGCTGAGTTGAAGACGTGGATCGATGCGGAGAATGAGCTGACGCAGAGTTATCTTGCGCAGATTCCGGTTCGCGAGACGATGCAGCGGCGGCTGCTGGAGCTGATCAACTTCGAGCGGTATACGGCGCCTTCGCGCCGGGGCACGCGCTACTTCTACTCGCACAACAGCGGGCTGCAGAACCAGAACGTTCTTTACTGGCAGGAGGGGCTCGACGGAGAGCCGAAGGTGCTGCTTGATCCGAACACGTTCTCGGCGGATGGGACGGTTGCGATCAGTGGGATCAGCATCACCGACGACGGTTCGCTGGCGGCGTATTCGATTGCGGATGCGGGCAGCGACTGGGTGAAGTGGCATGTGCGCAATGTGACGACGGGCGAGGATCTGCCCGACGTCGTTGAGTGGTCGAAGTTCAGCGGGGCCGCGTGGATGAAGGATGGGAGCGGCTTCTTCTATGCGCGTTACGACGAGCCTGCGGCGGATGCTTCCGAGGCCGAGGCGCTGAAGACGGCGAACTATTTTCACAAACTTTACTTTCACAAGATCGGAACGCCGCAGAGCGAAGACGAGCTGATCTTTCACCGGCCGGACGATGGCGAGCTGAACGTAGGCGCGCAGGTGAGCGACGACGGACGCTACCTGATGATTCACCAGAGCAAGGGAACAAGCCCGAACAACGAGCTTGCGGTGCAGGATCTGCAGGATCGCAACAGCCCGTTGCTGCGTTTGATCGAGACCGCGGATGCGACGTATGCGCCGATCAACAACGACGGCACTTTGTTCTGGCTGCTGACGACGCTGGACGCACCGAACGGCAAGGTGATCTCGATCGACCTGAAGAATCCCGGACGCGAACACTGGAAGACGGTGATTCCGGAGAGCACGAACAAGCTGAGCGATATTTCGATCATCGACAACACGTTTATCGCGAACTATCTTGCCGACGCGCAGAGCCTGGTGGAGCTGCGAAGGCTGGATGGCAGCCTGATCGAACGGCTTGCGCTGCCGGCGATCGGCACGGCGATGGGCTTTGGCGGCCTGCGCGAGGACACGGAGACCTTCTATCAGTTCACCAACTTCACCACTCCGGGCGCGACGTACCGGCTGGATATGAAGACGCGCAAGTCGACGCTGTATCGACAGCCGAAGCTGCTGTTCGATCCGGCGCTGTATGAGACGAAGCAGATCTTTACAGCGAGCAAGGACGGCACGCGGGTGCCGATGTTCATCAGCCACAAGAAGGGGCTTGTGCTGGACGGCACGGCGCCGACGCTGCTGTATGCGTATGGCGGCTTCAACATTTCGCTGATGCCGGAGTTTGCGCCGTCGCATGTGATGTGGATGGAGATGGGCGGCGTGTACGCGCAGGCGAGTCTGCGCGGCGGCGGTGAGTATGGCGAGGCGTGGCATGAAGCAGGCACGCGGGTGAGAAAACAAAACGTATTTGACGATTTTATTTCATTAGCAGAGTTGCTAATAACTAATAAGTACACATCGCCAAAGCGGCTCGCGATCTCGGGTGGGAGCAACGGAGGACTGCTGGTGGCGGCTTGCGAGTTGCAGAGACCGGAGCTTTTTGGGGCGGTGGTGGCGCAGGTTGGCGTGATGGACATGCTTCGGTTCGATAAGTTCACCATCGGGTGGGCGTGGAAGGAGGAGTACGGTTCGCCGTCAGAGGATGAGGCTGAGTTTGAGGCGATCTATAAGTACTCCCCTTTGCATAACATACGGGAGGGCGTTGCTTATCCGGCGACGCTGATTACGACGGGCGACCACGACGACCGGGTGTTTCCGGCTCACAGCTTCAAGTACACGGCGGCGCTTCAGGCATTGCAGACGGGGCCGAATCCGGTGCTGATCCGGGTGGAGACGCGTGCCGGGCATGGGGCGGGCATGCCGCTGAGCAAACGCATTGAGGCGACGGTGGACCAGTACGCCTTTATGGCCAAGGAATTGCAGCTAGGAGTGGGGAAGGCCTAACGAGCGGGGTCCAGAGGTAGGAAGCTGGGTTCCCCGGGAGCGAATTGCAGTGACACCGGGTATGCGCTGACCGATACTGCAACGACTCCCTCGATAGTTGTATGGCCAGACAGGACGACCTGGTATTGCTGTCGAGGAAATTGAATCCGGGCCAACGTTCTGTGCGTCGTATGTATGGAGGCAACAGAAAGGTTGCTTTATGAAGCTAAAAATTTACATCGCGTTGTTGCTGGCACTGGCCCCGGTTGTCGCACAGGCGAAGCCAAGGTCGACGTCGTCGCACACGCGCCCTCAGCTTTACCATGACCGCGCGCCCAAGGTTCGGTTGCGTGACTACCATATGCGTGAGGAACGCATGAAGGCATCGAGAATGCCGACTCGCCCGACTGATCAATCCTTCTAAGAGTTCCATAGTGAGTCACGTCTTCGAAAACGTGACTTTTCGGGGAATTCGGTTTTCGGGGTTACTTCCGGATGCCGGTTGTTGCTCGGCTACATAGTTCGCGATTTCTCGTCGCAATTTTCATCTTTGACGGAGAACAACGCCGGGCGTGCAGCATCGTTCACTCTCGTTCGTGCAGAGCCTTCGCGATTGCAGGGCAGTTTGACAAGTTCTCCAGGGTTAGCGGATGCGCCTTCCGGTGATGGTGTATTCCGCGTCGGGAGGATCCTCTGAGACGTCACCGTCGCCTCTGCGGGCTTCTTCTCCTCCGCAGGCTTCATCGCCTCTGCAGGCTTCTTCTCCTCCACAGGCTTCATCGCCTCTGCAGGTCTCATCGCCTCTGCAGGCTTCATCGCCTCCGCAGGTTTCTTCTCCTCTGCAGGTTTCTTCTCCTCTGCAGGTTTCTTCGCCTCTGCAGGTCTCAATGCCTCCCCAGGTTTCAATGCCTCTGCAGGCTTGTCTGGGATCATCGCCCACGCGAAGCCGTGCGCCAGCCACAAAAAGAAGCTGGCGAAGAGGCACACCAAAACAAGGCCAGCGAAGAGGAATACTGCCTGGCCTTTCGTGTTGGCGGCGGCATACAACCCGATTGAGAAGAAGGCGACGGTTGCGAATGAGAAACCGCCAGCGAAGCGCCCAAGTCGACGCGATAAAACACT
Organism: uncultured Acidobacteriaceae bacterium; assembly: GCA_963720955.1. Lineage (GTDB taxonomy): Bacteria > Acidobacteriota > Terriglobia > Terriglobales > Acidobacteriaceae > Edaphobacter. The sequence goes on along the minus strand of CAVRHK010000019.1, from coordinate 148,147 downwards.
CATGCGATTAATCATTTAGGTCCTCCGTCGCTTACGAAATAGACCCCGGAGAGCTTATTGAACAGAACCGTTAACCTGTCCAGATAGGTTGCACTCTCCGTCTAGGGCTTCAAGCCTATCCCGATTCTTCGAGGAGGGTTACTGTGCGAATTACCAGTTCGTGGACTTGTGAAGAGGCGGAGATTCGGGATTCGCGGCATCTCGGAGAAGTGGCGTCCCGTGGTTCCCTGAAAACGGGTTTTCGGAAACTGACCCGCTACCAAGATTTCTCTACAGACGTGAAGACCCCTCCGATGTGAGGGGTTTTTCTTGTGCGGTTTTTTGAAGAATCTATTGGGTAGCTTCGCGCGCGGCGCGGATGAAGGCCGAGAGTTTTTCGGGATCTTTGTGACCGGGTGATTGCTCCACGCCGCTGGCGACATCGACGCCCCAGGGATTGAGTCGATGGATTGCATCGGCGACGTTGTCTGGACGCAGGCCACCGGCCACGATGAGTTTCAAGCCCGGCGCTGCCAGTGTGAGCGTGGCGCGAGCAGCGTTCCAGTCGAAGGTGACGCCGGTTCCTCCGTTGGCAGGGCCAACCTTCGAGTCGATCAGCACGCGGTCGACGAGGTCTGCCGCGGCGATCTCTCTGAGGTGTTGCGCTACGACGGCCTCGTTTGAGTCGTCGCCGCCTACCTGCCAGTGGACGGTCTGGACGAGTTTGGTCTGTCCGTTGAAGATGTCGTAGAGCTGCTGAACGAGTTCCATACTGACACCGCCGTGAAGCTGCACGGTGCTGAGGCCGCACTCCTGCGAGATGCCGGCGATTTCCTGGGCTGGGAGAGCAGGGAAGACTCCGACACACTCGATGCCTTCGGGCAGATGAGGCGTGATACGCGCTACGTCAGCCGCGGTGACTTGACGGGGGCTGGGCGCGAAGACGAAGCCTACGGCGTCGGCGCCAAGCTCCGCGGCCATTTGCGCATCTTCAAGGTTAGTGTTCGCACAGATTTTGATCCACATTGCGTGCAGCCGATCCGGGGAGGAATCTTAGATGTCGGAAGAGTACTCGCGATCGAGCAACAAGGCCAGCGCGGCGGCGGGATCGGGCTGGCGCATCAAGGCTTCGCCGACGAGGAAGGCGCTGTAGCCAACGTCCTGCAGTCGGGCGATGTCTTCGGCGGTGCGGATGCCGCTTTCGGCGACCATGACTGCGTCCTTCGGCATCCAGATGGAGAGCTCAGTCAGGATATCGGTGCGGACGGTGAAGGTGCGGAGGTCGCGGCTGTTGACGCCGATGAGGTCGAAGCCGAGGGCGACGGCGCGATCCAACTCTTCGCGGTCGTGGGTCTCGCAGAGGACATCGAGGCCCAGGGTGCGGGCTTCGTTGCGCAGTTCGCTGAGGGAGGCGTCGCTGAGGGCCGAGACGATGAGGAGGATGGCGTCGGCCCCGGCGGCGCGGGCTTCGAGCACCTGAAAGGGGTCGAGGATGAAGTCTTTCCGAAGGCAGGGGATGCTGACGACGCTGGAGGCCTCTTGAAGGAAGGCGAGCGAACCCTGAAAGAACTCCTCGTCGGTGAGGATGGAGAGTGCGGCGGCTCCGGCGGCCTGGAAGGTGCGAGCGAGGGTCGCGGGATGGAAGTCGCTGCGGATGAGGCCCTTTGAGGGCGAGGCTTTCTTGATCTCGGCGATGATGGCTGGGCCGGAGGCGGCCGTGACGCGTAGAGCGGCTGTAAATCCGCGGGGTGTATGGGCGGCTGCCTGGCGTTCGAGCAGGCCGTAGTCGGCGGCTGCTTTGCGAGCCTGTACCTGCAATAGGGTGTGGGCAAGAATTTGATCGAGCTGGGTCGCCATGGTTCCTTGTAACTCGCCGCGGGTAACGCGACCTACATTCGATGAGCCTCGGGCTGGCTTCGACTCACACTCACTCGTGTCGCGATTGCTTACCGTTGCCTCGTTTCGCCGAGGCTAAAACTCTGGTGCCGAAGGGGGGACTCGAACCCCCACACCCTTGCGAGTACATGGACCTGAACCATGCGCGTCTGCCAATTCCGCCACTACGGCACGGTGTTTTACGCTCCGCCACAGAGGGCCGGAGCACGCTAACCGCGAGCCTTTAGTCTTACAAACGGAACGGCGGCTGTCAATTCGGCAGAGCCCGCTGCCAGGTCTGCCGATAAGGGGTTGAGAGGACGACTTCTGCGAAGGACTAGCGTCTACTTTAGGAGGAAGACTACATTACTCCCACATGACTGAACCGAAAAACGACAACTCCCAGGCTCCGTTGGACGTGGAAATGATCCCGGAAGATCTTTCCGTTGAGATGCGCAAGATTGCTCACGACCTTAGTAATGCTCTCGAGATCATTATTCAGACGAGCTATTTGCTTGGCACCGCTGAACTGAAGGCCCCCGCATCGGATTGGCTCCGCATGCTGGATGATGGGGTGCAAAAGGCGATGGAATTAAACCTTACGCTGCGGAATTACATTAAAGACCATACGTTCAGCTAGAGCCGGCTCGTTGATGTGACGGTGGGCGCGGCCGGTGAGTCATTTCTACTTGCGCTTGGCGGAAGGCTTTGCTGCCTTTTTTGCTGCCTTTTTTGCCGTCTTCTTTGCGGGTGGTTTTGCTTTGCTGACTGACTTTTTGGCTGGTTTGGCCGCGGTCTTTTTTGCTGCGGTTTTGCTGGGGCTCTTGATCGCGGTGGATTTTTTGAGTGGGGCTTTCTTCGTTGATTTGGCAACGACCTTTTTCGCGGGCGCCTTTTTTGCGGGAGATTTTTTCGCTGCGGCTGGCTCCGCTTCGCCCGGAGGAGTGACGGCGATGCCCAGGTCTGCCAGCTTGCGCTCGTGCGAGGCGATGAGGTCTTCAATCTGCTGAAGGAGGATCCGGGTGTGCATCGGCTTGACGAGGAGTTGGTCGGCGCCCATCTCCTGCCAGTCCTCTTCTGCCACCGGGAAGGCTGTCAGAAGGGCGACTGCGGGGTGATAGGCAGCCGCACGCGCCGCCTTGATGACCTCGACGCCGGCGACGTCGTGCTCCATGCGCATGTCGGTGATGAGCATCTGGTACTCGCGGGTGTGCAGCTTCGATACACCTTCACGCCCGGAGGCGGCCGTGTCCACGTCAAACCCGCTGATCTCCAGTACGGCCTTCAGCGTGAGCAACACAGCGACTTCATCATCAACCAGCAGAATACGGCGTCTCATTGAGTTCCTCTCGAATGGCTTCCGAGCAAACATACATTATCCGGTGGGCGATGCCAAAACGGGGAGCTGGAACCAAAGGGCAAGATCACGCGTAGTGATATACTTCACGTTGCGGTGCAACATGTTCTGCGAGTTGCATCTAATCCCTAAACAACGCATAGCGAGTGAGACAACCCGCTGTGGAGGCGACTTATTCCACCAATTGATAAACGTTCCGCCAAGTCTTTCATCCGCACCAATGAACGAATCCGCGCCCGAGAGATCCGCGTCATTGATGAGAACGGCGAACAGCTTGGCGTCATGGCCCCGTTTGAGGCCCTCAAGATGGCCCGCGAGCGTTCCCTCGACCTCGTAGAGATCTCCCCCAACGCCGTTCCGCCGGTTTGCAAGATCCAGGACTACGGCAAGTACTTGTACGAGAAGGACAAGAGCGAACGAGCGGCACGCAAGAAACAGAAGATCATCACCATCAAAGAGGTGAAGTTTTCGGTCACGGTGGACGAACACGACTACCAGACCAAGAAGAATCAGGCCGTCCGCTTCCTGGGCGACGGCGACAAGGTGAAGGCGTCACTCCGGTTCAAAGGCCGGCAGATGGCCCATCGCGACCTTGGCTACAAGATCATCAACCGCCTGATCCTCGATATCGGCGATGCCGGCCTGGTCGAATTCATGCCGCGCATGGAAGGCACCACACTTCATGCGATTTTGGCACCGTCAAAAAAATCTGAGCCGGCGCCCAAAAAAGCTGATCCGACGCCCTCAACGACCGGAGCCAAGCCTGTGGACCCCGTCACCCCCGCTACCGCTTAAATCAAGCGAAAAATACACCTATTTTTGCCTCAAACGGAGGCAAAAATAGGTGTGCAGCAAATTTCACACTCCGGTTAATCGTGTCATTACTAACTGTTGTGCAATGACTTGTGGGCCAGTCGGCCTTCCAGGCATCCGCCGACGTGTGTTCAGCGAGCAGCCCCATTCCCAGCGCAGACCGTTACCTAAGCAGTACCGGGAGTTCGGATTGCGCGTGGCGGTACTCCGTGTATCAAGCTTGCTAACATGCGAACTCGAGCGGCCGTGTGTTGCTGCCTTGGGCAACAGCAGTATTAGCTCTATTTTGTTGGGTTTGACGCTGCAGGTCTTTGCGCAGAAGGGGTACTTTAGGTACTTTAGTAACCAAAACTATTGCATATTTCAGTATATCACTGATTCTATTAGACTTATTCCATTATGTATCCTATTGTTACTCCATTGGCTTTGTCCAGCGAAATCTTTTTTTGAACATACGACTTTAGGGGTATCCCACTATGAAACACATCGTCCGCGCTTTCGTCGTTGTCCTGGCCCTCACCGGCGCAGTCGCCTCCACGCAGACCTCTTCTGCCTCTACCAAGAACAAGGTCACTGTGGCACGCACGAGCATGCTGCCCGTTCCGAGCTGCGCTCCGGATGATCCCAATGCTTGCGGTATGGGTCTCGGCCGCTAATTTTAGCGCCTGTCAATCGTACTAAACCATATTTATCAGTAATTTACCGAAATCAAATTGAAAAGGGGCTCATTCCATGAAGAACATCGTTCGCGCTTTCGTCGCCGTCCTCGTCCTCACCGGTGCAGTTGCCACCACCCAGACTGCCTCCGCCTCTGCTCAGACCAAGGTCACCGCAACTCGCGTCAGCATGCTTCCTGTTCCTTCGTGCGCTCCCGACGATCCCAACGCCTGTGGTATGGGTCTAGGCCGCTAGTTTTCCGTAAGACATTTATTTTGAATACCTTATTCGAGAATCCAAAGGGGTAATATCATGAAGAACATCGTTCGCGCTTTCGTCGCCGTCCTCGTCCTCACCGGTGCAGTTGCCACCACTCAGACCGCCTCTGCCTCTTCTCAAACGAAGGTGACCGCTACGCGCGTCAGCATGCTTCCTGTTCCTTCCTGCGCTCCCGACGATCCCAACGCCTGCGGAATGGGTCTCGGCCGCTAGTTCGCAGCCATTCCCACGGTGACTCTTTAGTTAGCAATTTCTTGCATATCCGCGTAATAAATTGTTGTGTCCGTGCCTGGAATACGCTAGGCTGTGTTTGCCTTACAGGTACGGACGACTATGAAACTATCTCTCTTCAGTCTGCTCTCTCAGTTTCAGTACATTGAACCGATCCTTTGCGGCTTGCTTGTGTACCTCCTTGTACGCGCAAAAGCTGTTCGCCAGTTTGCCTATCTCTTCGCACTGTTGTGTGTGAGACTCGCATGCTCTTTCATTTGCCTTCCGCTACTTGCATTAAGCGGGCGCGCTATAGAGCGTCATCTGGCCTATCAAATTTATTTTTACGTCTACTGGACGAGCTACGCTCTCGAGGCAGTTCTCTCACTCCTCGTTATCTACAGCATCTTCAAACTCGCGATGGCCCCCCTGAAAGGCCTGCAAACACTCGGAATGCTCATCTTCCGCTGGGTTGCAGCGATTTCTGTCGCAATCGCTATTGGAGTCGCACTTACGCCACATATGTCTGGAATCAAGTTCATGGTGGCCATGATCACTCAACTCCAGCAGACATCGAGCATCCTTACGCTTTGCCTGCTGCTGTTTGTTTGTTTCGCGATCCGTCCCATGGGTCTTTCGTTCAACAGCCGCATCTTCGGAGTGAGCCTTGGCCTGGGCGTTCTCGCAGCGGTCAGTCTCGTGAACGCAGCGTGGCTGTCGCATAGTCCGAACATGTACTCCACCCTAAGCCTTTTCAACGCGCTGGCTGTCGGTCTCACCTTGCTGACATGGACCGCTTACTTTGCCTTCCCGGAACCAAAGCGCCGCATCATCGTTCTTCCGACCACCTCACCGTTCCTTCGCTGGAATCAGATTTCAATGGCACTCGGCGACGATCCGGGCTTTGTTGCCGTTGGCGGAATTCCGCCGGAGCTCTTTGCCCCGGCAGAGCTTGAGGTTATGCGTCGCGCTTCGGCGAAGATGACCCCTGCGCTCGAGAGTCAGGGCGCAATGCGCTCGTTGTCCGCATAAAGATTCAGCAATCGCAATACGATTTTCAACGGGCCTTCCCAAGTGGGACGGCCCGTTTTCTTTTTGAGGGAAGGGCTGGGTTCGGCCTCGGTTTGGTTCTCGACAACAGGAGAGGTCTATGTCTGTAGAGAGTTGCGGGATGATTGGGGCGGCAATCGCTGCACTAGCGGCTGGGCTCTTTTTTGTCCGGGCGCGATTCGCGGCGGCTTCGGGCGTCGGCAAGGTGCTGGTGCTCGGGCCCGTCTTTGAAGCCGTCGCATTGACGATCTTTGCTGCAGAACATTTTCTGTCGGCGCGCGCGCTGTCGGTGATCGTGCCGCGGTGGCTGCCAGGAGCTTTGTTTTGGACCTATTTCGTGGGCGTGGCTCTGCTGGCCGCCGCCGTCAGCTTCATCGCGTGGCGGTATGTGCGCTGGTCGGCACTTCTGCTCGCCGTGCTGTTCCTGATCATCGTCGCCACGATCGACCTGCCCAATCTGCCGAAGCACATTCATGAGCGGCTGTTCTGGACGCTCACGGTTCGCGAAACGGCCTTCGCAGGGGGAGCGATGGTTCTGGCGGGCAGCCTATGGCCACGGGGGAGATCGACAGGCACTACGCTCATCATGTCGGGGCGGTTCATTGTCGCTGCCACGTGCGTCTTCTATGCGATTGAGCACTTTCTTTTTCCCCGGTTCGTGCCGGGTGTTCCGCTGGAAAAGATCACGCCGGCCTGGGTGCAGTCGCCAACGCTGCTTGCCTATATCGTCGGCACAACTTTGCTGGCCGCAGGCATTGGGCTGATGATTCGCCGCACTCACCGTACCGCGGCGGCCATTGCGGGCGCAGTGCTTCTGCTGCTTACGATCTTCTTCTACGTTCCAATCCTCGCGATGGAGATCCGCTCTCCACTCGCTGTAGAAGGAATCAACTATGTAGGCGATACCTTATTGTTCGCAGCGACGGTTTTGTTGGCTGGCTTCGATGCAGACTAAAAAGGCCGCCCCGGAGTGGGACGGCCTTTTTGCTGATGCTTCTGTGGTGTGAGCTTTAGTCTCGCTCAGACTCAGAGCGCTTCCAGTTGATCAGGTCACCCAGCGTTGTGCTGCTGCTGTTGCTGGAGGAGGAAGAGGACGATGAACCCGAGTTGCTGCCCTTAGGCGTCTTCTCGCGCTCCTTGTAGCTCTCGACCTCGGCGCGGCTGGCCTCTTCGCCAACGGCACGGATGCTCAAGCCGACCTTCTTCTCTTCCTGGTTCATCTTGACGATCTTGAACTCGTGCTCCGAGTCCACATCCATCGCCACTGGCTTCCCGTCTGGACCAACTGCTTCGGAGACGTGGCAGAGACCCTCGACTCCTTCGGCGATCTCAACGAAGGCGCCAAACTGCGCGGTGCGCAGAATCTTGCCCTTGATGACGTCGCCAACGCGATGCTGTGCGAAGAACGTGTCCCAGACATCCGGCTGCAGCTGCTTGACGCCCAGTGACAGACGGCGGTTCTCAGGCTCAACTCCGAGAACGATCGCGCGAACCTTCTCGCCCTTCTTCAGGACCTCGGAGGGATGCTTGATGCGCTTGGTCCAGCTGAGGTTCGAGACGTGCACCAGGCCGTCGATGCCGTCTTCGATTTCGATGAAGGCGCCAAAGTCGGTCAGGTTGCGAACGCGACCTTCAATGATGGCGCCGGTCGGGTACTTGTCCTCAAGCTGCTCCCAGGGATTTTCCTGAAGCTGCTTCATGCCGAGCGAGATGCGGCGGTCGTTCGGATTGACGCTGAGAATGATGGTGTCGACCTCGTCGCCGGGCTTGACCATCTTCGACGGATGCTTCATCCGCTTGCTCCACGTCATTTCAGACACGTGGACGAGCCCTTCGATGCCCTGCTCGAGCTCAACGAACGCGCCGTAGTCAGTGACCGAGAGAACGCGGCCGCGTACCTGCGCACCGATCGGGTAGCGCTCGGTTGCGTCGAGCCATGGATCAGGCGTGAGCTGCTTGAAGCCGAGGGAGACGCGCTGCTTCTCCTTGTCGAACTTCAGCACCTTCACCTGGATCTCGTCACCAACGTTGACAAGGTCGCGGGGGTGGGTGAGCCGGCCCCAGCTCATGTCGGTGATATGGAGCAGGCCATCGAGGCCGCCCAGATCGACGAATGCGCCGTAGTCGGTGAGGTTCTTCACGGTGCCGGTCAGGACGCTGCCCTCTTCGAGCGTGGAGAGCGTGACCGCCTTCTTGGCGTTCTGGTCCTCTTCGAGAAGCTCCTTGCGGCTGATGACGACGTTGCCGCGCTTCTTGTTCAGCTTGATGACGCGGACTTCAATCTCGGTGCCGATGTAGCCGTCCAGATTGCGAACCGGACGAACCTCAACCTGCGAACCGGGCAGGAACGCCTTGATGCCGATATCGACAGTCAAACCGCCCTTGACGCGACCGAGGACCATTCCCTTGACGGGGGTCTTTTCGTTCGCGGCCTGCTCCAGCTTGTCCCAGACCTTGTGACGCAGAGCCTTTTCGTAGCTGACCAGGTAGCCGCCTTCGGGCTCCTCGCGCTCAACCACAACCTCAACCGAATCCCCTGTCTTGAACTTGGACACGCCATGGATGTCCAGAACCTGCTCCAGCGGGATAAGGCCTTCCGACTTGAGCCCGATGTCGACAACAACATGCTTGTCGGTGACTTTGACTACAGTGCCGGTAACGATGACCTCTTCAACGGTCAGGTTCTGGGCAGCAGCAGATTCGGCAGCCTGCTCGCGATCGAAGTTGGCGAGTGCTGCAGCAAAATCGGCTGCATCGTAGTTCAAGTCATCGTCAGACTCGTCGGCTGCAGCGGTCACCGTAGCAACGGTGCCATGGTCTGCATGCGCTGCGGCAGCGGGAACACCATGCTGGGCAGATGCGCTTGACGATTCGTGGGCGATCTCATGCGGTTGGGTTGAGGTGGATTCAGAAGACAGTCCGGTATGATCGGCTGTCGCTTCGGGCGCTAGGACTTCCGTTTCGGTGGTCAGGGGTTTGCTCTCGTTATTGTCAGGATTATGGTTATTTACCATGGTGAATGCGGACTCCGGGATCCAAGAACTCCTTCCGTCTCAGCGGCGCGTGGGGCGTGAACAATCAGCGGTCTGGGGAGAACGCTGGCTGCTCTTTCATTCCCCGCAACAGCCTCGGCAGGATGGAAGGAATCAGGTCTTGCAGAGGAGCTATTGCACTTGGGTCCCACACGCAATAGCTCACTAGATAAAGGATAGAACTTTGCATGCTGTCCGTCAACAAAGGTAGGCTCCGCGCCTTGCATTTTCATCACCATTACATCCACGCAGACCAATTCCTTTGGGATCGTATGGGAGTTGGATGCACCGGGTTGCCTGGGGAATCGTCCGCGACGAAAATAATTTGCTTCGGCTCGCGGCTATGGTCGTCTGGCGAGTACCTGGCCCCGCTATACTCGGCCAATGGATCGTCTCTGGACGCCCTGGCGCTATAGCTATATCACTCGAGCCGACCCCGAATCCCGCAGCGGCGTTCCCGCAGCCCTGAATGCGTGGCCGCCGACAGAGGCAGACGACAAGCACTGCGTCTTCTGCAACATGATCGCTGCGGTCGACTACGCAATTGCCCACGGCATGGCACGCGAGACCGCCGAGAAGGCAGTCCACATCGTCCATCGCGGTTTGCACTGCTTTGTGTGTCTGAACATATTTCCGTACTCAACCGGCCATGTGATGATCGTGCCCTACCAGCACCTCGCTTCATTGGCCGCTGTTCCAGTCGAGGCGGCCAATGAACTGATGTTGCTGAGCCAGCGGGCGGAACTCGCATTGCGCGAGGTCTACAACCCAGGCGGCCTGAACATGGGCCTCAACCTTGGCGAAGCGGCCGGTGCAGGGATTGCTGATCATTTGCACATGCACTTTCTGCCGCGTTGGCTGGGCGACACAAATTTTATGACTGTAGTTGCGGAAACGCGTGTACTTCCTGAGCCTCTGGATGTAACATGGGCGAAACTACGACCCCCTTTCAAGGGGTAGTACAACCAAAAGTCCGCCATAACCATCAAATGCTCGAATAGCTGACAGAAGGCACCGGCCTCGTCCCCTATTGAGTTCTCGAGGGCTTCCCCATGGCAATCTTTCAACAGAATCTGCCCGCATCAGTCCGCTTCGGCCCTCCGGCCCCGCAGGAAAATCGCGGCGGTCCGGCGACCGATCGTCGCCCCTACCTTGTCACCGCACCACCCCGCAAGAACGCAGTGCCCTCGCGACCTACCGTCGCCTCAACGCGGCAGTTCCTCGCACTCTTTCCTCATGAATCCGAGGACGCGCGCCTCACGGGCGCGACTCGTTCCCTCTATCGCCGTTTGCTGGCGCTGAATCTTCCCGGTCCTTCAGCCCGAGCTGAGCCCACCTCAGAACTTCGTGACGTCACTGAAGTGCGATTTAAGTCGGTTGATACCAGGACCGCCTGACAGACAGGCTTTCAGATCCGGCAATTGAAACGGAGAACTCTGCAGAACGCAAAAATCTAAGAGACCTTGCCATTGGCGAGGTCTCTTCATTTAAGCTAGTGGAGGCTGGATTCCAGGCAGGACGTTACTGTGGTCCGGCCGGCGGCGGTACGCTTGCTGTTGCCTTCGGTTCTGCGTCGCGATTTTTAGGCCCCGGCACTCGCGTGGCCTCAAAGCTGGTGATCTTCCAAACTCCCGACGGCAGACGCTGGTAGACGCGGGTGTAGCGATAGGTTCCTTTGATCACCGCGCCGTCGTTGGTTCCCTCTACTTCGGCTCGCGAGGTCACAATCGCGATGGATCCAATCAACTTCACCTGCCGCTCGCCGAGGTCGAGTTTGACGAGCGCAACCTTGTGCAGGCGCATGCGATCCAGCTGCTGCGCTTTTGTATTGACCTGGCCGGTCATCGAGATGCCAATGTAGTCGTCCGACAGCAGCTTATCCATAGCGGCGACGTCGCCCGCGAGTTGGGCCTGTCTCCATTGCTCCTCGAGGGCCTCGACCTGCTGCTTGGCAGCATGCTTTTTCTCGCGGAGCGGCTGGTTCCAACTGGAGCAGAAGGCCGGCACAGACCATCCCATTACCACCGCCATCAGCAGAGCGGTGGACGGGACCAGTATGCGTCGAATTGGGCGACCACTTATACGCATTGCGTACCGGATACTAGACCGAAGTACGGCGCACCGTCAAAACAACTTTAGTCGTACGGGCACCTTGGTACCATAAGACGCAGGAATCGCCTGAAAAGTCCAGCCAAAACCGTCAGCAGATGGCCGACAGGTTCTCCAACTGCCGTTGCTTCATCTTTTGATACAGCCCCCCGATGGCATATTGATGAAAATGCGGCGATCCCCGGTGATGCTCCAGCGCCGCCTCATCGACATACTGCTCGTAGATCAGCACTGTGCAGCCCTCCCCTTCGACAAAATGGGGGATATAGCTGACGCAGCCGGGCTCGTTTCGCGACGCCGGGGTCAGCTGGCACAGGATCTCCTGGACCGCGTCACGGTCCGCCGGGTCAAACGTCATCTTCACGGTAAAACTCAACATAATCGGCCCTTTTCTCCTACGCCTTCAACGCTTCGTCAAATGCCGGCAACACCATCGTCTGGTCGCGATCGGGTCCGGTCGATACCATTCCGATCTTGGCGCCCGATTCCTTTTCCACAAACTTGAGATAGTCCTGCGCCAGTTGGGGCAGTTTGTCGAACTCGGTAATCCCCTCGGTCGAGCTGTTCCAGCCCTTCAGTTTGGTGTACACCGGCTCGATTGCGTTGTAACCCGGCATATCGGCGGGGATGACGTCCGTCAGCTTGCCGTTGATCTTGTAGCCGGTGCAGACGGGAATCTCGGCGCACTCGTCCATGACGTCCATCTTGGTGACCACCAGCCACTCGGTCCCGTTGATCATGTTGCTGTAGCGCAGCAGCGGCAGATCCAGCCAGCCGCAGCGCCGGGGCCGTCCGGTCACCGCGCCATACTCCTGCCCGCGCGCCCGCAGCAGGTCGCTGGTCGAATCGTGGATCTCGGTCGGGAACGGCCCTTCACCAACCCGCGTTACATAGGCCTTCGTGACGCCGATCACAGTACCGATCCGCGTCGGTCCCACGCCTGTGCCAGTAACTGCGCCACCCGCCGTGGAGGACGAGGAGGTCACAAACGGGTAGGTTCCGTGGTCGATATCGAGCAATGCACCCTGTGCTCCCTCGAACATGACCTTTTCACCGTTGTCGAGCGCGTGGTTCAGCATGACTGCCGTATCCGTGACAAACGGAGCGATCTGCTCGGCCGCGCGCGAGTACTCCTCGTACATCGTCTTGGGGTCGAGCGGCTCGGTGCCGAAGAGCGCATGCGCGATGGTGTTCTTCTCGTGGCACGCGTTCTCGATATGCGTCCGCAGCAGCGCCGAATTCAGCAGGTCAACCACCCGCAGGCCGCTGCGATGCATCTTGTCCTCATACGCGGGGCCGATGCCGCGGCTGGTCGTGCCGATCTTCGTCCGGCCAGGCGCGTTTTCGGCTGCGAGCTCGATCATCCGGTGGTAGGGAAGGATCACCTGCGCGCGATTGGAGACGAACAGCTGTCCATCGACCGGCAGACCAGCGTCCTTCAGCTTCTTCACTTCGTTCAGGAAGGCCATCGGATCCAGCACGACACCGTTGCCGATCACGCCTTTACACTCCGGCCGTAAGACACCGCACGGAATCAGCTGCAAAACAAACTTTTTGCCCTTGATGATGACGGTGTGACCGGCATTGTGACCGCCTGCGTAGCGCGCCACCACGGAGAACTTCTCCGATAGCACGTCCACGATCTTGCCTTTGCCTTCATCGCCCCACTGGGCACCCAAAATAACCGCTGATTTGCGTTGATTCACGACGGATGTGTTCTCCAAGGAATGTTATTGGCCGGAAGCGCGCGCCGCACCACGCGAAAGCACGCCAATATCCATCATATCGCGTTCCGACGGTTTGGCGTCCTGGTACGGGACGAACGCATCGAACACCCAATCACACTTCGAAACTCAGATGCTGCGAACCATTTTGATAGCGCGAGCGATGGGTCTCTCGTTATCCTCCTTCTGCAGCACGGTACCTCCAAATCGAGTAACGCAAAACCATGTCCGCATCCCGTTTGCTCTACGGCATCACCGTCTTCCTCGGAGCATTTCTTCTCTTCCTGGTCGAGCCGATGGCCGCCAAAGAACTGCTCCCCACGCTTGGAGGCTCCTCGGCGGTCTGGCTCACGTGCCTGGTCTTCTTCCAGGTGATGCTGCTGCTTGGTTACCTCTATGCCCACTGGCTGACGCGCGACGATGCGCCTCGATGGAGGCGGCATCTCTATCTGGCGTCCCTCGCGGTTGCCGTCGTCCTTTTGATCGTGCACAGATCGATGCCGGCCACTCTCAGTCGCGACTCCACCCATCCAGTCAGCACGATCTTCGTCACCCTGACTCTGACGATCGGCCTTCCTTTTCTACTTCTCGGTGCTACCAGCCCTCTGCTGCAGCTGTGGTTTCTGCGAACGCAGGGCGGCAGTGTTCCCTACCGGCTCTTCGCGCTCTCCAACGCCGGCTCGCTTCTTGCCTTGATCGCGTACCCCATCGTGGTCGAACCCAATCTCACGCTCAAGGTCCAACGCGCCGTCTGGTCTGTCGGCTTTGTCGTTTATGCAGTTCTCTGCGCCGTCCTTGCACGCCAGACCAAGCCAGCCACTGACGTCTCTCCTTCCCCGGAAGAACCGGCAGCCGCTCCCGCACGGGCGTTCGCCAAATGGCTCTGGTTCCTTCTTCCCATGGCCGCGGCGATGCAGTTGAGCGCCGTTACCGCGCACCTCACTGTCAACATCGCCGCCATTCCGCTGCTCTGGATGCTTCCGCTCGCGGTCTATCTGCTCACCTTCATCCTCGCGTTTGAGTTCCCTGCGACGTATCGGCGCGGCATCGTAGTGAGGCTTCTGGTCGTGATGCTGGCGAGCCTTGGCTATGCGATCTCGAAGACCGACGTCAGCCTTCCCATCGGCGTCGCCATTCTGTTCTTCCTCGTCGAATGCTTTCTCGCCGGACTATTCTGCCACGCTGAGGCCTATGCTCTGCGCCCGCAACGTGGCTCCGAGACGACCATTTTCTACCTTCTGATCGCAGCGGGCGGGGCGGCCGGGACGTTTTTCATCGGCATCGCAAGCCCTTTGATCTTCTCCGCAAACTATGACCTCGCCATCTCGTTCTTGGTCACCGCCGTGCTCGCCGTTGCAGTTACCTGGAGCGATGGGTGGCCGCAGCGCCTGCTATGGTTGACCGCAAGCGTGCTGCTGCTCTTCTTCGCGATCATGCTCCACTCTGCGTATGCTCGCGACGCCATTCTCGAGGTCCGCAACTTCTACGGCACTCTTCGCGTGAAGCAGACGACGACTGCGCAGGCAGACCCCGAACGCATGTTGCTGAATGGCACCATCCAGCACGGCACGCAGATATTCGCTACGGGCCTGGACCACGTCCCGACGACCTACTATGCCGTCGACTCGGGCATTGGCCTGGCGCTGCGATTCTGCTGCAATGTGCCCGGAGGAGATGTCTCCCGGCCGCGCAGCATCGGCGTGATCGGACTCGGCACAGGGACGCTTGCTGCTTACGGACATGCCGTCGACCGCATCCGCTTCTACGAGATCAACCCGCTCGTACGTCCCATCGCACAGAACCTCTTCACCTACCTGCGCAATTCTCCCGCAGAGATCAGCTTCAGCGACGGCGACGCCCGCACTTCACTTTCACACGAAGCTCCGCAGAACTTCGATGTGATTGCCGTGGACGCCTTCTCGGGCGACGCTATTCCTCTGCACCTGCTGACCACTGAGGCCATCGCGCTGTACAAGAAGCACCTTGCGCCGGACGGTATCGTTGCCTTCCATGTTTCGAATCAGTACCTCAACCTCGCCCCCGAGATCGCGCAACTTGCCATCGCCGCAAGCATGCAATCCAAGCTGGTTGAAAGCGCGGGCGATGAGGCGACCGGATCTTACCGGTCCACCTGGGTGCTGCTCACTAATAGCTCCACTTTTTTCAATCATCCTCAGGTAGCGCCCGTTGCGACGGCTACTCCGACGACACCGCTCCTGCAACCGTGGACCGACGACTACTCCAGCCTCTTGCCGATTGTTCAGCTAACGCATCGCTGAAATCAACCGCCTATACTCGAAAGAGGTCATGCCCGAGCTCCCCGAAGTCGAAACGATCGCCAACGGTGTCCACGCCCGCGTTCATGGCCAGACCATTCGCTCCGTTTGGACGAGCAATAAGCCGCAGACCTTCAAGTCGCCGCCCGACGAGATCATCGAGGCCCTCACGGGCAGCAGGATCGACCGTGTTCATCGTGTCGGCAAGACCATCGTCGTCGATCTGAGCCGCAAGAAAAAGCCAGCTCAGTTTCTCGTTCATCTGGGCATGACGGGCGCCTTCTGGTCTCTACGCCAGATACGCCGGTGCCCGCCTCATACCCACGCGATTCTCGCCCTGAGCAGCGGCCAGGAGTTGCGATTTGTCGACGCTCGCCGCTTCGGTCGACTGTCGGTCGTGGCGCCCGATACAAGATACGAAGGCCCCGGCGCAGAACCTCTCACCGTTCCGCTTGAGGAGTTCATCGGTCTGTTTCGCAACCGGAAGACGCCTATCAAGGCTGCGCTTCTGAACCAGTCGCTGCTCCACGGCGTCGGCAACATCTACGCGGATGAGGCGCTCTTTCATGCGGGCATCCGGCCCAGCCGCCACGCCGGCCGTCTTACTCGTGCGGAGCTTACCCGCCTGCGCGCTGCATTGATCAAGGTGCTTACCGACGCGATCCAGCTAGGCGGATCTTCGGTCTCTGACTACGTGGACGCAGATGGGGTCGCCGGTTTCTTTCAGCTGCACCACCATGTCTACTCGCGCACCGGCCAACCATGCCGTGTGTGCGCCACGCCGATCAAACGAATTGTGATTGGCGGTCGCAGCACCCACTACTGCCCCAAATGTCAGAGGTAATCGTCTCTATCGGTCGTATCTATCGACGGAACTACCGCGCCGCCGCCTGCTCAGCCGAGACTGCAGCTCCGATGACCCTTACCTCGGCGCTGTCTTCCACGATCTCCAGCGAATAGCTCTGCAGAGGACTCATCTTCACCATCTGCTGCAGGTAGTCCTTCAGGAGAGGCAGCTCCAGGAATCGAACATTGAACCCTGAAAGAAAGATCTTGCCCGGCCCAGCCATGTGGATGGTTGTCGCGGTGGCCGCCGCCAGGGCCTTATGCCACAGCCGCTTGAACTCCAGGCAGCGTGCGTCGCCGGTCTTGGCCGCCTCGAAGACCTCCTCCGGCTCCATATCCAGAAAACGCAGCCGCATTGCGCGATGTCCCATGATTCCTTCCATGTGTCCGCGTCCACCACAGCCGCAGAACCGCTCCTTCTCGTCCAGCGTGACAACGGTGTGGCCGCCCTCCCACACGCCCGGAGCGAACGGGTAACGCCCATATCCAATTCCCACGCCGAGCGTCCAGACCCGGATCATGCTATCGAGCTTTCCATGCGCCGACGCCAGCCCCGCGGCCATCCCATCGGCATCGTTCACCGCCGTCACCGGCGCGTCGATGCCTTGTGTCCGCAGCTGCGCAGCCAGTAACTCCTCGATCCGCGCGCCCTTCAACTGGGGCAGGTTCGGAGACTCCTCCACCACACCGTTCTTCACCAGCCCTGGCAGTGCGACGCCAACGGCCGTCAGGTCCTTGGCTCCATCGGCTGCCTGCAATACCTGTTTGCAGATGGCCTCGGCCAACGCGTCAGTGTGCAGCTCCACCAGTGCGTCTTCGTCTTCATGATTGTCAGGAAAATACCGCACCGGCCCCGAAAGCTTGTGGTCCACCACCAGCCCAGCCGAGATCCGCTCCGATAAAGTGACCCCAATTGTCTTTGCCATGATCCCTGCCCGCTCCATCCCGCGTGTTCGCGTCTTTACTCGAACTTGCTCACGCGGTTCAATCCATTGAAAGCCGCAACTTTATAACATTCCGCGAGCGTTGGGTAGTTAAACACCGTGTCCACGAAGTAATCCAGGGTTCCGCCCAGCGCCATCACCGCCTGGCCAATGTGCAGCAACTCGCTGGCTCCCTCGCCGATAATGTGCACCCCGAGGATTGCATGGGTCAGCCGATGGAAGATGATCTTGAGCCGTCCCGTTGTATCGCCGCGAATCTGCCCGCGCGCGATCTCGCGATAATACGCCACGCCAACCTCATACGGCACGTCTTCTTCGGTCAGCTGCTCCTCGGTCTTGCCGATGAAGCTGATCTCCGGGATCGTATAGATTCCGTACGGGTACAGCCCGGGGTTCGACTGAATCTTGTCGTCCCCGAACGCTCGCGCTGCCGCGACCCGGCCCTGCTCCATCGACACCGACGCCAGCGATGGAAAACCGATCACGTCGCCCACGGCGAAGATCGTCGGCACCTTCGTGCGGAAGTCCTTGTCCACCGGAATACGCCCGCGTGAGTCCGACTCGATTCCCACTGCTGCAAGGTTCAATTCATCCACATTGCCCTGGCGCCCGACGGCATACAGCAGCGCGTCGCCCTGGACCTTCTTCTTGCTCTCGAGATTGGCTACGACGGTCCCGTCCGGCATCTCTTCGACCGACTCCACCTCTTCGTTCAGCCTCATCGTCACGCGCGAGTCACGTAGATGGTAGCTCAACGCCTCGACGATCTCCTGATCGGCAAACTCGAGCAGCCGCGGCCTTCGCTCGATCAGCGTGACCCGCACGCCGAGCGCGGAGAACATGCACGTATATTCGACACCGATAACACCGCCGCCGACGATAATCATCGTCTTCGGTAGATTCACCAGCTCCAGAACGAGGTCGCTGTTGATGATGCTGCGCCCGTTAATCGGCACCTTCGGCGAGGACGCCGGCTTGGTCCCTGTGCCGATCAAAATGTTCTTAGCCTCGTATACGGTCGACCCGCGCGAGTTCGTTACCTTCACATGGCTCGCATCTTCCAGGCTCGCCACGCCTACCAGCATCTCGATGTTGTTGCGCGAGAGCTGCGCCTCGGTGACGTCGATCTCGGTCTTGATCACATGCTGGACCCGGAACGCCAGGTCCGCCATCGTGATCCTTTCCTTCACCCGGTAGTTCATCCCATAGATGGACTTGTAGTTGTACCCCGAGAGGTGCAGTACCGCCTCACGCATCGTCTTCGAGGGAATCGTACCGGTATTGATGGAGGCTCCCCCCACCACCTCGCGCATCTCCACCAGCGCGACCTTTTTTCCGAGCTTGGACGCATAGATCGCAGCCCGCTGTCCGGCCGGTCCGGATCCAATGACAATCAGATCGTAAACGCTACTCATAGTGGCACATACTCACGGACGGCCGCCCCGGAAAGAGGGCTGGCTTCAGTCCCGTTATCGGCCCAAACGCGGCAGTTGATGAGGTCCGGACTGTTGATCTTGTGCGCATTCGCCTCGCTGTTTTGAAACTACCACACCAGCATTGACCCCCTCTACCTCTGCCCCCAGCCGACATACACTTGAACCACTATGCTGCGCTACGCCATCACCAGCCGCGCCTTGTTTCGGGGCGATGAACATCAGCGGCAGGCTGCGCTGCTTCGTCAGGCCTCCCGCTGGGTAGCCGACGAGATCGATCTCATCCAGCTGCGCGAAAAAGACCTTCCTGTCGCCGACATCGCGGCCCTTGCACGCAAGATGATCGAGTCGACCGCAGGAACAAACAGCCCAACGAAGATTTTGATCAACTCGCGCGCGGATATCGCCATCGCTGCCGGCGCCCATGGTGTGCACCTCACGGCCGGCCCCAATGAACTCTCGGCCGACCAGGTTCGCGACGTCTATGCCTCGGCCAAACTCCCGGCGCCGATCATCACGATCTCGTGCCACACCCTTGATGAAGTGGAACGCGCCCGCGATAGCGAGGCCTCCGCGATTCTTTTCGCCCCTGTCTTCGAAAAGGTAACCGGCGATAAGGTCGTGGTCTCCGGCCAGGGCCTGGATAAGCTCCGCGCCGCTTGCCGCGAAGCCTTCCCCGTCCCGGTCTATGCGTTAGGCGGCGTCACTCTGGAGAACGCCTTCTCCTGCCTCGCAGCAGGAGCCTCAGGCATAGCCGGTATCCGCCTCTTCCACAACGGTTAGAAGGTCGTGCTGACGGTCAACCGAAACGTCTTACGCGGCTCACGCAGAATGTAGTCGGCCCCGTAGAACTGCAGCGCCTGCTGGTAGCTGAACTGTCCCGCCCCGGAGGTCGGGAAATAGCTCTTGAACGTATTGACGTTGTCCGGCCCTGAGTTCGGCACCGCCAGCTGCTGCGGAATGTCCTTGTAGAGACGCAGCGAGTTGTACGCGTAGTAGATCCGGAAGGGCGCGTTGACGATGGGCAGAATCACCTGCAGCTCGGCGCCGTTCGACATACGCGGCACATAGTTGGTTCCTGGAACGACCTGCAGGGTCTCCGGGAACTTGACCGAACTGCCGCCGAAGCACGCACCGTTGATGATCGTGGGGCAGCCATACGACGCGCCGCTGATCAGCGAATTGCCGGCCGTGCTCTGCCGCAACTGGCCCGCGTAGGCATCGAAGACCATGCCGAAGTCGGTGAAGAAGGCGAACGTCACCTGGTTCACGATCGGAATACGGTATTCCAGATTGGCGGTGATTTGGGTATCGCCACCGATCGACACGATGCGGTAGATCGGCAGCGGGATCACCACGTTGCCCAGGGCAGGGTTGGCCGGATTCAGCGGAACCGAGGTCCCGTCCGGGTTCGTCAGAGTGAAGTCCACCTTGTTCGGAAGAAAGGTATAAGGGGAAACCGAACGCGTGTCGAAGCCGCGAAGGTCCTGCTCGCCGCCGCTGTAGAAGCGGTGGGTGGGCGGTGCCACTTCGCCGCCGAAGCCGAAGATGTTTGCCACCTGGAGACGGTAGCCGAGAACGTTGTGGCCATCGCGGTTGACCTTCAGTCCCTTCATCGGGAAGAACTGACGATAACTCATAATCGGCGAGATGTACTTCACATTGCCGCCGACGCCGGCAACCTGCAGCGAGACGTTGAAGTCCTTGCCGCGATGCGGCCCGACGGGACGATCGAGACTGGAGAACGTGAAGCTGGGCGTGACCACGGAGGTGATGATTCCGGTGAGCTGGTTCTGTCCCGCGACGCCGGACCGGAACGCAAGCGACTGAAATACGTTGGTGGTGTTCTGGTTGAACGTCGTCACCGTCGATCTCGACAACGAGTAGGCCAGACCGACACGCGTCACGCCGGTCCTGGACCACAGATGCCGCAACGGCTCGCTGGCCGTCAGCGTCAATCCGGTCGTCGACGTGTTGTAGTTGGTCAGCAGCGACTGCTGCGCCGCCGAGAGATTTCCGGTGGCTCCGGTCGTCGACTGGCTCTTCGAAGGATTGAAGTCGTACTTCTGCGCAAAGATCTGGCGCGCCGACCGAAATCGGCTTGTCCCGCAGGTACGGCTCCGTGAATCCGAGGCTTATCTGCCGCGACAGGTCGCCGATGTTTGCCTGCACGGACAACGTCTCGCCCAAGCCGAGGAAGTTGTTCGTCTCATAGTTCAACCCGATGAAGGTTCCCGACAGTCCGCTGATTCCGCCGTTCAGGCCGATCGAGTTCTTGCCCTTCTCCTTCAGCTTCAACAACAGGTCGACTGTTCCGTCCTCGGAGTTCTGGCGGCTCTCGGAGTCCTGCTCCACCTTCAACGCCTCGAAGTAGCCCAGCTGGTTCAAACGCAGGATCGACAGCTCCCACAACTGACTGTTGTAGATCTGTCCCTCTTCGAGAAGCAGTTCGCGCCGGATGACCTTGTCGCGCGTGATCGTGTTTCCCGTAAATTCGATTCGGGAGACATAGAACGGCTTGCCTTCGTCGATGTCGATGTCGAGGTAGATCAGTTTCTTCGCGTCATCAACCCTGGGAACCGGGTTCCCGACCATGTTGATATAGCCCAGCGCACCATAAGATTTGCGAAGCTGATCGAGGCCCTTGCTGAACTGAGTGGCGTTGAACCAGTCACCGTCTTTCTCAGCGAACTGCGCTCGTAGGGCCTTCACATTCGGCACATGCGTGTTCCCGGTAAAGTTGATGCCGCCAAGCCGGTAGCGCTCACCCTCTTCAACCGGCATCAGAATATCGATGCGCTTGCCCTTGGACGGGCGCAGGGTGAACGGATTCAATCCGCCTGCGTCGCGGACGTGAGTGGTTGGCTCGCTGGTCTGGGCCTTGAAGTACCCGCGGTCGCGGTAGGCCTGACGCACACGCTCTGTGTCCTCGTCCAGCTTGCTCGCGTCGAAGGTACGCGCCAACAGGTTCTCCAGGATGATCGAGTGCGGTATCCCAATCGGCTTCAGGTTTCGCATCGCTCCGCGCAAGGTGCGGTCGCTCAGGCTGTAGTTACCTTGAAACGCGATCTTGCCAACCTTGACGGTGGGGCCCTCTTTAATATTGAACGTGATGGCCACAGACGCCGGCGGAATCTTCTTGACCTCAGGCGTGATCGTGGAGAACTGGTGCCCGTGCTCCGCAAGCAGGTCCTTCAGCACTACGACGGCACGTGCGATCTTGGTTGGGTCGTACTGGCTCTCGATCGAAAGCGGTACTTTTGCCTTTTTGAAGCGCTCCAGAACGTCGGACTGGGTGACCGCATTCAGCCCCTTGTAGTAGATCTCGCGGATGGTCGGCTTTTCACGGACATAAATCACCAGCTGTACGCACTTTGGCGTATCGACCCGTTCAATCTGAACGTCTTCAAAGTATCCAGTGTTCCAAAGCGAGTTAAAGTCCCGCTCCACCACCAGCGGGTCGTACACATCGTTCTGACGGCTGAACAGCCGCGACAGAACCGACTCCTTGGGGATTCGCCGATTACCGATAACCTGTGGCTGGCAAAGAATCTCCACTCCCTGCGACGACACCGGCGCAGTCGGAGCGGTCTGGGCAGACAGAGACGAGGCGGCAATGAAAACAATGGCGAAAAAGTACGCGGCATGAGCGATGCGGGAGCGGCTGGAGCGCGTGCACACAGGTTTGGCCTTGCATTTCAGGGAGCTTCCGCTCTCTCGATTCACGGTAAAGATACGCACACCCTCACTGCTCTAAAAATGACGCTCCGCCGACACATCAAGCGAAGTTCTGATTATATGGGAGCGGCCAGCGGTTAGCGAGTTCGCCCCTTGATTCAGGTCGGACCAACCAGCGTCTAACCCGCGTAAATTCAGGCTTGTTCTTTTTTGACGAAGCGGCGCGGGCAAAGGCATCTCCACCGGCTAACTCTCCAACTCTGCGGTGATCGTGAACTCCTGTGCGGAGCCGTCCCACCGCACCGTCAGCACATTGGGCTGGCAACATACCTGACAGTCCTCGACATACTGTTGCTTCGATCCCGCAGACTCATCCACCGAGGTCTCCACCCACTCCCCGCACCCCGCGCATTGAAACTTCGCTGCATGCATCACCTGCCTCCGTCTCTGACGCTATGCAAGCGACACGACCCGGCCACTATTCAGCACCTCGCCGAACAGCTCGCTGTTCACGTTGCCGCCCGTGAGCACTGTTCCTACGGTCTGACCGCCAGCCGGCCGGTCCTTCAGCAGGGCCGCCAGTCCGATTGCACCTGCCCCCTCGGCCACATTGTGCGTGTCCGCAAAACAGGCTCGCATTGCCTCCCTAACCTCATCGTCATCAATCATGACGATGCGGTCCACACCCGCCTTAATGATCTCCAGTGCTGTAGCGTCGGGTTTGCGACACGCTACCCCGTCTGCAATCAACGTACATGCTTCGTGCTCTTTGACCTCTCCGGCGGCAAACGACTGGGCATACGCCGGGGCGTGAGTCGACACCACCCCCACGACCTTCGTCGCAAGACCAAGCGCGTTCCGCACCGCAATCGCGCCACACACGCCTGACCCCATCCCGATCGGCACATAGATCGTGTCCATCGCAGGACACGCCGTAAAAAGCTCCAGCGTCAAGGTCGCGACGCCCACCACCAGCCGCATATCGAAGCTTGGCACCCGATGCCATTTGTTTTCTCGCTCCAGGCGCTCCGCATGTTCGCTCGCCTCCTGAAAGTCCTCGCCGAACTCCACCAGCTCCGCGCCCAGCGCCCGCATCGCACGGTTCTTCTCGACGCTGTTGCCAAACGGCACCACAAGCACCACGCGAATTCCATACTGTGCCGCGGCATAAGCCAGCGACTGGCCATGGTTCCCTCGCGTAGCGCTGACAACCGTCTCCACCTCCGGCCGCTCCCGCCGCAGCCAATCCATATAAAGCAAACCGCCTCGGACCTTGAATGCCCCTACCGGAGTGTGATTTTCATGCTTCAGCCACACCTCCGCGCCGGCCCTGACATTCATCAGCGGCCAACTGTACTGCGGCGTCGCCGGCATACTCTGGTAAATCAACTTCGCCGCACTCTGGATCTCACTCAACTTCGGCAACAAAGCGTCCATTCCGCTCCTTTCAGGTTGTCACGGTAGTTATCCAATGAGTCGCTAACTCCTGCAGACCTTCCGCACCTCAACCAGCGTCGAGTAAAACGTAGGACCGCCGCCGATATCGGTCAGCGTCTCCGAGGTCAGCGCATTCACATTGACTCCGCCGGCCGACAACTTATTCCAGTCCAGCCGTGCCGAGACCACTCCTGCGCCGACATGCCCATTGACCAACGCCTTCAGCGCAATTCTGCCGCGGCCGTTGAAGACCTCAACCTCATCGCCAGTCGCGATCGACCGCGCCGCCGCATCCGTGCCATGCATCTCCAGCACTCCGGCCGTTCGGGACTCCATCCGCTGATGCTGGGGAAGGTTTGCAAACGTCGAGTTCATATAGTTGTCCGCCTTCCGCGGCAGAAACTCCAGCGGATACGACCCTCCCCCGGCGTGCGCCCGCGACTCGGTTGGCGCAGCGAACACTGGCACCGGAACAAACTCGCCACGGCCGCTCGGCGTTTCGAACCAGTCCGCCGTGCTGAACGGCAGTACCTCGCCCGCTTCATCCGTCGGCAATTGCAGAGGGACATGGCCCTCGCGCTCCAGCCGCTCCCGGGTGATTCCCGCAAACCACGGATGATCCGTTGTGAGCGCCTGATCGATCAGGGCGTTCTCGCGATCGTCAAAACACGCCTCCGGGAACCCCATCCGCCGCCCCAACTCACCAAACAGCGCCACATTGCTCTTCGCCTCACCCAGAGGCGCAATCGCACGCTCGCTCACCTGCGTAAACAGATGCCCATACGCCCCCTGCACGTCTTTGATCTCAAGAAACGTGGGCGCGGGCAGAAGGACGTCCGCATAATCCGCCGTGTCGGTAAAGAACTGCTCATGCACCACGGTAAACAGATCCTCTCGCGCCATCCCGCGCAGAACATCGTTCTGGTTTGGAGCGATCGCCGCCGGATTCGAGTTGTACACAAACATCGCCTTCACCGGCGGGTCGTTCAGGGTGGTCAGCGCCTGCCCCAGCAGGCTCATGTTCACCACCCGTGACGCGCGACCCAGAGGACTGGACAGCATTAATTCCGGCATGTGCAGGGCTTTGTCATTGAAGGGAAACGATCCCGACGTGGAAAGCTGCAGTCCACCGCCCTTGTACTTCCAGGCCCCCGTCAACAACGGAAGCATGCAGACCGCTCGCGCGGCAGTTCCGCCGTTCTCGCTGCGCTGTATCCCGTAGTTCAACCGGATCACGGCCGGGCCCTTCGTACCAGAGCGCCCCGCCACCGCATAGCTCCGCGCCAGCCGCACAATCGTCTCAGCTGAGATCCCGGTGGCCGCCGCCACGTTGTCCAGGGAATACTCCGCCTGCAGCGCGTGGGCCTTCAGCTCATCGAAGCCGGTCGTGCACCGCTCCACATACTCGCGATCCTCCAGCCCCATGTTCAGGATTACACGCATCATCCCCAGCGCCAGGGCCGCATCCGTTCCCGGATTGATCGCCAGGTGCTCGTCAGCCAGCGCCGCCGTCCGGGTCCGGTAGGGATCGATCACTACCAGCCTCGCGCCCTTCCGCCGGGCCTCTTCGATGAAAGGCCACAGGTGCACATTGTTCCCGTGGACGTTCGCGCCCCACGCGATGATCAGCCCCGCATCGGCAAAATCCTGCGGCGCTGTGCCCAGCTTCACTCCATACACACTCGTCAGTGCCACGCCACCAGCAGTCGAGCAGATCGTCCGGTCCAGCTGCGAGGCTCCCAGCCGATTAAAGAATCGCCGGTCCATCGACCCATATCCCAGTTTCCCAATCGTCCCGGCGTAGCTATATGGCAGCACGCTCTCAGGCCCAAACTCCGCCGCAATCGCCTTGAGCCGAGCCGCAATCTGATCCAACGCTTCGTCCCACGAGATCCGGTCAAACGCCTCCGTCTCGCGTCCCTGCGCCAACGGGCCTTTCGGCACGCCTTTACGCCGTCGCATCGGATACAGCAGCCTCTCCGGCGAATAGACGCGGTCCAGATACTTCGCGACCTTGCCGCACAGAAATCCCCTGGTCACCGGATGCGTTGGATCACCCTGGATCTTCACTGCACGCCCGGTCAGCTCATCCACCGTCACCAGCACGCCGCACGAATCCGGACAGTCGTGGGAACAGACCGTGTGAACGATCTTCGTAGCCCCCAGACCCGCATCCAAGCCGGTGGAAGTTGTGCCCATTCCTTCATTCTAGTTCAGGATTCTGGTTCAGCTTGCCGCCTTCACTCCCTCAATCGCGTTGTATGCTTCTGGCAAGACCAAAGACCCAGCAGGCACCGAACAACTATGGCCCACCACGTCGCCACCCCGGCTCGCCTCGAAGCCTTCTCCGACGGAGTCATCGCCGTCATCATCACCATCATGGTGCTCGAGCTCAAAGTCCCCCACCAGGACGGCCTTGCCGGTCTTCGCGCAGTCTTCCCCACGCTTTGCCTCTATCTCATCTCCTTTGCCTTCGTTGGCATTTACTGGATCAACCATCACCACCTAGTCCACCGAACCGAAGAGGCCGACGACCTCATTCTCTACGCGAATCTGGGCTTCCTCTTTTGTCTCTCTCTGTTGCCGTTCTTCACCTCCTACGTCCTCGAAAAGATGATGGACTCCTTCTCGGTCGCTCTCTACATTGCCTCGATGATCGTCACGGGTTTCAGTTTTCTTCTCCTGCGTGTTGCCATCGGCCGCCGGCTGCGCCGCTCCGGCAGGCTAGAGGCGGAGGATACCGCCATACAGCGCAAGAACTATCTGTCCCTCTTCGTATATCTCGTCGCGATCTCGCTCGCCTTCCAGCATCCACGAGTAGCCCTGGGACTCGTCGCCTCCGTCACGGTGGTCTGGATTACCCCTACCGCAGGAATCAAAACTCGCCGAGAACACCCCAGGAATGAACCCGGTTAGGACATGCACAGCATCGCGGAGGGGCAGGCCATTCTTTGATTTGGCGACAACTGCCCCTGCTCCCGCACCGGGCAATTCAACTTAATCTCTTACCACCGCCATCGTGATCGTCTACTATCAATCCGACGACGCCTCACGCACGTTCCAGGAAGTAACGACTGATGGCAACGCAGAACAAACTACCTTGTCCTCCGAGATCTCTTATGCAGCTTTGCTCCACTCTCCGACTTGCGACTCTGAGCCTCATCCTTCTTGCACCGGCCCTCCTCCCTGCGCAGGCGCCAAACCCGCTTCACACCGCCTCGCGCCAGGAGCTGGATATCATCAAGGTCCTCGTCGCGCAGGAGAACGCTTGGAACAAGGGCGACCTCGCCGCCTTCGCCAGCAGCTTCAAAGACTCGCCCGACACCCTCTTTATCACTCATCAGGTGTTCCGCGGATTCGCCGGCCTGGTCGATGAGTACAAACGCGACTACCCCAGCAGGGGCGCCATGGGCACTCTCGCGTACTCCGATCTCGAGGTGCACCCCCTCGACGAAAACTTTGCGGTCGTCATCGGCAGATACCGCCTCGAGCGCTCCAAGAAAGACGGCGGCAACGTCGAAGGCCTCTTCTCCCTCGTCTTCGAGAAGACCGACAACGGCTGGAAGATCGTCGTCGACCACACCACCTAGCAATCCATCAGCGACACTACCTGGTCTCTACCGACGAATACTCATTCTAACTCAACTCGTGGAACAACCTGTCCAATTCGATCTGCAACTTCGCGTCGAGGTTTGCAAATAAGAATCCCGCGCCTTTCGGGCGGACCATCCTGCTCGTAGCATCACACCGAAATACCGTGTCGTTCACACGAAACACCATCTCCACCGGCGTCCCCGGTGCCAGCCGTAGCCTCGCCTCGGTTTCGACATAGCAGCCGCCGGCGCTGACATCGAGCACCCGTCCGCGGAATAACATCGTCCCGTCCTTCACCATCACCTCGGCCCAGGCGTCCACAGCGTAACGAGGATGTTGCCTCCGTTCCACCATCCCCTCCTTGGCAACCGTCCGCCTCTTCTCCCGCCCGTCGAACTCCTCCACACCCAACTCAGGCTCAACCATCCAGTCACCTCGTCTATCAAACGGCTCTTCGTGTCATCGGCACAGAGCGCAAAAAACTTGAAGCCCAAAATTCTCAACTGCACCTTTATTCACTAACCGTCCCCATGTATCGTCAACGATGCAAAGGACTCCCTTCATGACGTTTCCCGTGATCTCTCGCCGCCACTTCCTCGCCGTCACCGGAGCCGCCACCGCATCAGCCTGCTTCAATCCCCGCAGACTCTACACCCAGCAACCTCCCGCCCAGGACTTCCTCACCAGGGCCCGCGCCGCCAATGCCAACAAGATCACCGCCACTCCCCTCCGCCGCAACATCACCTTCCTCGGCGGAGCCGGCGGAAACATCGCCGTCCTCACCTCCAAAGAAGGCAAGCTCCTCGTCGACTCCGGCTATGCCTCATGCCAACCTCAACTCACCGCCGCCCTCGCGGCAATCAACACCGACCCCATCCAGGTCCTGATCAACACTCACTGGCACTTCGACCACACCGACGGCAACGACTGGATGCACTCTGCCGGCGCCACCATATGGCCCACGAGAACACCCGCTATCGAATGAGTTCACCCAGAACATCGTCGCCTACAAAGCCATCATCCCGCCCGCTCCCACCGGTACTCTCCCTACCATCCTCTTCAACAGCTACCGCACCCTCTCGGACGGAACGAATACCCTCAAGCTCACCCACTACGAACCCGCTCACACCGACACCGACCTCTCCGTCCACTTCACCGAGGCCAACATCCTTCACTGCGGCGATACCTTCTGGAACGGCTTTTACCCGTTCATCGACTACTCCAGCGGAGGCAACATCAACGGCATGATCCAGGCTACGGAACAAAATCTCGCCACCGCCGCAGCCGACACGATCATCATTCCCGGCCACGGCCCGCTCGGCACCAAAGCCCAACTCACCGAGTTCCACGATATGCTCGTCACCATCCGCGACAACGTCGCTAAACTCAAAAAGGAGGGTAAGTCCCTCGACGAAACTATCGCTGCCAAACCCAGCGCCGCCTTCGACGAAAAGTGGGGCAAGAAACCCGACGCCTTCATCGGCTACGTCTACCAGGGCGTCTAATTCACTTCGACCAAACGAAAGGGCCGAGCAACTAAGCTCGACCCTGTGTCCTTGCGCCGAAGGCGCTTCCCGCCCTACGCGCAGTAGTCAGACCGTCATGATCTCTTTTTCCTTGGCCTTGCACAGGTCCTCGATGCGCTTGATCTCCGCATCGGTCAACTGCTGCACCTCATCGCTCGCCCGCTTCTCGTCATCGGCGGAGATCAGTTTGTCCTTCGCTGCCTTCTTGATATGGTCGTTGCCATCGCGTCGAATATTCCGTATCGCAGTTTTGTGATC
The DNA here is from genome assembly GCA_963720955.1 of uncultured Acidobacteriaceae bacterium. GTDB lineage: Bacteria > Acidobacteriota > Terriglobia > Terriglobales > Acidobacteriaceae > Edaphobacter. Next base: position 119,070 of record CAVRHK010000019.1, on the reverse strand, counting down.
TTCCAGCGTCTTGTTCAACTGCTTCACAACATCCTTGCGACGCTCCTCGGTCATCGGCGGCACCGGCACGCGAATCACCTTGCCATCGCTCATCGGGTTCAGTCCGGTCCCGGATGTCCTGATCGCCTTCTCAATCGCCGACACCATCGCCACATCATACGGCTGCACCAGGATCAGCGTCGGCTCGGGCGTGCTCACCTGGCCCATCTGCGCGACCGGCGTATCCGTTCCGTAGTAGTCCACCTTGACCTGGTCGAGCATATGCACATTCGCCCTCCCCGTCCGCGCCGACAGCAGATGTCCACGGAAGTCCTCCACCGTGCTGTCCATCTTCGTCTTCATCTGCTGGTGCGTAGCCTTCAACGCCGGATTCCCGGCCATAAACGATGCCATAAATCGCTCCCGTTAAACAACCTTCCTATCTTATCGAAAGAACTTCCAACACACACAAGCTGCGCCACTCTGAGCGCCTCCGTTTCGACGTAGTCCACCTCTCAAACGGTAGTCTGCCACAGCCCGAATGCTAGAGAACCGCCGCGCTACTTCTCCTCATCAATAATCGGCGGGCCGAGCCCAATCCCGCGATCAGACCGCTTTTTCTTGCGAACCGGATATGTCTTCGCCGCAACCGGTGGCGCCATCGTCTCCTTGACCAGGGCCTCGATCCCGCTCCAGTACTTTAGGTCTGCAGGTCGGGCGGACGGCACCGTCTGGCGCATCCGGCAGTACCACAGCGACCACTCAAGCTCCTTCGCATTCTTGTTCTTGATCGCGGCTTTTATCCGCGTCACTTCAGAAAAAGGCGACATCAGCTTCCATTTCCCAACCACTACCTCTAAGCTAATCCCTTATCCACACGGTCGTTGCATACGTCCAACGTTGAGACAAACATGAAACCAGGAAATATCATCATCGGCATCGTTCTCATCATCGCATTGGCCTGGACGGTCCGTCACTATTGGGAGGCGCACTCCCGAACAAAGCGCGACGCCCAGTATCAAGCCGTTCTGCGCACCTACATCGATGAGATAAAACCTGGCATGGCCCGCAGCGATGTCGAAGAGATCCTGCGCCGAAGGAACGCGACATTTCAACAAGTAAAATTCGCCGGGGACGGACTCGAAGATCTCATCACCATCGGACGCGAAGATCCGACAGGATTCTGCGTCTGGAACGACGTCGACGTTCGAATCCACTTCAACTCCGCGTACGACAAATCCGATGCCAAGGGATTCCCAACAGACAAGGTCGAGTACGTGAATCTCTTCGAATGGCCGCGCGACTGCCTGTAGTACATGGCCACGGCGCGAAACCCTTGCCTTAGCCCTTCCCCAAAGCACGCAGACGCCTGCAAGCCTCCGCCAGGTCCTTGTCCTTCTTGGCGAAACAAAATCGCAACAAATCCTCCCCGCGACCTGAACCCGCCGCAAAGAAAGCTGAACCCGCCACCGAAGCCACTCCAGTCTTCGCCAGCAGAGCCCTCGCCTTCTCCGCTGAAGTTGCTCCGGGCAGTTGGCCTGCCGAGGCCCACACGTAATACGCCCCATCGGGCACATGCGGCCTCATGCCTGCATCGCGCAGTGCTTCCACGATCATCGTGCGCTTTGCCCCGTGCTCACGCGCCAGGCCCTCGTAGAAATCCGCGCCCAGCTTCTCCACTCCATCCGCGCATCCCTGCTGCATCGGAGCAGGCGCGCACACATACGTCAGATCGTGAAAGTATCCAATCGATCCCACCCACTTTGCATCGGCGATCAGATACCCCACCCTCCATCCAGTCACCGAAAACGTCTTTGAGAACCCCGACATCAAAACCGTCCGCTCCCGCATCCCGGGAATCATGGCCGGACTCACGTGCGTCGCACCGCCGTAGATGAAGTGCTCATAGATCTCATCCGTAAACACGAACAGATCGAACTCCTCCGCAAGCGCAGCCAGCCCTTCCAGCTCCCTGCGCGAAAATACCTTGCCCGCAGGGTTCGACGGCGTGTTGATCACCATCCCCCGAGTCCTCGGCGTAATCGCAGCCCGCGCCGCGTCCAAATCCAATGCCCAGTCCGGCGCCCTCAACGCCACCGGCACCGCCTTTACCCGAACCGACTGGAGCGTACTCGCGTGGTACCCATAGAACGGTTCAAATACCAGCACCTCGTCGCCCGGATTCAGCAGCGCCATCACCGCAGCATGGAAGGCTCCGGTCACCCCGTTCGTCACGAGCACCTCACGCTCGGGGTCAACCGTGATCCCCAGCGTCCGCTCCACCTTGCCCGCAATCGCCCGGCGCAGCCGCTCAATCCCATCCATCCGCGTATAGATATTCAGCCCATTGCGAATCGCCGCTATCGCCCCCTCAGCCACCACCTCGGGCACCTCGGTATCGCAGACACCCTGCGCAAGGTTCACCCCGCCCATGCGGTCGCACTCCTGCGTCATCGCGCGAATCTCCGACTGCATCACCCGCGGCGCCAGTTCACTCAACCGCAACCCTACCGAAGCCGTATAGCCCATGCCCAAGAACCTCCGTCCTGTTAAAGGTACGCCGTTACCCCATCCCTCGCATAAAGGGCACGGCCGAAGCCGTGCCCTGGGTGATGCATCGAACCGACTACTGCACAACAGGCAACTGCGTCGAGATTTGCGTTGCCGCGGGACTGCAAGCCGGATGTCCCCATCCGCTCGCACTCACGCCAATCGCAAATCCCGGCTGCGTGACAATGTCATACACAATGTTGTCGGGCCGCTTCGGATCGCCACTCACTCCCCCAGGAACGAAGTCCAGCTTCAGATTGTTCCGCGTGCGCCAGGCAATATTGTGGTCCGCGCACGACGAGTCGCCGCTTACTCCCACCGCCCCGATCAGTTGTCTCTGCGAGTTGTAAAGCGCCAGCCCGCCGCCGAACACATTGATCCCGCCGATTCTTCCACCGACCATCGGATCGTCCGACTGCCCATAGTCCGAAGGATCGCCCCGATAGGCAACATCCGTGCTGACCGGGTTGCTGGCCTGCAAACCATAGAGCGTCCCTCCCGGCTGCGTCGCCGTATACAGATTCGCTGTCGAGAGCACGAGTCCTGTCAAGCTGAATGCATTTGCCGTATTCGCCTTCTGCGCAGAGATCACGCGACTTCCGGGCCATTGATCGCCACGCGCATTTCCAGTAAACGCAACCGCGCACACCACTCCATCGCGATTGACGATCGTGCCCCACATGTTGAGACCGAACCCGCCATTGGCTTGCGTCTGGGCAGAAACGAGTGCCTTGCGCAACGCATCGTGCGAAGGTAGCTGTTTGCACCCGGACGATCCATCATTATCCTTGTCTTTGTCCGCTGCCTGTGAGATCGTCCCTCCGCTGACAAGCAGAAACACTGCCGCCGCGAACATCATCGTAATAAAGCGAATCTTATTCATAGCGATATTCCTCTTTTCTCTGAATTTTGAGTATTCCGAATGCAGATTGGGCCCAACAGAAAATTAAAATGTCGCCAAGCCGCGACTACCGCCGATTCCCTTCGCCCGGCGTGGCCTGGCCTTCTAGTGGAACGGAAACGCACCGCGTAGCTGTTCCATATTGATTCCCGTCACCGTCACTGGCCCGTCCGGCTTGAATTCGATCTCATAGTCTCCCTCTTGCGGCACGCCATCCGGCAACCGGCCCTCCGACAAAGCGCGCAGCAGAGGAAACGGATCCGACGTGAACTTCACCACTCGTGGCTGTCCGTCGAGCAGTGTATCCATCGCCGCCTTCTCAAACTCCAATACCTTCGCCAGCTGGGGCAGCCTGAAATTCTTCTCTGCAAGGTAGTCGATAAAAGCCTGCGCCTCTGCCGCCGCGTATTGTCGCGGCGGATGATGCAACCAGAAATCTTCGAGAATGCTTCGGAACACATCCGGTGTAAGAGCAAGCATCATCAACCGGCAACTCAACCGGTAGATCGCCACCACCATCGACGCACGAAATTCATGGATCAGCTCCTGCATCAGCCCTATGCCTTGATCCACTCGCGAGCTCCTTCCCCACCGCCATCTCCGGCGCGCGCCCGATCGCCAGCGACCCCAGCGCCGACTCCCACTCCGCCACGCTTACCGCGCCGTCGCCGTCCGCCCGCTGCGATGCCCGAGCCTTCGGGAGGTTCGACACCTGCGTTCGCCTCAGCTCCCACAATCCTCGAACCCTCTCCAACTCCGACCGCACACCATCCAGCCCGAAGCTCGGCAGAAACGACGAGAACACCTCGAACACAATCGCCTTGAGATTCGGAAGCTGCGGAATGATCTCCTCGGCAAGTCCGAACAGTCCATCCGGCATCGCGCCCGAGTGCGCATCCAGCCAGTAGCCGCCCAGCTCGAATCCCCCGGCCACATGAATCTCCCAAACGCGGTCCAGCGGTATCTGCTTCAGAAAATCCCGGGCCTTCTGCCGCCCGTTCCACTCATTCGCATAGATGTTGTGCAGGTCCAGCAGTATTCCGCAATCCGCCCGCTCGACAAGCTCAGCAACAAACTCGCCATCCGGAATCTCATCCGCCCGCGGACGCAGATAGTTCACCCCGGTCTCAATCGCAAACGGCACCTCCACCGCAGCCGCAATCCGCCGTATCGCGTGCGTATACACCTCAAGCCCGGCAACCGTCTGGCGCGGCGGCAGAAAGAATCCCGTAAAAAAATCCGGCGTCAGGTTGAACGCCAAATGCTCGCTCGCCCACGGCGCACCAAGCATCTTCACCGAATCGCGCAGCAGTGGAAGTTGCGCCTCGATTCCGGACACACTTCCGCCCACCGGCGTCCCGATGCTGTGCACCAGCTTCCGATACGGCAACCCAGCCAGGTGCGCAGTGACCTCCGGCCGGACCAGGATCTCTCCTGGCCGGTCCGGTCGTTCGAGCCACGTCGTCTGCGGTTCGATCTCAAGAAGGTCAACGACACCCGGATGAGCCTCCAGCAAGGGCTCCAGCCCCGAGGAGTACACCATTCCCACTCCGAGTTCCGGTAGTTCAGCTCCCAACATCAGCCTCCTCCGAACTGCTGCAGCTCTCCTTTTTCGTTGATCCCCAGCATCGGCAGTTCGTTCTGATACAGCACGTCGAACCCGGAGTGGCACGGACATGCACCCAACGCCAGAATCACGCTGTCCACAGCCTTATACACCTTGTTGATGTCATAACGAATGCCCTTGGCCAGCGAGACCGTCGCTGTGCTCTCGCGCGGTGGCAGCGGCTGCGGATTCAGCGCCACGGCCGACAGACCGCGCGCCGGATCGATCAGATAATCTCGCTCAAACTTGAAGAAACAGTCGGCTCCGGAGAAGCAGTTGGGACATCCCAGCCTCTCCAGCAGACTGCCCAGCGTCTTCTTCAGCGCATCGGGGTTGTAGGCAATATTTGCAGGAAGACTGACTCGGATCGTACCGTGGGCCCGGACCTTCGGTTCAGTTGCAGTTGCCATGGTTTCCTCCAGATCGCGGTTGAATCCCTCCGTTCAGGCCTGGCAGAATCACTCTCCGTGGAGGGCGGTCTGTCGACCTCCTCACAATCGATGCAACCAGGGGAAGGAAATCCATCCCGCGCTGGCTCGAGCGATCGACGCAAGATCATGGAAGTAGTAGCTCGGTCAGTACCGAAGCCACTCTTCTCCGAAATCAAAATGATGCGATTGATTCTGTAGCAGCGGGAGCGCCGCACAGATTCAGGGCCCGTCGCCGGAATCGTCCTGGGGGAGGCGAACAGGAGACATACTCCTCCCACCCGAGCGATACGTCAAGTCGGGGCCTCGAACAGATTCACGTCTCCCGCATCCCTCACTTGAAAGAAGCCTCGGCTCACACAGGCCAGCTGACCGGGAGCTTTAGGCTCGGAAGTTGTTATTACTGGATTTTTTTCAATAACTTATTGCTTACCGAAGCGAACAGCGAATCTGGCTCTACGCCAACCCAGTCGACTCAGCCTGCTCCTGCGCATGATAACTACTCCGCACCAGCGGCCCACTCTCCACATGCCTGAAGCCCATCCCCAGCGCCTCATGCTTCAGGAAAGCGAACTCATCCGGCGTGTAGTACCGCGCCATCGGCAGATGATCCCGCGAAGGCCGCAGATACTGCCCGATCGTCAGAATATCCACCTTGCGATCCGCCAGATCACGAAACACCGCCAGCAGCTCGTGCATCTCCTCGCCCATCCCGACGATGATGCCTGTCTTGGTTACAAAAGGCCGGGTCGCAAGCGACTCGCCAAACATCTCCGCCGCGATCTCCTTCGCATGCTGCAAAAACCGCAACGACTTCTCGTACCGTCCACCCGACTTCGCCACGCGATACAGCCGCGGCACCGTCTCGATATTGTGGTTCAGAATCTCCGGCCGCGCCGCCACCACCAGCCGCAGCGCCTCTTCCACTCCCTGGAAGTCCGGCGTCAGCACCTCGACCCGGCAACCCGGAGCCTGCATCCGAATCTCTTCAATCACACTCACAAACGCCCGCGCCGCGCCTACATTGTCGTCATCGCGGTTTACGCTCGTAATCACCGCATGCGCCAACCCCAGCTGCGCAACCGCATAAGCCACCCGTCGCGGCTCGTCAAAATCAATCGGCTCTGGCTTGCCCTTCGGCACCGCGCAAAACCCGCACCGCCGCGTGCACAAATTCCCCAGCATCATGAACGTAGCCGACTTCTGGTTCCAGCACTCGCCGATGTTCGGACACTGCGCGCTCTCGCACACCGTATGCAGGTTCAGCTCCCGCGCCATCTTCTTCAGATTGTGGAAGGTCTCGCCCATCGGAGCCTTCGCCTTCAGCCACGCCGGCTTCGGTGCGGGCTTTCTCGGCGTCAGATCAATCTGCACCAGCTCAGTGTTCAACTGGATTTCCGATGAGGCAACGGGCGGAGTCATCTCTTCTATTGTATCCGTCTGCCTCAAAACAGTCTGAGCCGCACCAGCCGCAGTGCAAACGTAACCAATCCGATACTCGATCTGTCGCCGCAGCGCGATCAACAATTACCCACCGTACCCTGAACCAACGTCATGACCACTACCGAAATCACAAGACGGCAGTTTCTTGCATCCGCCTCTGCAGCCCTTATCGTCCCATCCCTCGCTGGTGCCGCACCCAAAACCGAACAGCTCAGTCGCGAGCTCGCAAAGATCGAAGCCTCCAGCGGAGGTCGCCTCGGCGTCGCAATCCTCGACACCGCCACCGGCACCCGCACCCTCCACCGCGGCGACGAGCGCTTTCCCATGTGTAGCACCTTCAAGCTAGTCGCCAGCGCTGCCGTCCTCGCCAAAGTCGACGCCGGCAAGCAACGCCTCGACCAGCGCATCATCTTCCAGAAGACCGACCTCGTCACCTACTCCCCCATCACCCAGACCCACACCGGCGAACCCGGCATGACCCTCGGCGAGATCTGCGCCGCCGCCATCGACTACAGCGACAACACCGCCGCCAACCTTATCCTCGCCAACATCGGCGGCCCTGCCGGCTTCACCCAATTCGCACGCTCCATCGGCGATCCCGTCACTCGCCTCGACCGCATCGAGACCGCGCTCAACGAGTCGCTCCCCAACGACCCTCGCGACACCACCACTCCCTCGGCCATGGTCACCAACCTCAACTCGCTCCTCCTCGGCAACGCCCTCTCGGGCCGCTTCGCGCGACCAGCTAACGCAGTGGCTCCTTGCCAACACCACCGGCGGCACCCGTCTCCGCGCAGGCGTCCCCGCCACTTGGCCAGTCGGCGACAAGACCGGCACCGGCGACCAGGGTTCCACCAACGACATCGGCATCCTCTGGCCACCCAACGCCAAGCCTCTCCTCGTCTGCGCCTACCTCACCGGAACGAAAGCTTCCGCCGATGAACGCAACGCCACCATCGCAGCAGTAGGCCGCGCTGTAGCCGCAGGTGTCCACTCCTAAATCGCATCGTAGGACTTACGGTTCGAAATGATCTAAGCGTGCATCGCCTCTTCGCGCGCCCGCCGCAGCATCTCCACAACATCGCCCGTCGGATAAAATTCCATCGCGATCACGCCCTGATAGTGCAACTCCGCAAGCTTTTTATAGACACTCCGGTAATTAATCTCACCCGTCCCCGGCTCGTGTCTCCCCGGAACATCCGCCACATGGATGAGCCCCACCTCACCGATATTCTTCTCGAGCTTCTCGATCAGGTTCCCGAGCCCGCGCTGCTCGTGATACAGGTCGTACAACACCTTCACCTTGGGACTCCCCACCGCCCGCGCAATCTCGAACGCCTCCGTAACGCCATCGAGATAGATCGTCGGATTCTCCAATCGGTCGATCGGCTCGATCACGCCCGTCAAACCGGCAGCACTCAAGATCTCAGCAGCCGGTTTCAACGCCTCGATCGAAGCCGCACGCTGCACCCCCGCCGCGGCACCTTCAATCCGCTTCCCCGACAAGAGAATAATCTGCCCGCATCCCAACCGCTGCACCGTCGGAATAAAAGCCTTCAACTCCGCGAGAAACGCATCTCCACCCGCGGGAACCGCAAACCCGGCTTTGATACCCGACGTCGCATCCACCGTAATCTTCAGCGCCTGCATGCGAGCGAGAATGCGAGTCCAATCCGGCTCCGACCAGCGCATAAACTCGCCCACCAGCTCCACATGCCGGTATCCCGCCTCGGCGACGCGGCCCAGGTTCTCCTCGAAGCTGCCCATCTTATTCAACGTCCACATCATCACGGAAAACTGGAAACCTGGCTCGGTCGTCCCGCCGACCGCAGATCCAGTCTGCCCCACCAGCCCGTGAGGCATCGCGACTCGCGCCGCAAGGGACGCGGCGATCCAACCGAACGTCCTTCGACTCAACATGCGCTCCATCCTAACAAACGCTAACGCTGAAGATTCACACTACTCCATCGCGTGACCTTTTTCTCTCCTCATGAGCATCTTTCGTCGCGCAATAGATCAGCCGCTCCACCTCCGCGACAATCCCGCCCTCTTCATCCTTTACCTCCACCGCGAACCGCACATCATGCCGTCCATTCACCTGCGAGCGCCGCCCGAATCTCCGCCAGCCTCTCTTCGCTCAACCGAAACTCCGCGCGCACGCGTCCCTTACCCGGCTTTTTGTACCGTATCGACGCGGCCTTGTCCCATACCACGTAGTCCCGCCCCAGGTTCCTCGCCAGCATGATCATGTAAAACGGGTCCGTCATCGAAAACAGCGACCCGCCAAAGTGCACACCCATATAGTTTTTGTTCCACCGCATCAGCCGCATCTCCACGTCCACCGCGCGAAGATCTTTATCCAGCCGCGTCACGTTGATTCCCGTTCCAAACAACGGCGGCCACCATCCGATATGCCGCAGCCACCAGCTCATCGCAACCTGTCCCGCACTTCCGGCCGCACCAGATACAGAAAGAACAACAGCGCAAACAGTGCCTGCACGAGAAACGGCGCTCCGTGGGTCATCTGAAACACAAACAAATAGCCGAGGCAAAGCATCAGGCTTCCGCCAAGCACCAGCGCCCACCCCCAGCGTCTCAGCCGCAGCAGACCAAACACCCCCGCAGCAAGCAACGTGCACAGCAACAGCACGCCGTACTTTCCACGGCCCGTACCAAAGCTCCCCTTCAACGCCGCAAACGCATTAATCATCGTCAGCACGAGCATGAACATGCAGATTCCCGCCACACCCGGCAACATCCCGTGCGCCCGCGCCTCAAGCTTCTTGATTTCGTCCGTCTCGCTCATAGCGTATGCAGGTAAGCCAGCAGATCATCGACGTCCTGCTGATCCATCGTATTCCCCATCGCCGGCATCAGCCCATGCCCATGCAGAATGGTCGCCGTCACCCGCTCATCATTCGCCGGCGCTCCGCTCGGCAGCGACGGTCTCTTGAACACTCCAAGCATCGGCGGTCCATGCAGCGGCTTGTCCCTGCGGTCGTAATGACACGTCACGCAACGCGCCTGAAACACCGCATGCCCATGCATCTGCTGCTCATTCAACTGCTCAAGCGGCATAGGCGGTGGCGTCGACTTACACCCCGCCAGCGCGCACGCCGCTATCAACAAAAAACAGATTCGGATCATCCAGTTCTTCACCCTATCTATGCATTCTATCCGCGCCAGAACCAGTCTCGTGCTGCACCTATCCAAGCGCCGCAATATGATTCGCAACCCAATGCCACGCCGCGCTATGGCCAACCGGGATCCGCACGACATGGACGAAGATCCCGAACGCCGTGGCCCACAACGTTATCCGGTGAACCTTGCCCAGCGAAAAAAGATCATACCCAGCCACCAGCAGCAAAAATCCCACCAGGGCTAACTCCTCCGGCAGCACCCGGTGATAGAAGAGCGGAACGGGAATCCGGAATATCGGCGCACCCATCAACGCAATCGTCGCGATCAGCGCCAGCCGTTTGTGAGCATCCGACCGCCTTCGCAAACGATAAGCAAAAAAAATCAGCGTACCGAACACCAGCATATTGGTCACCGGAGTCAGATACCCATACTGCGCATCGTTCCCCGACACCTCCAGGTTGGCGCCCACGCGCGTCTCCGGCCCGGACACTTTCAGATTGCGCCGCAGCTGCGCCGTACCCGTCAGAACTCCCATCACAACCATCAGCACCGCCAACCCAAAACCCGCCAGCCCCAGCGTCCGGTGCACCTTCACCTTCTTTGCCGAGATCAACCCCACCTGCACCAGAAACAGAATCATCCAAAGCGAAAACACCACTCCATGTACATGCACAATCGCGTTCGGCAGCGGCGCATTCATCAAGCCGGCACCATAGTAAGTCGGCCAGAATCCAGCTAGAACAGTCGCCAGCAACAGCACCGCCATCCCCGAAAAGAAAAATCGCTCACCTTTGCGATTCACCTGACGAGGAACACCCTGCGGCTTCACAACAGCTGTCGACATGCGTTCTCCTGTGACCCCAAACTGCCTTCCCCGTATCTAATTCGCCGCCGCAATCGCCCCAACAATCTTGTCCATCACCTCGCGGTCTTCATTTGTCTGCGGCATATGATTCCCCACCATGATGGAAAAAATTACCGTCCGTCCACTCGCACACTCGAGATATCCACTCAACGCCCGCGCCTCACCTAATGTCCCGGTCTTGGCAAACACACGTTCCTTCAACGGAGCCTTGCCAAACCTCGACTGCAGCGACCCATCCTCCCCACCAACTGGCAAGCTCTTCTTCCAATCCGCAAACCAGGGCTGACCGCTCGCATACTGCAGCAACCGCGCCGTAGCTCTGGGAGCCACCAGATCATGCCCACTCAACCCCGACCCATCGAAGAAAACAAAATCATCCTTATCAATCCCAGCCCGCTCAAGAAACGCCCGCACCACCCGCGCCCCGTTTGCCGTCGATCCATCGGCCAACACCGCGGCGCCCAGAGTGATCAGTAAAATCTCCGCGTGAAGGTTCTGGCTGACCTTGTTCGTAACGGTCACATCCTCCAGCAGCGTTGGCGAAACATGGTTCGCCAGAGGATTTCGATAGGCCGCTTGCAATGCATCGCAGTTATTCAAGCAGGAGCCCAGTCGGTTTCCGGGCCGGTACACCTTTGACCAATCCATCCCCTGTAGCGGCTCCTGCGAACCCTTCAGAAACCCCTCCGCATCGTTGGAGATCCGATGCTCTGCCCGGGCCTTCCCAGTCACCACAACACCTCGCGCCTCCAGCAGCCCCTTCAGCGCTATCGCCGCATACTCCGCTGGATCATGAATCGCGACCTCCTCTTCATCCGGCTGCGAATCCACCGCAATCGACCCATACACTCGCAGCACCTTCGACCCCAGCGCCCGCTCCATCTGCACATGGCTGCCGCTCTTCTTCTCTCCCGTCGTCACCGAAACATCCAGCGTGTAGTACGAAGGCACCGCCGGATCGACCACCACAGTCGCAGGCTGCCCACCAACAGCAGCAGGCGACACCGTCACCTTGATCTGATTGTCATTAATCGTCAACGCCGACACCGGTGCTCCATACCCCCACACCGTGTCATCGATCGACCAATTCTGCGGATACGGCTCCCACGGAAACAGCGTGTCATCTCCCACCACATCGCCATTCACCACCTTCAACCCCGTCGCCGCCACCTGGTCCGCCATCGCCTCCAGATACCTCAGCGGATTCACCTCCGGCAAAGGCGGAGCACCCTTCTCAGCCTTCGGCCTCAAAGCCGGAGCAACATACGGAATCTCCCGGCCCGAAAGATTCGCATCCCCCGCACCCACCAGCACCACATCACCTTTCAGCGTCGTCGTTCCATTCATCACCCCGCGAGCCACAACCTTTGTCTCAAACGTAGTCGCCGGCCCAAGCAACGCCATCGCCGCAGCCGTAGTAAACAACTTCGCATTGCTCGCCGGCTGAAACAATTGCCCCTCGTTCAACGAATAGATCGGCGCTCCATCCATCGCCGTCACCACAATCCCCCAGTGATCCCGCGCCACCGCCGGCGCCTCCAGCAATCCAGCAATCGTCCGCGCCAGCTGCGTAGAAGGCCCGCTCTGCCCAGCCTTCAACGCGACCTTTCCGTCGCAGCCCGCGTTATGCGTCTGCGCCCAGACCGGCTGCACCGACACCGCAGCCAGAACCCAGAACAACCCACCGCGCATAGAAATCCTCAGCATTCGCGCAGTCTAGCATCTTGACCTGCGCTATCAGCCACCACCCTTTGACTAAAAGCTAAGAGTTAGCGGCTACAAGCTAGAATCCCCCCATGCCCTTCACCGCCCGCAGCCATCACGACTGGCACCTGCGCACTCGAACTCTCCCTCTGGGCCGGCGAACAATCGTTATGGGCATCCTCAATGTCACACCAGACTCCTTCTCCGACGGCGGCCACTTCTACACTCCCGGCCAGGCCCCCGCACGCGCCCTCGACCAGGCAAAGAAAATGCTCGACGAAGGCGCCGGCATCCTCGACATCGGTGGCGAATCCACCCGCCCCAACGCCACACCGCTCACCCCGGAAGAAGAGCAGCCCCGCATCCTCCCCGTCATCGCATCCATCCTGCAGCAACGCCCGGGAACCATCCTCTCCGTCGACACCTTCCACGCCTCCACCGCGCGCAACGCCATCGAAGCCGGAGCCGAGATCGTCAACGACGTCAGCGGCCACCTCTGGGACCCCGATATGTCCACCACCTGCGCGCAACTCGCCTGCGGAACCATCGTGATGCACACCCGAGGCCGTCCGCAGGACTGGCCCACGCTCCCAGCCCTCCCACCCAACGAAGTTCTCCCCCAGGTCCTCGGCGAACTCACCCAACGCCTCGAAGCCGCCACCGCCGCCGGCATCGAACGAAACAAGATCGTCCTCGACCCCGGCTTCGGCTTCGGCAAACGCCTCGACGAAAACTACCCTCTGCTCGCGCACCTCGACCAGCTTCGTCTGATCAACCTGCCCATCCTGGCCGGAGCCTCGCGAAAAGGCTTCCTCGCTCACACGCTCGCCCAGCATCCATCGCTGTCAATTCTGCTCGACGGCGGCACGCCCTCAATGGAGGATCGCCTCAACGCCACCACCGCCGCCAACGTAGCCGCTATCCTCGGCGGCGCCCACATCATTCGCACCCACGACGTCCGCCCCGCGGTCGAAGCCGCTGCGATAGCCGACCGCATCCTGGAAGCTCTCTAGAGAGCTTCCTTCAAGATTCGCCCAACCGCTCGTTTCGACCAACGGGAGAACCCACACAGATAATCGCCCCCGAACAAAGTACACCCGCCACGAAGTGGCCGCTCCGCGTAGCGGGCCCGTCCGGCAGGACAAGTCACCAAATACTAAACCGGATTCCCCGCCGAATCCGTCGTCCAGCTCTCCGTCTGAAACGCAATAAACACCGCCGTCCAGGTCTTCTTCACCGGCAGATGAATAAACAACGCTCCATCCTGCCAAACCCCGTTATCCCCGCCATGATTGTTCTTCGGATTTCCCTGGTTCATATGAATGTCGTGAATCCCATCCACCTTCCCTTTATCGGCAAACGAGCTCCCAAATGCATAGATCATGCCCTCGTTATCCGCAATCGTCATATTCAGCAGCGTAATCACAGCATTCTCAAGAGCCTTTGCCCGAGCCTGTTGAATCATCTGCGCCTCCGCGCTCCGATCCTTCGCTTTCGCGCCCGCCTGCGGCAGCAGCGTCATCTGTGCCTTCGTAATCATCGGATTCCCACCGACCATACTCCGCACATAATCCAGAGCCAGCCCACCCGCTTTGCTCTCCAACTTAGTCATCCCCATCGGCAACGCCAGCAACCCCGCTAAATCCGGCGGCGTAAACTCCTCTTCAATCGCATACAGCACCTCCGACCCATCCACCGACTGAATATTCACCGCAACCGTAAACGGCCCACCCTTGGCCTGCATCGTGATCTGGTAATGCGCACTCGCCCCACTCACAACCTTCCCCGCCGTCGGCCTTCCCGCCAGCACGCTGTAGTTTGTAATCGGCATCGCAATCACCTCCGCAATCATTTCAACAGAATTAGCTATCGACCTGCTTGGGCCACCGCCATATCCTTCTCGCATGATCGAAACCCTGGCGATCTCCGGCTATCGCTCTCTGCGAGATCTCGTGCTGCCGCTCGGCCGCCTCAACCTCGTCACCGGAGCCAACGGCAGCGGCAAATCCAGCCTCTATCGAGCCTCACGCCTCCTAGGCGACGCAGCGCAGAACTCCGTCGTCGCTTCCCTCGCGCGCGAAGGTGGATTACCCTCCACCCTATGGGCAGGCCCGGAGACCATCGCTCGTTCCGTTCGCCAGGGCGATCACCCCGTCGAAGCAACGGCCTCGCGCAACCCCGTCAGCCTCAAGCTCGGCTTCTCCGACGAGACCTACGGCTACAGCATCGATCTCGGCTATCCCTCGCCACCGCCCGCGACGGCTTTCAGCCTCGATCCCGCAATCAAACGCGAATGCATCTGGCACGGCGGCGCGTACCGAAAAGCCTCCGCGCTCGTCGATCGGCGCAACAACTTCGTCTACCTGCCCACCGGCCGCGATGAAGAGCCGGTCATGCTCACTCAGGCCCTCAACCCAGCCGACAGCATGCTGGCCAGCATCGCCGACCCGCAGCGCGCTCCTGAAATGCTTGCTGTCCGTGAATCAATCCGGGGCTGGCGCTTCTATGACGGATTCCGTACCGACATCGCGTCCCCCGTGCGCATCCCGCAGATCGGCACCTTCACCCCAGTCTTGAACAACGACGGAACCGACCTGCCCGCCGCACTCCAAACCATTCTCGAAATCGGCGACGACGAAGCCCTCAAACGCACCATCGACGACGCCTTCCCCAAGAGCCGTGTTCACATCGAGGTGCAGAACGGCCGTTTCGAGGTCAAGCTTCACCAACATGGTCTGCTGCGTCCGTTGTCTGCCGCAGAACTATCCGACGGCACCCTCCGCTTCCTCCTTTGGACGGCCGCCCTGCTCACCCCGCGTCCCGCCACAACTCATGGTCCTGAACGAACCCGAGACCAGCCTCCACCCCGACCTTCTGCCCGCCCTGGCACGCCTGATTGCCGCCGCCTCCCAGCAGAGCCAGCTCATCGTCGTCTCTCACGCGCGAACGCTCATCGAAGCCCTCAACGAGACCCCGCAGTGTAAGCCGCTACATCTGGAAAAAACCTTCGGCGAAACAGTTCTCTCCGACGCAACCCTGTTCAATCGGCCAAAATGGCAGTGGCCCTCACGGTAAGGTAAGTCGCGACCAACCCGCAACCTAAGTCATAACGGCTCTTCCGAAGTCCGCCTCGACTTGATCTCCAGCTCGCCGACCGTCAGGCGTTGAATATGAAGATCCTCAATCCTTCCTTCCAGCAAGCGAAGTCTCCGTATGCTCAACGCTCCGATCGCAAGAGCACCAATCGCCGCCGCCCCTACCGCAAGAGCACCAACGGCCACGGCACCCAGTGCGACCGCACCAAATGCCCCCGCACCGGAAGCCAACCCGCGCCTGATCTGAATTTTTCTCATAGATATTCTCGTTGTCGCCTGACAGAGCAACCGTCGCCCCTCAAAACGATGCTGATTTAGAAAGTCCTAAACCCCAGCCTCGTCCTCGACATCCTCCTCCTCATCCAACTCGTCATCTTCCTCCAGCGCAGCGGCGTCATCATCTTCCTCTTCAAGCTCCGCATCTCTCCCATTCACAGCAGTCGCCGCATCAAAGCTCTGATTCTTCAAATCTTCCTTCATAGAACACCTCCGTAGTTCCTCATAGTTCCTCGGACAGTTCCTTGGATGCGGATTTGCTCGCTCGTAGGAAAATCTTTCGATATCGTTGAGTCCACAGGACGGGGGTAAGAGAGGTGGTATTCTTAGGCGAAGGAAAGACGAAATGACAACCATGGTCCTTCTCCTTATCGCGCTTCAAATCGCTACGTTCATCGTGGTTTTCGTTCTGCTGCGCCGACCCTCGTCTCCCGCACAGAACCCAGCCCTCAATCAGCTAGCCGACACCATGTCTAGCCAGCTGACCCGTCTTGACGCCCACTTCGAAGGCCTCGATCGTCACCTCCGCAATGAACTCACTCAGCTTCGCACCGACGCCTCCGCCGAGTCGCATCGCACACGCGAGTCCGCCGCAGCCGACTTCAGCAACCTCCGCACCGAGATCACCCGCAACATTGCCGAACTCAGCCAACTCCTCCAGACCGGCCTCAACGGCTTCCGCTCCGACAACAAAGCCTCCGACGAAACTCTCCGCACCGCCGTCCAGCGCAACCTCGAATCCATCGAGCAGCGCCTCTCCTACTTCATCGCCGAAGCGAATCGCAACCAGCTCGACGCCCGTGAAGCCCTCCACAACCGCCTCGCCGAGCTCTCCGGCGAAGCAAACACCCAGCAGGAAAAACTCCGCTTCACCGTCGAAGACCGCCTCACCAAACTCAACGAGGACAACGCCGCCAAGCTCGAACAGATGCGCGTCACCGTCGACGAAAAACTCCACGCCACCCTGCAGTCACGCCTCACCGAATCCTTCGGCCAGGTCACGACTCACCTCGGCGAAGTCCAGAAAGGCCTCGGCGAAATGAAGGAGCTCGCCACCGGCGTCGGCGACCTGAAGAAGGTTCTCTCCAGCGTCAGGTCCCGCGGTGTCGTCGGCGAGTTCCAGCTCGGCCAGCAGCTCGAGCAGATGTTCTCTCCCGAGCAGTACATCAAGAACGCCCGCATCAAGCCGAACACCCTCGAAGCCGTCGAGTACGCGCTCAAATTCCCCAATGGCGACGGCGCCGACTCCTACACTCTCCTGGCCATCGACGCCAAATTCCCCAAGGAAGACTGGGAGCGCCTCGAACACGCCTACGACCACGGCTCAGCAGAAGAGATCTCCGCTGCCGGCCGTGCCTTCGAGCGAGCCATCCGCACCGAAGGCAAGCGCATCTGCGACAAGTACATCGACCCGCCCACCACGATGCCGCACGCCATCATGTTCCTGCCGACCGAAAACCTCTACGCCGAGGTCGTCCGCCGCCCCGGCCTCCAGTCCGAGATTCAGGCCAGCTGTCGCGTCACCATCGCCGGCCCATCCACCTTCATGGCCATCCTCACCAGCTTCCAGATGGGCTTCCATACCCTCGCCATCCAGAAAAAGGGCGACGAGGTCTGGCGCGTCCTCTCCTCCGCCAAAAAAGAGTTCGAGACCTACGGCGGTCTCATGCAAAAGGTCGAAGATCAGGTGGGCACCGTGCAAAACACCATTCAGAAGCTGGGCGTCCGTACCCGCGCCATCAATAAAGCACTAAAAAATGTCTCCAGCCCGACCACAAATCTGGACGCCGGGGCCGCAGTCTCCAACCTCATCGACTTCGACGAGATGGCCAGCGTGGCCCCTCTCCTTGCCGCATCCGGCGACGAAGAGTAAAACACTCTCTTCACAAGCCCCTAACACCCAGCCTCCCCTTTGCTTTACACTCACAAAGGCGCTCAGTATGCTTGAGGTTGGCTGTGGGTGCGAGCGTACACGAATTCCAGGCTTTGATTCCAAGACGTAAACAGGAGAACGAAATGGCAGCAGTAGACGAGAAGGTAAAGCAAATTATTGTCGAGCAACTTCAGGTGGACGAAGCCGAGGTCACACCTGGCGCAAGCTTCCAGGAAGATCTAGGCGCCGACTCCCTCGACGTCGTCGAACTCGTCATGCAGTTCGAAGAAGCCTTCGACATCCAGATCCCCGATGAGGATGCCGAGAAAATTAAAACCGTCAAGGACGCCGTCGACTACATCGAAAAGAACCAAAAGGCGGCCAAGTAAAAAAATGGAGCAACGTCGCGTCGTCGTAACCGGCCTCGGGCTCGTCTGCGGGGTCGGCAAAACCACCCCTGAGGTCTGGCAAGGTCTCTTGGCCGGCCGTAGCGGCATGGCCGAGATCAAGGCCTTCGATCTCACTGGCCACCCCGTTCGTTTCGCCGCCGAGGTCAAGGACTTCGACCCTCTCCTCTTCGTGGACAAAAAAGAGGCCCGCAAAATGGGCCGCTTCATCCACTTCGCCCTGGCCGCCTCGGCCGAGGCAATGGAGCACTCCGGCCTCCAGGTCACCGACGAAAATCGCGATCACATCGGCGTCCACATCGGCTCCGGCATCGGTGGCTTCGACGTCATCGAGCGCGAGCACATCAACCTGCTCAACGGCGGTCCCCGCAAGGTCTCGCCCTTCTTCATTCCCGGCGCCATCATCAATCTCGCCGCCGGCCACGTCTCCATCAAGTACGGCGCGCGCGGGCCCAACGAAGCCACCGCCACCGCCTGCACCACCTCAGCCCACGCCATCGGCGACGCCTTCCGTCTTATCCAGCGCGGCGATGCCGACGCCATGATCGCCGGCGGCACCGAAGCCTCCATCACCCCGCTCGGCGTCGCAGGATTCGCCGCCATGCGCGCCCTCTCCACCCGCAACGACGACCCCCAACACGCCAGCCGTCCCTTTGACAAAGATCGCGATGGCTTCGTCGTCGGTGAAGGCGCCGGCATCCTCATCCTCGAAGAGCTCGAGTTCGCCAAAGCCCGCGGCGCCAAGATCCTCGCCGAGATCGTCGGCTACGGCCTCTCCGCCGACGCCTTCCACATGACCGGCATGGCCCCCGAAGGCGAAGGCTGCTACCGCTCCATGAAGCACGCCCTCAAGGTCGCCGGTGTCGCCCCCGAGCAGATCGACTACCTCAACGCCCACGCCACCTCGACGCCACTCGGCGACGCGCTCGAATCCAAGGCCATCGAAAACCTCTTCGGCGAGCACGCCCTCAGCCACAAGATGCTCGTCAGCTCCACCAAGTCCATGACCGGCCACCTCCTCGGCGGCGCCGGAGGCCTCGAAGCCGGCATCACCATCATGGCGATGCTCAACCAGACCGCACCTCCGACCATGAACATCGTCGAACTCGACCCGCAGTGCCGTTTGAACTACGTTCCCAACAAGCCCCAGCCGGTAAAGATCGACTATGCGCTCTCGAACTCCTTCGGCTTCGGCGGCACCAACGGCTCCCTCGTCTTCAAACGCTGGACCGAATAAATCAAAACCCATCGCGTCACAAGAAAAGGCCCGGACACGATCCGGGCCTTTTCATGCCGCCGACTCAACATCGACCCACCCGCACGGTCAAGCGAGTTATAAAGGTAACCGCCGGAGATATCTATGACCTCTCGTCTCATTCGCTGCGTCTTCATCGTCGCGCTCATACTCACCCTGCGTGCCAACGCCGAAGTCTCGCTCCCCAAACTCTTCTCCAGCCACATGGTCCTTCAGCGCGACATGCCCATCCACGTCTGGGGCAGCGCCACCGCCGGAGAAAAGATCACCGTAGAACTCCACGGCCTCACCGCCTCCACATCCACCGACGACGTCGGCCGTTGGAGCATCTACCTTCCCTCTCAATCCGCTGGCGGCCCCTTCACTCTCATCGTCCGCGGCACGAACACCATCCAGTTCGACGACATCCTCATCGGCGATCTCTGGTTCGCCTCCGGCCAGTCCAACATGGAGATGCCCCTCGCCGGCTTCCCCAACAGCGCCGTCATTCAAGACTCCGCCAAAGAGATCGCCGCCGCCAACTACCCCGACATCCGCCTCCTTCTCATCGAACGAGACACCGCCGACTACCCTCTCGAAGACGTCAAATCCGCAACCGGCTGGTCCACCTGCACACCCGAGACCGCCAAAAACTTCTCCGCCGTCGCCTACTTCTTCGCTCGTGACCTGCAGAAAGCCCAGGGCAAACAACACGTCCCCATCGGCCTCATCGACTCCACCTGGGGAGGCACCCCCGCCGAAGCATGGACCAGCCTCGACGCTCTAGGAGCCGACGCTGCCCTCATGCCCGTCTTCGCCACCCGCGCCGAAAGAATGAATCACGAATCCACCGAGATGCGCCTCGACGCAGCCGACAAGCTCGCCCGCGAGCAGGGCAAGCCCCTCACCCCTGGTCGCAGTTGGCATCCCAATCCCACATCCTGGCGACCCGCCGCACTCTACAACGCCATGGTCGCTCCCTTCACACCACTCCCCATTCGCGGAGTCATCTGGTATCAGGGCGAATCCAACTCAAGCTACGCCGGCCTCTACGACCGTATCTTCCCCACCATGATCCAGGACTGGCGCACGCAATGGCATCAGGGCAACTTCCCCTTCCTCTTCGTGCAGATCTCCGCCTTCGCCAGCACCCCAAGAGAAGACTGGGGCACCCTCCGCGACGCGCAGCGCAGATCCCTCTACCTCACCAAAACCGGCATGGCCGTCACCATCGACGCCGGCGATGAGCACAACGTTCACCCCGCCAACAAGCAGGTCGTGGGCGAGCGCCTCTCCCTCCTCGCCCGCCAGATCGTCTTCGGAGAAAACATCGTCGCCTCCGGTCCGCTCTTTCAACTCGCCTATCCCGAGCGGCGGCGCAATGCATGTGTGGTTCCACAACGCAGACGGGCTCAAGTCAAAAGGCGGCCCACTGGAGGGTTTCGAAATCGCCGGTCACGACGGAGTCTTCGTCCCAGCCACCGCTCACATCGAAGGCCAAACCGTTACCGTCATAAGCCCGTCCGTCGCGCAACCAGAGTACGTCCGCTACGCATGGCCCAACTTCCCCAAAGCGAACCTGTACAACGGCGCAGGCCTACCCGCCTCCACCTTCACTTCGTTTATCCGCTGATCGTTTATCCGCTAATCGCTGCGCCTGCCACCTTCAGCAGAATAAAGAGGAACCACCAGCCAAAGATTACGATGGCCGCCGCGCTCCGCTTGATACCCGCCACGATCGAAACCCCCAGCGTCAGCAGCAGCGCCGACCAGATCGCAAACACATCGATCGCCGACAGCAGCGCAATCAGCCAGTGCGGCAACTCGGTCCCTGAAAGGTAGTACCCGAGATTCGTCCCAATCGGATTCTGTATATCGAACGAATCGCCCGACAAGCCCGCATAGATGGAAATGATCACAAGCAGATTGAAGACAAACAGCGGCAGCGTCCCGTAAAACCACACCGCCAGCATCTGCTGGTATTTGGACTTTCCACCAAAGGCAAAGTTGGCCGTAGCCATCATGCCCCCTGCGCAAATCACGCCGAACAGCAGCCCAAGCACCGGAAACGCATACGAAAACTTGAACTGCGTCTCGACCCTCGACCTGATTCTTGCCGCGTCGCCCGGAGTCGCATTGGCAAGCGAGTCCTCGAGCGTCTTGTTGTGACGCACCACGCCATCCACCAGCGTCGGCAGCCCAACCTTATTCAAAATCACATAAGCGAAGAGCAGCCCCAGCACCGCACCCAACAAATACGGTAGCCACCAGCTTGAGCTTCGCAGTATGTCCGTGAAGGTCTTGGTCGGAGCGACAAATGTATCGACGACCCGCTCTACCTGACTCAAACCCGGTCCCTCAGGCTGCCCCTTCACCGCAACGTTATCGCTCATAGACTCTCTCCTCGCGCACGCCTTCTCTACTGCAGCAAAACGGTCTTTTTAGGCGTTCCCGGATTGTAGCCCGACCCGCGCCACACCCCAACAGAAATCTTCATCCTTCCGTGGGATGTTTCACCGTTCCAATTTGAGGTTGTAGTCATGCGCTCAAACGCGGATTTCCCGGGGCAGCTGGCATCAGTTCTCTCACTCCAACTACCGTCGAACGTTCGTAGAGATTTTCATGCCGCAAGTCTACCGTGAAGGCTCAGGCCGCTCTCCGCCTTCGCAGCAGCCCCGCCATCGCTACAATCCCGCTCCCAAACAGCAGAATCGATGCTGGCTCTGGCGTCGTCACTGCCGCATCAAACTGTGCAGCCAGAAATGCATCTGCGCTGGTCGTTGGATGGATGCCATCCCAGAAGAGATACTGGCTCGGATTGGCACAGACCGTGATGCCGTCGAAGCAGGGTGTCGTCAGGTTCGTAATTCCATATGCCGCCGGATTCGCTTCGACCCCGTTTAGAAAGGCGAAGGTGTCGAAGTAAGTCGCGCCCGACGGAAGACTGCCTTGCAACGCCGCATTGAATTGGTTGGAGTACAGCGTCGCCGCCGCACTGCCATAAAACTCGGGCGTCAGGCCGAGGTCGGGCAGCCCTGGTACCAGAATGTGCGTTGCGCCCGCCGCCTGAAGCGTAGCAACGATCGCATCAATGTTGCCGGCCGCGACAGTCGGCGAGCCGGCAATTTCAAAATCGTTAGCGCCGCCCCACACCACGAAGAGCGAACTGGGGATGAGTGCAGCCGGTACGGGGTATGTCGCCAACTCGACCAGCATTCCAGGTAGGCCGAAAGCACCCGGGCTGGTCTGTGTGCCTCCGTCACCTTGGTTGCCGACGCCAGTAGTCGCGCCGCCCCAGGCGAAGTCAAAGAGCGGAGCGCCCAGTTGCGCGGCCAGCTGTTCCACTGCCACCGGCCCGTTGGAGAAGCGTCCATTGAAGTACGGCGCCGGCGGAATTCCGGTCGCGGCGAAAAGACTCCCGTTGTCCGACAGGCTATCTCCGTACACAAAAACGGCGGAATAGGTGTCGGCGCTGGCAGTCAGGGTGAATGCCAGGAGCATAACGACGATTGCTGACACGATTGCTGCTCTGCGAGTTGGCACGATGTCCTCCTTGCCTGTTGAGGCAAGACGTTCTCACTGCCTGTATCTGAACCGGAAATAACTTCAAAAATTCGATTGTCTCTGGGGGCCCTGAAATCTGGAAGACAAGCTTTGACCGCTTGTCAGAGTGGCCAAAATAGTATCACGCGCCTCTATCGTTCCAACAATATTCCATAGGCAGGAAGGTGTCGTAAGCATCAGCAAATCCGTCGACAAACCTCCGCCACCGTACCTGAGGGCATACCGCCCGAATCTGCATTTTCCGTGTCGAACCCAATCGGCGTATTGTGTTGAATGATCATGTGGATTCAACATTCGAAGCTCCCTTTATTTGCGACGCTTATTGCGTTGACCGTTCCCGTCTTCGCTCAACAGCCTGCCGCTCCGAAGCCTCAGGAAACTGAGGTGTGGGAGCCAGTGCCCAAAATCGTTACGCCGGGAGCCAGCAATGCCGCGCCTCCCTCCGACGCAATCGTCCTCTTCGACGGCAAAAACCTCGACGAGTGGGTCTCGGCCCAGGACAAGTCTCCAGCCAAATGGATCGTCGCCGACGGCATACTGACTGTGAGCAAGGCGCCAGGTGTCGGCAACATCGAAACCAAACGAGCCTTTCGGAACTATCAGCTCCACATTGAGTGGAAGATCCCCGAGAACATCACCGGCAGCGATCAGGCGCGTGGCAACAGCGGCGTCTTTCTCGCCTCCCTCGGCCCCGGCGATGCCGGCTACGAGCTGCAGGTTCTCGATTCCTACAACAACAAAACGTACGTCAACGGCCAGGCTGGGAGTATCTACAAACAGGGCATTCCTCTGGCGAACCCGAACCGCAAGCCCGGAGAATGGCAGACCTACGACGTCGTCTGGACCGCACCAACATTCAACGAAGATGGCTCGCTGAAAACTCCTGCCTATGTCACGGTCTTCTTCAACGGGGTGCTGGTCCAGAACCACTTCGAGTTGAAAGGTCAGACGCTCTACATTGGCCATCCCTTCTACAAGAAATACGACACCGCACCGATCAAGCTGCAGGCGCACGGCGACCACAGCGAGCCAATCAGCTTCCGCAATATCTGGATAAGAGAGCTAAACTGAAGCGCGAACGAACCTGGGAGTCCAGGAGGGAGTCTAGGATGAGTAATCTTCGAGCCGACGCAAGTCTGCTGTCCCTGCCAACCCGGCGCAGCTTCATGAAGGGCGCCGGAGCTGCGATGCTGCTGCCCGCCCGCGCATGGGCGCGCACAGGCTACGTCTCTCCTTCCAATCGCATCACCGTCGGTGTCATCGGCTGGGGCATGATGGGCCCCAGCAATACCAAGGCATTCCTGCAGCAGAGTGATTGCCAGGTCGTTGCTGCCTGCGACTTGCACAAGGATCATCTGCAGAGCGCCGTCGACACGATCAACACCCGCTACGAAAACAAGGACTGCAAGGCCTATCAGGACTATCGCGAAATGCTGGCACGCGATGATATTGACGCAATCATGATCGCAGTACCCGATCACTGGCACGCTCTGATCGCCACGGAAGCCGCAGCCAGAAAGAAGGATATCTACGGCGAGAAACCTCTCGCCCGTACCGTCGCAGAGCAACAGGCAATCGTCAAAGCTGTTCAGCGGAACAACATCATCTGGCAGACCGGCTCCTGGCAACGCTCCCTTCCCACCTTTCACAAAGCAGCGGAGATTGTCCGCAACGGTCTCATCGGAAATGTCATTCGCGTCGAGGTTGGCCTGCCGGGTGGTCCTCACGATTTCCCCGGCACTGTCCCCGCACTGCTAAAGAGGCTCTCCTCTCTGCCAGATAAGATCAGCAGTCCAGACCAGATCGTTCCGGGAACCGCGGCATGGAATCTTGCCGTCACTCAGCCTCCGCCGGAGCTGGACTATGACATGTGGGTTGGTCCTTCGCAGGCTGAACCGTACATCGACGCGCGCGTCTACCAGAATTGGCGCTGGAACTACAACACCGGAGGCGGACAGTTATTGGACTGGGTCGGCCATCATTGTGACATCGCACACTGGGGGCTGGGATTCGATCTCACCGGTCCATCGGAGATTGAAGGGCTACGGCGAGTTTCCGCCGACAAATGCTGCCTGGAACGCTGCTACCAAATACCACGTCGAATGCAAATACCGTAAGGAAGTAACGCACTATCCTGTCGACGTCGCCCTGACCATCTCCGGCGGTTCTCCGGCAATCGGCATGGGAACAAAGTGGATTGGCACAGACGGCTGGGTGTGGGTGGACCGCGCAGGATTTGACGCCTCCAATCCCGCCTGGATCAAGGGCGACTCTCTACCTGAGGAACTCCGCAAGGTGAAGCTCTATGAGTCCGCTGAACATCGGCGCAACTTCCTCGACTGCGTCAAATCCCGCAAACCTACGATCACCCCGGTCGAGACTGCGCATCACTCGACACTTCCCGGGCATCTTGGTCTCATCTCCATGCTCGTCGGACGGAAGATCCAATGGGACGTGGCCCAGGAGAAGATTCTGAATGATGCCGCCGCTACCGAGCTGCTTACGCGGCCCTATCGCTCTCCGTGGCACTTCCCCGGATCAAAGAATTCATGAGTGCCGACTAGCGCAAACGTAAAGCAGTTGCGAGGACAGAGACGCCGCGTCGCAGCTCTGCCGGGGTGCAGCCTGCGAAGCCGAGCATCAGGGCTGGGGGCCGTTCGTACTTTGTTATAAACATCGACAACGGAGTTACTTCGAGCCCGAGCTTCTGCGCGTGCTGCACCGCATCCAGATCGGACCTCCCTGTCTTGAGCCAGCCGAGTGTACGTATGCCTGCGCCCGCGTGCACAACGTCGAGTACTCCATTGAGCTCTTTGTCTGCAGCGGTTTTGAGAACGTCGATGCGTTCCGCATACGTCTGGCGCATGCGGCGGAGATGATGACCGAAGTGGCCTTCGGTGATGAACTCCGCCAGGATGGCCTGATCAAGCGTTGGAGGATGGAGGTCGATGAGGGTGCGAGTCGCTGCGAATGCCTCTACGAGCCGCTCGGGCAAGACCATAAATCCAAGACGCAGTGCGTTGAAGAGCATCTTCGTGAAGGTGCCAACGTAGATGACGCAACCGGAACTGTCGAGCGTTTGCAGCGCTGCAATGGGACGACCGGAGTAGCGATACTCCGCATCGTATTCGTCCTCGATAATCCACGCGTTCGCGCTGGCAGCCCAACGAAGGAGTTCCAGGCGACGATCCGCCGACATGGTGACACCCATCGGAAATTGATTCGCCGGCGTGACGTAAGCGAGCTTCGCTTTGGGCGCAAGCTTGCGGCCTGCCTTCACAATGAGGCCGTCTTCGTCCACAGGTACAGGAACGATACGCGCACCTGTGGCGCGGAGTGTATGAAGGGCGCGGTGGTAACCGGGGTCCTCCATCCAGACCTGATCGCCGGTTGTGAGAAGGAGACGGCCGACGAGGTCAAGGGCCTGTTGTGTGCCTGAAGTGATGATGATCTGTTCGGCAGAGCAGTGCACCCCGCGTGACGCGCCAACATACTCCGCGATGGCGCGACGGAGGGGTTGGTAGCCCGTAGCGTTGCCGTGACCATAGAGTGAGCGCGGAGCTCGGCGTAAGACGCGCGAAGCAACGCGCGCCCAAAGATCCACGGGGAAGAGATCGATGGCCGCTTCGTGTGCGCGGAAAGCTTTGCCGATCGAGCGAGACGCAGGAATCACCTCCACATCCTTCAGACATTGTTGCGTGCGTTTGGAGACTGCGGCCTTTGACGTTGCAACAGCGACAGTCGCAGGTCTGCGCGTTGCGGGCAACAGTCCATCCGGAACGCCCGATGCGACGTAAGTTCCCGACCCAACTTCAGTGCGCGTGTAACCCTCGGCCTGTAGCTGCTCGAAGGCAACGACGACGGTGCCGCGCGAGAGCGAGTACTGCATCCCGAGGCTGCGCGTAGAGGGCATCCGAGCGCCAGGCTTCAAACGTCCGTCGAGAATGGCGGCGCGCAACTCTGTGTAGAGCCATCGCCAGAGATCCTGCTTGCCAGCGGGCGGGTTGAGCGAGAGATCCTGAAATGTTTCTTCTTTAGACATTCGCTTATTGGCAAACTACCTGGATCTGACCAAAGTGGACCAGTCCCTTTTCGCATTATGGACCTTCTCTCTGATCCACATAAGACCTAATGTTGATTGTAAGGAGACAAACCGATGCAAGCAAAATTGGAAGCAAAGCCCATAACAAGCTCAAAGCCAAGTTCAAAGCCAAGCTCAAAGCCCCTATTGGCGCTGGCATTTCTCATAACCAGCACCCTGACCCCAACCATCACGCTGATGGCGGAGAAGCCTGTCACGCCAGCCGACGGTGCACGAGACGATCACACCGCTCCTAACGAAAGACCTCGCAGGATCTCCCGGCGAGCAAGTTCTCATGTACACCGTAGACTTTCCCGCCGGTTTTTCGAGCCCCATCCACCGCCACAATGCGCAGGTCTCTGTTTACGTGCTGGAGGGCTCCGTCGTAATGCAAGTGCGAGGGCAAAAAGAACACACGCTGGGGCCGGGTCAGAGCTTCTATGAAGATCCCAGCGACATTCACATCGTCAGCCGGAACGCGAGCAGTACGAAGCCAGCAAAATTCGTCGTCTTCCTGATCAACAAGAAAGGCGCTCCGCTGGTGATGCCAGCAAAGTAAACCGGCAAAGTAACCCAACAAATTGCGAGCGGTTCTGTTCGCAAAACTCAAGCAAGGAGGAAATATATGAACACGACCACAGTGAAGGAATCGAAACTCGCAGACTACGCAAGCTTGGTGTTAAGAATCGGCCTCGGCGTTGGTTTCTTATCGGCCGTAGCCGACCGACTCGGCCTCTGGGGAGCGTTCGGTCAACCGAATGTCGAGTGGGGAAATTTCTCCCGGTTCCTGGATTACACCCACATCCTCAATTGGTACTTTGCCGGAGGGAATGATCCTCCCCCTGGGGATCATCGCCACTGGCGCTGAAATTCTCTTCGGCCTTCTTCTCCTCGTCGGCTGGCGCACACGTACTGCTGCACTATTAACCGCACTTCTTCTACTAACGTTCGCGGTATCAATGACGCTTGCATTGGGAATCAAGGCGCCCCTGAATTATGCCGTCCTCACCGGGATTGGTGGAGCCCTGCTTCTCGCAAGTCGCGAAAGCTTCCCATTCAGCCTGGATGCCCTGCTGTCCCGTCGAACCGCTCCCCAGTTCACCGAACCTGCTCACAAAGGATGACCTGCCTCAACCCGAACCCGCGGTCTGGCAAGTGCTGGTCCGCCGAATGTTGATTTCAAGGAGATAAAGCAATGCAAGCAAGACTGGAAGCACAGAAGGTATCACCGGCCGCGTATCAGGCCATGCTTGGGCTGGAGATGTTCGTTCGCAAACAATCCAAACTGGAGCCCGCTCTGATTCAGCTGGTAAAGATGCGCGCGTCGCAGATCAACGGATGCGCTTATTGCATCGACATGCACTCGAAAGATGCACGCGCCGAGGGTGAGACGGAGCAGCGCATCTATGCGCTCTCGGCATGGCAGGAGACACCGTTCTTTACCGACCGCGAACGCGCTGCCCTGGCGCTGACAGAAGCGATCACTTTGATCAGGGAAGGCCACGTTCCCGACGCGGTATACGAAAACGCCAGCAAGAGCTTCTCCGAAGAAGAGTTGGTGAACCTGACGCTGGCGATCATCACCATTAACGGATGGAACCGGCTCGCCATCACATTTCGCTTCGTACCGGGTGAGTATCAGCCCGGAAAAAAGTAACACTTGAACCCGGTGGGACACTGGCACCCCAACGAGCGTCGTTTGCTCGTTTGGGTGCCAGTACTGGTTGCAGCGGTTTGGACCCGTCCAGGTGCTGGTTTGGCCTTCAAGATCTAACTCGTGGAATGAAGCCCGGGCTGCCCGTATTCACGACATCATTGAGCCTCTGTCTCGTCTGAATGCGATTGATCTCGTCAAACGCGTCATCCGGAAGGGCGGAGATGTCGAAATTCTCTCTCGCCCGCTCTGCAGTTCTGGGCGTGGTAAGCAAAGCCGTGCCGCGTTGCACCGCCCAGGCCAGCAGCACCTGCGCTGGCGTCTTTCCAACTCGTGCGGCAATTGCCAAAATGACCGGATCTTCAAGCGGCCCCGGCCTCATTCCATGACCCAAAGGCGCGAAAGCCAAAAACACAATGTCGTTCTTCTTGCAGAACTCCAGAAGCTCAGTCTCCGGAAGATACGGATGCGACTCGACCTGGACCACGGCCGGTTTGATTCTCGCCGATTCGTAGATCGGCAACAGTCCGTCCAGCGTAATGTCAGACAGCCCGATGGCACGGCATCTGCCATGGTCGACAAGGCCCTCCATCGCCCTCCACGTGTCGGCCAAAGTCACACCGCGGTCGTAGATGACATTGCCATTTTGATCCCGCGGATCCTGCTCGTCCCCCGCTTGAAACGCAAACGGAGTGTGAATCAGATAGAGATCCAGATAGTTGAGCTGGAGTCTCTTCAGACTCCCCTCGAATGCCGGTTCGACGCGCTCCGGCCGATGATTGGTGTTCCACAACTTCGTAGTAACAAAGATGTCTTCGCGCGCGATCCCTCCAGCAGCAAGTCCTGCCTGCAACGCCTCGCCCACCTCGCTCTCGTTTCGGTATCGTTCGGCACAATCGAAGTGTCGAAATCCCGCCTCTAGCGCGGCATCTGGTAGCACTTATCGTCACGGCCGCATCGGGAATCAGAGTGCCAAACCCGAGCACAGGCATGCGGCCGGCTCCGTGGTTGAGCGGCATTTTCGTAGTCCGAAAATCAGAAGATCCGATCATGATGGCTCCTTCGGTATTATCTCGCCTCCAGCCATCACCGTCCGGATACGCGGATGTCCTGATCCTTCATAGGAGGCCTGCGCCAAGCGCGGCGAGCGCAAGCAGTGCCGGGCAGATTGCACACACAATTCTTCTCACGTTGGCTCCCTTAAAGCCAGACTGAATCGCTTGCTGCGCGCCGACAGAGTACCACGCCTCCACCCAAGGCATGGTCGCCGAATTGTTGATGCGGAACTCGCTACCCAACACCCGCACCCAGTCTTAAGCTAGCAAGGGTCTTGACTGGGAATGACTAGAGAAGGCTCTCAGCTCTCGCGCGCGGCGGCTTCTAACGCATGCAGGTCCATCTTGATCATCCCCATCATGGCTTCCATGGCTTTGGGGTGACTGATCAACTCGCCGATATTGCGAGGCACAATCTGCCAGCACAAGCCGAAGCGGTCTGTCAGCCAGCCGCAGGCCATGGGTTTGCCGCCTTCGATCAACTTGCCCCAGTAGCTGTCGATCTCTTCCTGGGAGTCGCAGCGGACGAAGAACGAGAAGGCGGGGTTGAGCTGCTGCGCGGGACCGCCGTTGAGAAAGACCATCTCCTGGCCTTCAAGTTCGATCGTGATAGTGGCAATCTTGCCCACGGGCCAGGGACCGACACCTTTGGAACGCAGCTCATCGAGCTTGCGCGCGTGCGGGAAGACGCTCAGGTAAAACTCAGCGGCTTCTTCGGCGTTGTCATTGAACCAGAGGAATGGCGCAAGTTTGTTCATGGCTGGAATGGTAGCAACGGCAGGTCACCGACGACAAGCCGACCTCCCGTTATTGCTATGACTCGGGGCCGCTTCACAGCATTCTATGGCGCCGCCTTGCGGGCGATTGCCGACTCATCGCGGTGAGGCCGCCGGGAGTGGGGCAGTCCCCGTGGTGGCGTCCTGCCGGGGTGGGGCGACGACGCGGAGGCTGAAGCTCGCGATGACGGCGGGGCTGGAGTCCGGACGCACCTGGAGGGTGCCGAGGACCTCGTTCGCCGCGGGGGTCTGGTCGCGGAGTCGGAAGACAAGGACGCCGGGCTGAACCTCTTTGGCAGAGAGCAGGTTGAAGCCGCCGGTCTGCTGCCGCAGCTCCATCTGTGCAGCGGCCGCGGAGCCAAGCGCGACATTGGGCAGAGCGTTGCCAAGCGCGGGGTAGCTTGCCTGGTTGAAGGCCGCGAGCCAGCCGTAGAGGAGCCGGCCGGCGGGGGTGTCGGGGATGAGGCCCACCTGGTCGCCGAAGCGAGGCAGGCGAACGAGGATGGTGGCGTGAACGGGGCTGACGTGATCTCCCCGGCGGGCGGGCACAGGAGCGTCGGCGGGATCACCGAGGACGATGGTGTCGATCTGGTTTGGATCGTCTTTCTCGTCGTCAGCCGGAGCGGTTCCGGTTGTGGCGCCGGCCGAACGGGCAGCGCCGGAGCCGCCGGACGTGAGATGTGCATGTTTGTTGTGACTCAGGGCAT
The DNA here is from genome assembly GCA_963720955.1 of uncultured Acidobacteriaceae bacterium. Classification (GTDB taxonomy): domain Bacteria; phylum Acidobacteriota; class Terriglobia; order Terriglobales; family Acidobacteriaceae; genus Edaphobacter. The sequence goes on along the minus strand of CAVRHK010000019.1, from coordinate 87,731 downwards.
AGAGGACCGAGGAGAGCGCAGCCACGGCGGCTACGGTAGCGAGCAGGATCGCTCCCGGGCGGAGCGGCTGGCGGCTGGTGATATAGAAGCGGGGAGCGGGGACTCCCGTGGGGAGGGGCTGCTGCATCGGTGGGTGCTCCTCGGGTGTCTGGGGCTGCCCGGCGGGGTTGGCCGCCACTGGTAGTGTAGACGAGCCGACAAAGGAGGCGTGAGCTGATGGCGCGATCGGCAACGGAGACGAATCTGGGGTATCTCTCGCATTCATCAGATTTTTCTGCAAGCTGCCCCAAAATCTGTCGATTTCTTCCTGGCATATTCGTCATTGGCCTAGATGTACGTATAAACAAATGGAAAGAGGAGAATTCTCATGCCACAGTATGTGCTTTTGCTACACAACGACGGCGAAGCCTGGAAGAAGTTGAGTCCGGAACAGATGCAGAAGAAAGTGGAGAAATATCTCGCCTGGCGCAACAAACCCTTTGTCGTAGCCGGCGCCGGGCTGGTTCGGGACACAGGACGCGTGATTAAGGCGAAGAGTGACGGCGTGAGTGTGACCGAAGGTCCATTCAGCGAATCCGCAGAGGTGATGGGCGGGTTCTACACCATTGAAGCCGCCGACTATGACGAAGCGGTCAAGCTCTCACTCGACATCCCTCACATCGGTCTCGGCACCATTGAGATTCGCCAGGTCATGGTCTACAACGCTTAGGAGTGTCTCTCGATGCAAGAGTCAGGCAGTCCCGTGTTGCTGGAGCATCTATTCCGCCGAGAGTCCGGGCGGATTGTTGCCTGGCTGGCGGGACTGCTTGGTTCGGCAAATCTTCAACTCGCCGAAGATGCAGCACAGGAGGCGATGCTTCGCGCCGTGCAGACCTGGCCGTTCCAGGGCATTCCAGAGAAGCCTGAGGCGTGGCTCTTTCGCACCGCCCATAACTATGCGATCTCGTCGGTCCGTCGGGGTATTGTTTTCAAAAGCAAGACCGATGCGCTGGTTGTTGCGCTTGAAACCGGGGCCCAGCCCATATTGGATCTCGATGCAGAGCAGAGCCTGCGCGACGATGAACTGCGCATGGTCTTCATGTGCTGCCATCCAAAGCTTGTTCCCGATGCGCAGGTAGCACTCAGCCTGAAGCTTGTCGGCGGATTCAGTACCGAGGAGATCGCCCGCATATTCTTCTCCGAGCCAGCTACGATCGCGCAGCGTTTGGTGAGAGCGAAACGGTTGATTCGCGAACAAAATCTCACGCTGGCCATGCCTTCCAAAGCTGAGCTGGAGCAGAGACTCAACTCAGTGCTCAAGGTGATCTACCTGATGTTTAGCGGGGGTTACGCAGCACATTCAGGGGAAGACCTTATCCGTAGCGACGTCTGCCTGGAAGCTTTGCGATTGGGTCAGCTGGTTGCCTCCTCTTCGATGAGCGCTCCACGCGTCGATGCTCTCGTGGCATTGATGGCGTTGCAGGCAGCGCGCCTGCCCTCACGGACGGACGCAGCAGGAGACCTCGTCTTATTGGAGGAGCAGGACCGCAAGCTCTGGGACGACGATCTGATCGCACTCGGATTTTCCTACTTCGACCGATCCATCGCAGGAGACGAGATCTCCGAATGGCATGTGCAGGCTGCCATTGCCGCCACCTATGCAAGCGCTGCGAGTGCAGCAGAGATCGATTGGGCCTCCATCCTTGACCACTATGACCAGCTTATGGAGATGACAGACTCGCCGGTTGTGGCACTCAATCGTGCGGTTGTCGTGATGAAGGTGCACGGCGCGGACGCGGCCCTGGCTGCTCTGACACCTCTTGCAGGCAACAATGCCTTGCAGAAGTACCATTTGTTTTCCGCAACGCAAGGCCACGTGCTGGCAGCACTTGGACGCCTGAAGGAAGCAAGGGCAGCGTTTTCGGCGGCGCTGGAGTGCGACTGCACTCTACCGGAGAAGCGTTTTTTACAGCGGCAGTTGGCGATGGTATCGATGCAATGTCACTCGTCGTAGTCCTGATCTCGGCGAATGGCAAGAATCAGTACCGGAAAACGCGCCTCTCGTCACCCAACTCTCGGGTCATCCGCACAACCGCGCACATAGCCTCAAGGTTCCAGCGTTCGATTCTTTGTGTCACGGTGCGTAACGAGTAAAGACAAAGTCGCGAGCTTTGGCAGGCTCATGGCAGGAAAAGCAGGTCTTGTGCACGGCCTCGTCGGCAGGTTTGCCGTCTTTGAATTGAGCGAACCCCCAGCCGCCTGTCGCAGCGTATCTTTTGGAGTCCTTGACCATGAACTGAACATTGGTAGGCGGCCCGGCGACGAAAGACTGTTCACGGCCAAAGGCTTTGTTGTTCTCCTCAGACGGGACGTAACTCCACGCCAGCCGCGCAATAATTGCGCCGTCCGGGAACGGAAGCTTTTCCTCGCGATAGGCCTTGATCGCGATATCGTTGCCGAGAATGGCGCGAAGATCGTTGAGATTGCCTGCCTCGTGAGCGACGGAGATCAATCTCCAGTCGCGGTATCCGCGGGAATCTTAACCCCAAAGATCGGGGCTGCCTCTCCATCGCCGTGTCCGGATGCCGCAACCGTGAAGATGGCGACGCCGGCCACTGCTGCCACCGCGACCAGCATGAAAGCGATCCGTTTCATAGAGCACTCCAGATCGAGCTCGACAGCGACGATCCTGACCAAGTCTACTTCAGGAAAATTCATCCCGACCTGGCCGACAAAGGCGATCAACTCTTCTCACCCAACGCCTTCGGACCAGACCAGACTCTGCCCGTCGGCAAGGAAAGAATAAAGGTAGTCGGTCAGCTTGGAGTGAAGGACTGAAGTTTCCCAAAACCCGACTTTCCATTCAGATTGAGAATGTTAGGCGGAAACGCTGCGAAAGACCTTATTCCACCATTTCTTCCATGGCTTCGGTCCCGAGCAAACCGCCACATGAGCCTCGATCCTCTCCCGGTTATATAGTGGAGCGCGCGGAGTGCGCACATCCCTGCGCACTAAATCGCCGCATACTGCGCAGACTATGTCGTAACTTAAACCGGAGCGAACCACACGTGTCGCGTCCACTACATCCAGCTGGCCGTCGATTTGTGAGAGGTGGCTCACAACAACACCCAGTATTGCGTCGCGAAGCCCAGAGCGCTCTACAACTATTGTGGCGCTCCCGCCACATGCTAGTTCCCTGCGCTAACGTGTTTCTCGGAGATGGTCCGGCGTAGTTTCCGAAAAGGAGACTTTGCAGGAACCACAATGACCGGTCCGATCCGGTGAACTCACCGGAATGCGTGGGCCCACATCTCCAGCCTCTTGTGTCGTCTGCTAGACATAGTTTTCGCAGAACGCGTATGGTCTAGGCACAGCCGACTCTCTCGCGACGGTACCCGCCCGCCACCGCATCAGCCTCGACTCAGATCGGAGGCGTGATGCATAAAATACTCGCGATTTCCAAGGACGAAGGTCTTCTCATAACCAGGGCTGCGGTTCTTCGCAGAAGCAACGCGCAAGTCACCACTGCGACAGCAAGCGAAGCAAAGAAGATCCTTAAGTCAGGTCAATTTGACCTTGTGGTGCTGTGTTTTTCCCTGAGCGTAGAAGAGATTCTTGAGATTGCCTCTTTATCTCATCCGCAGACAATCGCCATCCCGGTCCGCAAAGTCGTCCCGAATTTAGATCCTGTTTCAGAGTGGCGATTGATTAGCCCTTACTCGACGGCTCCGTGGGATCCGGGAACGCTCGTCGAAAGAGTGGCGGAGCTTCTGAGAGTCTCACAATTGGGGGTCAACTAGAGACACGAGCGCTAGTCGTGCGGCTCATCAATATCTCCGTGTCATGCTCTCCTCAATTTGGCGTATTGTTCATCCGTCAGGTTGAAGAATGCATCCTAAAGAAACATGGACAGTGATGATGGATGGATACGGCACAGGTTCCCGAGAGAATTGATTCTGAATATGATGACTTCGACTTCCAATCAAGCTATCCGGCTCTAATGGATTCAAGGGAGAATGGCTTTGCGAGTTGGCCTGATGACACGCGAGTACCCGCCCAATGTTTATGGGGGAGCCGGAGTTCACGTTGAATACCTAAGCCGCGAGTTGGCGAAGAGGATCGACGTCGAGGTTCACTGCTGGGGCGATCAATTCCTCGACGAGGGAAATCTGCATGTCCGTGGCGCTGAGCCGTGGTCTCAGATCACCCAGGGCACTCAGGAGAAATACAAGACTGCGCTCGAGACACTGAGTCTCAATCTTGCGCAGATGAAACCTCTAGCGACGATCGACATAGTGCACACGCACACTTGGTACGTGTCCATGGCCGGGTTTCTCGCAAAGAAACTATTCGACATTCCTTTCGTACTCACAACCCATAGCCTCGAACCGCTGCGCGGCTGGAAGGCCGAGCAGCTCGGCAGTGGCTATGCGATGAGTTCCTGGATGGAGCGAACCGCGATTCTTGATGCAGACGCCGTAATCGCCGTTTCCAAGGGAACGAAAGAAGACATTCTGCGCGCATACCCCGACGTCCGTCCCGAACGAGTGCATGTCATCTATAACGGCATAGATCTCGACGAATATCAAAAGACATCGGATACAACAGCGCTAACCAAATACGGTGTAGATCCCGCCTTGCCATACGTCTTGTTCGTAGGTCGAATCACACGGCAGAAGGGCGTCACTTATCTCGTCCAGGCAATTCGTTATCTACCTCCGGCGACCCAGGTCGTTTTATGCGCCGGAGCGCCGGACACTCCAGAGATAGCAGTGGAGATGCGTCAAATAGTAGAGGAGGCCCGCTCACTCAATCCTAAGGTGGTGTGGATTGAAAAGATGGTAACAAAACCCGAGGTGATCCAGCTTTACAGTAACGCCAGCGTCTTCTGCTGTCCGTCCATTTATGAGCCTTTCGGCATCATCAACCTGGAAGCGATGGCATGCCGCGCTCCAGTCGTCGCTAGTGCGACAGGCGGAATCCTTGAAGTCGTCGTCGATGGAGTAACCGGCTACCTCGTTCCGTTCGAACAGGATCAAACGACGACCCTTCCTTCAAATCCCGATAAATTCGCACATGATCTCGCAGAGAAAATCTCCGACCTCATGGCAGATCCCGAAAAGGCCCGACAATTCGGAGAAGCAGGGCGCAAGCGCGTCGAAGAGACGTTTGCCTGGACCGCAATTGCAGATCAGACGATTGAGCTTTACCACCGGCTCATCACAAGCCCTCATACATAACCCGCTCGTAGAGGACGTCGCAAAGAAAGAATCACTCAGTGGATCGAAGTAGTGCTTCCCCTACAGCACCAAGATGGTCTGTTGCCAACCGTGCTCTTCCAACGAGTCTTTATCAGCGATCTCCTCCACTACGTAGTCTTCGATCCGAAGTGAGGCGAGTGAAGGTCGGAAGGATCGCATCACCCCTCCTGACTGAGGGAGATTCGGAAGCTATCGCGCCCATTCCGGGATTGGTCCTCATAAACGCGCTTGCGTTTTACTAACCAACGGAACGCCAGGGGCTGAGTCCCAATCGAGGCGCGAGCCGAAGTTCCCGAAAATGTATGGTCCGCCGCACGACTGCAAGGGAAAAGCGAATGGCGGATCGACAGGTCTGCGCAAATGTATTCGGCCTTCGATTGGAGATAGATTAGGTCTCCTGGCCATGATGAGTTGCGCTGCGTGCTCTTCCTGATAAACGGGACGGTCATGGGAGACCATTTTAGGGAAGAGGTTTCGAGCACGCCGTTGGGAACTGTTCGTTCGTCTTGGCTATCCAGTGCAGACCTTGGTGGAACTCTTAGCAGTCGCAGTGGTGCGGTAAAGTGGGAGCGCGATTTTGCGCTTCCAAGCCGAAGGCGTCTTTTCCGCGCCTGTTCACCCTATCGTTAGAGCTGTCGGTGAACGGTACTCGTCGCCGCTCGATAGTACCGCCCAGGCAATACGAGCCAGCTTGTTGGCTGCGGCTGTGATCACTACCTTGACCGGAGACCGGCGCTCAAGCGAGTCGAGCCAGGGGCCGAACGGTGATCGTTCTCGCTTGACGCGGAGGACGGCGGATCGAGCGCCATGGACAAGCAGCTTCCTCAGATAGCTGTTGCCTCGCTTGCTGATGCCGAAGAGCCTGGCCTTGCCGCCGGTCGAGTGCTGTCGCGGCACAAGTCCCAGCCAGGAGGAGAACTCCCGGCCCTTATGAAAGGCCGCTCCGTTGCCGATTGCGGCGACGATCGCGGTCGCAACCAAGGGGCCTATGCCGGGGATCTGCCTGAGTCGTTGGCAGGCTGGATCGGAAGAGGCGATCTGTTCAACCTCTTCGTTCATCGCGACGATCTGTTGCTCCAGGTCCTTCCACTCGCTCCACAGCAGGCTGACGAGGTTACGCATGCGTGGTGTGAGGTTCGCATCTGCGTTCTCGAGGATCTCAGGCATCGCCTGCTTCAGCTTGAAGGGAGTCTTGGCGAAGACCATGCCACGCTCGAGCAGGAAGGCTCGCAGCTGGTTGATTACGGACGTTCGACGGGCGACAAGCCGGTCGCGCACACGATGCATCGCCTGGAGATCAAGCTGGTCGTCCGTCTTGATCGGAACGAACCGCATGTTCTGCCGGTCTACCGCCTCGGCGATGGCTTCGGCATCGAGAAAGTCGTTCTTGTTCGACTTCACGAATGGCTTCACGAATTGGGCTGGAATCAGCTTCACGTCATGGCCTTGTTCGCGCAGCACACGTCCAAGGAAGTGCGCCCCTGAACATGCCTCCATCCCGACCAAGGAGCTCTGCATGTTGGCGGTAAAAGTGATGAGCTGCTTCTGGGTGAACTTCTTCCGCAACAGCACCTGGCCGTTTTCACCAAGGGCAACGAGGTGAAAGGTCGTCTTGCCAAGATCAATACCAACCGAACGAATCCACATAAGATGATCCTCCTTGAATAAACCTGCCAACAAGATCGGTCATCCTTCAGGGATCGATCAAGCGGCGGACCATCTCATTAACGGGGTTATCGGCAAGTTCGCTTGATTGTTGGAGTAAGAGACGGGAGACCCCACGCGGCACTCTCTTCAGAGGAAGCATTTCGCTGCTGACGACGAAATGTCACAGGGCGCGATGAGCAAAGCGATTGATTTTATTCCCGTTGCGACCCGCTGCTCTTTTTCTTTTGCCATTTTCCGCCCAAAAAACGAATGTCAAGCCCCAAAACCGCCTAACTCATTACAAAACAGCAACATCCGCATGGCGTATGAGTTACCCTCAACCCGCTATACTTGTTATATAGATCAAAAACAAGCAAGCCCCGGACATCGTCCGGGGCTAACTCTTTTAGATGCAGGATTTTGGACGCAACCCGTTTATTGTCAACATTTTACAGACATTGGCACGACTGTAAACCATTGATTATAAGCAGTTTACGCGCGGGCAATAAGGGGGGAGGGGGTCCAATGAAGAAAATCAGACAAGTCCTACTCCACCACCACCAGCACGTCCCCGGACCCCACCGTATCCCCCACCGCCACGCCAACCCGAACCACGCGCCCCGCCTTAGGCGACTTCAGCTCATTCTGCATCTTCATCGCCTCGATCACCACGACGCCCTGCCCCTCCTCTACCTCGTCACCGACCTCCACCAGCAGCCGCACCACCCGCCCCGGCATCGGAGCCTTCACCGGACGAGGCCCCTCCGTACCCGCACCCGCTCCGCGCCTGCCCTGCAGCGACCGCGGATCATCCACCTCAAAACCATATCGACGTCCACCAATCACCACGCCGTCGCCATCAAGAACGCACCGGTACTGCCGCCCTTGTGCCTCTGTGCACGATGTGATCACCAGCGACATCACCCCCGGCTCAAGCATCCGAACATCCGCGTTAACGACTCGTCCATCAATCGAACACTCCATAGGCCCGTCGACCACGCCCCCACCAAGCGATCCAGCCAACTCCACCCGCACCTTCTTCCCGCCAACCTCGAGCCAGACCGTCACAGCCGCAGTCCCTCCCGCCGCCCAGCCTCGGCCCATCGGCTCTCCGCCGCAGCATCCGCCACCACGACCGTCTCTCGCCGCGCAGACACCGCAAACAACGCCGCCGCCAGCGCCACAACGTCCTCCGGGACGTCCTCCTGCACCTGGGCAGGCCCCGCAGCAAGCAAACGCTCAAGGTACCCCGTATCGATCCGCGCCGCGCGAAAGTCCTCGTCCGTCAGGATCCGCCGGAACAGACCAATATTCGTCTTGATCCCGCCGATCACATACTCCCCAAGCGCCCGCAGCATACGGTCGATCGCCATCTCCCGCGTCGGCGCAAACGCCACCAGCTTCGACAGCATCGGATCGTAGTCCAGCGGCACCGTCCACCCCGCAAACACCGCACAGTCCTCCCGAATCCCTGGCCCACCCGGCTGCACCAGCCGCGTAATCAGCCCCGGCGACGGGAAAAAATTATTCTCCGGATCCTCCGCATAGATCCTGCACTCGATCGCATGTCCGCGCAGCCGTACATCCTCCTGCGCAATCGGCAACACCTCACCCATCGCCACCCGAAGCTGCAGATGCACCAGATCAAGCCCCGTCACCATCTCGGTCACCGGATGTTCGACCTGCAACCGCGTGTTCATCTCGAGAAAATAAAAATTCTCCTCCGCATCGACAAGAAACTCGACAGTTCCCGCATTCACATAACCCGCAGACAACGCCAGCCGCACCGCAGCCTCGCCCATCCTTCGCCGCAGATCTTCACTCACCACCGCAGAAGGAGCCTCTTCAATCACCTTCTGATGTCGCCGCTGCACCGAACACTCGCGCTCGCCAAGATACACGCAGTTGCCATGCTCATCCGCCATCAACTGGATCTCGATATGCCGCGGCCGCTCGATCAGCTTCTCCAGATAGACCTCACCTGAACCGAAGCTCCGTTCTGCCTCGCTGCTCGCCGCGGTAAACGCCGCCGCAAGATCCTCCGCCTTCGTCACCGCGCGCATGCCCTTCCCGCCGCCGCCCGCTGCTGCCTTCAGCATCACCGGATATCCAATACCCGCAGCGACACGAACCGCCTCCGCAACATCCGCCAATCCCGTCACACTTCCGGGAACACGCGGCATCTCCGCCGCATCCGCCGCCTGACGAGCCTTGGTCTTGGATCCCAACACCCGCATCGCACTCGCCGGCGGTCCGATAAACGTCACCCCAACCGCCTCGCAGGCCTCGGCGAACTCCGCATTCTCCGACAGGAACCCGTATCCCGGATGCACAGCATCCGCCCCTGCCCGCCGTGCCACCTCCAGGATCAGATCCCCACGCAGATAACTCTCCGCCGCCGGCGCGGGCCCGAGACGGTACGCCTCGTCCGCATGCAGCACATGCAACGCCCCCCGATCCACATCCGAGTAGACCGCAACCGTGGCCACCCCCATCTCACGGCACGCACGAATCACTCGCAGAGCAATCTCACCGCGATTCGCAATCAATACTTTTTTTATCGTTCGTCGCAAGCGGCAATTTTACCCCAGTCGCATCACCATCAATCAGAAACGCACCCACAACGAAAGAGGCCTCCCATCGCGGGAGGCCTCCGGTCCAACAACAGCATCTACTGCATCGTAACGCCGCCCTGTGTTGCCTTTTCCTTCTTCAGCTCATTTGCCTTGCGGGCGCCCATCGCCTTCTGGATCCACATATCAACCTGAGCCATATCGGCCTTGCGAGCCGCCTCGTCTCCACATTCCAGATCGGCCTTGCGACGGTACGTGAGCTGCAGATATTGCATCGCATCGTCATAGGTCGGGTTGAGTTCAACGGCCTTGTTGAGATACTGGATCCCTTCATTGACAAGCTCAGTATTCGCAGCCTTCAGTTTCTCGCACGCGCCCTTGCTCTTCTTCGGATTGCCATCGCCAACATCGGTAAGCCCATCAGCGGCAAGAATCGCAGTCGCGTTCTTGTATGCCAGCACCCAATCCACGAAACCAACGGTGTAATACGCTTCCGGGTCGTTGGGAGCGATCGCGATGACTTTCTTCTCATAATCCTTCGCTACATCGAACTTCTTGATGTTGCGATTGATCGAAGCGATTTGCTTCAACGCAGTCAGATCGTTCGGGTTCTTCGCAAGGACTGCGTTGAAGCCGTCGAGTGCCTTCTTCGCGATCGCCAGGTTTTCGGGGGTGTCGAGATTCGGCACGACCTGATAGGAATACGCCGTCGCCAGATAGAGCTTCGCGTCTTCATAGTTCGGATCGAGGGCGATTGATTGTTGGAAGTGGTTAACCGCCTCTTCGTAACGTGCGTTCTTAAATGCCTGCACGCCCTTGGTCAGCTGGTCCCGAGCCTTCAGGCGATTACACCCGGTTGCAGTGATAAGCAGCAGCGCCAGCAGAGCGGCCGTAACCGGAATCCGTGCGTTTAATTTCATTGGGCGAATCATCTCCTTCAAAATGGGCGCGAGTTTGTTATTGGACAGAAAGGCGAAGCTCTGAAGCGGTTTCTCGGCTTTAGCTTTGATTGTAATGGTATACGTCCCAACGTGACTAGAGGACTCATTGTTTGTCTAAAGACATCGACCCTCAACAGGAGATGATAATCGTCCGAAATTCAGTCGCGCTCCAAGTCTAGGATGCGCGCTGGCAAGGAAAGGCCAGCCGGTTCGGCGAACAAAGTGTTCTTAGACGATACACCCATCGCTCATCCTGACAACCCTGCCGTATAACTGCTGCGTCGGAATCGTCGGGAATTCACGATATCCGAGCGACGGCACCCACCTGCCGTTGCTCTCTGGAGAGTCACGAAACCTGTGCTTCGTCCTGTCTGTGATGCTCCAGCACGAGGGGGTCCCAGGTAAGGCCAGTCGAACCCCGTATTGCTATTGGTATTGAGCGCACGATGCGGCCGTTATCTTCCGCAGACAGCATGGGTGGCAGATTGTCCCTCCTCCAGGAAGATCAGCCCGCCCCACGAGGGTCATGACAGCCACGCAGCCCTCATTGATCCGCCTGATTTCGGTGGGTGTTGGACCGCCGGGACGGGAAACAGGGTTGACTCGCCGCAACCCGGATCGTCGATAATCGCCGCACATTCCCTCCAGCGAATCTCAGGCGGACACTGGAAAGGTGCATGCGCTGAGGGAGTAGTCCACGTGACAGGCTATGGTCAGACCATTTACCTAAGCGACGCCTGATCCCACCGCATCAGGCTTGCGTCCGCGTTGCTATCTCGACTGACCGGCAGCGCCAGAAGTCACCAAACCAATGTTATCGGCTCCGGCAGCTTTACTTGCGTCGATTACCCCCGCTACCACGCCAAAGTCCAGTTTTGCGTCAGCCTTAACCAGCACTCGCCGCACGGACCTCTGCGATAGTAGCTCCAGCAACCGCGCCGCCACCCCAGTGCTGTTCGTGCTCACGCCGTCGACGATGTACCGCACCGCCGTCTGGTCCTGGGTTAACCTGCACCAGGACAGGGCGATCCGAAGCCTCTTCAGCTGGACCCGCAGAGGCGCCTGAAGGAAGTGCAGACTCCAGACCTCGAGGCATCACCGGCACGATCACCATGAAAATGATGAGCATGACCAGCAAAACATCGATCAGCGGAGTCATATTGATTTCAGAGGAGAGGCCATCGCCTCCAGAGGTCCCGTTCGTTGAGAATGCCATCGCAGTTGTCTCCCAATTCAGAATTGGGTGGGCGAGCACTCCATCACTGTAGACACCAATGGGCTACAAAAAGTCACGGGCGGCTAGCCAATCGGCCAGACCGCCCGTATGCGAACTTTGGTTGCTGAAAAACTATTGTCCTGATTCAACCCGGGGCGTAATCAAACCGATGTTGTCCACGCCGGCCTGATGGCCAAAGTCGATGACCTCGGCGACATTCCTGAAGTCGAGATCCTTGTCACCCTTGACGAACATGACCTTCTCCTGACGGGTTGCAAAGATCTCCGACAGCTTGGGTTCAATGTCTTTTTTTGCGAACGCGGTTTCGTTGATCAGATAAGACGGCGCAGCTGCCCCATTCGACCGCACTTGAACGACGATCGTTCGGTCATTTTGCTGCTCTTCCTTGTGGTCCTTGGGCGGCTGAGGAACCAGCGTCTCCAGCCCTCGAGGTGTCACCGGAACGATCACCATGAAAATAATCAACAGCACCAGAAGAACGTCGATAAGCGGCGTTACATTCATGTCCGACATCGCTCCGCCGGTATTTCCACCACCCATTCCCATAACAATCTCCTAAAGTACTCTGCCGCTCCAATGGTTGCGAGTCGGTGTTCTACAAAATCAACTCAGCTACTTCTTCGTCGGCGTTGTGGCTGCGCCGCTGTCATCCACTCTCTCTGTAAGCAAGCCGAGCTGGCTCACGCCTGCAGACCGAATGCCATCGACCGCATCCATCACCTTGCCATAGTTCGCCCGCTGGTCGGCACGCATGAAGACCTCTTTGGCGGTCTTGTTCTCCAGCTTTGCCGAGATCTTAGGACCGAGATCATCGAGGGTTACCTGATCTCCGCCAAGAAACGTTCTGCCATCTCGGGTAACTGCGACGGTAATCGCGTCTTCCTTGTTAGCGTCTTCCATCACCACCGCAGCATCGGCCTTCGGCAGATCTACGTTGACCTTGTTATTCAGCATGGGGGTGATGACCATGAAGATGATCAGCAGCACCAGCATCACGTCCACCATCGGCGTCACGTTGATGTTGGAGTTGACCTTCTTGCCTTCCTCCCGCTTATTGATACCCATAACGTATGCTCCGTCCGGTTTGCTGTTTTTTGCTCTCCCTGCGAATGTCTGTCCAGCCTCCGGACGCCGTTCGCTTGTCGACGTCGGAGGCCTGGTCAGATCGTGATTCTCGCTGGGTACTGCTGCTTATCTTACGCTTCAGGACCGAAGCCTTACCGGTGGCTTTGCTTGATGAAGTAATCCACCAGTTCGCTGGAGCTGTTGTCCATCTCGACGTCGAACGCCTCAACCTTACCGGTGAAGTAGTTGAACGTCATAACGGCCGGGATGGCAACGAGAAGACCGAACGCCGTCGTTACCAGAGCTTCCGAGATACCGCCGGCAACTGCGCCGATACCGGATGTCTTCTGGGTTGCAATCTGTTGGAAGGCGTTCAAAATACCGACCACGGTACCGAACAAGCCGATAAACGGGGCCGTCGAACCGATGGTGGCGAGACCGCCAAGACCGCGCTTCAGCTTGGCATGGACGATCGCCTCAGAGCGCTCGAGTGCACGCTTGGAGCTTTCAACCTGCTCCGGAGTGATGCTGCCGCCGGAACCGAAGCTGCGGAACTCCTGCAGGCCAGCCGTAACGACCTCTGCCAGATGCGACTTCTTCGAGCGGTCGGCAACCTTGATCGCCTCATCCAGACGGCCGTCCTTCAACGCACCGGCGACCTTCGGAGCAAACTCGCGCGACTGCTTGCGGGCAGCGGAGAAATAAAGGGCCCGATCGATGATCACAGCGAGAGACCAGATCGACATGATGAAGAGAAGGATGACGACGCAACGCGCCAGCCAGCCCATATTGCCCCAAAGACCCATGACACTGAAGCTGACCTGGGCCTCCTCGAAGTACATCGCGAGGGAAGCGGGAACGTGAGCGAAAGTTGTTGCAAGATGAGCGAGAATCACTGGAATATTTCCTCCTGGCTAGAACTCTAACTTTCTGAATCTTTACCCGGAATCCCCCAAAAGTTCGGACTTTCGGGGAGCATCACGAGAGACGATATTGAGCGATTCAGCCTTGGTCTAGCCGCCGCCAAAGTTGAAGTTGACGGTGATCTGTGTATCCACCTCGGTGGCTTCGCCGTTCAGCAGATATGGCTTGTAACGCCAGTTCGACACGGCTTCGGTGGCCGCAGTTCGCAGCATCTCCGGTCCGCTGATGACAGTAGGTTTTTGATCGTGCCCTCCTTCGAGATGAGGGCCTGAAGAACGACCGCACCAGAGACGTGTGCCGCTCTGGCAATCGGCGGATAGGTCGGGTTCGCTCCGGAAATCTTCAGACCGGACACAACGCCGCTCGAAACACGGGTCGGCCCTTTCGGGGGGGCGACCTTGACGACGGGCGCGGGCGCAGTGCCGATACCACCCATCACACCACCCGGGACGCCACTACCGCTACCCATGCCGCTCATTCCGGCTACACCAGCCATCGTCGGAGGGGCAGCCTCTTCCTTGAGCATCTTGATGTCTTTGGGGATCTTCGTCGGCGCATGCAGGCCCAGCATCGATCTCCGAGACCATCTTGATCGGCTTGACGATCTGCGCTGGAGGCGGGGGCGGAGGTGGGGGTGGGGGTGGAGGCGGCGCTGAGATCATCGCGGTCAATGCCGTGTGCGGCAAGGCCTCGGGATACAGCAGCGGAATAAGGATCATGGTTGCCAGAATCGCGACATTGAAGGCAAAGGTCCCAATCATCCAGTACTTGGACTTGGTCTTGATCTTGCCGCCGGATTCCATCAATGAATCTTCGAACATATGCAGCCTCTCTGTGGCGAAGAAGAGCTATTTTTCTTTAGACACCACGGTGCTGCAATTTGTTCCCGAGCCAACTGCGCTACAACAAAGCTGCCGGATCCTAAGCCTTGGCCCGTTTCCCCGCAGGCAGCGAAGCCGTCTTGCCCCGCTTCGCCCGCCAATCCTGGTACGCCACCAGCATCGGTGCCGCGACCGCAATCGACGAGTACGTCCCAATCAGAATTCCAACCACAAGAGCGAACGAAAACCCGTGCAACACCTCACCACCGAACAAATACAGCGACAGGACGGTCAGAAACGTCAGACCCGACGAAATCACCGTTCGGCTCAGCGTCTGATTGATGCTTCGATTGACCACATCATGTAACGACTCTCTCCGCGATAGCGCCAGGTTCTCGCGAATACGGTCGAAGACGACGATGGTGTCGTTCATCGAATAACCAATCAATGTGAGGATAGCTGCGATTACGGTAAGCGTAATCTCCTGATTCGTCAAACTGAAGGCGCCCACCGTGATCAGCGTGTCGTGGAAGACCGCCACCACGGCCGCCACGCCATAGATCAGCTCAAACCGGAACCACAGATAGATCAGCATCCCGATCAGGGAGTACAACGTCGCCAGCCAGGCCTGCTTTTGCAGCTGCTTGCCGGCCGTCGGCCCCACAATCTCCACCTGTTCGATCGTGAAAGGCGAGTCATGATAGTTCGCAGCTCAGTGCATTCTCGACGCTCTGGCGGCCCGCGTCATGCGATTGATCGGTCGCCGTCGACTCCGGCAGCGCAATAATGACCTTATTCGCCGCATGGCCGCTGGGGTCGCTGACCCGCTGAATCAACGAATTGTGTACACCCGCGCGATCCATCGCCTGCCGGAGCTGGTCTTCATTCGGCGTCTGATCGAAGGAGACGCGAATCTGGGTTCCGCCCTTGAAGTCGACCCCGAGCGGAATGTGGTGCCAGAAGAGAATGCTCAACAAGCCGGCAACAGAAAAAATCAGGGAAAACCCGAGGAAATACCACTTCTTCCCGAGCCAATCGATATTGGTAGTACGAAACAGTTCCAAACTCACGCCTCAAACCCTCAGCGGCGGCCAGTGGCCCCGCAATCTCTCGAAAATCTAAATCGACAGCGTTGCGCTGCGTTGCTTCTTCTGCAGAATCGTGTCGAAGATCAGCCGCGACACAAACACCGCGGTAAACAAATTGGCGAACAAACCGAAAGCCAGCGTCACGGCAAATCCGCGCACCGGACCCGAACCGAACAGGAACAGGATCATCGCCGACACAATCGTCGTCACGTGGGTATCGATGATCGTGACCCATGCATGAGCGAATCCCTGCTGGACCGCCGCCGCCGCCGTCTTGCCTGCCCGCAGCTCTTCGCGGATACGCTCAAAGATCAGCACATTCGAGTCCACGCCCATACCAATCGTCAGGATCACTCCCGCAATGCCAGGCAGCGTCAGCACTGACCCGGTAAATCCCATAAACCCAAGCAGAATCACCAGGTTCAAAATCAACGCGAGATCCGCATTGATGCCGGCGCCACGGTAGTAGATCAGCATGAAAAGCATGACGGCCAGCATGCCCGCGATGGCCGCAACCACACCCTGATGGATCGACGCCGCACCGAGGCTCGGTCCAACCGTCCGTGTCTCAAGGTAAGAGATCGACGCCGGCAGCGCGCCCGTCCGCAACATCAGCGACAGATCGTTCGCCTGCTGCTGGGTAAAGCCGCCCGTAATCTCGCCGCTGTCGCGAATCGCCGACTGAATATTGGCAACTTCACGAACCTTGTTGTCGAGCACAATCGCCATCGAACCCGGCGTAGAGCTCGTAGCTGGAGTGGGCCTCGGTGTACTTGTAGAAGCGGTTCCCGGCCTCGGTCGTCAGGTTGAAGCGAATATTCGGCCTGCCGTTCTGGTCCTGCGACGGCTGCGCATCGCGGAAGTCCGTACCCTCAACCTCGCTGACCCGCTTCAGCAGCCAAACCATCTCAGGAGCGCCCGCCGAACCTGATCCGCGCACCAGCATCGAATCGGCTGGAATCACTCCGCCGTTCGCCTGCATTGCGGCCTGATCGGTATCGTAGGGCCCACCCGTGACCGCATGAATCGACAGCTTCGCAGTCGACTGAATGACCTCTTCCACACGCGCCGGATCGCTCGATCGCCTGGCAGTTCGACCAGAATCTGGTTGGCGCCAAGTCCGTACTTCTGAATCACCGGCTCCGTAACGCCCAGCTATGTCGATACGCTCACGAATGGTCTCGATCGACGTATCCAGCGTCCTCGCCTCCAGATCGCGAACCGCCCCCGGCTTCATCGTCAGGGTCGAGCTGCCGTCAGCCAGGGTCACCACATCGTAGTTCGAGTAGTCGTTGCCTTGCAGAATCGAGCGGGCATCGCTCAGCTTCGTCGCCGGAATCCCCGAAACCACGATCGTCGCCGGCCGCGCCGGGTCGGTCTTGCCCACAGTAGGGCCGACAATCCCAGCCTTCTGGAAGTCATCCTGCAGCCGCGCCACATCTCGATCGGTAGCGGAGGCGATCGCTTCGGCGACATGCACCTCCAGCACCAGGTGAGTGCCGCCCTTAAGGTCAAGCCCAAGGTGAATATGATCTTTGATCGACTGCACCAGCCCGCCGTGGGGTATGCCCACGATGCCGAAACAGAAGATCACCAGTACCGCAACGATTAGCGCCAATTTCCCGGCTAGATTCTTGCCCATGATCTCTATTGAAGGGTGCAGCCGCGGTGCCTTGCTTCGGTCCCGCCGCCGTCGTCCCTGCTTCTTCCTTATCCGTAGTTAACGGTCCAATCTCGACCTGCATACATCTGAATTCGATACGTCCTAACTAGCTTTGGCTCTCCGCTTCAGGCGGCCTGTTCGTCGGTAGTTACCGCGGCAATTGCGCTTTTGACGAACTCCAGCTTGACGCCATCAGGCTGGACGCGCAGCACCACAACATCGTCCTTGACGGTCAGTACCGTGCCGCGAAGACCACCATTGGTGGTCACACGATCGCCGGACTTCAGCTGTCCCAGCATCTCCTGCCACTTTTTCTGCTTCTTCTGGTTCGGGGCGATCATCAAAAAGTAGAGCACCACGAAAAACAAGATCGGCAGGGCAAGACTTCCCAGATTCCCCAGCCCGCCCATCGAACTCTGCAACCACATCGCAAACATCAATCCACTCCGTTCAACGACACAAATCTTCTTCGGCTAACCCAACAGCCGGCAGCAAAAATAACCTGCAAATCCGATTCCCCGGACACAGCTTCGCTTCCCGCGCAAAAAGAGGCCTAGCCCCTAAGCATCGCGTAACCGAAGGGCAGTGTCAAGGCGAGCGGCGCTCGTTTGGCCTACTTGGAAGCGGTCACCAACCCCACGTCGGCAACTCCACACTCTTGCCCATCGACATCTCTGACGCGTATCTGCTCCAGAGCCTTTCCAGACGCAATGGCAAACAGCTCCGAATGCGGCTCGCCCGGCGCATACAAAAAGCGCTCACCCCACTGCCGCATCGCCACCAGCACAGGCAGCAGCGCTTCACCCTTTTCCGTCAGCCGATACTCTTGATAAGACGTGCCGTCCGTCGCCGGAGCCATCGTCATCACCCCATCGGCAACCAGCTTCTTCAGTCGTGCTCGTCAACACATTACGAGCCAGCCCAAGGCTCCGCTGAAAGTCGCTGAACCGCCGGACCCCCAGCATCGCGTCCCGCACAATCAACAGAGTCCACCAGTCCCCAATGCTGTCCAGCGACCGGGCCACGGGGCAGGTGCTATCGTCCAGGCATCGTCGCTGCATAGGGCCTCCTCAAAAAATCTCCAAACCAGTTGCATCATTATACTAGATTCGTCAATCTCATATCCGGTTGCGAAATTAAACTAGAAGGAGAAGAACAATGAAACTAGCTGGAAAGAAAGCTCTTATTACCGGAGGCAACAGCGGCATCGGCTTCGCCACAGCCCGTCTCTTTATCAAAGAAGGCGCTCAGGTCGCCATCACCGGCAGAAATCAAGAGACCC
This sequence comes from uncultured Acidobacteriaceae bacterium, assembly GCA_963720955.1. Classification (GTDB taxonomy): domain Bacteria; phylum Acidobacteriota; class Terriglobia; order Terriglobales; family Acidobacteriaceae; genus Edaphobacter. The sequence goes on along the minus strand of CAVRHK010000019.1, from coordinate 69,250 downwards.
TCGACGCCGCACTTGCCGAGCTTGGCCCCAAAGCCATCGGCTTCCGTGGCGACATCACCGACTCCAAGTCCCGCCAAGCAATCTTCCAACAAATCGGTGAAAAGTTCGGCAAACTCGACATCGTCTTCGCCAACGCCGGCATCCCCGGCTCCACCCCCGCGGGCAGCACCACCGAAGAGCTCTTCGAAGAGATCATCCGCATCAACCTCACCTCCGTCTTCTTCACCGTGCAGGACGCGCTTCCTTTCCTCAACGACGGCAGCTCCGTCATCCTCAACGGTTCAGTAATCGGCACTCTAGGGCAGCCTGGCTACTCGGCATACTCTGCTTCGAAGGCCGGCGTTCGCGCACTTGCCCGCACTCTCGCCGCAGACCTCTCTCCACGAAACATCCGCGTCAATGTCGTCGCTCCCGGCGCAACCAAAACTCCCATCTGGGCACGCAACAGCCAGCGCACAGCCGAGGAGAGCGGCGAAATCGCCAAAAAGCTCGCCTCCCAAATCGCCCTCGGACGCTGGGGCGAAGCCGACGAGATCGCCAAGGCCGTCCTCTTCCTCGCCTCCGACGACTCATCCTACGTGCAGGGCATCGAGCTCTTCGTCGACGGCGGCCTCACCGGAACCCCTCTCGGCGGCTCCTTAAACCGCATGTAACCCAATCGCCGGACGCGAACTCCCCGCGTCCGGCTCTTTGTAGATCACACGAGAAACCTCGGCCTGATAATCTCTCGCCATGGCCATCGCCGAAGACCTCGCCACAATTGCCCGCCAGGAAGCTGAACTCCACTTTCCCTCCTTTGACTACGACACAGCCTGGCGTCTCGGCCTTAGCCTCCGCGAACTGGCCATCGCCCGAAAGCAATCGATCGTCGTCGACATCCGCCGATTCGGCCAGCCCCACCAGCAGCTCTTCTACACCGCCCTCGCCGGCACCACACCCGACAATCAACGTTGGGTCCAGCGCAAAATCAACGTAGTCGCCCGCTTCCACCGCAGCTCCTACGCCATCGGCCTCACGCTCGAACAAAGCAATCGCTCCTTCAGCGACCGCTACAACCTGCCTGACGCCGACTACGCCGCTCACGGCGGCTGCTTTCCCATTCATGTTGCCGGGACCGGCATCATCGGTTCTGTCACGGTCTCCGGCCTGCCCCAGCGCGAAGATCACAATCTCGTCGTCGAAGCCCTTTGCCTCGAACTCCAAAAAAGCCACAACGAGTTCCGTCTCCCGCGGCAGTAGGTCCAGGGAACAAAGGCAAGGAGACCCTCCGCTTCTCGCGGGATGATACGCTGGCGCAACCCTTTCTATGGAGCGTCCATGCTCGCAGCGCGCACCCTTGCCCGCCTGACAAGCGTCTGCTGTCTGGCTCTTACCGTCTCGTCTGTCGCGCAAGCTCCGCAGTTGCCAACCCTCGGCCCGAAGCAGCCCACAGCCCCCATTCCTCTTCCTCCACCCAACCCCGCATCTCCACCCTCGCTCACCTCGCAGGACGTCACTGCCTTCCTCGACGGCTTCATCCCGCTGCAGCTTCAGCGCGACGACGTTGCCGGAGCCACGATCGCGATCACGCAGAACGGCCAGCCGCTCGTTCTCAAGGGCTACGGCTACGCGGACTGGAAGAAAAAAACGCCAGTCGACCCAGTCACTACAACCTTCCGTCCCGGCTCCCTCTCCAAACTCTTCACCTACGTCTCCATGATGCAGCTCGTCGAACAGGGCAAGCTCGACCTCGACGCCGACATCAGCCGCTACCTCGACTTCCCCATCAACCCCGGCCCAGAGGGCATCGGCAACGCACCCATCACTCTGCGCAACCTCGCCACCCACACCGCTGGCTTTGAAGAATCGCTCCACGACTTCGGCTCCGACAAATCCGGCAAGCTCCCCTACGGTCTCCGCGACTACCTCCTCCGCAACCAGCCGTACCGATTCGCGGCACCGGGCAAAGCACTCGCCTACTCCAACTACGGCATCGCAATGATCGGCTACATCGTCCAGCGCGTCAGTGGCGAGCCCTTCGCCGACTACGTGCAACATCACATCTTCACGCCGCTCGGCATGACACACTCCACCTTTGTTCAGCCCTTGCCATCCGGCTTCAGCGCAACCATCGGCTACAAGACAACCGAAGCTCCCGACACCGGCTTCGAAGGCGTCACCGCCGTACCCGCGGGCGGCCTCTCCTCCACCGCCGCCGACATGGCCATCTTCGGCCAGATGCTCCTCAACCACGGAACCTTCAACGGCACGAAGATCCTCGAACCCTCCTCCGTCACCACCCTCTTCACCCCGCAGTTCACGCCGGCTCCCGGCGTCAACCCGTGGAACCTCGGCTTCTATACCGAACGTCGCAACGGCATCGACTTCATCGGCCACGGTGGCGACCTCATCGCATGCCACAGCCGTCTCTGGCTCGACCCTACCCACAACCTGGTCATCTTCATCTCCTACAACTCAGAGAAGTCCGAAGGCGTCGCGCGCGAAGAACTCTTCCAGGCCTTCGTCGACCGCTACCTTCCCGGCTCCACAACGCATCCTGCTTACGTCAAGCTCTCAGCGAAAGAACTCGCACCCTACACCGGGGAATATCTCACCTCCCGCCGCGCCGAAAGCACCAAATTCCGCCTCTTCGGCATCAGCGACATGCGCAAAATCGAGGCAACCAAGGACGGCGACCTCACGATCTCTACAGCCAAAGACTTCCACGGCCATCTCCTGAACTTCCATCCCATACGCAACGATTCGTTCTACGAAGACCAAACCCAGAACACCCTGCACTTCGAACGCGACGCTCATGGCGCCATCAACGGCTACGCCACACCTAGCCACTCCGACCGCACGCCCTTCGCCGAACGCACCTTCGTACTGGTCCCGCTCGCGTGTCTCTCGCTCCTGACAATCCTCGCCGCGTGCATAGCACCCATCGTCCGGCTATTTCGCCGGGTCTTCCAAAGCAACCGCACCGCCATCGCCCCGCAACCCGGCACCATCTGGCTTACGCGTCCCCTGCAGCTTTCGGCTTTAGCCTGCCTCGCAGTCGTCGCCTACGTCTTCTTCCTCTTAACTCACTTCTCGGAAATATCGAACTTCTACCAGATCGGCCATCTCGACAACTACTTCACCATCCAGAACGTCCTCACCTTCATCGCTCTGCTGGCCATCATCGCGGGCGTGATCAGCGGCATCAAGACACTCCGCAAACAGCTTCGTTTTATCACGAAGCTGAAGTTCGCCTTAGTCACCTTCTCCTGCCTCTACCTCTCGTGGTTCTTCCTTTACTTCCACTTCATCGGCAGCGCTCACCGGTACTAACGCGACTCCTGCGGCAACTCACCTCAAAATTCCACCTCGCGATTTCTCTGTGATACCGTTCGGCAATGCGCCTTTCGATTTCCCTTCTTGCCGCAACCCTCATCACTCCCTGCGCCACGCACAAACCCCAGCCTCCCCCGCGCCAGTCTCCCCTGAGACACGCGCCGCCGTACGCCAACTCGTCGGCGACATCATGGTCAACGGTCAGGCCTACGACTACGACCGCCAGCTCGCCGACGGCATCGGCCCCCGCCTCACCGGCTCCGACAACTACGTCCACGCCGTCTCCTGGGCGCAGGAACAGTTCCGAACCCTCGGCCTCTCCAACATCCACACCGAATCCTTCAACATGGCCGCCCTCTGGGAGCCCGAAGTCCCCGCCACCGGCCACATCGTTGAGCCACGCAACCAGACCCTCCACATCTACTCCGCCGGCTGGAGCCCCTCCACCCCCGACGCAGGCGTCACCGGCAAAGTCGTCTACGTCCCGCAGCTTCTTCCCATCGAAAAGCTCGAAGCCATGAAGGAAAAGCTCGCCGGCAACATCGTCCTCGTCGACAACGCCAGCTTTGGCGAGCATCCCGCCATCGGCGATCTCATCAAGGCCCTCACCGCTCTCGGCACCGTAGCCCCTCAGGCTGTTCTTCTCACCGGTACTGCCAACGGGAGCCAGAACGCCGATAGCCTCGCCGTCGGCGGCGGCCTGTCGAAGTTCCCCGTCGCCCAGATCGGCCTCGAAGATGAGCTGCTCATCAAACGCCTCCTCGAAAAAGGTCCGGTCACAGTCCAGTTCTCCTTCAAAAATCGCATCCGTCCCGCCACCGAGGTCAACAACGTCATCGCCGAGATCCCCGGCCGCGATCTCCCCAAAGAAATCGTCATCGTTGGCGCCCACCTCGACTCCTGGCACCCAGCCACCGGCGCGCAGGACAACGGCACCGGCGTCGCCACAGTTCTCGACGTCGCCCGCGCCATCAAATCCCTCAACCGTCCGCCCCGCCGCACCATACGCTTCATCCTCTTCGGCGGCGAAGAGCAGGGACTCATCGGTTCCACCGCCTACGCCAAAAAACACGCCGCCGACATGGCCGACATCGACGCCGTCCTCATCTCCGACACCGGCGGTCAAGCCTCCAAGGGCTGGTACCTCATGGGCCGCGAAGACGAAAAAGAGGCCCTCGCCAACATCGAACCGCTGCTCGCCGGAATGGGCGCCGGCGCCACCAGCACAGACACCGAGTTCCTCTTCGAGACCGACCACGCAGGCTTCGACGTCCAGGGCGTCCCCACCCTCGTCCTCTGGAACGGAGTCGACAAATACTTCAAGCTGCATCACCAGGCCTCCGACAGCTTCGACTCCGTGGTCCAGGCCGATCTGAATCAAGGAGTAGCCGTAACAGCCGCCACCGCCTACGCCATCGCCGACTCAGCCCAACCCTTCGCTCCTCATCTCACCGCCGCCGAGGTTCAAGACCATGCTCAAAAAGGCCAACGAGCTCGACAACTACATCGCCCTTAAATCGATGGACTGGGTCCCCTAGCAGCGAGGTTCCAGTCTCGTGCTGGAGAGGCGGACGAAAGAGATACACTCAGTCGAAACTTTGACCCTCAACTCCCATCCCGCCCTGCACACGCTCTTCGAGGTCCTCGCCTACACCGTCGGCTACCAACTCTACCGCCGCTCCCGCCAGCGATCCGGAGACTTCCTTCCCGACGAACAGCGCTGGATCGTCATCGCCGCCGCGGCCAGTCGGCGCCCTGCTCGGCAGCCGCATCCTGGGAATCTTCGAGCAAGCTCCACGTCTCACCATCACCTGGCACACCCTCCTCCAGCCCGGAGGCAAGACCATCGTAGGCGGTCTCCTCGGCGGATGGATCGCCGTTGAACTCACCAAGCGCCTTCGCGGAATCCACTCCCGCACCGGAGACCTCTTCGCCGTCCCCCTCTGCATCGGCATCGCCGTAGGCCGCATCGGCTGCCTCCTCGCCGGCCTCGCCGACGACACCTACGGCACTCCAACCTCACTCCCATGGGCCATCAACTTCGGCGACGGCATCCCCCGCCACCCAACCCAACTCTACGAAATTCTCTTCCTCGTCGCCCTCGCCATCCTCCTGCACCGCTACAACCAACGCCCCCACCCTGAAGGTTTAACCTTCCGCCTCTTCCTCTTCGCCTACCTAACCTGGCGCCTCCTCATCGACTTCATCAAACCCCAACCGCTGATCCACGGCCTCAACCTCATCCAATGGGCCTGCGTCGCAGGATTGCTGGCACTCCTCCCCGATCTCATGAGACTCTTGTCCTTCCACCAAGAGACTCTTCGGAGCACAGAATGAGCACACCGCCACCGCCCCTACCGGAAAGTGTCCCAGAACTGCCGCCACGTCGTGGTCGCAGCACCCTCGCCAAAGCCGCTATCGCTCTCGCAGTCATCATCATCGTCACCTTCGGCCTATGCAGTGCCGTCCTGATGAACTCAACGAGCGCCATGTCCGGCCCCGTATTCCCCGCCGCCCTTGTCATTGAAGCAATCTGCATCGTTGGCCTCGTCGTCATCGCAATCCTCGCCATTACCCGAAGAAACAGACCAAACTGAGCGTATGAATCGCTTCCCCACGATTCATACGCTACCGAAACTGTCACAATTACCTGCACAAGTCACGTACAACCTGCAATCTTGTCTCAACCGGAAATTTGGTCATCGATAAACGTGAAAGTATCGCAATGAAGATGCCTTGGCACAACCAGACCGGCCTCGCAAAAGCAGCCGCACTCCTTGCAACCATTTTCGGAATTGGAATTGGCCTATGCGGTGCAAACTTCGTAGCGGTCATAGCGTTTGTTCCCATGGGCGGACCCTCTGGACCGACGGGCTTCCGAGCATGGGTGAGTGGAACCCTCGCAATTACCGCCTATCTTGAACTCGCCGCAATAGTGCTCTCAGCGCTCGGTCTTGGCGTCGTTGGTCTCGTTGCCGTCGTCCGTAGCATCAAGAATCACTTCACTCAGAGCTAGGAGACCCATGCCAGCCCGCACCCGCCCGTACCTCTTCTACGACACCGCCGTCTCCCTCTGCACCACCTGCTACCGTCGCATCGACGCCAAGCTCGTCTTCGAAGACGACAACGTCTACATGCTCAAGCGCTGCCCCCAGCACGGCTTCGAGCGCGTCTTAATCTCCGACGACGTCGACTACTACCGCCGCTGCCGCGAAGTCTTCATCAAGCCGCCCGAGATGCCCGACCGCTACAACACCCCCATCAAATACGGCTGCCCCTACGACTGCGGCCTCTGCCCCGACCACGAGCAGCACTCCTGCCTCTCCCTCCTCGAGATCAACGACGCCTGCAACCTCTCCTGCCCCATCTGCTACGCGCAGTCCGGCACCCACCGCACCGAATACAAATCCCTCGACCAGATCGAGCGCATGCTCGACTGCATCGTCACCAACGAAGCCGAGCCCGACGTCGTGCAGATCTCCGGCGGCGAGCCCACCATCCACCCGCAGTTCTTCGAAGTCCTCGACGCCGCCAAGCGCCGCCCCATCCGCCACCTCATGGTCAACACCAACGGCATCCGCATCGCGCAGGACGAGGCCTTCGCCCAACGCCTCGCCACCTACATGCCGAAGTTCGAGCTCTACCTCCAGTTCGACTCCCTCCGCCGCGAACCCCTCATGCAACTCCGCGGAGCCGACCTCCGCAACATCCGCGAACAGGCGCTCGAACGCCTCAACAAACTCGGCATCTCCACAACGCTGGTCGTCACTGTCGAACGCGGCGTCAACGACGACGAACTAGGCAGCATCGTCGAGTTCGCCCTCCAGCAACCCTGCGTCCGCGGCGTCACCTTCCAGCCCGTCCAGCAGGCAGGCCGCCTCGGCAACTACGACTCCGCCGCCCATCGTCTCACGCTCTCCGAGGTCCGCCGACGCATCCTCTCCCAGACCAACACCTTCAAGCCCGAAGACCTCATCCCCGTCCCCTGCCATCCCGACTCTCTCGCCATGGCCTACGCCATGAAGCTAGCCGGCAAAGTGGTCCCGCTCACTGGCCTCGTCTCCCCAGACGTCCTCATCAACGGTGGCCGCAACACCATCATCTACGAGCAGGACCCAGCCATCCGCGCAGACATCGAGCAGAACCCCAACCTCCGCAGCCAGATCTTCAAACTCTTCTCCACGAACCACTCCCCGCAAGGCACAAGCCAGCACCCTCCGCGAACTCCTCTGCTGCCTCCCACAAGTCCTCGCCCCCAAAAATCTCGGCTACGACAACCTCTTCCGCATCCTCATCGTTCAATTCATCGACGCCCAGACCTTCGATCTCCGCAGCATCAAGAAAACCTGCATCCACATCGCCCACCCCGACGGCCAACGTCTCATCCCCTTCGACACCTACAACATGTTCTACCGCGACACCCTTGAAGAAACCCGCCTCAAACCCCTTCGCGACCAAACGCTCGCCTACGTGTAGAAGTTGCCTCGCGAATCAGTGCTGCCCAGACGGCCTTTGACTACACAATCCGCTTGCCCATTCGTGCGGTCCCATCCATGAGCGGGCATTCGCCTGGCAGCGCGAAGCGCTCACTCCGTCCAACCCGGTACCTGTCATGTCGACCGGAGGCCCGCTTTCCCCCTCCATAGCAGAAATTCCAGGCGGTAAACTACTGTTTCCAGGCAACTTGCATCCCGTCAAAACTTTTACGTTCAAAAACAGACCAAAAATCGCATGTCAAGGCCCCAAACCACTCAACTAATTCAAAATAAACAATATCGAGTTGGCATTTTAGTTCCACTGCACCCGGTGTACTGGATATATAGATGAGCAAAGGAACAGCCTTGGCCACCAGCCGGGGCTAAGTTGTTGACATAAGCGAATTTGGACGCAATTCATTTGTTATGAATATTTTACAGGTCAACCAGAGGCGTAAACGACTGAATCCAGATAATTTACGCGCGGGCAATAGGAGGGGGGGTACCCCCCGGAATACCAGCTGCCAGTTCGCCCCGCACTCGTTCCATCGTATCCAGATAGAACGCCAGATTATGCACGCTGTTCAGCACCGCACTTAGCGGTTCTCCCGAAGCAAACAGATGCCGCAGATAAGCCCGCGTATACCGCCGGCAAACCATGCACCCGCACCTGGCATCGATCGGCCCCTGATCCTCCGCATACTCCAGCTTCTTAATATTGAGTCGCCCCTCGGACGTAAACAACAAACCATGCCGCCCCGCCCGCGTCGGCAGCACACAGTCCATCATGTCCACGCCCATCTTCGCGTACTCTTCAATCTCGTCCGGATACCCCACCCCCATCACATACCGCGGCTTATCCTTCGGCAGAAACTCCAGCGTCCGCGCAATCATCTCCCGCGTCACCTCACGAGGCTCCCCCACAGCCAACCCACCAATCGCATACCCAGGCAGGTCCATCTCCACCAGCCGCTCCGCCGACTCCTTCCTCAAATCCGGATACATTCCACCCTGCACAATCCCAAACAAGCTCTGCGTCAGCACCTTCTAGAGCCTCAAACCACGGGACCCGCTCCTTATGTAACTCAAAATGATCTTTTGACCGCCGCGCCCACGCATGCGTCAATCCCATCGACTCCCGCGTCCGCTCCCAGCTCGCCGGAGTCTCCACACACTCATCGAAGACCATCGCAATATCGGCCCCGAGCGCGATCTGCACGTCCATCGAGTGCTCCGGCGAGAAGAAATGCTTGCTCCCATCCAGATGCGAACGGAACTCCACTCCATCCGCCGTCACCTTACGCAGCTTGCTCAAACTGAACACCTGAAACCCGCCCGAGTCCGTCAACATCGGCCGCTCCCAGCTCATAAACCGATGCACTCCACCCATCCGCCGCACCAGCTCATGCCCGGGTCGCAGATACAGATGGTAAGTATTCGCCAGGATGATCTGCGCTCCCTTACCCCCAGCGCCAATCTCCTCCAGCAGACCCTGTGGGACCGCCTTCACCGAAGCCGCCGTTCCCACCGGCATAAACACCGGCGTCTCCACCACTCCATGAGGCAGCGTCAACCGACCCCTGCGGCCGCCACCCTCCGCCGTCGTATGAACCTCAAATGAAAATGCCATTCTTTGAATTGTATGAAAGTACCCAACCTCCGGGCAGGCACGACGCATAAAACAGCACTTCGGATCATTGCACCAGCATTAATTCATTCGACGTTCAACTCTGATTCACATACCCAGCCACATTGAAGACTAAGAATAGGTCACAACGCATCTTCCCAAAATTCTGAGGCCTTCAAAATGATTCGGAAACTCCTCGCCTTCACGATGTCCTTGACCCTCATCCTCAGCGGCTGCGGCCAGGGCACACTCAGCAACCCTGCGGGCAACGGCAACAGCAATAGCACCCCACCGGTCGTCATCACACCCACCACCGCCTCGGCAGCTATCAAGCACGTGGTCGTCATCTTCGGCGAGAACATCTCCTTCGACCACTACTTCGGCACCTATCCCAACGCCGTCAACACGCCCGGCGAGCCACAGTTCACTGCGGCTGCAAATACCCCGACTCCGAACAACTACGTCTCGAACCCCAGTCTGCTGACGCAGAACCCGAACCTGGCAACGAATGCAGTGGTCTCTGGGAATGGCACACTCTCGGCAAACCCCTTCCGTCTCTCCCGCGCTCAGGCCTGGACAGCCAGCCAGGATCACAACTATCCGGACGAGCAGAAGGCCTTTGACGGCGGCAAGATGGATCTCTTTCCCGTCAGCGTAGGTACCGCCAACTCCTCCACCCAAACCGCCGCGACTAACGCCCCGGCCCTTGCACAGACCAAATCTCTTACCATGGCCTACTACGACGGCAACACCGTCACCGCTTTGTGGAACTACGCCCAGCACTACGCCATGAACGACCACTCCTTCAGCACCACCTTCGGCCCGTCCACACCCGGTGCGCTCAACGTCATCTCCGGCCAGACCAACGGTGTCATCAACACCATCAACCCCGGCTCCGCAGTCGTGGCCGACGGCTATGGAGGACTCACCGATATTGGCGATGATGACCCCACAGGCGATATCTGCTCTGCGGGAGGGCAGATCAACATGTCCGGCAAGAACATCGGCGACCTGCTCAACACCGCCAACCTCACCTGGGGATGGTTCGAGGGTGGCTTCGACCTCACGGTCACCAACCCCAACGGAACCACCGGCTGTGCGCGTTCTACTGTCTCTGCCTACACCGGTACTCAGGCGGACTACTCGGCGCACCATCAGCCATTCCAGTACTACGCCAGCACCGCCAACCCCAACCACACCCGGCCCAGCTCGGTTGCAGCCATCGGAACCAAGGATGCTGCGAACCACCAGTACGATATCCATGACTTCACCGACGCGCTTGCCGCCGGAAACATGCCGGCCGTCAGCTTCCTGAAGGCTCCCCGCTATCAGGACGCACACGCCTCCAACTCCGACCCCCTCGACGAGCAGACCTTCGTCGTCAACGTCGTCAACGCCATCGAGAAGTCCTCGTTCTGGACCAGCACCGCCATCATCATCGCCTACGACGACTCCGACGGCTGGTACGATCACGTCTATAACCCCGTCAACGGCTCTGCCACCACCGCAGACTTCGTCAATGGACCAGGTGTCTGCATCAGCGCAACAGCAGCTGCGAATGCGCTTCCTGGCGTCGCCGCCGGCACGCTCCACGCGCAGGGACGTTGCGGCTACGGTCCCCGTCAGCCCTTCCTTGTCATCTCACCCTGGGCCAAGAAGAACTTCCTCGACACCACCGTCACCGACCAGGCCTCCGTCGTCCGCTTCATCGAGGACGTCTTCCTCAGCGGCCAGCGCATTGGCGGCGGTTCAGCCGACGCCAGCGCCGGATCGATCATGAACATGTTCGACTTCAGCAACGGCGCTGCACCACCCAACCCCAATGTTGTCCAGCTGAACCCCACAACCGGCGTCGTCACCAGCGGCAACTAACCCGGTTAATTCACAAAACCGTTATATTTTTCCTGTAGCGTCAGAGGCACGCATCCCCAACCAGGGATGCGTGCTTCTTTTTGCATCGTCCTATTCTTGCTAGTCGGAGTCCATCCGTTGCCTTCGTCCAGACGTACCTTTCTCCAGAAAGCCTCCGCCCTCAGCCTGCTCTACACCGCACAGCGCGCCCTTCCTCAATCACCCATGGCATCCATGCATATGGGCGGCATGCATGACCCCCAGCAGATGCCCCCCGCCCCCACTCCCAATCCTCCCCGCATCGGCCCTCGAATGCTCCCCACCCTTGCGCTAGCGCCCTTCGTCGACGCCCTGCCACTCCCCCAAGTCGTCCGCCCCACCCTCCAGAACGGCCACCGCTCCCTCACGATCACCATGCAGGAGATTCGCGCGAAGGTTCATCGCGACGTCGCCCCAACCCGTTGGTGGAGCTACGGACCCGACCCGCTCTCCCCCCTCATCGAAGCCCGGTCCGGAGAACCGATCCAGATCCGTTGGGTCAATAACCTTCCCACAAAACACTTCCTGCCAATCGACTACTCCCTTCACGGGTGCGGCCACGACGTGCCCGACGTCCGAACCACCACTCACCTTCACGGTGCCAAGACCGCCTCCAAAGACGACGGCTACCCCGAGGACTGGTTCACCCCCGGCCAGTCCCGCGTCTGTACCTACCCGCTCCAGCAGGACGCCACTGCGCTCTGGTATCACGACCATGCGATGGGCCTCACCCGCCTCAACACCTACGCCGGTCTCTTCGGCATGTTCCTGATCCGAGACCACGTCGAAGACGCCCTTCACCTTCCCAGCGGCAAGTACGAAGTTCCCCTCATCTTCTACGACCGCAACTTCGGCGTCGACGGTCAGATCTTCTACGACGTCTCCGGCGACCCAGAGAACCCGTGGATCCCCGAGTTCAGCGCCGACGGCATCCTCATCAACGGCAAGATCCGTCCTTACTTCGAGGTCGAGCCACGCCTCTACCGCTTCCGTCTCCTCAACACTGCCAACAGCCGCTTCTTCCTCCTCTCGCTCTCCAACGGCCAGCCGTTAACCCAGATCGGCAGCGACCAGGGGCTCCTCCCCTCGCCTGTCGATCTGAAGCGCCTCGTACTCGGCTGCGCCGAACGCGCCGATATCCTCATCGACTTCAGCCAACTAGCCGGCCAGACACTCCACCTTCGAACTTCAGCCTTCGACATCCTCGAGTTCCGCGTTGCGAAACAGACCGCGGCTCCCATCACCATGGCCTCAATTCCCAAGGGCCTCCGCACCATCGAACGCATCCCCGAATCCGCCGCCACCACCACCCGCACTCTCGCCCTCTACGATTACAAGGACAACGTCGAGCGCTCCATGGTGATGCTGATCAACCGCAAACACTGGCACGAGCCCGTCACCGAGACCCCAAAACTCAACTCCACCGAGATCTGGGAGTTCGTCAACCTCACCGAAGACACCCACCCCATGCACCTTCACCTGGTGCGCTTCCAGATCCTCGACCGCCGCCCCTTCTACACCAGCGTCTATCGGCAGAACGAAAACAAACCTACCTACACCGCCCCTGCCGTCCCACCCGAACCCAACGAACTTGGCTGGAAGGACACCGTCCAGTGCCCTCCCGGCACGGTCACCCGCATCATCGTCCGCTTCGAAGGCTTCACCGGCAAATACCTCTACCACTGCCACATCCTCGAGCACGAATCCAACGACATGATGCGCCCCTTCGAAGTCATCGCCTGAGGGTGTTTTAAAGCTTCCTACATCAAACTGTTGCTCTTGCGCTTCGGCCTACGAAAAATTCAAGTACAAGCAAAGGGTCTTTAGCCCTGGGACTTCTTCTTCCGGGGGAATCGGCGTATCGTATCGGCAAAGGAGATCGCGCCATGCTAAGGAGAGACTTCCTTCGCCGGTCGACCCGCACGCTGGGTGCTGCACTGCTTGCCACAAACGCAGTAGCTCGCGCCGCGCTCATCGATCCGGACCCCTTACCCCAGAAATTTCAAGCCAGCGATGAGGTCGTCCTCGGCCATACCGGCATTCGCACCAGCCGGCTCGCCATGGGAACAGGCACCGTCGGCTTCGGCGGCGCCTCCAACCAGACCCGCCTCGGCACCTCGCCCCTCACCAGCCTCCTCCTCGACGGCTACCACGACAACGGCCTGCGCTTCTTCGACTCCGCCGACTCCTACGGCAGCCACCCGTATGTCGCTGAGGCCCTCAAACACGTTCCTCGCGACAAAGTGACCGTCCTCACCAAAACTGACACTCGCGATCCCGCCGGCGTCCGCGCCGATCTCGACCGTTACCGAAAAGAACTCGGCATCGACTACATCGATATCGTTCTCATCCACTGTGTCACTGAGAGTGATTGGACGACACGCTACCGCGGCGTCATGGATGTTCTCTCAGAGGCGAAACAGAAGGGCGTCATCCGCGCACACGGCGTCTCCTGCCACAGCATCGGCGCGCTCAGAGCGGCCGCAGCTTCACCATGGGTAGAGGTTGACCTCGTTCGCCTCAACCCTATCGGCTCTCACATGGACGCCGACCCCGACACCGTCATCAAAGTCGTCAAGCAAATGCGCACACAGGGAAAGGCCATCGTCGGCATGAAAATTCTCGGTCAGGGAGACCTTCGCAGCAAACCATCCGAAGCCATCCGCTACGCTCTCGGCACCGGCGTCCTCGATGCCTTCACCATCGGCGCGGAGTCCCAGAAAGAGCAGAACAATCTCATCCAACGCATCGCTGCCGCCTGACCACGGCTGATACGGAGAGATCAGTAGTAGTGCTTGAGATTCTTCCAGTCTGCCTCATAGGTGGTCTTTCGTCCGTGGCACAGATAGATAGGCCCACGCTCCCACGGCATCGCGTAAAGGCCGTTCCGTTCGCCGACGACGGTGCATGAGTTGTAGGCCGCATTCATTTCGTCGAGCGTCGCCTGATTCATCACGATCATCTCTTCCCCGGCGTACCCGCGCGGCCCCCAGATCCAGTAGTTTTGGTGGCCGCTGATCGCCGAGGGCAAACCATACTTCGCTCCGAGGACGTCGATCGCTCCCGCCTGCCCGTAGTTGGAAGCAAGAATGCCGGTCTTCGCACGCTCTTCCGCTGGCAGTGCGTTGTAAATACCCGACACCTGCTTCGCCAGATCCTCCCAACCGAGACGGTCAGTAAAAAACTGCGGCAAGAGAGTCGGAGCATGATTCTCGCTGTCCTTTGCCGTCAGGTGAAGCTTCGCCGTGTAAGCAAGCCACTGCTGCGGCGGTAACACGGGAACCGACATCGGAAAGAAGAGTACAAGACCAACAACTACGACGGCCGCATAAGCTCCAACCAATGCGTTGCGCCACACAACCTTCTTCGCCCACGCGAACCACGCAACTGCCCCGGCAGCGAAGAAGACCGGATACGCCGGCGCAAGATAGTAGTCCTTTGCATGAAGCGCCATCATCCCCGCGAGGAAGACAAGGTAAAAGACGCCAAGAAAGCGATAGCTTCGTGTTGTCTTGGCAAACAAGAGCCACACCACTCCCGTTCCCCACAAAAGAACGCTGAACGGCGTGAGCGTCATGATCTGAGCCAGAAAAAACGGCAACGGGGGCAGCTTGACGTCTTTATCCGAGGCCTGCACGCCACGAAGCCACTCCAGCGTCGGAAAGTGGTGATGTACCTGCCACAGAAAGTTCGGCAGAGCGACCAGAACAATCAAGAGCACCGCAACACCAAACCACCGGCTCGCAAGAATGCGCCGCTGCGGTGTCAACAAAAGCGCAACCAGCATTGCGATAAGAAAGAATGCAACCGAGTCCTTGTTTTCGAACGCCAGTCCCGCGCTCACACCAAACACAACCCACCAGTTGCGCACCTCACCCGGCGAAGCACACTGCACGATGCGAATCAGCGCCAGCGCACAGAGCATCCAGAAGACCGGATCGAACGAGTTCATCGACAGGTACCCATCGATCCCCAGATAGACTCCACCCGCAATCACACCCAGCATCGCAAGCGCAGCCGCTCTTCGCCCCCCACCCAGCGTCCAGCAGAGCAGCCCCGTCAAAAACACCTTCGCCGCACCAGCCAGTCCTGAGATCAATCGCAGCGACCACATCGTGTGATACCCGAACAGCATCTCGCTCACACGAGCCTGCACTGCCACTAGTGGCGGCTGATCCACGTACCCAAACGCCAGCCGTCGGCCGCACATCAGGTAGTACATCTCATCCCGGAATATCCCATAGCCCGCGCGCTGCGCAAGCAACATTGCCCACAACCTGAATCACAACCTTCAGCGCAGCAAAGGCTAAGCAGAGCCAGACAATCTTCCGCAAATCTGACCGTTGTACCGTTGGCTGTCGATCTCCCATCGCACCTGCAATATTGGAATTGGATTCGTGTCCATCACGAACTACGCTCGCGGATCGGAAAAGTTCCTGATCATCCCGCAGTCTTAGTCCGTTGACGACTTCGCCGCGGCGGCAGGCTTCGCCGCCGGAGGCATTCCCAGGTATTTGTCGTACCAGGCAAACCAACGCTGGTACCGGTCCTTAATAAAACTCGGCCGCGTGAATCCATGAAACTGTCCGGGATACACCACCAACTCTGCGGGCGTGCCCACACTCTTCAGCGCCTGATACATCTGCTCCCCGCCAACCAGCGTCACGTTGAAGTCCTTCTCTCCACCCATAAATAAGGTCGGCGTCTTAATCTTGTCCGCATGCAGAAACGGATACGACATCTTCAAGTAAGGCTCAACATCTTTCCACGGCGGCTGCAGCTCATTGTCATATTGCAGAATGTACTGATCGACCCCATACATGCCGAGCAGGTTCGCCGTGCCAGCGCCACTCGAAGCCGCCTTGAATCTCGTTGTCGAAGCAATCGTATAGTCCGTCAGAATTCCGCCATAGCTCCACCCGCCAACTCCTATGCGGTCCGCATCGATCTTCCCCGTAGCCACCGCGCCATCGACCGCCCCCAGCAGATCCTTGACCTCCTTATCGCCCCAGTCCGCATTGATCGCATAACTATAGTCATGCCCACGTCCCGTGCTCCCGCGATAGTTCACCTGCAGCACCGCAAACCCATGCGCCGCCAGCAACTGCCGGTCCGGCGCGAAACGGTGCGAATCCTGCGAGGTCGGGCCACCATGAATCCACAGCAGCATCGGCGCCTTCGTCCCAGCCGTGTAGCCCACCGGCATCGTCAGCAGACTATGCACCTCACTGCCATCCGACGCCTTCGCCGACAAATCCTCCGCCGCAACCAGATTCAACTGCGCCATCAACGCATCGTTGTGCGAGGTCAGCTTGCGCAGAGTCTTACCGTCAAGCGCATAGATCTCCGGAGCCACGACATCCGTCGTCCACACCACTGCCACATGCCCGCCTGCAGCAGAAAGCGTCACAGCCGTACCGCTCTCTGCAGTTAGTCGTGTCACGCTCTTACCCTTCAGCGGCACCTCCGCCACATAATCAACGCGATCCTGCCCAATCGTCGTCAGCAGCGACCTCCCATCCGCCGAAAACACTGGAGCCCCGGTTCCCATCTCCGCCGTTGCCGCCAACACCTCCGGCGCACCACCCGCAGCCGGCGACCACCGCCAGCCGCTGCATGTCATAGATCGAGTACCTGGGCGAAATCCCCTGCCGGTACGCAATCGTCGTGCTATCCGGACTCCACGCCAGCGGCCCGCCATCCACACCCGTGAAGCTGGTCAGCTTCTTCGCAGCCGCTCCACCCTTCGCCTCCACGACAAACACATCCGAATTATTGGAACGGTCCGGATCAGGCCCCTCCTGATTGCTCACAAACGCAATCCACTTCCCATCCGGCGACCACTCAGCCTGCCGCTCGTCGTACTTGTCCTCATTCGTCAGCCGCGTCAGCTTCTTCGTCGCAATATCAAACAGAAAAAGATGATCACGCTTGTCCGACAGATACCCCTGAATATCCTGCTTGAAGTGGTACCGATCAATCACGATCGGCTTCGGTGGCGCAGGCTTCGCCCCCTTCTCCGGCTCAGGCTCTTCCTTGGCCTTCAGCGTCAGCAGCAACTGCTTCGAGTCAGGCGACCAGCGATAGTCCGTCAGGTCCTCCTTCACCTCCGTCAATTGATTTGCCTCGCCACCACGCCGATCCAGCAGCCACACCTGCGACCCTTTCGCCTTGCCCGGCCGCGATGAAGTAAACGCAAGCCACCTGCCATCCGGACTCCACCGCGGCGAACCCGCACCCTCCGGCCCATACGTCAGATGAACATCCTGTGTGCCGTCCCAGCTCACCATCCAAAGCTCGGAGACGTTCTTGTCCTCACCAACATCCACCGTCGAGGCCGTATACGCGACCCACTTGCCATCCGGCGAAACCTGCGGCCCACCTACATTCACCAGCTTCGCCAGATCGTCCGGCACCATCGCCCGCTTTTGGCCAAATCCAAACGTCGTCAAAACACACAGGGGCACCAGACAAAGTCCAACACGGCACAAGATGTCATATCGCATGAAAGGCAGTCTAGCAGACAGATTTATTGCACCAGCAATGCCACAGCCTCTGTCACGCTGATGTTGTCGGACATGCGTTTGAACTCGCTATGGACAACGTGCTCGTTCCTGCCGATCTCTTTAAATAGCATCGCCTTGCCCTGAATCGCGGTGTTTACCATGGCGTCCTTCCACTCGCCGCCCGGCTGAGCCTCGTGCTCCGTACTGAAGCTGCTGCCCGCATGAATCGTTCCCAACAGACCGTATCCCAGACTCACATCCGTAGGAATCTTCCCTTCGATCCTGTGAAGCTGCTTTGTCTTGTCATCCACCAGAATCGCGCCCGACATCGCATGCAGCACCTTCTCTTCCATCGTCTTCGGTTGATAGGCTGGATCCGGCCGAAAGCCGATCCTCACGTCGCTACCCTCCGCGCGCGGCTCGTCAAACAGAAACGCCTTATGCAGCAGCGCCAGCATCTGTTCGGCATGCTCTTCGTCATTCTTCATCGCCTGTTCGCGTCGCTGAAACGCGTCGGGATGCGCCGCGATATCTGCCAACCTGGCCTTCTCAGCTGCCTGCCGCTCTGCGCTCAACGGCTTTCCATCCTCGGCAAGCAGGAGTCGTACCTTTCCCATCGAAGTCTCGACCACACGCTCGTTCCACACGTGGCCACCCGTTCTATCGGACCGTTCCTCCGAGAGATACATGTACTTAAGACGATGTTCCGCAGGGTCCCCCTCATGCGTCAACATCGTCTCTACGATCTTTCGCGAAGCGTCCGAACTCTGCGCCTGCACGGCACCCGCGACCAGCAGACCCAGAAACACAACTGCACGTCGTCCAACACCCATCAACTTACGCTCCTGCCACTCGATCGAGAGAATGGCGATTCGCCCGCATCTGAAGTAAAACACGATTACGAGAGATCCCACCCAACGTCTAGGGCCTCTAGTACAGACGCACACTGACGCATCAGGTCTCAACGCGGCATAAATTAACGCCGAAATCTCCAAGAATCCACCATTAAACTCGCGTAAACTGGCGCTCAATCGCCCTGGAAACCGCTGGAAAGATGTCAGATATGACTGAAAATCAGCCCCAGCCGGCCGCCACCGAACCGAACCCTCTCCTCACCGAGCCCGAACTCATTGCGCCCGAAACCGCCCTTACGCCTCATCCACCCAAAGGCCGCCGTGCCGCCGCTACCTTTATCTTCTTCACCGTCACCCTCGACATGCTCGCCCTCGGCATGATCGCCCCCGTCCTGCCTCGCCTCATCGAGGGCTTCCTCCACGGCGACACCTCCTCTGCCGCAAAGATGCTCGGCCTCTTCGGAACCGTCTTCGCCGTCATGCAGTTCTTCTGCTCTCCGATCATCGGCTCGCTCTCCGACCGCTTCGGCCGCCGCCCCGTCGTCCTGCTCTCCAACTTCGGCCTCGGTCTCGACTACCTCCTCATGGCCTGGGCCCCCGCGCTCAGCTGGCTCTTTCTCGGCCGCGTCATCTCCGGCATCACCTCCTCCAGCATCCCCACCGCCATGGCCTACATGGCCGACGTCACCCCGCGCGAGCGCCGCGCCGCCGCCTTCGGCATGCTCAACGCCGCCTTCGGTATCGGCTTCGTCCTCGGCCCCGCAGTTGGTGGACTCCTCGGCAACATCAACCCGCGCCTGCCCTTCTGGGTCGCCGGCGGCCTCAGCCTCATCAACGGCCTCTACGGCCTCTTCGTCCTGCCCGAATCCCTCTCGCAACAAAACCGCAGCCCCTTCTCCTGGGCGCGCGCCAACCCCGTCGGCTCCGTCTCGCTCTTCCGCCGCCACGCCGGCATGATCACCATCGCCACCGTCCTTCTTCTCGGTTACATCGCCCAGCAATCCCTCATGAACGTCTACGTCATCTACGCCGGTTACCGCTACCACTGGAGCGTCGGCACCGTGGGCTACTCCCTCGCCACCATCGGCGTCTGCACTGCAATCTACGGCGCATTGCTCGTCAAACCCATCGTCGCCAAACTCGGCGAACGCGGAGCCATGACCATCGGCCTCATCGGAGGCGCCATCGGCTACTCGATGTTCGGTCTCTCGAAGACGGGCATGCTCTTCTGGCTTGGAATCCCGTTCCTCAACATGATGTCCTTCACATGGCCCGCCGCCCAGAGTCTTCTCTCCCGCCTGACAAGCCCCTCCGAGCAGGGCCAACTCCAGGGAGCCATCAACAGCCTCCGCGGAATCGCCGGCCTCGTCGGCCCTGGCCTCTTCACCTACATCTTCAGCAAATCCATCAGCACGGGCATCCACATCCCGGGCTCACCCTTCTTCACCGCGGCGGCCATGCTGCTTGTCTCTCTCCTCCTTGCCCAACGCGCCGCAAGGCAACCCCAAGCCGTCTGAACGCAGCGGTTTCGCAAGCTAGTTCGGCTTACCAAACCAGGAGTACTGCCATGCGGCCGTGACGTTCTGATAGTTGCCACCAAACCGGATGTAGGTTCCATTGCTGTAAGCAAACTTCAGAGACTGATGTTTGGTTATGGGGATCCCAACAGTCCCGCCCAGACGGGAGTTTTGCTGCTCACTGAGTGGGTTTTCAACGCCATTCACCTTGGTCTTCCCACCAAACCAGAAGTTGCCGTCAAGCGAAGCCCAGAGACGCGGTTTGAAGTCGTAACCAAGGTGTCCTTCCAGGGAGCCAATGGGCTCCTGCGATTGAGACCTCGTACCCGCATAGTAGATGTTGCGCGACCAGAAGTCCGAATTCGTCGTGAAAAACCACACGCCCAGGTAGCCATCGAGCACCACCTTGCCCCACCGCTGCGAATAGCCAAACTCCGGTTTGAAGGACCACCGGTTCGTGCCCCAGTTGATCAGCTTCGTCGGATCGTACTGCCCTGTCGGAGCGATCACCTTCAGGCTGGCGCCAAGCAGCATCTTCTGCTTCCACTTCACAAACTCCTGTACCGGCATGGCCGGCGCACCCTTCAGGTTGACGGAGACGCGAAAGACCGAATCCACAAGACCCGAACGGTAAAGGTGCTCCCCGGCGCCGTTGACGGTTCCTCGAAAATTTCCTACTCCATAAGGCAAAGTGGCGACAACGTTGGCTGAGCGGCCAAAGAAGTTGAACGAGTGGTAGTAGCTCAGGATCGGTACGCTATACGTTCCAGTGGCGTCCGCGACAGGCAGGGCCCCGTTGAAGTTAATACTGCCGTCGTAGAAGGTCCACGTCACCGTGACCGCATTGGAATGCAGTGGAGTGATGACATAGGCACGCGGCGCAAGGTCCTGGGCAATGAGCCCGTGAACGGAACAAGCCACGACCGCCATCAACGACACGAGTTTCAAGGCTAGCCGCATTCGAACAAGTCTCGAGAAAAGTCTCCGTTCACCTGTCTGAATGAGCTGGCAGGTAGCGTGAGCTGCACGCATAGATCCCGCGCAAACGGTCCTGGCAGTCTAACTTGGCCGAAGACATGCGCTGACCCTACCGGCCGCTTTATATCGACTTCGTAGATCCTCCTCTAAGCGGTGAGTCCAGGGTACTCAAGGCTTGGGAGGTGGTGCAGGCTTCGGAATTCGGAGCGTCCACACTCCGCCGAACACAATGGTGGTTCCGACAAAGTGAGAGTAGGCGGTGTACTCGTGGTAGCCCTTCACATAGAAGTTCAAATTTTTCATGGGGAGAATGTAGTTAGCCTGTCCGCCGATGGCGTGTACCGAGTAATAGGGGAGCGTGCTGGCCGGGATCGTCAGATTCGTCGAACCAATCGGTACGGTGCCGCCGTTTGCAGTTACTTGCCACTGATCGTAACCGACGAGGCCAAGCTGCAGTAGCTGGCTGAAGTTCTTTTTCAACGGGAGAACTTGCCCAAGGCCCCACTCCAAACTGAAGGCCTGACCCGGCGTCTTGTTGGTGCTGCCGGTGCCCGCCCTGGCTCCGTGAACCTCCCAGTCGGTGAAGATGTTCGCGCTGGTCCCTTTGTTCTTGGTGATGTAGACGGTCGTCCCTGTTAACAGATGATTGCCGAAATAACCGGTCCCAACGTTATTCGTAGCTCCCGGAGTTCATAACGCCCTGTGGGTAGCATCATTCCTTCCTGCACCTGGAGGTCCGCTCGTTTCAGGTGCCAGCCCACAGCAATGGGTGTAACAAAGAGATCGGAAAGTCCACCTCCACCCCCGACGGCGCTGAGATTGGGGATGCCCGGATTTTGGGTCGCAAGATCTGCTGCGAGAGAGCCGGTTGCGGGTGTAAGTATCAAATACATGCCTATGTTTCCGTGCAGAACATTGAGGTTCGGTACGTAATAGAAGAAATTCTCAACGGCCCAGATGTCATATTTGCCCGTGACAGGGATAGCGCTGCCATTTGGCCCATTGAATGCACCAGCACTGTAGTTGGCAGTTATGTTGACGTAGCTAAATCCTGGGGACGGCATGATTCCCGCATTGAGCCCTACCTGGCCGGGCAACCATTGCGGCTTCTGCTGACCAATCGCAGGCATGCACAACGCCAGGGCCAGCGAACCTGCAAACGCCAAAAGAGAAATCCTACGGAATAAATTCATCACGCATCCTTTCGTAAACGGTTCGGTTTATTGGTCAAACGGGAAGATGCGCTTCCAGTCATTCTTCATGCTGATCACCACCCACGCATTCTTCGTCGCTTCGGTCAGGAGCGCCTCGGAGAATGTGCCGACATGTGTGTCGGGAAGATTCACGGCAGGGCCATAGGCGTATTCGCGCTTCGCGTCGTCGTGAAGCACGAGCATCTCGAGCCGCGCTCCGTCGCCTGCCTGTGTCCATTCCAGCATTTGGGCGTCGCCTGCCGTATTGCCAAAGGCTGCATAAGGCCGCTTGCCGATGAACAAGTTGATTCCGATCGCCTTGCCGGGACCATCATCGATAAAGAACACCTTCGGCTCACGCATGAGTACAGGTTTGCCGCTCTTATTGTCGTAGGTCGTGACAATGCTTGATCCCACCACCTGTTCCGGCGGAACACCATACACTCGTTCGCTGTAGACGCGTACAAACTCCTGCCCGCCGCCGGTGACGATGTAAGTCCTGAACCCGTTGGCGCGCAGATACTGCATCACCTCCAGCATGGGCTGATAGATGAGATCGGTAAACGGCCGGTCGAAGCGCGGGGCTTTGGCCTTGGCGAGCCAGTCTTTCACGAGCCCCTGAAAGGCTTCGGTGCTCATACCTGCATGCGTCGCAGCAACAATCTGCATCCAGTCCCCTTCGGTGAACTTGCCCATGGCTGCATGGTCGCCTGCAAGCACCGACTTGAACGGCTCCTTCTGTTTCCACTCCGGATGTTTCGGCGCCAACTCTGCTACGCGCGTAAGCGCAAACATACCTTGCGCGTACAAGGGATGTTCCGTCCAAAGCGTGCCGTCCTGATCGAACGTCGCGATACGGTCCGCCGGCTCGACATACTTGGGGCTGGATTTTTCAGTTGTGTCTTTTACGAAGGCAAGGATTGCTTGCTTTGCGGGTCCATCGTTCCAGGATTGGAGAGGGTCCTGGGCTCGCGTGGATGTCGTTCCGAGCAGAACCACCAAGAGTGCCCATGACACTCTTAGATTCCAGAGTAGGCTCCTAGAACTCTTCATATTCATTTCCCCTTTTCTCGCAATTCACGTGAAGAAGTGAATATCGCTTGAAGGGGGGATGTTGCTCTCCCGATGCCCCACCCCCCCGCGCGATTTCAAGGCGGGCGATTCTTGCGAGCCGCCCGCCCTGAAGGTCGTTCCGTTTAGTTGCTGGGGCCTTTGGCTGCCGCAGCGGCCTGAGCCATTTTCGTTGCCATCTCCGCTTTGACTGCTTCGAGATTGAAGCTTGCGCCGCGTTGCATCGGTGGGTATTCGATAAAAGTCTGGAGTTCTTTGGCCACTATCTGCTGGACGAAGACGAAACGCCAGAATTGGAACTTGAACCAATCGAAGTATTGCTGGGCTCCTTCTTTTGTCCCGTCATTGGGCCAGCCGGTGCGCTCGAATGGATCGAGACGCAGGTTGATGAGGTAAGGCACGTCGACATGGGTCTTTTCACCGAGCCAGCCCTGGGGTTGGTCGATGAAACGGTACTTGTAATCGTCGATGCGGATCGCGCCCACCGTGCTCTCGCCGAGATAGAAGATTTCATGACGGGCAGAGGGGCCTTTGCCGGTGATGGCGTCCAACTGGTTGTAGCCATCAAGATGGTTCTTGTATGTCCGGTCACCGATCTTTTTGCCTGCGAGCAGTTCCTGTGTGATGTTCGGATTGCCCGCCGCGGCGACGAAGGTAGGCAACCAGTCCATCCCGGAGAAGATTCCGTTCTGCACCGAGTCCGCCGGCACATGACCGGGCCAGCGGAGGATCGCGGGAACGCGGAAGCCGCCCTCGAGGACCGTTCCTTTCGACTGAGCGAAGGGCGTCTGACCGCCATCCGGCCACGTGAAGACTTCGGTACCGTTGTCGGTGGTGAACAGAACGATGGTGTTGTCGTCCTCGCCGATGTCCTTCAGCTTCTGCATCACCAAGCCGATGTCGTCGTCGAGTTGCGCCATGCCGGCTTCTTCTTCCGACCATCCATTCTCTGAGTTGCGCAGCGCCTCATACTTCGGAGAGAGGTGAGTGACAATGTGCATGCGGGTGGGGTTCATCCAGACGAAGAAGGGCTTGTTGTCCTTCTTGGCCTTGTCGATGAAATTGAGAGTCATATCGCGAATTTCACCATCCACCGTCTCCATACGCGTGGGGTAGAGCGTGCCGGCGTCCTCAATCTTTTGTTTGCCGATCGGTCCCCATCGCGGCATGTCGGTCTTGTCATCCGTATCGGTAGACCAGCAATGAACCATATTGCGCGGGCCGACCTGATTCAATAGGTTCTGCGGATAGTTGGGATGCGCGGGGTCTTCCATGGCATCGAGGTGATATAGATAGCCAAAGAACTCGTCGAAGCCGTGAACGCAGGGCAGGAATTCGTTCAGGTCGCCAAGGTGATTCTTGCCGAACTGGCCCGTCGCGTAGCCCATCGACTTCAGAATTGTGGCCGTAGTAACCGCCTCGGCAGGTATTCCAATCTTCGCCCCTGCTTGACCGACCGTGGTCATTCCCGTGCGGATCGGCAGTTCGCCCATGATGAAGTTCGCGCGGCCTGCTGTGCAACTGGCCTCGGCGTAGTAATCGGTGAACAGCATGCCTTCCTTGGCCATCTTGTCAAGGTTCGGCGTCCTGCCGGCCATCATGCCGCGGTGGTACGCGCCAATGTTCCACATACCGATGTCGTCACCCATGATGACGAGAATATTGGGTTTCTTGGTTTGTGCTGTACCTTGAGTCACGCCAATCGCCATTAATAAAGTCAAGGCTGCCATCGTTCCCAGGGCCCACTTACGAAGGTTTGCTCTCACGTTCATTTGTTCTCCTTGAAGGTTCCGTAATGAATGCCAAGGGAATGTGGCAACAACGTTCCCATCTGCGGAACACCTCAAAGGTGGGCCAGCAGATCGTCAACAGACTGAGGATTCTTTCTTAATGCGCAATGGTGAGCTTAGACTTTTCGCCCAGCCAACACAGTTAGTAAAAGTGCTAGAGGACGCAGACTATTACTTCTAGCTCAAACCGTCAGCGTAGGCTTTTCGCCCAGCCCGCGTAGTTGAAAAAAAGTGCTATGCACGCAGAACATTAATTCCAGCGATATCTAGTCTGACCACGAAAGTCGTCGGGGCATCCAAAGAATGCATGCCCCGACGTTGGAACTGCGATTGTTGTCGAGTCGACAGCTGCAGCAGGCCTACACTTCGGAATAGCGCTGCAAAGGCAGACGCGTTTCCGAATCGATGGGATTTGAGGCCGGGTATCACATTCTCAGAAAGAAGTTTCAAGCCCAAGGACAGCGCCTCTCTGAACAAACCGGAGACCGATTCGATCGTGGGTATCGTTGACGACTAGGTGCGATGCCAATTGGTATCCGCCAAGCACAGAAAAATGCTTCGAAAGCGTGACCCCGATGTTGCCGTTCGTAGACACAAAGTTTCCGTACCCGAACAGATACATACCCAGCACGTTTCCTTGAACAAAGACCCTCGGCGAATCAGTTACGTAAAAACGAAACTCGGGCCCCGCGACGGGGATCGGCGCAAGAATCGATCCGCTCGCCGACACTGCATCATGGTGCACACCATTCCCCGTTACCTGCGCCGCAGCACTGATCTTGCCCGTTGTATTGAACAAGTCCATCGCCACTTGAATGCCAAGATGACCTCGTTTGCGCCGGATAATGTCGTACTGATACCCCGGAGCAACAAATAGAGTATTGAGCGAACTGCTGGTCGTTAGTCCCGCCGTGAACGTCTGCCCTTGAAAGACAATCGTCCGATTGAGCACCGTCTGACGCTCGAAGTTGTACGGTATTATCGTGACGTAGAGATGATTCTTCCTTGTAAACTTCCAGTCCACCTTGCCTGAAAAAGTCGAGTAGCTATTGAACCCCAGGTCCTTCTCGAAATCGATGGATACATTGTCCGTTGCTGCCGTGCCACGGATGCTGCCGGTGGGGGCCGAGTAGTACCAGCCTGTGTCGATGCGCAGGTGGTAGTTGTCAAAGTCTTCCTTGTCGGCCTCCTGCGAAAATGCTGCCGTGGTAACACCGGCAAACAAGATCACTCCCGACACTAAGTTCAATAGCTTTCGGCGAATCATTGGCTCTCCTTTTCAGAGCTGTCGCGGTAGACCTGTTTCTGGTCTTTGAAATCGTGAAAATTAGTTCGTGGTCCAGACAACTGCCTTCAGCGACTGTCGTCCCTTAAAGCCCTCATCGGTAGTCGAGGACCCCATAACATCCCATAACGTAGGCAGTTACGCTGCCCCTTAAGGTGCTGTTGAGTTGAGACTAGGCGATTCCCCGTGACAACACAGTTAGCAAAAGTGCTAGGGGCAGTGGAGTATTAGTTCTAGCAATTGAAACAGTGTCCTCAAGACGCGCTGGGAAAGTCCCTAGTCGACGCCCTCTTCAGCTCACTGGCTTCTTCCCCGTCTTCTTCAGCGACTTTACCAGTTGCTTCCAGTCCAGCTCTGTCTGGTTCGCATAGCTCTCCGCAAACACACACACCGCCACGTCAAACCGCGCCGACGTCCCAAGATACCCCGCAATCATCGAACAGTCTCCCGCTCGCGCATGCCCACGCGCCAACATCTCGCCGCACACCGCCGCATACTCCAGCAATGCCGCCGACTTCAGATTCTCCAGTTGAATCGAAGCCTTGTGGTCGTTCAACTGCCGCACCAGATAGTCTCGCCCCTCCATCGTCGTCCATCCCAGAAACGGGTCCGACTGCACCTGCATCGCACGCTCGCCTTCCACCACCCGCCGCCCCTGATGTCTCTTCGCGCCTCGACCCTTCGCCCCAAGATAAGGCGCATATCCTGAGGCGACCTCTTCCTTGACCTGCAGAAACAGCGGATCCTTCGCCCCGTTGCCTTCCATGAAAACGACGTAGTCGCGCAACCCAACCGACCCCGTCCCCACCACCTTGAATGCAACGTCCACCGGCCGGTACTGCGCCAGAAAGTGTCTTCGCTCCGGCAGGAGACTGTCCGTATACCTCTCCAACGAATCAACCACCTTCTCCGCCATCTCGCCCGTCACCCGCGTCAGTATCGGCTGCATCGTCCTAAAAACCCGCGATGGCCTCTGCTGAATCTCTCGCTTCGCCCTCGTCGCCTTCTTCGAGCCATCCTTCTTCGCGACTGCAGCCTCTCCCTCCACCTCCGTCAGCGTCTGCAACGTATGCATTGGTGTCGCCCGCTCCGCCATCATCAGGATCCCTGCCACCGAGGTCACGTTCTGCAACCGATGCACCTGAAACCTCGCCACCTCGAGCACAGGCATCCGCGCAAAGGCCGCCATCGTCGTGCGGTAGCGCTCCAGAAAAACCGCCGCAGCCTCACGGCAATGCAGGTTCTTCGCACCCGCCGCGCGTCCCGCAAGCACCAGGCTCGTCGCCATACGCTTCACATCCCACTCAAACGGCCCAACGATCGTCTCGTCAAAGTCGTTGATGTCGAACATGAGCCGTCCATCCGGAGCCGCGAACGCGCCGAGGTTCCTCACATGCGCATCGCCGCACAGCTGATTGAAGATCCCCGTATTCGCCGTAAGCGAAAGGTCATACGCCATCACCGGAACCGCCCCGCGAAAGTACGCGAACGGCGTCGCCGCCATCAACTGGTCCTTCAGCGCCACCAACGCCGGCACTCGCCCTTGCGTCGAAGCCTCCAGCAGCTTCAGCGGACTTTCCCGCCGATACTTCGGCTTCCATATCGCATGTTCCGGGCGTCGCATCTGCTTGCGCCGCTGTTGGCCAAGAGCGAATCTCTCGTCGGCTCCCGGCAGTAAAGTCAGGCCCATTGAATCCTCCAGCAAAAAGCATTGGCCTATAGCCTACGCCGTCGCTGTCATTCTTCTAAGGTTCAAGCACCTTCGTCGCCGATGCCCTCGCCGCCGCAGCGCAGCCGGCTGGACCACCATAAGTGCCCTTGATGTATTCTTGCCCGAACAAGCCACTCCATCCATCAGTCTCCGCGAGGTTGCATGTCCCACGCTCGAAGCACCGAGTTTTCCAGGGTTGGACCATTTCTCGTGCTCGCGGTCACCGTCCTCATCCTCTTCTTCGCTCGCGACCTTCTCGTACCCTTCGCCTTTGCACTGACTCTCGCTTTTCTATTGGCTCCCGCCGTCAGCCGCCTTGAGTCCCGCCGCGTCCCTCGCATCGTCGCTGTCGCAATCACCGGCATCGTCGCCTTGACCATCCTTTTCGGTGTTGGATACGTCGTCGCCCGGCAGCTCCTCAACGTCGCTCAAAGCCTTCCCGAGTACCGGCTCAGCATCCAGCAAAAAATAGCCTCCGTCCACTCCCCCGCCGAGCAGTCCCTCGAAAAAGCCTTCACCGCAGTCCAGGACATCAGTGGAGACCTTGTCACCAGCGCCGGCAACGCCGTCTCCAACCCTCAACAGCCCCCAACCCAGATCCAGCCAGTCCGAGTCATCGATCCCGATCGCTCACAACTCGAATCCACCACCGAGCTCCTCATGCGTTTTCTCCGGCCCATCGGAACCTTCGGTGTCGTCATCGTCTTCACCATTTATCTCCTGATGAAACGCGAAGACCTCCGTCATCGCATTCTTCTCCTCGCCGGCATAGGTCGCATCAGCCTCATGACCCAGGCCCTGCAGGACGCCGCCACCCGTATTAGCCAATACCTTCTCTTCCAGGCAGCCGTCAATGCAGCCTATGGCATCCTCTTCGGCTGCGGCCTCTTCCTCATCGGCGTACCTAACGCCACTCTCTGGGGTGTCATCGCCGGACTTCTGCGCATCGTTCCTTACGTGGGCACCGCCACCGGAGTCATTCTGCCTTTAGTCGTCTCCCTCGCCATCTTCTCCTCCTGGGGTCCGCCGCTCCTGGTCATCGGCCTCTTCCTCATGTTGGAACTCACCGCCACCAACTTCGTCGAACCCTGGCTGTTCAGCTCGCGCACCGGTATCTCGTCTCTCGCTCTGCTCGCCATGGCAATCTTCTGGGCGCTTCTCTGGGGATGGCCTGGCCTCATCCTCTCCACTCCGCTCACCGTCTGCATGGTCGTCCTCGGCCGCTACGTGCCCCAGATGTCTTTCCTCCACACGCTCCTCGGCACCGACGCCGAACTCTCCGCCGAGGCCCTCTTCTACGAGCGCCTCCTCGCCATGGATCAGCAGGAAGCCCACGCCGTCGCCAACCGCTTTCTCGAAGGCAAGCCCCTCGTCCAACTCTACGACTCCGTCCTCATCCCCGCCTTGACCCTTGTAGAACAGGACCGTCACCAGGGAATCCTCGACGAGGTCCGCTCCAACTTCTTCTTCCTCAGCATCGGCGAACTCGTCGCCGAACTAACCGACTACCGTCAGAAAGAGATCCCTGGCAGCACGACCCCAAACACCCCTGTCAAAAACTACTCCAGGCAAAGCGATTTCGCCGTCGTCTGCATCTCCGCCAGCGATCAGGCCGACGAGCTCACCACACACATGCTCGTACAGGTCATGGAACAAGCCTCCCACCAGACCCTCCATCTCTCCGCAGCCTCGGTCTCAACCGAGATCCTCGAATCGCTCGCCAACGAACCCAACACCGTTGTCTTCATCTCGGCTCTCCCTCCCTTCGCCTTCTCCCAGGCCCGCTCCATCTGCCAGCGCGTCCGCCTGCACCTGCCCCACAACCGCATCGTCATCGGCCTGTGGAACACCCCCGAAGATCCCGACCAGACCCCCGACCTCACCATCGAGCGCTTCGGCAACGGCAGGCCAACTCTCATCGTCACCACTCTCGCTCAGGCACTTCAACAAGTCACTCAGTGGCGCCAGCAACCCGCCAGAAATCCTCCGGTGCGTACGTAACGCGCAAAGAAAAAGGCCAGGCGACCTTCGCCCAGCCCTTTCTAAGCTACTCATTTTCGAGTTGTCATTCTGAGCGCACAGTCAGCACGCGACTCGCCGCCGCTTCAATTCGCTACCGACAACCGCTGCCGCTCCACACCATCCAGAGCAACCCACAGAGCCTTCGCCGCACGCTCTCCCGCATTCAGCGCCGCTTCTTCATCTTCGGCCGAACCGCCACCCAGCTGCTTATCAATCAGCTCCCGCCAGACGCTCGCATGAGCAACATCCGCCGTCTGATGCAGTGTGAAGTACCTCGCCGCAACGCCTTCCGTCCCGTAGTGCGCGGCCAGACCGTCAGCTTTGCTCGTAGCGATCGCCGGCACCTTCGACTCATAGGCATACAACGCCGCCATCGCCGACGAGGCCTTCTCCTCTTGCATCAACTCGCGAAACGTAGAAACCAGCGCCGTCATCTCTGGTTGCACCGCACGTCTTTTAACCTCATCCCGCGACGCACCCATGCCGGCCGCGAAGTCCATCCAAAGATCGCTATGCGGACGCGCCGTCGCAGCATCCACACCCTCTTCCTCTGTCAGATTGCGCAGAACCTCACGCCGCATCTCTCCATCCGGCAACCGCGAATGCAACGCACTCAGATAAGTCGGAAACGCCGACACATGATGCCAGTACTCCGCGGCATACTCACGCAGATCCTCGCGCGCCAGCTCACCCTTCGACCACGCCTGATAGAAAGGGTGCTGCAACAGGTTGTACGGCGCAACGCGCTCCTCGAAACGGCTCCAGAAACCAGCATTCCCCGAAACATTCGTAGACATAGTCTTACTCCATCCAGAAAAATTTCCCGCGACCCGCAACCACTCACGGCGATGCATCGAGTGTACCTGTCTTTCCCGTGAAAGGGGTACGCGCCGGTTCGCATCCAAAGAAAATGATCCACCGACCGCACGGTTCCAGTAGGCGAAAATGGGAGCCGCAAAAAAATCCGGAAAAGCATGTCGATTCTGTCGACCCCGGTTCGACGTTAGAAGTAGAGAGCACGGACCACCAACCAGAATCCGGCTCCAACCGAAGCTAAAAGGAGAAACAACAATGCGTTGCATGGTACTCGTCAAAGCAAGCAAGGATTCTGAGGCAGGCGTCCTCCCCAGCACCGAACTCCTCACCAACATGGGCAAGTTCAACGAAGAGCTGGTGAAAGCAGGCGTTATGCTGGCCGGCGAAGGCCTCCAGCCCAGTTCCAAAGGTAAGCGCATCACCTTCACCGGATCCAAACCCACCATCACCGACGGCCCCTTCTCCGAAACCAAAGAGCTGGTCGCTGGCTTCTGGCTCTGGCAGGTCCGCTCCATGGAAGAGGCCGTCGAATGGCTCAAGCGCAGCCCCTTCGGCCCCGGTGCCGAAGTCGAAATCCGCCAGATCTTTGAAGCCGAAGACTTCGGCGCCCAGATGACTCCTGAGATCAAAGAGCGGGAAGAGCGGCTCCGCAATCAGATCAGCACAAAAAAATAATCAAAAATTCGCAAAAAGTTTTGCTGTCATGTCGATTCGGCCAAAGATCATTCGACGCATCCATAGAGCAGAAAATTTAGTCCGGCCGAAACCGCACAGAAACCGGCTCCCACAAATCAAAAGGAGAAATCATCATGCGCTACCTATGCATCTACAAACCTGCCAAAGCCGAGGGCGGCCCTCCCACCGAGGAAGAAATGGAAAAAATGGGAAAGTACATCGAACAATCCTTCAAGGAAGGCACACTCCTCGCCACCGAAGGCTGCCTCTCCAGTTCTCTGGGCGCACGCGTCCGCAAGACGAACGGACAATTCAAAGTCATCGACGGCCCCTTCACCGAAGCCAAAGAAATCGTCGGCGGCTTCGCCATCATCAACGCAAAGTCCAAAGAAGACGCCATCCGAATCACCAAGGACTTCCTCAACATCGCCGGCGACGGCGAAACCGAAATCCGCCAACTCTACGAACAGCCCGCAAAATAGCCGCCGTATATTGCCGCCACTGAACCTCTAACCCGAAAGGACCAAAAAAAATGCGATTCATGATCATCGGCAAAGCAACCCCAGAGACAGAAAAAGAAGGCGCCCTCCCCGATCCGCAGCTGTTGCTCGAGATGGGCAAGTACAACGAAGAGCTCATGAAGGCTGGCGTCCTGCTCTCCCTCGATGGCCTCCATCCCAGCTCCAAAGGCGCACGCGTCAAATTCTCCGGCAAGTCTCGTACCGTCATCGACGGCCCCTTCACCGAGGCCAAGGAGCTCATCGCCGGCTTCCAGATCCTGCAGGTCAACTCCCTCGAAGAGGCCATCGAGTGGGTCAAGCGTGGCCCCAACTGCAGCCCCACCGGCGAAGGCGAAGTCGAAATCCGCCAGATCTTTGAGATGGAAGACTTCGCCCCGGTCCTGTCCGAAGAGCAGATCCAGCACAAAGTAGCGAAACGCGCTGAGCTGCCAAATCAGACCGCCAACCAATAACCGCTCTTGCATCCACGGATTGAAGCTGGTGTGATCGGTAGCAGTGTCCGCTACCGATCCACATCACGCCACACACCGCACCATCGAAGCCGTCTGGAGAATCGAATCTCCACGCCTCATCGCCGGCCTCACTCGCCTCGTCCGCGACATCGCCCGCGCCGAAGACCTCGCCCAGGACGCCCTCGTCGCCGCACTCGAGCAGTGGCCCCAGTCCGGTATCCCCGACAACCCCGGCGCCTGGCTCATGACCGCCGCGAAGCACCGTGCCATCGACCATCTCCGCCGCAACACCCGCCTCGAACAAAAGCTTGCGCAACTCGCCCCCGAGATCGCAGAAAAGGAGCAGGCCGTGCCCGACTACGTCACCGCAATCGACGACAACGTCGGCGACGACCTCCTCCGTCTCGTCTTCATCTCCTGCCACCCAGTCCTCTCCCTCGAAGCCCAGCTCGCCCTCACCCTCCGCATGCTCGGCGGCCTCACCACCGACGAGATCGCCCGCGCCTTCCTCGTCCCCGAACCCACCATTGCCCAGCGCATCGTGCGCGCCAAACGCACCCTCACCGAATCCCGCGTCCCCTTCGAAGTCCCCCGCGGCCCTGAACTCGGAGCCCGCCTCTCCTCCGTCCTCAAAGTCATCTACCTCATCTTCAACGAAGGCTACTCCGCCACCGCCGGCGAAGACTGGCTCCGCCCCACCCTCTGCGAAGAAGCCCTCCGCCTGGGCCGTATCCTCGCCAACCTCGTTCCCAACGAACCCGAAGTCCACGGCCTCGTCGCCCTCATGGAGATCCAGGCCTCACGCTCCAAAGCCCGCACCACTCCCACCGGCGAACCCATCCTCCTCCTCGATCAAAACCGAGCCCACTGGGACCAACTCCTCATCCACCGCGGCCTGGCCGCACTACAACACGCCGAGCAACTAAGCGACAATCAACATCGAAACCCCGGCTCCTACACCCTGCAAGCAGCCATAGCCGCCTGCCACGCCCGAGCCGTCACTCCAGAAGCCACCGACTGGTCACGCATCGCCACCCTCTACGAAACTCTCACACGGCGCACACCCTCACCCATCATCGAACTCAACCGAGCCGTAGCAATCTCCATGGCCCAAGGCCCACAAGCCGGTCTCGACATAGTCGACACCCTAACCAACGAGCCATCCCTGAAGAACTACCACCTCCTACCCAGCGTACGCGGCGATCTCCTCACCAAACTCAACCGCCACAACGAAGCCCGCCTCGAATTCACCCGCGCCGCCACCCTGACTCGCAACACCCGCGAACGCGACCTTCTCCTCCAACGAGCGAAAGACTGCGATCAGCCACTCCCCACTGAATAATCATCGGAGACAAACTCCTCCCCCAAATGGTTGACCCAAAAGCCATCCTTTGTGCTCACGACAGACTGTAACCGCGCACGTACACTCCTCGAGACCAATCAACTGATTTTTTTTGGAAGCCAGATAGTCAGGAAGCCAGAACCTGTGACGCAACAACTCCGAAGCTCAGGAGTTCGCATGGTTCCGTCTCCGCACCCTCCACAGACACGGAGAGAAAAGACCATGATTTTCCTCGCCACCAGAAGCACGCACAAACGCCATAGAAAAATCCTCCCTTCAATCTGTTTTGCTTTTCTCCTCCCGCTCTGCCAATCAATTCACGCTCAAACCATCGACGACGGCATCATGCTCGCCGACAAAACCCTCTGCGCCGGCGCCCTCTACAGCCACGACAGTTGGGACCAATACTGGGAGGGATCTCTCGAGCGCGTCAACGGAAACATCGGCACCGTCACAACACAATCTCTCACCATGGCAGCCAACTACGGCGTGACCAGCTGGTTCGATGCCATCGTGAATGTGCCCTACATCTGGACCAACGCAAGCAAGGGCGTACTCCACGGACAAGCCGGATTTCAAGACCTCGCGCTCGCCGCAAAATTCAAGGCCATCAGCCTTCCCCTCGGAAACCATGGCGCGCTGCGGGCAATCGGCGTTCTCTACGGCACCATTCCCATGACCGACTACACGCCAGACCTGCAGCCCCTATCGCTCGGCGCCAACAGCAAGACCATCTCAGGACGTGGCACGTTGAACTATCTCGACCAGCGCGGCCTGTATGTCAACGGCACCGCCGCTTACACCTTTCGCGGCAACGTGACGCTCGACCGGCCCTTCTACTTCACCAACAATCAGCTCTACCTCAGCAATGAAGTTGCGATGCCCAACCAGTTCAACTACGCCACAAGTGTCGGCTACCGCAAAAACAATCTCGAGATCACAGGCAATTTCTCCCAGCAGCAAACACGCGGAGGTGGAGACATCCGCCCTCAGGACACGCCCTTCGTCTCCAACCGCGTCAACTACTCCAAAGCCGGCGCAACATTCAAGATCCCCGTCCCGAAGCTGAAGAACCTCCAGTACTGGTTCCTGTACTCCAATACCTTTAAGGGTCGCAACGTCGGACAGTCCAACACCATCACCACCGGTCTCATGTACACCCTCTCCTTCGAAAAGCGAGCAACTCCATGACCTCAAAACCCAGCCTCGTCCGCAGATCCTTCTCCGCCGCAGTCCTCTTGGTGATCGCGTTGGCCGGCTCCAGCTGTAGCAAAGACATTCGCTCAACCGAAGTCTTACCCGCGCTCACGCCGGCAAACACCGACGCCAGCGCAGGCTCATGGAAGATGATCGTCCTCACCGGTCCCACGCAGGTCCCCGTACCCGTGCCGGCGCCGACCGGCGATCCCAGCTATCAATCGGAGCTCGCCACCATCAAGTCCGCGCAAGCCAACCTCACCGATGCGCAAAAGACCGCCATCACCTATTGGAGCAGCGGCGGAGTCCTGCGCTGGAACGAAATCATGCGCGAACTCGTCGCACGCTCAGACCTCCCGCCCTCACCCAATCCCGACGGTAGCTACCCCGTCCCAAATCCCGCGAACCCCTTCGCTAACCCGCAATACCCGTTCAGCAATCCGCCCTACGCCGCGCGTGCCTACAGCAACGTCGCCGTCGCGCAGTTCGAAGCGCTCAAGGCCGCCTGGTACTACAAGTTTCTCTACAATCGCCAATCGCCCTTCAAAGTCGACTCCAGCGTTAAATCGCTCATGCCGGCCACAGGCCTGCCGTCGTATCCCTCTGAAGACGCCGTCGAAGCAACGGTCAACGCAGCCTTGCTGACTCTCCTCTTTCCCACGTCCGTCGACGAGATCAACGCCAAGGCAGCCGAACAGCAACAAGCCGCCCTCCTCTCCGGCCGGGCCTCCCCCAGCGACATCGCCGCCGGAGTAGCTTTGGGCAATACAGTCGCCGCCATCATCGCGGCCCGCGCCGCCAACGATGGCATGAAGGCCGCTGGCGGCACTCCCGCAATCTGGCAGTCGCTCGTCGACACCACAAAAGCACGCGGAGAAGTCGCCTGGATAAGCCAGGACGGCCCCCCGCGCCCGCCCATGCTTCCCCTCTTCGGTCAGGTCAAGCCATGGATGATGACCACAGCCGACATCGTGAACGAGCGGGCCGCGCCGCCTCCATCCACCTCATCGGCTCAAATGAAGACCGAGACGGCCGAGGTAAAAAGCACAGTCAACAACCTCTCACGCGACCAGCTCGCAACCGTCTACAAATGGGCCGACGGCGTCAGCACGCCAACTCCTCCAGGCCACTGGGACTCAATCGCCGCACCCTACGTCAGCGCCGCCAGCTACAGCGAAGTACGGGCCGCCCGCGTCTACGCTCTGATCAACATGGCGCTCCACGACGCCGGTGTCGCCTGCTGGGACACGAAGTACTTCTACTTCAACCCGCGTCCGTCGCAACTCGATCCAGAGATCAAGACCCAGACCGGACTTCCCAACTTCCCCTCCTACGTCTCCGGTCACTCTGACTTCTCCGCCGCCGCAGCCGACGTCCTGTCCTATCTCTTCCCAGACGGCGCAACCTACTTCAACGCGCAAGCACAGGAAGCCGCCATGTCGAGACTCTACGGCGGCATTCACTATCGCGCAGACATCGTAGTCGGCCTCACGCAGGGAAAACGAGTCGGAGAATACACCGTCAGGTTCGCAAAAGCAGACGGAGCAAACTAATAGCTGTTGCCGGAGATCACACCCAGCCACGCTCTATCGAATAACCAAAGGCTTGAACCCCGCATCACTCGAAATCGCCAGCTGAATCGGCCGCGGAGGCCCAGTCGGAGGCACCGTCACCTCCACCCACAACTCCTCCTTCGCCTTCAGTGGAAAACGGCCCCTTCGCCCGATCTCCGATAAAGTAGTCCGCAGGGTCCGAGAGCACAGCTCTATCACAGGACTGATTCCCCCACTGCGTCAGCCCTGCGGCAACTCCGGCCTCAGCCGCCAACCCGGTGACACATCATCCCAGTTCGCCGCAACAAAGAGCAGAACCCCCGCACCCAGCAGAATCCCACCCAGAACAAGCGCCAGAATCACCTGCCATCGTTGCCCACTCGGCTGCACCTCCGCACTCTCATACGCGCGAATCGCCGACTCAGCAGCCTCATCAATCAGTCCCACACCACGCACCGAACCAGATACCGCTCAAAGCTCTGCATGTTGGCTCCCGCAGCAGCAAAGCAGAAGCCCCATTAGGGCGCAAGCAATTTGTGCTGCAGGGTCTCTCGCAACCATCACCGATGCACCCGCCATCGCTGCTTGCTCAAGAGCTTCTCACTCCGCTCGAAGAGCCTCCATCGGATCCACCAAGGCAGCACGACGCGCCGGAGGTATCGCAGCCGCAACTGATATCAAAAGAACTCCCCCGACCGTAATCGCAATCGAAACCGCATCGACGCTACTTGTCCCGAACAGCACACTACCCAACACTCGAGCCACAGCAAACGCGACACCACCACCCGCAAGCAGCCCCAACACCGCAGGCCACGCCGCCTGGTGAAGCACCAATCGCACAACATCTCCCCTCGTCGCCCCCACTGCGATCCGAAGACCGATCTCCCTCGTACGCTGGGCAATCGAATACGCCAGCACTCCATACATCCCGACACCAGCCAGCATCAGCGCCAGCAACGCAAAGATGTCGAATAGAATCGTCGTCACCCTCTGCCGCGCAACCGAGTCGGACAGCACCTCATCCATCGTCTGCACGTGATAGATCGGCTGGCGCGGATCAATCTCCCTCACCGCCGCACGCACAGCCGTTATCACACCTTGCGGATCGATATTTGTGCGCACCAGCAGCACCGCGTGGAGCCCAAACCCCGGCAGATAAATCACCGGCTGCGTCTCCGTCGTAACACCTAGCTCGCGGGCATTCGCCACAACCCCATAGATCGGGATCTTCGTCGGCTGCGGACTCATCACACCCAGAAGAAGGCTAGTGTCCACCGGGTTTTTGCCAGCCAGATAGTGGTCCGCAAACGCCTGGTTCACAACAAAGAAGCCTGTGTTGCCCTCAATGTCCTTCTGCTCGAAGATTCTTCCCTGCTTCAGCCCAAGCCCCATCGTATGGAAGAACCCCGGACTGACCGACCGAAACTGCGTCATGGGAAATGTTCCAGGCGCCGGCCGCGGCGCTCCGGCGATCAAAAATCGCGTCATGGACCGCGAACTATTCAGCGGGAGCTGCGTCGTGCTCGCAACCGACACCACCCCCGGCGCGTGTCCAACCTTCTCCAGCAGTTGTTCGTAGAATCGGTTCGTCTCCGGCGCTCCATCCTGATATCGCGGCCCCGGAAGAGTCATCTCGAAACTCAACAGATGATCCGTCCGAAAACCAGGATCGACCGCTGCAAGCCTCTGGAAGCTGCGCAGCAGCAGCGCGCCGGTAAACAGCACCGCCGCAGCAATTGCAATCTCTGCACCGATCAGCAGGCTCTTGCTCTGCACGCCCGTACTGCTTCGATCTCCCGGTCGAAGCGCAGTCACCAGCTCTCGCGGCCTCTTCATCGCAGGCAGCAGGCCGAAGACAATCGCCGTCAGCATACACACGCCAAACGTCACCAACAAGACCGGCGTGCTCAATCGAATCGACTGAATCAACGCGTGGTCCACGCCCGCCGTGTGCGAGAGCGCCACGCGCAGCAGCGGCAGCGTCACCGCTGCAAACACAGTCCCCAGAGCACCTCCAAGCAGACAAAGAATCAGCGTCATCGCAAGAGACTCTCCAAACAACCTGCGCCCGCTCGCTCCAAGCGCCTGCCGAACCGCGACCTCACGGCGATTCGTCATCGCCCGCACCAACAATAGGTTCGCTACATTCGCACACGCAATCAACAACACCAGCACCACCGCGCCCATCAGGTTCAGCATCGCCGGACGAAGCGACCCGACAAGCTGATCGCGCAACGGATGCAGCTCGACGCCAATCGTCCCATTTGTGGCCGGATAGCTCTTTGCAAGTCGCGCCGCCACCGTCTGGATATCTGCCCGCGCCTCCGCCAGCGAAACCCCAGGGCGAAGCCGCCCCAGAACATTAACTGTGTGCCACACCCGAGACGCCTGCTCCGGCTTGCTCAGCAACGAAAGCGGCAACCACACCTCTCCCTCCGCCGGATAAGTCGCACCCGGCGCAAGTACTCCGACGACGGTATACGTGTCGCCATTCAAATCGACAGTTCGTCCCAGCACACCCGGGTCGCGGCGAAAATATCGTTGCCACGCCTCCGAGCTCAGCACCGCAACATGATTGTTCCCTGCAGAATCGTCCTGCTCCACAAAGGTGCGCCCAATCTGCGGCGCCGCTCCCAGCAACGAAAAGAAATTACCTGACGCCAGCACCTTGTGCACCTGCTCCGCGCGTCCATCGACAACCAGCGACATCGTCTCCGGCGAGAGCGTCGAGTAAGCCGCAATCTGTTCGAAGCTCTTCTGCTGCGTCCGCCAGTCCAGATAGTCCGGAAACGTAGCCTCCGTCCCGCCCGCCACCTGCGGGTGCGTCTCATAGATCCCGACAATCCGATCCGCACTCTGAAACGGCAACGATTGCAGCAGCAGCGTATACACCGCGCTGAAGATCGCCGCATTGGGCCCTATACCCAGAGCGAGAGTCAGCACTGCCGCGATCGCGAATCCCGGCGCCTTACCCAACTGCCTCAGCGCATAGCGCATGTCTCTAACAAAAGTCTCCATGGCGTCCGACCCCAAAGCGGAAATAGACCTCGGCCTAACTCATGTTGACGCAAAATCGACTCAGACAAAAGAGAGAAATGCACAGAATTGAGACTTCAACCGCATCTGAAAAGCTCTGCGTGTTGGCTCCCGAGCAGTAAACCAGAAGACCTGTCAGGCCGAAAGCGCTCAACCCACCTTGGTGGACTATCGCATCTGCGGAGGTCGCCTAGGTTGCAGCGCCGGTGCCGGAGGATCTATCTCAGGCGCGGTCGCCACCGCTGCCGGGTTCAGATCAACCGTTCCCATACGGCCGTTCGCAAGATCACGCACGGCGAAGCGCATCCGTTGAGTCTTCGGCGGGACGCGGACTGTAGCCGACACTACCGAATGAATCGGCGCCTTTTCCGGCGGCCAGCGGCACAGTCAGCTTCCAAATCCCGGCATCCGACGCAAGTGCATTCTTCTCAAACACAGATCCCAGTGCCGCACCCGATACTGCAATATCCGCCTGTCGCACCTGCGCAATCGAGTCCGTGTGCCACTGCAGATCGTCCGAGTCCAATTGAAAAGCAAAGCGCGCCTTGTCCGTCCCCTTGATACGATCAATCTTCGTCAACGTCGCGCCAATTGCGCTGAAGGGCATCGCCTCGAAGGTTACGACGCCAAGATCAGCCACCACTTGATGTTCCAGGTCCTTCTCCCCTCAGTACCGCATCGCATAGTAGCCGGCCTTCGTGAGGACCGTCCATTCCGGATGTCCCTTTACCGTCACGCGAATCCGCCTAAACTCGCCATTGAAATCGTGATTCATTGGCCGGTAGCTCATCGTGTAGTACATGGTCCCGTACTCTACCGATGCTTGTATCTCACCCCGAACATCATTGCCATTCTTCCTCTGCCCGCCGGTCGCGGAAATATATCCCGAAAAACCAAAATCGCTTTCAAAGCGGTAGCTATCCACCTGCTGCGAAACCGCAATAGGATTTATGGGCGCACCGCCTCCTCCCGGTCCGATTAAATCCAGCGTGATCCTTGCATCCACCAGCAAATCGGTAATCTCTCGCTGATACTGCTGCACGGGAGGCGACCGCTCCACCTGCGGCTTCAACAAGTCTTCATGACGTCGCACCAGAAACCGCAGCGTCGGACCCCCGCGGCCGAGCCAGATCACCAGCTTGCGCCCCGGCAGGCTCCGCTGTTGCAGCGCCAGCGACCACATAGCCTGCAGCGAGTCTTTCGTTAACGTCAAATCTCGAGCGCCACCCCCCATCCCACCCGTCTCTTCGATAAAATCGCGATAGGGTGAGCCCAAACCAGCGTCGTGCCTCCCCACCCGCTCGAGCATCACAGCGCGATCGCGTGTCGGTTGCACCAGAATGCGATATCCGTGATGAGTCAGCGCCGGGACCTCGGTCGGCTCCAGCAGCGTCTCAGGTTGAGCCTGCAGGAAAGCCAGCAGGCCCTTCCTCACATAGGTGTACTGATTGAACTGTTCCATAACGTTCTCGGATGGGCTGTGCTGCCCATCGTAGGCATAGTTCAACTCATCCAGCACGAAGATCAGCTTCGGCGACTTCTCCGAGTCCCCGCTTTCCGCACCAACACTATGCTCCGATGCCGACTCGAAAGAATAAATCTCGTGAGGTTTCTTGTTCTCTTCAATCTGAAAGTCATCGCGGGTCAGCGCTTGTGTAACCACGTGCCCGACCTTGTCGAGAACCGTCGCATCCAGAACCACAAGCTGCGTCGTCACATTCAGTGTCGCGGGCGACGTCGCTGGAGCCTGAGCCACGACAATCCCTGTCCCATGCGCCAGCAAGAACAAAGCAATTACACGCCAAGAATGCATAAGCGATATTCCTCTGCGGCTTCCCCATCTCCGACGTCTCGCCGTCGCCCATTTTCTCTTCGCTAATCTGCTGCAACTCCGCCGCAAGATCGATGAATCAAGAATCGCAGCCCAACCCAGCCAGCAGCTCCCGCACCGTCACCCCAAGCACCGGATGCATCCACTCCGGCGCAATCTCCGCCAACGGCTCTAGCACAAACCGGCGCTCTTCCATTCGCGGATGTGGCAGTACCAGCTCCTCCGCCCACAGCACCCAATCCCCATACAGAAGCAGATCAAGATCGATCACCCGCGGTCCCTTCGCAATCGCACCCTCACGCTCTCGCCCCATCGCCCGCTCCACTCTGAGCAACTCCCGCATCAGCGTTCTTGGTTCCAAATCCGTCTCGAGCAAAAGCGCCCCATTCAAAAAACGCGGCTGCTCCACATAGCCCACCGGCTCCGTGTCATAAAACGACGAAACCTTCCGCACCTCACCCAGCGCGCCAATCCGCCGCACGGCCTCCCGAAGATTGGCCTCCCGGTCCCCGAACTCAGACTCCAAATTTGATCCAAGGGCAATCGCCGCCATCTCCCTCATCACCACCCCCACCCGGAAGCGGCAAACTCCACCACACCAATCACCACAGCTTCACCACGAATCCACCACAGATTCACCATCAAAAAACCACGCGGTTCACCACAAAATCAGGACACCGTAGCTGGCTGCAGGCGCCCGATCAGAGGCGCGGGCTCCGCCACTTCGTCGTATCCATGAGCCAGCTCCCACGCCGACCGGTCTCGCATAAGTCGTTGCACAAGAGCAGTATGCATCGCATGTCCAGCCCTCTCAGCCACCACCCTGCCCTGAATTCTCCGCCCCGCCAGCGCCAGATCCCCAATTAAATCCAGCACCTTATGCCGTACAAACTCATCATCAAACCGAAGTGGCCCATTTTCAACACGTTGCCGCGACAAAATAATCGCGCAATCCGGCGAAGCCCCCCGGATCAGCCCCATGTCCCGCAACATCGCCTCATCTTCTTTAAACCCGAAAGTCCGCGCCGGAGCAATTAAATTGATGTAATCACCCGTCGCCAGATCCACCGTAAACATCTCATAACCAATGGGTTGAGGGAAGTCGATCGTATATTGAATTCGGTACCCCGACCCCGGATAGACCCCGATAAACTTGGATCCCTCCCGCACCTCAACCTCTTTCAAAATCTTCAGATACTCCCGCTTTCGCCTCTGCTGTTTCAACCCAACTGATTGAAAAGCCTGAACATAGGGCAGCGAGCTCCCATCCAGGATGGGCACTTCAAGATTGTCCACCTCGACAATCACATTATCCACACCATATCCAATCAGCGCAGAAAGCAGATGTTCTGTAGTAGAAATCAGCACGCTCTGCCGCATCAGGCTCGTCGCATAGCTTACCTTGGCAACATTGCGCCCCACTGCCGCAATCTCAAAGTTGTCTAAGTCTATGCGTCGAAAGACGATACCAGATCCAGCCGGCGCCGGGATCAATCGCATCGAGACGGGAGCACCGCTGTGCAAGCCGACGCCGCTGAACTCTATCTCCGAACGTATCGTGTGCTCAAAATGAGCTTCCAAGGCCACGAAGCGATATCTCCAGCAAAACCATCAACAAGACTACATGCGATCGAGAAACCCGTACTGTGTCAAATATGCCACACTCTCTCCGGGAACTGACCACTTTTTGCCTCGCCAAAAGTGGAACTAATTCATTTGATCGCTATAACATCCGTGCATGGACACCGTAACGATCCTTAGTCATGTGAAGAAAAAGGAAGCGTGGATTCACGACACGCTCCGCGAACTCGTTCAGCAGGAATCCCCAAGTGAAGACCGGCCAGCAGTTAATGCAGCCATGGCCTTGGTCGAACGTTGGGCACGCGAACAAGGCGCACGCGTCAAGCGACATCGACAGCGCGAATTCGGCGATGTGCTCGAGCTCCATTTCGGCCCTCCACGGTCGTCACGCAAGCCTGTCCTACTCCTTGGACACCTCGACACGGTCTGGCCGATCGGAACGCTCAGCAAAATGCCATGGCGCGAAGCAGATCATCGATACTGGGGCCCCGGTGTGCTCGACATGAAGGCCGGGGTCGTCATGGCCCTCGCGGCCCTCAACACATTGCAAGAGTTGAAGTTAGCTCGCCCAGTGACCCTGCTCTTGAACAGTGAGGAAGAGGTGGGCAGCCCGATTTCGCGGGCAATTACGGAGCGCCTAGCGCTGGAATCCGCCGCCGTGCTGGTCCTCGAGCCCGCCCAGGGCCTCGCCTACAAGACCGCTCGCAAAGGCGTTGGTCACTATGATGTGCAGGTCACCGGAGTAGCGGCACACAGCGGGGTCGACTTCGAGCGCGGCCACTCCGCTATCCTGG
Organism: uncultured Acidobacteriaceae bacterium; assembly: GCA_963720955.1. Classification (GTDB taxonomy): domain Bacteria; phylum Acidobacteriota; class Terriglobia; order Terriglobales; family Acidobacteriaceae; genus Edaphobacter. The sequence continues at coordinate 25,218 of CAVRHK010000019.1, read as the reverse complement.
AACTCGCAAAACTCATCCAAACCATCTCCGGTTTCACGAATTTAGCGCGCAAATTGACGGTGAATTGTGGTGTTATCGCTGGTGGAACGCGGTCAAATGTTGTCGCTTCGAGCGCCCACTGCGAAGTCGACGTGCGGATCGCCAAGGCAAGCGATGCTGCCTATGTAGAAAAATTATTTCGCAGCCTGAAGGTCTCCGACCCGCACTGCAAGCTCACAATTACCGGTGGCATCAATCGTCCTCCTATGGAACGCAAAGCCGGAACGATAGCGCTCTTCAAAAAAGCGCGCTCCCTCGCAGCAGAGCTTGGCTTTGATCTTGAAGAAGCGGCAACTGGTGGCGGCTCCGACGGCAACTTTACCGCGGCACTCGGTGTACCGACGCTCGACGGAATGGGAGCCGTCGGCGAGGGTGCTCACGCCGCGCACGAGTCAGTCGTCATCGAGCACCTGATTCCGCGAACGGCCCTGTTGGCAGCAATGATCGCCAGCATCGAATAGATCGAATCCGTTGAGATTTGGAGCTGCATCTAGGTTGCGTCGACAGCAAGCGCAACCTCTGCTTCCGCCAGCAGTGCAATCGTACGTGCAATCGGCAGTCCCATCACGTTGAAGTAGCAGCCTTCGATCCGCGGAATCCACCTGGCAGCGTAGCCCTGGATAGCATACGCTCCCGCCTTATCCAGTGGCTCTCCGCTCGCGATGTATCGTGCGATCTCAGGATCGATCAGGTGGTTGAAGGTCACCTGAGTGATCTCGACATCTCGCACAACCTTGTTGCGCGTAACCGCGGCCAGCCCGGTAAGCACCGCGTGTGTTCGGCCGCTCAGCAACTCGAGCATTCTTCGTGCGTCGGCACTATCGGTCGGCTTACCCAGGATGTGGCCATCGCAAACGACGCAGGTGTCGGCGCCGAGCACGATAAGCGGATCCTCCGGCGTATCCGACGATCCGTTGCCATTCCAGACGGCCTGTGCCTTCTCCTCGGCGAGCCGCTGGACATACGCTGCGGCCGCTTCGTTCGGCAGTAAGTCTTCGTTGATACCAGCGGCGACAACGCTGAAGGTTAAACCGGCCTGTGAGAGTAACTCGTGACGGCGTGGCGAAGCGGAAGCTAGTATGAGCATGACACTCTGAGAGTAGCGGCAGAGCCGTAGTTGAGCAAAATCGTTCGAGCGGGTCTGGGAAATAACCTCCGACAACCAGCCACCTCGGCAGAAGCGTCGCCTACCCGCCGACGCCTTCAACTGTCACATGGGCCTGCATGACATGCTTCGCGCCCGGAGCCAGTGTCACCGCATTGGCCGCAGCGTTCACCGTCTCGACGGCGATGTACTCATGCCACTCGGTGGGGTCGAGATCCGGTAGTTTCAATGCGCCCGACTCCCAGGGATTCCAGATGACGGTAGTATTCGAACCGGTCTTAGCCACAGTGATACGGCGCTTGCCTCCGGCGTCGTGAACAATGCAGGTGCTCGTGGTGTTGAGATACACGCGATCAGTTGGCTCTGTAATGGTGATCGCGCCGTGCTGCACCTTCGCTTGGAAATTGTCGGTCTTATCCAGGTAGGTCACGCCATCGAGTCCGTCAACCGTGACCTCGTGAATGTCCGCCACAGCGTAATAGGTGTGAAGTGCCTCTTCAAAGACCAGCGGAACGGTTGCGTCATTGACCACAGTCAGTTGCATCGTCAGCGAGCGGCCAATCGTCAGCTGAAACGCAAGCCGGAAGTTATCGTAGCCAAGACCGCGGCTCACCTCTGTCGGTCCGAGCGTGAAGGTCATGTGCAGGTCATCGCCAGCAAGCGCGGCGAACGCAAGCGTCCAATCCTGAATGCGCGCGAAGCCATGCGAAGGTCCCGTCTTGCCGTCATGCCGATTGGCAAACCACGGAAAGGCAATAGGAACACCCCCGCGAATCGGCTTTCCGGGCGCGAAGTCGCTCCTGCGGCTGAGGAAGATCGCTGGCTGCTGCCCCTTCGGTTGCCACGCAGCCAGATGAGCGCCCTGCAGATAGACAGTTGCGGTTGCGTGCGGTGCCGTGACGCTGGCATAGATGAGTCCATTGGCGGTCGCATGGAAACTCAGGACGCCGGGGAGGCTGAAGTGCTCGTTCAGTTGTGCGATATCCATAGTGATCTCTCGTCGTGTTTCGCGGATAGGTGAATGATGGGTGAACGTCGCTTAAATCTGCGAATAAGTTGTCGGGCTAAGGATGAGGTTCGAGATATTGCTCACAATGGCCTCGAAGGCATACCGCGGCGAGGACGACAGCTTCCTCCACTCGGGCGCATTGCGGAAGACGTCCCACTTTGCATTCAGATCCGCCATGTCCGCGAAGCTGAGCATGTAAGTCAGGTTCGGCATGCGCGGGCCGATCAGCGTATCGCCGTAGAAGACCTGTCCAAAGCCCGAGGCCTGAAAGATCTCGAACTCGCCATGATGAAACATCTCGACCTTGCGAACATGGTCCTGGCTCGTCGCGCTCTCGTAGGTGCGCAACTGAAAGATCCGCTTGCCATGCTGTGCGGTCGACGCAGGCGGAGTCAGTTTCGGCCAACCCTCGAATGCCATCAGCAGCGAGCTTTCGATCCGCTGAAACGCTGGCGCTGTGGCCGGCGTGTTCCAGAAAGGCTCAGCGGCCTTCATGAAGACGGCATCCTGCGCGAGATGAAGCTCGGCGGTAGCCAGCGCCTCGAGATTCGTACTGGGCAGCAACAGGTACAACGTCGGCGTCTCCGGGCCAATGTCGAGATGGAACGCACCCACAGGCGCAATCCCAAGCCGATTCAGTGCAGGAATAAGTGCGTCGGAGACATAGCTCTCCGTCAGCTTGATCTGCGGGCCGGACTGCAGATGATACTTGCGAATCTCGTAATACTCGCGCGGTTTGCCCGGAGCCGCCGACGCCTGCGCCTCCGCCGAACCCTGGCTGGCGAGAGCAAAGGCCGAAGCTGCAACCGAGGTGGTCAAAAATTCACGCCTTTCCATTCATCCCCCAAGCGAACTCACTACCCGCCAAACACAAGATCGAAACGCATCTTGAAGCATACATGTCGACTCGCCGATTCTGGCAATGTCATTTCGAAACCGAAGGAGACTGCGGCTGAGCCTTCATAAGCTCGATGAATAGCTTGTTGAACCGCGGCAGATCGACCTCCGTCTGGACATGGACAAGTTGCAGATCGAGCGACGGCTTATTCGCATCGGTCCAGGAAAGAGTGTCTCCGTAAAAAGGCCCTCGATCGAGATTGACGTCAATATAAAGTTTCTTCTCTTTCGTGATGATCGATGGATCAAGCCATGCGGCAGCAACCAACTCGTCCCAGCAGTAGTAAAACTCATTCGAGTAGGCTGCGAGATACTTCGCGGCAGGGTTAGTTGACTGAGCAATCTCATCGAGCATCGCCTTGCTGAAGGCTGTCTTGATGGAAATATCAACAGTGGTGAGATCGATGCGCGGCCAGTGTGCGCGAAGTGTGATGTGCGCCGCCTCCGGATCGAACCAGAAGTTGAATTCGTGCCGCGGATTGTTGGCGAACTCGGGATCGCTGGTCTGTGGGCCGAGGCTACCGCCCATCATGACAATACCCTGCGTAAGCTCGGCGAAATGCGGATCGATAGAGATAGCGAGCGCAATATTAGTAAGAGGACCGCCTGCGTAGATCGTCACCTCGTGCGGATGCGCGTGGACCTGGCGAACCAGAAAATGAGCAGCATCCTCGGCCAACGGTTTCAAGCTCGGGTCGCCTTCAATCAGCTTCGGAATAACGTAAGGCCCATGATTTGGCTGGCGGCTGGTCTTCGCTGCAAGATCTCCCCACGCCCCATACCACGCAAAGGATCCGTAAAGCTGCTGCTGCAACTTCGTCTCCTGCTCCGTGCGGACGAGCGGAAAGATCGCTCCCGGCACAACCGGAACATCGGCGCGATGGATGAGCTCCAGCATGCGCAGCGTGTGCTGCACCTCTTCCGGCTGCCACCCATCACCGCTGACAATCGTGATCCCTAGCACCTGTGCCTGCGGAGATTGCAGCAGCACCATCATCGCCATCTGGTCGGAGCCGCCGGGGCCGCTGCCATCCTGATCGATGATCACCATGCGCCGCGACTGAGCACCTCCAATCGCAGACAGGAGCGCACAAAAAAGCAGAGCACACAACGAACTCGGTTTTGGAAGCATGTTGAAGACAGAGTAGCAGCCACGGCAGCCGGTTCATCGCGTAAACGATACACCCACAGCCATTATGCTTAAAGCACCATGCACCGATCTCCGTTTCGTCTGGCCCTCACTGTTGCGCTTTTACTCTCTGCCGCCCGCTCCGCCTCCGCTATTGAGGCAAGAGTCTCCGCCCAGGCCTTGGAACGCACCCTCCAGACGCAGCTCTTCAATGGTCCCCAGGGCCGCTACTACCTCCGCGGCGATGCCACATCGGCCTGTTATGTCTACGCCGAATCACCGCGTGTAACCTTCGTGCAGAATCGCATCGTCGTCCATGTCCACACCAAATCAAAGCTCGGCACGACGCTCCATGGGACCTGCATCGGCGTCTCGCTCGACACCGACGCCGACGTCTCCCTGATTCCCGAAGCCGAGCAGGAGAGCGTCGGTTTTCGCGACGCGCGTATCGAACGGCTGAGCTCCTCAAAGGAGTTGAACTTTCTGCTCGTGCCATTTTTGAGTCGCAAGCTTCCCGCGCAGATGAAGGTGAACGCCGCCATCTTAATGCGGCAGCTCCTTAGCCGCTCGACCGAGACAACTGGTTACGCGCTCTCGCTCAGTTCGCTGAAGCTGCACTCTCTTCTGGTTGACGGGGGCTCGCTCGTGATGGATGCGGACGCGACGTTAAAGGTCGATTGAAAGAGACTCCCGTCATTCACTGCGGGTGCGCCAGAGAATGCCTCGTCTGAAGCGCTGCCGGAACTGCGGCTGGCGATGTCTCCGGCACCGGTTCCGCCGCCTTCGTCGCCGCATCTCCCGGTACGATCTCCACGGTCGCGTCCTTTGGTGCTTTGAAGCGTCCGTCGGTCAGATAAGCGACCACAAGACCCGCGGTCACCTGCGGAGTCAGCACCGCCAGCGGCAAGACATACTTCTTCGACTTCACTACCGACTCCAGTACGCCATCGATAGGATGGCTGCGTTTGATACTTCCCGGAACCTGCGGAATCATGAAAGTAGAAAACGTCAGCTCCGGATGATGATCCGCGTACTTCGTCAGCGACCGCGCCACCTGCTTCGGAGTCGTGATGCCCAGATCGACGAAGAAGTTTCGGTGCACGCCGTGGGAATAGTAGACATTCAGCAGCGTGCGCGAAAAATCGGCGCAGTTATGAAACAAAAGATTGAAGTGGCCAACATTCGGACTGTCGTTGAACTTGTTCATGAACTGAGTGTCTTCGTCCGCCGTCGTCTCGATCTGGAAGCCGTAGATCCTGCGGTCGTACGAGGCACCGATCAACTGCGTCCACTCCCCGCCGGGAGCCTCACCAGCCTTCTTGCCCTCGGCAACGTCGGGGGCAAATTTCAGCAGGTGGTTGCGCCTATATCGATCGCGCAGACTCGCCTCAAGCTCTGCGTCCGCTGTTAGCGGCACGTCCTCCACGCGCTCCACCGCGTACAGATAGGGAACAAGTGGAATGGCGAGCCAATCGTAACCGTCAATCTTGTGGTACCGGCTGATGACGGCCCCTGGCTCGCCTGGACGGCATGGCCGCAGCCGCGTAGGCGACTCAGCGCAGACATGGTTCAGATAAATTGCTGCGTGGCCAGTCGGATTGAAGGCACCGAACTCGCCATAAGGCTCTTCCATCAACAGAGCTGCATCTGCCCACGCGCGTACGCCACCCAACGCCGACACCATCATCACGAACATTGTGACAGCGACAACTATCTTCCTCATCCCGGACCCTTCAAAACCCTTTCAAACCAGTACTCGACAAGTCTTCTTCAGATCAAGTGAATCTCATCACTAAACACTGATCTTCGCGGACATGTTGCGGTTTTCTGCACAGTCGTCTTGTGGGGTCAAGGTCGGAACGCGACAATGAACGCCATTCAGTTAGATGACAACCGATTGGATAGCGGTTGGTTCAATATTGATTTGCAAAGAGTTAGAAAAATTAGAAGCAACCAATTAGAACGACAGGCGCGCTCCGAACTGGAACTGTCTCGGATCGTACGCCGCCGTTGGTGTACCGGCAGCGGTGTAGAGAAGATTCACATCCAGCGTGTTGTTCTTATTAATCAAATTAAATATATCCGCCGTGACCTGAAACGCTATCTCGTGTGGGAAGTTAAACGCTCGCGCGATGCGCAGGTCGGTGAAGACCGTGTAAGGTTTCACGCCGAAGTTGCGGCCCATATTACCCGCATAGTTGCTCGCGGTTGGGCCAGCGCTTGCTGGTGCGTCAATGTAGCACGGCAGATTGAACGCTCCGGTTGGAGAATACTTCGAGAGCACGGGAGCTGTGCCGCAACCCGTTAGCCCACTGTTCGGTGCAACCGCGTTAGGCCGATCAGTCAACGGATTGAAATCAAAGTTGGTGTCAGTGCCGGTGAGAATATTGAACGGACGCCCCGACGACACCTCAAAGATGGGCGCGACAGTAAAGCCCGAGAAGACGGTGGGCACGAAGCCTGAGCCTCCAATGTGTCCCGAGTTGTAAACCCCCGAAAGTACAAATCGACTACGCTGGTCAAACGTGGACACGCTGCGCTCGGCGTTCGGAGCGAAGTTGCTCTGCGGTGCGTCCGAGTTCGACACAACGTCCGTCGAGTCGTCGATCGCATGCGACCACGTATAGCTCACCAGAAACTCGTAGTTCGAAGAGAAGCGTTTCTTCAGGTTGACGCTCAGTCCGTTATAGCTGGAAGTCCCCGAGGTCAGGTTCGGTGACATATCCCCGAACGGCACAGGTACTCCCTTCCCAAGTCCATCCGCAAACGCGATCTGACTGGCCAGAGCAACGCACTGACCAGCCCCGACAGCCGGGTTGGCAAGAAAAGGCGCCAGCGAAACATTCAGCCCGGACGACCGAAAGAAATTCAGTAGCGGCGGCGCCACATAGGGCCCCGTAGGCCCAACCCCGCAGGGATTGACTCCACTCGCGGTCGCAACCGTCAGCGGATTCGATGTGGGACTCGCAGTGCCTGGCGCCGCGGTTCCGGCCTTCACCGCATTGACTGCGTTGTGCCAGTTCGCGATCAGAGGTTGCGGGTTAACCGCGTTCACATTGATAGGCCGGTTCAGATGACGACCGCCGGTTGAGTTGTACGCAATGTTCAACGAGATCTGGTGGCCGAGTTCCTGCTCGATCCCAACCGAAATCTGCTGCACGTACGGAGTCTTGAAGAGCAGATCCGCAGGAAGGCCCGACGGAAGGATAGGTAGAGGGAAGCCGGCAGCAAGAAAGTTTTGATTCACAAACAAAGAATTGGAATTGTTGGGATCGAACCGCTGCTGATTCGCAATGTAGTTGACTCCGGCTGCGCTCGCGCCAAGACAGTTGCGTCTTTCCAAGCGACCCTTGAAACGTATTCGTCGCATTGAGATTCAAAGGACTAGCCGGTCCGTTGGGGTTTGCAGCCGAGCAAGGCGCACCACCGGCGAGGATCACCAAAGGAACCGTCGTCGAGTTGAACGCGATCGACTGCGCCTCGAGATTGCCCGGCGCTCGATCGTAGAAGATTCCGTAGTTCGCGCGCAGAACCGTCTTTGCGTTGCCATAGACGTCGTACGCGATCCCGAAGCGCGGAGCAATGTTGGCTGGCTGCAGCCGAATTCCTGCTTGAATCCCATAGGCATTCTCTGCATTGGTGGTGGCCGCATTGAGCGCAGGCCTCGTCGGGTAAGCTTCAATGTCGTAGCGCACGCCAATGTTCACTGTGAGTTTATTGGTGGCCCGCCAGCTGTCCTGAAAAAAGGCGCCCAGCACCTTCAGATCGTATTTAAAGCTTGTGTTGCCAATACCCTGTGCAAACGACTGAGGAATGCCCAGACCGTAAGCCTGAATCGGTGAGAATCCGGGCAGACCAACCAGCGCAGAAGAAACATCGGTACTGTTGAGCGACCCGAAGCTGTAGTCACCGCCACCGTAGAGCTGCCCCTGCAGAATATTGATAGGGATATAACGAAGGTCGATCCCCGTCTTGAACGTATGCGGACCGTGGGTATAGGTGAAGTTGTCCTGCAGCTGGTTCTGGTCTTGAATTCGGTTGACGACCGAGAACGGCGTCTTGCCGAAGTAGGCGAACCCGGGAATGTTCACCGCAGTGTTGCTGCCCCCGGGAGAACTGCTGTTCGCAAAGAGCACCGGGTGTCGTGCGTATTGAAACCGTAGCTCATTGACCTTGTTGCTCCCGATCACCATCGTATGTTGCGCAGAAATGGCCCAGTCGTGAAGGCTCTGCGTAGCCGTGCGGGAGAAGGAATTTTCGCCGAGGTTCTGATTCGCGGCACTCTCTTGGATGCCGCTGATAAAGCTCGGGCTCGCGCTCCCATGCAGCGCGAGTTGCTGATTGCTCGTCAGCTTTTGGTCGATGCGCAGCGAGTAGACCTCAGTCCGCTCAGAGATAGGAAAGTTGCCGATCAGGCTGTTAAGCGGTACGTACGACGCCGGCAACACCTGCCCCGACGTAACGAAGTTTTTAACCCCGATGGTCGGCTGTAAAAACGACGGGTTCAGGCCGGTAGTCGCAATCGACGAGCCGGAACCCACCAGCGCAACATACTGCTGAATGCCCGGTGTATTCGCAGGAACCAGCGGGTTCTGCAAAAACGCCTGCTGCTGCGGAGTTCCCTGCACCTTCAGCGCGCCCGCGGGAGCACCGTAGAACCGGCTGACATCAATACTCGTAAGGCCAAAGTTGTTCGCGCCAATATCGGAGAAGCCAGTCTCCTGCCGTCGCGTGAGTTCGGCCGAAAAAAAGTAAAACGTTTTGTCCGGAACGATCGCGCCACCGATAGTGAATCCCGCCTGCACACGTGTATACGCCGGCTGATAGACCGTCGAAAACGGGTTCGTCGCTTGTATATAACGATTGCGTAAAAAACCATACGCGCTTCCATGCGTCGTGTTGGTCCCCGACTTGGTAACAATGTTTACCACGCCACCCGACGCGCGCCCGTACTCAGCGTCAAACCCGTTCGTGATGATCTGAAACTCCTGCACCGCATCCTGCGAAACCGTGGTCCGAGTTCCACCGGAGATATAGTCGCCCGCATCGGCGCCGTCGATGTTGATCGAGTTTGAGCGCGCACGAACACCGCCAAAGTTCAACCCCGAGGTCGGTATCGCCCCGATCGAAGGCGCGGCATCACGGGCAATCTGCGAGTTGGTCAAGGTGAAACCGATGTAGTTCCGGCCGTTCGTGGGCAGGTTTGTAATGCGCAGCTGATCGACCGTAGTCGACTGCGAGCTGCGCTGCGTCTCGATAATCTCAGCGCCCGCGCTGACATTTACCGTCTCAGTTCCACTGACAGCGAGCGGAAGCCGCAGCGTCGCCCGCTCCCCAACCGTCAGAACGATGTTGCTTTCGTTGAGCGTGGCGAAGCCCGGTGCCGTCACCGTAACAACGTACGTGCCCGGCGGCAGAAGAAGAAGCTGGTAGTTCCCCTCGCCATCGCTCGTCGTCGAGCGCGAGAATCCCCTGGCGGCGTTCGCGATCGTGATGGCCGCGTTGGGAACTACCGCCCCGCTGGGGTCGTGCACAGTGCCGTGAAGCTCAGCGCTGGAGATGTTCTGGGCCCGCAGACCAGCGGAGGGCACAAACGTCAGAAAGTAAATGGCGGCAACAGCGATTACCGAGCAATGCCGCAACATACGAGTCAACATGGAGATGCTCCCTATGCAATCCACGCGGGGAGGCGTTCGATTCGCGACGTCCCGGCTGGCAACTTTGACGACGCGATGTTCTACATGAATGACCATTCAGCGCGCAAGTAGCGATCGACTCTGGCGAGTATACTTAGCCAATTCCTGAGTAGAGGGGTCCGTCGATGCGGCCTGTTTTGTGGGGTTTACTTGGATTCGTCGCCTGCCTGCCACTCGCCTTCGTGCTGATGATCATTGCAGCAGCAAGGTATCCGGCCATGGACGCCTTCACCGTGAATCTGCCTGCCAGTGTCCGCACAGCCGTGGCCGAACTCACTCTACGCAACGCTGGGTATGGGAAAGACTCGGCAAAGGGAATCGATCGCGCAATCAAACTCGACCCCGAGAGCGCCGACGCATGGAGCCGCCGCTGCCATGGCTACTTCGACAACACAAAGTACGATCAGGCGGCGTGCCGGCGCGCAATCACACTCGACCCTTCAAACTGGAACTACAACGGCCTCGGCACCGCGCAGGAGCAGGCGAAGGACTACTGCGCGGCCGAGGACGCCTACACCAGCGCGATCAGGACCTCGTCGAATGACGCGACCTCTCTGCGCAACATGGCGCGCGCGGCCTTGCGGTGTGGTCATGTGGGCGCCAGTGTCGCAGGATTCGAAGTCGCCGAGAGCCTTGATGCAAAGTCCGCTGAAGATCCAGAGGAGGACGACGACATAAAGATCGACCTCCTCTCCGACCGTGAATATCTGGCGGTCGCCTATGACAAAACAAACCAGTCTGCCAAAGCGACGGCAGTCTGCAACAAGGCTCACCCTGACTGGAAAGCCTGCAGCTGCGAGCTCACAGACGCGGCCGTGAAATGCTCAAACGCTCCGGCAATATCCGCGCCGAGGAAATAGTTGCTCATGCCCGCCCACATCAAGGCCGTCCAACTCCACACCGATCGCCTCATCCTGCGGCCACTTCAGCTAGCCGACGCGGAACAGACGCAACAACTCTTCCCTGAGTGGGAAGTAGTCAAACTCCTCAACGCTGTCGTTCCCTGGCCATATCCCGCCGACGGGGCATTCACCTACTACCGCGATGTGGCGCTCCCCGCAATCGACCGTGGAGACGAATGGCATTGGACGCTTCGATTGAAACACTCTCCAGAGCATCACATCGGCGTAATCTCTCTGCACAAGGACAGGGCCGATAATCGTGGCTTCTGGCTCGGACTGCCGTGGCACGGCCAAGGCCTGATGACCGAGGTCGTCATCGCAGTCAACGACTTCTGGTTCGATGTCCTCGGCTTTGAATCCCTGCGCGCTCCGAAGGCAATCGAAAACCTCGCCTCCAGACGCATCTCAGAAAAAACCGGCATGCGCATGGTCGGCACCGAAGAACGAAACTTCGTCTCCGGCAGGCTACCCTGCGAGATATGGGAGATCACTGCGGAAGAGTGGCGAGAGACGAGAGCGCACCTTCGCGCCGATCAGCAGCGCTAAATCTCAGCAACAAACCAGCAGGTCAGTTGCGCGTGACGCCAATCCCGACTCCCTCCGGCGTCCGCAAACCCCACGCCATCCGCGGTGTATTGTGCGCCAGCCCCACCCGGCCATCAGCGTCCAGCAGAATAATCCCGCCATGCCCCCCGAGCCGCTCGAAAAGATAATCAATCGCCTCGTGCGCAGCCTCATCCGGACTCGCACCCGCCGCCACACGATCCACCGCCCACTTACCCAGTACCAGTTTCATGATCGGTTCGCCCCACCCAGTCAGTGAAACGGCAGCAGTCAAATTATCCGCGTAGCAGCCGCAGCCGATCAGCGAAGAATCGCCCACACGTCCCGGAGCCTTGTTCAACGTCCCACCCGTGCTCGTTCCCGCAGCGATATTGCCACGAAGATCAAGCGCAACCGCACCAACCGTATCGTGCGAATCGAGACTCCCCGAAAAGGTCTCGTCCGGCAGTCCCGCTTGTTCAGCCTCCTGTGCCTTGTACAGCCGCTCCTGCTCCCGCGGAATCACCAGCTCCATGTTGTCGCACAGCGCCATGCCGTGCTGGCGGGCAAACCTTTCCGCGCCCGTCCCGACGAAATACACATGTGGCGACTTGTCCAGCACCAGCCGAGCAGCGCGAATCGGGTTTCGCAGCCGCTCCACGCAAGCCACACCGCCCGTGCGAAGGTTCTCGCCGTTCATCAGAAGCGCGTCCATCTGCACTCTGCCGTCCTGTGTCAAAAACGAACCGCGCCCCGCGTCAAAGGTCTCGTCATCCTCCATCACGGCAACAGCAGCTTCCACTGCATCCACCGCGCTAGCGCCTCGTTCGAGCATCGTATATCCGGCAGCCAGTGCATTGGCGATGCCATTTTCGTGGGCAGCAACAGCGTCGTCGGGCATGGCCCAGGCACCGCCGTGAATTAACAGAACTGGTTGCGCATTCATTGCATCTCAAGTTTACGGGAGTCTATCCCCCAATGCCTTCCAGCGTCATCGCCGCAATGCATTACAACGACGAAACCCGAACCCTCACCATCGTCTATCGCGGTAAACGAGGCGTTTATCGCTACTTCGATGTTCCAGCGGAGGAGTTCGCAGCCTTTCGCTCCGCGCCCTCGAAAGGCGTCTATCTCAACGAAATCTTCAAGACAAAGCAATACCGATACGAGCGAATCAAAAATCCCTGAACGGCGCTCCATCGCTTCAGGGGCATTCGCGTCGCGGCGAGGAGATCATCGACCTCGCAAAAACAAGTGTGATTCAGCGGATCTATCCTGATCCTGCCGGATCGACAGCCATCACTTAGCCTGAGCCAGAAGCTTTCGCCGTTCCGTCTCAAGATACGTATACCGGATTCGATGGATCACCGTCAGCGTCGCAAACAGCGCCAACACCCAAAGCGCCGGAGCCATCACTCCCCATCGGTTACACAGCGCACCCAGAATGACGCACACAATGCGCTCCGGCCGCTCCATGAACCCAACCTTGCAGGTTCCGATCAGCGCCTCGGCCCGTGCCCGGGTATAACTCACCATCACGCACGCGGTCATCACAAACGCCACCAGCCCAACGTAAAAAAGCCGTTGGCCTCGCGCATAGTAGATCAGCAAACCAAAGAAGATCGCCACGTCCGAATACCGGTCCATCACCGAATCGAAGAACGCCCCAAATACTGAAACCTGGTTCGTCTTCCGGGCCACGCGGCCGTCCACCATATCGAAGACCCCGGCCCCGATAATGATCAGCCCCGCATACAGAAACATCCGGTTGGCATTGTTCGCGCGCGCAAACCCAAAAAAACACGCAGCAATGATATTGATCACCAGCCCGATGAACGTCAGCATGTTCGGAGAGATTCGGGTCAGCGCGAGCCCGTTCACGATCTTTTGAAGCAGCCAGCCGCTGCCTTTGCCGAATGCGCTTGTCCAGGTCAAAAAACTCGTCCTCCGGGGAAAAATGCCCCCGTCCTTACCGATTCCTTCATAACACGTCTGCAGTACGTGAGCTAATTTTCGGGAGCGTCGTGAATCGTCAGCAGCTTCAGAATTTCAAGCTCCCGCTTCCCGTTCGGCGTGATCACCGTCGCCATCTCGCCCACTTGTTTACCCAGCAGCGCGCGGCCAATCGGCGAGGTCGTCGAAATCAACCCCTTGGACACATCCGACTCCTCGCTCGTCACTAGTTGGTACTTGATCTCTTCGTCCTTGCTCGAATCGAACACCGTCACCCGCGACCCGAACCCCACCTTGTCGCTGGGAATATTCACCAGGTTGACCATGGCAAGTTCGCCCATCCGCTTCTTCAACTGGCCCAGGCGGGCGTTTACAAAGACCTGGCGCTGCTTGGCCATGTGATATTCGGCGTTTTCGCTGAGGTCGCCCAGCGCGACCGCCTTCTTGATCTCGGCGGGCAATTCAGTCGTAAGCTCGTGTTCCAGCAACTTGATCTCTTCTGCGAGCCTTTTCTTAACTTCTTCTGGCATTTGGGGCCTTCCGGACAGTGCTTGTCGTGCGCGCGCTCATGCTCGCGCGGCAACGCGTTAGGGTCAAAAAACGATTATACGATGGGAGGACGCTAAAATCGCCGTCCCGGGTTGCCGCGGCAGCCGGACCCTACGAACGGCCTCGCTCGTTCGCCTTCGCCTCCAGAAACGACTGTAGAATCAACACCGCCGCCACCTGGTCGATGATCCCCTTACGCCCGATCGCCGCGTGCCCGGCATCATCCAGATGGCGGTGCGCCTGCGTCGTCGTCAGCCGCTCGTCCCACAGGTGGACCGTAATCCCGAACTCCGCCCGCAGCTCCTCGGCAAACGCCTGCGCCTTTGCCGCCTGCGGGCTCTGGTCGCCCGACATATACAGCGGATTTCCCACCACGGCCTCCGTCACCCCATGCTTGCGAAGCACCCGCGCTACGGACTTCAGATCCGCCCTCCGCCCAGCCCGGTGAAGCGTAAACAGCGGCTGTGCCGTATACCCGAGGGGATCCGAGATCGCCAGCCCAATACGCCGGTCGCCCACATCGAACCCAAGAATCCGCGGGACAAGCGCACCTTCCTGCGGCTTCAGCTCAGCGTCCGATCGATCGGGTTTTGGAGAATCTGCCATCACGGTCTTGAGTGTAACGGTCGCACCGTAAAATAGTCGGACGAAGTGCATCCACGACCATCCAACCCGAAATCCGCGATCCACAGGCCCCAGCCGGAGGCGCACCTTTGAAGCTTTTCCTGACCCTCTTGCTGCTTCTCCTCCTCGCTGCCGGTGCAGCCTGGTACGTCGTCTACACCCCCTTCGGCCCTTCCGCGGAAACCTTCGTCGAGATCCCTCCAGGCACAGGAGCGACCGGCGTTGCGACTCTTCTGCGAAAAAACGGCATCATCCGCAGCCGCTATGCCTTCGCTCTCCTCCGCCTCACTCGCAACGGCACCTTCAAAGCCGGCGAGTACCGCTTCGACCACCCCGCCCCCCCAGCCGAGGTCTACACCCGCCTCGTCCAGGGCGATGTCTATACCCAGTCCCTCACCATCCCCGAGGGCTACAACATCTTCGACATAGCCGCCGCAGTCGAGACCGCAGGCTTCGCCAAACGCGACGACTTCCTCGCCGCCGAACGCAAGCACACCGAGCTCATCGCCGATCTGCTACCCCCGAGCACCCACGCCGAATCCCTCGAAGGCTACCTCTTTCCCGACACCTACCGCTTCTCCCGACACGCCACACCCCTTCAGATCCTCACCGCCATGGTTCACCGCTTCCGCCAGGAAACCACACAGCTCGGCATCGACCGCGCCGACATGGCCCAAACCGTCATCATGGCCTCCCTCATCGAAAAAGAGGTAGGTCAGGACACCGAGCGGCCCCTCGTCGCCGGCGTCTTCGTCAACCGCCTCGCCAAATCCATGCCCCTGGCCACCGACCCAACCGTGATCTACGCGGCTCTGCTCAACAACCGCTGGCGCGGCACCATCTACGCCTCAGACCTGCAATCGCCCTCGCCCTACAACACCTACAAACACGCCGGCCTGCCTCCCGGACCAATCTCCAACCCCGGCTTGGCAGCCCTGCGCGCCGCGATGCACCCCGCCAAGACCGACTACCTTTACTTTGTCAGCGATGCCGTCGGCCACACCCGTTTCTCGGTCGATCTCAAGGAGCACGCCCAGCAGGTACAGGCCTATCGCCAAGCCGAAAAGCACTAAAGAACCCTCCATCACCGTTTACTAGCGGCAAACCTGTCCCATTTTTTTGCGGCAAACTCCGCGAAACGTTCAGGAACCGAGGGACATCAAACACGTATAGGACTCAAAACAGGGGTTTACTTCGGGATGCCCCCTCCGGCACTCCGTGTCAGGACAGATATACTTGAAGTTTGTGCCAATGAGGATGAGACAAGCGTTCGCGGTGGGGTTGGTTGCGCTGGCTCCGGCCCTGACCGGATGCCTGACCCACATTCGTACCGTCGCCAAAACGCGTCCCGCCGAAGTGGTCATCGGCGCGTCACTTGATCAACTCCTGAAGCAGGTCGACACCCGGTTCAACGAAGTCCAGAGCCTCAACGCCGCCGTCGAGATTGTCGCCTCCGAGGGGGGCGCTCGGCAGGGTCAGATCAAGGAGTTTACCCCCTTCAGCGGCTACATCTTCCTGCGCAAACCGGAGGATCTGCGAGTCCTCCTGCGTCTTCCCGTTCTGGGCTCCCAGGCGCTTGACATGGTCAGCGACGGCAAGACCTGGAAGCTCTGGAGCCCGCCCAAGAAGCTCGCGATGACCGGCACCGGCGAGGTAACGGACGCTTCACAGCATGGCCTCGAAAGCCTCCGCCCCAAGGTCATCTTTGACTCGCTTCTGGTCCGCGGCCTCGGCCCCGATCAAGTCGTCGACCTGACCCAGGACTCGCGTGTCCTCCCAGACCCAAAAGACAAGAAGCAGCTCATCGAAGAGCCCGACTACGAACTCACCATCCTGGAGCCACCCGCAGGGGAACATCGCCCACACCCTCCGCGTCATCCACATCGGCCGCTCCACCCTCTTGCCCTACCAGCAGGACATCTACGACGCAAACGGACACGTCGTCACCCAGGCCTTTTACAGCAACTACCAGTACTTCGGCGACATACCCTTCCCGATGAAGATCCAGATCAAGCGCCCACAGGATCAATACGGCCTCTCCATCACCATCACCAAGCTGACCGTGAATCAAAAGCTGGACGACGATCAGTTCGAGGTGAAGTTCCCCGAAGGCGTCCCCGTCAAGGTCATGAAGTAGCTACGGCTTAGTAACCCAGCTCTCGAGCAGCCATCCATGTCCCCTCAACCCTCGCCCGGATCTTCTGAAACGCAGTGTCACGGGCAGTAGAAGTGTCATCGGCGAACGGTGCAAAGCCACAGTCATCGGTAGTTCCAAGTTGTTTCGCCGACAGAAAGGACGCCGCTTCAAGAACGCGATCGCGAACCTGTGCCGCCGTCTCAACTACCGGGTTGATCGGGTCGATGACGCCTATAAAAACAACATGCTCAGGGCTTGCCAGCTTGCTGACGAACTGCAGCACTCGTTTCCTGTCCGGTTCGCTGGCCATCTGCAGATAGAATCGCCCGACGTTCAACTTGAAAAGGTCCGGCAGCAAACCCGCGTAGTCGACGTCGGCGCTGTGCGTCGAATCGTAGTCGCCGCCCGGGCAGACATGCACGCCAATCTTGCGGCGTTCGTCCGCAGTAAAGCGCGCCAGCACCTTGTTATTCAATCCGACGAAGCTACGAAGAAGCTCTCCCGAAGGATCGAGTTTGAGCGAGAGTCGTCCCTCGGTGAAGTCGATCTGGACACTCGCCGCGCCTGCATCGAGAGCCCCGCGAATGTCCGCCTCGGCTTCGTTAATCAAATCCGCGACGAAAGCCTCCCGCGAGTAGCCCGGGATCTCCGTCGCCGGATACAGCAGGCTCAGAGCGGAGGCCGAAATCACGGCCTGCTTCACCGGCCGTTGCGTGTAAGCACGCGCGGCCTTCGTGTAGCTACCCGCATGGATACCATAACGAAACGGTCCAGCCGTCAATCGAGGCAACTGGCGCTGATGACCATCAGCAAACGGAATCACCACCCCATCGGGCGCAAGATTTTGAAGTCCGCTAAGTGGATAAGTAGCGAAACTGGGCTTGCTCTGTTCCCCATCCGTCAGGACCGGAGAACCAGTCTGTTCCAGGAGCTCGATAGTGTCGCGAAGCGCCTCAGAGTAAGCGTCCTCCAACGCCTCACGGGAAATCTTTCCAGCCTGAAAAGATGCGATCGCTTGGAGCAGTTGAGGAGGGCGGGGAACGCTGCCAATCGGTTCAGTTGGAATCGCCATCCCGGCAGTCTACCGAGGTCACGACAGCCGACGCATCCAACTAAAGGATGAATCGTTCAATTTATTTGCGGCTTGGACCGCGCACAGCCGCGCCGAGCCTACGATACAAATCCCCGTATGTAGGGAGTATTCGGTGGCCGCGGCTCCGTTTCAAACATCGGTCCGTGTGTCGAGCGATACTTCATGTTCATGTACGGCGTCTCGATGCGCCGTCCGACGGCAGAGTAACTGCCGTTCTGCCAGTTCGAGTCCATGTAGTGATTGGTAATGCCGGTGGAGAGAAGCAGCCGCTCCGCATTGAACGGTTCCTTTCCGGTCAGCATCAGTTCGATGATCCAGTGCGCGAAGGCGTTTGTAGCGTGGTACTGCCCGATGGGGCCGGGGAAGTCAAGCATCGAGATGATCGTCGGATCTTTCTGCCCTTCGATCTCGCCGGCGTAGGTCCAGCCCACACCCTCGCCAGAAATGACAGCCCCATTGGTCCCATCGTTATATTCCACGATGCAGACGCATGGTCGCCTGCCCTCCTGAAAGGATCCCGGCTTGAGGTCAAAGTTCTTCCGCACTGCTTCAAGCAGGTTGCCGGCCCAGGGATTCTGTTCGACCCACTTCCATGTCTCAGGCCCACGAATGGACTGCACCGACTTGACGCCTGTCTCACCGCCCTTGCGGCGATCGACAAAGGCCTGGAGCACGTCAATGCAATGGAAGATGGCTCCCTCATCTGGGGAGCTTGCAACCACGATCGAATTCCTAATCGGCGTATCGGCGGCGAGATCTATCTCGGGCTTGCGGAAGTAAATCGGTACGGAAGAACCACCGCTCAGGGGAAAGTTCAGTTCACGGGATTTGTCGAACATCCACTTGGCGTCGTCCCAGTTGTAGGAGAGGTGCTTGTCATTGAACACGGGCACCGAGCGTTTGCTCTGCTCGAAAACCCGGATCACCTGCTGGTAGATCCACCACCGCGGCAACAGCCAGTGCCCCTTGAGATCGGTTGGATAGTTCCCATGTTCGCAGACGATGACAACACCATCCACGGCCAGTTCCTTGCCACCAAGCGTGACGGCTTCACCCACTGTTTTATAGATGGGAATGTCTTTCGCTTTGCATATCTTCTGACCCAGTAAGCTCGTGTCGAACTGATGAATGTAAACCGACACCACGTCCACCCGCGATGGAGTGTGGGCGCCCTTCCACCAATAACCGTCGATCAGCTTGTTTACGATCCAGTCCGCATGCGAAGTCGGAAGACCCCAATAGCTGATAAGGCAGGCGATACGAGGGCGTCTTTGCGCAGTCTGCGCTACAGCATCGGGTGCGATACCAGTCAAAGCCGCGAAACCGGCCATACCAGTTAATCCCAACATTTCACGCCGGGTGAAGAGAGAGTTCGACTCCATAGTTTCGGTGATTGGAGATGAATCTGCCGCCCTGGCTGCAATTTCGATTTGTCTCTTTTTCATAATGATTATTTGATTCTGTCGGCTATAGGTTTATGTCCTTACAACATATACCTAAGGTCCCTGATCGTAGTCCTATCACTCCTCCCCCGTCTGACGAATCCCTTTGCAGGCAAGTCGGCGCACTCAGCGGATTACGAATCGGGAATCTCCTGATTCTTCGAAAACTGGGTTTCGGAAACTACGACTCGCTACAGTGAAGTTGCCGATAAGGAGGCCGTCACGGTCGATGCAACACTCTATACTTTGCGGGCACTTCGGGGTAGCTTCCTGTTTGCCCGTCACTCGGGAGTTAGCTTCAGACAAGCCGACTTCACGGACTAATCCCCGTGCCGGTGGGCTTGCTTCTAGTATGCTCATCGAAAATGCCTCAGATCGGGTCCTCGAGCCGAAGACGTGCGCAGTTTGGGTTATCCAATCCACTAAAAATCCGATGTTGCACCGGAGGCAGACTATGAGTCCGTTTAACATGAGCCTGATTGCCTTAGTATTCATATTTGGAGGCGCAATCGTCGGGATGTTTCTCCGCCGTGCTTTGCCCAATCACCATCTCCGTGATGACTCAAGAGACGTAATCAAACTTGCTACGGGCCTGGTCGGAACGATGGCTGCTCTGGTTCTTGGCCTGCTCGTCGGCTCGGCGAAGGGCTTTTATGATGCGCAGACCACGGAGATAACCCAGATTTCGGCGAACCTTGTGTTCCTCGACCGCACCCTCGCCCATTATGGACCTGAGACAAAAGAGGCGCGTGAGGCATTGCGCAACAGTGCCGAGAGAATCCTCGATCAGTCGTGGTCGAAGAACGGTGCCGGAGCCTCCCGATTGGAACCAACTGCCATTGGCGGCGGTGTCCTCTATGACAAAATTGAGGCTCTCAATCCAAGCGATGACTTACAACGTTCGCTAAAGGCCCAGGCGCTGAGCATGGCCGTGAATAGCGGGCAGATGCGCACGTTGATGTATGAGCAGGGGACTCTGTCCATTTCCAAGCCGTTGCTGGTCATCATGGTCTTCTGGTTGACCGTGACGTTTGTTATCTGGGGTCTCCTCGCACCTCCCAACGGAACAGTCATTGCTGCGATGTTGGCCTCAGCCCTTTCGGTTTCCGGGGGGATCCTGTTGATCCTGGAGATGTATGCACCGTACGAGGGAATTATTCGTGTCTCG
Source organism: uncultured Acidobacteriaceae bacterium (assembly GCA_963720955.1). GTDB lineage: Bacteria > Acidobacteriota > Terriglobia > Terriglobales > Acidobacteriaceae > Edaphobacter. Next base: position 4,932 of record CAVRHK010000019.1, on the reverse strand, counting down.
GACGCCCCCCTCCGTGAAGCGCTCGCGCATCTCGGCCATTTGAGAGACATGCAAAATTAGTTGATTTCGGGAGACTATCTCGGCTCAGTTGGCGACAACAAGTGCTTGGCACTCATTGAGAGGGGCGCTTAATCTTCGTCGAATCTCAAATCCTGGGGAGATCGATCATCGGCCATCCAGCCCGGAAACAGATAGCGGGTTTTCGATTGAGCGTCACTAAGCTTAACCAAGATCGATTTAACCCTACGCCCGACAATGATCACGATGGAGCGGAACATCCTGCCACCGACAGCACACCTGCCTGTCGTTGCTCCCGCAAATGTATGGTCCGCCGTACGACTGCAAGGGAAAAGCGTAGGGTCGATCGACAGATCTGCGCAAATGTATTCGGCCTTTGAGTGGAGAGGAGATTCTCCTGGCCATGATGAGTTGCGCTGCGTGCTCTTCCTGATAAACGGGACGGTTATGGAAAACCATTTGCGGGAGCAGGTTGCGAGCACGCCGTTGGGAACTGTTCGTTCGTCTTAGCTATCCAGTGCAGACCTTGGTGAGAACACTAAATCGTCATCGTAGTGCGGTAAAGTCAGGCAGGCGTGGGGCTCACAGTTGGGCGATACTCTTGTCCGCTGGAGAGAACGGCCCAGGCGATGCGGGCTAGCTTGTCGGCTGCCGCCGTGATGACTACGTTGATCGGCGCTCGCAGCTCGAGCGCATCGAGCCATCCGCTGAACGGCGATCGTTCTCGCTTGACGCGGAGGACGGCAGATCGGGCACCGTGCACGAGGATCTTGCGCAGGTAGCTGTTGCCGCGCTTGCTGATGCCGAACAGCCTTGCCTTCCCGCCGGTTGAGTGCTGTCTCGGCACAAGCCCCAGCCAGGATGCGAACTCGCGACCCTTGTGGAAGGCAGCGCCGTTGCCAATAGCGGCCATTATCGCGGTTGCGAACAACGGACCGATGCCGGGGATCTTCCTTAGTCGCTGGCATGCTGGGTCGGAAGAGGCGATCTGCTCGACCTCATCGTTCATCGAAACGATCTGTTGTTCGAGATCCTTCCACTCGTCCCAGAGAAGGCTGACGAGGTTGCGCATGCGCGGCGTCAGGTTCGCATCAGCGTTCTCGAGGATCTCGGACATCGCCAGCTTCAGCTTGGCTGGTGTCTTCGCGAAGGTCATGCCACGCTCAAGCAGGAAGGCTCGCAGCTGGTTGATCACGGACGTTCGTCGTGCGATCAGCCGATCCCGCACGCGATGGAGGGCTTGCAAGTCGAGCTGGTCGTCCGTCTTGATCGGAACGAAGCGCATGTTCTGCCGATCTACAGCTTCAGCAATCGCTTCGGCATCGAGAAAGTCGTTCTTGTTGGACTTCACATACGGCTTCACGAACTGAGCCGGGATCAGCTTCACGTCATGGCCTTGCTCTCGTAACACGCGACCGAGGAAGTGAGCCCCCGAACACGCCTCCATCCCGATCAAAGAAGTCTGCATGTTGGCTGTAAACGTGATCAGCTGCTTCTGGGTGAACTTCTTCCGCAACAGCACCTTCCCAGCTGCGCTGAGAGCTACGAGGTGAAAGGTCGTCTTGCCAAGATCAATACCAACGGAATGAATCTGCATGTCGATGATCCTCCTTGAACCTGCCAAACACGATCTCCACAATTCACTCGAAGATCAAGCGGCGGACCATCTCATTAACGGGGTTATCGGCAACTACGATCTGCCCTCCAACTCGAACTTGCCGAAAACCCGACTTCTCAGGAGATCCGGCAAATTGACCGTTTCTTGCGTTGTCTCGCAGATAGCTGGACGACGGCATACTTACGCTCGAGAACTTGCTGCCACAGTTCACCAGTTTTCTGTACTACGTTTTCCTTCCTTCGGTAACATCACTGGTGCACCCCAAATCAACAATGTGTGTTCAGAGGCAGGAGCGTTCGCTTCTTGAGGTAAGGTGATTTCATGTCGAATTCTCAAAACGAGACAAAGATTACGCGGAGACGCTTTCTCCGCACCCAGGCCACGTTGGTGGCAGCAGCAGCGGCTCCCATGCCGGCATCTGGCAGTGACAACCCACGAAAAATCCGCAGCAGGCGTGGACTACTACGACAAGCTCGGCGTGCAGACGTTCATCAATGCAGCAGGCACGTACACCAACCTTAGCTCCGCCTGTATGCCGGAGCCCGTGCAGGAAGCCGTTGCGCTCGCAGCCAAGAAGTGGGTGCGTATCCGGGAGCTGCAGCAGAAGGCAGGCGCCTACGTCGCCAACCGTCTCAAGGCTGAGGGTTGCTGCATCACCGCGGGAGCAGCCTCGGCGATCACGCTGGCCGCAGCGGCTTGCATTCAGGCGGCCAACGACTGCCACCCGATCGACATCCCGCGCCTCATTGGCACGTCAAAATACCCGAAGAACGAGATCATCACGCAGACCCCGTACGGATACGACGAGGGGATGGTCCTATGCGGCGCGAAGATCGTGGTCGTGAACACGCTCGAGGAGTACAAGCGTGCCTTCAACGAGAACACCGTAATGACCAACCACGAAAACGCAGCCGAGGTGGTGAAGATCCCGGTGGAAGATTGGCTGGCCGTAGCGAAAGAACACGGCGTCCCCTGTCATCTCGATGCCGCAGCAGACATGCCGCCGATCTCGAATCTGTGGACGCTTGCTGAGAAGTGGGACCTGGTCTGCTTCTCCGGCGGCAAGGGCATTCGCGGCCCGCAGAGCGCGGGTCTGTTGCTGGGCAAGAAGAAGTACACCGACCTCGCCAACAACATGCTGCCTCCGGTGGAAGGTGTGGCGCGCGGCATGAAGGTGGCCAAGGAGCAGATCGTCGGCATGGTGGCAGCGGTGGACTGGATCCTCTCGCAGACCGATGAGAGCCTGTTCAAGGAGTCCAACGACCGTCTCGCCGTGATGGCTTCGATCCTGAAAGACGTTCCCAGCGTCAAGACGCGCGTGATCGTCCCTGCGGTCGCCAACCACTACCCGCAACTGGTGGTGGAGTTCGACCCCAAGGTGATCGGAGCAACGCCGCGAGAGATCAAGGCGCGCCTCGCCACCGGAAGTCCGGCGATTGAGATCAATCCGCACACGGGCGCCACGAGGGCTTCGCAGGGCGTGGACCCGATGCCGAATGCGCTCGTCGTCACCGCAATGTTGCTCTTTCCAGGCCAGGACAAGATCGTGGGCGAACAGATCCGCAAGACGCTCAAGGATCCCAAGTCGGTGGGGACCTACGATCCGGCGGCCAGACCGAACAGAAGCTAACGTGATGAGCCAGGCTCGCGGCGAGCTAAGCCTGCGGGACGGGACGATGCCCTCGTACGTCGTCAGTTAGCACTCAGTGGTATTCGAATACGTCCAGGGATAGCGCGATTGCCAGTCCTAGAAGTCGGCTTCTCGGTAATAGCAAGACACCATTTCCGGAAAACGGGGTTACTGAGATGGTCCGCCGCTTGATCTCCTACCTGGGTGTGGGTGAACTTGTAGGCAGGTTTTCAGGAGGATCATCGACATGCAGATTCATTCCGTTGGCATTGATCTTGGCAAGACAACCTTTCATCTTGTAGCTCTCGGCGATCACGGCAAGGTGCTGCTGAAGAAGAAGTTTACTCAGCGGCAGCTGATCACGTTCACAGCGAACCTGCAGACCTCGCTCGTCGGGATGGAGGCGTGCTCTGGAGCCCACTTTCTGGGCCGAGCGTTGCGAGCACAGGGCCACGAGGTGAAGCTGATTCCTGCTCAGTTTGTGAAGCCATTTGTGAAGTCCAACAAGAACGACTTCATCGATGCGGAAGCGATCGCTGAAGCTGTTACTCGTGAGAACATGCGATTCGTTCCGATCAAGACGGACGATCAGCTGGACCTGCAAGCCCTGCATCGTGTGCGCGAACGCTTGATGGCGCGGAGGACTTCTGTTATCAACCAGATTCGTGCGTTCCTGTTGGAGCGTGGCATAGTGTTTGCCAAGAGCCCGATCCGGTTGAGGGAAGCCATTCCCGATGTGCTCGAGAACGCGAACGAGAGCCTCACCCCGAGGATGCGGAATCTGGTTGCGATGCTGTGGAGCGAGTGGAAGGATCTGGAACTCCAGATCGTAGAGAGGAACGATGAAGTAGAGCGGATCGCCTCAAGCGATGACGCCTGCCGAAGACTGCGTCAGATCCCGGGCATTGGCCCGTTGGTAGCAACCGCGATCGTAGCTTCGATCGGGAACGGAGCGGCCTTCCATAAGGGACGAGAGTTCGCAGCCTGGATGGGACTGCTGCCGAAGCAGCACTCGACCGGCGGCAAGGCGAGGCTGTCTGGGATCAGCAAGCGTGGCAACCGTTACCTGCGCAAGATCCTGATCCATGGGGCTCGAGCCGTCGTGTTGCGATCGAAGCGAGACCGGATCGCGATGGGAGCATGGATTACGTCGCTCGAGAGGAGAGCACCAAGGAACGTGCTGATCGTCGCTATGGCGAACAAGCTGGCGCGGATCGCTTGGGCGGTTCTCTCGACGGGACAGGACTACCGCGCTGTTCCAGACAACGTGGCTGCGTAGCCCGTTTCAACCGCGACCAACAACAAGTTCTCCCCCAAGGTCTGCACCGGACGAGTGAAGATGAAAGAACAGTCACAACGGCGTGCCTGAAACCTGTTTTCCAATTGGGCCTTCAAACGGCCGAGGGGTTTCTAAGGACAGGCACGCGGCGTATCTCATCAAGGCCAGGAGAACAAATCTCCACCCAAAGGCCGGATACATTGACGCAGACTTTCTCTCTCAGAACTTTTCCCTTGCAGTCAGACGGCGGACCATACATATCGGAAAGATCAACTTTCCGCAAACGCAACAATCAAATCACCCCTGCGATTATTTTTTGCCGATTTCTGCCCAAAAATCACATGTTAAGCCCAAAATCCATCTAACCCTCTACCAATCAACAAGATC
>CAVRHK010000018.1:0-12461 GCA_963720955.1 uncultured Acidobacteriaceae bacterium | reverse complement strand
AGTCTGCGGTCAAACGTCTCCAGCAAATGGCCCCGTAAACCCAGCTGCCCCGAGCACCATCGATGCCGCGGCCTGCACACTACAGTCGAATCTCGGCCTCGCGACCTATGCCTCTGCGGCGACAATCTACAGCAATGGCATCGCTGGATTGAACACGATGCTGGGTACGGTTCCACGCACGGGTTCTCAGACGATCTTCTTTCCGAAGATCGATTGGCAGATCAACTCCAAGAACCATGCTTCGTTCGAGGTGAATCGGCTGCGCTGGGCGTCTCCTGCAGGAATTCAGTCTGCCGCTGTCGTGTTCCTCGGGGCAAACAGTTTTGGCAACGACTATGTCGACGTTACATTTGGGATCGCCAAGCTGGATACGGCGATCACCAACAACATCAGCAACGAGGTCCGTTATCAATATGGACGCGACTTCGAGTTTGAGTATGGCCAGACGCCTTCTCCCTACGAAAAGACCAACTTGATGGGACCCACGAGCGGCGGATATACCAACCCGCTGGGAGCGCCGCCGAGCGTCACCATTACCAATGCGTTCGCGTTCGGTACTCCGAACTTCCTGAACCGCGCAGCGCTGCCGGACGAGCGTCGCTGGCAGGTTGCCGATACGCTGAACTGGGTCCACGGTCGCCATAACATCAAGTTCGGCGGAGACTATATCCATACCGACGACCGCATCAACAACCTCTTCTCGGGCTTTGGTGTGTACACCTACCCGACGCTGCCCGCTTACTTTACGGACCTGACCTTCTCGCAGAGTGCGTCGACGGTGTCGAAGGCAAAGAACTACAGCACCTACGTGCAGGGCTTCGGTATTCCGGGCGTCGAGTTCACGACGGGTGACTTTGGCTTCTTCGCTGAGGACAACTGGCGGATGACGAAGTCCCTGACCCTTACAGCGGGACTTCGCTATGAGTATGAGAAGCTGCCGCCGCCTTTCAGCTCACTGGTCGTCAGCGCTATTCCCCAGACCGGTGTGATGCCGTCCAATAAGACAAACATCGGTCCGCGTGTCGGGTTTGCCTATGACGTCTTTGGCTCTGGCACAGACGGTTGTGCGTGGCGGCTACGGCATGTTCTTTGCCCGCATTCTCAACGGGACCATCTATAACGCCCTGGTAAACACGGGCTCTCCCAACGGGCAGTTCACGGTCAGCCCGACCGCGTCCGCGCCGACCGCGCCGACTTTCCCACAGATCATTGCGTCCGGAAGCCTGGCTGGTGCACCCAATTCCGTGTTCTTCGATCCCAATTTCAGGGCTCCGCTCATCAATCAGGCCGACCTGACCGTCGAACAGGATCTTGGCTGGAACACGGTGATGAGCGTGACCTGGCTGGGAACGTGGGGGCGCCGGTTGCCGAACTTCACCGACCTCAACCTGAACGCGCCGACCACAGTTACCTACAACGTGATCGATACGACCGGCAAGGGACCGCTGGCGAACGGCTCGACCTTCACGTCGAAGTTCTACGGGAAGAACACTCTTCCCACGAGCACGTGCCCAAGCCAACGTCCGAACTGCGCCTTCGGGTCGTTGACGGATATCTTCAGTGGCGTCAACTCGAGCTACCAGGGTCTCGTCGCTCAGATCAACCACCGCTTTTCCAACCACCTTCAGTTCAACGCAAACTACACCTGGTCGCATGCGCTGGACTTTGGGCAGAACAACCAGACGGCCTCTGTGGCGAACAATCTTCTGGATCCCCAGAACATCGGGGCGGAGTACGGCAATTCCATCACGAACATTCCTAACCGGCTGGTGATGGGAGCTGTCGTTACAGCGCCGTGGAAGTTCACGGGTTGGAAGAGCTATTTGCTGAACGACTATGAGATGGCTCCGGGCCTTCAAGTCCAGAGCGGACTCCCCTACTCGATCGGCACAACCGGCACGCTTACCTCCGGGTTCTCGACTTCGGGCGGTGCTTTGAACGCCATCGGTGGCGGCGTCAATGGCTCCAATGGAACGTTCCGCATGCCCGGTTTCGAGCGAAACGGCTTCCAGCAGCCGAAGACGACAGTGGTGGACCTTCGTCTCTCCAAGCGCTTCAAAGTGGCTGACCGGGTCAATTTGGAGTTCCTCGCCGAGGCCTTCAACCTTGCGAACCATCAGAACGTGACCACGGTCAACACGACCGCTTACACGGTTGGTGCTACGGCGGCCACCAAGACCAACACACTGACCTACACAACTGCCGTTCCGAGCTTTGGCGCTACGACTGCAACGAATACCAGCGGGTTCTCGTATGCTCCACGGCAGATTCAGATGGCCGTGCGGGCGCAGTTCTAGCCCGGTTGCCGGCCAACTTCCAAGGGCGGTGGCTTCGGCTGCCGCCCTTTGTTCTCGTTTGATGCGATGAGTCTGGGCGCACGAGACTTACTGTTGCCACCCTCTCTGTTATTTCGGGATCGCAAGTTCGCGGCTAATCTCTTATCATCTTCCCTGTAGCACCGAAGTTATTGAGCGCTGTCGTCCGCGCGGTAATTTCATTTTCAGATTGTTCCCGTGGCTTGGTGCAGAGCAGTACGAATTTCCGCGGAGAGTACATGTCGTTGTGTTTTGGGCGCGCGCGATCTGGCGCGGTCGCAAGAAAGATTGTCCGGGCCTGCTTGTTGTGGTGTTGTGCCGCTGCGACCGTAGAGGCGTGCGCGTGGGGACAGACGGCGGTGGACGGAGCCATTAGCGGCTTTGTCGTTGATGCAGGTGGGGCAGCGCTGGTAGGCGCGGTAGTGGACGTGCACAATCTCGCAACCGAGGCGACGAGTCGTGCGACGACAGAGGGAAAGGGAGAGTTTCTGGTGGCGCACTTGCCTGCCGGAGAGTACCGCGTCGTAGTGGAGTATGCGTTGTTTGCCCACCTGACGATTCAGCCTGTGGTCGTCGAGGTGGGAGGAGTGACATCAGTGGAGGCGCGTCTGCAGGTGAGTGGGGTCGTGTCCTCCGTGACTGTAATGGCAGATCCGGCCGCGGTTAGCGTTGATGATCTCTCCTCTGGTGCTGTCGCGAGTGTCGTGACGCCGGCCGAGGTCGAGCGGCTGCCAGTGAACGGGCGACGATGGCAGTCGTTTGCGCTGCTGATGCCAGGGGTGAATGTCGATCCCGAAGGGGACGGGTTGCTGAGCTTTCGTGGCGTGGCTTCGACGCAGAACAGCAGCCGGATCGACGGCGGAGACGATGATCAGAGCTTCGGCTCCGTGCCCCGCGGAACGGGTTCTGAGAGTGGAGCAGAGGGCGAAGACGCCCGCGAGGCAGGGTTTTCAGGCCGCGTGAGCGTCGGCAGCGCGGCGGGAGGCGGAGGGTACGGGCGACACTCCGGGATGGCGTACACGTTTTCGCAAGAGGCGGTGCGTGAGTTCCGCGTGAGTGGGCAGAACTACTCCGCGCTGTATGGCCACGCGGCGGGCGGTATCATCACGACGGTTTCAAAGAGCGGAACGAACGATCTGCATGGGACTGGGTTCTACCTGTTCCGGACCAGTACGCTGGCGGCGACGGACCCGTTCTCGATTGCGACTAACTATGTGAACGGTGTGGTTACCAATGCGGTGGTGAAGCCGCACGATCTGCGGCAGCAGTTTGGGGGCAGCGTGGGAGGAGCGGTGGTGCACGACAAGCTCTTTTACTTTTATGCCTACGATCAGCAGGTGCGCGATTTCCCTGCGATATCCAGCCCAGATGATCCGAATTTCTATGCGTTGACTGCGACGCAGAGAGCGCTGTTGGGTAATCGGGGCGTAACTTCGGCGAAGGTGAATGCTGCGTTGAACTACTCTGGAGAGTTTGACGGGAACAATTGCGAGGCGCGACGACCAGACGATCAACTTCGGCAAGGTGGATTGGCAGGCGACTGGAGAAACAGCGCTTCAGCGTGCAGTATGACCGAGGGCGGTCGAGTTCGCCGGCCGGGGTGCGTTCTGCGCCGGTGGTGGATGTCGGCAGGGCAAGCCTGGGTAGCAATTATGGCAAGGTGGATGCGTTGCTGGGACGATGGATGTGGCTTGCTACGTCGAGATTGAGCAATGAACTGCGTGTGCAGTATGGCCGCGACTTTCAATATGAGCAGGCGGCGGCTCCGCTACCGCAAGAGCCCGCCGTGGGGCCTGGTGGATTCGCGCCGGAGATTGCGATTGGGCCGAATGGTTTTCGGTTTGGGAGTTCGCCTTCGTTGGGACGAAAGGCGTATCCGGATGAGAACAAGATTCAGCTTGTCGATCTGGTGACGTGGACGCGTGGGCGCCATCAGCTGCAGGTGGGCGTCGATCTCAGCCTGGTGCATGACGATATCGACGCGCTGACGAACACGCAGGGTGCCTTTCACTACGACAGCTCGACGACCTCGGGACATGCGGGCGGCCTGGTGGACTGGATCACGGATTACACGTTCAACGTGAATGTCGAATCCGAACGGCGGGTGTCCGTCGATCGTTTCGCCGGTCCACGATTTCTGCTTTCGTTCCTTCACCCAGAGCTTCGGACAGCAGGCGGTCACGTTCAATACGCAGGAGTGGGCTGGGTTTCTGCAGGACACCTGGCGCGTGAGACCTGGGCTCACTGTGAACGCCGGATTGAGATACGAGTACGAATTCCTTGCCTTTGCCACAGCAGCCAAACGCTGCGCTGGACGCGGCGTTCGGTAAGACCGGCGCGACGAGCGTATTCCCTGAAGACCGAAACAACTTTGGGCCACGTGTTGGTGTCGTCGTGGGAGCCGTTCGGCCCGGGGCGGGGTGTTGTTCGGATCGGGTATGGACTTTTCTATGGACGGCTACCGGGCGCGACCGTGAGAAGCGCGCTGGTGGACACGGCGCTCGCCTCGACGGCAAGGCATGTGTTAATTACACCTACGACGGTTACAAATTGTCCGCAGGTGGCGAATCAGGGATTTGGCTATGTGTGCGCTTATCTGACGACACCACCCTCGGCGGTTACGACGACGACTTCGGCGATGGTGTTTGACCGCGGGTTTCGGCTTCCGGCGGTGCAGCAAGGCAGCTTTACCGTCGAGCGCGAGGTTGGTGCAGGAGTGATTGCGAGTGCGACGTATCTGATGAATATCGACCGGCAGCTTCCGAACTCGGTCGATATCAACATTGCTCCGTCCACGGCGACGAAGATGTTTCAGCTTCAGGGTGGCACGGGTGCTGTGGGAGTTAGGGACGGTGAGACCTTCGTGGTCCCGGTCTATACGCAGCGCGTGAATACGAGCTTCGGGCCGGTGACTGATATCGTCTCGAACGCGGACGCGACCTACAACGCGATGGTGCTGGAGGCGCGGCGGCGACTTCGTGGAGGATTTGAGTTTCGAACGAGCTGGACGTGGGCCAAGGCGATCGACTATGGGCAGGGCGGCGCTACGCCACGGACGAATGCGCAGTTCGATCCATTCAATGTGCTGTACGACAAGGGTCTTTCGGCACTGAACTATCCTCACAAAATACTGGCCAGTGCGGTGTGGGAGCCGACGCTTGCCAGCGACCGGCGTTGGTTCCGGATGGCCGCAAACGGATGGACCATTGCGCCGCTCTTTACCGAGTCGAGCGGCAGGCCGTACAGCCTGGATATCTTCGGAGGCACGCGGCTGGCAGGTGGCCACGAGAGCATCAACGGCGCGGGGGGCGCAGCGTATTTGCCGACGGTGGGGAGAAATACTCTACGGTTGCCGGATACTGGGCGTATCGATCTCCGCGTCAGCAGGGCGCTGCGAGTGACGGAGAGGGTGCGGATGCGCGGAAGCGTGGAGGTCTTCAATCTGACGAACCGCGTGAACTACTCCGCAATTATGCAGCGAGCCTATATCGTGGGGACGGAGACGAACGGCGTTACTCCGCTCATCTTTCAAAACGCAGCAACGGTCGCGGCGGAGGGGTTGAACGTGCGGCCGTTCGGGACGTTCACCGCGGCGTCGACGGGGCAGTCGCCGGAGCGGCAGGTGCAGCTGGGAGTCAGGGTGGAGTTCTAAACACTTAGTGCTGTGAGAGCGAGAGGGTATTGCCATCCGGATCGGTGAACCATGCGACCTTGGCGCCTCCCGGAGCGTCCCAGACGCCGTCCGCGCTTTGTTCGAGGAAATCGTAGCGCGTGAACGCCACGCCCCTGCCTGCCATCTCGGCGACGGTCCTGTGAATGTCGCCGACTTGCCAGCCGAGGATGGTGAAGGGGAAGGGAGTGAAGTCCTCTACGCGCGCGATGCGGACCATGGTCCCGTTGGCGTCCATGACGATGGCGAAGGAGTCGTCGCTGATGAAGCGCAGGCCGAGGAGTTTTTCGTAGAAGCGGCGGGCGCGGGTTGCGTCTTTGGTGGGGATGAAGGCTATAAGCGGGCTGTGGGTAAGCATGCTGTCACCTCGGTAGTCAGAAGGTTATCGCAATTGTTGCTGATCGGGCTGTCGCGCGGGATCCTGAATGAAACCCTGGTCTCCATTCTGGCCTGGAGTGAGGTCGGAATGGGTGGCGAACCGCGTCGTGGGGAATGCGTCAGGGTAGTTCTGCTGGATCCACGCTGTCATTTTTTCTCGAACCAGGCATCGCAGGTCGAAGTTCTCGCTGGAGTTGCGCGAGCTCATGAGGCAGCGTAACTCCATGGAGCGCTCGGTGAGGTTGGTGACCTGAAGGCCACAGACCTGCTTGTCCCACAACGGCGAGGGATGGACGATCGCCTCGAGCTGTTTTCGCAGATCGTCTACTGGAATGGAGTAGTCGACGTAGAGAAAGGCGGTGCCCATGATGTCGGAGGAGTGACGCGTCCAGTTCTGGAAGGTGTTTTCGATGAAGTAGTTCAGGGGAACGACGAGGCGGCGGAGATCCCATATTTTGACGATGACGTAGGCTGAGTTGATCTCTTCGATGCGGCCCCACTCGCCCTGAACGACGACGACATCATCGATGCGAATGGGCTCGGTGAAGGCAATCTGCAGGCCGGCGAAGAGGTTGGAAGCGGTGGATTTTGCGGCGGTGGCGAGAATCAGCGAGGCGATTCCGGCGGAGGCGAGCAGGCCGGAGCCGTAGTGCCAGATGCGCGGGTCGTTGAAGGTCCACAGCAGAGCGCCGATGTCGATGATGACGACAAAGGTGATGAGCATTCGGCGAAAGAGCTGGAACTGGGTGTGGATCCGGCGTGCCCGGAAGTTGTTTTCGGCGGTTAGGTCGTAGCGCCGCAGCATGATGGTCTGCAGAACGTAGATGAATCCGATGGCGAACCAGCCGAGGGCGGCGACCGTCAACATGATGAGTGCCTGCCGCAGCATGGCGTCGATGTTTGCCGGCATGTCCGGGGATGAGGGGCAGGACGATGAGCAGGCAGGTCAGAAAGAAGATGGCGCGAGCGGGTTTTCCCAGGTATCGCTGCACCCCCCAGCCGAGCGGATGGCTGATCGATTCCTTGCGGCGCAGAATGCGAAACAGAATGTAATGCACCAGGTTCGCGAGCACGAGCATGCCGCAGAAGACGAAGATCGCGAAAAACCATTCGTGCTTGAAGTGAAAGATTGCGAGCGCCAGACGGGCCGTGTGGTCCAAGGACGGTCTGGGCCGAAATGAAAGTTGCTGGATTCAAGCGGCTCGATCTCCTTGTGCTGGTTAGATGCTACGAGGCGAGGAGCAGTATCGTTTTACTGCGGGCCGAGAGTGCTTGCTACTTGTGCTGGAGGTATTCGAGCGCTTCCAATACAGCCTTTTCCAAGGCGATGCGCTGGTCGGAGTAGGAGTGATCGGTCGTCATATGGACTGTAGTGATCTCGGTTGCGCCGGCCTTGCGAAGGGCCTCGACGAAGACGTCGTTGGATGGAGCGAGGCCGTCGTCGGAGGTGATGACGAGCATGGGACGGGTGGCCAGCTTCGAGGCGAGCGCGGGGACGTTCCAGATGGTGGCGTTCGCGATGATTTCTCTGGCGAGACTCTCGGGGGTGCATCCGGCGAGGGGCGCCATTCCGCTTGCGGCAAAGTGAGTTGCGAGACTGGTGACTGCCGCCTTCTCCTGTGCGGGCTTGAGGGATTGGGCTTTGTCTACGCCCATGTCAGCGGCAGAGATCAGGCCGACTGCTTTGATCGCGGGATCCTGTGCGCCGACGTAGCGGGCCAGGAAGCCGCCCATGCTATGGCCGACCAGGACGATGTATGAGGGGTCGGAGTGCAGCTTCTTTGCGTTGGCGGCATCACGCAGATAGGCGATGGCGGCCTGCGTGTCTTCGATGGAGTGGGTAAAGGAGAAGTCGCCGGGAGAGCCCCAGGATCCGCGGTAGTCGAAGTAGACGACGTCCCAGCCGTCGCGGCGTATGGCCTGTGCGAGGTCGAGGTTCTTTTCGTTGCCGGGGAAGCCGTGAAGAAGGATGACGACCGGGTGCGGACCTTCTCCCTCGGCGACGTAGGCGAGGGCGTTGAGCATGGAGCCGTGGCTGGGAATCTGAAACGTCGCCATGGAGGCGGGAAAGGCCTTGTCCGGGGCGGGGTCGGTTGTTATGGCTGCGGGAATTTCCTGGGCGCGTAGGTACAAGGGAGCACATAGAAGCACAGAGGCGGCAGCGAGGTAACGGAGGCGCATGCCTGATTGTTGTTTGTAACGGCGCAGGTTGTAAAGGCGCGATCCATGATGAAAGTGTGGCGATAAGCCTAAAATGGAGAAGTGAGCTTTACGGAACAGTTCGATGTAGTCGTGGTAGGTGCGGGGCATGCCGGCTGCGAGGCGGCGATGGCTTCTGCTCGGATGGGTCTTCGCACGGCGATCTTTACGTTGAACCTTGACCTGATTGCGCAGATGAGTTGCAATCCGGCGATTGGCGGCATCGCTAAAGGGCATCTAGTGCGTGAAGTGGATGCGCTGGGCGGTGTGATGGGCGAGGTCGCCGACGCGACGGGAATTCAGTTTCGTCTGCTGAATACGTCGCGTGGGCCGGCGGTGTGGTCGCCGAGGGCGCAGTGCGATAAGGCGCTCTATCGCGTGAAGATGCGCGAGGTGCTGGAGGGGCAGAAGAATCTTTTTATCAAGCAGGCTGAGGTTGTCGATCTTATCGTCGAACAGACCGGTTCAGAGCGAACTGTTCGTGGCTTGAAGCTGCGAGACGGGCGCACGATCCATGCTGCGGCGACGATTGTGACGACGGGGACATTTCTGAATGGGCTGATTCACTGCGGAGAGCAGCAGTACACGGCGGGGCGGAGTGGCGAGCCGGCGAGTGTTTTGCTGGGCGAGAGTTTGAAGCGGCTGGGGCTGCGCGAGTGCCGGTTGAAGACGGGAACACCGCCTCGGCTCGATGGACGCACGATTGACTGGAGCAAGTTTGAGGAGCAGCCAGGGGATAGCGATCCGACGCCGTTCAGCTTTCGGACGAAAGAGATTCCGCTGCGGCAGATCATGTGCCACATCGCGCATACGACGCCGGAGACGCTGCGGCTGATTCGCGAGAACGTCCATCGTTCGCCGATGTATAGCGGCCAGATTGAGGCGATTGGCCCGCGCTACTGTCCGTCGATCGAAGACAAGATTGTCCGGTTTCCAGAGAAGACGCGCCACCAGTTTTTCCTCGAGCCCGAAGGTCTCAACACGCATGAGGTCTACATCAACGGCATGAGTACGAGCCTGCCGATGGAGATTCAGGCGGCGATGGTGCACTCCATACCCGGACTGGAGAAGGCCGAGATGCTGCGCCCCGGCTATGCGATTGAGTATGACGCAATCGATCCGACGGAGCTGGACCGTACGCTGCGGGTGAAGTCGTTTGCAGGGCTGTATCTTGCGGGGCAGATCAACGGGACCAGCGGCTATGAAGAGGCGGCCTGTCAGGGGTTGATGGCGGGGATTAATGCGGCGTTGGCGGTGAAGGGTGAAGAGCCTTTTACGCTTGATCGGACGGAGGCGTACACGGGGATTCTGATCGATGATCTGATCAGCAAGGGCACGAATGAACCGTACCGCATGTTTACCTCGCGGGCGGAGTTTCGGCTGCACTTGCGGATTGACAATGCGGACAGTCGACTTACACCGCATGGCAGGCGGCTGGGCCTGATCGACGATGATGCCTGGGCAGAGTATGAGGCGAAACAGGCGCGGGCGGCGGCATTTGAGATGTTGCTAGGTAATGCGCGTGTTCGCGCGGAGGAGTTGCCGGAGGATTTGCAGGCGCGGCTTGACGGCGATTCGGCCGCAGTGAGCGGGCAGACATTTGCGCAGTTTCTGAAGCGGCCGGAGGTTTCGGTGGAAGAGATTGCGCCGCTGCTTCGCGACCGCCTGGCTGAGAGTGGGGATGTATTTTCGGGTTGGGTTGCGGTCATGGATGGCCTCTCGCCTGGACTCGAAAGAAAACGGTCGTGCTTCGCACGATGCACCGATCTCAAAATCGAGATATGGGGCACCCGGTTCTGTGGCTCGATTGCCGGCGTGGGTGCGCAATGAGATGAAGACGGTGGAGACGGAGATCAAGTACTCCGGGTATCTTGACCAGCAGCGGCGTTCGATTGAGAAGATGCGGAAGGCGGAGAAGCGGGCGATTCCTGGGTGGTTCGACTATGCCGCGGTTAGCGGTCTGTCGAGCGAGATGAAGGAGAAGCTGACGCGTGTGCGGCCGCAGACGCTGGGGCAGGCCAGTCGCATTGCGGGAGTCACGCCGGCTGCGGTCAGCTTGATTCATGTTTACATCGAGATTCAGGGGCGAACGCGCGTCGCTTAGCGGGGCCAGAAGGCTCTAGACGCGTGAGGCGACGACTGTTGCGTCGTTGTTGAAGCAGGGCGAGTTCCTTTTCTGCCTGGTTCGCATTAGGTGATGAAAACAGACGCTATAGGGCCACGCGCCCGGCTTGACGCTTAATGTTGTAACTCCTGGCAGGGCTGCGGCGTCGAATGAAGGTATCGAATGGAGAGAAGCGATGACGTCTGGATTGAGGGCGGGATTAATTGGGCTGGGTGTTGTTGTTGTCGTGGTGTTATTGATCGCAGGTGGAAGGAGAGCAATTATGGGGACAGTAATGGGCGCAGAGGCTAATAGAAAAGAGCCACTTCCGGCTCCAACGGTAGATGAGCAACATCCTACCGCCAAGCAGGAGACGGCGGTGTTCGCCGGCGGCTGCTTCTGGGGGGTGCAGACGACGTTTCAGCGGATCAAGGGTGTGACGGCGACGACTGCGGGGTACTCCGGGCGGCTCGGCCGACACAGCTACTTACGATCAGGTTTCGTCGGAGACGACGGGCCACGCGGAGTCGGTGAAGGTGGTCTTCGATCCGTCGCGGATCAGCTACGGCACGTTGCTGCGTGTGTTCTTCTCCGTGGTGCACGATCCGACGCAGTTGAACCGGCAGGGGCCGGACGTGGGCACGTCGTACCGTTCGGTGATCTTCTACACGACGCCAGAGCAGCAGAAGATCGCGGCGGCGTATATTGCGCAACTCGATGCAGCGCATGCGTTTCCGAAGAAGATCGTGACTGAGGTGGTGCCGCTGAAGGCGTTCTATGACGGCGAAGACTATCACCAGGACTATGCGGAGAAGAATCCGAACAATCCGTATATCCAGGTCTGCGATGTGCCGAAGGTGGCTGCGCTCCAGCAGCAGTTTCCGGAGCTGTTTCAGGACTACAAGCACAAGTAAACGGCTTGGGTGTGCCGCTACTGGGTGACTTCGCCCTCGGGTTCGTCGGTAGGATTGTCGATCTCTGCCTGGAAGCCTTCGAGCAGCCGCTGGAGGAAGGCGTCAGTGTCGACGCCTTCGTTCTGAAGTTCGTGGGCGTGAGCGATATGCCGTGCCAGGTCTGCGAGGACGATTCCCCAGGCGAACGGGTCCTCCCATGCACCGCTGCGGATGCTGACGTGCTGGCCCTGCTCGGCGATCCAGACGCGAAGGACCTCGAAGGACGCTTTGTCTCGCTGCGCTGCCGGTGGAATGCTAAGAATTTTTTCGACACCCATCTTTACTCCTGCGTGACCTGGATCGCCACTCACGTTCGGCTTGCTTTAGCCTATAACGGTTGAGGGTTGTGCGGGTGTGTGTCGTTCTCCCGGCGGAGACTCAGGACGGGCTTTGGCCGGTAATCCACAGAAATATCGTGCAATCCGCAGGGCAACTTTCGCTACCGTAAGACTTCATGGCCACATATCCCCAGATCGTCGGAGACCAGGAACGACCCACTTCTGTGCATGCCGAGATGACCATTCTCGGAGCGATGCTGGTGGAGCCAGTCGCGATCATCGATGCGACCATGTTGCTGAAGACCGACGACTTCGCTCTCGATTCCCATCGCAAGATTTACGCCGCTATGCTACATCTGGTCGAAGTTGGGCACGGCGTCGATATCGTCACGGTTACCGACTATCTGAGTAAGAAGAAAGAGCTGGACTCAGTCGGTGGCCTACCGTATCTGGCGTCTCTGAGTGAAGGGCTGCCCCGTAAGCTCAGTATTGAGAGCTACGTACGCATCGTTCGCGACAAGAGTCTGATGCGACAGCTCTTGTCCGTCTGCGATATGGGCATGA
>CAVRHK010000017.1:0-60708 GCA_963720955.1 uncultured Acidobacteriaceae bacterium | reverse complement strand
GCTCAACATTCTAGTCCACCGCCCTTGTCCTCTTCCCGCTATTCGCTTCTCAACGTCTCCATCGGATCCACGCTGGCCGCCCGTCGCGCTGGAACCCACGCCGCGAATAGCGCCAACAAGAGCATCACGGCAGGTATCGTACAGAACGTCAATGGATCCAGTGGATCAATTCCAAAGAGAAAGCCGCGCAAAAATCGCGTCAGCAGAGCGGCCGCAATTAGCCCCGCCGCTGACCCTCCCACGGCAAGAATCAGGCTCTGCTTCATAACCGCCGTCACTATCTGCCATCGCATCGCGCCAAGCGCCAGGCGAATGCCGATCTCCCGCGTGCGCCAGCTCATGATGTATGCAATCAGGCTATAGACGCCCACTCCACCGATAAACAGCGCCAGCGTGCCGAAGGACACCAAGAGAACCGCAAGCGACCGCGGAGTCGACACCGACGACGCCACTACCTCATTCAGGCTGCGAACCCGTGTTACCGGCGCCTGTGCATCGATTCTCGCTGTCACCCTGCGCAACTCTGAAGCAGCCTCCGCAGCACTGGCACTCGTGCGAAGCAGGACATACATTACCGGCCGTTCACGCTTACTGGTCATAGGCAAATACACTTCGTCGCCGTATCCGCCTTCCAGGCTGCCGTCGTGACTGTTTCCCACCACTCCCACCACGACTGACGCGGCGTTCATATCCCACACCGCCGGTGCTGGTTCATCGCTCACATTGATGATGTGCCTCCCCACCGCATCCTGATGCGGCCACAGCCGGTCCGCCATGCCCTCGTTGATCACCACCGCGCGGCTTGTTCCCAGCGCATCCTGATCCGTTAACATCCGTCCTCGCATCAGCCGCATCCCCAGCGTTGCGAAGTAGTCAGGCGAAACGGTGCGTTCCGTCGCCAGCAATGCCCCCTGTCGCGCATCCCTGGGATGCCCCTCTGCGTCGAACACGTAGGAGTCATCCAACCCGCTCAGCGGCAGCGAATCGGCAAGAGCCACATTCTCGGTCCCCGCAATACCGTGTGCCTCATTCAGCAGCGTTGTAAAGAAGGCGTTGCATCGCCCTCTTTCCTTACACGCCCGCGCATCCAGCGACACCTCCGCCGTCATTACCCTGTCTGTGCGAAATCCCGGATCGACCTTCGACAGACTGTACAGACTATGCAGCACCAGGCCAGCAGCGGTAATTACAACAACCGACAGCCCGATCTGTCCCATCACCAGCCCCATCGAAAGCCGGAACTGCGATGCCTTGCCCGCTACATTCCGGCTGCCGGAATGCAGCGTCTCCTGCAGCCGGGGCGATGCCATCTTCAATGCCGGAATCAGCCCAAACAAAAATCCCGTCATCACCGATGCGGCTGCCGCAAATAGAAATACCGTCCAGTGCAGCGATACCTCACTCAGACGCGGAGTATCCGGCGGCAGCAGTCGCACGAAACTTTGAAGGCTCACCGCCGCCACGATCAGGCCTGCAGCTCCCGCCAGCACGGCTATCACCACGCTCTCCGACAACAACTGTCGGATCAGCCTGCCCGCCGAAGCGCCCAGCGCGCCGCGAAGCGCCATCTCTCGTTCGCGGCCCGCAGCTCGTGCCAGCATCAGGTTAGCCACGTTGGCGCACGCAATCAGCAAGATCAACCCTACTGCTCCAAACAGAAGCAACAGGCGGGGCCGGGTCGCACCTACCTCCGATTCGAGCAGCGGCACCACAGTCATATCCGACGCCCAGATGTCCGGCATCCTCCATGGAAAAATGGGTAGGAGTATCCCGTGCAACCTGCGCAGCTCAGCCCGGGCCTGCGCCGGGGCAATCCCATCCTTCAGACGCCCAAATGCACGCAGGTCGAAGTCTTTCCAGGGATCGATCGGATCACCGCCTTGGAACGCCACCGGCGTCACAAACTGGGTGTCCGCATACGGAAACCGCACTTCGGCGGGCATCACGCCAATGATCCGCCGCGAAACGCCGTCAATGCGCATGATCTCGCCGATCACATTCGGATTCTGTCCAAAGCGCTGCCGCCAATAGCCATGGCTCAGCACAACCACAGAATCACGCCCGGCTATTCCGTCTTCCGGTGCGAAAAAACGGCCCAGCACCGGATGGATCCCAAGCGCCTCGAACGCGTTGGCCATCACCTCGGCCCCAAAGACGCGATCCGAGGAGTCAGCCTCCGCCACATTCGATTCCATGTCAGCCCCAAATCCACTGATCGCGGAGAAGGCATTGGAATGCTCCCCTAGGGCCCGAATCCATCCTTTAGGAAAAAAACTAGTCTCGCCCGCGCTGTATCCTATCCGCGCCAGCCGGTCTTGCTGCGGAAACGGCAGCGGCCGCAGCATGATCGAGTCTACGAGCGAGAAGATTGCCGTATTTGCCCCGATCCCCAACGCCAGCGTCAGCACCGCCGTTAGCGTAAATCCAGGAGACCTTCGCAGCTGTCGCAATGCAAACTTTAGGTCGTTGAGCATTGTTTACCTCACCCATAGTCTGTCGGGCCCGTCACCCTTGCTATTGCACTTCGGCTGCCACGGTCGGCCAAACTAAAGTTCTGAAAGCAATCGTTCAACGTCGAGAGATGCGTCGTCGAGCGTTCATTCGTGAACTCCTCTGTTCGAAATCGAACAGGGCGGCCAGCCCAGGTCCGACCGAAACAGAATCGAGGTTCAAATGCCAACCGACACGATAAATCCGGAAAACGCTGCCGCGACACAGGCCGGAAGGCGGGTGGCCCATACACTAAAAACCCTCCGATACCTCGGGTGGCCCATTCATGCAGTCTCATCGCATGAGTGGGCATTCGCGCGAAGCGCGAACCGCCTCCTTCCACACCAAACACCAGCGGAACTTTAATACCAATCACAGAGGACGAATACCGCTCTGAACCACGGCCTGACGTTAGCGATCACCTTGAGCCCCACCCAAAGACCACCCAGGACGGGTCAGCGAGTTCAACCACAATCGCAAAAAAATAGCCCTCCGAGGAGGGCTCCACAACAACACTTTTCTCTTGCCTTGATACCTTTCAAGACTAGCAATCTACCGCACTTATTACGTTGATCTCGCGCAAACTACGGTGTAAAAACTACCCCAAAAAGCAATCACCCGTTTAGGGGATAGTCATCCACCCAAACCGTTGGAAATAAGACCGGGCGGCCATGCATTAAATAGCCACCGGTTCCGCAGGTGCCACATTGAAGCAGTGATGAGTCGCTACCGCTCTGCCGAAGGCAAAATCGCCTGCCAGAACCAGCCAATAAATTCGGATCGCTCCGCGCCGCAGGCACTCCAAACACCCGCCAAATTATCTTCATTATCTTCGACAAATTCACCCCAAAAACCCCAGCAAAAACGCATGTCAAGCCCCCAAACCATCTAACTCACCTCCAATCAACAACATGTCCGTGGCGTATGAGTTACCTCCAACCTGCTATTCTTAAATCAAGATAGAAAGAAAGGCCCGGGGTACAACCGGGGCTTTCTCGTTTGGAGGCAGACAATGACCCGCAACTCGTTATCCTGCACTATTTTGCGAGCAAACCATTTATTATCAATATTTTGCAGACATCGACCATTCGTAAGCCATTGAATCAAGAGAGCCTTACGCGCGGCATATAGGGGGGGAGGGGGTACCCCAGAACGGGAAATGCGCAAGATCCTCACCGCGGTACTTCAGCATGTCTTGAAACCGCGCGTCAGCTTTGCCGTTCCGGGTCAGCACGCACCGTTCCTCCTCGCAGCGGGAGAGTGACGTTCATCCCGGCAGTCTAAACTCGGACTCTTCGCTGCGAACGGCGATCTTCCCGTTAAGATAAGGGAAGAGAGATCGCCCAAAGCTCCACCCTTGTCCGACAACTTCGCTCAACTCGTCAAGCAGCAGGCCGACATCGTCCGCATCATCGGAGACTACCTCAAACTGCGCAAATCCGGCGCCCAGAACTACACCGGCCTCTGCCCCTTCCACAAGGAGAAAACCGGCTCCTTCTCCGTCAACGCCACTCACAATTACTTTTACTGTTTCGGCTGCCACGAAAAGGGCGACGTCTTCACCTTCGTGATGAAGATGGAGAACGTCAGCTTCCCTGAAGCCGTCAACAGCGTCGCCGCCAAGTGTGGCATCCCACTCCCCAAGCGCGAGTTCAGCTCCCCCCAGGAAGCCCGCGAAGCCGGCCAACGCCGCCAGCTCATCGAAATCCACGAAGCCGCAACCCAATACTTCGAAGCCGCCCTCAAAGGCCCCGAGGCCGCCCGCGCCCGCGAATACCTCACCGGCCGCGGCGTCACTCCCGAAACCGTAGCAAAATTCCGCATCGGATACGCTCCCGACGACTTCAACCACATGCGGGAACAACTCGCCAAACACTTCCCCGAAGACGTCCTCCGCGCCAGCGGCCTCTTCAGTGCGAAGGAGCAAGCGGACGGGACGCAGGGCCAGCTCTACGCCCGCTTCCGCAAGCGCATCACCTTCCCCATCGCCAACGAACAGGGAAAAACCATCGCCTTCACCGCCCGCGCCCTCGACGCCCAGGACGAAAAAGGCCGAGACATCGCCAAGTACCTCAATTCCCCCGAGACCGCCCTCTACAGCAAGGGCCAGATCCTCTTCAACCTCGACAAAGCCAAAGCCGACATCCGCACACTCGGCTTCGCCCTCCTCGTCGAAGGCCAGATGGACTGCATCTCCGTCTACATGGCCGGTATAAAGAACGTCATCGCCACCTCCGGCACCGCCTTCACCGAGATGCAGATCCGCCTCCTCAGCCGCTTCGCCAAGCGCGTCATCGTCAACTTCGACCCCGACACCGCAGGCATCGCCGCCACAGAAAAGTCCATCGCCCTCCTCACCGAAGAGGACTTCGAGGTAAAGATCGTCACTCTCGAAGGCGGCCTCGACCCGGACCGCTTCATCCGTGAACAAGGGGTCCAGTCCTACATGGCCGCACTCCGCAACGCCAAGCGCCACTCCGACTACCTCATCGACCACGCCCGCGACCAGTTCCCCGGCCGCACCGCCGACGCGAAGGTCAAAGCCCTCAACTTCCTCCTCCCCCACATCCGCCGCATGCCCAACCGCATCCAGCGTGACGAGTTCGCCGCCGACGCCGCCCAGAAACTAGGCATCGACTCCGCAATCCTCCGGCAGGAGCTCAAACAAGCCGCCGCCCAGCGCGTCGA
This sequence comes from uncultured Acidobacteriaceae bacterium, assembly GCA_963720955.1. GTDB lineage: Bacteria > Acidobacteriota > Terriglobia > Terriglobales > Acidobacteriaceae > Edaphobacter. The sequence goes on along the minus strand of CAVRHK010000017.1, from coordinate 55,530 downwards.
AAGCGTCCGCGCTCATACCCACGAACCAGCCAGCGAGACCGAACGCGTCCTCCTCCGTGCCCTCGTCCTTCCCGAGCAAGACCCAGCCCGCAACCTGGCCGCCGAACAACTCTCCCACCACCCTGAGTGGTTCGACACGCTTCCTTCCGCCGCGCTCCTCGAAGCCCTCTCCAACGCTCCCGCTCCGCCCAACCCGCTCGACGCTGCACCCGACCAGCACAGCCACGTCCTCCTGGCCCGAGCCCTCCAGCACGAAACCGACGCCGGATCATCCTCCAACACCCAATCCCTGACCGAACAGGTTGAAAACGCCCTCCACACTCTCGAACATCGCCACCTCGAACGCCGTCAGCGAGAGCTCCGCACCCTGATCGCCGAAGCCGACCGTCGTGGCGACCATGAGATGCTGACTAAGCTCACCGCAGAAAAACTCCAGATCGATCGCAAACTACGTCAGCACTGACAAATCACTAAGTACTATTGCTAAAAACATCTTTCGCTCCCTCAGGGTTAGCAATCATCAAGTCCGCCCAACAACCAGGAAACAAAAGAACGTCATGAGCATGGATGGCCACACAAAGCGACGACTGCTCCTTGGCTTCGTCATCAACTGGATCGGCAAGCTTGCCTCGAGCATTATTCAGTTCGTCCAGATTCCCGTCTTTCTCCATTACTGGATCACGCCTCTCTACGGCGAGTGGATGATCGTCAACTCCATCCCCACCTACTTAAGTTTCACCAACAGCGGCTTCGGCAGCGTAGCCGGCAACGAGATGACCATGATGGTCGCACGCGACGATCGCGAAGGCGCCCTCAGGGTCTTCCAGAGTTGCTGGTGGCTGGTCGCCCTCATCTGCACCGCTTCGATACTCCTCCTCAGCGGCGCGCTCTACTTTCTTCCCGCCGCTCGCCTGTTGAAGCTCAACCACATCTCCGAACTCGACACCAAGTGGATCATCTTTTACCTGGGTGTCTCGGTCCTCTTCGGTCAGCTCGAGCAGCTACTGCAGTCGGCCTACCGCTGCATCGGACGCTATCCCTTCGGCGCCTTCCTCAAGACCCTCTTCTCTCTCGCGGCCTTCGCCAGCACCCTCGTCGCAGTTGTCCTTGGCTGTGGAGCCCGCACGACGGCCCTCGTATACGCCATCTCCAACATCTCCTGCACGATCTTGCTCTGCATCATGGTTCGTCACGACATCCCCTGGCTGGAATTTGGATGGAGTCACGCCAGCTTCAGCGAAATTCGTAAACTCGCCCGCCCGGCCTTCGCCTTCATGGGCTTTCCTCTCGGCAACGCCCTCAGCCTGCAGGGAAGTCTGCTTGCCGTTGGCTACGCTCTCGGTCCAGTGGCAGTAGTCGTCTTCAGCGTCGCTCGCACTGTCTCTCGCGTCGCCCTTCAAATGGTTCAGATGGTCAACAGCACATTCGAACCCGAGATGTCCATCGCCTTTGGAGCAGGAAACTACGACCTCACCCGCACCCTCCTCCGCCGCGCCTGCCAGCTCGCCCTTCTCGTCGCTCTCGTCATCGTCGTCATTATGCTGACCTTCGGACCCTGGTTTCTCACCCACTGGACCGGAGGCCACGTCCCCCCAAGCCGTGGTCTCCTCAGCATTCTTCTTCTGGTCGTAGTCTCCTACGCGCTCTGGTCGACCAGCGCCACTCTGATGACCTCCACCAACCAGCACCAGCGGCTCGCCACCTACTACATCCTGGGAACCAGCCTCACCTGCATTCTCTGCTACTTCTTCGCCCGAGCCTGGGGCCTCTACGGTGCTGCCGCATCGCTCCTGATCTCCGAAATCGTTATGAATCTCTACGTCGTCCCCGCCTGCCTCCGCATCGCTCACGACACCCTGCCGGCCTTCCTCTCCAGCCTTCTCCACTACCCGGTGTCCCTGCGCCCAGTCGCGCTCCTCGCCCGCATCCGCCGTTCAAGGCCAGGCTTCGAAAGCTGAAAAATTAGATTATAACTTATGTTATAATCTAGGTGGGAGATCATTCATGGCCACAGCCGTCAAAATCACCACTATTGGCAATTCGGTTGGCATCGTATTGCCCAAAGAAGTCCTAAACCGGCTCCACGTCGAAAAAGGCGACAGCCTCTACGTTCTTGAGACGCCTGACGGAATTACCCTCACCCCATACGACCAGAACTTTGCCGCAGAGATGGAAGCAGCAAAACGCATCATGAGAAAGCATCGCGACGTCCTGCGAAAACTGGCTGAGTAATGAACGAGCCTTTTTGGATCTCAAAGAAGGCGGTTTTGGCCATGCACAGCGCCCAACTAGCCGAACATGGTGGTTCCGACGGCATACGCGACGAGACTCTTCTCGACTCCGCCCTCGCCAAACCCCTCAACGTATTCGCCTACTCCGACCAGCCGGACATCTTCCGGTTAGCGGCATCGTATGCCTTCGGAATAGCCCGAAATCACGCGTTTGTCGACGGGAATAAACGCACCGCCCTCGTCGTCTCCCTAACGTTTCTGGACAGAAATGGCTGGGACATTGTGGCGCTAAAAGAAGATATCTACTTCACCTTCCTCCACCTCGCCGACGGCTCCCTCAGCGAGGACGACCTGACCGCCTGGCTCACAAAACACGCGGTGCCTTTGTAGGTGTAAATTCCGCAATCCCGGAATCTTTTCTCCCCATTCAACGTCTAAATACTGTGGTATTCTGTGATTCGCTGGGGACGTGTGCCTTCGAATGCCCAGACCTTAGGGTCACCGGGCTTGCCAACGCGGTCTAAACCGCAATCTGCTCCCTGCCCATTACGTAACAACCCCGGGATTACTCCGCTTTGAATATCACCTTTCGGCACAGCGGCGTCCCAATCATCTGAATTCTTTGCAGGAGTGCGCACAGCCGTGGCTGAAGAAATTGACAAGTACGAAGACGACATAGACAAGCTCATCGACACAGGGAAAGAGAAGGGGTATCTCACCTTCGGCGAGGTCAACGACCTCCTCCCCGGTGATATCACGACACCCGACGATCTCGATGACCTTCTCACAACCATCAACACGCAGGGCATTGACGTCCTGTCCGGCGAATCAAAGTTCGCAGGCGAGCGCGACAAGTACGAGCCCGAAGCCGGCGAAGAGTCCGACGACGTAGAGCTCGACCTCTCGCCCGGAACCCTCGAGAAGACCAACGACCCCGTCCGCATGTACCTCCGCGAGATGGGCACCGTCCCCCTGCTCACCCGCGAGGGCGAGGTCGAAATCGCCAAACGCATCGAGCGCGGCCAGATGCGCGTCATGAAGGCCATCTCGCGATCGCCCATCGTCATTCGAGAGATCGTCGGTCTCGGCGAAGACCTGCGCCGTGGCGTTCGCAACATTAAGGAAGTCGTCACCTTCGACGAAGAAGAACTCACCGAAGAGATCCTGCAGGCCCGCGTTCGCGCCACAGCAGGACGCATCGACGTCATCCTCAAGCACCAGAAGAAAATCCACGCGCTCGAAGAAAAACTCGACGCACCGCACGGAAAAGACGCCAAGGCCAAAGCCAAGGACACGCGCAAGACCCGCTGGCTCATCGGCCGCGAGCACGTCTACATCAACCGCATCGTTCGCGAGTTGAAGTACACCAACGCCGAAAAGAAGCGCCTGCTCGACAAGGTCAACAAGACCGTCGACGCCATGCGAACCCTCGAGCGCCAGATCAAGACCCTCGACGCCAAGTACGAGAACTCGAAGTCCGAAGAGCTCCGCAAAGAGTACAAGCGTCAGCAGAAGAACTGCCGCACTGACCTCGAGCGCGTCGAAGCTGACGCCGGCATCTCGCTCGTCGATCTCAAGCGCACTCAGCGCGAGATGATCCAGGGCGACATGGACGCCGAGCGCGCCAAGCGCGAACTCATCGAGGCCAACCTGCGACTCGTCGTCTCCATCGCGAAGAAGTACACCAACCGCGGCCTCCAGTTCCTCGACCTCATTCAAGAGGGCAACATCGGCCTCATGAAGGCAGTCGACAAGTTCGAGTACCGTCGCGGCTACAAATTCTCGACCTATGCCACGTGGTGGATTCGTCAAGCCATCACCCGCGCCATTGCGGACCAGGCCCGCACCATCCGCATCCCGGTGCACATGATCGAGACCATCAACAAGCTCATCCGCACCAGCCGCCAGCTAGTGCAGGAGCTTGGTCGGGAAGCCTCCTCGGAAGAGATCGCCCGCCGCATGGATATCCCGGTCGCGAAGGTCCGCAAGGTCCTCAAGATCGCCCAGGAGCCCATCTCCCTCGAAACTCCAATCGGAGAAGAGGAAGATTCGCACCTCGGAGACTTCATAGAAGACCGCATGGCCGTCTCCCCGGCTGACGCCGTCATCAGCGTCAACCTCAAGGAGTACACCTCGCAGGTGCTCCGCACCCTGACCCCGCGCGAAGAGCGTGTGATCAAGATGCGCTTCGGCCTCGAAGACGGCAGCGAACACACCCTTGAAGAGGTCGGCCAGTCCTTCCAGGTCACCCGCGAGCGCATCCGCCAGATAGAGGCCAAGGCACTCCGCAAGCTCCGTCACCCAAGCCGCAGCCGCAAGCTCAAGGCGTTCGTCGACGGCGTCAAAGACATGTAATCGATCGCCACCCGTAGATAAACTTACTTGCAAAACAGGCCGTGCCCACCCAGGTACGGCCTTTCTGTTTTGTTTTTCTCACTCCGCCATACGATACTATCGGCAGCAACAACGCCTTTTCTCCCCACTATGAACTCTTCGCGCCTTCGAAAAATTGCGTTCCTCTATCCTCTGCTTCTCATCCTCTGCGGCCTCGGCTACGCCAAATATTCCAGCTACATGCTCGACGGCGACGCAGTCGCCTTTATGGACATCGCCGACGCCATGCGCGCCGGCAACTCTTCCATGGTCGTCAATGGCTACTGGAATCCCATGTACGCCGGTGCCATCGCCCTCAGCCAGTCCATCGCCCATCCGTCGCGTTGGAACGAGCTCCAGACCTACTTCTGGGTCAACTTCTGGATCTTCGTCGCTTGCATCTTCGCGACCATCTACTTCGCCCGCGGACTCATCCTCCTCCGCGACCATCTCTCCACCACCGACGAAGCCCCACCCGCGCTCTCGGCCGACGCGCTTCTTCTCGTCTCGCTCGCGCTCCTGTTCTTTTCCTTCCAGCGCGAACTCATCCTGGGCGCAGTTCGTGCCGACTCGCTTCTTCTCTTCTTCTTCCTCATCGCAGCCGCATTCCTGCTCCGCCTTCAGGCCACAGGCCGCTTCCTCTACTACCCGCTCCTCGGCTGCACGCTCGGGCTCGCCTATCTCACCAAATCCTTCGCCTTCTTCCCCTCCTGCCTTCTCTTCGCGGGCATCTTCTTCTACGGACTCATCCGTAAAACCCCTGCCCGCAAACAAATCCTCATAGGCGCCATCGTCGCCGGAATCCTCTTCGCAGCCGTCGCCGGTCCCTACATCGCAGCGATCTCCAAACAGCGTGGCCGCTTCACCACAGGGGAATCCTCCCGGCTCAACTACGCCTTCTTCATCGACGGCACCGAACGCTGGCACGAGTGGCACTCCGGCAAACTCGGCCTCGCCACCGCAAACTTCAAGCACCACGAGCAGCTTATCGCCGATCCCCCTCCCGTTTACTCCTTCGACCTGCATCCCCTCGGCACCTATCCCCTCTGGTTCGACCCGTCCTACTGGACCGACGGAATTGAGCCTCACTTCTCCCCCAAAAGCCACATCCTCCGCTTTCTCCGGTGCGTCGTCCTCGTCGTCCGCTTCCTCCTCGGACACCTCGAGCCCCTCGTCTTCCTCGCCGTTCTACTCCTTGCCGGCGGCTTCTTCGCGCGCTCACGGCGCTCTTGGCTTCCCTTCCTGCCAGCCTCGCTCTGGGGACTCATCATGCTCGGCATCTATCTCCCCATCGCCATTGAGGACCGTTACCTCACCCCCGCCTACCTCCTCTTCATCCTTCCCGTCTTCGCCATCGTCCGCCGACGCAACATCGGACACACCACCGAAATCGCCTCGGGCCTCGCCGTCCTTCTCGCGTTTCTCGCCGTAGCCAGCGCCGTCAGCGATCTTGGCCTCCGCCGCCGCACTCTCAGCACCACCGGCTATCCTCGTGGAGCCTACAGCAAGGAGATTTATCCTGCAGCCCGCGGCCTCAACGATCTCGGCATCCTTCCTGGTCAAACCGTCGCCTGCTTTGGCGACGCAGCCTGCTATATCGACCATTACTGGGCACGTCTCGCCGGAACCCCAATCCGCGCAGAGATTGAAGTTCCCGATGGAAGCGATCCCAACCGCTTCTGGCAGGCCAACGCCGCCCATCAGGACGAGATCATCGCCGCCCTCCGCGCCCATCACATCACAGCGATCGTCGCCTACTTCGAGCCTTCGGGTCACGTACCTCAGGGTTGGCATCAGCTAGGCACAAGCGACGTCTACGCCTATCTTCTCAACCAATAAACGAAGCTCTCCAATCAAGCCCAAGATGCCTCACCAAGCAGCCCACAGTCTCTCCACGGCGTAGTGGAGAGCCCCCCGCATCCTTCGCATTTGCCATTACATTTTGTCGTTTCTTCCAGAAGAGCTGGGAACCCTACCGCCCCTGCCACACCGGCACCGAAAGATAAATCATCCGCTTAATCTCTTTCCGCCCCCGCGCCACCGAATCCAGAATCAAACCGCAAGCCAGCGAAAGAAACGAAAGCAGCATCAACCCAGTCGCCAGAATCGCCGTCGGAAACCGCGGCACCAGATGCGTCCGGTAAAATTCCACAAAGATCGGCACGCTCATTCCGATCGCCGTAACAAACAGAATCGCCGCCGCCACGGAGAAGAACATCAGCGGCCTCTCATCCTTCACCAGCATCACAATCGTCCGCAGAATCCGCAGCCCATCCGAATACGTCCGCAGCTTCGAAGCCCCACCTTCCGGCCTGTCTTTATACGGAGTCTCCATCTCACCAATCGGCATACTCAGTTCCAGCGCATGAATCGTCAACTCCGTCTCCGTCTCAAACCCCGACGACAGCGCCGGAAACGACTTAACAAACCTTCTGCTGAACACCCGATACCCCGACAGCATATCCGTAACCCGGCTTCCAAACATCCACCGCACCAATCCGCTCAGCACCGAGTTCCCTATCCGATGCCCCGGCCGATACGCCGCCGCAATATTCGTCACGCGCGTGCCATTCATCATGTCCAGCCGCTCCGTTAGCAGCCGTTCGACCATCGGCCCTGCCGACGCAGCCTGATACGTGTCGTCTCCATCCACCAGCACGTACACATCGGCCTCCACATCGGAGAACATCCGCCGCACAACGTTCCCCTTGCCTTGCAAAGGCTCCTGATACACTCGCGCACCCGCCGCAGCCGCCCGCTCCACCGTCCTGTCCTTCGAATTATTGTCGTAGACGTAAACCGTCGCGCCAGGCAGCGCGGCCGCAAAGTCGCCAACTACCTTCGCGATCGCAGCCTCCTCGTTGTAGCACGGAATCAGCACCGCAACCGACGGGGTCTTTCTCTCTGGGGAGGTCTCCACGTGCTTCAGCCTATCAGAACCCCCCGCGCATGCAATCCACGCAACCAGCGCAACAATCCATATGCACTCCAACGGTAAACATCACTTTGCCAAGGATTTCAACCGATGAGCAAGCGGGAGCGCTCGCATCCTTGGTACCCAGAAGGGCTTCTCTGCCGAACCCGAAGTTCGACTGAACCCCGCGAGACACAACAATGCGCAGCTGAAATGGTCAGCCCAAGCCTCGGACACCACCCACTAACCACTAGTCATTAGTAACTCGCCACTGTCCTCAAGCCTGTCCGGCCGGAACAAACCCATCACACCCGCTGATCGGCGACACCTTCAAGTGCAGCGCTGCATGCTTCGGATGTCCACACTCATCCAGCAATGACTCATCCGCCTTCTTGCTCGAAAGGATCGTCACCAGTACAGAGTTCTTCGCGTGATGCTCGCCAAAGTGATTGCAAAGTCCACACTGCCCGTTATGAACTGCCTGCATAAAGCCCTCCTGGTTTCGTTAATCTGACTCACGATCCCAACGTACCGTTGCCCGTACAGCTGCAATTGTGCAACTCTACGCCGCATTAAAACCCTTGTAAATTGCGACCGATCAGGTCGCAAACACTCCGAAAACGCGACTGATAAAGTCGCATTTCCACTAGTTGGAACTATCATTCTCCCTCGGGCGTATATCTTTCGGAACCACTCGAGAGGAAGGACACCATGTACCCGACCGATCCCATCTACACCGCCAACATGACCGAGCACCAGCGCGCCTGGTTCTACGCAGAATACGAGCGAGCCCGCAAGGACGAGACCGTCGGCATCCTCTTCGCGCTCTTCCTCGGCTGCTTCGGCATCCATCACTTCTACCTCCGCCGCGACGGCCTCGGCATCCTTTACCTCATCTTCTTCTGGACCGGAATCACCGCCATCCTCGGCTTCATCGAGTGCTTCTTCATGCCCGGCCGCGTCCGTCAGTACAACGCCGCTCAGGCCATCTACATCTCCAATCAGATCCTCGCCACCCCGGCAGTCGCGCCAGACCCTCGGAATTGGTCGATGCCTGCCGCCCCCGTACCCACACGGTGCAATGCCTGCAATAGCGTCATCGATCCCACCGCAACCTTCTGCACCCACTGTGGCGCCGCGGTCACCCACACTGCACTGAGCACCCAACCCGCCCTCTAACTCACCGTCATTCCGTCTCATCTACAAAGCAAGAAAAAGGGCTCCGCATTGGAGCCCTCTCTTCTTGGGTCCCTCCGGACATTCGCCAGAGGGTCCGGACGATTACTCGCCTGAGCTGTGCTTCACCGCAGCTTCGTATCCAGCAACAAAGTTTGCACGATACTCGTCGCGCGCTGACCCTTTGACTGGCGGATGAACGTACAGGTGAGACAACTTCGCATCGATGGGACGCTTCGCTGCCTTGTCCAGCTTGGCTGCTTCCACTCCGTCACGATAGGCCGACTGTGCCTGCTCCGTCCCTGGAGGCGGAGTGTTCCAGCTCTGGCTCTGCGCTACGGGTGCCTGGTTGGTCTGGGCGTGTGCGAAAAAGGATGCACCGCTCATAAGTGCCACTGCGATCAGTGGTGTTGCAATTCGAATTGTTTTATTCATGATATTTCCTCTTTGCCCTTCGGGCCAAACTGCACCTTAAGGCCAGACGGAAGTTATCACAACCCGCTAATTGCTGGCAATTCCACTGATCAGGCTCGTTAACCCCGCGTGAATCCTACATATTCGTATGGCCGCCGCGCATCTCCTCATTGAACGTCGGCTTGATGAACGCGAGCGCCGCAGCTACCTCGGCCACATACTGGGCGCGGTGTCCCATCAGGGCCTCGGTCGGTGTCGCGTACTCCGTATCCGCCGCCAGCCGCACGACACCCTCTCCAGCCAAAGCCACAGCGTTCTTCTTCAACTCCTCCACCGTCGTGTTCAAGTACTGCGCATCCCGCGGATCCAGCAGCCACACCGGCTTCCCTTCGCCCAGCACGCCCGAAAGCCAGAACACCTTGGCCGCCAGATACTCCTGCCGTTGCCCCTCGGTCGTGTCGTTGAAGTTGAACCGCTTCTTCCACGGGCTATAGAACCGTGTCGTTACCGGGACCGGCTGCCGATTGCCGCTCTTCACCAGTTCCAGCTGACCCTGGTCCATCGTCTTCCGCACCGCGTTGTAGATAAAGCCTTCCGCAAACGGCTGCTCCGGCGCCTTCACGATCTCCGCAAACGTCACCGTCATCGATGCCGCAACCTTTGCATGCAGCGGACTCCCCTCGCCGTCCTCCAGCCGCACCTCTCCGTGCACCAGGAACGTATCCGCCCCCGTGCTCGAAGCATGAAACGGCCACGTAAACTTCTCGAAGCTCAACGGCAGCCCATGCAGTGTCAGGTAGAAGTCCTGCCGCGGGTTCTTCAACCGCTTCGCCGCCTCCGCAAGGTACGTCTCCACTTCTTCCAGCATGTCCGCCCGGCTGAAATCAAACTTGTCGCTCAACTCGAGCACCTGCGTCTTCGCGCGATCCTCAACGGGAGCCAGCATAAAACGCGTCGTTGGGTTCCCCGAAAAGTCACGGCCCACCTCACTCGAAACCACAACCAATCCAGCCGCCTTCGCCGCCGCGTCTACCTGTCCCGCCAAAACTTCCTGCGTTCCCATGCCCATTTGCCTCATCATCCTCTGTCAGTAATCTGATACTCCATTTTACGGCTTACGCCGACTGAAAGCGGTTCTGCTCCCCACTGCTTGGCGCCCACACATTCTTGCGGGATCGCCCTCATCGATCTTTTTGACGTCGTAAACAATTGATTTGATTATCTCTTCAGAGAAGCACTTTCTTGAAGAATCCCTCCTAATGCGAACAGCGAATCTGCATCAGACAAAGCGAAACGACTTTAAATCCGAGTTTGGTCGCACGGGGAAATTCACTTGAAGAACTTTAAATCTGGTCATTTGTTGCTTGCTTCTGCCTTCCTTCTGTTTGGCTATGCCTCCGCGCATGCGGACACAATCCTGCTTGCTAGCTATGGCACCTCTGCCCTCAACCCGGGAGTCGCCAACACGGCGACCACCTACGATCCCACCATCTCTGAAGTCAACAACGGCTCCACGAACACCTTCAACATCGGCCCCGGTTCCACATGGCATGCTCCAGTCGGCTTTTCCAGTTGGGTATCCTTCAATGCAGGCACCGGACCGACATCGAACGTTGCGGTTCCGAATGGCGACTACTTCTACCACACCACCTTCAACGTCTCGGCGGCCGATGTAAACGACATCGTTACGATGACCGTCCTGGCAGATGACACACTCTCTGTGTTCCTGAACAACAGTCTCGTCCTGCAGTCGGCTGGCCTGATGGGACCCAATAACAGCTACGCCACCTGCTCCGACGTCGGACCCGGCTGCATTACGCCACTCACCTTCTCCTTCGGCGGTCTCGTCGCTGGACAAAACGTGCTCACCTTCGACGTGAAGCAAGTCAACCTGGTCAACGAGGGTCTGGACTTCTCAGGCTCCGTCTCCTCAATCCCTGAACCGATGCCCCTCGTGCTCTTCGGCACGGGCCTGCTCAGTATGGTCGCGTTCACTCGGCGCTACTTCACCGCGAAGTAAATTTGAGCAATTCCATTGAGACCGGAAGCGCTTCCTCGGCTTCCGGTTTTTTTTGCGTACTATTCCCGCCAAAACCCCAACCACGTGTCAATCATGAAGACCTGTGGAATTGTCTCGGGCAGTAGCAATTTTTGACCATCTTTTTACACTTTGTTGACCCTGTAAACATTGATAACTATAGCCTTACACGCCGTCCCACCTCGCTTGACCGGAACAAATTTCTGGTTCATCCGTAAATTATTCCAACCCGGTTCATACAACCCCGCGGCCGTCCCAGCTAACCATCGTCTTCCAAACGACTAAGTCGATCCGTTTTCCACCGCTAAATGGTGGCCAACGTGCACTTAGATACACCCGTACGCTCGCAAGTAGACCCGTAAGCACGGAGTATCCCTTGAAAAAATATAGTCGTATTTTCACCGTTTCCGCGCTTTTCCTCGGCGGTCTCGTCTACGCCAAGGCCTCTCCCATTCTTCTGGGCAGTTATGGCACCAATGATCCAAACCCCGGAGTTGCAAACACCGCCACCACCTACGATCCACTCACCTCCACGGTCGACAGTGGATCCACCAATACCTTCGACATCAGCGCCGGCACCACCTGGCATGCGCCGATCGCTAACTCAAGCTACATCTCCTTCAACCCCGCAACCGGACCAACGACCGGGCTCGTCGTCCCCAACGGCAACTACGTCTACAACACCACCTTCACCATCAACCCAGCCGATGTCGCCTCGACCGGAACCCTGACCGTTCTGGCCGATGACACCGTATCGGTCTTCCTCAACAACTCGCTCATCCTGCAATCCGCCGGTCCCATGGGACCCGGCAACACGTATGCCCAATGCTCCGACGTCGGGCCAAACTGCATAACCCCGTTCACCTTCACCTTTACTGGCCTCGCCGAGGGACTCAACCAGCTCACCTTTCAAGTCAAGCAGGTTAACGGATCAAGCGAAGGGCTAGACTTCTCCGGCTCAATCGCTGACTCCTCCTCCGTTCCAGAACCGTTCTCTCTCGCTCTCTTCGGCACCGGCTTGCTCGGCCTCGTCGGTATCTCCCGCCGTTACTTCACAGCCGACCAGTAAACACCCCTCTCCCATCCAGGCCGGGAGCCTTCGCGGGCTTTCGGCCCTTTTTGTCTTCTTCTGATCTTCCATTCTCGACAACATAGCCGACAGGGCAGCCTCACGGTAAACTCATCCCACCGGAGACAATCATGCGCCCCTGCTTCGCCCCGTTCGCGATCCTCGCCCTATCCCTGACCGCACTACAGGCCCAAACCCCTACTCTCTCCCCCGACGTCCTCAAGTACGTCAAAGTCAACTCCCACACAGTTGTCCTCGAACACGTCCGAGTCATAGACGGCACCGGCGCCGCACCCATCGAAGACCAGTCCATCCTCATCGAAAACGGCAAGATCACCAGCATCTCGGCGGCCCCGCCCGCAAACAGCAACGCCCAGGTCATCGACCTCCACGGCCACACCGTCATCCCCGGCCTCGTCGGCATGCACGACCACCTCTACTACATCGCCCGCGCCGACGAAGCCGCCGACGGCTCCTCCGAACCACCCCTCATCGTCCCCCAGATGAGCTTCACCGCCCCGCGCATGTACCTCGCCGCAGGCGTCACCACCATCCGCACCGCCGGCAGCGTCGAGCCTTACGTCGACCTCAACCTCCGCCGCGAAGTCGACGCCGGCCACCTCATCGGCCCGCACATGGACATCACCGCCCCCTACCTCGAAGGCCCCAACAGCCCCTTCATCCAGATGCACAACCTCACCGGCCCCGACGACGCCCGCGCCTTCGTCGACTACTGGGCCTCGCAGGGAGTCACCAGCTACAAGGCCTACATGAACATCACCCGCGCCGAGCTCAAGGCCGCCGTCGACGCCGCACACAAGCACGGCATCAAGGTCACCGGCCACCTCTGCGCCGTCACCTATCCCGAAGCCGTCGAAGCAGGCATCGACGACCTCGAGCACGGCTTCTTCGTTAACACCCAAAACGATCCCGGCAAACAGCCCGACCTCTGCCCCCGCTCCTACGGCAACCCCACCCTCGCCGCCATGGACCCCGACGGAGCAGACGCCACCGCCCTCATCAAGCTCCTCATCGACCACCACGTCGCCATCACCAGCACCCTGCCCGTCTTCGAGAGCGACGTTCCCACCCACGTCCACCTGCAAAACCGAGTCCTCGAAGCCATGTCCCCGCCCACCCGCGAAGCCTACCTCTACACCCGCAACCTCGAACTCACCCGTCCCGCCAACCCCACTCGCGCACTCATCTACGAACACGGGGCAAAGCTCGAGCATAAATTCGTCCTCGCCGGCGGCCTCCTCATCGCCGGCCTCGATCCCACCGGCGACGGCGGCACCCTCCCCGGCTTCGGCGACCAGCGCGAGGTCGAACTCCTCGTCGACTCCGCCGGCTTCACCCCGCTCGAAGCCATCAAGATCGCCACCCTCAACGGCGCGACCTACATGGGCAAGCAAGTCGACCATCGGCTCCATCGCCCCCGGCAAGAACGCCGACCTCGTCGTCATCAACGGCAACCCCGCCGCCAACATCAACGACATCGAAAAAGTCGAAATCGTCTTCAAAGACGGCGTAGGCTACGACTCCGCCAAACTCTTCGACTCCATCAAAGGCCGCTACGGCCAGTACTGATTCGCTCAGACAGGGTCATCAGTTCGGACAAACAGCGGAGTCACTCCAACCGAAGCGCTCGCGCAGTTGCCGTTGCGGTTGCAGTTGCAGTTGCGTTTCTGGTTGTCATCTCCGAAGGGGATCTGCTTTTCGCCGTTGTTTTCCCGTCTGCGTCGCATTCACACCCCCCAACTAAGGCTTCTTCGCCGCCGCTTTCTCCGCAGCAGCCACAGCCTTCCTGAACTCATCCACCGCAGGAACACCGTGCGGTTTCAGCCCATCCTTTGCCACATATCTCCACCCCGGAGCACCATCAAGCGGCCTCTGGACCTTGCCATCGAAGACCATGAACGAATCCTCCACGCCACCAACCTCCAGCTCAGGCTGCGATATTTGAGAGGAAGGCCGGTTCGGCGGAGTCTTGCCTTGCGGATATTGTCCCGGGGACCCATCACTTAGAGGCGGCTGCGTGCCGTGCTGAGCCCCAACCCCTATTCCGTTGTCCGTAGGGTTGATCACCCCCGCGCGATCATTCTGCCGCGGATCGCTGATCGTCGCCTCCGCAAGTCGTCCATTTCCCTTGCGAATCACGATGATCAGGTCTGCTTCCACGGTACCCATGACTGTTTGAAATCTTCCCCAGTTCAGCAACGCAGTCTCGACATCCTTCTGCGCCACCTGGTTTGCCCGCGGATCCTGTGAATCGATTCCAGCAGTAGGCTCAACGATTACCGCCACTGTATGCGCGCTAAGGATGTAAACCGGCAGTGTCTTGTCTTTTCCCTTCGCCAGCGCAGGGACTGCCACAAGCAAGCCCATCATTAGTAATGTGGAGAAACGACTCTGCATCTTACCCTCCCCTTAAGGCGTCTTCACCGCAGCCTCTGCCGCAGCTTTGTCGGCCGCAATCACCGCTTTCTTGAAGCTCTCGACCACCGGAACATTATGGGAGTGAAGCCCATCCTGTCCAGAGTATTTCCACCCCGGCGCCCCTTCCATCCGACGGTCCGCACGGCCATCAAACACCTCGAAGGAATCATCCGTATTGCCAACCTCCACGGGAGCTTGCGGCATTTGAGGCTGGGGAGACTGGCTCTGCGGCGACCGTCCCATTCCGTCCTGAGGACCCATCGTCGGTAGCCTGCCATTCGGCTGCGCCCCCCCACTGCCCCCATTGCTCGACGGATAGGTCCCACCCGGCTGGCTCTGCCTCGAATCGCCGAGCGTCGAATCCGCCGGTCGGACATGCCCTTTACGAACAACGATGATCAGGTCCGCCCCCAGGGTACTGTCCACGGGTTGCAACCTTCCCCATTTCACGAGCGCCGCCTCAACATCTTTCTGGGCTATCTGGTTTGCCCGCGGATCGTCAAAATCAATCTCCGTCCCCGGTGCAACGATCACCGCCACCGTATGGGCCTGCAGAATATATGGCGGAAGGCCCTTGTCCTTCCCCTTCGCCAGCACCGGCACCGGCATCATCAAACCCGCCGCCAGCAACATCGAATATCGTCCCCGCATTCCACCCTCCTTCACATCCGCACAAATTCTACGCCCGCGCATCGAACTAAGATGGAACAGCGCGATGCGTCTCCACGCCAGCCCGGTCCCACGGAGCTCTCATGAAAGCCGCCGTCCTCCACGCCGCCAACCGACCCCTTCAAATCGAAGAAGTTCCCCGTCCCGTCGTCACCGACAACCACCTCCTCCTCCGCGTCCTCGCCTGCGGAGTCTGCCGCACCGACCTCCACATCTTCGAAGGCGACCTCCCCCTCATCCACCAACCCCTCATCCCCGGACACCAGATCGTCGGCGAAATCGTCGAAGGCGCCACCAGCGACCGCCCTCTCGGCACGCGCGTCGGCGTCTCCTGGATCGGCGGCACCGACGGCACCTGCCCCTTCTGCCGCCGCAACGAAGAAAATCTCTGCGACAACCCCACCTTCACCGGCTACACCGTCGACGGAGGCTACGCCGAATACGCCCTCGTCCGCTCCGACTTCACCTTCGCTCTCCCACCCGCCATCGACAACACCCACGTCGCTCCTCTTCTCTGCGCCGGCATCATCGGTTTCCGCAGCCTCCGCGTCGCCGGCACCCAGCCCGGAGAGCGCGTCGGCCTCTTCGGCTTCGGCGCCTCCGCCAGCCAGGCCATCCAGGTACTCCACCGCTGGAACTGCGAGGTCTACGTCTCCACTCGCGGCGAAGCCCATCGCAACCAGGCCACCGCACTCGGCGCAAAATGGGTCGGCACAGAAAACGACAAGCCGCCCGTCGAACTCGACCGCGCCATCACCTTCGCCCCCACGGAGCCGTAGTCCTCAGCGCCCTCTCCAGCCTCCGCAAAGGAGGCATCGTCGCCATCAACGCCATCCACCTCGACCAGATGCCCGCCTTCGACTACGACAAGCTCCTCTGGGGCGAACGCCAGATCCGCAGCGTAGCCAACATGACCCGCGACGACGCCCGCGACTTCCTCCAGCTAGCCGGCGAAATCGGCATCACACCCCAAGTCCAGGTCTTCCCACTCGACCAAGCCAACGAAGCCCTGCAAGCCGTCAAACACGAAACAGCCAACGGCCCCGTAGTCATCGTCCCCTAGCATCGTCGTTCTTCCTTGTCATCCTTCGCCGAAGCGGAGGACCGCTGTTGTCTTTGCCCTTGTATTTGGTTGTCATCCCCGAAGGGGATCTGCTTTTCCTCCGCCCGTATCATGGAATCCATGAACCTCGCCACTCTCCTCACCGAATCCCGCAACCCCCTCACCGAGCACATCGACGAACTCCCCACCCTCGAAATGCTCCGCGTCATCAACGACGAAGACGGCAAGGTGGCGCAAGCCGTAGCCGCTGTCCTCCCCGAGATCGCCAAAGCCGTCGACGAAATCGCAAGCCGCGTCAACGACGGAGGCCGAGTCTTCTACATCGGAGCCGGCACCAGCGGCCGTCTCGGCGTCCTCGACGCCAGCGAGTGCCCCCCAACCTTCTCAGTCCCGCCAACTCTCTTCCAGGGCCTCATCGCCGGCGGCGACTCCGCTCTCCGCAAATCCAGCGAGCAATCCGAAGACTCCCCCGAGCAGGGCGCAGCCGACCTCGCAGCGGCAGGCTTCAACGGCCAGGACACGCTCGTTGGCATAGCCGCCAGCGGCCGCACCCCCTACGTCCTCGGAGCCCTCCAGCACGCCAATCCACTCGGCGCACTCACCATCGCCTTAACCTGCGTCCCCGACTCCCCCATGTCCACCCTCGCCGACATCACCATCGCCCCCCTCACCGGCCCCGAAGTCCTCACCGGCAGCACCCGCCTCAAAGCCGGCACCGCCACCAAGCTCGTCCTCAACATGCTATCCACCGGCGTCATGATCAAAACCGGAGCTGTCTACGGCAACCTCATGGTCAACGTCCAGCCCACCAACGCCAAGCTCGTCGACCGCGCCCAACGCATCATCATGGCCGCCACCGGTACCGACCAACCCACCGCCGCCGCCCTCCTCGAAAAATCCGGCAGCGTCAAAACCGCCATCGTCATGCAAAAACTCTCCCTCGACCGCCCCACCGCCGAAGCAAAACTAAGCACCCACCAAGGAAGCCTCTCCGCTCTTCTTCGCTCCTGATCAAGACCCCCGCATTTCGCCTTTGCTGTTGCCTTTCTGGTTGTCATCCCCGAAGGGGATCTGCTTTTGCGGATTAACTTCAATGCATACCGGCAATCGCCCGCAAAGCAATCGACGTCTTCGATCGCTGGCTTGCGTTCAACGCCAAACCATTTTTCTTCGCAAGCTCCTGCAGCTTCAAATAGGTCGCCTGTCCCTCATTCAGCCGCACCTTCGTTGACACCTCAAGAATGCTGCCCCCCGGCCACTCCCATAGCTCCATACTCAATTTCCCCAGCGGCCCCTCCGCCCGCGTCGTCCAATTCGTCGATCGAATCTCCGCAACACGCTTCACACGCCTCCAATCAATCGGAACCTTCGACTCTTCAAGAAGTTTTTTTTGCCCCGCACTCAACTCCTTCAGCAACTCCTCGCCCGTATCCGGAGCCTTTCCTCCGGCAAACTTCGTCTCCACCGAAAACGACTGCGCCTCGACCCCGTCATTCAAGTCCACCTCGCATTTGTAGTCTTCATGTCCACCGGTGGGATCGGCAATCCTCTCGCCCGAGGTGGACGCAACTTCGCCGTAAGATCAATCGCCTCACCCTCTCTCAAACGCAAAATCACCCCATTCGAAAGAAGATCCAGACCCGGCGTGTCATAAAAATCCACGCGGCGATGTCTCTCCCCGCGCGCCTGAAGCACGGGGATCGCGGCCTGCACCTGCGTCGGCGCAAGCAGAAGCTTCACCTCCTCGCTGCAACTCTCCTGTCCACGCAAACTGGAGACAAACGCAAACCCGGCAATCAGAACGAACAATCGAACACGATTCCTAACCGGACACCACATCCGATACCTCCTCTGATCGCCTCCTCGACGAGCATTCTCAAGCGAGCGCTCTACGCGGCAATCCCAACCCTGTCACGCCCATCAGCGTAGTCGCAAATCAGTACCGTCAAATCGTCATTCTGAGTCTCGGCCCACGCCTGCAGCGACGAAATGATGCGATCGGCCGCCTCTTCAGCGCCAAGCATAGCCCCCTCCTGCAACAAGCCACAAAGTCGTGCCTGCCCGAACTCTTCACCCGCCGCATTCGCCGCCTCGAGAATCCCATCCGTATAGAGCACCAGACGATCCCCCGGCTCCAGTGGGTAGACAGCCGTCGAATAGGTCGCAAAGGTAAACGCGGCCAGCATCAGCCCATTCTCCGCTACCTCCACAACCTTTCCATCGCGCAGCAGCAGCATCGGCGGATGCGCCGCCGCCGAGTACCGCAGACTCGCCGAAGCAGCATCAAGATAAACATACGCAGCAGTTACAAACTGCTCCTGCGTATTCCCGCAAAGCGCCGCGTTCATTCCCGACAACAGCGTCGCCGGATCGGCCGCATTCGCACGCTGCGAAGTAGCCGCCAATTTGACCATTGACGCAATCAAAGCTGCTGGAACTCCATGCCCAGAAACATCGGCAATCAGCAGGCCTGCCTGCCTCTGATCGGCCACGACGAAATCATAAAAATCTCCCGCGACCGACGTCATAGGAACATAACGCGCAGCCACATTGAAGTGTGCGGACTGAGGATACGCTGACGGGAGAATGGCATTCTGGATGCGTCGCGCAATCTCAAGCTCTTTCTTGATTTGGCCGAACTGCAGATCGCGGGCAAGACTCCGCCTTGCTGCAACGTAGCCAAGCGTGCCCAGAAAAACTGCAAAGCCAATCGGTTCGATAGAAAAGCCTCGGCCAAACGCTCCGAAGATATTGGAGTAAAGCGCAAAGGCCACAAAGACCGCAATGCCTCGCCGCACGATGACAAAGTCTTCGTCGACCTCCTTCCGCGTCAACGAGTCAATCGTGATCGCG
Organism: uncultured Acidobacteriaceae bacterium; assembly: GCA_963720955.1. Lineage (GTDB taxonomy): Bacteria > Acidobacteriota > Terriglobia > Terriglobales > Acidobacteriaceae > Edaphobacter. Next base: position 36,291 of record CAVRHK010000017.1, on the reverse strand, counting down.
ATAAGGGTAAGGATGACGATCACATTATTGATCCACGAGAAGGCCAGGTGCGGACCAAACAACATCGTCCCGACAAACAAACACAAAAATGGAACGACAAGAGCCATCGCGATCCTTCGGCCCCAGCGCTTCAGAAACCCCGCAGCGTCGAAGTAGAAGAACGCTGGGATCGGCACCAGATAATTGCTGGCGACACTCAGCCGATGAAAGAAAATGCCCGGATACATCAGGCTCAGCACCCCCGACTCAAGCCACAGTCGTTGACCATAAAAAACCGCAAACAGCGCGAGCCAGAACAGCATCGCATCGAACTTCCGGCTCAAAAATGCGAACGCCATCGATACCAGCCCAAGCGCAGAAAAAGCAGCGCCCAGAAACAAATACGGCTGGTCATAGTGAAAGGTCCGTAGAACCTGTTCTGCTGTCAGATGCGGATCGCCTCCATACATACGTGCGAATGATACACGGATCGGCGAGCCGCCCTGTCCCCGCAGCGCGAGACGCTATACTCCACTCATCCATATATCCCCGCCCGGAGAACCTGAGTGAAACGAATCGCCTTCGTTGTGCTGCTTTTATCAATCCAACTCACCGCACAACCTCGTTTCACATCGTCCAACCCCAAGGTCAGGACAGTCACCGCCTTCATCCGGCTGGACACAAACTCCTACCAGAAACAAATCGCCGACACACTCCTCGTTCTCCGCAAAGCCAAAGCCCAGTTCGAATCCTCAGGCTATGAAGTGGAATCCCTCCGAATCACAACGCAACCCCTGGCCGAACTCGTCCCCGGCCTCTCCGAAGACCAGGCACTCGCATTTCTCACCCAGTTCGACCAGCTCGCCTCCAAAGAAAAATTCATCGGTAACGTCGGCCCCGCCATGCTCCACGACACCGACAATCCAGCCACCATGCATCTACTCGAGCGGATGCTCTCGACCACCGAACACATCGACGCCAGCAGCATCATCGCTGATGAATCCGGCATCCACTGGAAGACGATTCGCCGTACCGCTGAACTCGTAAAGTATGTTGGCGAACACTCCCCGCACGGCCAGGGCAACTTCAACTTCACCGCCTCCGCAATGGTGAAACCCTTATCCCCCTTCTTTCCCGGCTCCTATCACACAGGCGCAGGCAAACAATTCTCCATCGGCTTCGAAGGCGCCAACGTCGTCCTCGAGGTCTTCAAGAAGGACAAGGGCAACGTTGAAGCCGCAATCACCGACCTCACCGCCGCGCTAACCAAACACGCCGCAGCCGCAGAAGCCGTTGGCAAAAAGGTAGCCGCTGAAACCGGTTGGACCTACGCCGGTGTCGACCCCACACCCGCGCCCCTCGGCGACGTCTCCATCGGAGCTGCCATCGAAGCCTTCACCGGAGCAAAATTCGGCTCCAGCGGCACACTCACCGCCGCACGCATCATCACCACCGCCGTCAAGGCAGTCCCACAAAAACAGATCGGTTACTCCGGCCTCATGGTGCCCGTCATGGAAGACAAACTCCTCTCGCAACGTTGGGCCGAATCCACCTACACCATCGACTCCGTCCTCGCCTACTCCGCCGTCTGCGGCACCGGCCTCGACACCATTCCCCTCCCCGGCGACGTCAGCCTCGAACGCATGGAACGCATCTTCAGTGACGTAGCCTCCCTCGCCACCAAGTGGAACAAGCCACTCTCCGCGCGCCTCCTCCCTGTTCCAAACAAGAAACCCGGCGACCAAACCGAATTCCAAGACCCGCGCCTGTTCAACACAACCATCCACCCTCTGCCCTAGTCCCACCGTTCCATCACGGAGACACCATGCCCATTCCCCACCTCAAATTCGCTCCTTCACGCAACAAGAGTGTCGCCCCAAACGTCGGCCTGTCCGTCGTTCTCGTCCTCCTCTGCACCGGACTCTCCGCTTGCAGGCGCAACTCAATCGACCCCAACGTTCCAATGTCGATCACTCTCACCAGCGAAGCCTTCCGCAACAACGGAGACATCCCACAACAGTTCACCTGCAGAGGCGCCAACATCTCACCCGAACTATCCTGGCAATCCCTCCCGCCCACAACGAAGAGCCTTGCTCTAATCCTCGTCGACACCCACTCCCCTTTCGTTGGCTACGTGCATTGGGTCCTCTACAATCTTCCGCCGCAGCCCACCACTCTGCCCTCAAGCCTCCCCCGAGACGAGTCTCTGCCCAACGGCACAAGACAAGGCATCAACGGAGACGGCAAGCTTGGCTACATCGGCCCCTGTCCCTCCAGCAAATCTCCTCACCGCTACGTCTTTACGCTCTACGCTCTCGACACAGAGCTAACCCCATCAACCCCGGTCAACAACACAGAGCTGCTCAACGCCATGAAGGGCCACATCCTCGCCGCCGGCCAACTCGCCGGACACTTTCACGATTGATCGATCACCACTAACGTAGCTCGTGGCTCACCTACCCAACAATCGCAGTAAGCCCAAGCACATGTTCCGCAAGCGCCTTGTCACCAGTGATGCTCAGCTCGGAACGAGCAGACTCGCGATCAATCCCCTTAGTAAAGAGACGCCACGCAATCGACTGCGGAATGACGACGCGAGCACTAACCGTAGACGGAAACTCGCCGACAAAACCCCACCGATCCTCACCCTTCACAAGGCACCACTGCCCGCCACAATCACCGGAAACTTCGACAAGCAGAGCAGTCCCCACCGGAGCATCCACATCACGAAACGCATGTGGCAGCCCGCGCAGGAACGTATCAAGAACCGGATAGTAGAGCGCCCGAGTCATAATGCCTGGCCGTCCCGTCGCCAGGCGAATCTGTTGCTGATGATGCCACCGCTCCGTAAGTTCACGCGCGTTGTCAAACCACACAAGAGACGTCATCTCTCCCGCCCATGACACCCCGATCGCCGCCGTCGCAAAAGGATCCAGCGACTCATAGAACTCCGCCGTCTCGGCACACGCAACCTCCATCAGCTGCGTCAAAACACGCGGACTAAGCCGCCGATAAACAATGACGCCTTCCTTATTCAGGCGATTCACCAGCACGACAACATCCTGAGGCGTATGTATGTCGACCCGTTCCACGCGGCACTGGTCGCGCCCACCCGAAAGCTTTCGCAGCGCCGTGTCGAGCAGATGCGCAGCCACATCGCGAACACACCACTTAGGCGCAACAGTCGGCAACTCCCACTCCGCAGAAGTGAGAGAGCCAAGTAATTCGATCAGTTGCTGGTCGACCTCGCGAATTACCTGTGCACAAAGGATAGGTTCGATCCCGCCCAGTTGATTACTCATCATGATCAACCAATATCATCGCGAAGCTCGCGCTCGAAGACCCCAAAGCACAAGCAGCGAAAAGAGAACAATCGCAATACCAACCGACATAAATCCAGCTGTGACAAAGCTCTCCTGCCACGGCTGCCCGCTGTGGCCAGCTCCTGTAATCGGAGAAAGAGCCGCAGTACCGAAGACCGCGGCAAGCATGGTAATCAGCCAGTTCGCGTAGGTCCCATAAAGCCCAATCCAGAATGCGATCGTCAACTTCGTCGGCGAAAGCCTCACATGCTCCCAGATCGCTCCAATCGCAACCAGAAACGTCCCATTCATCACACCTTCAAGGTGTGCCGCCAATCCCATCCGTACATTGGCAAAGTGCTGCTCCGCGAAACCGGTGAAAAGCCCCAACACAAACAGAACCATACCGTGAAACATCAACCGTCGATTAGCACCTTCCATCATCGTTTCCTCTTTCTTTCTCAAGAAACAACGCCGCCCCCAAGCGCAACGCGCGACCTTCCGCCATCGCTCATCAGCGGACGATCCTCATCCGACTCTCACCGAGTATCTACTTGGGTCGGCACCATTGTGCATCAAACTCAAAAATGTTGCGCATCGAATCGCCGCCCAATTCACACCCCATCAACTTCCGCCCGCTATCATCATTCGTCATGCTAACCTCCATCCAAGCGAGCCTCCTCGCCGCCACTCTCGTCACCACCGGCATCGCATCTGCCCAGCAGGCCCCCATGCAAGATCCCTTCCTCGGACTCATGACCGCCGCCAACGCCAACGCAAAGGCCCACGGCGCCCCGACCCCAACCCTCTCCCCCGTCGACGCCACCGTCCTCGGCCCCAATCCCCCCGTCAACGTCGCCGAGCTCCACAAAGCCGGCTTCAAGGTCGTCCCCTGGACCACCAACGACCCCGAAAAAATCCGCGCCCTCATCAACCTCCGCGTCGACGGCATCATCTCCGACTACCCCGACCGCCTCCAGCAGGTCGTCGCCGAAGAAAAGGCCGCCCACCCCGAAGCCGCCGCCTACTTCCGCACCTTCGACGTCACCGCCCACCGCGGCGGCCGCGGTCTCCGCCCCGAAAACACCCTCCCGTCCTTCGAGAACGGCCTCGACCACCTCGTCACCACCCTAGAAACCGACACCGGCGTCACCACCGACCACGTCTCTCTCATCTGGCACGATCAGTTCCTCAGCCCCGAGTCCTGCCGCCACGTCGATGGCACCCCCTACACCGTCGAAAATCGCGTCTACACCCGCGACATCTCCCTCGCCGAAGCCCAAAGCACCTTCATCTGCGACAAGCTCCACCCCCAGTTCCCCGAGCAGAAAAACGACCTCGCCCTCTCACCCGTATCCGTAGCCTTCGCGAAACAGGAACACCTCATCAACCCCTACGTTCCCACCGACGCCGAGCAGCTCTTCCGCTTCTCGCGCTTCTACGCCGACTACTACCGCACCGGCCCCGGCAAATCACACCCCGAAGCCAAGGCCCGCGCCGCCAACGCCTCACACGTCCGCTTCAACCTCGAGACCAAAGTCCTCCCCTTCCCCAACGACCCCGCAGGAAGATCGGTCGCGAACCTCCCCATCCCCAGCGAACATGCAGAATCGCGCACCAACCATACCTACGATCCACAAGCCTTCGTAACCGCACTCTGCGGAGCCATCACCCGCAACCAAATGGAATCGCAAGCAGAAGTCCAGAGCTTCGACTTCCGCACCCTCATTCTCGTCGAAGAGCAGTTTCCCAAAATCCCCACCTTCTACCTCACCGGCGCACCCAACACCCTAAGCACAGCGTTCGTCCCCGCCGCCCTTCGCCAACCCACCCACGAGACTCCATAAAAAGGGTCCCGCAGCTTCGCACCTGCGGCCCAAACCTCCCCGGGTTCACTCACCAGCCCGCCGCGGCCCCGCGAAAAAAAATAATACTGCTGTAGCCTCCTTGTGCTAAACATAAGGCTTCCGCTCGAGATCGCCACCTGTCCGCCAACGCTCGCCCTGGCGCATCCATTTCCCTTTTTCCAAACCACATTGTCGACATCACTTCGGCTTAAAAGAGGCCCTCTTGAAAACTTCGCTGCGTTCGTTCTCCTTCGTCTCCGCCTTCGTTCTTCTCCTCAGCACCCTCTCCGCATTCGGCCAGACCGGCCTAGTTATCTCGCAGATCTATGGTGGTGGCGGCAACTCCGGCGCCCAGTACACCAACGACTTCATCGAGCTCTACAACCCCACCGCCAGCGCCATCTCCACCGCCGGGCTCTCCGTCCAGTACGCCAGCTCCGCGGGCACCAGTTGGAACACCTTCCCCCTGCCCGCCGGCTCCATCGCCCCTGGCCACTACTACCTGATCCAGGCCGCAGCCGGCACCGGAACCTTCGCCAGCCTGCCCACGCCCGACGCAACGATTCCTGGCACCAGCTTCAATCTTTCCGCCACAACGGGCAAGGTCGCCCTCGTTAACAGCGCCACCGCCCTCGCCGGCGCATGCCCCATCCCCAGCGCCACTGTCCTCGACTTCATCGGCTTCGGCACAGCGAATTGCTTTGAAGGCGCAGTCGCCCCGGCACCCAGCAACACCACGGCAGACGTCCGGGCCAACCCCGCCACCGACACCAACAACAACTCCACCGACTTCTCCGTCGCCGCCCCCAATCCCCGCAACTCCACCTTCGGCGGCTCCTCCAACTCCCTCACCGCCACCGGCGCTGCCAACCCCGCATCTATAATCGCCGGCACGCAGACCATCCTCACCGTCACTGTCACACCAGCCACATCGCCTGCCAGCACCGGCATCACCGTCACCGGCGACCTTCGCCTAATCGGCGGCATCCAGAACCAGGCCTTCACCGACAACGGCAGCAACGTCTTCTCCTTCACCGCCACCGTCACCACCACGTCCTCCGGAGCCATCTCCCTCCCAGTCACGGTCACCGACACCCAGGGCAACTCCGCCTCCGCACCCATCGCCCTCACCGTCGCGCAACCCGCTCCCAACGTCGCCATCCACGACATCCAGGGCGTCAAATCCACCACTGCCCTCACAGTCTCTCCCTACGTCGGACAAAAGGTCTCAACCACCGGCGTCGTCACCACGGTCCTCTCCAACGGGTTCTTCATCCAGTCCCAATCGCCGGACAGCAACCCCCTCACCCCTGAAGGCATCGATGTCTTCACCAGCTCAAAACCCCCAACCGCCACTGTCGCCATCGGCAACGTCGTCACCGTCACCGGCACCGTAGCCACCTTCCCGGCCACCACCGCCAGCCACACCCCAGCGACTGAGATCACCTCACCCACCATCACCCTAGTAAGCACTCGGCAACCCGCTTCCCGCTCCCATCACCCTGACCACCGCCATGCTCACAGCCTCCGGCGGCCTCTACCAGCTCACCCCATACGAGGGCATGCGTGTCACCGTCCCCTCCATGACCTCTGTCTCCGGCACCAACGGCTCCATCACCAGCGCCAACGAGCCCACCGAAACCGCCACCTCCACCGGCTACTTCTACGCCGTCATCACCGGCACCGCACGCCCCTTCCGCGAGCCCGGCATCGACATCCGTGACGTCCCAATCCCGGGCGGACCAGGGATAGGCACCATTGGCCCGCTACCAACCGGTATCGCCCAGTTCGATGACAACCCCGAGCGCATCCTCGTCGACTCCACCATCGCCGGCGGAACCTCCATCGAAATCTCCACCGGGGCAGTCCTTCCCAACGTAACCGGCGTCCTTGACTTCACCTTCAGCAACGACAGCTTCTACGACCCCAGCCGCCTCATCCTCGACACCACCTACGACCGCACCCAGGTCATCGCCGGCATGACCGTCCAGCCCGTGCCCAAGCCAGCCGCCACCGAGTTCACCGTCGCCTCCTTCAACATCGAGCGCTTCTACAACACCACCAGCACAGACGACCTCTACTACGTCCCCGCCGGTGTCAACGGCTTCAACGGCAACTCCAGCACACCAGTGCTCTCCACCGGCCAGACCTTCATCTCCGCGGCCGTCGACGTCACCCAGGCCGCCTACACCCGCCGTCTCCAGAAGGTCTCTCTCGCCATCCGCACCGTCCTCAACACCCCGGACATCGTCACCATTGAAGAGGTTGAAAACCAGTCCGTCGCCAACGACATCGCCAACCAGATCAACACCGACGCCGGCGTCCCCAACCTCTACACCGCCTACAGCACCGACAACACCACCTACTACTCGCAGGACGGCACCGGCATCTCCGTCGGCTTCCTCGTAAAGAACAGCACCGTCAACAAGCTCAACGTCACGCAGTTCGGCCAGAAGGAATCCTTCACCCCCACCAGCTCCACCAACCCCATCACGCTCAACGATCGCCCCTGGCTCGTCCTCAACGCCGGCGTCAAGCGCGCCAACGCCAAGGACTATCCCGTCACCGTCATCGTCAACCACATGAAGGCCCTCACCGGCGTCAACAGCACCACCTCCACCTCCACGCGCCAGAAGAAAGAGCTCCAGGCCGAGGACATCGCCAAGTACATCCAGACCCTCCAGGCCGCAGGCCAGCACGTCATCTCCGGTGGCGACTTCAACGCCTTCGAGTTCTCCGACGGCTACACCGACACCCTCGCCACCTACACCAACACCAACGTCCTTCCCGCCACCCAGGTCGTCCAGCCCGGCGTCGCAGGACTCGTCACACCGCCCCTCACCAACCTCGCCCTTCTTCTCCCGGCGAATCAGCGCTGGTCCTACTCTGAAGACGGCAGTGCTCAGATCCTCGACCAGATGGTCGTAACCCCGGAACTCGCCGCCGCGGGCGCCCATCTCGCCTACGCGCACCTCGACGCCGACTTCCCCGCCATCGCCTACAACGACGCCACCACCGCGGCCCGCACCTCGGACCACGACGCCGCCGTCGGCTACTTCACCCTGCCCGCGCCAACTCTGGCCGCCACCCTCACTCCCACCACGGCGACCTTCCCTGGCACCGTCATCGGCAAACCCTCCACCGGACAGGTCTTCACCCTCACCAACACCGGGTGAAGCCCCCGTCACCATCACCAGCATCGGCACCACGGGACCCTTCGCCTCGGAGCAGCGGTCTCGCCGCCAGCAACAACTGCGGCACCTCTCGCCATCGGTGCCACCTGTGCCATCAACGTCGTCTTCACCCCCACCGCCGCCGGCGCAGCTACCGGACAACTCCGGGTCGTCACAAGCGCATCCGCCACCGGCTCTCTCCTCCGCCCTTACCGGCACCGGCTTAGCCCCGGACTTCACCCTCGCCGACGGTAACGGCAAGACCTCCACCTCAACCACGCTCATCGCCGGCACCACCGGCGCCGTCACCCTGGTCGTCACCCCAGTCAACACCTTCACCGGAACCGTAACCCTCACCTGCACAGCCGTCGGTTCGGCGCCCACCGGCGTAACCTGCACGCCTCCAGCAGCCTTCGCCGTCACCACCGGTGCAGTCACGCAGAACGTCACCTTCACCACCACCTCACGCACCACCACCAGCGGCCTCAGTCTCGTCACGGGCAATCGCTCGCGCCGGATCACAGCCCTCACCCTCGCCATGGCCGGTCTCCTGATGCTCTTCGTCTCTCGCAGCCGGCGGATCGGCAGACTCACCGTACGTGGCGCCGGACTCTTCGCCCTCCTGCTCGCCATCTGCATCCCGGCCACCGGCTGCAGCAGCGGACCCTCCACCAACCCACAGGGAACCCCAGCCGGAACCTACAACTACACCGTCACCGCAACCAGTGGCGCCATCGTCCACACAGAAGCCGTCACCCTCGTCGTCAACTAAACAAAGATCCGGGGTGGAGAACCCACTCCACCCCGGCCAGCTTCAGCACCGACAATCTCCGTCGTACCAATGCCCCACATTTTAGTTCAAAATAGAGTGCCCCATGGCCTCAACACTGGACATCGGGGCATGTTTTTACGGCGCCAAACGCAACCTGACGGTGCGCCCCAAACTCAACACCAACACCTCAAGGCCGCATTCCCAGCGTATGGCTCTTCACCCCAACCGACAGCGGCGTAACCGCCGGAGTAGCCGCCCCGATCAACTCCGTCAAATTATTGCCCGCAGCATTGTCCACCCAGATATTTCCGCTCCCGTCGACAGCGATGGTAGTCGAACCAGTAGGAACATACCCTCCCGGACCCGAAAGAATAGCTCCACTATTGTTCAACCTCGCCACCCCAAAAGTCCTGGCTGTAAGGCGTCCCAGACTGTCAAAGTAATCATTGGCCGTCCCGGTCCAGATGCTCCCTGAGCCATCCAGCGTCATCGGAAACACAAAGCTCGTGTTGCATCTTCGGCCCGGCAGAGTCGGCGGAACCGGCGAAACACAGGAAGGCCAGCCAGCCACAGGAGACAGCAGCGACCCGCTGCTGTTCAGCTCGAAGACAGCATTGCCAAATGCATTGATAAACCACGCATTGTCTGAGGCATCGATCGCAATCGAAATGGGATGCACCTGTCCGCCCAAAAAATATCCCGACGGCGCCCGAAAGCACTGCACCGCTGTTACTCAGCTCCGTAATGGTGAAGTCGCCTATATTGGCGACCCACGCATTGCCTGCGCTATCGATGGCAATGCTGCCGGGACTCGTCGATCCTCCAGCCGTGAAGCCCGCGGCTCCGGAAAGAATAGTGCCGCTGCTGCTCAGTTTGATCACGCTTTGGCTGTCGCTATCGGTGACCCACGCGTTCCCCGTGCCATCAATCGCGATACCGCGAGGAGAGCTCAATCCCCCTCCCGTAAATCCATTCGCGCCCGAAAGAATCGTGCCGCTGCTGCTCAGCTTGACCACATTGCTGTTGCCATAAGCCGTCACCCACGCATTCCCCGACGGATCAATCGCAATACCGAGAGCGAAGCTCATCCCGCCGCCGCGTATAGCCCGTAGCGCCGGACAGCACCGTGCCAGTGTTGCTCAGCTCCGTAACACTGGAGCTGTTCGGAGCCGTCCCATTGTTCGCGATCCACACATTCCCGGAGCCGTCGATCGCCAGACCCTGCGGATTCAACAGACCGATGCCTGTATAGCTCACTCCAAGCGTCCAGTCATTCGGTGCAGGCGACACCGTCGGCTGAAAGGGCGGCGTCGCACTCGCCAGCGCAAACAGCGCACTCACATTGTTCGCCGGGTTGCGAGCGACATTCAAGGTCCCCTGAATCGTATCGGTCGGCGCCGTCCCTCCGCTCGGCGTCGCAGCCGTCGCCAACGCGGCACATGGATTCCCCGTTCCTACCGAATTCACGCATGCAGCAACAATGTTCGCCAGCGTATTGAGCTTGGCCTGCGGAGCAGTGCCGTTGCCTGCTGGGGTTATCGCCAGCGCACTCCCCGCCGTCGTATTCACCAGGTTGTTCACAGCCTGAAAGGAGTTTGCCAGCCCGATTGTATTCGTACTGCTCGTCCCCAGATGAGTCGCGTCCCCACCCATAAACGCCGCCAGCGCATACACCGACGCGACCGTCGTCACCTCGTTGATCGTGATGAACCCATTCGGATCGAGCGTGTACTGGCCTCCATGCAGACTGCACGGTCCCAGCGCCGTCATCAGCGCAAGCGCAGCGTTATTCGTCCCCGGCGAAAGCCCAGGGTTCCCACCCCTCGCAACGATATAGAGCTGGCTCGTCGGCGACGGACAGGTATAGCCCCCCGTGATCGTAAAGCTACCGCTCGCATCGGTGACCACAGGCGACGAGAGCAGTGCCGTCGCAGCCGAACCGTAACCCGTGGTTCCAGCCGCATAAAGCTGAACACTCGAACCTGTAACCGGCTGCTGCCCGCCATGGACATTGCCGCGAAGCTGCCCACCCGCAAGGGAAATGCTCGAAGGAACGTTGGCACTGCATCCAAGAATCGATGCACAAAAAGCAGTCAGCAAAATACCGCTTAAACGGTGGGGGAGAAGGCCCGAATAGGTCACCAGTCAACACCTCAACACAAGAATGATTTTCTTGGATAGTTAGCGCGGCCTAAGTATAGTCCGGTTATTAAACTTTTTCCCCGGGTATTTCTTCCTGATTACCTCAACCATCAACCTCCGCGAATCGCCCGAAAGATCTCCACCAGATAGAACCCGCAAGTCCCCAGAACAACCACCATCGTCACTGGCAGAAACCACCACCCTAACCCAACCTGCAGCCCCATCCCATTCCGCACCATCGCCAGGCAAAGGTAAGCAAACATCCAGCACGTCTCCGCCTTGATCCACCCCACCATCGCCATCGACTCCGCCAGCACCGCCCTGTCTTGCTTCGGCGCCAGCTCCCTCTTCAAATTCACCACCCGCGGCAAAAAATTGAGGGTCGACAGCGTCACATACAACAACACCGCAATCCCCACCAGCACCCAAAGCGTCGACCGGGCCCCAAGCCCATTCGCCATCCCCGCCGCATTAAAGTGCGTCGCGATCTGCTCCGGCAGCCTCGAATAAAAATCCGCCACCACCAACCCGGCAAACACCAGCCCCGCCAACGCAATCAACTCCCGAATCGTCTTCAAGCGGGACCTCCAAAGAAATCCACAGAATACCCCGTGAAATTACTTCGATTCGCGAATGACGCGGCCCTCCACCTTTTGCGCAGGCCGCACATCGTGTGGATAGAGCTTGGCGAAAACCTCAACTTCTCCCCTTGAAATCTCCTCCGGCGTCTTCATGACAAACCAGGTGACCCCTTCCGTGCACGGAGGCGTCGTCAGCGACCCGGAATACGTATAGTAGCCACGTTTGACTGGCAGGAGATCCGCTGCGGTAACAAACACACCATCGACTGTAGCCTCCTTGTCCTTCTCCTTCGGCAGATGATTCCACACCGTCTGGAGCGCCGGATTGACCTTTCCTGCCTTCATCACAACAGCGACGACTGCGAGGTTTCCACTCGCATCCGAGTGGACCAGATGGACCTCCATATCGAAGATCTTTCCGTTGATATGCTCCTCGCTCGGATGGTGAAAATGGAACTGCGTGAGCTGGTACCGATGATCGCCGACGGTGAGAAAGCTCCCGGACTCATAAGTCACCATAACGGTGTGACCGTTGTCGACGATGCTGAGCGGCGAAGGAGCGTAATCAAACTGAATCGGCGGCAGATCGGCCTTTTCAGTGTGACGGATGTCGATCGGTGATTGGTGATGGCCCTGCTTACACTCGGAATAAGCAGGATCAAGCGTCGCCCACTTCTTCGGGCCATCCTTGCCGTCGTATGCCCAATGCGCATGATGTTCGGTCTCCTGCGCAACGAGAAACAAAGAGCCAAAGAACGTTGCAGTCGCGATGAATTCAGCGAGCATCGATTTCATGGGGAGTCCTCCTTAGTCAATTGCTGACTAGAACGACCGCGGAGCCCAGCTCGGAAGCGCCTCAACAATAGCAGAAACCTAAGAGAAATGTCCGTGAAGTGGATGCGCTGCGAAGTTGCAGCAAGCCGTGTATCCCATATCCCTAAAACAAACTCATCTTCCGCGGCATCTCAATCCCCAGATGCTCATAAGCCAGCCGCGTAGCCACCCGTCCCCGCGGCGTCCGATCCAGAAACCCGATCTGAATCAGAAACGGCTCATAAACCTCCTCCAGCGCATCCTGCTCCTCCGCCAGCGCCGCCGCCAGCGTATTCAACCCCACCGGCCCCCCATCGTACTTCTCAATAATCGTCTTCAGCAGCCGCCGGTCCAGCTCATCGAACCCATGCGCATCCACCTCCAGCAGCTCCAGCGCCGCCTGCGCCGTAGCCCGATCGATCACGCCCGCCGCCCGCACCTGCGCATAGTCCCGCACCCGCCGCAACAGGCGATTCGCAATCCTCGGCGTCCCCCGCGACCGCATCGCAATCTCCGCCGCCCCATCGCGATCGATCGGCACCCCGATCACCTCAGCGCTGCGCTCCACCACAAACCGCAGCTCATCATCCGTATAAAACTCCAGCCGCAACAAAATCCCAAACCGCGACCGCAGCGGCGAAGACAGCATCCCCGGCCGCGTCGTAGCCGCCACAAAAGTAAACGGCCGAATCTCCATCACATGCGTCCGCGCCGCCGGCCCCTGTCCAATGATGATGTCGAGCTTATAGTCCTCCAGCGCCGTATAAAGCTTCTCCTCCAGCACCGGCTGCAACCGATGAATCTCATCCAGAAACAGCACCTGCTTCTCCCGCAGGTTCGTCAGAATCGCCGTCAAATCCCCCTGAATCTGCAACGCCGGCCCACTCGTCTGCTGATACCCAACCCCCATCTCATTCGCAATAATCGTCGCCAGCGTCGTCTTCCCCAGCCCCGGCGGCCCAAACAGCAGCACATGGTCCAGCGCCTCCCCACGCGACTTCGCCGCCTCCAGCGCAATCGCCAGCTGCTCCTTCGCCTTCGTCTGCCCGATAAACTCCGCCAGCCGCGTAGGCCGCAGCTTCAGCTCAAACGCCGCATCATCGTCCACCCTGCCCGCCGAAACCAGCCGCTCCGCCTCCGCCGACTTCGACGCCGCGATTCAAATCCACTCTTCGCCTTGTTCTTGAAAGTATCCACTCAGGGCGATACTAAGGCGAAGCCGCTCGCGAAGCAACCACCATCAGCCCCACCGCTACTGATGCAGCGACAGCATCACCGAACCATGCGGCGGCAGGTCTTCCGTCACCGCATTCATCGACCCCAGCTCCTTTCGCATCCACAAGTCCCGCACCTTATACTCTGGCCCGATCGACAATCCCATACTCCGCAAACGTCTTGTCCACATGCACCGGAGTATCGCCAAGGTTGAACAGCGCCAGATAGTTCTTGTCCCGATCCTTCGACACCGCCACCCACGCCACCACGTTCCCGTCCTGTCCCTGCAGATGCCCACCCATCGAATGCTGATCCACCTCAATCACCCCCGGATTCGTCAGCAGCGACTTCATCGCATCGTCCATCTGCGTCAGATTCCCCCCGACAAAAAGCGGTGACCGCGCCATAGCCCACAGCGTAATCATCGTCCTCTGTTCATCCTCCGTCAGCCTCGAAGCCCTCGGCTTGCCCTCGCCCGGCGTCGGCACCAGCATCCCGATCGGCAACATATCCGCATCCGGCCAGTTCCCCGCCTTCGCATACTTCGCCCAACTCGCAATCACCGGAAACTGCCCCTTCACACTCTGCGGAAACGCTCTTCCCTGTCCGGCTTCTCCCAGTAGTCCCAGACATCATCCGAGATCCGCCACAGCTGCGCATTGCTCCCCACCTCCGCCGCATTCTCCAGCGCCGTCGGCCCCGGCGAAAGGCTCAGCACCATCGCCCTCCCCGATCTTTCAATCGCCTTATGGATCATCGCTATCTCCGCGCCCTTATACGGATGCGACGCAATGCAATCCACCTTGATGTAGTCCACGCCCCATCCGGCATACTGCTTCATCAGCGCGTTGTACCAGGCCTGCCCCGCTGCATTCGCCTTCACGCCAAAGTTATCCGGATTCCACGGACACAGATCGGTCGTATCCGCCGCCCTGCTCGCACGAAGCTGCGTCGTGCCAATCGCGTGTATTCGCCAGCACCGTCCTCTTCGGTATCCCGCGAATGATGTGGATCCCAAACTTCAATCCATTCTTGTGCACCGCATCGCTCAGCGCCTTGAACCCGCCTCCAAACTCAGACGTCGGAAACCGGTTCGGCGCAGGCTCATATTGCCCTCGGGAATTGATCGTGTACCGAAGCGCCTCCGGCATCGACGCATTCTCCGGATTCTCCAGATACCATCCCTCATCCACCACCACGTACTGCCAGCCAAACTCCTTCAGTTGCGCCGCCATCACAATCATGTTCGCGCGAAACTGCGCCTCGTTCACGGTCAGCCCATACGAGTCCCAGCTATTCCACCCCATCGGCGGCGTGGGGGCGGGCGCCTTGTCCTGTGCACCGATTCGCAAAACCAAGAACAATAAGACAGCCGCCGCGCAAAAGCGCTTCATCCCCATGCGAACAAACATACCAAAATCACTCCATCGCAAGCGCCAGCAGCCCAACCTCAAGCAAATCAAAAAAACTTGTCTCTCTCTAACAAGATGCGCCACCGGGCGAACAAGACTATATGGCGCAATACGAATCCAATTAGACTGAACGCACCGGGAACAGCTTCCCAGCAACAGCCTCTCAGGAGCACCAACTTGACCCGCATTCGCTCTGCCGTCGTCCTCGCCGCATCGGTCTTCGCCGTATCCCTTCCCGCCATCTCAATCACCGCACAAGCTCAATCCATTCCCCCCGCCGTCAAAGCCGCCGAAGCCTCCATCGATCCCGAAAAGATCCGCGCCCACGTCAAGTTCCTCGCCGACGATCTCCTCGAAGGACGCGGCCCCGGCCTCCGCGGCAGCGAGATCGCCGCCCAGTACATCGCCACCCAGTTCGCCCTCTACGGCCTCAAACCCGGCGGCGACAACGGCACCTACCTCCAGCAGATCAACATGGTCGGCATGAACGCCATCGCCGACAAGACAACCATGTCCATCATCCCGCCGAAACGCCCCGACGGCCAGATCGGCATCATGCTCTACTCCTACGACCTCAAATACGGCGACGACTACACCGTCTCCAACCGCACCCTCACCCCCACCGTCGACATCGACGCCCCCATCGTCTTCGTCGGCTACGGCATCACCGCGCCCGAGTTCAACTGGAACGACTACGCAGGCATCGACGTCAAAGGCAAAGTCATCCTCTGCATCGTCGGCGACCCACCCTCCACCGATCCCAACTTCTTCGGTGGCGACGCCCTCACCTACTACGGCCGCTGGACCTACAAGTTCGAACAAGCCGCACGTATGGGAGCAGTCGGCGCACTCATCATCCACCGCACAGACCTCGCCAGCTACGGCTGGGACGTCGTCAAAAACTCCAACACCAGCGAAAAAACCTACCTCCGCGACAACAAAGACCCACAACTCGAAGCCGCAAGCTGGATCCAGCTCGACGTCGCCAAACAAATCTTCAAATCCTCCAACCTCGACGCCGACGCCGAGATCACCGCCGCAGGCAAACCCGGCTTCAAAGCAGTCGAACTCCCCGTCCGTCTCCACGCCCACGTCGAAAGCGTCGTCCGCCCCTTCCAGTCACCGAACGTAGTCGGCATTCTGCCGGGCAAAGAGTCTGGGACTTGCCCACCCGCGGCAATCTGTGATCCCCGCTCAGATAGATCCCAACCAAAGACCAAGCCGTCATCTACACCGCTCACTTCGACCACCTCGGTTTCGTCCCCGGCATGTCCGGCGACAACATCTACAACGGCGCCGCCGACAACGCCACCGGCTGCGGCATGCTCCTAGAACTGGCCCGCGTCTGGTCGCAACTCGCGTCCAGCACGAAGCTTCCCCACTCCGTTATCTTCTCCGCCGTCACCGCCGAAGAACAAGGTCTCCTCGGCAGCGAATACCTAGGCCAACACCCACCCATCCCCGCCGGCCAGATCGCCCTCGACATCAACTACGACATGATCCTACCCATCGGCGTTCCCTCACAGGTCAACGTCAACGGAGCCCAGCGCACCACCTTCTTCCCCACGGTCGAAGCCACCGCGAAACGCTTCAACCTCGCCATCGTCCCCGACCCGAAACCCTCCGCCGGCAGCTACTACCGCTCCGACCACTTCTCAGCCTCTCCCGCGTCGGCATCCCCGCCTTCTCCATCGAAACCGGCAACCTCTACGAAGGCCACGACGCACGCGTGGGGCAAAAAGCAGCACCAAGACTTCACCGACCACGACTATCACAACTTCACCGACAACTACCACGCCGACTGGGACTTCGCCGGCAACGCGAAACTCGACCGCTTCGGCATGGACCTCGGCTGGCAGGCCCTCACCGCCCCCACCACCATCAACTGGCTCCCCAAGGACGAATTCGAGCCCGCCCGCAAAGCCAGCCTCGGCACAAAATAACCGACAAAAAATCGGCGCAAAGGATCCCGCATCTTCCTTTGCCTCTTTGAGTTGGAACCAGCCAGCTCTCGGCCCATTGCGGCCGCCAGACAAGCCGTACTTGACATATTCCCATATAGGCATGTAATGTTCCGTCATGGCAAGAGCAAGCACCACATCGGATGCCTTCAACGCAGTCGCTGAGCCCCGCCGGCGCGAGATTTTGACCTACCTCGCCGGCACCGAGCGGCCCGTCGGAGAGATCGTGGCAGCCCTCGGCCTCGAGCAGCCCTCCGTCTCCAAGCACCTCCGCGTACTGCGCAACGTGGGGCTGGTTCGGATGCGCTGCCACGGCCGCCAAAAGCTGTACCGCACCAACGCCGAAGCCATACGCCCTCTTCACGACTGGGCCGCAACCTTCGAACGTTACTGGCAGCACCAGTTGAATCGAGTGAAGGAACTCGCGGAGGCGACGGTCCGCCAAAGCTCAGCAGAGTCGAACCCCGCTGTCCCCAAAAAACCAACCCCGAACCCTAAGGAGAAACGATGATTGCTACCGAACAGTCCCTCGAAAACCTGACCCTGACCATCAACCAGGAGATCCACGTCCAGGCGCCCATCGACGTAACCTTTGCCGCACTGCTCGAGCAACTCGGGCCCGGCAACGAGACACCTGACGGTAAATCGCTCAGCATGAAGATCGAACCGTGGCCCGGTGGAAGGTGGTACCGCGACCTCGGCGACGGCAACGGCCATTTCTGGGCCAACGTCAAAGCCATCGTGCGGCCCAGTCTGCTTGAGTTCGTCGGTCCGCTATTCGCGTCTTTCCCGTTCATCTCCAACGTGCAGTATCGCCTGAGCGAACTCGATGGTGGAACCCTGATCACCTTCAAGCACACCGCGCTCGGCTTCGTACCCGACGAACACAAAGCAGGGATGAACAAAGGCTGGGCCTCAATGCACGAACGCGTTCGCAGGCAAGCCGAGACCTCGCGCAAATAGCAATTCAATTCCTAATCCGCCTCAAAGATACAAACCCAAAAGGAGAACCCCATGCTCGCACAAGCCCTACTCGCAGAATTCGAAGCTCAGGCTCCCGTCACCCGCAAGTTCCTCGAGCGCCTTCCCGACAACAAGCTCACCTGGCAGCCTCACCCCAGGTCCATGACCGCTGGACAACTGGCATACCACCTCGCCTTGGTCCCCGGAGGAGTCGTCCGCGGCGCCCAGAAGAGCCAGATCACGCCGCCAGAGTTCCAATTCCCTCAACCCGCAACCAAGCAGGAGGTCCTCGACACCTTCGACCAGAGCGTCGCCACCGTGCGCGAGGTCCTGCCCACCTTCGATGACGCAGCCATGGACGCAACCTGGCGCATCGTCGCCGGCGATCAGGAGATCGCAGCCATGCCGCGCGTCGCCTTCCTGCGCAATATCATGCTCAACCACTGGTACCAACACCGCGGCCAGTTCTGCGTCTACCTGCGCCTGCTCGATGTTCCTGTGCCATCAACGTGGGGTCCGAGCGCCGACGAGCGTTCCGTACTCCAGCCCGAACCTCAGCCGGCGTAAAACCACTGCCCATTCATCGCGCGACGAAAAACGCGAGCGAGGAGGAAACCCATGTGTCCAGTCTGCATCACAACCGCAATGCTGATTGCCGGCGGGGTCACCTCAACCGGAGGACTCACCGCAATCGCAATCAGAAGATTCGGCGCGAACAAAGCCGTAGACAATACTCCGCGTCCAACTCCACCGAAACCGCTCGAAAGATAAACGGAGCAAGAGGAATCGTCCCGGGCTCGAATCAAAGGAGAGATCAAAGATGTCAACGACCATGACAGAAAAACCGCAAATAGTGTCGCGAGCTGAATGGCTTGCCGCTCGCGAGAACCTGCTGGCTAAGGAGAAACAACTCACGCGCCAGCGCGATGCATTGGCTGCCGAGCGTCGGCGTATGCCATGGCTGGCCGTGGACAAGCAGTACGAGTTCGACGGACCTAATGGCAAAGCCAGCCTGTTAGACCTCTTCGAGGGCCGCCGCCAACTCATCGTCTACCGCGCCTTCTTCGAACCCGGCGTCTTCGGCTGGCCCGACCATGCCTGCCGAGGCTGCTCGCTCGGAGCCGACCAGGTCTCCCACCTCTCCCATCTCAACGCCCGCGACACCACTCTTGCCTACGCCTCGCGCGCACCGCAGCAGGACATCGAGCGCCTCAAGGCACGTATGGAATGGACGATGCCCTGGTACACCATCACCGACAGCTTCGACAAAGACTTCGGCGTGGACGAATGGCACGGTCACAATGCGTTCATCCGCGAAGGCGATAAAGTCTTCCGCACCTACTTCATCAACACCCGCGGCGACGAAGCCATGGGCAGCCTCTGGAGCTACCTCGACATGACCGCACTCGGACGTCAGGAGATCTGGGAGGACTCGCCCGCCGGATACCCCCAAACCAAACCATACGAGTGGTGGAACTGGCACGACGAATACGCTGCCGAAGCTGCGCCCGATCGGCGATGGATCGAGGTGGAGGAAGCCGGGCAGGCAGCGTGGAAAGACGCCAGGAAAAACAAAACCGACTCCGCCGGCTCCTGCTGCTCAGGCGAGAGCCACTCGTAGTCCACCTGGGAAGGCCGCATGTCCTACTTCTTGACCAGGACTTCCTCGAACATGTAGTGCAGGAAATCCTTCAGCGGGGTGTCGCTCCGGTCTGCCTGAGATCGGAGCAAGACACCCTCCCAGCTATTGAGCACGAAGCCGGCCAGTGCTTCGGGCCTGGTGGACTTTGGCAGATCTCCCTCTCGCCACGGCCTCCCGGAGCACCGAGGCGATGCCAGTCTGCCAGCTCGTGAAGTTGGAGCTGAGACACCGTTGCAGCAGCGAACTGCTGCCTGCAATCTCCAGGCTGAGGCTGCCCATCAGACAGCCCTGGGTAGGTGCCGACTGTCCAGCAGTGCGGATCAGGTCCTCGAAGTACCGCCGCAGCCGTCTCAATGGTGCCTGTCGTGTGTTTTCAAGAACCTCACGGCAATGTTCCCCCTCGAGTGCGACATAGCGTTCGAGTACCGCGGCGGTGAACTTCTCTTTACTGTCGAAGTGGTGGTAGAACGAGCCCTTGGGCACATCAGCCGCGTCCAGAATCTCCTGCACACCCGTAGCGCCGTAACCGTATTTACGCATCAGCTCGAGGCCCACGTCGATCAGGTGCTCGCGCGTCGAGGGCGTTGCCGCCTTCGCGCTGGGTGTGGTCTTCGCGGCGATTTGCGTCTTTGTCGGCATGATGCGGCTCGCTTTCTGGAGAAAGAAGGCGCGGCCTCCGCGCATACACACGGAGGCCAACGTTTCTATCGTACCGGTATTAGGTTGCGTGCTCTCTCGCCTTACTTCTGTGCTCCGATGCCATAACGATCGGCCGGGTTCTTGCGCGAGAGGTCTGGAGCAAGCGCTAGACGTGCCTTCTCGTACACCTCAAAGTCCGCGGCATTGGGCAGAGCGGGAATGGTGGCAAACTCGCCCTGATCGAGGCCGGCCAGTGAGGCGTCAACCATGTCCTCAGTGGTCATGACCCACTCCGGAGGAAGGTCCGTGTGAACATTCACGCCAGCCTTCTCCCACAAGGGAGTTGCCGTCGCGCCGGGCAGCACGACCTGCACAGTTACGCCCTTGCCTGCGAGCTCGTTCTTGAGCGACGTGCTGAAATTCTGGACGTACGCCTTGGTGCCGCTGTAGGTGCCGTTCAGCAACTCCGGTGCGAGTGCGACGACGGAGCCGATGTTGATGATGAGACCGTTCGAGCGGGCTACGAAAGCGGTAGCCGCAGCAAGCGCAAGCACGCGTGAACGCCGTGACGTTGAGTTGAATCATCTGGTCGAGGTAGTTCGGGTCGGACTCGAGCAGCTTGCTTGCTGCGGCGATACCGGCGTTGTTCACCAGGGCGGTGATGGAGGTATCGGCTGCGAGGCGATCGGCGACACGCTTTACGTCAGCGGGTACCGTAAGGTCAGCCTGCACGCTCTCGACCTTGCGGCCTGTTGCGGACTGAACCCGTTTAGCAACTTCGTTGAGCTTGTCGAGACTGCGCGCGACGAGGATGAGGTCGTAACCGCGCTTCGCGAGACGGTCGGCGTAGACGGCGCCGATTCCCGTGGAAGCGCCGGTAACGAGAGCAGTACCCTTGGTGGAATGAGTGGACATGGTGATCTCCTTTTCAAATGGCGCCCTTTAGGCGGCACATTCATATGAGTAGACCAGTCGGTCTAGAGATTCAAAACATCTTCAATTAAGGCGTTGAATTGCGGATCACCTCCGCTATGCCGACCTTATCGGTACTTATAATTCCTCGATGAGTGATTCGGCGATTTAGCGCTCACTGGCGTTCAGGGAGCTAACTCTTAAGTTGGTTCATGCACCGTCTTAGGCGCCCGTGACAGACTCGAACGCCAGCCCTTGCCAGGCATGATCACCGGCTTCGAATTTTCTACGGTTCTGTCTTGCGATCTTTCGGAATAGACGGAGCGCGCTGCGATCATCTATGCCGGATGTGTCCCGATCCAGGTGTTCACGCAAGAGCTCGCAGCGGAAGGCGTGAACAGTGCTGGAATCTGAGAATGCAACATTCATCTCGCCATTTCCAAAGAGCGAAAAGCGGTGTAAGTTACACGATCCGACAGTAGCCCATTCGTCGTCAATTAACATAAGCTTGGAGTGAACATAGATTGATTTGCGCCGGCCATCAACGCCCATTCCCGCAAGACCGGCCAACATGAAATTATCGAAAATCCCGAATTCCACCAGAGGTTTGAGAGATGCTCCACGCTCTGGCTGAATTTGCAAAGCAACGTCCGGATCGGAAGGCACGAGCAAAACTACGTCGACGCCGCGCATGAGCGCCCGATGCAGACAATCGACAATTTCGGGCACGTCGATCTGCTGATTTTCAATATAGATCGAGCGGCGCGCAGCGAGGATGGCCGCACAATACTGTTCGAAGTTTGATAGTTCACCCGACGCAATATCGTATGGCGCTCCTTCCGGCGTAGCTCGTCCGTCAGCATAACGTCCTGAATGCATCGTTCTTTGTATCTGCACAACCGCCGGGCCGCATTCAGCAGGAACATGATTTGGAAGCTGCAAATTTAATTCGCATCCCATTCCCCAGCGGCCATCCTCGGCCAATCGCTCGCTTGCTTCGTTCCAGCGCTGTACAAAATTGTGATGAACGTCCACCACGGACGGACCTGCAAGCTCCAGGTAAACGTCATGATTGTGCTCTTCACCGCGATGGCCAGGCGCGACCATTGAATGTGGATTGAGATTGATCCCGCCCACGAACGCTGTTTCATCCGCCGCGCCGGCATCGATAAGCCAGCTCTTCTGATGCTGGCAGAAGCCTGGATTGGCGCGGTCCCAGCGGATCTTCACGCCAGATCGACGGCGGTTGAGCAATTCGATATGCGTTGCGGATCCCCAGAATGCGTTGTGCCTGAGCCACGCGGTCTCCTCGTCCGGTCGCCAGAAAATGATCCGCACATCGATGCCTCGGGCAGCCGCACGATCGAGGACATCGAATGGGGTTCCACGCCCGTCCGGCATCTCGCAGGCTTGCCACATGAAAGTGACCGTTACCCAGACGCTTCGTCGAGCTGCCTCAATCAATTCGCAGATGCGTCGGAATGCGGGTTCCCCGTCAATCAACGGTCGCACCAAATTCCCGCAGCGTGTTGGATAAGAACCTGATTGTATGAAGGGAATCCCGATGCTCGTGACCGGCACAATATCCATGAACACCAGAGCCTCTTGATAGATCCCTTGTTGAGGTGGTAACCAAGGGAAACAACAACTCCTCGCGACGGCTAAGCTGATCGAAATATTAAGGCTCAACTGACGGTAACAGGCCAATGCACTCATTGAACTCGGTTAAGCAAGGGTTCGGCAGATGAGTCCTGATAAACATCCTTTTCGTCAGCTGACTCCCGGAATCAAAGGACACGCCTTGAGGCCGCGTCGCAAAAACGCCGCCAAAGGCTTTACCGCTCTACCATTGTTTTGCAGTTGCTTTTATTTTTTGCTTTTTCAGCTCAAAAATCGCATGTCAAGCCCCAAAACCAATTAAACCATTTATCACCAACAACATACGCTTGGCGTATTAGTTACCGTCCAACCGCTATACTTGTTATATAAGATCAAAAAACAAGCAGGCCCCGGACATCTTCCGGGCTAACTCGTTTAGATGCACTATTTTGGAAGCAACTCATTTGTTATGACTATTTTACAGACTATCGCGTGTTGTAAACCATTGAATATAGGCGGTTTACGCGCGGGCAATATGGGGGGGTACCCCCAAGCGAAAGGTCTAGTAAAAATCAGCGCAACTCAGGAAGAACCCGCACGTCCGGCACACCAGCTTGCACCGGCTGTCCTCCAGCCGCGAACTGCAGGTCGGGCAGAAGCGAGAGTGGTGCTCCAACGCGAGCGAGCACTCGGTCGGAATCGGTTCGGTCGCAATCTCAGGCGCGGTGGAATTCTGCATCAGGAGATAGTAGCGCACGATTCAATATTCAAGCTCCTTTGGCCCCAACTCCGCATCGAAGAAGATAACCTAACCAGGTATCTTCGATACGAAAAGAACGATAGAGGAGACATACGATGGATCGCAGCGCATCAGCAGTCTGGCACGGCAGCCTCAAAGAGGGCAACGGCGCAATCTCAACCCAGAGCGGCACGCTAAAGGACACACAATACAGCTTCAAGGCCCGCTTCGCCGACGGAGTTGGCACGAACCCTGAAGAGCTGATCGCAGCCGCACACGCCGGCTGCTTCACCATGGCTTTGAGCGCCGAGATCACCAAGGCCGGCCTCACGCCGGACTCGATCGAGACCACAGCCGCGCTCACGCTCGACGTGAGCGGCGAGAAGCCCACAATCACCAAGATCCACCTCACTACCAAGGCGAAGGTCCCAGGCATCGACAAGGCCAAGTTCGACGAGCTCGCCCACAACGCCGAGGTCGGCTGCCCCGTCTCCCGCGTCCTCAAGGCCGCAATCACCCTTGACGCAACCCTTCTCTAACCCAGCATCCACCTAGTGGGCATGGCCGTGATGGTCATGCCCATGCACCCCAACCGCCTCCAGCTCCGGCGGCGCACTGCACCCATGGGTGGTCTCGCAGCCCGTCGTTTCAAACTGAATCGTCGTATGCGTAATGTGAAATCGATCGCGCAGAGTGCAGTTGATTCCCGTCAGAATGTCCCCGCATTCAGACATCGGCATCTCGGCAATCGTCACGTGGCTCGCCAGAGCATGCGACTGCGATCCGAGACTCCACACATGCAGGTCATGAACGTCCAGAACGCCGGCGACTGAAGCCATTGCCTTGCGAACCTCGCCCAGCTGAAGGTTTCGCGGAGTCCCTTCCAGCAGAATGTTCAGCGTCTCGCGAATAATCCCCACCGAACTCCACAGAATCATCCCGGCAATCAGGATCGACAGCACCGGATCGATCCACGTCATCCCGCTGAACAGGATCGCCGCGCCGCCCACAATCACCGCTGCCGTCGACAACGTATCGCCGAGCATGTGCAGAAACACGCTGCGGATGTTCACATCGCCGGAGAAGCGCCAAAGCAGCGTCGCAACCGTTCCGTTCATCAGCACACCAGCCGCGGCGACATACATCATCAGCCTCGGCTGAACCGCAACCGGAGCGTTCAGTCGATGAATCGCCTCAATCGCAATCCACGCCGACAGCACGACAAGAGTCACCGCATTGACGAACGCCGCCAGCACTCCCGCTCGCTGATACCCGAAGGTCTTCTCGTCAGTCGCCGGTCTCGCCTGAAAGTACACAGCAACGAAGGACAGCACAATTGCCAGCAGGTCGCTGACGTTATGGCCCGCCTCAGAGATGAGCGCCAGCGAATGCGCGCGCAACCCGAAGTAGAAGGTCGCTCCGACATACGCCGCCGTAAGCACCATCGACACCTGCAGAACACGCTGCATCCTGCCGTTCGAGCTAGCGACCATGTGCATGAATCAAGTGTAGTCTGCGCGAGACTCGGGTTCAATCCGCTTGATATGGATGTGAGGAACTGAGCCGCAATCCGCTCCACGACTCGGCCACAACGATACTGTTTGCCGGATTCTGCGGGGCATAGCGAACCTGGATGGGAAGGTCCGTCCGGATGCCGTGCACAAACTCCGCCAGCGCGGTAACGTCCTGAGCGCACTCATAGGTCACGCCCGCAATCCGGTAGTTATAGACGATGATCTGCGGCGTCGGAGCCGAATCATCAGCCCCAGTGGATATCTCCGGAACGCTGACGGCAGCAGTGCGCGCCTCCATGATCATCGTGTCCATAATGGTTCCGTCTGTGATGCGTCCGGAGCGAGCGAGCAACTCGCGACGCTCCCGCTCAACCTCCTCGGCGGAAGGTTTACGCCGCGTCAAGACGTAAGCGGCAACCCCTACCGCGGCCACAACGCCGGTAACGATCGCGGCAACGACCTGGGGCGAGCGAACGGAGGGCAGATGAATTGGAATCAGCGAGAACACAGGCCTCTGCCCAAAAGCATAGCCCATAGAACGCGATTCGGAGTGAAGAGGTACTGCCTGAGTAACGGACGAATGGGTTATTGCGCTGGATAGGAGAAATTGCTGCAAATCTCTCCGCGGTCGATTGAATGCCATGCCGGGTGCTGTATTTGACGGTGTATGATTTCGGCGAACTTCAAACAAAAGAAATACGGAAACGGTGGCTAGGTGGATAAAAAGATGCGGTCTCAGGTTTCGAGATTTTTGGCTACGTCTACGTTAGCTGGTCTGGCAAGTTCACCGGCTTTGTTCGGCGCAACTGTCTCTGCGATTGAGCCGGCAAAGATGCCGCGTATAGGTACGATCGATGAACGGTACCAATCATTCAACATCGAGATGCTGGAGGTGACAGGCGGGCGGTTCTGGGCTCCGTACAAACAACAGGCCGAAGCACCCGCGGCACAGACTGATTCAAAGGCATCGACGCCTTCGGGTATGGATCCGTCGCTGTATCGTTATCGCGCGCCGATCGATCTTTCGAATCCGCAGCTACGCAAACTGGCGGCCGGGTTGGCTCCGTCGTATGTGCGGGTCAGCGGAACGTGGGCTAACTCTACCTATTTTCAGGATTCGGATGATCCGGCCCCGGCGACGCCACCGGCAGGCTTTGGCGGAGTGCTGACGCGCAAGCAGTGGCGGGGCGTAGTCGATTTTTCTCACGCTGTGGATGCGAAGATCGTTACCTCGTTTGCGGTGAGTCCTGGAGTGCGAGATGCAGACAGCGTCTGGACTCCGGTGGAGGCAAAGAAGTTTCTTGCGTATACGCAGCAGATCGGCGGCGACATTGCAGCGGCGGAGATGTTCAACGAGCCGAGCTTTGCCTCGATGGGTGGGGCACCCAAGGGTTATGACGCCGCGGTCTATGGAAAGGACTTCAAAGTGTTTCATCCTTTCGTCAAGAAGGCTGCGCCCGAGATGGTGATCCTTGGACCTGGCTCGGTGGGTGAGTCGGGAATATTGATGGCGGGAATGCCCGGAGTTCCGATGATCAAATCCGAGGAGATGCTGACTGCCTCTGGGCCGGGCATCGAGGCATTCTCGTATCACTTTTATGGTGGGGTTTCGAAGCGCTGCACAAGCATGGCGTCGGTACCCCAGTCGACTCCAGAAGGGGCATTGTCGGCTGAGTGGTTGTCCCGGACCGATCGCGACGAGGCATATTACGCGAAGCTTCGGGACCGCTTTCTGCCCGGCGGAGCAATCTGGCTCACCGAGACGGGCGAGACAGCATGCGGTGGAAATCCGTGGGCTGCGGACTTTATCGATAGCTTCCGGTATCTGAATCAACTTGGCATTCTGGCGAAACATGGCGTTCAGGTGGTCATTCACAACACTCTGGCAGCGAGCGACTACGCGCTCGTCGACGAAACGACCCTCGTTCCCCGGCCCAACTATTGGTCTGCGCTGTTGTGGCGCAGATTGATGGGAACAACGGTCCTCGATGCTGGCGCTTCCCCTTCGTCGGATCTACATCTCTACGCCCATTGCCTGCGCAATCATCCGGGAGGCGTGGCCCTACTGGCAATCAATGCCGACCGTGCGAACGCCCAGGCGCTGCAAGTTCCTGCGAAGTCAGAGCGTTACTCGCTGACGGCGAAAGACTTGCTAAGCACCGAAGTCGACCTGAATGGAAGTGAGTTGAGGGTTGGCGCCACTGGTGACCTGCCACAATTTACTGGAAAATCCCAGGCTGCCGGAACGGTTACATTCGCGCCTGCAAGCATCACCTTCCTCGCCATCGCGAATGCCGGAAACGCAAGTTGCCGATAGAGAAATATGCCGGGCGTTTTTTCAGCGCGATAGAGATTTGACGCGATCCTGGGCACGATTCGGGATTCGCGAGACAAAAGGCGGTTGACGATATACTGGGAGTTGCTCATGAAACCGTCCTCTTCTCGCTCTGCAAAGTCGTCCGCCCCAGTAAAAATTGCCACCACTAGCATCCCCCAGTCTGGCCCATCCGCTGGACTTGGCGGAGGGACGGCGTATTCGCTCGACGACCGTGATCTGCGTCCGGCGGGGCGACTCCGTCGTCATGGCCGCCGACGGCCAGGTCTCCATCGGAGCGACCGTCATGAAGGGCTCTGCGAAGAAGATCCGTCGCCTCTACCAGGACAAGGTCCTCGCAGGATTTGCCGGATCGACGGCGGACGCGTTCTCGCTGTTCGCCCGGTTCGAGGTCAAGCTGGAGCAGTACGCCGGCAACCTTGGACGCGCAGCCGTGGAACTGGCCAAGGACTGGCGCACCGACAAGATGCTTCGACAGCTCGAGGCGCTGCTGATCGTGGCCGATCCGAAACAGACGTTTCTGCTGCTCGGGCACCGGCGACGTGATCGACCCCGATGAAGGGATCGCGACCATCGGCAGCGGTGGCAGCTACGCCCTGGCCAGTGCTCGCGCCCTGATGGAAAACACCGACCTGAGCGCTCGGGAGATCGCGGTGAAGAGCCTGAAGATCGCCGGCCAGATCTGTATCTACACGAACGACCAGATGACGATTGAAGAGCTGAAGTCGGAAGCACCAGCGAACAAATAGCATCCATCCTTCGTAGAACCTTCCAAGTTTCGTCGCATCGTGTCGCGACAAGGAGTACCGCATCATGGCAATTTTTCTACCCGGAGCAGCTGAAGATCAGGCGCTCGCACTCGATGAGATGACCCCGCGCGAGATCGTCGCGGAGCTGGATAAGTACGTCGTTGGACAGCATGCGGCCAAGCGCGCCGTCGCCATTGCGCTGCGCAATCGCATGCGCCGGCAGAAGCTCTCGCCCGAACTCGCCGACGAGATCATGCCGAAGAACATCATCATGATCGGGCCGACGGGCGTGGGCAAAACTGAGATAGCGCGGCGGCTGGCGAAGCTGACGAACTCGCCGTTTCTCAAGGTCGAAGCCTCGAAGTTCACCGAGGTCGGTTATGTGGGGCGCGATGTGGAGTCGATTGTCCGCGACCTGGTCGAGATCGCCATCGACATGGTTCGCGAAGAGAAGATGGAAGAGGTCGAAGACAAGGCCGAGCTGGCTGCTGAAGACCGGCTGATCGATCTGCTCCTTCCGCCAACACCGACCGCTGCGCCCGTGGCTCACTCAGGAGCCCGGAAGCAACGTCATTCAGCTTCCTGCTGCAACTTCGAGAAGATTCAGAAGACAAGCCGGGCGATCGCGAACAGAGGACGAGAGAGAAGCTGCGGCAGCAGTTTCGCGAGGGCAAGCTGGACGAGCGCACCGTGGAGTTGGACGTGCGAGACCGCAATCAGCCAAGCTTTGAGGTCATCTCCAATCAGGGTTCTGAGGAGATGGACATCAACCTGAAGGACATGTTGCCGGGACTCTTCGGACAGCGCACGAAGAAGCGCAAGATGAAGGTCGCCGAGGCGTTCGACTACCTTGTGCCAGGAGGAAGAGAACCGCCTGATCGATATGGACCAGGTGACTCGGCTCGCCGTCGAACGGGTGGAAGACTCGGGAATCGTATTTCTCGACGAGATCGACAAGATCGCAGGGCGCGAGGGTGGACATGGGCCGGATGTCTCGCGTGAGGGCGTGCAGCGCGACATTCTGCCGATTGTTGAAGGGACTACGGTCAATACCAAGTATGGG
The DNA here is from genome assembly GCA_963720955.1 of uncultured Acidobacteriaceae bacterium. Lineage (GTDB taxonomy): Bacteria > Acidobacteriota > Terriglobia > Terriglobales > Acidobacteriaceae > Edaphobacter. The sequence goes on along the minus strand of CAVRHK010000017.1, from coordinate 6,939 downwards.
ATGGTTTCAACCGATCACATTTTGTTCATTGCTGCCGGGGCATTTCATGTGTCGAAGCCGAGCGATCTGATTCCGGAGCTGCAGGGGCGATTTCCGATTCGAGTGGAACTGCAACTCGTTGACGGTGAATGATTTCATTCGCATCCTGACGGAGCCGAAGTCGTCGCTGGTGAAGCAGTCTACAGCGTTGCTGGAGACCGAAGGTTTGAAGCTGGAGTTTACGAAGGAGGCGATTGCGGAGATGGCGCAGTTTGCCTTCCGGGTGAACGAAACTACTGAAAACATTGGGGCGAGAAGGCTGCATACGATTCTCGAGCGGGTGCTGGACGAGATCAGCTTCCAGGCTCCGGATCTGTTCAAGAGTCCGCGGGCTGAGATTACGGAAGAGGGTGTAGTTGGGGAAGTTCATGTGTCGGCGCCGCTGACGTCGGAGCCGCAGATGCCTTCGCCGCCGCTGCCTGTGATTGAGCGGCAGACCGCGACTGGCGTGGAGAAGGTGATTGTGGTCGATCCTGAGTATGTGCGGCAGCAGGTCGCCTCGATTGTGAAGGATCAGGATCTTTCGCGGTATATTTTGTAATTTTTTTGGCGTGGTGGAGTAGCGTTTTTGCGGGGGTTTCTGCGATTTTTGCGCGCAAATCGTGGTGAAATGCGTGGTAAATCGTGGTGGATTCGTGGTGAAAGTGTGGCTGGAAACACCAGCAAATCAGTCCCCGAAAAACACGCCAAATTTTGCATATTTATTTTAATCTCCTGCAACGATTGGTCCTCAATCGTCACTACACAATCAAGGCAGCTTCGGTTTTCGTCCGGCAAACCTTTCAGTTCGGGCTGCGTCAACCAACGATGCAGCGGTACTAACAACTGGATAGGGATGACTGTGTCGAATACCTACGCCTATGCAGCAGGTAGCGGCGTTCGCAGCATGAAGGATGAATTTTCGGAACTAAAAGGTTTCAGCTGTAAGTGGTAGCGAGTCAAATGTTAGATACCAGAAGCGAGCACCTCAATGTGTGGATTTTCATGCGGTTTCTTGTTGGATGTTGGATAATTGTTGTTACAGTAGACGCCCGACGCTTATCCGATGAGTATGGTGCCCAAGTTGTTCGAGCGCGATACGGGCATGGACCCGACGCGGTCAGGGTTTGTACTTTTTGCTATTTCAGATAGTTCCGGTCAATCTTTTTCCGGAGTGTTTCCAAACGCCAATTTGCGCGGGCCAGCGCAGGGCGGCGAATAAGATATTTGCTCTCTTGATTCAAGGCGACAGCGTTGGTTTGTCGCCGGCAAGGTTGAAAACGTGTCTCTCACGGGCCTTATTGAGGCCAATCCAACCGTTGAGATGCATGGAGCCTGATGAATTATTCGTTCCTACCCGATCTGCTGGCCCTGATGATCCTGATCATCATCCTCTTGTTGCTGCGGCGGCGTCATCCGCAGGGGCGCGCAGATATCTGGCTGCTGGGTCTGTTTTTCACGCTTGTTGAAGCGGTCGCGCACACTTTTTATCCGCTGAACCAGACTCCTCCCAAGGTGCTGCATCTGATCGTGATGGATTGCTACCTGGCGGCCGGGGTTGTTTTTGTATGGGCGTCGGGCGGATATCCCTTCTCTCGAAATGTTGAGCTGATCTATCTCGGGCTGAATGCTCTGCCGCTACTGGCGATCACCACCCTGTACGGCATGCACATTTATTCCGCCATTGCGTTCTTCGCCTCCATGGCCGCCGGTCTCGTTATCGGAGTAACGAGTTCGCTCTATCTGCGCCACAACTGGCGGTATGCAGCGTTGCAGGTCTGCGGCTGGCTGGCGATGGGATATCTGATTCGCGAGGCCGAATACCGAGAGGCCGTCTACTGGAGTCTGTGCTGCGTCTACACAATTGCGGCGGTCAACTTTCAGCGCCGCCTGGCGCAAAACAGTACCGGCAAACTGGCCATTGTCACCGGCTTTACGATCTGGGCGCTGTGCCTGCTGGTGCACCCCTGGATCGTGATGTACCGCGCCTACGCCGACATCGCCTCGCACATCTGGAACATGCAGAAGTCGCTGATCTCGATCGGCATGATTCTGGTGATGCTGGAGGAGCAGGTCTCGAGCAATGAGTGGCTTGCGCTGCACGATGAGCTGACGGGTCTGCCGAACCGGCGGCTGTTTGCGGATCGCCTCAGCACCGCCATCGAGCGCGCAAACCGCATGAGCAGCCGACTCGCCCTGTTGATCCTGGACCTGAACGGCTTCAAGAGCATCAACGACACCCTGGGCCATCAGGCCGGAGACCAGGTGTTGCGCGAGGTCTCGGCGCATCTGCGCAAGAGCGTGCGGGCGTCGGATACGCTGGCGCGGCTGGGTGGCGACGAGTTCATCATCGTTGCCACAGACCTCGGCGTTGATCAAAGCCTGGACCACTTCCTGGCTTCGGTGAGAACCGCGCTTGATAAGCCGATAGTGGTTGAAGGACAGTCGATGATCGTGTCGGCGAGCCTGGGCATAGCGATCTATCCGGACGACGCGGACGATTCGATCAAGCTGCTGAGAATCGCGGACCAGCGCATGTACGCCCTGAAGCAGGGACCGCCAGAGTTCTCTCCGAAATCGGTCAAGTCGGTGGTGGACTCGACAGCGACGATCGCGATTGCGGGTGGTCAACAGTAGTCGCCCACTGAGAGATACCCTACTTATCAACTGCGTGAATGGAATGGGCAGACGTCCAAACGACATCTGCCCATTCTTCTGCGGTCATCCCAGCTGTTTCGGGCTGGCTTTCGGACCGATTCGTATCCAATCAACTATCCCTGTGATTAGTGGTGGCCGTCGTGACCGCCTTCATGGCCATGGCCGTCGCGCATCTCGTTTCCATGGAAGTGCTCGGGCGAACCGTGCCACCCGTCGTGAGGTCTGTCGCCATGATTCGGATATTCACCGTGGTAGCCGTGATCCGGCCGGTAGCGATTGTCGACGTAGCCATGGAAGTGTTCCGGACCATGAAACCATGGGCCCGCACCGATAAAGACGCCATTGGAAAACCACTCGGGACCATAGTATCCGTAGGGAGCGCAACCGTAAGGCGGGGCGTCGTAGTAACCGTACGGACAAACAGGGGCTACACCTATTCCAATGCTGACCTGGGCCTGTGTTCGGGGAGCACTTGCTGCAATGCCTAGACCAGCAACGGCGGTCAAAGCGAGAAGTTTCAATCCACGCATATATTCACCTCTTTGTAGTTAGACAAGAGGCGTAAGAGCAGAGTTGCGCAGCAGATGGGGCGTGTCTAGAAACTAAAGTGACGACTTTGGGTAAAAGGTTGCTTGCGGAGAAAAGCAAAGTCGGATCAACAAAACAACTCACCGCTGGTATTGTTCGTCGCTGACGTGCTCCAACCAATCCACGGCCTTGCCCTCCAATCGTTCCTGAATTGCGATGTGAGTTATGGCCGTGGTCGGTGTAGCACCGTGCCAGTGTTTCTCTCCCGGTGCGAACGAGACCACATCTCCGGGGTGAATTTCTTCGATCGCCGCGCCTTCTCGCTGAGCCCATCCGCAGCCTGACGTGACGATCAACGTCTGTCCGAGGGGATGCGTATGCCAGGCGGTACGCGCTCCCGGCTCAAATGTGACGCTGGCACCCGCAACGCGCGCTGGATCGGGTGCGTGAAAGAGCGGGTCAATGCGGACAGTCCCGGTAAACCAGTCTGCCGGACCTTTGCCTGAGGGCTGCGAGCCGATGCGTTTGATTTCCATCATGCCATTCTAATGGGCTATGACGAGGGACCATCAAGCGGACCACTACTCGGAGGTGTTTCAACGGGCAGAAAAAGACCGCGCCTGATGGGACGCGGTCTTTTGGATTGGAAGAACTTGTCGCTGAAGACGACTAGCGTGTGGCGGCAGCTGGTTCGCTGATTGTGCTGAGACGTTGTTCCAGCACCTTCTCCAGGTCCTCGATGGCTTTGGAGAAGCCTTCGATGCCTTCCTTCAACTTGTCATGCGCCATGCGGTCTTCGGCGTGCATTTTGTCAAAGGTCGCCTTGTCGATCGTCAGCTTCTTGATGTCCATCTTCGCAGAGTTGGCGGGGTCTAGTTTGCGGGGCAGCGGGCCCTGAGTCGACTCAAGCTCGGTCAGCAATTTTGGTGCGATGGTGAGAAGGTCGCAGCCGGCGAGTTCTGTGATCTCACCGATGTTGCGGAAGCTTGCGCCCATGACAACTGTCTTGTAGCCGAACTTCTTGTAGTAGTTGTAAATCGTCGTGACGGACTCCACGCCGGGGTCGTCTGCGCCGACGTAGTCCTTGCCGGTGTCCTTCTTGTACCAATCGAGAATGCGTCCGACGAAGGGCGAGATGAGTGTCACGCTCTGCTTCGGCAGCGGCGATCGCCTGATGAAGACCGAAGAGCAGAGTCATGTTGCAGTGGATGCCCTCCTTCTCGAGGATCTCAGCTGCCTTGATGCCCTCCCAGGTGGAGGCGAGCTTGACGAGAATGCGATCGCGAGAGACACCGGCCTTGTCGTAGAGGGCGATGATTGCGCGCGCTTCGGCGATGGATCCGTCGATATCGTAGGAGAGGCGGGCGTCGACCTCGGTGGAGACACGGCCCGGGATGATGTCGAGAATCTTGCGACCGAAGGCAACTTCCAGAGGACGGAAGGACTTGGCGGCGACGTCTTTGTCCGAGGCGGAGGGACCGGCATCCTTACGCACCTGCTTCAGCACGTCATCGACTACGGATGCATACTCAGGCTTCTCTGCAGCAGCCGCGATGAGCGAGGGGTTCGTGGTGGCGTCCTGCGGTCGAAACTGCTTGATCGCGTTGAAGTCGCCGGTGTCCGAGACGACCGTAGTGTATGCACGAAGCTGTTCAAGTAACGATGCCATAGTGGTGCTCCTTCACTGTTCGGATCAATTTTATCAAGCTCTGAGCGGTTGCGCTGCGCAACAGCGCTGGATCCCAGTATGGGCGGCGAATGTTACTCCGCTGCGAATTCGTTTTCCAGAATGCCCAAGCCGTCTATCTCTATTTGGATGCGGTCACCGGGCTTAACGGCTCCTACTCCAGCTGGGGTACCCGTGGGAATCAGATCGCCGGGTTCGAGGGTCATGGTCTGCGTGATGTAGCGGAGCAGTTCGGCGATGGGGAAGATCAGGTCGCGGGTGGAGGCCTGCTGCTTGACGACGCCGTTGAGGCGGGTAATTACGGTGACGGGAGCGCCGCCTGCGGGGTCGATCTCGTCCGAGACGATGGGGCCGACGGGGCAGAAGGTGTCAAAGCCTTTGCCGCGAGTCCATTGGCCATCGGACTTTTGAATGTCGCGGGCGGTGACGTCGTTGACGCAGACGTAGCCGCGAATGTAGGGGCGGACATCTTCATCGGGGCCGATCTTGTAGCAGCGACGAGCGATGACGATGCCGAGTTCGCCTTCGTAGTCGACGCGAGTGGAGATGGCGGGGATGCGGACGACGCCTTTTGGCGCAAGCAGGGAAGATGGCGGTTTGAGGAAGAGCAGAGGCTCCTTGGGGACTTCGTTGCCCAGTTCGGCGGCGTGGTCGCGATAGTTGCGGCCTACGCAGAGGATCTTTGACGGCGTTACCGGCGGGAGGAGTTTGAGATCGGAGAGCGGCACGGGCTCGAAGTTGACCGCGAGCGTGGGAACGGGGAGGCCGCCGAGGATGCGGGCGGACAGGTCTTCCTGCGGGGCCTGCATGGGTAACGTGGCCCAATAGACGCCGTTGCGTTTTTCCACCAAGGCGTAACGCGACAGACTGGCACCATTTTCAGACGACAAATACTTGCAGTAACGCATTGTTATTGCTCCCTTAGGGTCTCTTGGATTGGGTCGCTGGGCGCACTTATGTTTCCTGCTGTGTTGACAGCAGCGACACTATAAGCATAGCGGCGACCGGCCACGGCGGTTTGGTCGCGGTAGGCAGGACCGACGACCGGGGTTGCGTTCAAGCGCTCCGCTGTACCCGCGGCTGCGCCTTTTGAGTCAATCTCTTGACGATACACAAAATATCCCGCGAGGTCGGCATCGTTGTTGGGGACCCAGGAGAGATCGATCGAACGATCAGCCGCCGTCGCACCGCCTGGGACGGCTTCGAGACCGGTGGGAGTATGGGGAGGAAAGGTGTTCCGCATCACGACGGTGACCGGGGGCGATGCCATGCTGCGCAACTCCAATGTGTGGCCGCCGAGCGACACGGACCGGACCCTCAGAGCGGTGTAGCGGTAGGTTTCGCCCATCTGGGCTGTGTGGTCGATCGTTCCACCTGCGTCAGTGGGTTGAATTGGCGTCCGCAGCTTGACCTCGGTTGCTGCGGGTTGGGGCGGCTTTGAGTCCGGTGCGGGAGTAGAGGCCGGGGCGGGCTTTTTGGGTTTTTCCCCAGGCTTCTTCTTTGTGTGCTTCGATGAGGACTTCGTCGCTGCTTTGGGTGGAGCAGGCTCGATGACGACACCATCGGGGCCTACAGGAAGGCGGTGCAGCTCGACAACTGCAGCCGTGCCCTTGTTCAGCCACTCGAGCATCGCCCCGTCCCGCGTTGACGTCGCCCGAAGCTGCTCGACCGGCGATGGCGCGGCACCGGCGGGGGCGAAAGCATCAGGGGACCAGCCGGCAGAGCGGCCATGGGCATTGAGTATCTGCACGCGATACGCCAGCAGCGCCGCGGGATCGACGGTCATGGCAGGAGGGAGTGCATCAGAGGCCTCGATCGGGCCGGGCTGAACCGGCAGATGCGCAACTGGAACGCACGTGGGCGGCGGTGGGGTTGGAGAGACGGTGAAGCGGCAGAGCTCCGCCGTCATCGGGCCTTTGATGTCGAGGCGGTCGGTCGTCTGTGCAGGGGTGGTCCAACGCAATCGAACCACGTCGCCAACTCGCTCAGCAGTGAGGTCTTTCACTACTTCCGGGAGATTGAGGGAGGGGGGTCGCGGGGGACCAGGG
>CAVRHK010000016.1:0-164746 GCA_963720955.1 uncultured Acidobacteriaceae bacterium | reverse complement strand
TCGTTGATGATCACGTGTTCATAGCGCGCCTCGCGCAGCATTTGCACCAGGTTGCTCACCTTGCCCGACGTTCCCAGTCGCTCGCGACACTCCACCAGCCGAATCGCACACTCAGGAAACTCCGCCCGAAGCCGCTCGACCTCGCCAACAGCAGGATCATCAAGATCGCTCACACCAAAGACAATCTCAAAGCGACCCGCATATTGTTGCCGGCAATGACTCGCCAGACCCGCATACATCCGCGGATCGACGCCTTTCACCGGCTTCAGAATCGTTACGTCGGGAGCGAAACCATCCTCCAGCTTCCTCTTGAACCAGTAGTGAGCGAAGCTTCGCGCTCCCCACAGCGCGAGCAGCAGATAAGCCAGCCCAGCAAGAGTCAGCAGTGTCGTGATCGCCTCAATTGCTGTGGCCATCCACTAAGTTTACCAACCGCGGAAGCAGTCCAGCCGGCTACTCGTAACGCAATGCTTCGATCGGGTTCAGGTTCGCAGCCTTCCACGCCGGATAGATCCCAACAAAAGCCCAATCCCACACGAACTGAGAAACGCGACCGCAATCCAGACAGGAGACAGCAACGAAGCAAACACCAGTCGTATCGCAAGCGCGATCGCGCTCCCGAAAAACACGCCGATGAAGCCCCCAACAGCACAAAGCGTGATCGCCTCCAGCGTGAACTGTGCCAGAATGACCTGCTTCGACGCGCCTATCGCCTTCCTCACCCCAATCTCTCGCGTTCGTTCCGTCACACTGACCAGCATGATATTCATCACACCAACTCCGCCCACCAGCAGCCCCACCGCAGAGAGCGAAAGCATCAACCCAAACAACCCGAATGTAATCTGGTCCCAAAGCCGGGTCAGCGAATCAGTACCAAAGATCGCGAAGTTGTCGGGCGCGTCGTTCTTCACCTTACGCCTCCGCCGCAGCAGCTCCTGCAACTCATCCTGCACCAGTTGCTTGTTCTTCTGGTCGTCGAACTTCAGGCTGATCCAGTAATCCAACACCTCCGGATGGATCTTGTGGAACGTCGTTACAGGGAAGAATGCCTTATTGTCGTCCGGGTTTTTCCCACCACCGAACGCCTGCTTCTGTTTATCCATCACTCCAACCACGGTAAACACCATGCCCGCGATGGTCACGTCCTGGCCTATCGGACTCATCGTGCCGAACAGTCCGTCTGCAGTGTCGCTCCCTATCACGACAACATTCGCCGCCCGCTCCTGGTCGCCCTCGTTGAAGAACCGGCCTTCTTTCAGGTTGAGGTCATACACATCCTTGACGCCCGGCGTGTCGCCCTCAAGTACTGTTCCTTCCAGCTTCTTGGTGCCATACTTGACTGCCACACTGCCCTGGTTCCCGGTATTGTCCCGCCATTGCAATCCCGGCGACACCGCCACAACATGCGGCAGGTCCTTCATTGCCATCGCGTCGTCATATGTCATCTGCTTACGCGTCAACATCTCTGTCGTCGGGCGTGCCCCAATTACCGGAAACCGGAACACCCAGATCACATTGGTCCCCAACGACTCCACCAGGCTCGAAACGTTATTGTTAAGTCCGTTGACAACAGATGAAATGATGATCACCGTCATCACCCCAATCACAATTCCGAGAATCGTCAAACCGCTGCGCAGTTTATTGGCACGCAACGTATCCAGCGCCATCTTGATGGTCTCTTTTGTATCGACGATCCGCATAAAACACCTTCCCTGTCCGTTCTAATCCGCCCTAAGCGCTACGATCGGATCCAGCTGCGCAGCTTTACGCGCCGGATACACTCCGAAGAAGATGCCTGTCGAGGTCGCCATGAACAGACCCAGAAGCACGCTCCACAGGGCGACAGTCGATGGAAACCCAGCCACAATCGTTATGAGCTGAGCCACGATGATCCCTCCCAGCACACCAAAGGCCCCACCTACCAGGGCCATCGTTCCCGACTCAATCAGAAACTGGAGCATGACGTCACTAGCGTCGAGCACCAAGAGCCTTACGAACCCGATCTCGCGTGTCCGTTCGGTCACACGAACCAGCATGATGTTCATAATGACGATCCCGCCAATGACCAGAGAGATCAATCGAATTCCACCGGCGACTGCGCCGAACGAGCTCGCTGAAGGCTGCTGAAAACCCCACCAGGCTGGAGTTGGTGTCTAGTTCAAACTAGTCTGGCTGATCCGGAGCGTCGTGCCTTCGGACCGCACCAGAACGGCCGCATCTCATCGGCCGCGTTGTCGAGTGCCGTCGCCCGCTGCCCCGGCCTTGCAAGAATATTGTCAATCTTGTCTTCGCAGTGCCATAGGTTGGCCTGGTAAGTCGGTAATGGGCACCCCGACCCAATTGTCCTGACTTTGGCCCAACGTGTTGCCTTGCCGCTCCACCACCCCAATGACTGTGTAAGGCATTCCATCGACGCGTATTTCCTGCCAATGGGATCTCCACTCCCCAAACACATTGGTCCACGATATCGGTTCCGACGACAGCGACATGGGAAGTCATGCTGCATCATCCGCAAGCGGTAAAGAGCGCCCCTCAGTCGATATTTAGGTTTTGGATGGCTACATTTGTGACGTGGTAACCTCCGACGATGGTAACGTCGGTAAACCGACTGGTGGCTCGAGCACAACCTTGGCCGTCGTGGACTGCATCGCGCCAATGCCTGATGCATGCTGTCCACAGTTGGGCGGCGACGGACTGAAAGGCTCCATGACGCAAAAGTCTTTGCGCTTTCGAATCGTTCAGTAGTCTTCGGAGTTGGAATCACCTGCGGCATCTTGCTGACTGTGAATACATCCGCTCCGTAGCCGTATACCTTGGTCGCAACGTATGTATTCGCTCCGTTGACCATGGTCACCACCGTGATCACGGAGGCGACGCCGATGACTACGCCCAGAAGCGTCAGCACCGAACGCATCTTGTTCGCCCACAGCGATTGCAGCGCGATCTTGATCGCTTCTTTGAATTCCATTGTTCTGTCTTCCCTGGATTCCCTTGAGACTACCAGCCGGAGGCCCCCAAAGCGAGGCCCAACCTGCTGTCTTCTACGCAATTAGACGGGGTTTTGTTCACCTTGGTGGGTTACACTTGGAACTGCAGGCGGCTGGATGATCGCTGCCGTCTTCATCATGAGGCCTAGGCCGCACGGTGTTGGACGGGGGAGGAAAGTCCGAACTCCGCAGGGCAGTGTGCCGGATAACGTCCGGGACGGGTACGGGTTTAAGCCATCTGGACGGCTAGTGCAACAGAGAACGAACCGCCTCAAGTTATTGATTTGCTTAGGCAAATCTGCACGTTCTTGAGGTAGGGGTGAAAAGGTGCGGTAAGAGCGCACCGCGCGCTCAGTAATGGGCGCGGCAGGGTAAACCCCACACGGAGCAAGACCAAATAGGCAGGGACTTGCCGCCTCTCTCTTCAGGCGGCAGCAGCGTATCGGCCCGATGCGCCCAGGCGAAGAGCTAGGCTGTGCCCTCGGGTACAGCGGCCGGAACTTGCGGGTAGGTTGCTAGAGCGCCGCAGTAATGCGTCGCGTAGAGGAATGATCGTCTAAAACAGAATTCGGCTTACGGGCCGCCTGCAGACCGATGACCCCGGAATCGCTAAAACGCTTCCGGGGTCTTCTCTTTGCCACTCATTGGTTTTGGGAAGAGATGCGGCAGGTATCCAAAGCCGAGACGATTTGAACAGAGAAGAAGGTTCAGAGGAATAGAACCGGTCGGAGCAACAGGATAAGGTGCGGATAGCCCGTGTCCGCGGATGAGGCTATTGGGACGACACGAGCTACGGTCGATCTGACCGTGGCTACCTCGACGATAAAATCAGCGGATTGTCAGCGTAAACGGTCTTCAGTGCAGCTTTGTCTCTTTCTCCAGCATTGACAGAATCTGGGCCATGCGTTTTGCCCGCGTTTCCGGCTTTTTGGCAGAGTGAAGCCGGTAATAAATCGAGAACAGATTTTGCCTCTTCGGGGTGGCAAAGAATTTCTTTGCCCTTGGAAGCTTGTTCAAAGCCGTTAGGAAATCTTCGGGAATTTCCATATCTGCGGAGCCGGCATAAGCCTTATCCCAGCGCCCATCTTTTTTGGCCGCTTCAACATGCGCCAGGCCCGCTGGGGCCATGCGCCCCTCTTGGATTAGGTTCTTGGCATGTTCGCGGTTCTTGCTAGACCAGTTGGATCCGGGCTTGCGTGGCGATAACCTCTGCAAAAATGAGCTGTCGTCCAGGGGTTTCTTCTGGCCATCGATCCACCCATAGCGGATTGCTTCGACAACACAAGCGGCCCAGGTCACTGAGGGCTTGCCTGAAAAAGATTTATAAATCCTAACCCAAACCTCCTTTGCGCTGGCGTGATTGTCAGCCATCCACTCGCCAAGCGCCTGCGAATTTGGAAAAGACTTGTGAGAAACTGGCTTCATAAAGATTGGAGCAACTGCAAAATACGACAGTCCATCTATTCACCTTCCCAGTAATATAAGCTGTCCCCTTTCTTGCCGACATACATCATTGTGCGCGGCCTTCCGGTTTCATCTGGCGCGAGACCTGCGAGCACGCCAAAGCGGTTTGCATCGTGATATTCAGCGATTTCAGGCGATCACTTGGTACTAACAGCCAGAAAGCGCAATTCCTCTTCACTGGTGTTGATGATCTGATGAGTAGTCTCTTTGCCTCCCGTAGGGCAGGCGATGATATCGCTAAGAGAGGGCCCCAGGATGCGAAAAGGGTTTACGAGAAGACCGAAAGCAGAGGAGCCCGCGGCGAACCACGGAAAAAACTACATTACTCCAGGCGGGATCGAACGCCTGAAAGATGAGCGCCATTTTTTGCTCACCAAGGATCGACCGGCCGTGGTGGAGGTTGTAGCGTGGGCTGCGGGTAATGGCGATCGCAGTGAAAACGCCGACTATCAGTACAGCAAGCGACGACTGCGACAGATCGATGGACGGGTTCGCTTCCTGACAAAGCGAATCGAAGCCGCGGAGGTGGTAGATCCGGAAGCTCCGAGAACGGGGCAGCGAGCGACAAGGGCGTTCTTTGGAGCCACCGTGCGCTATGCGAGTGCCGCGGGGGCAGAGCGAGTGGTAAGTATCGTCGGTACAGATGAAGTCAATCTCGACCGCAACCACATCAGTTGGGCCTCACCCCTGGGGCGCGCGTTAATGAGAGCGGCAGAGGGCGACGAAGTGGTTCTTCATGCGCCGGGCGGCACTGAAACCCTGACGGTGCTGGAAGTGCGGTACGAGCACATCTCCGTAGAACCGTTCCACGTACCACCTGGCCCGAAGTCGCGACAAAGAGATTTGATCGCTGACACTCAATGAGCGAAACTATCGGCTCCTGGCGGTCGAAAAGGTGAGTCCTGATAAACGCGCTTCTCGTCGCTTGCTGTCGGATTGTCGGTAAACCGCACCTTATCTTCTGAGTACGAACCGAAGATCGTCCAGATCAAACTGCAACCGCGGCACGCCTTCGATGTAGATGAGATTTTGCCGGGTGCCCGATTCTGCCGTGAGCCACGTCGAAGGGCCGGAGCGTAGCCCGAAGAGCGAAGCGACTGATTTATTGCCTTTCGCCTTTGCCGTTGATTTTTATTTTCGCGTTTTCAGCCCAAAAATCGCATGTCAAGTCCCCGAACCACCTAAGACCCACAAAGCAAAGCCCCGCCGGACACACTCCTGTCGGGGCTAACTTGTTTATTTGCCCTAATTTAGCCGTAAGCCCTTTGTTATGACATATTTGTAGATGCTAACACGCGATAACCCATTGATTCTAAGGGATTTATAGCCGGGCAATAGGGGGGGGCCCCGGCTAGCGGATGACGAGCATGGCGGCGCGGAAGAGGGTTTCGAAGTCGTGGGCCGCGTCGGGGTCTTTGGTGATGGCGGTCTCGATTGCTTTTTGCGCGATGGGGCGGGCGTAGCCGAGATTGACGAGGGCAGAGAGTGCGTCGTCACCGGCTGGGCCATGATGCGGGCCTCCGGCAGGAGCCGGAATGGAGACGGCGAGGTCGTCGAGCTTGTCCTTGAGTTCGAGAACGACACGTTCGGCTGTCTTTTTGCCGATGCCGGGGATGCGGGTGAGCGTGGCGTGGTCACCAGAGCGGATAGCGGTGACGAGTCGACTGGAGTCGATGCCGCTGAGAACCGTGATGGCCAGCTTGGGCCCGATGCCGGAGATGGTAAGGAGTTTTTCGAAGAGACGCTTCTCCTGAGTTTCGGAGAAGCCGAAGAGGGCGATCTGGTCTTCGCGGACGTGGGTGTGGATGTGAAGCGTAGCTTCAGCGCCTTCGCCGGGAAGAGCGGAGAAGGTGGCGACGCTGATGGTGACGTCGTAGCCTACGCCAGCACACTCGACGATGGCCTGGTTCGGGGTTTTGGAGAGAAGACGTCCGCGGAGATGAGCAATCATGCCTGGCTGATTGTAGCGTGTGCGCTACTGCGCGCGGTTGCGTATATCGCGACGTGTGTAGAGGGCTTGAATGAGAGTGGCAGCGAGCGCAGTCCAGCCAGTCTGATGCGAAGCGCCCAAGCCGCGACCTGTGTCGCCATCAAAGTACTCGCTGAAGAGGATCAGGTCTTTCCAGTACGGGTCGGTAGCGTAACGCGCTTCTCTGCCGTGGCTCGGCCGGTGGCCATCCTTGTCAGGAAGGAAGAGATTCACCAGTCGTCGTGCAATGTCCTCAGCAATTTCGACAAGTGTGTGCTGCTGGCCGCTGCCGGTGGGGTATTCAAGCTTGAAGTCGTCCCCGTAGACCAGTGAGTAGCGCTCCAACGCATTGAGCAAAAGCATATTCATTGGGAACCAGACGGGGCCACGCCAGTTGCTGTTGCCGCCGAACATGCCACTGTCTCCTTCTGCCGGCGTATAACGAACGGCAAGGCGCTGTCCGTGAAGCTCTGCTTCAAAGGGATTCTCACGATGATGCCGTGACAGTGCCCGTATTCCGAACGGGGAAAGAAACTCCGACTCATCGAGAACTCGCTGAAGAATACGCTGAAATCGATCGCGCGGGGCAATGGCAATCCATTGCGAGCCATTGATTTCAGGGTTGGAACTTTCAGCCGTACTGACGTACTCCGAGAGTTGCTCCTTGTAGGACAAGAACCAATTCGTGCGCTTCTCGAAATCTTTCAAGCCTTCCACGGTGCTGCGCTTCATAATGCACACAGCAAACAGCGGGGCGATGCCAACCATGGAACGCACCTTCAGCGAGATGCTGCGCCCGTCGTCATGCTCCAGCTGATCGAAATAAAATCCCTCCTCTTCGTCCCAGAGCCCGGTTCCTCCAACGGAGTTGATGGCGTCGATGACAGCGATGTAATGCTCGAAAAATTTACTGGCGATGTCCTCGTAAGCCTTTGAGCGCCGATGTGCAAGTTCGAGTGCGATCTGCAACATGACGGAGCAATACAGTCCCATCCAGGCTGTGCCGTCGGCCTGATGCAGGTGCACCCCGTCCGGCAGTGTCACCGAACGATCGAATACGCCGATGTTGTCGAGCCCCAGGAAACCTCCGCCAAAGAGGTTTCGCCCCTTCTCATCGTTGCGATTCACCCACCAGGTGAAGTTCAGCATGAGCTTCTGGAACGCACGCTCCAGGAAGTCAAGGTCGCCGACGCCGTTCTCATCCACGCCCAGGCGGTAGACATGCCACACCGCCCATCCGTGCACGGGCGGATTGACGTCGCCGAAGGAAAATTCATACGCGGGCATCTGCCCGTTCGGGTGCATGTACCACTCGCGCAGCAGGAGAAGAAGCTGGTTCTTCGCAAACTCCGGATCGATCCTTGCCATGGGGATCATGTGGAACGCCGTGTCCCAGGCAGCAAACCAGGGGTATTCCCACTTATCAGGCATGGAAAGGACATCACGGCAGAAGAGGTGCCTCCAGTCTTCCGATTTTTCCATCCGCTCGGCCGGGGGAGCGATCTGCGTAGGATCACCCGTCATCCATTGCTCTGCAATGAAGTAGTAAAACTGTTTACACCACAGCAGACCGGCAAAGGCTTGACGCGAGACGTTGCACTCCTCCGCCGTAGCCTCCTGAGGAATGTGCTTTGCGTAGAAGTCGTCTGCCTCCGACTTGCGGGTAGCGAATATCTGTTCCGCATGAGCGACGTCGATCGCCGCTGGTTCGATGTCCGATGAGACCTCGGTTTTTTTGCCAGTCTCGTTGTCGACGCCTACAAGACGCAGGTAAAGTGTCTGGCTGGCCCCAGGCTGCAGCATGAAGCGGTATAGGAGTGCGCACTTTGTGCCGCTGCCTTCCTTCACGGCGCCCTGGTCACCATGGACGAGATAACGATCGAAGGCGTCTTTGCCGTAGTGGTCCGGTCCGTTGTAGTTTGGATCCAGGCGGTGCATGTTGCTGTCGTTTTCGGTAAAGAGAACACGCTCAGGCAGTAGCGCGTTTCCGTCGAGCGGTTCGAAACGATAAGCTCCCAGAATCTTATGTTCCGCTCGTACGCGGAATGGGCCGCTCTGCGATATGAGAGGCCTTGTCTTTCCCGTCGCCTCTAAATTCTTCCACGACCAGTTGTTGCGTAGCGTAAGCTGCGGCAATATTGTGAGCGAAGCGGCATCAGGACCGCGATTATGCGCCGTGATGCGGATCAGAGTATCTTCCGTGTCGACTTTCGCGTACTCAATGAAGACGTCGAAGTAGCGATTGTCGTCGAAGATGCCGGTATCCAGCAGTTCATATTCCGGCTGGTCATAGCCGCGACGCTTGTTCTCCTGGCGAAGCTGATCATAAGGAAAAGCGCTTTGCGGGTACTTGTACAGAGCCTTGCAATAACTATGCGTTGGCAGAGCGTCCAAATAGTAGAACTGCTCTTTGACGTCTTCGCCGTGATTGCCTTCGGGGTTGCCGAGACCAAAGAGCCGCTCCTTCAATGTGCGGTCTTGCCCATTCCAAAGCACCGTGCTGAAGCATAGACGGCACTGGCGGTCGGTCCATCCGAGCAGGCCGTCTTCTCCCCAACGGTAGGCGCGGTACTGCCCCATCTCGTAGGGGAACGAATTCCACACGTCACCGTTGTACGAATAATCCTCTCGAACGGTGCCCCATTGGCGCTCTGGAAGATATGTGCCCCATCGCTGCCAGTTTTTGGTTCGAGCCTTGTTTTCGATAAGGCGCTGGCCCTCTACGGTCGTCGGGACTATGTCGCGCATAATCTACCTCAGCTTATCGAAGCGTTGACGATAGGATGCACGACCCACGCTGGAGTCTTGCGCGGAGGAGTTCGTGCTACTACAACGATGTGTTTGTCTGGACGTTGAGCAGACTCGGCTATCAGCTAGAAACTCTGTCACTATACCGTACTTGAGGTGCATATGAGACCATTTCATGTAGCAGGGGATCGATATGAGTGCAGAGCGCACCAAGGTCACGATTGGGGTTTGCGGCGGGATTGCGGCGTATAAGTCTGTGGAGCTGGTGCGCCTGCTGCAGGATGCCGGGTACGATCCCCATGTCGTGATGACGAAGGCGGCGGAGGAGTTTGTTCGGCCGCTGACGTTTGCGGCAATCTCCGGGCACAAGGTGATTACTACGCTGTGGGGCGAGGACGCCGGGAGTGGTTCGGAGGAAGAGGCGTCGTCAATTGAACATATTAATGAGGCGCAGACGACGAAGCTGTTGATCGTGGCACCGGCGACGGCGGACATTCTGGCGAAGTTTGCACATGGGCTTGCGGATGATTTTCTGTCGACGATGTATCTGGCGACTACTGCTCCGGTGATCGTGGCGCCGGCGATGAATGTGGTGATGTGGGAGCACCCGGCGACTCGGGCGAATGTGGAGACGCTGCGGGCGCGTGGGGTGAAGGTGATTGAGCCGGGCAGTGGGTACCTAGCGTGCGGGATGGTTGGAGGCGGGCGATTGGCGGAGCCGGCGACGATTGTGATGACGGTGGCTGAGACACTGAGTAAGGGTTCCGCTGGGTTGCGTACAGACGAAGCGGCTTATGGCTCACCGGGCCTCGAAGCGGCTGGGCAGGAACTTGATTTTGCCGGGGAGACGGTGCTGGTGACGGCGGGGGGAACACGAGAGGCGATCGATCCGGTACGGTTTATCGGAAACCGGTCGAGCGGGCGAATGGGCTATGCCGTGGCGGCGGCGGCGCGACGGCGTGGGGCACGAGTGATCCTGATTACTGCGCCTACCGATTTGGCTTGCCCTGCAGGAGTCGAGGTGGTCCAGGTCGTCAGCGCGGGGGAGATGCGGGATTCCGTAATGCAGCGTCTGCGAGAGGCCACAATTGTGGTGATGGCGGCTGCGGTGAGTGACTACCGGGTGCGGAGTGTGGCGGCGCAGAAGATCAAGCGCGAGTCGGCACGGGCCGTGCTGCTGGAGCTCGAGGCCACGGAAGATATTCTGCGTGAGGTGGTGGCGCAGCGGGTTGTGGGGACGATCGTGGTTGGATTTGCGGCGGAGACCCAGGACGCGTTGGCGAACGGACGTGCCAAGCTTGAAGGCAAAGGCGTCGATGCAGTGGTGGTGAACGATGTTTCGGTGGAGGGGATTGGGTTCGATTCAGAACAGAACGCTGGTAGCTTTTTGACGAACGGCGGAGCGGTGGAGCTTCCGGTGATGAGCAAGGCAATGATGGCGGAACGGATTCTGGATGAAGTGGCGAAGCTGCGAGCGTAGCTCGCGGTTACGGTTTCGCCTCAATCTTTCGTTCAGCGTCGTACTGTTTGCGTTGTTCGTCCTGCGCAGCCTGAGATGGAACGCCCAGCTTTTTACGTATCGCATCTGAGATCAACGTTCGGTCGTAAGGTTCCTGCGTTGTTGGCTGGCTGGGCGCGGTGTGATATTGAGTGCCGTAGATCTGCGGTTGATGAATTGATTGCAGGTATCGGTCGAGAGTCGCCGTTGCGATCCACACAGCGCTGGTCCGTCCCTTTTTTATCGCGATCATAGCGAGGGTATGGGCCAGAAGATAGTC
The DNA here is from genome assembly GCA_963720955.1 of uncultured Acidobacteriaceae bacterium. Classification (GTDB taxonomy): domain Bacteria; phylum Acidobacteriota; class Terriglobia; order Terriglobales; family Acidobacteriaceae; genus Edaphobacter. The sequence continues at coordinate 153,800 of CAVRHK010000016.1, read as the reverse complement.
ATTGGGCGTGGAGCCATGCTGAAAGAGAAACGCTGCACGCTCGAAGTCTTCGCCGGTGTGCAACTTGCCGTCGCTGAGCAACTTCTGTGTTGCTTCCCGGCGCTCTGCATCGGATTTTGTGACGGCCGACCAGTCGATTTTGACACCCGACAGCCGGACTTTCTGGTCTTCCTCGTAGATGCGCTGCATTTCAGGGTTCGAGAGGAACGAATCCTCATCGGAGTACGTCTTTTCCAGCTCCCAATCGTTAGCTGGAGTTGAGGGCTCCTGTGTCCTGGTGAGGATCAGCGGATCAAGAGGAACTCCAACCATTTTCAACTTCAGGTGAGTACGGTCTGTCAGAGACAGCTGGTAAGAGTCTTCATCGGATGGGTTCTTCGGATTCTGGACAATGATGGTGAGCTGGCCGTCCCTGATCTCCGAACGGGTGATGGGCTCTTGAATCGTTTCCTTGCTGATCTGCGTGAACGAGTGCCCGTCGCTGGTCCCAAAGTTACGTGGTCGAACTATGAATCCAGCGATGGGCTGCCCTTCCTTCTGAGGAGAGATCGTGAGCACAAGGAAGGTCCTCTGGCCCAATTTCATGACCCATTGGCCCATAAGCTCGTTAACTGTCTGAGGAGCGGCTCCCTTGGCGAATGCGAACAGAAGTATGGGCAAAATCCAGCGTCTGGAGATCAAGGGGGCGATCATTCGCAGATTGTATGTCATTGGTTCTGGCGGCTTCTGCCCCTCACAATTCCGGCCTGCCACTGCACTCTGGCGGTCGGAGCTAGTAAACTAAACCCACATGATTCTCCGCAAAGCAGTTCTCATCCTTGCCGCAGTTGCCGTTGTCAGTACCGCCTCCGCTCACGCACAATTCGGCGTTTATGGCATGTTCACCGTAGATAATCTCAGCAATATTGCCTCGTCGCCGCAGCCGACGACACCGACGGATCTGGCGAATACCCGGTCCAACTCGGTCAATCCATTGGGCGGTACCGGGGGCGTGTACTACGACTTTATGAAGCTTGGACCGATGCGGCTTGGAGCGGATGTGCGCGGTAGCATCCTGACGACCAAGCGTGGGGCCTACGTCAACTTCAATGGCGGAGGCGCGCGAATCTACTCGGTTCTCGGTGGTGTTCGCGGTACCTTTCACACGAAGTATGCGCCGTTGAAGCCTTATCTTCAGCTGTCGGCTGGCCTGGGTCGCAGCGATTACGGCCTGTTTACGCAGGGTTCGACCAACGGCCAGGTGGTGATTCACAGCAACTTCCAGTATGAGGGGCTTGCGGGGCTCGATCTGAAGCTGCTCCCCATCATGGATTGGCGGGTGATCGAGCTCGGGTATGGTGGTCTGGATCCGTTTGGCACGTACAGCCACAACTACCCTATCAAACAGATCGGCATGGGCTTCGTCTTCCACCTTCCGTAGCGATGCAGTGTGGTTCTCGAGAGAATGCGAATGCGAGTAGCTCTCTTCGGCGGCAGCTTCGATCCACCGCACCACGGGCATATCGCCATCGCCACGGCTGCCGCAGATGTGTTCGATCTGGAACGCGTCCTGTTTGCGCCGGTGGGTCGCCAGCCCCTGAAGGCTGGTGGCGTTCCGACTGCCTTCGCCGACCGGCTTGCGATGGTGGAGCTTGCTTGTATGCCGGACCGGCGCTTTGTCGTCTCGGACCTAGATTCGCCGCGCCCGGATGGCATGCCGAACTACACCGTCGAGACGCTTGCTTCGCTGCACGAGGCGCTGCCGGATGATCGGATCTTCAACCTGGTGGGGGCGGACAGCTTTCTCGACCTTCCGCGCTGGCACGAACCGGAACGGCTGCTAGAACTTGCAGAGTGGATTGTGGTTAGCCGGCCGGGTTTTCCGCTGGCCGACCTCTCCCCGCTTGGATTGACGCCCTATCAGCGCGGACGGGTTCATCTACTACAGACCGTGCATGAGGACGTGGCGGCGACGAATCTCCGCGAGCGTCTGGAGGCGGGTGATCGGTGTTCAGATGTGCTGTCACCGACAGTGTCTGCCTATATTCAGACCCACCATCTCTATCGCTAGGCAGTTCACGCAAATACTGCTCCAACATTGGATATTTCCTCACTTTTGTGAAACTTTTGGGGCCGCAAGATGTCTCTTAAGTTGACGGCGTTTTCCGACCACCTTCCTCTCCTACAACCGGCGATTCGGCAGCACGACCAACCCAGCCGAGAGCAACTTTCGACCCTATGGCTGAACTATTGACATTGCCCGCTCTTCCCACGTTTCGCGATCCCGCGGGCAGCGTCGAGATCAGGCCGGATGGCGCTTATCGGAGCGTCCGCGCTCCGTTCGACGCGGAGATTCTCGACTTCCTGTCGCTGCCATTGGCTTCGGAGCTGGTTGCACAGGGACGGCTTGTCGCGAGCGAGGTCGTATCACCATTGGGTGCAGAGACGCTGGTACTACGACACCCGCGCATCTCCTTCCAGTCGTACCCGTGGGAGTGGGCACCGGGGCTGTGGCTGGCTGCGGCGGAGCTTACGCTGGAGATGTGCAGCGAGCTCGTTGAGCAGGGGTGGCTGCTGAAGGATGCGACGCCGCTGAACGTTCTGTTTCAAGGTACGCAACCTATCTTCGTCGACGTGCTCTCGATCGAACGGATGGACCCGCACCAGCCGATATGGCTTGCGTATGGGCAGTTTGTCCGTACGTTTCTTTTGCCGATGCTCGCGTACTCGCGGCTGGGATGGCCGCTGCAGACTTCGTTGACGCGCCGCGATGGCTACGAGCCGGAGGACATCTACTCTGCGCTATCGTGGCCGGCGCGGCTACAGCAGCCTGCGCTTTCGGCCGTTACGCTGCCGTCGCTGCTGGCGAACAGCAAGAAGATGCAGGGTGGGGATCTCGCTTCGCGGTCGGTGAAGGACCCTGATCTCGCCAGGCAGATCCTGCTGAAGACGCTCAAGGGGCTGCTATCGCAGATGCGCAAGGTCACGCCGGCGCACCGCTCGTCTACATGGTCGGACTACGCTGAGACGGCGACCCACTACAGCGACGAAGACCATGCAAGAAAGCGAAGCTTCGTCACGCGGGCACTGGCAGCGGCGCGACCCGCGTGCGTGCTTGATGTTGGCTGCAATACCGGGGTGTACTCGAACCTGGCCGCCGACGCGGGCGCCGAAGTGGTTTCGATCGATACCGACCTGCAGGCCGTCGACCGGCTCTGCGCCAGCCTGAAGGGCAGCGGGAAGAATATCCTCCCGCTGTGCGTCGATCTCGCCCATCCGACGCCAGCAGCTGGTTGGGAGAATCGCGAAAACGCCTCGTTCCTGAGCCGCTGCGCCGGCCACTTCGATACTGTGATGATGCTCGCCGTGCTGCACCATCTGCTGCTTCGCAACCAGATCCCGATGGACCGCATCGCGACGCTCTGCAGCGGCTTGACGACGCAGCACCTCATTCTCGAATGGGTGCCTCCGACCGATCCGAAGTTCCAGGAGCTTCTGCGTGGCCGCGAGGCAATCTACGCGCACATCACCGAGGCCGCGTTCCGCGAGGCCTTCGCCGAGCACTTCGGTATCGTCGACGAGCTGACTCTGGCGAACGGCCGTGTCATGCTTCACCTGCGAAAAAAGTAGCCGCGTAGACCTGTACGCGCCCGGAGATCGTGCGTTCTCGTCTCTGCGCTGAGGGCGAACCGCACTTCCTGGCAGACACGACGGGAGAGAGCGCGACGCTTCGTGCCATGAGGTCTTCAGGCGCAAGCGTTGCCTCCGCGTAAACACTGGCTTCCGAGAGCACAACCCGCTACCATGGAAGTTCAAGGAGTCTCATGCCATCGATTGAAAGCAACCAGCTACTGCTCGCCGCCGCTGCCGCGTGCGAAGACAAGAAAGCTGAAGACATCCGCATCCTCGCCCTCGACCCGGCCGAGAGCGGCCTCACCGACTACTTCCTGATCTGCAACGGCACCAATGAGCGGCAGAACGTCGCGATCACGGACGAGATCGAGCTTCGCCTGAAGCGCGAGTTTGGCGTCTATCCCAACTCCGTTGAGGGTCGCCGACAGGGCGAATGGATACTGATGGACTATGTCGACTTCATCGTCCACGTCTTTTCGGCCGAGAAGCGCGCCTTTTACGGACTAGAGCGCCTGCGCAAATCCGCCACGACGATCAGTGTTGCCGATCTGAATGCCGAGGTCAGTGCACGAATCACAGAGACACGCGCGAAGAAGACAAGCACCGGCGAAGAAGGTTGCGGCGAAGAAGACTCCGCCGAAAGCGACGCCAGCGAAGAAAACCGCCGCAAAGAAGGGTGTCGTCAAGAAGGCGGCTCAAGTCTGCGGCGCGGAAATCTACCGCGAAGAAATAGTAAGCCGAGTGGCGATGGTCTATTGGATAGATGAGTAAGAGGCGCTCTCTGATGAGAGCGCCTCTTTTGGGCTGTTCAAGAACAAAAGGCGGAGAGCCGAAGCTCTCCGCCTTTGATATTGTTCGCCTTCACAGATGAAACATCTGTGAGGTTAGAAGTAAATCTTTGCTGCGAGCTGTGTCTGACGAGCAGCTGCGGCCGCAGAGATCTGGCCGAAGGAGGCCGAGAGTCCCTGATCAGCCCACGTGCTGGTGGGGTTGGGGAATTGTGTGTGATTGAAGACGTTGTCGCTTTCCATACGGAGCTGGAGTCTGCGAACACCGTCGAACGGAGAAGTTCTTCGCGAGGATCATGTTGGTGTTGTTGATGCCAGGACCGTGATACGGGTTACGGTGCGTGTTACCGAACGTTCCGGTGGCTTCGGCAGAAGCTGGGACTCGCTGCTGGATTGACGAACCATGCAGTCCTATTGGTTGATGCTCCAGCCGCGATTGGGACGAATTTACGAGGATCCCTCTTGATAGGAGCGACCTGATTTGGTGCATCCGGGCAGGCGTAGAAGTGAAGGTTGCCGAGCACCAGAGGGAGAGCGAGGTAGCTCCGGCGTAGGAGATGTCAAACGGGAAGCCAGTCGCGAACGTCATGATGCCGCTAACCTGCCAACCAGATACCAGGAGGTTGAGTGGAGAGTACCAGTGCCACCCTTCTTGAAGGGACGACGTAAATGGGAGCAAAAACGAACCGTTGACGAGCGTCGAACAGCGAGTCTCCGCAGTTGCGGAGGTGTCGTAACTGGTTGTAGCCACGCTACCGTTCGAGCCGAACCCGCTGTTCTCGAAGCTCGACGCGGAGTCGAGCGCGTGGGAATAGGTGTAGCTCACCTGGAAGATGAAGACCATGCGTGATGCCCTTCTGCACGCTGACCTGAAGCGAATGGTAGCTCGACGAGCGCCGGACGAGACCAAACCAGCGCGACCATGTCGTCGAAGTCGGGTCCAGATGCCGTGCGTGTGGTAGCGGATAGCGGAAGCCTGATTGTCGGGATCGGTGAAGCAGGCTGGATCCGCAAGGCAGGCATCGTGGCCGGCCTGTGTTATTGGAATGCCTTCATAGACGTTCTGATTATGACGACCGAGTGTACCAACATAGCTGGCGCGCCACGATTTGGGACGGCATCTCGCGCTCGAGAGTGACCTGGAAGTTCTCAGAGTAAGGAGCACGGAAACCTGGGCCCCATCCGCTGATGTTGAGCGGATCGAATTGCGAAAAGTCCGGCCTGGCCAGCCGTAGGAGGAACGAAGGGAAACTTGTTCTTGGTTGATCCGGCCGACCAGCCACGTTGATATCCGCGTAGGGGTTGGCAAACTGCGGCCTCGCACGGTAGTCCCCAGCGCCGATGGAAGTGATGCCGAAGGGTGGCGTGCCAAGTGTTTGGAGCGAGGTCTCTTCTTCTGTGCGGTTATAGTAAATGCCGAATCCTGCACGGATAGAGAGCTTCCTGTCGCCGCCGCCAGAGATGACGCCGAGATCCGGTGCCCAGGCAAAGCCGATACGAGGTCCAAACTCGGTGTACCGCGTGGTCGCGCCGCTGGCATTATTGCAACCAGGATCGCCAGGATAAGCGAGGTTCTTCGGTGCCCAGGGAATACCTTCGATTGCACGCCTGGATGAAGCAGCCAACTGCGATGCCACCGTACTGGTGGTTCTGGAGCGGCGTGTCGATCTGAGTAACCGAGTCCGTAGGAGATGGTGAAGGTGGGTGAAGCCTTCCACGAATCCTGCGCAAACATATAGTTCAGGAAGGCGTACGCCTGGATTGTTGCGCCTGAGCCCTGGGTAGTAGGTGGAGGGGTTGCCGACAGGAAGTCGAGGGCGACTGGTCACCTGAACTGAAGGGGTTGCTTGCCCCGAAGTCGGTTAAGCGAACCGCTATTGGAGGCGAGGAACGGATTGACTACCCTGAATTTGCGGCAATCGTATCCGAACTTCAGATTGTGGTGGCCGAAGGTCTTGCTGAGATATGTCGTCGAACTGCATGACTTCCATCGACGCGTGGCTGAGGTCCATTGTTCGTGCCGCCCATCGTGAAGGCCGGTTCTGGAGTTCGGCCAGCAAGGAGATCGTCGGGATCATCTGTGCGCTCGTATTCTGCGGGGTGATGGCGAAGCCGACGCTGCTGGGCGCGACGACCTTCTGAGGTGCACCGGATCGAAGTCGAGACGGGTGTAGTGAACGGCAAGATCGTTCACGATTGAGATGTTGATCTGGCGAGTCCACCCAGTCGAGTACCTGGGTGAATCCAAGCTGCCATCCCCGAAGCCAGGGATGGTTGCACCAGTGAAGGGCAGACCGTCTCGCGAAGAGTCTTCTGATACAGGCCAACACACCGTGAACTGATTCCTGGTGTTGAGGGCATAGTCAAGCGTCCGATGTACTGGTTGCCGCTGGTGACGGAGGTCGAGTTGTAGACAAAGTTCGTGCCGCTGTTGGCTGGCGGAACGTACTGCTTAATCAGCGTGCTGGAGATGGAATTGAACGCAGTGAGTCGGAATATACCCTTCCTGTCAAAGGCGCATTGAGCCCACGTTTCCAAAGGAGTTGTGCAACCCGGGACACTGATCGTGCTGGGAATGGAATTGCCCGAGAATGTTCCATAGGCCTGGCCGAACGGTCGTGGTAGTTCCGTCGGGCGACGATGTACTTGCCGGGAGTCTCCATTCGGCAGGAAGAGAGTGCCTGGACGGTGCGTCCGATGGGGGTTTGGGGAACGGCCTGACGGGTTCCCTGGTAAGCACGAAGAAGAAAAGCTTGTCTCTGAGGATCGGGCCGCCGATAGTGCCACCGAAGATATTCTGGTGGAAGGTTGCGGGCGATTGGTCACCTGGCCGGCAGCGTTGAATGTCTTCTGGAAGAAGTTGTTCGTGTTCAGGAAGGTGTCGCGGTAGAACTCGAACACGTTACCGTGAAAGTGATTCGAGCCCTGCTTGATGGTGGCGCTGATGATGCCGCCGGAGTTACGGTCATACTCTGCATTGAGAGGGCCATCGATGAGGTTGAACTGGTCAATCGCATCAAGGTTTGGGGAAACGACAAGGGTGTTCAGCGCGAAGTCGTTGTCGTCAGCTCCGTTGATCAAGTAACTCGTCTGCTGCCCCTGACCGCCGCTGACCGAGACAGTTCCGAAGCGGTCACTGCCTGCCTGTACGCCCGGGAGGGCAAGTGCGAGACCGGCAAAGGCACGATTGATCAGTGGAAGCTCCACCATCTGGTTACGAGTTGACGACGTTGCTGAGCTGCATGTCGGTGGTGTTGACCTGGACAGAGTCGGCATGGATTTCGACTGAATCGGAGGTTGCAGCCGACCGTGAGGACAACGGACTCAACAAACTCCTGGGCGATGTTCAGCGTGATACCGGTCGCAGAAAACTCTTTGAATCCTGGTGCGGAAACCTTGACCGTGTAGGTGCCAATCGGGAGCTGCGGGAAGAGATACTCGCCTGTCCCTGAAGATTCTGTGGTGTATTTGACGCCGGTGGCTTCGTTAGTGGCAATGACGCTCGCCTTGGCAACAACGGCGCCTGCGGCATCAGTCACGGTACCTTTAATATGCGCATTGACGTCGGCAGCGTGGGCATAGCTGAACGATGCGGCTAGGATGGCTCCCAAAACAACTCGACGCCACACAGAAATATGTCTCATTTCGCAGTTCCCCTCTAAATTGTCTGGTCTTGGTTTTCCAGAGATGCACGTGAAGGGCCAAATTGCGGAAGGGCAGATTTCGGAGAATCTCAGCCTTTTTGTGACGAAGCGTCAAGCGGTTCTATGAAATATTGGATAATTTGAACAAGGAATCTACGAAACGTAAAGTGCCAGACATTTATGAAGATCACCCTCGCCGCCATCGCCGCTCGACGGACGCGCTCCCGGTCCGAAGCCACGGACCGCCTGCTCTCCGACTATGTTGAGCGCGCTGCCCGCTATAGTCCTTGCGAATCTCAACTGTTTGAGTCAGAGTCCGCGCTGCTCGATTGGTTAACCCGCCAACCGGGTCGCACCCCAGCATATTCCATTCTGCTGGATAGCCGTGGCCAGCAGTGCACCTCCGAAGAGCTTTCCACCCACATTGGACGGGTCCGCGACGAGGGAATTCAGCGTCTCGTGCTGGCTATCGGGCCGGCCGATGGTTGGTCCGCTGAGGCACGTCAGGGCGCGAATCTTCTTGTTTCCTTCGGCCGAATTACCCTGCCCCATCAGCTCGCGCGTGTCGTCCTGGCCGAACAGGTCTATCGTGCGCTGACCATTCTAGCTGGACATCCCTACCACTCCGGCCACTGATTTTTTTTGGAGGCTTACGAGACTGTCTGATCGGGCCCACTCGACTCAAGGAGCCACGGGATCAGCGTTATTCGTCTCCTGCTCTTTCCCTCGCCTTGTAGGCCCGGGTCACCGAAGAAGACTCGGCGACACACTTCTCCGAGACACGTTGCGGAGTCGCGCACTTGCCTGCGGCTGCGCGCGTAAAGGCGCGGTAGAGACGGTCGACGTCCACCTGTCCTTTGCGCCCCTGGCTCTCCAGGGCCGAGTGCATTGCCGAGAGCAGCTCCAACCGCAGTTCATGGAAGATCTTATCGATGTAGATATACGGCAATCGGGCCTCCGGAGCGCACCTGTCACACGATACATGGCCCGCCTTTTCTTTTGGCGCTGCCACGAAAACGGGTTTGAATGTCGATTCGGATGATTCTGGATTGCAACCCGCTTGCGCGCTCGAGCGCGACTCTATATTGTTTCAGACGTCACCGGAGAACGTTTTCTCATGTCATTCATCCGACCTCGCGACGCTCGTTCCTTAAGGCTTCCACACTTGCCGCCACCGCCGTGGCTCTTCGCGGCTCCAATTTAGCGGCCCAGGCAACACAGGCCGACGCGCGCATCGATATCCTCCCGGCCGAGCCGATCGCTACGATTTCGCCAGAGATTTATTCGCACTTCATCGAGCAGCTTGGCGGAGTGATCTACGACGGCGTGTGGGTTGGCGAAGGCTCCAAGATTCCGAACGTCAACGGGATCCGCAAGGCGTTCATCGATACGATGCGCGCGGTCAAGGCGCCGGTTCTGCGCTGGCCCGGCGGCTGCTTTGCCGACAGCTATGACTGGCGCGACGGCATCGGCCCAGCGTCCAAGCGTCCCGCCCGTACCGGTTTCTGGGATCAGCAGGACCCGAACACGTACGGCCTGCATGAGTTTATGCATACCTGCCGCGCCATCGGTTGCAAACCGTACCTTGCCGCCGATCTGCGGGCGCTTCCCGCGCGCGATTTCTACCAGGAGATTGAGTACTGCAACGCTCCTGCCGGCGACGTGCCTTCCAACTCCGCGGCCAAGGCGCAACCAAACGCGCTTGCCGCACTGACGAGCGGCTAACGGAGATCCTGCGCCTTTCGACGTTGAGATGTGGGGCGTCGGCAACGAGAGTTGGGGATGCGGCGGCAATCTGAACCCCGAGGAGTACGCGGCCGAGTTCCGCCGATACACCGCCTGGACGCCGAGCTATAGCAAGACTCCGCTGCGCTTTGTCGCTGTGGGGCCGAACGGCGATGATGTCGACTGGACTGAGCGTCTTTTCAAGGCGCTCTACGCTAATCCTGAACGTCGCCATCTGTGGGGGCTTTCCGTGCACTACTACACGTCCGGCAGCCCGTCGAAGTTCGCAGCCGGCGATGCCCTTAACTTCAACAGCGACGATTACTACGATCTGCTCACACGCGGCAGCATCATGGAGCGCGTCGTCACCGATCACTGGCGTGCCATGGGCACAGCTGCAGGGCAGCCTAAGGTGAAGCTGGTCGTCGACGAGTGGGGTGCGTGGTACGGCAAAGGCACCGAGCTTGCGCCTGAATACAACCTCTCCCAGCAGTCCACGATGCGTGATGCATTGCTTACGGGAATCACCTTCGACATCTTCCAGCGGCATGCGGACAAAGTTGCCGTTGCTGCGGTTGCTCAGTCCATCAACTGCATTCACTCACTCATGCTCGCGCAGGGTGACAAGTTCACTGTCACGCCGACCTTCCACGTCTTCCAGATGTACCTGCCCCACATGGGAGCGCAGGCTATTCGTACCGAGTTTACGGCGCCCAGCATTAGCAATCCTCTCGCTAACGCGCCTATTCCGGCGGGCGGCAACAGCTATCGCGGATCGCTCGACGCCAGTAAGACTCTTGCCGGCCTTAGCGGCTCTGCCTCTGTGGCTACGTCGGGCAATGGCAAACAGGTCACGCTGACTGTGGTGAATCCGCATCTGGACAAGGCGCTGACGACCGAGGTCGTGGTTCAGGGAGCAAGCATTGCGAGTGCTACGGGTACGGTTCTCAACGAACCGGATGTTCATGCGCACAATGACTTCGACCACCCCAACGCGGTTCATCCGCGTCCCGCGACTGTGGGACAGGCGACCGCGGGTCGGCTGCTTCATACGTTCCCGGCTGCAAGCGTTACTACGCTGAATATCACGCTGTGCCTGAGACAATTATTCGGAGGGCTGGCTGTTTTGGGTGGCCGCCCTTTGTCGTCGATGGCTAAGGTATATTGTTCAGAAATGATGTTGGGTCATTGCAACTTCGGTGCCTGTCCTTCCGTCATAATGCGTGCGTAGAGTTTTACTGAAGCAGGACAGGTGAGTTCTATGTCCTTTCCAAGGTTCTCAGCGGTCGTTATTGTTATTTTTGTTTTGTTCTCTGCCTTCGACGTTTCCGCCAACGCCCAGTCGACTGCGGGCTCCCCCTCCACACAGCAACCAGTCTACACGCTTCACACGGACAAACGCGTCGTTCTCACCGACGTGACGGTGACCGACCGTCAGGGAAATCCGATCCACGGCCTGAACGCCTCGGCCTTTCAAATCCTGGATAACGGGAAGCCCCAGAATCTGGCCTCCTTTGAAGAGCACTCCGGCCCCCCTGTCGAATCTGTTCCGTCAGATGCTACAAAACCGGGCGTCTACAGCAACGAATTTCTGCTGCACCCTCCGCCTGTCTACAACGTCCTGCTTATCGATCTCGCCTCTATCCCCAGCTTGCCCGTCCAGATGTCTCTCTACTACGAGCTCACCCAATTCCTCAAGCATCTGCAGGCTGGTGAACCTCTGGCAATCTATATGCGTTGGGGGAGCAACGTAATGCTCCTACAGGAGCTTTACGTCGGACCACACGCTTCTTCTCGCCGCCGTTCACCGGGCCCTTCCCCGGTTTCGGTCGCCGGAGCAGGAAGGGACCAACGAAGTCGAATTACTGCACCAGGTTGCCGTTAAGCTGGGCCCGCTCCCAGGCCGCAAAAATATTTACTGGTTTTGCGGTGGCGTAGGTGGAAACATCTTCGGGCCAAACCCCACCGATCTCAGCGACTTCACTGATTTACGTGCGAACTTTGATGAACTCGAAGCAGGCCGCATCGCCATGTATCCGATCGATGCTCGTGGTCTTTTCGACCCCGGGAAGTTTGCCGACAGTGTGGCGTTTCAGCACATAAACATGAGCAACGTAGCAGAGGCCACCGGTGGCCGTGCAGTCTATAACCGAAATTTTGTTGCGCAGACGACCCAACACCTGATCGACACCTCGAACGACTTCTACACTCTGTCCTACTCGCCTCACGATTTTCATTACGACAACTCGTGGCACAAGGTCAAAGTTGTTGTCAACGGGAACTCCTACAATCTCAGCTACCGTCGCGGTTATTTTGCCGATGGCAACGATCCCCGGAATAAAGCCGAGGACACTAAACCAGCCGGATCGAGGACGAAGCTTCTCCCCAATGGGGAGACCAAAGAGATGAAAGAGGTTCGGGGTCCTTCCATCGTCTTCCAGGCCCGGGTCGTTGCCCGCGTCCAAGTTTCTTCAGACCTCCGGGAAGAAAGGGGCCATCCCTTACACGATCCGATACACCGTGCCACTGGATAAGTTTGTTATGCGGAATGTGGATGGGAAACAACAGGTCACAATGGGATTCGCCTCCATGGCGTTTGATGCCAATGGCAATTCAACTGCAAAGCTTACCCAGGAAGTCACGGCAACGTTTCAGCCAGCAGAACCTCAGCGTGAGCGGTCAGCCCGTTTACAGCTTTGAGCAACCGATCAATCTCAGAGACGGGGAGAACTATCTCTACCTCGGCGTTTGGGACGCGAACACTGGCCAATTCGGCACCATTCAGCTTTCACTGGACGCAACACACCCCAAAGCCGGTCAGAACATTAGCGAGAACTGACAGGTATCGCTCCGACGAAGCATTTTTGGTTGCGGCTACCAGAGTACGCAGCGCTCTGTTTCGATTCGCACCATCGCGGATCCGTCCTTGCAGGCGAATGCCTTCTGGAACTCAGGCATGTTGGAGAGTGGTCCGAGCACGCGGAATTTTCCTGGCGGGATGGGGATCTGTCTGGGCCGCCATGCGCGCGGCCTCGGGACGTACGATGTCGCCTCTCCATTGGCCTTCTGCCAGGAAGAACTGCTGGTCTGGTGTCAGGCCGTCTATCGTTGGCTCCGGGCCTTTGCCTTCGCGCGATTTTTTGTAGGCTCGATAGGCGAGGTTGACGCCGCCAAGATCTCCGAGCGCCTCGCCGAGTACGAGCTTCCCATTCAGGTGGACTCCGGGCTCGATGAAGTAGCACGTCATACTGCTTCGCGGTGCATGCGGTCTTCTCTTTGAACTTTGTGTAGTTCTCCGGCGTCCACCAGTTCGTCAACGCACCCTTTGCGTCGTACTGCGCGCCCTCATCGTCTACGCCGTGGCTGATCTCATGTCCAATCGTGACACCGATGGCGCCGTAGTTGATTGCGTCGATCCCGTGCAGGTTGAATCCCGGCGGCTGGAGATAGCCGGCCGGCACCACGATCTCATTCATCTGCGGGTTGTAGTAGGCGTTCAACGTCGGCGGCGTCATGCCCCAGCGACCGCGGTCGAGTGGCTTGCCGATCTGTCCCAGGTCGTCGCGAACGCGCATAGGCACGCATCGCCATGAGATCTTTCAGGTACTCGCCGCGTGTGATCTGTACGGAGGCGTAGCTCTTCCACTTGTCCGGATAGCCGACCTTAATGTTTAGTGCACCGACCTTCTCGAGCGCCTTCGCCTTGGTCTCGGGCGTCATCCAGTCGTTGTTCTGGATGCTGAGTTTCAACTGATCCACGATGTTGACTGCCATCTCGCGGGCGCGGGCTTTGGCCTCCGGCGGAAAGTACGCTTCGACATACTTCTTTCCCAAAGCGTCGCCGAGCCGCGCGTCGGTCTCGCGCACACAACGCTGCCAACGCGGACGCTGCTCCTTCGCACCGGTCATCACGGTACCATTGAACGCGAACGACTCATCGCCGAACGCTACCGGCAATGCGCTTGCCTCAGCGCGCAGGACATGCCACTTCAAATAACTCTTCCAATCGGCGATGGGCGTCGCCTCGATCTCCGCATCGAAGACGCGCAGGAGCTTTGGCTCTTCAACATTCAACTTGCCCTGCGGAATTTCGAGTACACGATATGCACTCGCCCAATCGAAGTGTGGCGTCATTGCCTGCAGGTCGGTAAAACTTGTCGGATTGTCTGTGAGCTTGGGATCGCGCCGTTCCACCCTGGTCAGCTTCGCGGTCGCGAGTTTGGTTTCGAACCGCAACACTGCGGCTGCGGCCTCTTTTGCATGCGTGTCGTCGTAACCAGCCAGCGTGAACATTCTTTGCACATGCAGGACGTACTTCTCGCGAATGTCCTTGAACCGCGGCTCATCGCGCAGGTAGTAGTCGCGGTCCGGCAAACCCATGCCGCTCACCTCGAGGTCCGCGATCACGTCGGTGGGAGAGTGCGGGTCCTGCTCGGAGCTCAATGCGATCGGCGTGTTGATGCCGTAACGTTGCAGCTCCACGATCTCCTTCGCCACGCCTTTGGTGTCCTTGACTGCATCGATTCTTGCAAGTGCGGGCTCAAGAGGCTTCAAGCCGAGGGAGTTGATGTGCGTCTCGTCCATGCAGGCTCCGTAGAAGTCCCCGATCAACTGATCCGTCGACCCTATTGGCGCCTTTTTCGAGGAGGCTTCCTCGAGCAGCGTGTGGAGCTTGGCTAGCGTCTCGTCCTGCGTTACGGACTTGCGGGACCAGCGCGTCTGGATTGCGGGCATCGAGTGCTCCGTGCGCCATGCTCCATTTGCATAGGCGTCAAAGTCCTGGCAAGCATCGACGTTGTGGTCGATGTCGCCCGCCTTTACGCCCTCCAGAGTGCTGTTCTGCGCCACCATTACGCCACACAATAGACTGCACAGGGTTCCCGTAAGCAAGCGTCTCATTCGTCGTCATCGACTCCGTTGGAAGTAGAAAGGAATGCCCTCACCCTAGCATCTTCCTGCTGCCTCGGTAAACGACGATTGGGAGATTGTCAGTTTTGTCAGCTTCTGGATGGTTGCGGCCGTATCCTGAGACCGATGCCTCACCGACGCAACCTGAAGTCGACGGCGATAGTCGTCGCGACCTCCACCGGTTGGCCGTCGCGTATATAGGGTCTATATCGCCTCTTATAGACAGACTCGGCTGCTGCATTGCGCAGGCGTGAGTCTCCCTGGATTATGTGAACGTGCTTTACCATCCCGTCCTTGGAGATGATCGCCTCCATCACCACATTCCCTTCGACCCGGTCCAGCTTCGCGATCTCCGGATAGACAGGGACTCTCGACATAACAAGATTCGCTTCCATCGTCGACGGCGCTACCTTGACCGCATTGGCCTCCTCGGCGCTCGATATGCCGTCTGGCGGGACCTGTTCGACCTGCGGGATTACGCGACTTGTCGCCACGCTACTGTTGCTGTTGCTGTTGGGACCAGGTACCTCTTCGGCGATCTGCGGTGCGATTGAAGGTGTCTGCTGCGGTGCAGCTTCGGCACTCGTCGATGGTGGCGTAGACGTAGACGTGCCCTGAAAGGCAGGCAACCCCCCTTGCTCAACCGAAGGCGGCGGGGGAGATGGGACCGCAAATCGGTATCCCGAGGCAGCCTGCTTCGTCTCTGGGCTGAAGTGGCCGTCCATCAACGCAACAATCCGGTTTCCCAAGAAGATTCGGTTTTCATAAACTGCGTCGGCACCTTCAAATATTGCCAAGGCAAGCACCACGCCGAGGATAAGCATTCCAAATCCCCTTGGGGGAGAATAATTCTCCAGAGGGATATTCATCGGGATATCGTCGTCATCTGGAGGCTCCAAAACCAGCCTCGGTCTGCCAATCGGGAAGATCGGCGGGTCTTCCATCTCATCTTTTGGCGGCTTATCCGGCTGTTCCTCGAGTGATCGGGGAGTTGTTGCGTTCGCAACGGTACCCATCGGCACCCCCCGCCGCCGACGGGACTCCGCTTTACTGACCCTATTGTCGAGATCTTCGAGATATTGCTTTACAAGGTTGCTGATCTCGTAGCGCAGTACGTTCTCATCCAGTTGTGGAGGCAGCGGTGTCGGGGAATGCGTTGCTTGTTGCACCTCCCTCTCGACAGCAGCGGAGATATAGGCCGCTCGCGCTTCCGACCGCTTTGGGGGAAGGTCGACGAGGTGAGGTGTCGACTCTCGGGCGTCTTCCTGCGGGGAAGGCTCACTTCGCGGAAACGGCGCCAGTTCAACCTGGCCGTAGTCGGGACCCTGTATATCCACTCCGGAGAGCATCGCGCGCAGATTGTCGACGTCCTGCTTTAATCCTGCGTCTTCCCCCGAAAACTCCCCGCCGGTAACGCCTTCGACTACGATGGCAAGGACCTGATCGTCTGAGAACTCGCCGCCTTCGCGGTCACTCAGGTCGCCGACGAACCCCCAAAATTTCATAGAGAGGTGTCGGTCGTCCATCAACTTCTGCATGAATCCATGGAGGTCACCAGATGACCCGACCTCGACGCCATGCATCATACAGAGCGCACGAAATTTTCTTACGCATAGATCGAAGCGTTCAGGCTTCTGGAGGCTGTTCGCAATCGCAGACATCATGTCACCTTGGATGCCAACTATGGCTGATTGTTGGCTTTTCCACCGTCAGGGCCGCTGACGGGCCGTGGGGCTCGACGGAACTGCTAAGCTGCTCTTCTAACAGGAATAAGGGCCGCCGGGTCTCCAAATTTCGCGTGAATCGAAGCGTTCAAACCCAAAAAAAATATGGGCGGAGATGCCGGATATTTATGAGTGCCGCAAGCTTACCAGAAATCGGTTTTCGCTGCTAAATCCGGTGACGATGTGCCCTGTTCCTCTCGAACAAGATCATCTGCCTACCAAACAGGCGACTTACCCGAAGTCGTCTCGGTAAACTCATTCTCTGCTTCACCGCTACAATGGTCAAGGCACCTCAGGGAAGGGCAAGCAGGTATGAGCTGGTTTAAACGCGAAGACCACGAGATCGTCAACGACTCGGAGAAGACCGTCCGCACCGAAGGCCTTTGGATCCGCTGCCCTGATTGCGGCAAGATCCTCTTCAAGGCCGAGCTCGAAGCCAACCAGCATGTCTGCCCCCACTGCGGT
Organism: uncultured Acidobacteriaceae bacterium; assembly: GCA_963720955.1. Classification (GTDB taxonomy): domain Bacteria; phylum Acidobacteriota; class Terriglobia; order Terriglobales; family Acidobacteriaceae; genus Edaphobacter. Next base: position 136,934 of record CAVRHK010000016.1, on the reverse strand, counting down.
CACCATTTCCGGATCGACGCCCGCACCCGGATCGAAAACCTGCTCGAACCGGGCTACGAGCTGGTCGACCTTGGGCTGCGCTCCACGGACCCGCTCCAGTTCACGGACCTTAAGCCCTACAAAAAGCGGCTTGCCGAGGCGCAGCGCAAGACCGGCCTCAACGATGCGATCATCAACGCCGTCGGGCAGCTTGGCCCGCATAACGTCGTCCTGAGCGTGATGGAGTACAACTTCATCGGCGGCAGCATGGGCTCGGTCGTCGGCGAAACGATCGCCCGCGCCGTCGACCGCTCGCTCGCTACCCGCCATCCGCTGATCATCGTGGCGGCCTCGGGCGGCGCTCGGATGATGGAAGGCATCGCCTCGCTGATGCAGCTCGCCAAAATCTCCGCCGGCCTCGCGCGCATGGACGATGCGAAGATTCCCTACATCTCCGTGATGACCGATCCCACGACCGGCGGCGTCACCGCAAGCTTCGCCATGCTGGGCGACCTGAACATCGCTGAACCGAATGCACTCATCGGGTTTGCCGGCCCTCGCGTCATCGAGCAGACCATCCGCCAGAAGCTTCCCGATGGTTTCCAGCGCTCCGAGTTTCTACTCGAACACGGCTTCCTCGACGCGATCGTCCCCCGCAAAGAGATGAAGCAGTACCTTGCCCAGGCGCTCACCTGGATGAATAGCCAGACCGCGGAAGCGAGCTCGAAGACGGCCTGACGGCCTCTCGCAATGTATGGAAGAGGCGAGCCCCTCCAAAACCGCTCTTCGCGTGGCCCTGCGTCGAGCCGCTCACCAACTCTACGATGCGCCACCGCTCGTCCTCAACGACCCCATCGCCGTTCCCATCCTCGGCGATACCTACGCAGAAGAGCTGCGCCGCACTCCAACGCGTCCTGACCGTCCTTTCTCTGTAAGTCTCCGCGCCTTCCTCGTCGCACGCAGCCGCTACGCCGAAGATACGCTTGTCGGCGCCGTTGACCACGGTGTCACACAGTATGTCCTCCTCGGTGCGGGCCTCGACACATTCGCTCACCGCAATCCTCACCCGCACCTCCGAGTCTTCGAGGTCGATCACCCTGCTACGCAGGAATGGAAACGCGAGCTGCTTGATGGCCGGCGCTCTGCCTACTCCTTCAAACCTCACCTACGCCCCGGTCGACTTCGAACGTCAGTCACTCCGTGAGCAACTCCACGCCGCCGGATTCGACCCGACCGTCCCAACCTTCTTCGCGTGGCTTGGTGTCGTTCCTTACCTCACTCTCGAAGCCTTCCGCTCGACGATCGCGTTCGTAGCATCGCAACCCGCAGGCATCCGGCTGTAGTCCTCGACTATGGCCAACCGCGCTCGGCCCTTCCCTTCCTGGAAAAACTGGCCCACGACTCACTGGCCGCGAGAGTGAAACTCGCAGGAGAACCCTTTCAACTCTTCTTCACGCCTCCAGAGATCGCAGCCGAGCTGACCGCGTTCCGAAATCTCGAAGACATCGGTTCTTCTGAGATCAACGCGCGCTACTTCGCGAACCGCACTGACAATCTCAAGATCCTCGGGTCTGCGGGCCGTCTGCTCAGCGCGTGGCTCTAACGTCTGCGCTGCAGCGTATTCGTCTGATGGATCGGCTATTCTTTCATCTGGAGATGGCATGACGAAAAAGGAGATCAAGATTCATCGTTGCTCGTGGGCGGAGAACGATCCACTGATGCGCGCCTATCACGACGAAGAGTGGGGTGTTCCCGAGCGCGACGGCCGTGCGCTTTGGGAGGCCCTTATGCTCGACGGTTTCCAGGCCGGCCTCTCCTGGCTCACCATCCTGCGCAAGCGTGAGGCGTTCCGCAAAGCCTTTCGCAATTTTGATCCGAAGAAGGTCGCGCGAATGGGTGAAACCGATATCGCGCGGCTTCTCCAGAACGAAGGGATCATTCGTTCGCGCGCCAAGATCGAAGCGACCATCAACGGTGCACGCATCTATCTCGCAATGGGCGACGCTGGTGAAGACTTCTCGACGTGGATATGGAAGATGGCGGGCGACAAACCAATCCAAAACCGCGGACCCGTTCCCGCGAAGACTGCGCTCTCCGAAGAGATTTCAGCAGCGCTCAAGAAGCGCGGCTTCAAGTTCGTCGGCCCGGTCATCGTCTATGCGTGGATGCAGGCGACGGGCATCGTCAACGATCACAGTCCCGACTGCTTCCGCCGTAAGGCAGTCTAGAACTTAAATGCAAAGCCCCTCCGGTCGGGAGGGGCTTCGCATTTCGCTGTCTTTTCGACAACGAAAAGTTACTTTGCCGGAGGGACCGCGTTCGGGTAGATATCCGGAATCGGCGCTGACTGCTGCTTCTCCAGTTCAGGATGTGGGAATGGCTTGCGCGGCATCATCGCCTCACGCTCGCTGGTGTTGTAGAGGAAGATCGCCTCGAGCACCGCACCCTGCTCCAAATCGAGCGCGTGCAGCCGGTCGTAGGTGTCCATGTCGGAGTGATGCGTCCGAGTATCGTAGTCCATCGGGTCCTGAATGTACTGGAATCCCGGCAGGCCAACCGCGTCGAATGACAGGTGATCGGTGCCGCCCGTGTTCCGGTAGGAGATGGTGCTCACTCCGAGGTCTGCCAGCGGAGCGATCCACTGCCGGAAGATCGGGGCGACCGCGAAGTTCTCCTGCGTGTACACGCCGCGCACCTTGCCGGTGCCATTGTCGAGGTTGTAGTAGGCGTCGAGCGTCTCCCACTCTTTGGTCGTCGTCAGCTTGCCGCGCTGGCGCTGAAATCCCGGGACCGCGGCAGGATCCGGATGCTCGGGTTCGGCAAACGTCCCGAAGTGATTCTTCACGTAGCCCTGCGAGCCGAACAGCCCCTGCTCTTCACCCGACCAGAGCGCGATCCGGATCGTCCGCTTGGGCTTGATGTTCAGCGCCTTCAGGATGCGCACCGCCTCCATCGCCATGATCGAGCCCGCACCATTGTCGGTCGCGCCGGTGCCGGAGATCCAGCTATCGAGATGACCGCCGACCATCACTACCTGGTCCTTCAACTTCGGATCGGTCCCCGGAATCTCTGCGACGGTATCGAAGCCGTGTTCGTGATCGCCCGTGAACTTCGTCTCGATGTTCACCTCAAGCGTTACCGGCACGTGATTCTGCAGCAGCCGGCCGAGGCGGTTATAGTGCTCGATCATCATCACCGCGTTCGGAATCGTGACGGCGTTCGCTTTAACCTGTGCGTTCCGCGCGATGTTTGCGCCGTTGTCGTCGAAGATGATGCCCGTTCCTCCGCCATTGCCTCCATCGCGGCTGGGCGTAATGATGGCGGCAACATGTTCTTCCGTCATCATCTTCACGGCGGCTGTGCGGAGCGCAGTGAGGCGCGCACGGTCAGCCAACAACTGCTGAAGATTTGGTGCACCGCGCCGTCCTTCGCCCGTCGGATAAGTCTCCATCTCCGCCAGCTCAGCGGTGGTGTAGCGATGGAACAGCGGCTCGGTAAGGTCCGGCGTCGTTCGCATTGCGCCGAGCAGCACGATCTTGCCGCTCAGCTTGCCCTTGAATTTGTCGAGGTCTTTCTCGCTCTGCAGATCCACGTAGACTGCTTCGCCGGTCACCGGTCCGTTTGTCGACGGCGACCATGGGGCGGCCTGCATCCACAGCGGCTCCGGGTCAGGCGAAACCATGCGTGCCCAGGTGTTGATCTGCTGCCATCCCATGCCGAACTCGCCCCAGTCCTCCAGGTGCGCGTTCTCCAAACCGATCTTCGTCAGCGTCTCGCACGTCCACGCATTGGCCTTTGCCATGTTCGGCGAACCTGTCAACCGCGGCCCAATGCCGTCAGACAGCGCGCTGCCAAACTCCATCACGTGCGAGTGGTGAAAGCCCTCGTCGCGGATCCGCGCGTACATCGTGAGGTCGATGTTTTCGATCGCGGGCTGAGGGCCGTAGTACGAAGGCGTCTCGGGAGTCGCTGCGGCTTCTTTCGGCTTCTTATCGGCTGAAAATGCTGGAACGGCAAGGCTTGCGATTGCGGCCGTACAGCAGCCCCAACGCACAAAGGCGCGAACGAATGACATACTCGGTGGTCCTCCAAGAATAATGCCCTAAATTTAGGTTAGAAACGAAGAATAGCAGAACACTCTAGAGACGCGAGCGCAGCCGACATTGTTTCGCCGACTCCTTACCCGCGATCACGCCTTGCGAAGCTGACGCCGCACCCACAGCGTCCCCAGATACCCCAGCGTCACCACCAGCACCAGCAGTCCAACGGGCAGCCCAACCCTCTTGTAGGTCAATGAAAAGTCAATCGCGTGGTGCGTCGCCGTGTTGTAGAACAGCGTGCCGATGATGGCGCAAAAGGTCGCTGCAAAGAACGCCGCAAACCCCAGCGCAAAGCTCATCAGCAGGCTCGAGAGCCAGCCCAGGTCGCCGAGGGGAACACCAAACAAATAGCCCGAGCCAACTGTCTGGGGAGAGGTAGAGTTTCCATGCTGCGATACGTCCGCCATACAAGTAGAATACTGCTTTATGGCAGAAGGTGTTCAAAGCGACTTGGTCCAGGCAGTGCAGGTCATTCACGAGGCGACAGTTCGTCATGCAGCGAACGGCGTCCGCTTCTCTTCGTTCGGCGAAAACAACCTCGGCGACAGCGAACTCGAACGTATGGTTCAGGCGGTTCCGATAGCGATCGCCGGCGCGCTGGCCCGCAAGACTTACTACTTCGTCCCGCTTGCGCTGAGCGACCGTCGCGGCGGCGAGGCCACCTTGGTCGCCCCCTCCTACACCTCCGAACTCGGCGACCAGGCCATCTGCCACCGCAATGTCACCCACGACGGTACCGAGGGCGTCTTTATCTCGACGCGCTTACTGGGGGACCGTTTCGCGCTGGCCTTTGAATTCTTTATCAACGTCGGCCACGCCTTTGTTGACGTCATTGGCGTCCCCGAGGCCTTCGATCAACTCGTCTGGGGCCAGGCCCTTGCCGACGTCCGCGGCGAAACCAGTCAGGACGCTTGGGAGAGCCGCAACCTCTCCCTCGCAGCAAAATCGGAAAAGATTGACGGCAAACCAACCATCGACGAGAAGGCGCGGAACAACTTCCTCGAATCCGCCTTCTCCGACGCCGTCGCCATCTACCAACTCTCGCTCTCGGTCGACTTCGATTACTCCGAACTGCGCGAACGCGAGTACCCACTTCTCGCCCCCCAGGCCCTCGCTGACCGGTTACGTCTCGTCGCCCGCCTCTTCCCGCCTAATCCAACCTACGAGTTCGCTATCCGCTACCGCCGCCGCGCGTAACAGTGTTGCGAGTTGGGGTCGCCGGGGCGTCCGCCGACTCGATTGCATGGGCTCGCTGACCGGTTCGATCGATATGGGATTGCTGCCGAGCAGCGATGCAACCAATCACTCGCAATACGATCCAATGCTTAGGAGCGTCCAATGCCTGCAATAAGAACCTGCAAAACCTGTGGCCAGAAAAACCGCCTTGCTGCGAACCACCTCGCGGATACCGGCCGTTGCGGTGCATGCAAAAATCCGCTCCCCCCACTCGACGAACCTCTGCAGGTCGACACGGCGCTCTTCGATGAGATCATCGAAAGCTCGCGCGTTCCCGTTCTCGTCGATTTCTGGGCAGACTGGTGCGGTCCCTGTCACGCTGCCGCTCCAGAGGTCGCGCGCACGGCAAAAGACATGGCCGGCCAAGCTATTGTCCTCAAGGTCGACACCGACAAGCATCAGCAACTCGCCGCCCGTTTTGCTGTGCGCGGCATCCCGAACTTCGCTGTCTTCTCCTCCGGCAAGCTGATCAAACAGCAGGCCGGAGTCGTCGATCACAATGTTATGGAAGGCTGGCTGAGGTCTGCCGTGCCGACGCCCTCTGTTTGAAAGACACCCTCGATCCGCGGTGAGACCCCAGCGATCCTAACAGCCTAATCGCCTGCACTGCCAGATGATCACGACGATGGCAAAATGCATCTGCTCCTAGTCCTATCGAATACACAAATATGGGCAACCAGGCAACTTCTCGTCTGCTCGGTCGCGTGTGGCCCCGCTACCAGTCCCGCCCATGATGAGGAATTCGTGCACAATCGCCTTCGGTCAGATAACAGCGCAGCAACCCGCAGACCACTGTGCACGCTGCGCCGAAGATCATGAAGGGGACTCCGGCCGTAATTCTGCCAGTGAAGTATGGAAAGAGGAAGACGCCGACTCCCGCATACATCAGAATCGTCAGCACAATTCGTAGAATGCCCTTCGACATGGTCTACCTCCCGCACGCTTCAGCATCAACTCAAGCCCTGGAAGCGACCTTCTCGACTTGCCTTCGTGTCCGGCCGAGCCCTCAGTACGGCACATCCTACTCTAACCAAGTGACTTTACGCCACATTTAACACACTAGGGGGATCAAGAGCCGATGCCTTTGATCGGACGGCCCTTAATGAACTATCCCTGGCTTATTGAAAGCGAACATTTCCATGAGCTTGGGGGTTGAAACAACGCGGAAAGTAAAATCCATCTCCTCGTCCGAAAGAGTTATCAACGCCGCCTCGTGGAGCAGACCAAGCTCCCTGAACTGCGTTGCCAATTGCTCACGGCTCCCAAAAACCGCCGGCCACTGCAACGGGATCTCTCCGGAGAGAAGACCGTAGTGGACGTCTAACCCGCCCATCGGATAGACGCGTACAACTAACGAAATCAGGCCTGGAGTCGAGTTGCTTACGTGAGGACGCATCGGTTCTCCTGTCTGGCGCTTGTGTCTCACTGACGAAATCGCGTCCGCTAATTTTTGTTTCGAGCCCGGCGTGGTCGATTAGACGACGGCCCGGACGATGCCTTAAACCGGAACTCGTAGACCTCGATTTGCGTGGCCCTTTAGTTTGTCTGAACAGATTCTCGAAACTTCGCGGTTTCCTGAACTCGTAAAAATGCTAGACCTCACGGAAATAAGTGGCAGGTGAGCGCTCGAGGAATTAGGCCTGCGCCCTCCTTCATCGCGACACTTACAGAAGTATTACTCGACAGACACACATCTCCCGCGTCCAATAACGACACAGGAGAAAATACGCATGCGTGCACTATGGCGCGACCGAACGTTTACGCAACCGGTCGTCTGGGTAACGACCTTCTTTATGATTGCCTTTCACATTGGAGCTATCGCTGCTCTATTCGTTTTCACATGGAAGGCATTTTTCGTTGCGATGCTTTTGTGGTGGATCGCCGGCGGCGTCGGGATCGGCATGGGATACCATCGGCTCTTGACCCATCGCGGCTACAAGACACCGAAATGGGTGGAGTATCTTCTCACCATCTGTGCAACGCTCACTCTGGAAGGAGGCCCGATCTTCTGGGTCGCGATCCATCGCATGCATCATCAGAACACCGACAAAGAAGGCGACCCACATTCTCCTCAGGACGGCGGCCTGTGGTCCCATATGGGTTGGATCGTCACAGGTCAGAGTATTCACAACGACTCTGCGGTTCTTCTTCCCTTTGTTCCCGACCTTCGCAAAGACAGGTTCCACATCTGGATCAGTAAGTGGCATTGGATACCCATGACAGTTCTGGGCGCAGCGCTCTTGTTTTTCGGAGGATGGTCCTTTCTCCTGTGGGGGATCTTTTTCCGCACTGTCCTTGGACTTCACTCGACATGGCTCGTCAACTCCGCCACGCACATGTGGGGCTCACGCCGATTTCAGACCGGAGACACCTCACGCAACAGCTTCTGGGTGGCCTTGCTGACCTTTGGAGAAGGATGGCACAACAATCATCATGCGCATCCGCAATCCTCTCGACATGGTTTGGCCTGGTACGAGTTCGATCCGAACTGGTACGGTATCGCTGCACTACGGATGATGGGGCTCGCGTGGGACGTCAAAGCCGGAAAGCTCGAAGCACCCCACCCGGTTCACTCGTCGAGCTAGGTAATTCAAACCGATTGAATGGAATCACCCAGGTGGGAGCGCAACTCGTCTGGGTGGTAGCAGTGAGCTGAAGCAGTCTCCCGCGAAATTCGCCCAGTTCGAACCAGATCGGCCAGCGATTGATCCATCGTAATCATGCCTTCACCACGTCCTGTCGAGATGTGGGAACGAAGCTGGTGGTCCTGACCGGTGCGAATCAGATTGCGGATCGCGATTGTCGCCATCATGACCTCCACAGCCGGATAGCGGCCCGACGTGGCCGATTGCAGGAACGAGCTGCTGCGCGATGACTGCCAGCAGAGCCAACGATAGCTGCTGTCGAATTTGAGATTGATTGCTTATCGGAAAGCTATCCAGGATGCGCGACATCGTCTGAGCAGCGTCATTCGTATGCAAAGAGGACAGCACGAGGTGCCCGGTCTCGGCCGCTGTAAGCGCAGCTGAAATGGTTTCACTGTCACGCATCTCTCCTACCAGGATCACATCGGGATTCTGACGCAAGACGGCTCGGACGGCCTGTGCGAAACCAGGTGTGTCATGTCCGACTTCGATTTGTTCGACGATGGAGCTACGGTTCGTGTGTTGATATTCGATTGGATCTTCGATAGTGATGATATGGTCCCGTCTGCGTGCGTTAATCCGGTCGATGAGTGCAGCCATCGTCGAGGTCTTTCCACAGCCGGTCGGTCCGGTGAGCAGTATTAACCCCTGTCGGCGTTCCGTTAGTCGCGCCAGTACGGAAGGCAGATGAAGAGACTCAATTGTGGGGATTTGAGCGGGCAGCAATCGAATGCTCGCCGCCAGCGTGCCTCGCTGATAGTGAAAGTTGGCTCGGAATCTCCCTATCGATCCGCGAACGAAGCAAAAATCCAAGGCCCTCTCACCTTCAAGTTCCTTAGCTTGTTCCGTCGTTAAGAGTGGGAGCAAGAGGTTGCGAATATCCTCCGGAGACAACGCTTTGCCAGAAGCTGGCACCAGAGATCCGTTGACGCGCAACGTGATTGCGGAGCCTGTCACGAGGACGATGTCAGAAGCGTTCTGTTCGACTGCCAGCCCAAGCATGGCATCGAGAGAAGGTCTCTCATCGTTCTTCGCTCCGAGCGTCGAGCGATTCAATTCATCTACAAGTCGCGACAGATCACTTTCGTACACTGACATTCGATCTCCAGAGTTTTAGCGCCATGGGGATGCCTCCCTCTCAGGCCCGGTTTTCACGCAGTCTTCGTTGCCTTCAGACTTAGACGGGCAAACTTGAGGGATGGATCGACCATACTCTCCAATTCTTCAGCCCGCGATCCTCAGTCGACCCGCATGTCTTTCTTTGAACTCTCTTTTTTCTTACTGTTGTCTTAGGTCTGAACGCATAACGATTGCCTCGGACATTTTGGCTCCTGCCTTCTGCGCGCCATGCTCATCTAGAGTGTCCCAACCAGAATTCGCGATGTAATAGAAGTGACCATCTACCACCACCCCGTGTGTCGGATCGCCCAGAGTGGGAGTGCCACGCTCGACGATTGATTCGGATTCGATGCGAGACAACGATCGATCAAGCTCGAATCGAATGACGCGTTCAGGCGATGTCCCGTTCTGTGTCGCCAAGAGGGTTCGGCCAGCAAGATACAGTCCGTCAATCCCGCTCAGCGCATATCTGTCATTCATCGTTATCCACTCCACATGTTTCGTTTTCAAATTCAGGATACCGATGCCGCGCAGATAGTCAGGGATGAGCATCCGCTCACCGCCCGGTAGGATCGCAGGCGTCTGCGGTGAAATAAAGTCCCCTGCATCGAGCCGCTCGATCGTCTGCGATTCGCGGCGAACACGATATACACCGCCGTGATCACCATCAGAGATGATCGCATCACCTTGTGTCGTAAGAGTCATGTCGCCGAGAGCCGCTTGTGCGGGACCGTCGACGCGCCACAAAAGCTTGCCGGACTTCAGATCGTAAAGAAGAATGGCCGACTTGCCCCAATCTTCACTGGTGACCAGGAAAAGCCGGATCCAATGCGACCTCGGTGGCCCACAACAGATGGCGCTCCGCATCCACCTTCACCGCCATCATCGGCCACTTGTCTGGGCCCTGTCGCGAAGACGTGCGCGTGGCCGGTCATGTCTACCGCGAGGATCTCTTTTTTCAAAACGCTGGTGATGTAGAAGAGTCTGGTCGTCGCATCGTAGTCGATATCTTCGGGGAGCAGGCCAGCGTCCGCAAGACCAAATGCCTTGGTTGCTTCCGATTTGCTTGCATCGTTCGCTACCATCGCCACATGAAGTGCCGAATACCGTGGCTGCGCTCGCAGCGGGTCGAACTGCTTCGAGCGCAGCGTCTCCTCGTTTGATTGTCCCATGCGGACATACTGTTCAAAGCTCTGCAATGCCTCGTCATTTTCGCCAGCGAAGAGTTGGGCGAGCATCAATTGAAGAATGGAATTCGGCGATCCGTTGAGAAAATCACGGAAGATGATTGCATTGCGCAAGTAGGCCGCTGCGTCCTTCGCGGCGTGGGTCTGCCGCAAGTTCTCCCGGATCGTACCGAGTTGTTCGATCGCCGTCGGTTCACCTTTGAAGCCCGGATCTCCAGCTGAAGAAGAACCTGGCATCGAAGTCATAAGAAAAACCGCAGCCGGTACGACACACCGCAAGAAACTCCCCATGGATCTTCCTTTGCAAAGGGACGATTTACCCAGTTACCACGCCCATCGCCAGAACGGCACACAGAATGGCGCTCGCGTCTTCGATCAGGGCCACCGGCCAGTCTTTGGATCCAAGGCGTAGCACGATCTCCCGTCGAACCAGAAAACCGCCAAACGTGCCGATCAAAGCCCCACCGACTCCGAGAATGGCGCCTTCGAACTCCGAGCCATTCAGACCTGCCGCCACAATCGCGCCTACGAGGCCCCCCATGAGCACCCTGGCAAGCAACAGTGGCGGTGCGGTCCGGTTTGGTGTCTTCGGCAGCTTGTCAACGACATACTCTCCTAGGGCCAGCACCGAAAAGATGATTGCGGTCACGAGTTTTCCAGCCCAGAAGGCCCATGTATCGTCCAACGGGAGGTCGCCACGATAGGCAAACCAGCAGAGCGCTGCCATGGCAGTCATCGTCCGCATCCCCGTCACCACGCCAAGCAGGGGGATGGCAATCAGCCACGTCATTATCGCCATCGCCATTTAATTTTCCTTCGTCACGAAACAGAAATGTGGCTTCGCCGAAAGCTTATTCCTTGTGCAACCAGCCGTAAAGCGGGAACTTCCCGGCCATCTCCAACACAAGACCGCGAATCTGCTGCAGCTTCGCAGCGTCCGTACGGTGCTCTAGTGCCTGTGCGATCCATCCTGCAATGACGCGCATCTCGGGTTCTTTCATTCCGCGGGTGGTCAACGCTGGCGTTCCGATGCGAATGCCGCTCGGCTTCATTGGAGGGTTTGTGTCGTATGGAATCGCATTCTTGTTGACTGTAATTCCTGCCTCTCCCAAATGCATGTTCTGCTTCCGAACCAAGCATTCCCTTTTGAAACACGTCGATCAGGATCACATGCGTGTCCGTTCCGCCGGAGACGATGCGATAACCTTCAGCTGCGATTGCCTCTGCCAGGACCTTTGCGTTCGTCACTACCTGCTTCGCATAGTTCGCAAACTCCGGTTGCAATGCTTCTTTGAACGCCACCGCCTTCGCGGCAACGATGTGCATGAGGGGACCACCTTGCTGACCAGGAAAGACGCTGCGATCGATACCGGCAGCGAACTCCTGCCCACAGAGGATCAGTCCGCTGCGCGGGCCGCGCAGCGTTTTGTGAGTCGTTGTTGTGACGACGTGTGCGTGAGGCACGGGCGATGGATGCACGCCGCCCGCGACGAGTCCGGCGAAATGCGCCATATCCACCATGAGATAAGCGCCAACCTTGTCGGCGATGGCGCGCATGCGTGGGAAGTCGAACTGGCGTGGATACGCGCTGCCGCCACCGACGATGACCTTGGGCTTCTCGCGAAGTGCTGTGGCTTCGAGTTCGTCGTAGTCAATGGTTTCGGTGTCTTTGCGGACCTGGTAGCCGACGATTCTGTAGAGTTTGCCGGAGAAGTTGAGCTTGTGGCCGTGGGTGAGATGGCCGCCGTGGGCGAGATCCAGGCCGAGAATGCAGTCTCCTGGCGAGAGGAGCGTCATGTAGGCGGCGGCGTTGGCTTGTGAGCCGGAGTGGGGTTGGACGTTGACGTGGTCGGCGTTGAAGAGCTGTTTGGCGCGGGTGCGGGCGAGGTCTTCGACGATGTCGGCGTACTCGCAGCCGCCGTAGTAGCGCTTGCCGGGGTAGCCTTCTGCGTATTTGTTGGTAAATACGGTGCCTGCGGCCTCTAAAACCGCGCGGCTGACGAAGTTTTCGGAGGCGATCATTTCCAGGCCTTCGTGCTGGCGTTTTACTTCGTTTTCAATCTGGGCGGCGATCTCGGGGTCGGAGGCGGCCAGCGGGGCGTTGAGGTCTATAGGCATGGCGTTATTTTATGTCACTGTTTTTGGGATTTTTTTTCTTTGAGGGATCGGGGACGTCGGATGGGTGGTTTTGGCGTGTTTTTGAGGGGGGTTTTGGGAGAAGTGGTGGTTTTGGTGTGGTGGTTTTGTGGTGAATTCGTGGTGGATTGCGTGGTTTTCGTGGAGAGATGACACCACGTTGCGCGGAGGTTAAAAACACGCCACTTTTTTGAACTTTATTTTTGGGTGGGTGTGGATTGCTGGGCGAGGCGTTTGAAGCTGCTGTAGACGAAGGAGCCGAGGTACCAGCCGTCGATGTATTTGTAGGGGGTTTCGCCGGTGGTGTAGTGGCCGCAGGGGAGGACCTTGGAGACGTAGTCGATCTTGAGGCGATCGAAGTTTTTGAGGACGTCGAGGGAGTACTCGAGGGGGAAGGTCAGGTCGTAGGTGGCGTGGACTACGAGAGAACGCTTCGGGTAGGAGGCGAAGCGGTCCATGTAGGACATGGGGCTGACGATGGAGAAGATCTGGCGGACCTGATCTTGGGTGAGGCCGGCTTGCTCGAAGGCGGCGCGGATGTGGCGGGTGCTCTGGCCGGCCCAGGTGACGTCACCGAACCAGGTGGAGGCGTGGTTGAAGGCGCAGACCTGGAGGCGCGGGTCGAAGGCGGCGGCGATGAAGGCGTAACAACTGCCGAGACTGGTTCCGAGGACACCGAACTGCTGATAGCCCTGGGATTGCAGCCAGTCGATGCAGCTGCGGATGTCGACGACGGCCTGACGGCAGGCTTCGGTGGTGCGGCCTACGTTGGCGCTGACGGCGTAGTCGGAGCGCTCGAGCTCGGCGGGGCGGCGGATGTCGTGGTAGGGCTTGGAGAGGCGGAGGCAGGAGATGCCGAAGCGGTTGAAGAGGGTGCAGAGGGCGTTGTGGCTGAAGGCGTCTGCGTTCCACTGGGGCATGACGATCATGGCCTGTTTGGGTTTGCCGTTCTGGGTTTCGGGATGGGCGGGATACCAGCGGGCGTTGACGGCGTCGTTCTCGGGGTAGAGGGTGCGGATGGGCGAGGTGAAGCGGAGGAACTGGGCCTCTTCGAGTTCGCCGGTTTCGGCCTGGCGCTTGATCTCGGCGTCCTCCTGGAGGGTTTCGGGGCGGACGTTGGTGGGGAAGAGCTGGGGGTGGCGGGCTTCGAGGCGGAAGTCGGTGGGGGTGGTGTAGCCGTAGAACTCGTCGGCGCGGGCGACGATGTCGGCGTTGATGGCGATCATACGGTCGAAGTCGCTGAGGTGCGGGTCGGCTTCGAGGGCTATGGGACTGAAGTCTTTGAGCCAGTCGAAGCCCCACTCGAGGGGGCGGACGATGCGGTTGGTGTCGCGTGTGGTGAGGGCGGTTTCCCAGGCGTACATCCACTTCGCGTAGAGCTTAGAGAGCATTATCTATAAGTTTAGCAAGGTGAACTGAGAACGGTCTCTTAGCTCCCACACCCAGTTAGCAATGCGCGTGTAAGCTCTCTAACTGCCTACAAGCAGGTCTGCAAAGTCAGTAGGCGTGATTGCGCTACTTCTGAGGCCAATCTTTGATTGGGGATGATCAATAAAGTTTACCTCCTTCACAATGGCTATTGAGGATGTGATGGCGGCTTGAGGACTGCCAGCTGGAAGGTGCGACGATGGACAAAACCTACCTGCTGATAGACGCGAATAGCTCCCATGTTGGCCTCAAACGAGGTCAGGAACGGGATGCGACCTTCGGAGTGAATATTGCTCGCGACTGCGGCGACAAGAGCCTGAGCATAGCCGCGGCCGCGGAAGTCAGGGTGCGTGCAGACGGCGCTCACTTCCGCGAAGCCGGTCGGGGCCAATCGTTGGCCAGCCATTGCAGCGAGGCGGCCATCGATGCGAATCCCCACGAACCCTCCGAGGTTGGCAGTATGGTCGCGGAACGGCCCCGGTTCTGTGAGGCTCGCGAGGGTTACCATCTCGGGAAAATCTGCGGACGTCATCGGTAGGATCGCCTCAGTGAGAGATGGGCGAACCGGAACCGCAGGGCAGACCATCTGGACCAGCGATCCGTCGCGAAGAAGCTGCCAGCCCACGGGCATCTCGAGTGAATTTTCAAGAAAGAGAACCGCGACATCGTCCTTCGGCACAATTGCGGCGAGGTCCGCGTACGCCTCGGAAGTAGCTTCCTGAAATGCGGATAGCGGGCCTATATCGGCGGGATAGCGACGAGCCAGACCATGCCCCATATGCGCGCCGACGGCGATGTGGGCATGACTGGTGGCAAGCGAATTCCAAATCGGATTGTCGAGCACCACTTCGCCCTCGAAATGTATGGCTGAATCGTTCATTGTGTTGTGATTTGGATGTGAACTAGAGTGCCAAAGCTTCACCTATTCCTGACAGGAATCTCCTCCGAAAGGCGTAGAAGCCCTGGATGGATAGATCGGTACAAACAAACGCTATTGTGGTGACTGGAGAGATCGCTGACGAGATGCCGACTTGGCAAGAGGCGCATGCATGCGTCGCTCAGAAGCCCCACTCGAGGGGGCGGACGATGCGATTGGTGTCGCGTGTGGTGAGCGCGGTTTCCCAGGCGTACATCCACTTCGCGTAGAGCTTGGAGAGCATTATCTATAAGTTTAGCAAGATGGACTGAGAAAGGTCTTTTACTTCACGCAAGACGACTTGTCGGTACCCATCTGCTGTTTTGATGAGAGCATCGACAATCGAGATTTCAGTTGTAGGAACTTCTAAGACGTCGACATGACGGCAACAGGGCGCGCTGAGTGGCAGTTTGCCCGTTATTTTGGAATCGCGATGCGCTATGGCGGCGTGCATTTCAGCGAGACTGAAACCGAGTCGGAGGAACTCTCACGATCAGTCCTACATTGCATGGGCCGATTTTCGGATTTGGCATTTTCTTCTGGCCCTGAGTCAGACCCTTTCTCTCGGCTTCATTGCAGCAACCAGATTTTGGCAACCCGAACCCCATTTGGTGATTGTCGTGATGGCCTGTGTAAACGGAACATCCAGACGATGCACGCGATCCGGAGTAAGAACGTAGACCGCTCCAGCCATCGGCGTAGGCACCGAAGGGACAAAGACGGTGAAACGTCCATCGACAAGCTCTTCAATGATGAATCCGGGAACAAGCGCATCCTCAATCTCGATCAGCGCCGTATCCCAGGCTTTGTCCTGCGTCTCTCCCGCCAGTCGTTGCGTAAAACTTCGCAAGAGCGAGTAACCGGGAATCTTCTGAAATAACGACCTGTCCAGGCGATTTTTGATCGCCCGTCCCATTCGTGTGCGAACCGCAAGCCCAACAAAAAAGCAAACGACCAACACGAGGATGAGCGCAATGAGATTTTCAGCGGGGACTGATTTCGGAAGCACCTTTGCCACAGGCGCCATCAGGTTCAAGATTGTCTTCATTGCTTTGAGCAGAAGCAGACAGGCGAGGTAGACCGGTGCGAGGACAAGAAGGCCGGCGATTATCCGACCCATGGAAAATCTAAGGAGATTTTTCACGCGACGACTCCAGTGTGGGATTGGAGAGACGGTTCCCGCTCATTGCCGGAGAGTGGAACTAAAGATAAATGCAGTTTCTCGCGTGCATCCTGAAGGCCGTGATACCCGGTGGCATTGTACCACGGGCTTACCTTGAACGCGAATGGGATAGGATACAATCCGTTCGGATTTGTTGCTTTGGTGATCTTCCTGTTTCTGCTAGCAGTTTCAATATCCGCGCTAAGCGATCGTGGCTATTCCAGTGACAGCGGAAGTTTTTCAAGACATGGGGGTGTGCCATGTTACGGCAGGGTCAACACGCGAAGACATCTATTCGAGTTGCTCAATTGTTTAGCTGCGCGGCATGTGGCTTGGCACTGCTGGCCCAGGGGTGTCTGTCTGGAGACACCAGAAAAGCCTCTTCGATAAAGTCGACAAAGAATGTGCAGTCGACCGCGCCGGAACTGAGTTCGCGGAATCAATCGATGCTGGCCCTTTATTCGGCGGAGATAGAGGTCGCGGCTGATCGAATTATTTCGGAATCGCCCTCGCCCGCCACTCAGAGACAGGCACTGGTATGGAAGGCCGAGGCGATTCCGGTTATGCAGACATCCATGTTGAACACGGATCCTGTCGCAGCGGTTCTCGACACATGGGCGTTCATTTTCCAAATGACAGCGTATATGGAACGGCCGGCCGTGAAACAGAAATTCGGCGAGTCCTATCCCGTTGTCGCCGAGACGCTGAGAAACATGGACGCCGAGATGGAGCAGCTTGTGCGGGTGGGTGCGCCTACAGCCAATGTGGCCGACTTGCGTCAGAGAGTCAGCGCCTGGGCGGAGGCCCATCCCATACAGGCCAGTCTGACAGGCCGTCAGTCGGCCGATCCAGATGTAATCCGGAAGGTTGAACAATCTGATTTGGGAATGACAACCTCAATCAAGACGCTGGCGGAAGGTTTGGGCGACTTTACGGCTCGCCTGGACTCCTATAACGTTTACCTCCCCAAACAGGCGCGCTGGCAAGCCGAACTCTTGCTGACGGATTTCACGCATGACCCGCAAATTAGCGCCGGTATGTCCAACCTGGCGTTGCTTTCAGATAGCGCAGCGAAGATATCAGGCAACATAGAACAGATGCCCGGACTTGTGGATCAAACACGCAAGGCGTTTAAGGCGGATGTTGATAGCGAGCGGTTGTCCGCACAGGCCTTTCTCCGGGAAGAGCTCTTGAGAACCCTGTATGCCTTGCAGCAGGAGAGAATTGCCACCATGGATGCCGTGCATGGCGAACGACTAGCCACAACCGCAGAGATTCGTGAGGAACGACGAGCAGCAATGGAGGTGCTTCGTGGCCAGGAAATAGCGGTGATGAAGGAACTCGACGAGATCAGCAAGAGGACCCTTCAGGACCTTGACACAAGGGAGCGCGTTCTCATCAATTACTTCTTCCTGCGCGCTCTCGGACTGATGTTGCTAACGCTGGTCCTGTGTTCTCTTCTAGCATGGGTTTTTCTGCGGCGCTTTGTCCTCGCGCCTCGCTCTCGGTGAGCAACTTGTCGATCTCTGGCTTACCGGATGCGTCCTGAGGGCTGCCTGGTTGATGAGGAGCGTAGGTTTGGAAGTTGCCGAGTATCGCCGGACGTGGAAGACTCTGTTGGCTTTCGCGATAATCTATTTTGTGTGGGGATCGACGTTTCTTGCGATTCGGGTGGGCGTGCATGAGGTTCCCGCCGCTTCTCTTCGCGGCGATGCGGTTTTCGGTTGCGGGAGTTGTTCTTTTCGGTTGGATGATTGCTCGAGGGGAGCCTTCGCCGAACAGGCAGCAGTGGATGTCGGTACTGCTGCTTGGCTTTGTGATCTTCGTCGTCGACTATGGGCTGCTGTTCTGGGCTGAGCAGCGTGTGCCTTCGGGGATTGCTGCCGTTATTCTGGCGACGATTCCGGCGTTCATGGCGCTGTCGGAGATCGTGTTTCTTCGAACGCAGAGGTTGACTGTTCGTCTGGCCGTGGCGCTGCTGATCGGGCTTTGCGGGGTGGCTGTGCTGATGATTCCGACGTTGAAACTTGGCGGGGAGCCGATCGACAGGGTGGGCGCGTTGGCGATCATCATTGGAGCGATGAGCTGGGCGGTGGGATCGATCCTTACGCGTAAGCTGTCGCTTCCGCCGTCGAAGGTGATGAGTTCGGGTGCGCAGATGCTTGCCGGGGGACTGATGCTGGCGCTGGCTTCGGGTGCGCTTGGGGAGTTTCGGAGGTTTCATCCCGGGGCGGTCTCGCGCGGTGCGTGGATTTCGCTGCTGTATCTGATTGTCGCGGGATCCATTATCGGGTTCACGGCTTATGTGTGGCTGATTCATCATGAGTCGCCGACGAAGGTGGGGACTTATGCTTATGTGAATCCGGTTGTGGCGGTGGTGGTTGGGTATTTTCTGGGTGGAGAAGCGCTTGGACTGCGAACGATTCTTGGGACTTTGTTCGTTTTGATTAGTGTGGTGGTGATCACGACTACAAGAGCGAAGAAGACGGTAGCGGGGTGAAACCTCGGCCGCGACGTTCAGGGGAGTGCTAAGACCCTTTTTCCTGTAAGGGCATTAGCCATCGGAAGAGCAGGGTAGCGGCGAAGGCACCCGCTAGTTGGGCGGTGATGAATCCGGCTACATCGGCGGGACGAATCCCTGAGAAAGTGTTGGTCAGGGAACGCGCTATAGTCACGGCGGGGTTGGCGAACGACGTGGACGCGGTGAACCAGTAGGCGGCGGTTATGTAGGACCCCACTCCAAAGGGCACGGCGGAGGGGCGGTGGCGGGCGCATCCCCAGATGACCGAGAGCAGGCCGAAGGTGGCGACGAACTCGCTAAGGATTTGAGCGGGGCCGGAACGCGCGTGCGTCGAGAGGGAGACGAGAGGCAGACCGAACATCGAGTGAGCTGCGGCGACTCCCATAAAGGCTCCAGTCATCTGGGCGATGACATAAGCCGGAATTTCACGCCACGGAATTCCGCCCTGCCACGCGTCGGCGAAGGTTACCGCGGGGTTCAAGTGCGCTCCAGAGATCGAGCCGAAGGCGAGAATGATCGCGATTAGCGCAGCGCCAGTCGCAATGGTATTGACCAGCAGGGCAATTGCAACGTTGCCCCCGGCCAAGCGCTCGCCCATGATGCCGGAGCCGACAACCGCGGCAAGAAGAAACGAGGTGCCGGCGAACTCGGCGACTATGCGACGCGATAGGGCGTAGTTCATTGGCGACCGATGGTATCGATTTCTTTCTGTATTGCGAATGATTCGAGGGTTGAAAGCGGAAGAGAGAGAAAGAGACTGATTCTGCGATCGAGGATGGAGAATGCATCGCAGAACGCACGGTCGATCGCCTCTGGCGAGCCTTTTACTGCTGCGGGATCGGGGATGCCCCAATGAGCGGTCATCGGGTGTCCGGGCCAGATGGGGCAGACTTCGTTGGCGGCGTTGTCGCAGACGGTGAAGATGAAGTTGATGGACGGGGCACCGGGGGCTGCGAACTCCTCCCATGATTTGCTTCGCAGTCCGTCGATGGAGAGGCCGGCGAGCTGAAGCTGGTTGAGCGCCTCCGGCCGCACTGCTCCGGAGGGATGGCTACCTGCGCTGTAGGCGGTGAACCTGCCTGCGCCTTTATGGTTCAGGATCGCTTCCGCCATGATGGAGCGCGCCGAGTTTCCGGTGCAGAGAAAAAGAACGTTGTAGTGAGGGGTGGACATGGTTGGCAGGCTCACGCAGTAACGGCGGCTGGATCGCAGCACCCCGGCTCACAACATGGGGCCGTGGGCTTGGTGGCGCGGATGAAGGCGCTGATGAATTTGTCTTCGACCTGAGGGGCGATCTCGTCGACCGCGATGCCTGCCTCGGTGAGGAACTGTCGCGCGTCTTCGATGTCGTAGGTACGGGTTGGCTCGAGATCGATGTCCGCGAAGCCGGCGTCTTTCAGTTTGGCGCGGTAGTCCGATTCTTCGAGTGCTCCGGCGATACAGCCGACCCAGAGCAGCATGCTTTGGCGAACGGAGTCGGGGACGTGGCCGCGGACGACGACGTCGGAGACTGCGAAGCGGCCGCCTGGGCGGAGTACGCGGAATGCTTCCCGGAGGACCTTTGACTTGTCTGCGGAGAGATTGATGACGCAGTTTGAGATCACGACGTCGACGGAGTTGTCGGGCAAAGGAATGTTTTCGATTTCGCCTTTGAGGAACTCGACGTTGGTGGCTCCCGCTTTTCGCTGGTTTTCGCGGGCGAGGGCGAGCATGTCGTCGGTCATGTCCAAACCGTAGGCTTTGCCGGTTGGGCCGACGCGCTTTGCCGAGAGGAGGACGTCAATTCCGCCGCCGGAGCCGAGGTCGAGTACGGTCTCGCCGGGTTTGAGTTCGATGAGGGCAGTTGGGTTGCCGCATCCCAGGGAAGCGAGGACGGCTTTTTCGGGGAGTTCGCCCTTTTCCGAGTCACCGTAGAGATTTTTGGTGATGGGGTCGCAGCAGCGCATGGCGGGATCGCAGCATGCGGCGGCGGCGGTTTCGGTGACGGAGCGAGCGATTGAGCCATACTTGTTGCGGATGTTTTCCTGCATTTCCATGGTCGGGCGCCTCCAGTTTCGTATACGCCAAGACGAATGTATTGAAGTTTGAACATATCTGTCAAGGCGTATATTATTTTGCAATGGCTCGAAGCGCTCAGTCTGTGGATCTTGCTCGCCTGTTTGCGGCACTTGCCGATCCGACGCGGCTGCGGTTGCTGAACCTGATGAATGGGCGCGAGGTTTGCGTCTGCTACTTTGTTGAGATTTTGAAGCAGGGTCAGCCGAAGATATCGAGGCATCTGGCTTATCTGCGAAATGCGGGCGTGGTGTCGGCGCGGCGTGAAGGCAAGTGGATGCATTACAGCATCGAGCGGCCGGAGGATGCGGGAGCGGCGGCTGTTCTGGATGCGGCTTTGAGGTCATTTGAAGCGGACCGTGAGATGCAGTTGGATCTCGCGAGGCTGGATAAGGCGTGTTGCGTTCCGCAGCGCTCGGTGACGCTACAGGGTGCGCCGTCGCCGATTCGATTGGAAGCGGAGACGGCTTGAGTTCGTTTGGCTGCGCTGCTGGTTCTGTCAGGGCTCGCGGTTGACGATGGCTACGCGGAAGGGCGGCTTGGTGGCTTCGGCGGGATCCTGGGTGAAGGTCTCGGAGGTTTTGGCTGGATCGTAGCCTCGCCATAGCCAGGTCATCTCCTCGGCGAACTCGGCTCCGCCTTCGCCTGCAGAGTGAGGGCCTTTGCCGAAGGTGAAGCGGAAGTCGTAGTCTTTGAGCTTGAGGGCGTTGGCCATGCGGATGTTGGCCATGGGCCATGAGCCGTACTTGGGATTCTCCTGATCGTTGCTGCCGTCCTGGAGCCAGACACGGAGGTTGCGATGGTCTTCGCGGAGGATCTTGTCGGGATAGTCCTGGCCGCCGTCGGGGACTGCGGGATCTTCGTGCCACTGGATGGAGGTGAAGGAGCCGATCCAGGAGATGACGCGGCTGAAGTCGGCGGGACGCTGCCAGGCGACGTTGAAGGAGCAGATGCCGCCGGAGCTCATGCCGGTGATGGCGTGGGAGTAGGCGTCGGTGCGGAGGTTGTACTGTTTGGCGACGACGGGGAGGAGCTCGTCGTGGAGGAAGCGGGCGTAGCGGTCGGAGACGGTGTCGTATTCGGTGGAGCGCATGGAGTCCTTGAGGGTGCGGGACCATTTTTTGCCGTAGGCTTCGACGAAGTTGTAGGTGGGGGTTCCGGGGGAGCCGGAGATATCGCCGGGATTGGTGAAGACGCCGATGATGACGGGGATCTTGCCCTGGGCGATGAGATTGTCGAGGACGTTGAGGGCGGGGTGGTCGCCTTTGCGATTGGTGTAGCCTTCGCCATCCTGAAAGACCATGACAGCGGCGGCCTTTTTGGGGTCGTACTGGGCGGGGACGTAGATCCAGTAGTCGCTGACCATGCCGTCGTAGACTTGACTGCGGAGGGTGAGGCGCTCGGAGAGTTTGCCGGTGGGGACGCCGGGATGTTGCAGGGCGTCTCCCGTGAGAGGCGGAGCGGCGGGCGCGGGGCCGGAGTTTGGGCCGCCAGGTCGCGGTGGAGTTTGGGGCGCGGGTTGTTGTGCGACTAGTTGTAAGGAGAGTGCGAGCAGTGCGGGGTACAGGACGCGGCGAATCGGCAAGGAGTTTCTCCTGTGGGTAGGGCTGATTTTAGGACCTTCAGCTCAGTGGCAGCATACATGGTTCGGTTGTTTTCGCGTGGGGTGAAGGGGCGAGTTACCGGGCGTGGTGCGGCGAGGGGCCGGTGGATCGTGGGGTGAAGAATGTGTCGTTTCTTTGCCAGATGGTGTCGCCGTCGGAGAAGACTTGCATGGGGGTGTATTTGGCGCGGAGGTATTCGCGCAGAGGGTTGAGGTGGTCGTGCGGGGAGGGGTGCAGGTCAAAGTTGGCGGCCCAGAGGATGTATTGGACGCGATTTGCGTCGAGCTGCTGGATCGCCAATTCGACATACTGCGGACGGGTCTCCTCGCGGGGGACGAGCTCGTCGACGAAGAGTGGATTGCGGAGGTGGAGCGGCACATAGAAGCCGGGCCAACTTGCGCGGAAGAAGAAGTCTCCTGGCTGGGTGTGCTGGGCGAGCCAGGAGAGCATCTCGTCGAATGCGGGTGTGGTGGCGACCTGGCCGGCGGGGAGTTGGATTCTGATGGGCTGATTGATGTAGACGGATTTGATCTGGCGGAGCGCGAAGATGACGATGATTAGCGACATCAGGAGAGCCGCGGAGGGCATTGGCTTCGCTGCGCGAATGAACATCCAGACGGTGAGGACGATTACGGGCAGGGAGATTGCGTAGAAGCGTGTCCAGTTGGGGTGGATGGCGCATTCGACCATCAGGAAAGAACCGACGAGGGAGAGGAGGACGATCTGATCCCAGGGGAAGCCCGGATTGCGGCGGTTGCGCCAGCATTGCCAGACCGTCGCGGGATAGATGGCCACGGCGATGGCAACAATGAGGTAAGGCAACAACGCGGCGGGAGAGTGCAAGATGAGGGAGTTGGGTCGTTCGAGGAATTCGCCGGGCACTTTGTCGACCATGTATTGGTGGACGTAGGTGACCTGGAAGTACCAGAGGCGCTGGAATCCTGCGGTGGCGAGGAACCAGGTGCTGAGGGAGAGGAGTGAGAGGAGAAATGCGAAGAACAGAGTGGCCTGGCGCCGAAGGAGATCGGGCCAGGGTGTCTTGTTGCGTGAGTGCTGAAGGAGAAGGAAGGTGGAGAAGGCGAGGAGGGCCACGACGCCGTGGGTCTGAGTGAAGAAGGAGGCGAGGCCGAGTAATGCCCCTGCGGCGAAGACGCGCAACGTTGCCGTGCTTTCGAAGCAGATTGCGACGGAGGCCATGATCGCGAGAAAGCTGAACCAGTGGTGGGTTGCGTTGAGGATTTTGCCGTAAACGGCTACAAGGAAAAACGCTGTCGTGAAGAGGGCGAAGCTGCGATGCATGATGGCGCCCGCCAGACGGAAGCAGACCCAGCAAAGAGCGACACCGAGGAGGAGCACGGTGAGGTTGGTGACCCAGATGTTCAGGCCGAAGAGCTTGAACATGGCGAGAAAGATGAGGTCTGTGCCGGGAGGGGTGAACTGAAAGAAGTCCTGATAGATTCGCTGGCCGTCGAGCATGCGCTGGGCGTCCGTCCAGAAATAGACCTGGTCGCCGGTGAGGAGGACTGGGGTGTGGGGAAGAGTGAAAAGCTTGAGGTAGAGGAAGACGACAGCTCCGAGTAGCAGAAAAACGGCGGGGCGATCGCCGGTTTGTCGAGCGGTGCTGCTGCTCATAGATAGGTTCGATAGTTGATCTTCTGGCATGCGCGACACTGACTCAGCTTAGGGGTGGGGAGTGTTCGGCGTCCATATGGTTTCGTGTTTTGGGCAGGCCAATGTGGAGCGATTCGCTTTGCGACTGCTTCAGTGGCCGCCTGGTTGAAGCTTGAGTAGGCTTCTGAGCAGCGACGGGAGATGGCGACGATGATGAGTGAGAATTCCAAAATGCAGCCAGTGGATTCAAAGACATTTCTAGCGGAGGAGCGCACGGAGATGGCGACGTTTCGCAGCGGCCTGGCGGTGTAACGGACGACGCTGGCGTGGATCAGAACGACACTTGGGATGACCAGCTTTGGGTTGGGAATGATTGGATTCTTTCGATCGTTGCGGGAGCACACAGAGACTGCAGAGACCATTCGCCGGCATGAGGCCGCGGTTCAGTTTGGTGTTGCGCTGGTGATTATAGGATGGTGGCGACGGTGTTGGTCGCTTTCTCGCACGTGTCGATGCTGCGGAAGCTGCGCGCAGGGTGTGACGCCGGTACCAGCGGTGTGGCCGCTGAGTATTTTGATCTCGCTGCTTCTTGCTTTGTTGGCTTTCTATGGGCTCTGGGAGCTTTTCTTCACGTAGAGCGAAGGTCACGTTGCTCGCGGTTGAGATGACGTGACGCTTTCGACAATGACGCCCTCGGTTTCGAAGTGGGTGACACGATGATCGGTGCTGTGGCCCATCATGATCGCCTTCTTGAGGAGGGTGATGAGAGGGCGGGAGGTTTCGGGGAACCAGCGGTCGTTGGATTGGTCCCAGTCGACGGCGAGGTTGTAGGTGGTGTCGCACTTTGGGCAGGCGAGGGGTGTCTCCAGCCAGCGCTGGAAGGAGCCCGTGGATAGCTTGCGGACGGGTTCGGAGCCGGAGCGGATGGCTGCGATTCGAAGGTTCATCTTCGTCAGGCTATCACTGGGGTCAGAGTTCGGAGAAGACGAGGCAGACGCGGCCTACGATGTAGTCGCCCGGGGTTTCATGGGTGGCGAGAGGCAGGAGTTGAACCGGGAAGTCCCGGGAATAAGGGCGGAGGATAAGACGGCCTTCGTCGAAGTCGACGAAGCGGAGAAGGAGAGCGGCGCCGCATCGGACGGCGTAGAGCGTGGGTTGATGGGCGCGGTAGGGGGAGAGAGAGTTGTAGTGGCGGTCGAGGACGGCGATGGCTCCGGGGGAGACGAGTGGGTCCATGGCCGCGGATTGATGGGCGTCAGCGCGGATGGCGAGGAAGCGCTGCCAGTGGGCGTGTTTGGTGGAGGGGCGGGCGCGATTGTCATGGAGGCGAGAGGCGGAGACCTGAATGGTTTCGATGATGGCGGAAGGGGAGATGCGGGCTTCGTCCATGGCGGCAGAGGGCGAGACGACGGGGACGATCTCGATGGGACCGCTGGCGTGAGTTGGAGCGGGAGGGGGTGCGGCGAGAGCGTGGATGTCCAAGGGCAAAAGCTGGTCGATAGTAAGGTTTTGGGAGGCGAGGACGCGGTCGAGGCCTTCGAGCGAAAGGGCCCGTTTTTTGTTGAGGAAGTTGGAGATGTGGGCTTGCTGAAATCCGGCCTGCTGGGCGAGTCGGCTGCCGGTGAGGATGCCGCGTTCGATGCGGCGCTGAAGTTCGACGCGGAGAAGTTCGTGCAAGTCTTGAAAGTTCATGAGCGAGGGCTTTCCATGGCGAACCATATCATTCGACAAGACGAAGATAAGGCGAAAGTGTTACTTTGTGCAATAGATTTGATATGTAATTGGGTGATAAACGGGGTTTTTGTGGGCATGGTTGCCTGAGGAAAGATTTGGGTTGACATGAAATTTGTCTAAAGCTATAACCTTGAGACTTTCCCAATTCGGTATCGGATCAGAAGAGCGACTACTCCCCCAATATGAACGATAGCGCTCGGCTGCAAATCGGAGCCGCAGGTGGATGGAATTTTTCCCAAGGTACTACACCGAACTGAGCAACGACAGATGAATGCCAACGGTTGACCGACAGGGCCGGTAGAGCGCTGCGGAGCAAACGATGGACTTCCTAACAATTTGGTGGGCCCACTCGAACGTTGAAAAATATCGAGGCCCATCGAAGGAGAACTACGCCTTGAAAGGAAACAACGTGAACTACTTGCGCATTGATTTAAAGGTATGTGAAGGGTGCGGGGTGCTCTGGCTCCGCAGGGCCATGGTTGAAGGTGTGTACTGCCGGGGATGCGCCGGGCGACTGGCTGAGTTTCCGGCCCCGCGAGCGAAGCATGCCGGAGGCCGGAGACGGCGCCGGGTGCGAGCGACGGGATGTACAGCGGTTGGTGTTGCCGGAGGTGCGCGATGAGTGCAGCTTTGGTGATCCTACCGGTAGTGTGGGCGGCGACGGCCGCAGATCCGACAACCAGTAAACCAACGGAGGCCGTGGAGCAGAGACGGACGGCCCCTGAGATCGCGTTCTACCGGAAGTACACGGAGGGACTGCTGCGACGGTATGTGCGGCTGTCAATGGAGGCGGGAAGAGCGCCTTCGTTACTGGGCTGGGAGATGTTTCGTGGGAACGTGACGAACTACTCCGTGCAGGGCTTCGATGACGTGGTGATCTTCGTGCACGACGTGGAGAGCTGCCTGTTGAAGCTGGACAAAGAACAGCAGCACCTGGTCCGGAGGATCGCTCTACAGGAGTTTACTCAGGAAGAGACGGCGAGCTTGCTGGGGTTGCCTCTGAGAACGGTGCATCGGCGGTACGCGGACGCGCTGGATGAGCTGACGGAGATCTTTCTGGAGCGGAAGCTGCTGGAACCTTCGAAAGCGGGCCGTGAGGCCGGAACGATTCTTTAACAAAACATCTGCTTCGCCTGTAACTTTTACTGCCTTTGCGTTGGCGGTGTTGGTTGCGCCAACCTGGTTTTCCTGGATAAAGGTAGCAAAATTGAAACGGGAGAGTGGCCGATCGCCGCTCTCCCGTTGGCTTTTATAGCCAGGTGAAAATAACTTATGCGAAAATGGCCGGGAAATCGCATGTCAAGAGGGGCGACGCGGCGATTTTGATGTAAGTAACTGATTTGGTTGCAAATAAAACTTTGCGGAAGTTGGCGTATTAGTTAGGTTCAGACTGCTATTCTGGAATAGTAATAAAGATTGAGACGGGAGAGCGCCTAGAGGTTGCTCTCCCGTTTGCTTTTGGGAGGAGAACACGTGGAACGGAAGCGGGTGGGTGGCAGGTTTGTGCGGGAGGATCCGGACGGGAACAACGGTGCCCGACTGGCGGAGAAGAAAGAGATGGGGGCTGCTCCGAGAGCGAAGCATTGCAGGACGTTTACGCGGGCTAAGGTGGCGGAGGCGCTGCCGGAGATCGTGGATCGCTTTGTTGAGGAGGCCAAGAAGGGGAGCATAGCGCATGCGAAGATGCTGACCACTCTTGGTGGGCTGGACAAGGGTGACACCCCTGAGGTGAAGAAGAGGCGGGGGAAGAGTGCCGTGGCCAAACTGATGGAAAAGATGAGGCGGGAGCCAGTGGAGTAAGGCTTCGACTGAATTCTCCACCGATCGCAGGAAGTCGCGATGGATGAGCACCCGTGCGTTTTGGCTGGTTGTGAAGGCCAGACGGCGCGGGCGCAGGCGTTGGTTGTTTCACACACAGAGGAGGTGTAATGGGACATGCGGATGGGCTTCATCGGCGGAGTTTTGGCCTGGCTGCGGGACGCGAGATGTTGCGCGGTCCGGCAGGACTGGAGATGCGAGCGATGGCGGTGGAGTTTCCGGTGGTGCAGATACAGACGTCGCTGCTGCAGGCCGGAGTGTTGACCGTGGATGAGGTGCGAGCGATGCGAGGTTTAGGACCGATAGAGCCGGCGGTGAACCAGTGAAGATGACGATCGACAATCTGGATGGTGCGGGCGTGGTGGACTACAGCGCCGCCCTGTGCGCGGATGGGCCATTGAAGATTGCACGTACGTTGAATGCTCCCTCGGTGTGCAGTGGCACGTTGAATGTCACTGATGCTGCGTTGGCGGTGCCCGTGCGTCGGGGACGAGTTGTGGTTACCGCAGCGAACGGAACAGTTTTGTTCACCGGCTATGTGGCGACCGACCCGGAGCCGATGTTTGCAGGGATTGGATTGAAGGGCCCTGTATATCGATATGCGGTGAGTGCCGTGAGCGATGAGTGGCTGCTGGATAAGCAGGCGATGCCATTGAGTGGACCTGGGCTGGCGCAGAGCGGCGGGCATTTACTTAGGACACTGACGAACCGGGTGGATGCCGGGTTGTTTACGACCACCGGGGTGATGAATGGGCCATCGGTCGGAGTCTTTGAGCCAGTGCAGACAGCCAATTGGTCGGCCAATGCTGGTGGTATGGCAAGCGCGACCTATTCAGCTTATCGGGTTCTCGGCGGCGCCGTTAGTCTGCGCCCCGTGGGAACAGTGACTCATGCGCTGAGCGACGGCGACGGGACACTGCAGGTGGCCGCATTGAAGACCGCGTCGGTGAAGGAGCTTGCCAATGACGTGACGGTAAGCGGCGAGCTTGAGCCGGCCGTGTATGTGACGGAGACGTTTGCAGGAGATGGAACCACAACGACATTTCAATTGTCGGGGGACCCATTTCATCAGAAGAAGACGGCCAACTCATCCCAGTTTCTGACGGACAGCTTCAACGAGGCGGTGCTGGATGAGCAGATCTGGCAGATCACCAATCCGGGATCTCATCTTGGCTTGAGTGGCGCGGGGTTGACGATGACTGGAGGGACTGGACTCGACGGACAGACGACATTGACGGCGATTGATGCAGTGGAACTGGGTGGATCCCTGGTGATAGAGGGGGGAAGCCTGCAGCTGGAAGGAGCGAGCGCGGGCGTAGTGTGCGGGCTGTACTCGGGGGTGACGCAGAGCGCGAACTGCTTTGTGGGCTATAACGTGCGCCAGAGCGGGGGCTCGACTGTGGTGGTGCCGCTAGTGAACGGTGTCGAGGTCGGGACAGTCTTTACTTTGGTCGAAGGACACTTTTACACGCTTCGCATCCGGCTGCATTGTGTTGAGATGCAGCGAATGCTACAGACCTACTACGCCATGGTGGATGGAGTCGTGCGGGGCTTTGGCGGTGGGTTTGTCGCAGCACCAATGAGCGTGGTCTTCGAGTTGCAGGACATCGGGACTTCATCGAATACGCCAGCGACCATTTTGTATGACGGAAGCGTTGTAAGTTCGCCGTCCAGTTGTAGCTTTGTGGCGGTTAACAGCATTCAGCTGATCGGATCGATGGGCTACTGCAGAGTGACCCAGACCGGTTCGGCGTGGGTCGTGAGCACATTGCCCAGCGGGGTGAGGATGACCCGATTAGTCGGAGTTGCGGGAGAGGGCGTCGATTGCACCGTTTCTGCTACCGGAAAGGTTACATTCTTCGCCGGACGTGTGCCGATCGCCGGAGAACTCGTAACTGTAACGTATCGCGGAATACAAAGGGCGATGGCGCGGCTTGAAGACACAGCGAGCGTGGCTGCGGAGGCGGCAGGCGGAGTTCCGGGGACTGCACAGTGGCTAGGTAAAGTGTCGAAGCCGGCGGCGCGGAGCTCTGTTGATTGCGAGAGCGCGGCGTTGGCGGTGTTGAGCTTTTCGGCCAACCGTGCAGCTGCGGCCGGCGGCACCTATGAGGCGGTGAACCCGACAGATGTGTGGCCGGGCGACGTGCTTGCAATGACGAGGGGCGGACAGACGATGAGCGTGATCGTGCGGCGCGTGGACATTACCGATGCAATGGCCCGTCCAGAGATATTGGCGTACCGCGTGGCGTTTGCCAACGATTGGGCCGAGGGGTTGGGGCTGACGTTATCCGAGGCGATTGCCGCGGATACTCTGTTGCCAGATACGGCGTTGAGCTCGACTACACCACCTGGGAGCAATGTGCTTGCGAACCTGCAGCAGTTACAAGTGGTGAGCGCAACGGGGGCCGCGCTATAGGTGGATGCCGGAGTGGCCCCGCCTGGGGGTGGGGGTTTTGAGGTGCGGCGGCGCGACGGGGCTTTCGGGGTTGGGGTGGACCAGGACCTCGTGCTGCGCAGCCCGGTGCGAAGCTTTTCAATTCCTCGCGAGGGGCAGGTTGAGCACTACTACGTGCGAATGTATGACGCGTCAACACCGCCACTTTATTCGCGAATTTCGAGCGCGGTGTTTACAAACTTGCCGGTGAGTGAGTGAAACGGCAGAAGGGAAGAAGATATGACGGAGTTTGAAGGTCAGGTCCTAGCGGACCTGAGCGTGTTGAAGAACCAGATGAATCACTTGATCGGGATTGGACAGCGGGGGAGACTGACGCAGCTCGAAGAACGCGTGGAGCGGCATGAACGGAGCGTGCAACGTATCAAGGGGTTGGTGGGTGCAGTGGGTGGCGTGCTGACGGCTTTTCATCTGGCGATCGATTATTTCCGCCGATAGGCGGAAGTGCAAACAAGGAGAGGTGGAGATGAATTTCTTGAAGCTGTTCCTGCGGGCGATTGTATTGATCCCTGGAGTAGTGCAGGGGACGGAGGCATTGTTCGGCGCAAAGACGGGTGAGCAGAAGAAGAAGGCGGCGGTGGAGATTGTCGGGGCCGCAATCAATATTGCCGACGCGGTGACGATGAAGCATATCGCCGACGCGGGCAAGTTTACAGAGGGGCTTAGCACGCTGATCGATGGTGTGGTGATGTGTCTCAATGCAAGTTTGTGGGCGAAGCACTAACGGTGAGTTGCTGGGCGGTGTCCGTGGAAACCGTATAATCGGGCCATGGACGCCGAGCCGTTAGGCACTATTTTGGTTGGAGTTGTGATGGGCAGCCGCAACGATTATGCGGTGATGCGCGGTACCGTTGAGGTGCTGAAGGAGTTTGGCATTACGCACGAAGTGAGGGTGGTCTCAGCGCACCGAACGCCCGACCTGTTGTTTGAGTATGCGGACACTGCTGCAGCGCGTGGACTACGGGTGATCATTGCTGGAGCGGGAGGCGCCGCGCACCTGCCGGGGATGATTGCAGCCAAGACGGTAGTTCCAGTGCTTGGCGTACCGATACCGGCGACGGCACTGCAAGGGCTGGATTCGTTGTTGAGCATTGTGCAGATGCCCAAGGGAATACCCGTTGGGACGTTGGCGATTGGTGCTTCTGGCGCCATGAACGCGGGGTTGCTGGCAGTTGCGATGCTCGCGACTACGGACGCTGCGTTGCAGCAGAGACTGACGGAGTGGCGCGCGGCAAGGCGGGACGAGGTGCTGGCGCAGGTAATCGGAGAAGATGAGGTTGGCGCGTGAGCTCTGCTTCTTCTTTTGCGAAAGCTATTTTGCCGGGTGCGACAATTGGAATTTTTGGTGGGGGGCAGCTGGGCCGGATGACCGCGATGGCAGCCCGTGGCATGGGATATCGCATCCTGATCCTCGATCCTGATCCGGCTTGTCCGGCGCGGTTCGTCGTGGATGGCTGTATTGAGGCTGGGTGGGACGATTCGCGTGAGGCGGCGAACCTTGCGCGTGGATGCGATGTCGTGACACTGGAGATCGAACAGATCTCTCCGGCGAGCATGGAGGCGGCGGCAAGCTACGCTCCGGTGCGGCCGGGGGGTGGGATGCTCGCAGTGATCCAGGACAGGATCGAACAGAAGGATTGGCTGAGGCGAAACGGCTTTCCGGTTGGGGAGTATCGTGCGGTTCGTTCGCTGGACGAGTTACGCAGCGCTGTATCTGCATTAGGCGGAAAATGCTTCTGTAAGAGCGCAACCGGTGGTTACGATGGACGTGGGCAAGGTAAGGTTGGGTTTGCGAAGGGCGCTGTCATCGAGGACGAGATCAGGGGAGCATGGGAGGCGCTCGGTGAACGGGCGGGCGTGGCAGAGAAGGCCATCGAGTTGGAGCGTGAAATCTCGGTGCTTGTGGCGCGGGCCCCGAATGGCGAGGTGAAGGTGTATCCGCCGGCGTGGAACCATCACGAAGAACAGATATTGGCCTGGAGTGTTATCCCAGCCCCGATCTCGAGCGCGATGGAGATTGAGGCGCGCGAGATCGCCGAAGCGATTGCCGATACGTTTCAACTGGAGGGTGTGCTGGCGGTCGAGATGTTTTGTACGACCGACGGAAAGCTGCTGGTGAATGAGCTGGCGCCGCGGCCGCACAACAGCTATCACGCTAGTGTTCGAGCCTGCGTGACGGGTCAGTTCGAACAACTGGTGCGAGCGGTTTGTGATTTGCCGCTTGGGGATGTGGATGTCGTGCAACCAGCAGCCATCGCGAATCTTCTTGGAGACCTATGGCTTGATCCTAATGGCGTTGCACGGGAACCGAGGTTCGATAGAGCGCTGGGTGTGCCTGGAGTTCGGTTGCATTTGTATGAGAAGCACAAGCCGCGAAAGGGAAGGAAGATGGGGCATCTTTCTGCAGTGGGCGCGACGCCGGATGAGGCTGTGGAGTTGGTGCTTCGGGCCAAGGCTTTGCTTTAGGAGTTCACCGTGTTCAAAGGAAGCAAAGAGCGGCAGACTCACTTCGAATCTGCCGCTCTACTTGTTCCAAATAGGTTCACGCTACCCGATGTCTTCCGACCAGTTCTCCAAATAGGCTTTGAAGTCTGACATGAATTTGCCAGCGTCTGCCCCGTCGACAATCCTGTGATCGAAGCCGAGGGTGAAGCGCTGGATGGAGCGAATGGCAATGGAGTCGTTTCCGTCCTTGTCGGTGAGGACTTCGGCTTCTTTGTTGAGACCACCGATGCCAAGGATCGCGCTCTGCGGCTGGTTGATGATCGGTGTGCCGAACTGCTCGCCGAAGATGCCGGAGTTTGTCAGGGTGAATGTTCCACCGGAGATTTCGTCGGGCGCAAGCTTCTTGCCGCGAGCGCGGTCGGCGACATCAACGATCGCGCGAGCGATGCCCAGGAAGTTTTTCTCCTCAGTCTGCTTGAGCACTGGAACGATGAGTCCCCAGTCGAGCGCGACGGCGATACCGATGTTGATGTTCTTGTTGTAGCGGATGGCGTCGCCCTCGATCGATCCGTTGACGATGGGATGTTTGCGGAGTGCGACGATCGCGGCGCGGGTGATGAAAGGCATGTAGGTAAGCTTGACGCCGTTACGTTGCTCGTACTTCGCCTTCTCCTTCTCGCGGATTTTGACGATGCGGGTCATGTCCACCTTGAACACCGTATGGACATGAGGGCTGGTTCGCTTCGATTCGACCATCCGCTGCGCAATGATCGAGCGCATCTTCGACATCGGGACTAGCTCGCCGGGGAGCGGCTGAGGTGCCGCTGGCTTGGCGGCAGCAGGTGCCGGAGCAGCCGGTGCTGAGGCGGGCGCGGCGGCTACTGGCTTTGGACCTTGCTCCAGATGGCTGACGATGTCCGTCTTGGTGATGCGACCGGATGCGCCAGTTCCAGGAACCTGAGCGAGGTCTACGTTGTTGTCTTTCGCAATCTTGCGAACAAGCGGCGAGGAACGAACGCGATCGCCCTCCGATGCTGCGGGTGCTGCGATAGCCGGAGCGGCAGGGGTGGCGGCTGCTGCAGGTGCCGAAGCTTTGGGCGCGGCAGCAGGCGCGGCCGACTTGCCAGAGGCGCCGCCAATGACGGCGACGACGGTATTGATCGTGACGGTTGCGCCTTCGGCGACCTTGATCTCAGTGAGAACTCCGGCAACGGGCGATGGGATTTCGGCATCGACCTTGTCCGTTGAGATTTCGAAGATGGGCTCGTCTCGCTGAACTGTGTCACCAACCTTCTTGAGCCACTTGGTGATGGTGCCCTCTGTGATGGACTCACCCATCTGCGGCATCAAGACTTCGGTGCCGGGGCCGCCAGTCGTTGGAGCATTACCCTGCGCGGCGGCGGGGGTATCGAGCGCGGCGGGAGTGGCACTGTCTGCGGCAGGAGTGGCCGCTGTCTCACTCTTTGCGGGCGAAGACACAGCCGCAGGAGGTGTCGATGCCGAACCAGCCTCATCGATGGTGCAGACGACCGTGTTGATTTGAACTGTAGTGCCCTCGGGAATCTTAATATCCTTCAAGGTGCCAGCCGCGGGCGACGGGATCTCGGCGTCGACCTTGTCGGTGGAGATCTCAAAGAGGGGCTCGTCGCGCTGGATCGTATCGCCTGGCTTCTTGAGCCATTTGGTGATAGTGCCTTCGGTGATAGATTCGCCCATCTGGGGCATGACTACGTCGGTCGGCATGAACTTTTCTTCTCCTCAAGTACAGTTACAAACGGCCGAAACCAGCCTCGTTTCCAGCCGGATCCGCCACGGAGCATCGCTCTGCGATTATACGGCGACCGTGCGATTGCTGGCCTAAGCGGTGCGGTAAGCGAACAGCCCGGCTCATACGCGTGCGGCGAGTAGCTGATCGACGGACTCGCACCACAGCATTTGCCGCTCGAAGACGCGACCGAAGTTGCGTGCTGTGGCGTTGAGCGCCTGCTCCATGGTTGGGTGACGATCAGAATCCGTTTCGAGTTCGAGGCTGGTGACCTCGCGATCGGCAATTCCGCAGGGAACAATCCACTGAAAGTCGCGGAGGTCCGTCGTTATGTTGAGGGCGAAGCCGTGTGAGGTCACTCCCTGCGAGACATGTACGCCGATAGCGGCGATCTTTTTCTCCCGGATGCTTCCCCCAGCCAGAGTCCAGACGCCGGTAAGCCTGCAGATGCGTTGCGTCATGACACCAAAGTCGCCACAGGTGCGAATTAGCGCCTCTTCCAGCAGGCGAACGTAGTCCACCGGGCCGAGATGCGGGCCTTTCTTTCCAGGGAGGTCGCCGCGTAGATCGATGATGGGATATCCGATCAGTTGACCTGGGCCGTGGTACGTTACGTCTCCCCCTCGATTGACCTCGTGCAGTTCAACTCCGCGCTGGACAAGCAACTCATCGCTGGCGAGTACGTTGGATCGATGGGCATTTCGGCCAAGAGTTAATACGGGCGGATGCTCCAATAGGAGAAGCGTGTCCCCGATCAAATCCTGCTTTCGCGCGGCGATAATCTGCTGTTGGATTGACATCGCTTCTACGTAGGGAACGCAGCCGAGATTGAGAAGGTTAATGAACATTGAATTTTTTACTGGGAATGGTGTTGCAAGGAGAGCCCGGCCTTCCGATCGAGCTCTCTTGTTCTCAGCTAAACGTTCACCGCCATACCCTCGACACTTGAGAAGCCGTCAAGGAGTGCTTCGGCCACCGTTGGGTGCGCGTGAATCGTGAACATCATCTCCTCGATCGTCGCCTCAAGCTCAAGCGCGGTGACTGCCTCGGCGATGATCTCTGTCGCATACGGGCCGATGATGTGGACACCAAGAATCTCGCCATACTTTGCGTCCGCGACCACCTTGACGAAACCATCGTGCGCATCGACGATCGTGGCCTTTGAGTTCCCAACAAATGGAAACTTCCCGACCTTCACCTGGAAGCCTTTTTCTTTGGCCTGCGCCTCCGTCAAACCTACGCTGGCGATCTGCGGATCGGTATAGGTGCAGCCTGGGATACGAGTGCGATTCACGGCCTTCGCGTACTTGCCGGCAATTCGCGCCGCCACCACCAGGCCGGCCATGCTGCCGACGTGCGCCAACTGCGGGAGACCAGCAACGATGTCGCCGATCGCATAGATACCAGGTTCGGTTGTCTCCATCCATTCATTGGTGAGGATGAAGCCGCGGTCCGGCGTGATCTTAACCTTATCCAGACCCACATCGTAGGTGCGCGGCGCGCGGCCAACAGCCACCAGCGCCTTCTCCGCTTGTTTGGTCTGAGCCTTGCCGTTTGCGTCGACGAAAGAGACCAGGACTCCGTCCTTGTTCTTCTCGATTTTGGTGTCTTTCACCGACAGATTGACATCGATTCCGCGCTTCTTGAAGAGACGCAACAACTCCTTGCTGACATCTTCATCCTCTGCGGGAACCATGCGCGGCAGCATCTCAAGGATCGTCACCTCGGCACCAAAGCTCTTGAAGATTGACGCGAATTCAACTCCCACGGCACCCGAACCGATCACCACCAGTGACTTTGGCGCCTCGTCGATCTTGAGAATCTCGTAGTTGGTCAAAATGGTCTCGTCCGGCTTGTAGCCCGGCAGCATACGTGCATCGGAGCCGGTGGCCAGCACGACCTTCTTCGCCTTCACAGTATCGGTTTTGCCATCCGCCAGCTTCACCTCAATGGTGTGAACTCCGTCCTTCGCTGGACCGGTCAGACGGCCGTATCCCTTGATTGCATTGATCTTGTTCTTCTTCATCAGAAAGTCGAGGCCCTTGACGTGTCGCGAGATGACGTCGTCCTTACGCGCCAGCAGGCCTTTCCAGTTCAGCTTCGGCGTTACGTCGCCAATGTCGATGCCATAACGGTCGGCGTGCTTCAGGTGGTCCCATATCTCTGCCGAAAACAACATCGCCTTGGTCGGAATGCAGCCCCAGAGAAGGCATGTGCCGCCGAGACGGTCGTTGGCATCAATCAGAGCGGCCTTGAGGCCATATTGCGAGGCGCGGATGGCGCAGGTATATCCGGCGGGCCCGCCGCCAAGCACTACTACATCAAAAATCGTATCTGCCAAGGGATTCTCCGTGTATTTCAACCAATACACCCTATCTTATTCGATTCCCAACTAACCGATAGGATTCGACGCTCATCTCCCGTCGCCATAGAGTAGCCGGTAGTAGCGCGGGACATCGCCTTTGCAACCGCGAGTGTCCACGACGACCTTGATTCGGACGCTAAGTCACCTACGATTGGGGGACCATCGCTTCCATTAATGCGACCGCCATGCTGTTGGCGGGCGTAGCGATGCCATGCTTCAGCCCCAGACGTACGATCACGCCATTCCGTGCGTCGATCTCTACTGGACGGCCTGCGTGACGATCGGCCAGCATCGAGTTAATCGAATCGGCAGGGGCAGCGCGCTGCGCCGAAAGCACGAGGTCCGCCACATTTTCTTCGAGTTGCGCTCCTTCAGCCCTCGCCACGGCTGCACACTCGCGAATGATCTGCAGGGCCACCTCTCCGAGGGCATCACCGCGCACAACTCCGGCAGGTTGCATCAGCAACGCGGACAACACGCCAGCCGAGTTGAAACACAGCTTTCGCCAGACGACGCTTAGAAAATCCGGCACTACCGTGGCGTCCGTCGGTGTTCCCGCAAACAGCTCCACGAAATCGCGACCTATAGCGCAGTCCGGCACCTTCAGATGCATCAACCCCCTCTGTCGGACCCTATCCGGCGACTGACGTTCGGCGGGACAATCTACCATCACGGGCAGAATCTTCTCCATCGCCAGATAGGGCGCAAAGCGTTCTCTGTGCTCGACACCGTTCTGAAGGACAGCAACCGATGCGCCCTTGGAGCAGAGCCGGTCCAGCCACTTTGCTGTTCCGGCGACGTCGTAAGCCTTCGTGGCGACAAGTACCCAATCCACATCAAACGCTTGGCTCGGCTCGATCACAACGGTCGCGCGAACATTCACGACACCATCCGGCGTCTCGACTGAAAGCCCCAACACTGGGCGTCGCGTGCAGAGAAGTAGTTGATGACCACCTGCCTGCTGCAATAGAGCGGCGGTCACTCCTCCGATTGCTCCAACCCCAACGATTGCAATTCGCGCCATGAGAAGACTTATCCTCAGTACTTCTAGCCAAGCACCTTGGCAGCGTCCTTCGCAAAGTAAGTCACAATAAAATCCGCGCCAGCACGCCGGATCGACAACAACGACTCCATCATCGCGCGTTCCGGCTCCAACCAACCCCGCTGAAACGCCGCATGCAGCATCGAGTACTCTCCTGACACCTGGTACGCACCCATCGGCAGGTCATACCGCTCACGCGCCGCGCGAATCACATCTAGATACGGCATTGCAGGCTTCATCAGCAGCATGTCCGCGCCTTCCGCAATGTCCTGGTCGATCTCACGCATCGCTTCGCGCAGGTTCGCCCCATCCATCTGATAGCTGCGACGATCGCCGAACTGTGGGGCGGAGTCCGCGGCCTCGCGGAAGGGTCCGTAGAACGCCGACGCAAACTTCGAGGCGTAGCTCATCACCGGGATCTGCTCACTCCCACCCGCGTCCAGAGCGTTGCGAATCGCCTCTACCCGCCCATCCATCATGTCGGACGGTGCCACGATATCCGCGCCCGCCTTTGCGAGCGAGGCCGCCGTCTTCGCAATCAGCGCAACGCTGGAATCATTCTCAATCTCGTAGTGATCGCCGTCTCTCGCAACAACGCCGCAGTGACCATGCGAGGTGTACTCACACAGACAGACATCCGCAATCATGACCAGCGGGGCCAGTTCACGATTGCCTTTGAACTTCCGCAGCGCCGACTGCACAATGCCATCTTCGGCCCACGCTCCGGTAGCCTGCTCGTCTTTCTCTGCCGGAAGACCAAACAGTAACAGCCCGCCAATTCCGAGTGCTGCGCACGCCTCCGCCTCCTTCACTGCCTCATCGATCGACAGATTGAAGACCCCGGGCATGGAACCAATCTCTCTTCGAACGCCTTCGCCAGGACAGATAAACAGCGGATAGATCAGCGCTCCGGCGTGCAGATGCGTCTCGCGGACCAGCGACCGCATTGCCTCGGTACGGCGCAAGCGGCGCAAACGCGTGGCAGGAAAGTTCATGTCTTTAGTTTACGGCTAGTTAACTAACACCCGCATCTCGAAGGTCTACATACAGGCACCGATCTCCGCACACGTGCCATCAGACCCTTCTGGTAGCGATTTCTTGCAATGAAAGAGACAAAGAATGACGATACTAAAATCAATTGCAGGCAACCTTCTACTCGGAGTCATTTTGACGCAGCCCGTGATGACGTTTGGGCAGACCCAGGCACAGCATCGCGAGGCCCAAAGGGAGCAGGATGCCCACGACAAGCGTCATCACACCACGGCGAAAGTTGTGGGCGGTTCAGCAGCCGGCGGAGCTGTCGTCGGCGGGCTCATGGGAGGCGGCAAAGGTGCACTTGTCGGAGGAGCAGTTGGAGCCGGCGGTGGCTTGGTTGCCGACAAGGTTAGAAAGCATAACGGCGTCAAGAAACGCGAGCGACAGGAAGATCCTCACTAGTGTTTTCCCGAGTCATTTAAGACTGGTGCGGTCGCATCAACTTCGATCGGCAATGGCGTCGTACTCGAGCCCAGAGGCCCCCGGCGCCAGCACCCACAACGTATAAATGCCAAGTGCAGCACCCAAAACCGAGAATTTAACAATTGCCACAATCGCCGCGATGATCGCAACGGTCCTGCCCCAGGGCCGCCGATTCAGCAAGCCGAATCCTGTCGCCAGGGCGAGCGTAGCCAAAACGATAGTCGCCAGAGCGATCAGCGGCCACAAGTCACCTATCCACATCGGCGGTGCAGGCCGGTGAAAACGGCCACCGAACATCCAGGCATCATCGCCGAAATTATGGGTCGTAAACGCCCGCAGAAAGAAAATGCCGAACAGCCCCGTTACGACCCGATATACGCCAAGAACGCACCACAGAATCCCCAGCGTCTGCAGGTTCCTCTGCACCCGCGACATGTACAACGGCATCGGGGGCTGCGGATATGTCGGAGGTTGCGCATACACCGGCGGAGCAGCAACGACCTGCGCCCCGCACTTCGAACAAAAATGAACACCTTCCGCGACTGGAGTGCCACATGCCTGACAGACCATCTCACACCTCCAACTTACCTAAGGCGCCGGGCCCTGCGCTCTCTTGCTACGCACCCGCCCCGTAGGCGGTTCCCTGCGAGGGTACGATAAAAGAAGTGAACGCACCAGAGCTATTGCCGATCATCCCCTTGCCCCTGCGCGAATCCAGCGCCGCGGCCCTGGAGTGGCCACGCCTTCGCGACCACATAGCCGGTCGCACCTTCTCACCGCTGGGCCGCGCCTGGATACTTGCGACTTGAACCCTGCGCCGATCTCGCCTGGATCGACCAGCAGCAGCAACGCACTGCGGAGCTGCGTGCCATGCTCGCCCGCGGTGGTAGTTTCGAATTCAGCGGCCTCTTCGATCCCACCCCACTGCTCGACAGAGCCCGCATCGACGGGGCCGCCCTTGAATCGAACGAGATACGCGACCTCCTCGCCGTCGTCGAACGCGTCGCCGCCTGGCGCAACCTCATCGCCCCTCCGCCCAACGGCACCCGCTACGAGTGGCCCAGCATCGCTGAGCTTTCTTCCTCGCTCCTCGACCACGATCTGGCCCCGCTCCTCCGCCTTCTGCGCGGCAAGATTGAACCCGACGGCAGCCTCAATGACGACGCCTCCCCCGAACTCCGCCGCATCCGTCGCGCCATGGAACGCCAGCACCGCGCCATCGAAGAGAGTCTCCGCAAGTCTCTGCGTGGCTTGGCCGAAGGCGGCAGCACTCAGGACGACCTCATCACCGTCCGCGGCGACCGCTTCGTCATCCCAGTCAAAGCCGAGTTCAAACGTAAGGTACCCGGAGTCATCCACGGCTCGTCCTCCTCCGGCCAAACCGTCTTCGTTGAACCACTCGAGACCATCGAGCAGAACAACGAACTCGTTCGCCTCCTCGACGAAGAACAAGCCGAGATCCACCGCATCCTCGTCGCCATGACGCGCGCGCTTGGGCGAAAACGCCACGGCGATCCACCTCGGCGCCTCGATCCTCGCCGAGGTTGAGTCCCACTTCGCACGCGCCCGCTTCGCCACCGCGCTCAACTGCGTCCGCCCAGTCTTTACGCAGGAGCTGTCCCTTACGGCAGCCCGTCACCCTCTCCTCGAACTCCGCATGCGCGCAACGCTTCCAGCAGAAAGCGAAGCGCCCAAAGCGCCCGTTCCGCTCACAATCATTCTTCCCCCCGAAACCAGACAGCTCATCATCAGCGGCCCCAACACCGGCGGCAAAACCGTATCCCTCAAGACTCTCGGGCTGCTCTCCATCATGGCCCAATCCGGCATTCCGGTCCCCGCCGAAGAAGCCAGGCTTCCCCTCTTCACTAGCGTCTACGCCGACATCGGCGACGCTCAATCGATCGAACGCAACCTCTCCAGCTTCTCCTCCCATGTCGTCAATCTCGACCGGATCTCCCGCGAAGCTACCGCCGACTCCCTCGTCCTCCTCGACGAGTTGGGCTCCGCCACCGACCCTGAAGAAGGCGCAGCCCTTGCCGTCGCCATTGCGACGCACTTTCTCACCGTCGGCGCGTGGTGCTGCATCACCACCCACCTCACCTCGCTCAAGGTCTACGCCGCCAACCACCCAGGCGTGCTCAACGCCGCCGTAGGCTTCGACCAGCAGACTCTCACTCCCACCTACGAGCTGCGCCTTGGGGTCCCCGGAGCCTCCGCCGGCCTCAACATCGCCGAACGCCTTGGCCTGCAGAAACAGATCATCACCGCTGCCCGCGCCCAGATGACCACCCAGACCGCTGACATCGGAGCCTTCCTCGATCAGCTGCACGACCAGCTCACCGCTGCCGCCGTCGAACGCGAAACCCTGCAGCAACGCGAGCGCGAGCTCTCCCGCGAAAGGGCGCGCCTCGAAGTCGAAGGCCGCGTCGAACAAAAGGCTCGCACAAAAGAGCTCGAAGCCAAGCTCAACTCCCTCATCGAAGACTTCGCCTACCAGCTGCGCGAAACCGTCAAAGCCATCGACGACAAAGCCGCTGGCCCAGAAGATTGCCCGCGACTCCGATCGCCGCATGGCCACACTTCGCCGTGAGTTTTCAGAGCAGTTCAACTCCACCGTCGTCGCCCACACCACTCGCGCCGACAAGAACGACCCCTCCGCCCAACCTCACATTCCAAAGGGCATCAAGGTCGGCGACCTCGTCAAACTCAAATCCCTCGGCCGTCAGGCGCGAGTCGATCGCATCATCGACCCGAAGACCTTCGAAGTCTCCATGGGCCAGATGAAGATGCGCGCCGCCATCGACGACATCGCAGAGGTCGAGTCCGTCAAAGTAGTGACCCCACTCGAAGCCGCTCGCAAGCGCGGAGGCATCACCGTCGCCACAGCGAACGACGACACCGACTACATGACCTCCGAGATCAACGTCATCGGTCGCACCGCCGACGAAGCCCAGACCGAAGTCGAACGCTTCATCGACCGCGCCTTTCTCGCAGGCCTCCCTCGCATCCGCATCGTCCATGGCACTGGCATGGGAGTCCTACGCCGCACCCTTCGCGAATATCTACGCAGCCACCCTCACGTCACCACCATCACCGAACCTCCACAAAACCAGGGTGGCCAAGGCGCAACCGAAGTCGAACTCCGTCAATGAACATGGCGTAGGATACAGTCGCACGACGCTAGAGCCTCAAAGCGGAAATCCCGCAACGGAAGGATTGCTTATGCCCTCTCACCACACACGCATCTCCATCATCGGATGCGGCCACGTTGGAACCTCCTGCGCCTTTGCCCTCCTACAGAAGCACCTCGCACGCGAAATCGTCCTCATCGGCGACACCGAAGCCCACGTCCAGGGAGAAGCACTCGACCTCCAACAAGCCGTCCCCCTCGGCACACCCATCACGATCTTCGCCGGAACCTACAAAGACGCAGCGGCCAGTGCGATCGTCATCATTACCGTCGGGACTCCAGGCAAGTTCCAC
Source organism: uncultured Acidobacteriaceae bacterium (assembly GCA_963720955.1). Classification (GTDB taxonomy): domain Bacteria; phylum Acidobacteriota; class Terriglobia; order Terriglobales; family Acidobacteriaceae; genus Edaphobacter. Next base: position 94,673 of record CAVRHK010000016.1, on the reverse strand, counting down.
GGATCGCGACTCGACATGCTGGCCGGCAACCTCGTCATCGTGCGCGCCTGCATCACGAAGCTCATGGCCGAAGGCTTCGACGGCATCATCCTCATCGCGACCAACCCCGTTGACGTCCTTACCTACATCGTCCAAAAGGAGACGGGCCTGGCCCCCGGTCAGGTCATCGGCTCCGGCACACTCCTCGACTCCGAGCGCCTCCGCCACATCCTCGGCGAACAACTCAACGTCGACCCCCGCTCCGTCCACGCCGCCATCATCGGCGAACACGGCGACTCCTCCGTAGCAGTCTGGAGCGCAGCTCAGGTCGCCGGCCTCCCTCTCGACCGTTACCCCGGAGCCAACGCCCTCCCCACGCACGAAGAGTTGCTCATTGCCGTGCGCTATGCCGGCCCAGTCGTCGCCACGCTCAAAGGCAACACCTGCTTCGCCATCGCCTCCTGCGTCACGCGCATCTGCGAGGCGATCCTTCGCGACGAGCGCTCCGTCCTCATCGTCTCAACGCTCATGACCGGCCAGTACGGACTCCACGACGTCGCTCTCAGCACGCCCTGCATCGTAGGCTGCGGCGGAGTCGAATCGGTCATCGAACTCCACCTCAACAAAGCTGAACAGAAGGCCCTCGAAGCGTCTGCTGCCGTACTCCAACAGGCCTACGCAAAGCTTGAGAGCCCCTAAAGCACCGTGACGAAGCCCTTCTGTCCCGCACGAGAGCTGAGAACCATCTTCCAGATATCCCACAGCAGCTTCACCACACTGATCACCAGCACAACCTTGAACCCGAGATTAATCGCTGCGTTCAACGTCGTCAGGTCTTTCATCGACATCGCCCCGACACTCGTTCCAGGAACCATGTACGTCCGGGCCTGCACCATCACCGCAATGATGAGGATCCCGATCACCTGTACGACCATGTCAAAACCCTTTCGCCATTGCTCAGCTCCATGCAGAAACACCATCACCGTCTTCAACACCAACTGCACCGCCAGCAGAGAGATGATCTGCCAGTAAAAGATGTGCCACTCCGGAGTGAGTCCAAACGGCATCTCCCGCAGATGCCCCACCAATGGCCCCAGGATCAGATACGGCTTATAAGGAATGGCCAACAGCCACACCATCCCCACGGAACTGACAATCACGTCGGCCACACCACCAGCCAGCGAAGGCCGTTTACCCTTCGCCGGCTCTAGCTTGGGCAGATCGTTCGGATTCCATCCCTTCGACAGATTCACCTGGTGGAAGTATCGTCCCTGCGCATACTCAAAGCACGCAAAGCCCAGCGTAACCACCGCCCAGAACGTCAACGCGACACTCGGAAAGTGGCCGATGGTAGCGCCCACGTCCATGCCCTTCCCCCCTTGAAAGAGCCACGCCACTACCTGCGTCACCACGTACGCCAGCACAACAAATGGGAAGCTCCTCTTCAGCGTGAACCAGTAGATCGGAAACCACGCGGGTCCGATCAGATACTGCTGAGGCAGATATCGCGCTGCCACCAGCACCGGTCGTCCGTGCTTCTCCAACACTTCGGCCGCCTCGCCTTGGGTCAGCGATCGCCCCAGCTCCTCTTCGCGGCCCTCCATCTCCGCCAGAAGATTCTCCCGCAGCTCCGCCAGTGTGTCTGCCTTCGTCCTGGCCGGCAGATACTCCCCTACAGCCTGCAAATAGCGTTCGAGTAGGTCCATAACATTACCTCTCCTTTTTCTCTTGCTTCTCTTCCTTGTCTTCAAGAATCTTGTGCAGCGAGTCGTTGATCCCGTTCCACTCCGCCAGCAGCTGCTCCAGAATCACTGCTCCCGCACCTGATAGCCGGTAGAAGCGCTTGTTCCGCTTCTCCTCTTCGCGCCACTCGCTGGTCAGCAGGCCCTGCGTCTCCAGTCGCCGTAGCAACGGGTACAGCGTGCTCTCTTCAATCGCGAGGCCCTCATCCGCCAGCGCCTTCCGCAGCGTGTATCCGTAGTGCTCCACACGTAGCTGCGCCAGCACCGCCAGAATCAGGCACCCCCGGCGAAGCTCCAATCTGAGGGAGTCGAACAACTCGTTTTGGATCGGAGATTCCATACTGTGCTAAACACACTGTATGGCAAACAGTGTGTGATGTCAAGTATCTTAACCCGAATTCAGAAAGGAAGACGACTTGGCGCAGAGCCAGACCTAAACCATTTAGTTTCTGCGGCGAGAGCGCTGCTTTGGTTGACAACAACCCATCTTGCCAAATCCAGCGGTCCGCGGCGGCATGGGCGACGGGCGGTCGGAGCAACAGGCGTGCGGTTTGACTGTCATCCGGAGCATTGCGGCTACTCTAGGACCGAACTGCGGATCACTTCCGCAATGTCAACTGTTCAGGAGCTGGTCGGGTGCGACCTCTGCGCTGGCATGGATAACTAACCGCTGGTCCCGCGCTTTTGCACGTTCATCACAATACTATTTCGGAAATAGTATTCTAGATGTACCATCGCGCTCATGGTCAGAACATCCGAACATCGCGATCTCTTTTCTGGCGCTCTGGAATTGATGATCCTGCAAACTCTGAAACGAAAACCGATGCACGGATATGCACTCGCACAGTACATCAAGGCGGTGTCGGACGATCTTCTCCAGATCGAGGAAGGTTCGTTGTATCCGGCTTTGCAACGGATGCTGAAAGCTGGGTTCCTGAAGTCTGAAATGGGACTTTCGCCCAGGAATCGCCCAGTGCGTATTTTCAAGCTGACCGTGGCTGGCCGCAAACATCTTGAAGAACAACGATCGAGCTTCGAAAAGATGTTTGCCGGCATCACCCGTGTTCTTGCGGTTTCCCAATCGTAGGAGGTGACGTATGCGATGGCTCAAACAACTAGTTCACACGTCGTCGCCGCTATGACGAACTCTCGGAATCGATCCGCGAACACCTCGAAGAGAAGATTGCCGATCTGATGGATGACGGGATGACCCAGGCGGAGGCGGAGCGCTCCGCTCGCCGTAAGTTCGGCAACGTAACCCTGGTCGAAGAGCGCAGCCGCGAGATATGGCAGTGGTCGACGCTCGAATCCATTTGGGCGGATCTGAGATACGCTGCACGTAACCTACGTAAATCGCGGGGTTTTACAATCACCTGCCTGCTGACTCTTGCCCTTGGAATCGGCGCCAACACTGCCGTATTCAGTACCGTCAATACGATTCTCTTTCATCCTCTGCCATACCGTGATCCCGGCCGCCTGGTCCTTATATCTGAGAGCCTTCCCTTGCAGGGCAGCAACGATGTCGGCGTCTCGACTCAGGAGTATCTCGACTATCGTTCTCAGAATGATGTTTTCTCCGAAACTGCTGCGTTCGAGACGGCTGACTTCAACCTCACCGGTACAGGTGACCCGCGGCGTATCAACGCCGCTCGAATCTCCGCGTCAGCTCTTCCGCTGCTCGGGGTTACGCCTGAACTTGGCCGCAACTTCAGCCCGGAAGAAGATCGCCATGGTTCAGACCACGTCGTCCTCTTATCCCATGCTCTCTGGCAGAGCCAATATGGATCCGCTCCCGATATTGTCGGAAAGAGCATTCATCTTGACGAAACGGCATATACCGTAATCGGAGTCATGCCTGCATCCTTTCGCTTTCCACTCGATTCGGCGCCTTCCTCTGAACGCGCGAGCCTTTGGCTGCCTATGGCATTCGCGCCCAATCTTCTCAACCCCGACAATCGCACAATGGAATTCGGGGTAGGCCTCGTAGGCCGACTGAAGCCAGACGTTTCACCTCAACAGGTGGAGACGGACATGAGTCAGATTGCGAACCGTTTCATGCGGCAATACGGATACAGCGGAACCATTCGCGTGGCGCCCCACGTCTATCCTTTCTCTGCTCACTCTGTTGAGCGCGCCCGTCCACTCCTAATTCTGCTTGCTGCATCAGTTTTTTGTGTATTGCTCATTGCCAGCGCAAACATTGCAAATCTATTGCTGGCTCGTGCAAGCGCTCGTACACAGGAGATGGCGCTTCGTATGGCTATCGGAGCGAACCGTCTGCGCCTTATTCGTCAATGCCTTGTGGAAAGCTTACTCCTGGGTCTTCTCGGCTCCATAGCCGGAATTTTAGTTGCCATCCTACTTGTCGCCGGACTGAAGCATTTCGGCCCAACAAGCCTGCCGCGTTTGCAGGATGTAGCCATTCATCCTATCGTCTTGCTTTTCGCCGTTGCACTGTCGTTGATTACCAGCTTGTTCTTTGGGTTTGCTCCCGCATGGCGCCTTTCTCGTGTTCCTCCGCAGGCTTCGCTGCGCGCAGCCAGGCAGGCTAATTCAGATCGCAGCGGTCAGCGCCTGCAGAATTCTGCTGCAACCGCGCAAATCGCTCTTGCTTTTGTGCTTCTGATTGCCGGAGGCCTCTTGCTTCGCAGTTTTACGCGCCTGCTCGAATCGCCTTTCGGATTCGACCCAAAAAACGCTTTTGTCGTTCGCACCGTATTTGACCATGTCCGTTATCCCGATCCACTCAAGCGAGATGTTGTCCAGAAACAATTGCTTGATCGGCTTTTGCGCCTTCCTGGGATCTCCGCCGTTGCGGAAGCGAGCCACTTGCCGCTGAGTGATACGCGTCAAATTGGATTTCGTCTGGAACATGCGGCACGAGATGATTTTCACTCGGCCGAGAATTCGCTTGTCAGTCCGGGCTACTTTCATGCGATGGGCATTACCCTTGTTGCGGGCCGCGACTTCACTTTCGAAGATCGCCGCGACTCTCCGGCTGTCGCCATCATCAGCCAAGCTCTAAGTCGTGAGTATTTCGCTGGTCGGAATCCAATCGGGCAACGCTTCCAGTGGGGTGACCGCGCAACCTTCACAATTGTCGGCGTGGCCGCAGACGTGCACGTTTCGTCACTCGACACAGATCCGCCACCTATGATCTACCTCGACATGTTCCAGATCGAAAGCGGAGTCAGCGGCAAGACTGCTTTCCTTCTTCGCGGCCAGTCTGCACGCCCTGAACTTCTGTCGGCCATCCGCGGACAGGTCTGGTCAGTGGACAGCGAACTGCCACTTTACGAAGAGGCTACTCTGCAATCACTGATTTCAGAATCGCTTGCCCAGCGCAGCTTTACGCTTGTTCTGCTCAGCGCTTTTGCGGTTACCGCCCTGCTGCTGGCTTCTGTTGGAATCTTTGGTGTGATTTCGTACCTGGTCGCTCAGCGCAGCTCCGAATTCGGGGTTCGCATGGCTTTGGGAGCGAGTCGTTCACAGATCACGAACCTGGTGCTTTCGCGGGGTGCCAGAATCGCGGTTGCCGGCTGCCTCTGCGGGCTTGCTCTTTCGACGTTCGCGTCTCGGCTTCTGCTTAGCAGCCTGTACCGAACCGATTGGTACGACCCCCTTGTGCCTTGTCTCGTAACGCTTCTCCTCTTCGTTGTTGTCTTGCTCGCTTCGTGGATGCCGGCACGCCGCGCAGCCGCCACCGACCCTATGCACGCCTTACGCAACGAATAGCCAAATCCCCAGAGTTTTCTACGATTTTGTTTGCTCTATGGATCAGTACCGGTAAACGCGCTTCTCGTCAGCGTTTGTGAGGGCCGCCAGGGAAGAATCGCGAAGCTGGATGCGGTATTGCGGCTGCCGCTGAATTTTGGCTATATTCTCCATGGGCACCGTCTTTAAATTCATAGAAGTTTGAGGATGCCGCCATGTACGAGCTATTCGATCTCGGCATATAGTCGTCTGGGTGGTCAGGACAAGGTCAGAAAATCCTGTCACAAAACACTCCGCTGCCATGTCCTTGCTGACACATAAGCCCGCACTGCAATCTGCTTATGGAGAAAGGAGTCTAGCTTGAAACCCATCTTGAAAACAACCCTGATGCTGCTGTGCCTTATGCCGGGCCCCCTCATGGCCCAGGAGGCCAAGGTCACTCCGCTTATGTCGAAAGATTTAGCGGAATACCCTGGCAAAGAAGGCCTGATGATCATGGTGGAATATCCGCCGGGCAGCGCGGACCCCATTCATCGGCATAATGCTCACGCGTTTCTCTACGTACTCGAAGGCTCCATTGTGATGCAGGTCAAGGGTAGGAAGCAGGTCACTCTTAGACCCGGACAAACCTTCTACGAAGGGACCAACGATGTTCACATCGTCGGCCACAACGCCAGCAATACCAAACCGGCCAAATTTATCGTGTTCCTGGTCAAAGACAAAGATGCGCCTGTTCTGATTCCGGTGAAGTAGCCTCTACGGCTGACCCGGAATTGAGAATTCCATCACTTCTCTCCGAGAGATCGGATTTACAACGTGCTCGTCTCAGAGCATGACGAAAGGACTTAGTCATGAAAATCGTAGTCATCGGCGGCAGCGGACTCATCGGATCAAAACTCGTCAACAAACTTCGTGAGCACGGACACGAAGCCGTAGCAGCATCACCCAACTCCGGCGTCAACACGCTGACGGGCGAAGGGCTGGCCGAAGCGCTCAAGGACGCATCGGTCGTCGTCGACGTATCGAACTCCCCCTCGTGGGAAGACGCGGCTGTGATGAACTTCTTTGAGACCTCAACTTGCAATCTGCTCGCTGCCGAGGCGACCGCGGGCGTAGGACATCACGTTGCGTTGTCCGTCGTAGGAACGGAACGTTTGCTCGAAAGCGGCTACTTCCGCGCCAAGATCGCTCAGGAAAACCTGATCAAGGCCTCCTCCATCCCCTACTCCATCGTTCGCGCGACGCAGTTCTACGAGTTCGTCAAGGGCATTGCCGACCTCTCCACCAAAGACAATGAGATACACCTGCCACCTGCGCTGATCCAACCCATGGCCGCTGACGACGTCGCCAGTGCGATAGTTCGCATCGCAGTGGGCTCACCCGTAAATGGCACCGTAGAAGTAGGAGGACCGGAACAGTTCCGCCTCGATGAGCTCATACGACATGGTCTGGCCTCACGCAAGGATCCACGAAAAGTTGTCTCTGACCCGCAGGCGCGGTACTACGGCATCAAGCTGACCGAACGCGAACTCGTTCCGGAAAACAGCGCCAGCCTCGGAAAGATTCGGTTCGACGAATGGCTTGCCCAATCTGCTTAGAAAAGCACCCCGGGTTCCAAATGGCCGCTTATCCCGGCGTAATGGTTGTTGCGCGAATCCAACGGATCGTAGCCGGCAACTTCGGGCACATTCACCACGGGCGCCCAGAACTCGGGCGCGATGAAGAGTTCAGTACCGCGGAAATTGCGCGGCGCAACCGCGCTATGGTGTAAGGATGCTTGTCGATTTGCACGGTGCATGTTTGACGAACAGGCGATAACAGCCCACATAGCTAAACTTCTCTGTGCGCTTGGCACTTGTAAGCCGGCGTAGGCAGTTCATTGGTTGGTGAGAAGGTAGTTACCGCCGCTGTATGCGACTATCTTTGGTTGGTTGGTGAGCAGGTCCTTTAAGTGAGGCAGATCGGTGCCGTAGATGAGGAGGTAAGCGCGTCGGTCCCCCAACCACAGGCTCTTCAGTGCGCCGTCGTCGATGAAGATCTGTGCGGCGTTCGGGGCATTGGATCCGTATTCGAGATTGTTGTTGCGGCCGTTCCAGAGTAGCGCAGTTTTGTTGGTGTAGAAGAAGACCGACGAGAAGGCATAGTACGCGTCTCCTTCGATCAGGATTCCGGGCTCAGCGCGAGTGAGGGCGTCGGCCAGCGGTTTAGAGCTGAGATATGGATCGAAGACGACGAGTGCGAGGCGGGCCGCTTGGATAAAGACAATCATCATGAGAGCTAGTCCAGCAACGATTGCGCCGGTACGCCGAGCGCGGAGGGTAGCAACGATTCCGATCAGCAGTCCACAGCCGGCGAGAACCAGAGGCAGACGAAGATAAGCAAAGGATCGGAAGGTGAGATCGCTCATGTGCCCGAGCGAAAGGGTATACATGTCCGGGTTTTGGGTCAGTGCGTTCGAGATATCTCCGTGGACTGGCGTGTGCGCATTGTAGGCAAGAAGGAAGGCGACGGCGGAGAGGCTGAGGCCGAGGATCGCGGTCAGGATGATGCGCGCGGCTCGTGGATACCTCTCGCGAATGGCAAGGTCGCTGCCCAACAGCATGGCGAGCGCCGGATAGATGGGAAGTGAGTAATACTCCTGCGTCGTCGAGAGGGTGAAGAAGAGCAAGACAAAACCGATCCAAATGAGGGCAAGAAGCCGCACTTTGCCCTCGCGGCTGATGGGCCGGTAGCTATGACGAAAGGCTGCGATGAAGGTCAGACTCCAGGGAAAGAGCCAGACGAAGTGCAGGAGCCAGAACCACAGTCGCGGGACGGTGTTGTAGTCGCGGGGATAGCGCAGATTCAGAAACCGGAACAGATGCTCGTTGAGAAAGTAGAACCAGAAAAAGCCGTGATAGTTGCCAGGGCCGCTGTGCATGGTCCAGTCGAAGTATGGCGGGTTGCGAATGGTGGCGAGGATGTGCCAGGGTGCGGCGATAAGCAGGACCAGCGCAACGCCGGATAAGAATCGGAGGCGCTTTGCCAGGTCGCGTAACGACACTTCGCGCGTGATGAGGAGATAGATCGTCGCGATGGCGATCGGAAAGACAACGGCGATCAATCCTTTGAGGAGGAGGCCGCAGGCGAGGCTGATGTAGAGGGCAAAGAACCAGCGTGTGCGCCGGAGTTCGGAGGGATCGAGCAGCCGGAGGAACGACCAGAGTGCGACGACGATGGTGAGAGTGAGAGCGGCGTCCGGGATGAGGATGCGGGTGAAGAGAAATATTCCAATGCACGTGGCGAGAATCGTGCCCGAGTATATGCCCGCGCGGCGCCCGAAGGCCCACATGGCAAAGCGCGCTGTGACCCAGCACAGAGCGATGTTGATGAAAGCGAGCGGGAGGCGCGCGGCCCAGTCGTGGACGCCGAAGACGCGAAACGACGTAGCCATAATCCAGTAGATAAGCGGTGATTTTTCGAGATACGCGATACCGTCCAGGCGTGCGGTGACCCAGTCTCCGCTCTGAAGCATGTTTCGGGCGATCTGCGCTTGAACGGCGTCCACGTCGTCCATGAGGTGCGGCGGACTGATGACCAGGGGTAGAAAGATGCAGCAGGAGACGAGGAGAACAAGTAAATCTACGCGGAAACGGCGGAGAAATCCTCGAGCGCCTGAATATCCCGAGGGCTCTGAATCTTCCATTGTTCGATCCAAAGAAACAGCATCAGCATGCCCCATAGGTGATACCCGTAGTTCGCCTTTCTTTGCATGTGCAGATCGAGCACAGATTGAAGATGAGTCCACGAGATGAGACCAGATTCTTCTACGCTCTTGCGGTTGAGGGTGTCCAGAAGCAGCGGCTTCAAATGACCGCGCAGCCAATCGTGTACCGGGATGTCGAGTCCCTGTTTTTTCCTGGCGAGCACGCTCTGCGGCAGCTTGTCCTTCATCAGATTACGGAGAAGAATCTTCAGCGTGCGACCTTGAATGCATTGGTTCGCCGGAAGTCTGGCAGCGAATTCGACGATGCGGTGATCGAGGAAAGCTGGACGAACTTCGAGGGAGTGGGCCATGCTCATTCGATCAACCTTAGCGAGCAGGTTATCGGGCAGGTAGTAAGCCTGATCGAATGCCATGAAGCGGCGGACGTCTCCACGCGCCGGAATGGTTGCGAGAAGCTTAAGCAGGTGGGAGTCGTCATGCGAGAGCATGAGCTGGCGGCGCTGATCGCGGGAGAAGGTTCCGTTCCAGAAGATGTGCGAGCTGCGTTCATCGAGCAAGGTGCCATGCAGGAAGCGCTGCAGTTTGTAGTCGAGGCCGATCTTCTTGTTGGAGGCCCGCAACCTGTTTGCGGAGCGCAGGGAGAGCCGCCGGATAGCGCGAGGGACAATGCGGGCGCGGCGCGCGTAGCGGTCGGCAAGATAGGTGATATAGCCCCCGAAGAGCTCGTCGGCGCCTTCGCCGCTCAGAGCAACCGTCACGTCTTTGGCCGACATTCGCGAGAGGTGCCAGACAGGGACCGCTCCGGCATCTGCGTTGGGCTCGTCGGAGTAGTAGGCAAGCTCGATGATCGATTCCGGTGTGACGGTTGCGGGACCTAGGTCAAGCTCATGATGGTCAGTCGCGTAACGTGCCGCCATCTCGCGAACATACCGCGCCTCGTCGAACTCGCGGCCGTTGAAGGTAATCGAAAAGGTCTTCAGCTGCGTGCTGGCCTGCTGACTCGCGTAGTGGAGTATCGTCGAAGAATCGATACCCCCACTGAGCCAGACTCCGACGGGCACGTCGGCAATGAGATGCTCTTTGACTGCTTGTGTCAGGAGCTGGTCGAGCTGCGCGGTAGAGTCTTCGAGAGTGGGAAGAGGACTCTGAGCGAGTGGGTTTGCCTGCCAGTAGCAGTGCGAAGAGATTTCTCCATCGTGCCAGGTGAGAAAATGCCCGGGCAGTAGCTTGAGAACGCCCGCGGCTAGTGTGTGCGCTCCAGGGACGTAGTTGAGGCCAAGGTAAGTGTCCAGTGCATTCAGGTCGATGCTGCGGCCAACCTCAGGGTGGCAGAAGATCGTCTTCATCTCAGAGCCGAAGTAGATGTCGCGTCCGCGGCGGGTGTAGTAGAGCGGCTTAATTCCCATGCGGTCGCGGGCCAGAACCAGTCGCTGACGGGATTCCCCCCACACAGCGAAGGCGAACATTCCGCGCAGTTTTTCGATGCAGGCTGTGTCCCACTCAATGAAAGCGTGAAGGACGACTTCGGTGTCGCAGGCGGTAGTGAACTGGTGACCGAGGCCGATAAGCTGGTCGCGGAGTTCGACGTAGTTGTAAATCTCGCCGTTGAAGACCAGCGTAAAGCCGTCAGAACTCATGGGTTGAGATCCGGCGGATCGGTCGATCACCTTTAGCCGCGTGGCGCCAAGGGAAACAGTTTCGTTTTGCCAAATACCTTGCTGATCGGGGCCGCGATGGGCGACGGACGAAACCGCCTGGTGGATTCGTTCTGGCAAAAAAACATTGCCAGCGTGGGTAAAACCAGCAATTCCACACATTCGGGACGACCTTGTCTTGTATTTTTTTATTCTAATCGAAACTTTCAAACAAAAGACGCGTCTAAAGCATTTTTTATGGTCGGAATAAAGTCGTTGGCTGGTCTTCAGTCTTCGGGAGCGGCATGTACACAAGAGACGTGCCTCTCATTACTTGACTCCTAAATTGTCTGCGATCCGGAGGTCGGATTGCGGCCCAGTCTCGAACGATTACAAATCGCCGCTTCGCTCATCGAGGCGATCTGAATAGGTCGATGAGCGCATTATCCTGAAGTCCTCAATGAGACTCTGACTACTGCGATCATGACCAAATGAGTTTACCGTGGCTATTTCGGCGCGTGGCTCAGATTTTGCGGCTCATGCCGCGCTCGGTTGCGTCACTATGCCATTCCTCGCTTCAATCGCCTTAATGCTGTTTACGAATGCCTTCTCCAGAACGCTCCTGCCAATGGTTTCGAGGACGAAACCGAGCAGGTGTCCTTTGAGGTTTTTACCCTCGCGTGTGACCACAACGTCAATGTCGGTGGTACCGTCGGAATGACGAACAAATGTGTAGTCATGGCCAGAGGCTCCGCCCCATATGTTGGAGTCTGTGGTGGTGAGGACGACATTGTTCGGATCGGACCAGTCGTAATGCAGCCGCTCCCACACGCCTCCGGATCCTTCGGTGACGTCAGCTTGGGCATGGCCAAGTTCATGCACTTTGAGATATTCGTTGGCGCTGTTTCCGAACAGCGCTGATCGGCCCGGCCCAAAATCGGTAAGACCAGCGATGTACTGCTCGGGCGTAAGAGATGTTGTCTGGTGAAGGTGGATAGTAGCCATGTTTCCTCCCTGTACCCATCTATGACGAGCGTCATACAATTTGATATGATGGCCATCATGAATGGGGGATTCAGAAAAAATGCGTTACCCAGCCAAAGAAACTGCCGCCAAGCATGAACTCATTGTGAAAGAGGCCTCGCGCCTCTTCCGCGAACGGGGATTCGAAAACGTCACTGTGGGCGAGGTAATGAAGGCCGCAGGCCTTACACATGGCGCGTTCTACGCGCACTTCACCTCCAAGCAAGAGCTTCAGGAGGCTGCGGTTGCGTACGGCCAGGAAGTCTCCAGAGACCGCGCTCAAAGCGACGGCGCAACAAAAAAGGGTAGACGTGCGTACGCTGCACGTTACCTGGCTGTCCGACACCGGGATAATCCAGGGTATGGCTGCACTATGGCTGCACTGGGCTCTGAAGTAGCTCGCTCTACACCTGAACTCAAGGCAACGTTCGAGAGAGGACTCGAAGAGATTCTCGCCGCAAGCGGCGGCGACCGTGAAGACGCCATCTTTCAGACAGCCGCGTTATTAGGCGGAGTCGTGCTGGCACGCGCGGTAAAAGATTCACGACTTTCGGATGAGATTCTAGAGAGCGTTCGGCATAAACTCAATTGACGATAGTGTTTCCGTTGAATCGAAACGAGAAAACGTTCTTCCCTTTATTAGAAATTGTTCGGGAAAAAAATTAGGTGGGTATCAACATGTCAACACAGCATTCTGAGAGGCTCTTTCAGTGGCCTCTGCGAAGGATAATGCTGCAGCGCTATGGCTCAGAGCACCTTATCACGATGAAGGACTGGCCAACCACAAAAATCTTGCTCGAAAGGCTATTGGAAGAGCGCACTTTGGGCGTTTCCTCAAAAGCGCCTCCTAGAGTTGCGGATGGCATGATAAAAATGAGTGCTCTGGGAATTCGATGGGGTGTCTCTTCGCTCTAGGAACCGGAGCCGTCGATTTACGCTAAACCCTGTTGTCAGGAATTGAGATTCGACCTCGGAGAATCGCCGGACATTGGCCGTAGTCAGGGGAGCTCTCAACAGATTAATCGGAGAAATCCAGCAAGACCTTTTCCTGTCCTGCCTCACCATCGGCGAGGCTTACTGCCTCTTGGAAGTCTTCAACTGAATACCGCACAGTCGCTGGCGGCGTAAGTGCTCCCTTCGATAACATGCTGAGAAGATCTCTCGTCGCTGCCCGCACTTCGGCGAGCGGCTGCGAAGGCACCCAACGCGGAAGCCACCAGCCGCGAACCGTCGCTGTCGAATAAATCAAACGCGGAGCGAAGAGCGGCATGGTGAATTTCGCGGGGTCCGTCTGCCGATGACTGGAAAGGGCTCCATACACAAGCATGGTTCCAGCGGGAGCGAGGTTGCGGGCAATCTCAGCGCCAAGTTCACCCGCAACGCAGTCAATCGCTCGTTCAACGCCCTTGCCCGCGGTCAATTCCTGCAGGCGTGACCTGAGATCCTCATCGGCTGTGCAGATGACCTCATCGCCTCCGAGGTTGCGTATGATTGACTCCTGCTCGCGCCGCCGGATGATGTTGATTGTCTTGAATCGATGTTGCTGCGCCAGTTGAAGCACGAACTTCCCCACGCTGGATGCAGCCGCCGTCTGGAGAAGCCAGTCGCCCTCCTTGAGGTTGTGAGCTGATATGGTCAATGCCCATGCCGTCAAAGGATTGATGTAGGAAGCGGCGGCGGCCGAATCGTCCAGGCCGTCCTGGAACGGGCACGAGTTTGTCCGCTGGGCACACGATCTGCTCGCGCCAGGTGTTCCACGTGTCAACGAAAACTACGCGAGTTCCGACCATCGGACCTTGCACGCCCGGACCTAGGGCCTCCACAATCCCCACGCCTTCAATGCCCGGGCTGGCCGGCAACTCCGGCTGATAGCCATAGCGCCCGCGCACCATGTGCAGGTCGGATGCGTTGATCGGGCTCAGCAGCACTCGGACGAGCACTTCGCCGGGGGATAAAAGCGGCGTAGGGATCTCTTCCAGTTTCAATACGCTCTTCGGTTCACCGGTCTCGCGAAAGATCAATGCTTTCATCAAGTACCTCCTGGCTCTTCAGGCGATGGCTGATTCCGGTCGAATGTTCTGGTTCTTCGGGAATAAGAATCGGCGTTGGCAATGGAGGAGAACATCTCCGTCGAGGCTTACCATTACTAATGAGAACGCTAGCTCGCTTTCCAAAGCGTCATGATTAAACCACCAACCACGACGAAGGTCCCGCCAGCCCATATCGGTTTACTGGGTGATTGATTAAATTGCAACTTAGCAACAATCTGGGCAACGATGAAGAAGAGCACAACATAGACACCCAGTAGTTTACCGAAATCGACTTTGGTGGCATTCAAGAACAACCTGATTTCCGGTGGGTACCTTTCCACTTGGATGAAAAGTCGGCATCTCGGACAAGTGACGTCCCGTAGTTCCTTGAAGGCGGGGTTTTGGGAAACTACGACCATATACAGGGTGAAGTTGCGGAAAGTCCGACTTTGCCGGAATTTCATGCCGAGTCGTTTAGCCATAGGAACGATTTAGGCTGGTAAGCCTTCGGCTACAAGAAGGACAATATAAAACCGGCAAGGCAAACGGGTTGACCTGGCGGGAGTTCCTGTTCGAGTCGTGGGCAGTGTTCGCCTAGGATGACCAGGGTGTCAAGTATTGAGCTGAGGCGCGGCGACTGTGAGTGAAAATACAACTTGGAAATTGACGGCAGGCTAGCAAGCGGCTGAACAACTCTGGTAATGACCGTCAGTGCCTAGAAACTCGGAGCCACCATCCGGAAGCCAGTGAACCAAGTTTTCAGAAAGTACATACAACGTGTTCTCTCGGTCCACCTTGGTTCCTCGGTCGAGTTAACTCAGTTCCACGAAAGTCGATATACAGTTTCGTGCAGCGCGGCGGGACTGGATTTTGATCATTTCGCTCCCGTTCGGGCTTCGCCTGGAAACTGGAATGCGTCGCTGGCCCGGAGTTCGGTCACATGACGCACGGTACTATTTTCCTTTTCTACTTCGAGGCCCGCGTCTCTTGATTCGTATATCAATCTTGTGGGCAACGCGAACCGAGTACCGCAGCCTCAACATCAGCGAGGCCGGCAAGGACTACAAGATTCTCGTCCTCAAAATCACCATGACCAAGCCGTATACCTCGGTCTTCCTCCAGCTCGACTGCAAAATACTGCACCGACGAAGGCGAAGATCCGCCAGGCCATGAAATCCTCTCCTCCGAAATAAGGAGACTCCTGCGTCCTCGGCCGAACTTTCTGCGCCCTCTACAATGCCACCAGGGCGGCGGTGATTCCTCCCCGCGCTGATCCTGACAGGAGTCATGATGCACAAGCTCAGTTTGATAAACCGCAGAGCCGCGTGGTCGGCGGGTTTGCTGGTCTTGATGGTGGGCACCACAGCCGCGCAGACTGCCGCCGCAGCCGACCCAGCCGCACTTGTCAATCCGCTCATCGGAACAACCAACGGCGGCAACGACTATCCCGGCGCGACCCTCCCTCTCGGCATGCTTGCTTGGAGCCCTGAAGAACCGCGCAATCGCCCGCGCCAGCAGGTGGAGGGCGTGCCAGGATCGATGCGAGACGATCCCGGACGCCCGGCAGCTCCAGGCGGCTATGAGTACACCTCCAACCGCATCAGCGGATTCTCACTCACGCACCTCATGGGCACGGGTTGCGCTGGCGCGAGCGGCGACATCCCCTTCATGCCCTACACTGGCGAGGTCACCTCATCGCCCGCTGACGATCTGCGCGCCGAGATCTACGGCAGCACCTTCTCCCACGGCGATGAGACCGCACAAGCCGGCTACTACAGGGTCAAGCTCGAGAACGGCGTCACCACTCAGCTCACTACCACCCTCCGTACCGGCTCCGGACGCTTCACCTATCCAGCAGGCAAGCCGGCCATCATCCTCGTGCGCACTGCCAACTCCGAGACCGGCAGCACCGATGCGCACGTGAAGATCGACGCTGCCAACCGCATCGTCTCCGGCTCCGTCACCAGCGGCAACTTCTGCGGTTACCTCGGCACCGCCGACCGCCGGAGCTACTACACCCTCTACTTCGTTGCGCACTTCGACACCCCCATCCTCAGCACAGGCACATGGCAGAACTCCGCGGTCCGCCCCAACACCACCGAGGCCGAGGGGGGCACCACCTACGGCCCCAAAGGATTTGTCCCACCCGGCAAAGGCTCAGGTGGATGGGTCGTCCTCGACACCTCGAAATCGGCGAACGTTGGTGTGCGCGTCGGTATCTCCTACGTGAGCCAGGCCAACGCCGAGGCCAACCTCCGCGCCGAGAACCCCATAGGGACTCCCTTCGACACCGTACGCAAGAAAGCACACGCCGCCTGGAGCGATGCCCTAAACCGCATCCAGATCGAAGGAGGCACGCACGACGAGCAAGTCGTCTTCTACACGGCCCTCTACCACACCCTGATGGGGGAAAACCTCTACAGTGACGTTGATGGCAGCTACATGGGCATGGACGGAAAGGTCCACACCGTAACCGCTCCCCAGACGGCGCAGTACAGCACCTTCTCCGGCTGGGATGTGTACCGATCACAGTTACAATTACTCACGCTGCTCGAACCTCGCATCGCCGGCGACTTCGCCCAGTCTCTCCTCAACCAGGCCAACCAGAACGGCGGCGAGTGGGACCGCTGGACCCACAACTCCGGAATCACGCACGTCATGAACGGCGACCCCGCACCTCCCTCCGTCGCCGCCATCCTCGCCTTCGGCGGCACCAACTTCGACGCCAAAGCCGCCTACAAATCTCTCCTGCTGGCAGCCACCGTACCCACCGCGCACGACCTCAGCAAAGAGGGCTGCCCCGTCGAATGCGTCGGCCAGCGCCCCTCGCTCGATCTCTGGCTCAAGCTCAACTACATTCCCGTAGGCGCCAACGCCTGGGGACCCGCCGCCGACACCCTCGAAGACGCCACCGCTGACTTCGCCCTGTCGGAGCTCGCCCGCCGCATGGGTGACAACACCAACCACCGCCTCTTCCTCGGTCGCGCCCAGTACTGGAAGAACATCTTCAACCCGCAGGCCACGCCCGAAGGTGGCTACATCCAGAACCGCAACGCCGACGGCACTTGGCCCAAATTTGACCCGGCAGCTACCGAAGGATTCGTCGAAGGCAGCGCAGCGCAGTACCTATGGATGGTCCCGTTCAATGCGAACGGCCTGTTCGCTATGCTCGGCGGCAAGGAGAAGGCAAACCAGCGGCTCAACGCCTTCTTCTATAACCCCGACGGTAGCCTGGCCGTCACGCAGTCCGGCGGCCTCCACGCCGAGCTCAACAACGAGCCCTCAATCGAAACCCCGTGGCTCTTCGACTTCCTCGGCCAGCCCTGGAAGACTCAGGAAGCCGTGCGCAAGGTCCTCAACACCATCTGGACCAACACCCCCAAAGGCATGCCCGGCAACGACGACCTCGGCGAGATGTCCTCCTGGTACGTCTGGTCCGCCATCGGCATGTATCCGCAGATCCCCGGCCGCGCGGAGCTTGTCCTCGGTAGCCCCCTCTTCCGCACCATCCACATCCGCCGCCCCGCCGGCGACATCATCATCCACGCCAGCGGCTCAGACACCAACGCACCCTACATACAAAGCCTCAAGTTGAACGGCAAGCCCACCACCAAAACCTGGCTACCGGAAAGCTTCGTCGAACACGGCGGCACCCTCGACTTCACCCTGAGCACAACTCCCAACAAACAATGGGGAACCAACACTGACGACGCGCCCCCGTCGTTCGAGCCCTGAGAGAGCAAGTCCATCTTCTTACTCCCCAATCGAAGGCTGTGTAAGCGCCGACAAGTACACGGGGTAGGCACGACTACTGACGAAAAGCCCGACTCTTCGTTACGAATGCGGAGACTTCTGACGGCTCTCATCGCTAGCGTTTATTCTCATCTTCCCACTTGCGTGCCTTGAAGCAAAACGGATTCAATTTGAATTCCTTCGGTCGACTCCCAAGTGAAGCGGACAAGGTCACCAGGGGCTCCGACCTGAAGCTTCCCTGTGCGGCCCAGGAAGCGTGCGGGGTTTTGGGTCGCAAGCCGTAGGGATTCGCTAAGCGAGAGATATGTTGTGGCCAGGTACGCTACAGCGTCTTTGAGCGGAACGACAGAGCCGGCGAGAAAATGTGTTCCGTGCAGGCTGAGGCGTCCGTCAGGGGTTAGCTCGACGAGGCCGCCTACAGGAGTTTCATACCGACCGGGCGGCATACCGCCGAGAGCCACCACGTCGGATACCAGGATTGCCCTGTCGAGGCCTTTTGCTCGGAGCATGACCTTGAGAGTGTCGTTGGGTAGGTGGTGACCGTCACCGATAAACATTGCGGTGAGGCGGTCTTCGGCTAGTTGCGTCCAGAGGAGGTTAGGGTGGCGGGGTAGCGGATCGTCGACGCCGTTGCCGAGGTGGGTTGATAGTGTTGCTCCGGCGTCGACTGCTGCATGGATTTGCTCGGGTGAGGCGTGAGTGTGGCCGATGGATACGAGGACATCTCGGTCGCGCAGCGCTGCAATGAAGTTCGGCGCTCCATCGAAGTGTGGAGACAGGGTGACCAGTTTGACGAGATCGCCGGAGGCCTGTTGCCAGCGGTCGAACTCGGCGATCGATGGCGGGCGAATGTGTTCGCGGGGATGAGCACCGCGAGGACCAGCTTCAGGAGAGAGGTACGGGCCTTCAACATGGGCGCCGGGGATCAAATGCTGGAGTGGGGAATTGAGTTGCCGCGCTGCGGAGATCGCGCGGAGGCAGGCTATTATCTTCTCTTCTGACGCTGTGATGATGGTTGGGAGAAAAGTGGTTACGCCGGTAGCGAGCACGCTGCGGGAGAGGTCGATGACGGTGTCGGGAGTTAAATTGTCGGCGTTGAGATCGAAGCCTTGGTATCCATTGATCTGGAGGTCGATGAGGCCCGTTGAGAGCCATTCGGGATCGGCCGATGGAACGTCGGTAACGGCGGCGATGACGCCGTCGCGTATGACGACTTCGATATTGCGTCCGGTGTGAGGGTCTCGGCCGCTGATGGAGGTCATCGCGCCTCTGGACGTGCCAAATCGGTTGCTGAATCCTCGTCGAGATAGAGCGACCAGTTGGAATGTGTACGGAGGGCCGTCGCAGGGACTAAGCCGCTGATCGGATCCTGCAGAGTGCGGCGTACAGCAGTTTTCTTGAAAGCGCCGGGGACACAGCAGAAGATGCGGTCGGCTGCGAGCAGACGTGGAATGGTGAGAGTGAGCGCGTGGGTAGGGACGTCGTCGAAGCGCTCGAAGCAGCGATCGTCGACTTGTTGCTGGCGGCAGGCGGTGTCTAATGTCACGACTTTCACGTCGGAGGGATCGTTGAGGTCTGCAGGAGGGTCGTTGAAAGCGAGGTGGCCATTCGAGCCAATGCCGCAGCAGACGATATCAATCGGAGACGCAGCCAGTTTATCTGCGTATTCGGCTGCGGTTGCTTCGGGAGCGGTGCCGGGTTCGAGCAGGTGGACAGCGGCGAACGGAAGGCGGTCGAAGATGGTGCGGCGCAGCCATAAGCCGAAGCGCTGAGGAGCCTCCGAGGCCAAGCCAAGATACTCATCCATATGAAAGGCAGTGATGCGCGACCAGTCGACGTCAGGCATGAGGATGAGTGCGGTGAGCATCTCGGATTGACTGGGGGCCGCCGCAAAGATCATGTGAACGCCTTTCTGGGATTGCAGACGGCGGCGTAGTTCGTAGGCGATATCTTCGGCTGCTTTTTGTCCCATCGCCGCGCGCGATTTGGCGACGAAGGGGAGGGGGGCGGGTTTCTCGATCATGCTTGGTCGCATGGTTTAGGTTCCTCAGACGATTATGTGGCTTGTGAAGCGGTCGGGGAAACGTACTCGTCGTTAATGAGTTTCAGGAGGAGGTCTGCAGCGGGCTTTTTCGCTGGCCAGAAAAGGCCAACTCCGATGAAGACGGCTAGTGAACTGAGAACTGGGCCTGCGACTGTGATCGTGGTGGTGAGATCTCCAGGGAGAAGCGCGATCTGGACAGAGAATACGAATTTGATGAGGCCGAAGGCGATGGCACCCACGGCCCACGAGGCGATGGCTGCGTTCGCGCCTGAGCGGCGGAAGACATTCAACATACCAAAAAGTATGGGGATCGCGATTGGACCGAGGAGCGCTCCGTACCAGAGGATGACGAGGCCCATGACTCCCCCAAAGTGGTCGGCGGTAAGCGCGATGCACATACTAAGGGAGAGGAAGAGCAAGGTGCATATTCGGCCGGAAAGCAGTTGGATACGGTCGCTGGGACGTTGGCGGTCTTTGCGCAGGGCGGGCAGGATGTCGCGGACTACTACGGCAGAGATGGCGTTTGCGTCGGAAGAAGTCATAGCCATGGTATGGGCGAACATACCAGCTAGCACCAATCCAATGAGGCCTTGCGGTAGCAGGGCCTTGGTGAGGAGTGCATAGGACTGCGATGGATCTACGAGGTGAGGAAGCAGCAGCGGCGATGCCCACATGGGGAAGAAGAGCACCAGGGGCCAGACCAGATAGAGGCTCGCTGAAAGGAGGGCGGCCTTGCGAGCGGCGGCTGCTGTATGGGCAGCGATGAAGCGTTGAGCGAGATTCCAGGTGCCGCCATTATAGGAAAGGAAATTGATGAGCAGGTAGACGATGGCGAAGGCTAGAGTGTATTCACCAACGAAGGGGCGGGAGTGGCTTGCGGGGAGTCTGTCCCATATGGTCCATATGGCAGAGATACCGCCCAGTCGAGCGAGGACGGCGATGAGCATGACGGTACCGGCGATGGCCTGGATGATGAACTGACTCATGTCAGTGAGGGCGTCGGCCCAGAGTCCTCCGACGACGGAGTAGACGACGGTGACGGAGCCGGTGAGCAGGACTCCCCAGAGGGCAGGAACATCGGCGAAAACCTGGAGGAGTATAGCTGCGGCGGTCCATTTAGCGCCTACGTCGAAGATCTTAAGGAGAGCGCCGCTCCAGGCGAGCACCTGCTGCGCGGGGAGATCATAGCGGGCCACCAGATACTCGAGCGGCGAGATGATGCCTAATCGTTGACGCAGTCTCGACCAGCGGCCAGGAAACACATTGGAGCCGACAATGAGTGCAGTGCCGATGGAGCAGGCCCACCAGATGTAGATGCTGAAGCCCGCCGTGTACGCGATGGCGGCGTAGGCGACGAAGACTGCGGAGCTATATCCGGACATATGGTGCGAGATGCCGGAGAGCCACCAGGGCATCGCACCCCCCGCGGTGAAGAAGTCACTGGCAGTCTTGACTTTGGCACGCGCCCAAAAACCCATCCCGATCATGACTAGGAAGTAGATGCAGAGCACCAGCCAATCCAATATCTTCATTTGGCTCCATAATAAGGTTTCCCTCGGCCTCGATGTTCTTACCGTCTCCGTTTGATCACGTTGGCACGGGCCCTTGGCAGGCCTAGAAGGAGGACAAATCAAAGGTCAGTACTTATGTATGACAGAAGTGTTGGCCTGGACATTGTTGAGACGTGGCAGGGCGAGTGGGGATGCAGTCGAATGGCAGCAGCGTTATCGTGGACAGGGCGTTCTTAAGCTTGCATCTGCTGTTTCTACTTGTAATGGTTCTGTGTTGTTTATCGGCGAGAGAGGGCGCGAGGTGTGATGCGTATTGCGGTGACAACGACAGCTCTATTGGTGACTTCCATCGCGTGTCTCGCGCAGACGGTCCCGGAGGCTCCTATG
Source organism: uncultured Acidobacteriaceae bacterium (assembly GCA_963720955.1). Taxonomy (GTDB): domain Bacteria; phylum Acidobacteriota; class Terriglobia; order Terriglobales; family Acidobacteriaceae; genus Edaphobacter. The sequence goes on along the minus strand of CAVRHK010000016.1, from coordinate 73,150 downwards.
ACGCTTCGTGTCTCAGCGAAGGTAGTCGCGGTCTCCGCTGTGGTGAAGGCGAAGGATGGAACAGCTCTCACGAGCCTGACGAAAGATGACTTCACGCTGAAACAGGATGGAAAGGAGCAGCCCATACGCTACTTCAGCCGCGGCGACGATTTGCCGCTGAATATTGTGCTGATGGTGGATGTAAGCCGCAGCCAGCGGACGCTGATCGGCGATGAGGCGATCGCTTCGGATGTCTTTCTTCGTACCATGATGCGGCGCCCACAGGATCAAGCTGCCTTTGTGCAGTTTGATGCGGAGGTGACAGAGCTGCAAGGTATGACGAGTGATCCGAATAGGATTCACCTGATCATCTCTGCATTGGGGATGCGCAAGGAAACAGCCGGCGCAACGTTGCTGCATGACGGTGTATTCGCGGTCACCGACAGGTTGCTTTCAAAGGTGCACGGACGTAAGGCGGTCATCCTACTTACGGACGGCGTCGACGTGGGCAGCCGTCACTCCTTGAAAGAGGCGATTGAAGAGGCACAGCGGGAGAATGTGCAGGTGTATTCCATTTTTTATAGTGCGTGGAGTAGCTTCTCAGCGCCCACAGGGGTGCCGCTGCCATCCACGGATGGACGCGAGACTCTGAAGCGTTTTTCGGAGCGGACCGGTGGCCGCGCCTTTGAAGTCTCCCCGTCGCTCGGTTTACAGGCAATCTTCATTCGGATTGCAGAGGACCTGAGCACGCAGTATGAGCTCGATTACACTCCGCCACCGGACACTGTCGCAGGTCGCATGCACAAACTGGAGGTGCGTGCGAACCATAAGGGCGCTATCGTCCAGGCGCGCGATGCGTTCTACGCGGAGCCCTAGCTACCGTTGAAATGGCAGGGCGATTCCATCTTCACAACTTTTCCAGCCTCAGTCGGGCTTCAGATCCCGTGTGTCCTGAATTAGGCCCTTCCAACGGTTGCTGGAACACATCTGACACCGTGACTCCCCTGGACACACGCTCACGGGCGCCCCGGAGATTATCGAAGATGTTTGCCACATCCCATACATCCTGAGCGACTCCACAGCGCGGCACCCATCGCCTACCTTTTGATCCGGCCGCATCGCGTATATGCTTGGCATCGTCCAAACGCTTTGAGACCCGCGGCTTGTTTTGACACATCATTTCGTCGGTCGTAGCACTCAGATCCGCATCGGCATCAGGATGTACCGGTATTTCACATCCTCATTTGCATCTTCGGGCCGCATCTGGCCCGCGCTCTGCGCGTCCTTGAACTCCAGCCGGACCTCGCCGGTATTCCCAATCGCCTTGAGAAAATCAATCAGGTACTGGCTGTTGAACCCAACCACCAGAGGATCGTAGTTGTAAGGCGTTTCGATCGTGTCTTCAGATTCCCCTGCGTCGGTCGAAGAGGAGGAGAGCTTCAGCTCATTCTGCTCCAGCCGAATCTTGATCGCGCCGCTCCGCTCATCGGCAAACTGCGCCACACGTTGGATCGAACCCATCAGGTCTTCCGAGCGCACGATGACAAATTTGTTGTTGTCCCGCGGCAACACAGCCTCATAATTCGGAAACTGTCCCGTCAGCTTGCGGCTGGTCAGCACCCGTCCGCCGACCTTGAAAAAAAGCGTCTGGTCGTCATCGGAAAACTCCAGCGACTCGGCCTCGGTGGCACCCAGAAGGGAAGAGAGTTCACTCAACGCCTTCCGAGGAATCAGCGTCTTCTTCTCACCCGACACGCCATCAAGCGTCTCGCCCTGCTTCTCGATATGCGCCAGCCGATGGCCATCGGTCGCCACCATCGCCATGCTCTCGGCTTTCAGCACCATCAATGCGCCATTCAGCGTGTAGCGAGACTCTTCATTCGAAATCGCAAAGATCGTCTTCGAAACCATGTTCCTTAGCGAGGACACGGAAATCTTCACCGACCCGCTGGCTGGAAACTCCGGCACCTGAGGAAAATTCGCCCTCGCCATTCCAACCATCTTCGTATTCGAACGTCCCGCCCGGATCTGCACCCAGTGGTTGTCCATCAGCTTCAGCGATATGTCACCCTCGGGCAGCAGCTTGATGTAGTCGTACAGCTTGCGTGCTGGAATTGTGCAAGCACCGGGCTTCTTCACCTTCGCCGCGCAGCTCGTCCGCAAACTCTGATCGAGATCGGTCGCGGTGATCGTCAACTTGTCGTCACTGGCCTCAAACAAAAAGTTCGACAAGATTGGAATCGTCGTCTTCCGCTCGACGACGCTTTGTGCTGCGGTCAGCTCCCGCAGCAGCTCCGCACGCGAAACGGTGATCTCGAGGTTTCCGGTTGGTGCTGCTACTGCGGTCGTCTCGGTCATCTGGGGCTCCTGGGTCGCACTCGTCACGGTCGGTCTCTCCCGAAAAATTAGTTCGTGGTCGCTGGCCAAACTGTACACCGAATCAGCCCCTTGGTGCACATCGGCCGCAACCTCGTCAGGTTGATTCTAGGGTCGAACCGGCCCTGTGCGCGATAGATTTCTTTGTGGAAAGCTTGGTCGGTTCTGTGCGATGACAGCATCTGCCCAAAGCGTCCAAGGTCAGGCGCTACTGCTTCTAAAGAAACAAGATAAAAGAAGAAGAAATACTAGTAGCAGTAACCGTTGTCGCTTGAAAAGTGGATATCCCTCCCATTCTGTTCTTGCCCATAGACTTGTGACTCAGTCCAGTTTTAGAAAACTGGATTGGAAAAAGCGCACAAAGCGGAAGACAAGCCCGTACGATTCCTCGACCACCCGGTTATCCCACTTCTTCACACCGAGCCTCCTCCGCTCCTAAGAATATCCGGTACCCACCGTGGGAATATTCACCAAACAAAACAGAATGATGAACTTACCCGGTCTGCTTTTTTCACACCGGTGGCTAACACCAGAGGATAATCGGTCCCAAAGCAAAGAAGCCTTCATGAACATCGCCATCTCGCCGCCATTCCGCTGCTGCGCAGGAGGTCACAACGTTACCGCCTGATACGTGCATGCATAGCGGTAGAGTATTCGTATCCCTCAAGGAGCCTCAATGAAGCAACCCTACCGTCCAGTAGCCCTCTGTCTCTTCGCCTTCTCCGTTGCTGCGTCAGCGCAGACCCCAGCCCCAGCCGCGACTCCATCTCCCGCCCGTCCCGCAGGGTCGATCGCCAGCCATCCCGACTGGCCCAAGGCCAAGCCCGAAGACGTAAAGTCTCCCGAGGCTATCCTCAACGCTGTCTACAGCGTCATCTCCGGAGCCAAGGGCCAGCCGCGCGACTGGGACCGAATGCGTTCCCTCTTTGTTCCGGACGCCCGCCTCATCCCCTCCGTACCAGCATCCGTCGGCTCCGGAGTTCCGAGCCACAGCGACGTCGTCATGCTTACTGTGGACGGCTACATCGCCCGCAGCAGTGGTCGCATGACCAACGACGGTTTCTTCGAGCGCTCAATCCACAACGAGACCGAGCAGTTCGGCAACATCGTTCAGGTCTGGAGCACCTATGAATCCCGCCATAACCTCGACGATGCCGCCCCCTTCGCCCGCGGTATCAATAGCTTCCAACTCCTCAAAGACGGAGACCGCTACTGGGTCGTCAACATCTTCTGGGACTCCGAGAACCCCACCAAGCCCATCCCGGCAGCCTACCTTCCCAAGTAGGTACCTGCTGCGCTGATTCAAAACGTGTGTGTCGCGCATCTACTTCTCAGGTCCAATCAATGCGCGACACACAGCAGTCCTCAAACGAAAAGAAAAAAGGCACAGCCCTCGTCGTCGGCTCGACCGGCATCACTGGCGGAAATCTAGCCCATCACCTCTCCGAAAACGGCTGGAAGGTCTACGGCCTCGCGCGCAACCCGTCCTCATCGAGCCGGTTCGACCCCGTTCCCTGCGATCTCTGCGACTCAATATCGGTCACCAATGCCCTCAAAGGCCTCGACATTACCGACGTCTTCCTCTGCACCTGGCTCCGTCAACCGACTGAGGCAGAGAACGTCCGCGTCAACGGGGCGATGGTGACAAACCTCTTCGCCGCACTCGAGGGCGCGAGGAACCTCCGACACGCAGCTCTCGTCACCGGCACCAAGCAGTACCTCGGCCCCTTCGAAGCCTACGGCCAGACCTCGGCCGAGACCCCCTTCCGCGAGGACAATCCACGTCTCCCTGGCCTCAACTTTTACTACACCCAGGAGGACATCCTCTTCGCCGCCGCCGAGCGAGTCGGCTTCACCTGGGCCGTCCATCGCCCTCACAGCATGATCGGCTACGCTCTTGGAAACGCGATGAACATGGGTGTCACCCTCGCCGTCTACGCGAGCCTCTGCCGCGAGACGGGCCAACCCTTCGTCTTCCCCGGCTCCCACCTGCAATGGAACGCTTTGATTGACGTTACCGACGCACGGCTCCTCGCGCAGCATCTTGAATGGGCAGCGGTAACCCCCGAGGCACACAACCAGGCCTTCAACGTCGTCAACGGAGAAATCTTCCGCTGGCGCTGGCTATGGCCTCAACTGGCCGCGTACTTCAATGTCGAAGCCGTCGGTCCACCAGACCCGATCGCACCACTTGAACCTCGCATGCGGGACATCGCACCTGTATGGCAGCAACTGGCAAAGCGTCATAACCTATTCGAATCAAATATCGATCGACTAGCGTCATGGTGGCACACCGACGGCGACCTCGGCCGTCAGGTCGAATGCGTCAACGACATGACCAAAAGCCGACTGCTCGGCTTCGACCACTATCAGTCGACGTTGTCGTCGTTCACGGAACTCTTCGACCGTCTCAAACGCGAGCGCATCATCCCCTAGTCTTTACGGTCGAATCCTTGGCCGCTGGAATCGCGACGCCCTCCTCATCGCTAAGGCTTCGTCGCAAGGACGAGCGGCGAAGGTCCTGGCACTTCAAGCAACCGTGCGTTGGTGAAGCCGGCGTCGGCGAGCCATCCGCTGATCTCTTCGAACGAGAAGGTGTCGCCTTCGTCCGTGTTGACCAACATATTTCCCGCGAAGAGAAGCGGCATGACCGGTCCTGTCCGGTCTGCGTTGACCAGGAACTCGGCGATCGCAATGGTGCCACCTGGAGCCAACGCCCCAAACACCTTACGCAACAGAGCCTTGCTTTTGACCTCACCCTCGCTATGGAGAATGTGACCGAGCGTCGCCACATTGTGTCCTTGTCCGAAGTCCGCGGAGTTCAAATCGCCATCGACGAACTTGAACCGATTGGTCAATCCGAATCGACCCACCATGGCCTGCGTCGCCGGCAACACACCGATCCAGTCCACCGCCGTGACGGTGACGCTTTCTCGGAGCTCTGCGCCAGCGCAATACCCCAAACTCCGGAGCCTGCAGCGAGGTCCAGCACGCGGACCTGCTGCGCCGGTGTTGTCGAACGCCAGATGCTTGGCCAGCGTCATGGCCGCTGGGATAGCTCAGGGAAAGATGTCTGCGACAAACTGCTGAAAGAATTCGCTTCCCGCGCCTTCCTGATTGACTGACGTCGCCGGCTTACCTGTCCTGACAACTTCATTCAACTTGAAGCCAATGCGGAATCAACTGCTCACTCGTGTGCTTCAGGAAGCCCCCGTGAAAGGCGGGTTTTGTGCTCACAAGAAACGTTTCACTCTCCGGCGTCAACGCATATCGCTGGCCATCTGTCTTGGCAAGAAAATTTCAACCCGACCAGAGCATTCATGATGATCCGCAGCCCACGCTCGGATGCTCCTGTTGCGGCTGCAGTCTCCTTGAGTGTCTTTGGACCTGCATCCAGCACATCGAAGACGCGATGCCGTATCGCTGCTTCCAGAATCAAGGGTGGAGTATGGCCCCAGGCAAACTGCATGATCCGTTCCGGCGTAACCGGAGCACTTGTACTCATAGTCGTGTCCTCTTGAATGTGTAGTTGTTAGCTTTGGCCCAGAGTCGCAATTGTAGACCCAGCAACCCGAGTTTGTTACGCGGACGATTAAAGAAAAGAGGCCGGCATCGTGCCGGCCCCTATCTCTTGTCTTAGAAAGATCGTCTAACTCAACGTCTCCATCAACTTATTGATCGTTCGGTTCAGATCCTTATCCGCACGTCGCTGCTCGTCGATCTTCGCGATCGAGTGCATCACCGTCGTATGGTGCTTGCCGCCGAACTGACGTCCGATCTCCGGCAGCGAAGCCTCCGTCAGCTGCTTCGCCAGGTACATCGCAATCTGCCGCGGCACCACGATCTGCCGTGAATTATTCTTCTGCTTCAGCTCAGCGACCCGCATCCCAAACTGCTCTGCCACGGAGCGCTGAATCGTCTCGATCGTGATCTTGCGCACCTGAGTATCGATGAACTGCTTCAGGCACTGCTGCGTCACGGGGAGCGTAATCTCCACGCCATGCATGCTGCACCAGGCGATCAGCCGTACCAGCGCGCCTTCGAGTTCACGCACATTGGTCCGCACGTTGGAAGCGATGAACATCGCGACATCAGTCGGCAACGAAGTCTGCTCGCTCTCCGCCTTCTTCTGCAGAATCGCGACCTTCGTCTCAAGGTCCGGCGGCTGAATGTCCGCGATCAACCCCCACTCGAACCGCGACCGCAGCCGATCTTCAAAGTCCGCAAGCTCTTTCGGAGGCCGGTCACTCGCAATCACGATCTGCTTCATGCTCTCGTGCAGCGTGTTGAACGTATGGAAGAACTCCTCCTGCGTCCGCTCCTTGCCCGCGAGAAACTGGATGTCATCGATCAGCAACACGTCGACATTGCGAAACTTGTCGCGGAACCCGGTCATCTTGTCGTACCGGACCGAGTTGATCATCTCGTTGGTAAACTTCTCACCGCTTACATAGCTGATCGAGGCATGCGGCTGTCTCCGCTTCACATCATGCCCAATCGCATGCATCAGGTGCGTCTTGCCCATCCCGACGCCGCCATACAGAAACAGCGGGTTGTAGGCCTTTGACGGCCGTTCCGCAACAGCCTGCGCCGCCGCCATAGCAAACTGGTTGCCACTTCCAATCACAAACGCATCGAACTGGTAGCGGGGGTTCAGTTGCGACGCCGCGCTCCAGTCAAACCGCGCCTGCTCCGGCGCTGGCCCCGACAACGAGCCGGTGGACCCAGTCCGTCCCTGTCGCGGTGCACTCTGGCTGTGGCTCGGCACCGGAGCAAATCCGCCATCTTCCCGAACCTTTGGCGTGCGAGGGTCCTGCTCCGGAGTCGTGAACGCAACGGACTCTACGTCCAGCCCAAGATTGTCGATCGCCTCCTGGATTAAGTCCGCATAGCGGTCGCCGATATGCTGAAAATCGGCTGAAGGAATTCGCACAAATAGTTTCTTGCCTTCAAGGTGAGAGAACCGAGTCGGCTTCAGCCATGTCTCGTAGGACTGGCGATTGATCTTCTTTTCGAGAGCCGCGAGAATCCGGACCCAATAATTCAATACGGCGGTAGCCGTCGGAACGAATGACATTCTTTAGTTTCCTTGTCTCGTTTCCTGTTTCAACCCAGAGAAGCCACGCACTTTTTCAAACCTCACATGACCGAGAGGAAACGGCAAATAGGAGTCTATTCCTGCCATTGCAGGCAAGAGGTGATTTCCCCGAGTTGCCAGAAGTCTCTCCGTAGATGCCTATCGACAATCAGGCTGCGGAGAAGAGTTGTTCAACCAAAAAGCAGAGTGCGGAACCGCTGGACGTGCAGAAAAACGTCTTACTAAACGGGTTCGATAGTAGCACGGAAAACACGGCCTTATTCCATACGATCTTTCAAAAAAAATAAGTTGCACCATTAGCGGTGAAGAACAGAAATTATCGCTCTCCATCGCGAAAAAAATCGCCCTCGCTAGAACATTTCGCCCTACTCCTCCGCTCGATCTTGTGGTATCGGAGGTGTGAAGCGATAAGCCATTGCGATCCTGTTCCATCCATTGATCGAGGCGATCGCCGCTGTTAGAAATGCGAGTTCGCTCTCATTGAACTCCTTCGCCGGATTTTGGTAACGCTCATTGGTCACGCCAGCGAAGGTCACCCATGTCAATGCCTCAGTCTACTCAAGCGCTGCGATCTCACGTGAACAGAAGTGCCTGCCTCACGCCACACAGCCACAGCATCCAGCTTCGTCTGCGGCACCTTGGCCATGCGAGCTGCCTTCAGAGGAAACTGCATGCAGAACGAATATCCGCTCACCTGCGATGCTCTGACCTTGATCAACTCTGTCAGCGCCTTGTGTAGACCCGACACACCCAAAAGACGCACACACTCCGTGCTGTGAAAATCCCGTCCCATCGGGTATACTCAGAGATTGCTGCTATAGCTAAAAGTTTGAGCAGGAGTCTTCTCCTGCCGCAGGAGTTTTTGTCATGCCGAAGCGTACCTTTCAACCCAACCGCCGCCACCGCGCCAAGACCCACGGCTTCCTCACCCGCATGAAGACCAAGGCAGGTGCAGCTGTTCTCAGCCGCCGCCGCGCCAAGGGCCGTCACAAGATCGCCGTTAGCGCCGGTTTCCGCGACTAGTTCCTCTCTGCGATGCCTTCGGAGTTCAAATTCGAAGAGCAACAGGCCCAACAGGCCCCCATCTCGTTGGAACTTGCGTGTTCCGCTCTCAACGAGCTTTGGTCACCGCGAGTCGTCGGTCAGGTCAACAATCAATACATCAAGGTGGCCAAAGTGCTGGGCGATTTCCCGTGGCACTCGCATGAGCACGAAGACGAGATGTTCCTCGTCCTTCGTGGTCTCCTCCGCATCGGCCGTGCCGAAGCGGACGGCGGTCCTGTGTCTCTTCGCCCCGGCGAGTTCTTCGTCGTTCCTCGCGGCCTCCGGCACAACACCTCAGCCGCCGAAGAGACCTGGATCGCCCTCATCGAAACCACCACAACCCTCCACACCGGATCCGAACAAACCGCCCTTACCCGTTCGATCGCCGACCAGTTGGGCACAGTCTCAAAATAAATCTCGCGAGCCCAGCCGTATGACCAGAGCCATCATCTTCCGTCTCCGCAAACACGCTGACTATCAGCGCGTCTACAAAGCCAGCCGCAAGCAGTTTGGCAAGCAGATGGCCTATTTCTTCACCGTACGTCCCCAGGTTGGCGCCGACGGCAAGCCCTTGCGTGACGCAGATGCCGCTAGTCCTCGTGTCGGACTCACCGTCGGCAAGGTCATGGGCAAGGCCGTCGATCGCAACCGCATCAAGCGCCGCATGCGCGAGGCAGTCCGAAACAATCTGTCCGCACTCAACACGCCGGTAGACGTAGTCCTTCACCCCCGCCGCAGCGTAATCGATCTTGAGTTCGCTACCCTCGACCGCGAAGTCGCCAATGTCTTCCGCACAATCCAAAGCGCCGCCGAGAAGCAGCAAGTCCAAGCCTGCTCCTACGCCACCTCGTGCCACTTGACGCAATGCAAGATCCCCAACCCAGCCTCGCCATCCGCAGCACATACTGGCTCTATAAGTCCGTGCTATCTCCTGTCCTGCATGCCTTCAGCCCGACCCAGTGCCTCTACCTTCCTACCTGCTCCGAGTACGCGTACGTTGCCCTGGTCCGTTTCGGCGTCTTCAAAGGCTCCTGGCTCGCACTTCGCCGCCTCGCCCGATGCCACCCCTTTGCCAAGGGCGGCCTCGATCCCGTCCCTATGCGAAACTCCGGCTTGGCGCCATCCGTCACCATTCCCACAGACCATTTACCATAGAACTTGCGCCACAAGTCCGTGTGGCATCAGCTTGACCTTCAGTAAAGAATAGGAAGTCCCTTTTGGCAGAGTTCAAAAACCCAAATCAACAAGGCGGCGGCGAGAACAAGTCGCTTCTCGTCATGATGCTCGTCCTCGTTACAGTCTTCTTCGGCCTGCAGTACTTCCGCGCCAAAACGAACCCCCAGACGGTCTCCCCAAACGCTGCCTCAAGTGCCTCGCAAAGCGCGGCTCCAGCCGGATCGCAGCCCGCTCCACAGCCCGGCGCCCCGGTGAACAAGTCCGCGGCAAACCCTGCCGCGACGTCCGCAGCTCCCTCGGTTCCCGCCGTTCAGGCCACCGCTGAGTCCACCACGACCATTGAGAACGAGCTCTACCGCATCACCTTCACCAACCGTGGCGGACAGGTCACCACCTGGATTCTCAAGAAATACAAGGACTCCGACGGCAAACCACTCAACCTGGTGCACACGCAGGCCGCCCAGCAGTTCGGCTTCCCGCTCTCTCTCTACACCTACGACGCGTCCCTCACCGCCAACCTCAGCAACGCGCTTTACATCCCCTCCGCTACCGGCAACCTCGCCGCTCCCGCTACCCTCACCTTCAACTACTCCGACGGCACCGTTCGGGTACGCAAGACCTTTTCATTCGATGAGACTTACGTCCTCCACGCCGACGTTGAGGTCACCCGCAACGGCGCCCCCATCCGCGCTCTCGTAAGCTGGCCCGGCGGCTTCGGCGATCAGGACAACGCGATCGCCTATTCCAGCGCCCAGCTCGACTATCGCCCGCAACGCCAAAGAGGAGCACATCGCCCCCAAGAAGGTCTCCGGTGGCGACACCCTCAACGGTCCCTTCGATTGGGCCGGCACCAGCGACAACTACTTCGCCGCCATCTTCCTTCCTGACAACCTCGATACCGCGACAGTCGCCACACTGCAACAATCAGCTCGACGTCGCCAAGACCATCCGCCGCACAGGTCTTGGCAGCGGAGCTCCCGCCAAGGGGTCAATCGAGGTGCCTATCCTCGGCGCAGCTCTCGGTGACACTCGCGGTCGCACCCAAACGCGCATCTACGCTGGGCCCGAAGGCCGTCAACGTCCTCCACACCATCCGCGCTACCGGCAACGCCATTACGCTTGAGCCGCTGCTCGACTTCGGCTTCTTCGGTCCAATCGGCAAATACCTCTTCCTTGCTCTACAGTTCATCCACTCCACCATCCTCAGTTGGGCGGGTGCGTGGGGTTGGGCCATCATCATTCTTACGATCATTATCAATCTTGTAATCCTGCCTCTCCGCATCAAGACCATGCAGAGCGGCCTCAAAATGCAGCGCATCCAGCCCCAGATGGACGCCATCAAGGAGCGCTACAAGAAGTACAAGGCCACCGATCCCAAGCGCAACGAGATGAACGTCGAGATCATGAAGCTGCAGAAGGACAACGGCGTCAACATGTTCGGCGGCTGCATCCCCACGCTCGTTCAGCTTCCCCTGCTTTTCGCCTTTTTCACCATGTTGCGGTCAGTCGTCGAGCTTCGCCAGGCCCACTGGTTGTGGCTTCCCGACCTCTCCAGCGCCGATCCCTACCACATCCTGCCCATCGTCATGATCATCAGTCAGTTTCTGGTGCAGTTCTACACACCCTCTCCTGGTGTCGACCCTCAGCAACAAAAAATGATGGCCTTCATGATGCCTGCAGTCTCCGGCTACATGACCTGGAACTACGCCTCCGGCCTCGCCCTCTATTGGACAGTCGGTAACCTCATCAGCATTGCCCAGCAGGCAGTCATGAACCGCACTAGCCTTGGCCGCGAGATGCGCGAAATCGCCGCCAAACGTGCCCGCCGTAAGGCGGGCACGGGCACCACCATCCAGGGGAAACGTTAAATTCCCGTTATGGGAATCTTTAAGCCCACTCGAGCGTATATAAATGTTGATCTATGAAACTTAGAGAGAATTTTGTTGATCCAATGAATCACGAGCGAGAGCCGTTTCCGAGATTATGACGAACAAGTTGAACGACCCGGGCCAAGCAGTGAGAAAGATTGAAGACTTCCTGAAGATACTGAGCACCACAGGCGGTCTGAATCTCAAGTCAAACATCCTTGCCTGCAACGGCCAAGTGCAACCCGACTCCAGCGATCCGCCGGTGAGAACACGCCTGTCTCAGCCGAGCCCTCCGATACCAATCCCCGTGTTACCGTCGAGTTAAGCGGCCCAGATACCCCCCTCCTGACTGCCCGCAACGGCGAACTTCTCCATGCCATCGAGCACATTGCGGCAAAGATCCTCCGCCTCGAACCCGAGGAACACGACTACATCTCCTTTGACGCTGAGGGTTTCAAAGCGACCCGGAACCGGGAACTTGGTCTCATGGCCGAAATGGCCGTTCAAAAGGTCCGCTTGACCGGTCGGCCATTTTCTTTCGCACCGATGACCTCGCGTGAACGGCGCATCCTGCACTTGTCGCTGGCAAAATCCGGACTTCCGACCGCCTCGTCCGGCGAAGGCCCAGGCCGCTTTGTTGTTCTCTATCCCGAAGGTCTCGAACCCGCTCAGCCCGCGTCTCCACCACCCGTCGCAGATCGCACTCGCGCTATCCGCAATAGCTTCCGCCGCCGCTAGGCGTGCGGCGGTCGCGGTACGACAATTTGTCGTGAGGTTCGGCGGATCGAGTTCTTCCTCCCGACCTCCGAATCGCTCTTGATGGGGGCAGCTACAGGGCCGTCCTCCATATCGCTTTCCAGATACTGCCGCCACTCATTGGACTCGGCCACCCGTTTGATCACGGCGCTCCGCTCGATCAAGAAGGCCGCCAGCCGCCTCCGCGCCAATATCCGCCCTAGCGGCCCCCACGATGCAGAGAAGCGAATCTCATCCCGTATACGGGTTCCATCGTCCATCGCCGCGAAGTGGTGGTCATGCTCGAAGTACCGGAATGGCCCGGAGACCATCACGTCGCGAAAGTAACTATAGGGTCGCAACGCTTCAATCCGCGTCGTATGTCGCTGTAGACCAAAGTAGTCCCTCTGAAAGGTGACCGTCTCTCCCTCGCGGACCAGTTTGTTCAGCACCCCGTCCAACGCCTTTTTGCGGGCCGTTGCAACGTGCAGGTCGATACTCAACGACAGAAGAAAGCACCGCTCTACCGGCGCATCAATCCAGGTCGCCAATCGAATCTTTTCCATAGTCCGCCCGGTCTCATGGCCCAAAAGCCGACATCCAATAGATTACGCCAGGAGCAATATCTTTCCCTTGGCACCCTTCTCCGCGGCTGCCTGGGCCTGTCCCGCCTCGGCGAGGGAGACCATCCGGTCGATCGGAATCACCAATCGCTCCGCAGCAACATCTTCAGCCATAGTTCGCAGAGTGCCGGCATCCGGCGCTGTCTGGATCGCATCGATCTTTAAAGTGGGGTGCATCTTAGCATTTTCTGGTACCCCAAGGACGGAGGCAAAAACCCCTCCCTGTTTGACCTTACCCAGCAGCCCTTGGGCAGTCTCGCCCCCCACCGTATCGGCCACCGCGTCGACGAATCCCAGTTTCTCCATCGCTCCATCATCATCCAGAGCCAAAACCTGGTCCGCTCCAAGCGCCACAGCCTCTTTTAGCTGCGTCTTTCTCACCCCGGCGATTACCACCGCTCCCGCTTTCTTCGCTGTCCACACCGCCGACCGTCCCACGCTTCCAACCGCCCCCGACACCAGCACTGTCTGCCCAGACTGAATCTTCGTACCCCGCGTGATCAGCTGTTCGCCGGTCTGAGTCACCAACGGCAACGCCCCCGCCTTCACCAGATCCAGCTTTTCAGGTACGAGGGCCAGATCCTTTGCCGCCACCACAGCCAACTCCGCATAAGCTTTGTTCCCCAGCGCCATCACTTTATCGCCGGGCTTAAACCCGTTCACACCCTTACCCACCTCTCTCACAATCCCCGAGATGTCTCTCCCCAGTATCGTCGGTAGCTCTAGCGGAAACCTGTCCTTGGCCGCCCCGCTCCGCATCTTGTAATCGATAGGATTCACGCTGCTCGCCGTCACCCGAACCAGCACCTGGCCCTCGCCTGCCACCGGATCCGGAACGTCTTCATACTTCAGCTTGTTCGGCCCGCCATACTCATGCAGAACAACTGCCTTCATACGACACCTCAGCCATGTGAGATGCATGCGTTCATTCGCATGTCTGCTCGTTTGGTTAGACGACTGAAAATAAAGGAAGTTTGTGCGTAGGACGCAAGCTCCGCAGGCGTCTTAGTGAGACGCGGTCTCCGTCGGGAGATACTTCTCCCACTCGTTGTGGTTCTCCGCCACCTTCCTCAACAACACCAGCCGCCGCCTTAGCCGTCTCGAAAGATAGGGCACCAGCACAAACTGACCCACCAGCCTTCCCACAAACCCCAGCGGCATGGTGAACCGGATCTTGTCGTTCAGCACCGTCCGCTCATCCATCTCGTAGAAATAATGGTCATGCTGATATCGCTTGAACCGTCCCCGCCCCATCGTGTCCTGAAAAAATGCAGGCCGTTCATACCGCGTGACGTAACTCTCGTGCATCTGCGGAAACCCGAACTTCCACCCCGCCCACAGCAGCCTGTCGTCCGCCACGACCAGCCCGCTGGTCTTGCCTTCTAGTGGTTTCATTCCCAGCGCCTGCCCGACCAGTTCCACGTTGGTCGAGAGCAAAAAACATCTGTCGATCGGAGCATTGATAAAAATGCTGTCGCTAATCGTAAACATTCGGGGAGAAACTCCTGCGAAAATTGTACCGGGCTTTTAGCCGTTGACTCAATCAGGAAGCCTGACAATCGCCTCAGGTCAATCGTGAAAAAATGCCAGCATGTCAATCAACTTAGAGCAGCTCACTTCTCAGCAAATATTCGCGCCACGTCTCCGACTCAGCGGCTTGCCTGACGAACTCATTCCGTTGACGCAAAAACCGGGTTAGGTAACTCCGCAACCACCCACTCTGCCATCAGACCCAAAATTCCTAAGGGTGCTGAGAACTTCAACTCATCTCTCATCACGGTCTCACCGTCCTGCTCTTGAAACCAGTGGTTGTGTTCAAAGCTCTTGAACATGCCTTCTGTCATTACATCCTGAAAATACGTTGGCGGCTCATATTGCGTAATCCTGCTTCTATGTCGTAACACGAAGCCAAAGTGGCGACCCTCCCATGTAACCGACTCACCGTCACCGATCAATCCGGTCGTCACTCCCGCCACCGCTCGTTCTCTTGTTCCCGCGGTGCTATCCATATGCAGGTCAATACTGAGCGAGAGCAAAAAACATCGCCTCGCTGGCGCCGCAATCCGCGTCTCAATCTGGATCGTCTGCACTGCTACAGCCCAGGGCTCTTCTTCTCCACCAACGCCTTCGCTCGCGCAACAAACTCCTCGAGCT
This sequence comes from uncultured Acidobacteriaceae bacterium, assembly GCA_963720955.1. Lineage (GTDB taxonomy): Bacteria > Acidobacteriota > Terriglobia > Terriglobales > Acidobacteriaceae > Edaphobacter. The sequence continues at coordinate 58,097 of CAVRHK010000016.1, read as the reverse complement.
CAACGCTCCCCTCATCGCCCTTGCCCCTCGTCCGCACACTTACCGCCTCCGAAGCCGCCTCCTTATCCCCCATCACCAGCACAAACGGCACCTTCTGCAGTGTGAACTCGCGGATCTTTGCATTCATCTTTTCGTTGCGCGCGTCCAACTCCACCCGAAACCCCGAGGCCTCCAGCTTCGCCTTCACCGCGCCCGCATACTCCACGTGCTTCTCTGAAATCGGCACCAACCCCACCTGTACCGGAGCCAGCCAAAGCGGAAACGCCCCGGCATAGTGCTCGATCAGCACTCCAAAGAATCTCTCGACGCTTCCAAACAGCGCGCGATGTACCATCACCGGCTGATGCAGCTCGCCATCCTCGCCCTTGTACTCGAGATCGAAGCGCGCAGGCAGGTTCCAGTCGAACTGTACCGTCGAGAGCTGCCACATGCGGCCCAGCACATCGACCAGCTTGATATCGATCTTCGGACCATAGAACGCGGCCTCACCCGGTATGGTCTTATACGGAATGCCCTTGCGATCGAGCACCTTGGTCAGCGAACCGACCGCCCCGTCCCACTTCTCCGCGCTGCCGATGAACTTCTTGTCGCCGGGATCCCAGGTCGAAAGTTCCACCTTGAACTCTTCGAAACCGAACGTCTTCAGCACAGACTCGGCGAAGTCGATGCAGCCGCCAATCTCGTCTTCGATCTGCGCGGGAGTGCAGAAGATGTGGGCATCGTCCTGCGTAAACCCGCGCACTCGCAACAGGCCATGCATCGTGCCGGAACGCTCGTAACGATAGACATTTCCGAGCTCCGCGTAGCGTTGCGGTAGGTCGCGATAGCTCCTCGGAGAGTTCTTGTAGATCAGGATGTGCCCCGGGCAATTCATAGGCTTCAAGCGATACTCCGCGTCGTCCAGCTCCATCGCGGGGTACATGTTTTCGCTATAGTTTGCTTCGTGTCCGGAGATCCTCCATAACTCGCGCCGCATAATGTGCGGCGTGAAAACCATTTCGTAACCGCGACGGATACATTCATCCCGCATCCAGTCTTCCATCGCTTTGCGAATCAGGCCGCCTTTAGGATGCCAGAAGATGAGCCCCGCACCTGCGACCTCCTGGATCGAAAACAGATCAAGCTGTTTCCCAAGCACACGATGGTCGCGCGCCTTGATCTCTTCCAGTCTCTTGAAGTGCGCATCTAGATCTTTGCCGTTGAAAAATGCCGTCCCATAGATCCGCTGCAGCTGCTGGTTCTTCTCGTCGCCCAACCAGTAAGCCCCGGCGATCGACATCACCTTGAACGCCTTCACCCGTCCCGTCGAAGGCACGTGTGGCCCGCGGCAGAAGTCCACAAACTTCCCGTTCCGATAAAGCGAAATCTCCTCGCCCGGCTGCGTAAACTTTTCAATGAAGTGGACCTTCATGAACTCGCCGTGTTCCGCATAGTCCTTCAGGCCCATCTCACGCGACTCAACCTCGCGTATGAACTTCTCGTCCCGCGCAACCACCTCTGCCATTCGTGCTTCGATCGCTGCAAGATCCTCCTCGCTGAAGGGCGTCTTCCGATACACGTCATAGAAGAACCCCGAATCGGTCGCCGGTCCATGTCCCAGCTTGGTCTCCGGAAACAACTCTAGAATTGCCGTCGCCATCACGTGCGCAGCCGAGTGCCGCACCACCTTCAACGCCGCTTCGTCATTCTCTTTCAGCAACTCCAGCGCAACGTCTTCATTCAGCGGAGCCGCAAGGTCCACCAACCGCTCGCCACTTTCAGCCCCGCTATACATCGCAGCCTCAGAGGTGTCTTCGCTGCTCACAGCTCCGCCGGCGGCAACCGCGGTCAGCGGACGTATCCGCGCTACTACCACTGCCGCTGCCAGCCGCGGCGAGATGCTCATCGCTACGTCGTGCGCTGTCGTACCGCGCGGAACTTCGCGCACTGAACCATCCGGAAGCTGAATCTTGATCGCCTGTTCGTTCACACTCATAAGAATAGTGGCTGCAGCAAACCACGTCGAGACGAACCATCAATCACCGTGCAAAGTAGTCGGCGTCGTGTCCACATTCAGGGGTTGCAGAAGCCGTTACACGTCCGTGCTATGGCCCTCAATTTCGAGGCGGTCTACGCTAACAGTGTTTCTAGGGTGCATCAGGTACGGGTGAATGCCCGGCAAGGACGGCACAATGCAGGTTCTACTTAGAAGGTCGGAGATCCGGCAAGACATTCACTGCAGCGTCTGTGGTCAAGGTTTTCGTCTCTATTGGGAGCTGAAATCGCCTTCCGAACGCGCCATCATGCGATCCATGATCCTCGGCGAACTCCGAGATCACCACTCGCGGGAACAAGGCGGCGATCCAACCCGTTCCTCACATCCATTTGATCTCTTCCGATTGCCGAGCTGGACGGGGTCACCCAAGTTTGCCCGGAGAACTCTTTTAGCAGGTCCATCCAGGCCGCCCAGTGACATCTCCAAAGTTGTCATGATTTCCTCCCGGAAGTCGAAGTAGCAGACACCAGCTGGGCCTCACTCGCCCGAAGGCGTTCTTTGCCACATGTTCTAAATCGCTCATCCTCTGTATCTGCAAAATAAAAACAAGAAAAGCAGGTCTCCATGCACTCATGCCAGCCATCAAAACTCTCCTCCAGCGTCCGTTGTCCAGTCTGCGGCCAGGGCTTCCTCATCTATGCCGAACATGCAACTCTTGCTGCTAACAGCGTGAACCTCCGCCTCATCCAGCACGTCCTCCGTATGCATCACACCGCACATTCGAACTCGCCCAGCGCCCACCCTGAGAGCACCTTCCACATCCCAAATTGGTCGGGGTCGCAGCCCCTCCTCGCCTCGGCGTCCCTTAGTAATCTGCTAGATAGCGCTATTTAGTCCGCCAGTTGCTATGAACCCGTGAATCTCGATATAGAGAGAATTATTATCTTTTGGACGGACATCTATCTAATTGTTGCCTGCAATAATCGCGGCCCACAGGAGAGACCTTGTCCGTACCCTTGAAAGTCGATGTCAGCCCGCGCGGCGAGGATTCCATTCACGTAAACTAGGCAACCACTTGCGACCGAGTGGCAGGCCAACCACGTCGGCGGCGGCACCATCACGCGCGATTTGGCCACAACCAAGATTCCCTACGTCGATCTCCCTTAGATTGGGGGTGCTTTCAGTGCTCCCGACACCCACACCGACGAGCACAAGGCAGCCCTCAAGATCTCCGACGAACTCATCGCCGAACTCTTCGCCGTCGACGAAGTCGTCATCACCACACCCATGTACAACTTCAACGTTCCAGCCGTGCTCAAGGCCTGGATCGGCCACATCGTCCGTCTGAAACAAGACCTTGTCCTTCGGTCCTGAAGGCCTCAAGGGTCTCGCCGCCGGAAAGAAGGTCAACGTCATTATCGCCTGCGGCAGCGACCGCAGCTCGGGTGCGCCAATGGAGCCTATAACGTACAAGGACCCTACCTCCGCGTCATCTATCAACATTACGGACATCACCATCGTCCACGCCGGCGGAACCAATCAGGTCGCCCCGGGGTCAGGTTACTGAGTCCGTCTTCCTCGAAAAGTTCGCTCACCACGTCAATCTCGCGGCAGCCAAATAAACCCCCACAATCGAAACGGTGGACAGCATACAACTGGCCGCCGTTTTTTTCGCCGTAATAGAAGGCTTGTCTTGAAGCGGAGCAATCCAGCGATGACCTTCAACGTAACAACCGCAACCCGAAACTCTCCGTCCCGCTCATTGATCGTGCTCGTCTGCTTCTTCCTTGCCTGCTATGGCATGGCCGCGCTGGGCACCTTCTCGACGGCATCGTCGATCCCAACCTGGTACGCCGCCCCGCCAAGCCCAGCTTCAATCCACCCAACTGGATCTTCGCTCCTGTCTGGACCACTCTCTATGGATTCATGGCGATCGCTGCCTGGTTGGTGTGGCGGACCCTCGACATCGGCCCTCAAGGGGGATTTCGGCCATCCGGCCTCGTCTTCTTCGCGGTCCAGCTTTTCCTCAACGCCCTCTGGGCCGCCATCCTCGTTACCACCCTGCGCTTCTGGAAGGCGGAGCGCTTCGCCGCAGGCCTCATGATCCCGTACCTGCTCTGGATTACCTTCGCCTTCGCCCTCAACTTTGAGATCCGTCGCCTCAACTGACCTTCCACGCAAAAAAGAAGGACCGCGCCATCCCGGCAGCGGTCCTGTGTGCTTGTTGCATGCACGGTAAATCTATGCAATTTCAGGAATACTCTTCATCGTTCGCTCCGTAGGCATATGCTTTCTCAGCCATACATTGGCCCTCCACCGTCCAACGAACGGCGCAGCAGCGATCATTCCAAACGAAATACCTAATGCGATATGCATTCAACCTTCTCCTTTCTCCCCAGGGTCTTGCTACTTCCTCCAGGGTTGAACCGGCAGCCAGACTGCAAAACATTGCATGTTGCTACAGTTGATTCCTTACTATCCGCCGCCCGAACCACCCTCGATATCCCACCTTCGTGCTATATCCCGGACCAAAAGGTCATGCCCCACCCCTTCCAATCACCCGTCGGTACCCAACCAGCACCAAAAACGCAACCATCGCCTAAAATAGCCCCATGTCTTACGCTGCAGCGGTCGATCATCTCTACGCTCTGGGCCACGAGCTCGCCCCGATCTCCCCCAGCACTCCCCGCCGCAAGTTCGACCTCGCTCACATGCGCGTCCTGGCCGCTGCTTTGGGCGACCCCCAGGCCACCTTCCCGTCCGTCCTCATAGCTGGAACCAACGGCAAAGGCTCCACCGCCGCCACCCTCAGCAGCATCCTCACAGCCGCTGGCTATCGGACGGGCCTCTACACATCACCCCACCTTACCCGCGTCAATGAACGTATCCAGATCGACGGCGTCCAAATACCCGACGAAGACTTTGCCCGCCTCTACTTTCAAGTCGACGAATCGGCCCGTTGTCTCGTCGAATCCGGCGATCTCCCCCACCCCCCCAGTTTCTTCGAGGTTCTCACCGCGGTAGCCTTCCTCTACTTTGCTGGAAATAAGGCAGATACCAGCGGAAGATCCAACGCAAGTCCAGTCGATATAGCCATCTTGGAAGTTGGCCTGGGAGGCCGTCTCGATGCCACCAATATCGTCGCCCCCCTCCTCTCCATCATCACCGACATCGCCCTTGACCATCAGGACTACCTGGGCAACACCATCACCGAGATTACCCGCGAGAAAGCCGGCATCATTCGACCCCGCGGCACTCTCATCACCCTCCCCCAGCACCCTGAAGCCAATCAGGCCATCGGCGAAGCGGCCGCCGCTCTCGACCTCCGCGCAATCAGCGCCGCCGACTTCATCCCTCACCTGCCTCCCCGGCCCTCTCAACCGATCGATAGACCAGACATTTCGATCGAACCCCGAGCGGAGTCGAAGGGGAGCAGAGAAATCCGCTTTTCTACCGCTTCCGCAACACCGCTCCCCCGCAATCGCTACACTGTCACCCTCGAACACCAGCCTCTCGAGATCGACTCTCCGCTCTTCGGCCACCACCAAAAGCGCAACATTGCCCTGGCAATCGCGGCGGCCGCCGAATTACGAAACCAAAATAGTTACAAATTATTGCAAAATCGCACAAATAGTAACCAGATCAGTTACAAAATCAGTAATTCGGCCATAGAACAAGGGATTCGCAACACAAAATGGCCCGGCCGTCTCGAACTCCTGACCTTCCTGGACGCCCCCGACCTCCTCCTCGACGTAGCCCACAATCCTGCCGGTGCCTGGACGCTCCGTGCCGCGATCGCCCAGCTTCCCGAGGATCGTCCCCGCACTCTTCTCTTCAGCTGCCTCAGCGACAAGGACCTCAAAGAGATGTCCCAGATACTCTTCCCTCTCTTCGACTCCAGTGCTGGAGACCCCGAGCGCAGCAAAGACCACATCATCTTTGCCCCCATCGGCAATCCCCGCGCAGCAAGCCTGGAAGATCTGCTCACCGCCGCCCACGCTCTCGACGTCCCCGCCCACGCCGCCCCCCATCTCGCCGCCGCCCTCGCTCAGGCCCGCGCCATCACCCCACCCAACGGCCTGATCATCGCCACCGGCTCGGTCTACCTCGTCGGCGAAATCCGCCACCTTGCGGTGCAGGAATGAACAACTCTCCGTTGGCGGGCAACGAGGAGGTCCTCCCGAGCGAAGCGCAACGAAAAGGTGTGGCGCGCGCGCCTGCCTCGAATTCCGAACCACCTCCGTCCAAAAGACCTCCCTTCGCCCTCCGCTGGCTCTCCTATCTGCTTCTCGTTCCTCTCATCGGTCTGGCCACCGCCGGCTTCGGCTGCACCTCACTCGTCTGCGGTCTATGGGACAAGTCCGGCCGCCAGCAACACGCCATTGCCCGTCTCTGGGCCCGAACGCTGCTGTTGATTAGCCTCTCCCCGGTCAAAATCGTCGGAGCCGACAAGCTCCACGTCCACGAAACGGCGGTTTACGCCTCCAACCACCTCAGTTACATGGACACTCCAGTCCTCTTCGCCCGCCTCCCGTTCCAGTTCCGCATCCTCGCGAAGCAGGGCCTTTGGAAGGTGCCCTTCATCGGTTGGTACCTCAATCATTCCGGCCAGGTTCCCGTCGACATGAACAGCCCCCGTTCTCTCATCGCCAGCCTCAACCGTGGCGTCGCTGCTCTCAAACAAGGCCTCCCGCTAGTCCTCTTCCCTGAAGGCGGCCGCGCAGCGACCGGTCAACTCCAGACCATGATGTCGGGCTGTGCCTACATGGCCATCAAGGCCCAGGTCCCCCTCGTCCCCCTCACTCTCGTCGGCACCTACGAGCTTCTCCCCATCCACGTCTACTCCTTGCATCCGCGCCCGCTCCTGGTCGTCGTTGGCGACCCCATCCCCACGGCCGGCCTTACGACTCGTGACGCAGACACCCTCACCCGGCGTCTCTATGATTCCATCTCCGCAACCTACTCTCAGTACTCCCAACAACAATAGCGCCAGCTCCCACCAGCAAGCCGAGCGGTAAAATACCCACATCCGGAGGAACTCCGCATGAGCCGCATTGCCACCCTCAGCCTCATTCGCGTAATCCTCACTACCTGCCTGCTGTCGGCACTCCCTACCAACGCCCAAAGCCCACCCGCAGACACCCCGGTCGGCCACTGGGTCGCTGAGCACCCTTCCAACAGCGGCATAGGTTCCTGGTGGGATTTTCGTTCGGATGGCACCCTGACCATGCACATCGGCGCGATCGTCACTTCATCCATCACCCGCTCCGGCGACACCTTTACCTCGCCTCCCCCGACCGTTAGTGGTCCCCCCATCAAGGTGACGTTCCACGTCGATGGCGACACTCTCCATCTCCTGTCCCCCAACACTCCAGAGCAGACCTTGACCCGAATCGGTCCCGCGCCCTCCGCGGACGATCCACTCCTCGGCAAATGGAAACCCAGCGCGCCCATCACCCCCAGCACCGATCCCAAAATCGCCGCTCAGGAAAAGCTCATGACCAACGCCACGCTGGTCTTTTCTCCCGACAATACCGAAAGCCTCCGCGTCCCCTTTACTGCCTTCGAAGGAACCTGGGACGCGACAGCCCACACCTTTCACCTCCAGAACCAGCCCGCCTCCTTCACCTTTCAGCGCGCCGGCTCCAAACTCACCCTCGGTCAGCCTCCCGATGGCCACAAAACCGACACCTACCTCCCCGACCCTATCCTCTAGTCATCAACGCCCAAGACTATACTTAGCTCTGATGACCTCCTCGCCGCATCCCCGTCCCCGCATCGCGATTCCGGTCCCCACCAGCACCGATATCGCCTACAACCAGCGCTCCTGGCCCCAATACGCGGTCGCTGTCGAGCGCAGTGGCGGCGAGCCCGTCGAGATTCCCCTCCTCGCGACGCCAGTAGAAATCGCCAACCTCATCAATACCTGCCAGGCCGTTCTCCTCCCCGGCAGTCCCGCCGACGTCAACCCCCACAAGTACGGTCAGGATCCCATCCCCGAGTGCGCCCCCACCGACAGTCCCCGCGAAAACGTCGATGAACTCCTCCTCCAGGACGCCCACAACCTCTACAAGCCCATCTTCGCCATCTGCTTCGGCATTCAAATACTCAACGTCTGGCGTGGTGGCACGCTTGTCCAGGACCTGACGGTCCTTCCCGTCAACCACGCCGCCGGCGGCAAAGTCGCCATCGCCCACACCGCGGCCACAGCACCCGAATCCCTGTTAGGCACTCTGCTCACACCTGATGAAGCGCCCGTACAGGACAACTTCCTCCGCCTACCCATCAACTCCAGCCACCATCAGGCCATCGGCATCCCCGGCGACGGACTCCGCGTCTCCGCCCGCTGCCCGCAAGACGCAGTGATCGAAGCCGTCGAAGGCGGCCAGGCCACCGAAGGGGCCACCGCCCACTTCGTCCTCGGCGTTCAGTGGCACCCCGAGCGCAGCTACGACATCAGCCCCGCCTCCCGCGCACTCTTCGACCGCTTCATCGCCGAAGCCACCGCATGGGTCCCACGCCCCGTCCACACCTCCGTCGCCTGAATTGTTCGAAAGCACCGCGTCAGTCCGCTCCTCTGCGATACTGACAGTCGCAATGCCCACCCTCTCGGAATCCGCAATCGCCGCTCTCCTCGCGCCATACTTACCCGAAATCCCCGCCGCTCTCCTCCCCCAGCTCTCCACTTACCTCGACCTTCTCATCAAGTGGAACGCCCGCACCAACCTCACAGCCATCCGAGAGCCGGAAGAGATCGTCCAACGCCACTTCGGTGAAAGCCTCTTCGCCGCCCGTCACCTCGACCTCAACACCCCCACCCTCCTGGACTTCGGCTCCGGCGCCGGTTTTCCCGGCCTCCCAATCGCGCTCCTCCGTCCTGACATCAGAGTCACCCTGGCCGAGTCTCAGAACAAAAAAGCTACATTCCTTCGCGAAGCCGTCCGCACCCTCAACCTCCCCGTCGAAGTATGGCCCGGCCGAGTCGAGGCCATGCCTGGCGCCCGCCAATTCCACACCGTCGCCCTACGCGCGGTAGATAACATGGACGCTGCAATCGCCGCCGCCGCCAATCGAGCCACTCATCAGCTCCTGCTGCTGGCCGGTAATCCCCCTTCGCTCCCCGCCGATTTCCACCGCAAACCATTCATTTCAATGCCCCACTCGACCATCTCTGGCCTCGTCTTCGCCATTCGCGTTTGATCCAATTACACCGGCTGGACCATTTCGGAAACTAATCTGCAAAATCTTGCAAAAAAAACTATTGTAGTCGGGTGGAACCTTTGTTATAAACACCCTTGCCCTTGGAAACAGGGGAACTCCCCGTGAATAGACGTTTGTACGCATGCAGAGGATATCTCTGTGTTGCCGCCAAGGGAGTCCAGAACGTGAACGTAGACAAGAACGCATCCATCCAATCCACCCCAGCCAATTCCAGTCTCCGAGTTGAACCGTCCGGTTTCGAAGAGAGCGATTTCCACTACACCTCAGACGGGTACCAGAAGATCCTCGACTACCACGTCGGCGACATTCTTCTCACCACAATCATCTTCGGCATCATTCTCCTTGTCCGCTTCCGCCTGCACCACTAAAAAAGCTGGCCACCCGAAGCCTAATCACAATTGTCCTCATTTGTGTCTCCACGAATGTTCCACGTGGAACATCCCCCATCCGGCCTGACCTTCATTCCTTTCGTTCCGCTGGCTCCAGCTACATTTCGGATTTGACTCCGAAAGGGGCCGCCCAAGGGTGCAGAGCCACCCATCCCATCCCGTGTTTTCGGTTTGACTCGAAACAGGCGGACTCTCAGCGGCTATTGGTCTGGACACCCAAAGCAATCACGCTCGAAAACTTGTCGATGGGTTCGAAGGTATCCCAAAACCCACAAATCGGCATCGATTTCGCCCCTGAATGTTCCACGTGGAACAAAAGATTTCCACATCGTGCCGTACAAAAGCCCTCAATTTCCCATACAAATCGCGCGTTCCACAAGTTGTCCACAACCTCCCGCACTTCTGCACAGCCCAGCCGCATTGCCACCAATCCAACCTCCCGATACCCTTCTCCTACGCCGATGAACACTGTCCAGCCCGCAGACAAGCCCCAATCCGCCCCCGCCCCGTCAAAGGTCATCGCTGTCGTCAACCAGAAAGGGGGAGTCGGGAAAACCACTACCGCGATCAATCTCGCGGCCGCCATCGCCCTCGAAGGCCTCTCCACCCTGCTCATTGACTGCGACCCCCAGGCCAACTCCACCGGAGGTCTCGGCTTCGCTCGCGCAAAAGACGGCGAAGACGCCCGCCTCAGCATCTACGACATCCTCCTCGGCCACACCACCGTCGCCGAAGCCCTTCTCCCGACCGAAATCGATACCCTCAAGCTCGTTCCGAGCAGCAAAAACCTCATCGGCGCCACGATTGAGCTCATCTCTCTCGAAAATCGCGAATTCAAGCTTCGCGAAGCCCTCGCCCCTATTCGCGCCGACTACCCATTCATCCTGCTCGACTGTCCTCCGGCTCTCGATCTCCTCACCCTCAACGCCCTGGTCGCTTCCGACGGCCTCCTCGTCCCCATGCAGGCCGAATATTTCGCCCTCGAAGGCATATCTGAGCTCATGTCCACGCTCGACCGCGTCACCCAGGCCTTCAACCCAGGCTTGGTCCTGGAAGGTGTCCTCCTCACCATGTACGACGACCGCACCAACCTCTCCCAGCAGGTCAACGAAAACCTCAAGTCCTTCTTCGACGACAAGCTCCTCAAAACCAGCATCCCGCGCAACATTCGTCTTGCCGAAGCCCCCAGCCACGGAAAACCCGTAGCCCTCTACGATCCCAAATCCCGCGGCGCCGAAGCCTATCGCGAACTAGCCCTCGAACTCCTCTCCCGGAACAACATCGCAAGCCCCGAAGAAAAACGCCGCAAAGCCGCTGCCGCTGCCGCTGCGAGTTCACTAAGGTCCTTTACCGCCCCCGAAAAGAAGAACCGTTTCTGGAAATCCAACAAAGAAAAATAATAAGCCGGCCAACGACCGGGCCCATGCACTTCGAATCATCCAGACCAGTTACACACGCCACGAAGTGGCCGCCCACGCGCAGTGGGCTCGTCCGGCAGGGCAAAAGCTTCTAAAACGAAAAAAGCAACACGAAGAGAGTTAAAAATATGTCCCAAGCAACCGACCCAAAACGCCGCGCCTTAGGAAAAGGCCTTGAATCCCTCCTCCCGTCGCGCCCTGCACCAGCTACCGTACCGGCAATAGCAGCCGTCGCCGAACCGACAGGAAAGCCACTCGAGATCCCACTCGATCACATCGAGCGCAATCCCTTCCAGACCCGCACCCGCTTCGACGAAGCCCAACTCACAGAATTGACCCAATCCATCGCCGCTTCAGGGGTCGTGCAACCCATTGTAGTAAGGCCGCTTAGCCACCAAGACGGCCAAGCCAGATACCAGCTCATCACCGGCGAGCGCCGCTGGCTGGCCAGCCGTCGCGCCGGAAAATCCACAATTCCCGCCATCGTCCGCCAGGCCTCTGATGAGCAAACCCTCGAGATGACCATCGTCGAAAACCTCCAGCGCGCCGACCTGAACCCAATGGAGCAAGCCCGTGCCTATCAACGACTTAGCCACGACTTCAAGATGACCCAGGAGCAGATGGCCACACGCACCGGCAAAGAACGAGCCAGCGTAGCTAACTTCCTTCGTTTGTTACGCTTACCTGAGCCGATCCAGCACAAGGTCGAGTCCGGTGACCTATCCTTCGGTCACGCCCGCACCCTCCTCGCCTTAGAGTCAGCAGATTCAATTGCCGCCGCCGCCCAAAAGGTCATGGCCCTCAACCTCTCCGTCCGCCAGACCGAAAGCTACGTCCAGGGCCTCATCAACCCCGAATCCAAGCCAAAGAAAGAAGTAAAGCCAACCCAACCCGAAGACCCCAACGTCCGCGAAGCCCAGGACCGTCTCCAGCGCACCCTTGGCCTCAAGGTCCACATCGAGGACAAGCAGGGCAAAGGCCGCGTCATCATCGAATACTCCGGCCTGGAAGACTTCGACTCCATCCTCACCGCTCTCGGCGGCCAATAGTCACGCCTCAACACATACAACCTCGCCTCGACACATACTTCTCAGACTCGACCAGGAGATTGCACCATGCGGAATACGAACTACCTGAAACTCTATCTGTTACTAATTCTGTTACAAATTGCCGCCGTCTCCGTCACTGCACAAACAGCGACTCGCACACTCGTTCGCACCGGCCATCTCCTCAACGTCAAAACTGGTGAAGAACCCGCAGCGCAGACCATCATCGTCACCGGCGACCGCATCACCGCTATCGCCCCCACCGCATCCACACCAAAACAATCAGGCGACACAGAGATCGACCTCACCAAATACACAGTGATGCCTGGCCTTATCGACGTCCACACCCATCTCACCATGGCACCAAACTTCGATCCTTATTACGAACTCACGATGACCCCCGCGAAAGAGGCCATCATCGGCGTTGAAAACGCCAAGGTCACCCTCGAGGCCGGCTTCACCACCGTGCGCAACGTAGGCGCCAATGACTACACCGACGTCGCCCTCCGCGACGAGATCAACGCCGGCCACATCCCCGGCCCGCACATGCAGGCCTCCGGCCCAGCGCTCGGCATCACCGGTGGCCACATGGATGAGAACCTCCTTCCCTTCGAGTACCACGTCCATGGTCAGGCCGTAGCCGACGGCATCGCTGCCGTCCAGCACCAGGTGCGCGAAAACATCAAATATGGTGCGGATCTCATCAAGATCGGCGCAACCGGCGGCGTCCTATCCAAGGGCGACGACCCGCAGGCCAGCCAATACACCCTCGAAGAGATGCAGGCAATCGTCGCCGACGCCCACCGTCTCGGCCGCAAGGTCGCTGCCCACGCTCACGGCGGTCAGGGCATCCTCTGGGCCAGTGAGGCCGGCGTCGACTCCATCGAACACGGCTCCTACCTCAACGACGAAGGAATCGCCATGATGAAGAAGCACGGCACATACTTCGTCCCCACCGCATACCTTATCGACTGGATGCAGCAGTTCGGAAAGCTCCCTCCGCTCTATCAGCAGAAGATGAAGGACGTCAGCGCCGTCGAAAAGCAAAATGCCACCAAGGCCATCAAGGCGGGCGTCAAAGTCGCGCTCGGAACAGACGCAGCCGTCTACCCTCACGGTCTCAACGCGCATGAGATCGACGTCTACGTCAATCAGTTCGGCATGTCGCCGCTCCAGGGCATCCAAACCGGCACCGTCAACGCGGCCGACCTCATGGGCTGGACCGACCGAGTCGGCACCATCGAGCCCGGCAAGTGGGCTGACATCATCGCCATCGACGGCGACCCGCTAAAAGACGTCAAGCTTCTCCAACACGTCCCCTTCGTCATGAAGTCCGGTATCGTCTACAAAGATGAAGTCCACAAACAGTAAAAAAGCGTGATCAGACAAAACAAAAAAGGACCATTCATGCCGGCATGAAAGCCACCCCTTTTGAATTTCACTTCCGCTTTCTAATTCACGCCATCATCTACTTCCTCGGCTTCGTCGCCCCGTGGAACTACTGGCTGCATCTGGACACAATCCGGACATGGCAGCTCCTTGCCTCGTGGCCTGCACGCAACGGCTGGACAAGTTTCAGCGCCTCGACGATCCTCGTGCTCCTAATCGGCATTGCCTGCGCGCTCAAGGGAGCGGCCCTTCGCACCTGGGGCTCCGCCTACCTCGGGGCCTCCATCGTCCACGACGCAGCCATGCACGGAGAAGGAGTCCTCGCAGCCGGTCCCTATCGCTACGTCCGCAATCCACTCTACCTTGGAACCGTTGCCCACACCTTTGCGCTCGCACTCCTCATGCCACCCAGCGGAGCTATCTTCTGCATCGTCGCCATCGGCCTGATGCAACTCCGCCTCATCCTCGCAGAGGAGCCCTTCCTAACCACCAAACTTGGCGAGCAGTACGTCGCCTATTGCGCCAAAGTCCCGCGCCTCATTCCAGTCCTCAGACCTCGAGTCCCCGCCTCTGACATTCAACCTAACTGGCCCACTGCCTTTCTCGGCGAGATCTACATGTGGGGTGTCGTCGTCTGCTTCGCGATCCTCGGTTGGCGTTACAACTCCATCCTTCTCATCAAAGGCGTTCTCATCTCTCTCGGCATATCGCTCATCGTCCGCGCCTTTATCCCAAAACGATAAGCGGCCTATCGCTCCTATCGGCTTTTATCACTCTGATCACTGTTACGCCTTCTTTCCCAAGCGCCACGTCGCAAAACAACAAGCCCGTTGTACCCAAACGAAGCAGGGCACAACGGGCTCGTCATTACTCTCACGTCTCAACAAAACGCCGCTAGGCGCGATGATCGGGGAGGGCGTTTACAGTCGACGCCGCTGCATGTGCGACAGCAGTCAGCGTCGCAACGAAACTACTTCTTTGGCGGCGCGATGGTGTCCTTCGCAACCTTGGCCACGCGGAACTTCACCACGGTCTTGGCCTTGATCTTGATCGTTTCGCCGGTCTGCGGATTGCGACCCAGCCGCGCCTTGCGCTCAGCCTTTACCAGCTTGCCGATACCAGGAATGGTGAACTCGCCATTCTTTTTGGTCTCTTTCACCGCGGTCTCAGCCAGCAGCTCCAGGCCCGCTGCAGCCTGCTTGTTTGTGATCTCAAGCTTCTCCGCCATGTGGCGAACCAGCGCTGTCTTTGTCATTCCTTTTGCCATTTGTCTTGCTCCTTCTGCTTTCGAAATAGATTCTCGGGTCTTGTTCGCCTTGTCGCATAAAGATTTCGTAAAAGCGCATCCAGTTTCCAATGCGAAATCATCAATGTTCATGCGGGTCCGGAGAACCGTACCGCAATTCACCTTCATCCTTTCTGCGTGCTTTGTCAACCGGAATTCTTTGGTTTCCACAGGTTTTTTCCTGTTTTTTCCGGTTTTGTTCGTATCTGGGCACTTTTTTCGCGAAAAAAGCCAATAAAACGAAGAATTTTATTTTTTCAAGGCCTTGGTCTCGCGACCGTTTTGTCGCAGCACCGCATAGGAAACATGGCCCTGAGCATCCTTATAAAACTCAAGTTCGGCATCGAATCCCGTCGGAAAAAACTTCGTCTCCGACTCCGCCAACATCGGAACCTTACCCTGTCCCGTCGCCTGCGTCACTAGACCGCTGTTCTCCACCGTCACCACGATGCTAAAAGTCGGCGTCAGCTCATACGTGCCTTCGTAGGTCGCGAGAATCTTCGGATCGACCGTTACAACCGTGCGAACCTTTGCCTGAAAATCCGGCCAGTGATACGCCGCGGCAATACTTCGCATCACCTCGTCCGCCAGCCGGGACCCACCCTGCGCGTTGGTCATCACCACAGCGCCCTCACCATCTTTTTCGTAGGCCTCCATTACGCTCTCAAAACCGGCATTCACGCCGCCGTGCCCAAAGTAAGGATTCGTCTCAGCCCCACCGATCTGCAAACCCAGTCCCCACTTGCCCATCCCCGGCGTTAACATCTCCTGCGTCATGGCCTGCGACAGAACATGATTCGCCTCACCCTTCAGCGACTTTTGCACCTCGATCAAATAATGAGCAAGGTCAGTAGGTGTCGTCCACAAACCCGCAGCCCCCATCTCCGGATACGTATGTGCTCCACCTGGCACCGGCTTTCCGTTCGCCTCGTACGGAGTCGCGGCCATTGCCCGCATATCCGTCGGCAGGGGCTGTTCAAACGTACTGTGCGTCATCCCCATCGGTGCGAGAACAGTATCGTGTAACAGCTTCGGGAATGGCTCTTTCGTCTCGTCGATCAACATCTGCTGCATGATCGTGTATCCACCACCGGAGTAGTTCCATTTGCTTCCCGGTGCAGCCTCGATGCGAATCGCCGGTGTATTCGCCGGCTTCTCTCCATTCAACACCTGCACTAGGCTTGGAACCGGAGCGTCTGTCGCGTAACCCGGAAAACCATGCACTGTCGTACCCCCCGTGTGGGTCAGCAGCTCACGCAGCGTCACAACTTTTCCGCTAGCAACCGGCGCATCCGGCAACTTCCAGCTCGTCAGCACAGTATTCACATCCGCATCAAGCGAGAGCTTCCCAAGCTGTACCTGATGCAACGCCGCCATCGCCGCCAGAGGCTTGCTGATGGAACCTGCCTGAAACAGCGTCTCAGCCGTAACCGCAGGCCCGTCAAGACTTGTTACTCCAAATCCCTGTGCCCACTCGATCGTGCCATGATGAATCACAGCAATGCTGACGCCGGGAACATGCAGCGCCGTCATTCGCTCACCCAGGCTATGCCTTGGGTGAGGATCGTCTTTTAGGATTACGCTTGGCGCGAGTCCTGCTTCGACGTCCTTGATGTGTTGCTGCGTCTCAGCAGAAACCGCCGGTGTTTTTTGAGAATGCGAGAATTGACACGCCGCGCACGCAACCACGAAGACAACCACTCGCTTCAAAACAGTCAGCATCAAACACCTCAACGAGCAGAGACATTGCGAAGAATCTCGCAGCTTTCGCTCGTGTGAATTTTCACAACCCTTTGACGGTTCTGGCATCCATACTCTAGCAAAGAAAAACGAAACTCGACCCTTTTCCCCACCGGCCCTTGCCTCACACTTCAGAACACGGAGAACCTCACATGCCCACCATCACCGCCAAAGACGGCACATCGATCTATTACAAGGACTGGGGCACCGGACAGCCGATTACCTTCTCGCATGGCTGGCCACTCACCGCCGATGCCTGGGACGCACAGATGCTCTTCCTCGGCCAACAGGGCTATCGCGTCATCGCACATGACCGTCGCGGCAACGGCCGCTCCAGCCAGCCATGGGACGGCAACGACATGGACCACTACGCCGACGATCTTGCCGAGCTCATGAACTTCCTCGACCTCAAGAACACCGTCATGGTCGGCCACTCCACCGGAGGCGGCGAAGTCGCCCGTTACCTTGGCCGTCACGGCACCGGGCGAGTCGCCAAAGCTGTGCTCATCGGTGCTGTCCCCCCATTGATGTTGAAGACCGACAAGAACCCCGAGGGCCTGCCGATGTCCGTCTTCGATGGCCTTCGTGCCAGCCTCGTCGCCGACCGTTCGCAGTTCTACCAGGAACTGACCCTGCCCTTCTACGGCTACAACCGAGCCGCCGCCAAGATCTCCAAGGGCGTGCAGGATAACTTCTGGCTTGCGGGCATGCTCGGCTCTCACAAGAGCCAATACGACACCATCAAGGCCTTCTCCGAAACTGACTTCACCGAAGATCTGAAGAAAATCGACATCCCAGTCCTCGTTCTACACGGTGAAGACGACCAGATCGTTCCCATCGTTGCCGCCGGTCTGAAGTCCGCCAAGATCGTGAAGAACGGCGCACTCAAGGTCTATCCCGGCTTCCCCCACGGCATGTGCCAAATACACGCCGACACCATCAACGCCGACCTTCTCGCCTTCATCAAGTCCTGATAAGCATTCAAATGTAGTGACGAATCTCGGGCCCCGTGTCCCGCTTCTGGGACATGGGGTACTCACACACTCAATTCTTCATTGCTGGTCTTAGCGCCCCGTCCTTCAACGAACTCGTATCGATCCAGCCGCCGAGATCAAGCGCAATAGCCATACACGCCTCGCGCAGCTCATCAGCGACAACTCGATTCGCCATCGCACGCGCCAGGACCATCCCGCCAACGCACAACGCGGCCACCGCCTGTGCCTTCGCACGCCGCTGCTGGTTCGTGTCGGCCAGGCTATGTTCCAGCACGCCGACCATTGCCGCAAACACATCTTCGAACGCACGCTTCGCATCATCTCCAGACCGTGTCACGTCGGACGGCAGCGCAACCATAGGGCAGGAGTTTTCAACATCTTCGAAATGCCGAATCGAAAGATAGCCGCGCACTACCTGCGCCGCGGCCTCAGTTGAAGCCACATCTGCCCTCGTGTCGTCCGGCAAATGCTTCCACTCTGACTCCGTGGAGGAGCAGCCCAGTACCTTTATATACAGGTCACTCTTGCTTTTGAAGTAGCTATAAAACCCGCCGTGCGTCAAACCCGCACCCGACATGATCTGCTGCACAGAGACGTTGTCAAAGCCGTATCGATTGAATAGCCTACGTGCGCTCTGAATGATCGTTGCTTCTACCCGGACCCGGTGACCAGCTGGATAAGGCATGCGTTCCCCGAAATCTGAAGTTCTAGATATCAGCAGAGTATGGTCCGAAAGAGGTTTGATGTCCAGCGAAATTATGATCATGCACATTTTTTTCTAGTCCCAATACGGAAGTGACTCGACTGTTAGCACTCAACCTGCTCACGCCACAAAGCCCACCCAACTTGCCTCCACCGGCAAGCACCTATTGAATCCATTCCTACCGGCATCAACCTCTGTATGCCCTTAGCATAGAGATGAGGGCACCCCGCAGATGCAGATCGGCATCGACAGCTTCGCAGCCTTAGTTCCAGACCCCATCACCGGCCACGTCGTCACAGCCCAACAGCGCATAGCCCATCTCCTCGAAGAGATCGAGCTGGCCGACAAGGTCGGTCTCGACGTCTTCGGCCTCGGCGAGCATCACCGCAGCGAATACCTCGACTCCGCCCCCGCCATCATCCTCGCCGCTGCAGCAGCGCGCACCAACAACATCCGCCTCACCTCTGCCGTCACCGTCCTCAGCGCCGCCGACCCCGTCCGCGTCTTCCAAAACTTCGCGACCCTCGACCTCATCTCCAACGGTCGCGCCGAGATCGTCGCAGGGCGCGGCTCCTTCATCGAGTCATTCCCGCTCTTCGGCCTCAAGCTCGAAGACTACGACGACCTCTTCGCCGAAAAGCTCGACCTGCTCCTCACTCTCCGCGAAACCACCAACGTCCACTGGTCCGGCAGACATCGCGCCTCGCTAACCGGCCAGGGCGTCTACCCCCGCCCGCTGCAAAACCCTCTTCCCATCTGGCTGGGAGTAGGCGGCACGCCTCAATCCTTCGCCCGCGCGGGAGCCCTCGGTCTTCCTCTCATGGTCGCCATCATCGGCGGCGAACCCCACCGCTTCCGCCCCCTCATCGACCTCTACCGCGATGCCGGCAAACGCGCCGGTCACGCACCCGAACAACTCAAAGTCGGCATCCACGCCCTGGGCTACGTCGCCGACAACGATCAGCAAGCCTCCGACGACTTCTTCCCCGGCTACGCCGAAGCCTTCACCAAGATCGGCAAAGAACGCGGCTGGCCTCCCGTCACACGCGGCCAGTTCGAAGCTCTCCGCCGCCCCACAGGAGCACTCCTAGTCAGCGACCCCGAAACCGTAGCCGCAAAGCTCCTCCAAATGAACGAAGCCCTCGGCGGCATCTCCCGCATCAGCTTTCAAATGAGCGTCGCCGCCCTCCCCCACGCCAAGCTCCTCCACGCCACCGAGCTCCTCGGCACTCGCGTAGCCCCCATCATCCGCAAAGCACTGCCCGCACGGCGGCCGTCAACCTGAGCTGTACCTTTTCTCCACTCTCTTTTCCGCCAGCCAAAGCATCGTCATTTCGACCGAAGCTGCTCGCGCTTTTGCGAGCAGCGCAGCGGAGAAATCTGCTTTTCCTACCCTGAGGCAATCCGATGACCCCGTCGCGCCGCACACCCATCAAAACATCGGCCGCTTCGCCTTCCCCACTAGCGGAGCATTCAGCATCGCAATCATCGGCGCCGCCGCCTTGAACCGCTCCACAACATCCTTCAAAATAGTAGCCTTCATCGCCCGCTCCACCGGCAGCCTCGCCGACGCGCCCCACTGCTTGTTCTTCAACAAATCAATCGCTGGATGGTCCTCCGGAAACCCCTTCGGCGCACGAGTCAGTGGAACGCCATCATTTTCCGTCATCAGCGATCGCAGCTTCTTCGCTTTCATCACCGCCCGAAACTCCTCATGATGCTCCGCGAGATACCGCCGTATTGCCAGCAGCTGTTCCCGCTCCGGCATATACACCCCAGCCGCAATCACCACCTCCTCAGGAGCCACGCTCAAATAAAACCCCGCCCCCGAGGTCTTCTGCAGCCCATCCCGCACCCACCACGCCGAAACATGGTTCTTATAGGGCCGCTTGTCCTTGCTAAACCGAATATCTCGATAAATCCGCATGATGATCTTCTGTGGCGGCCTCACATGCATCGGCGCAAACTCCGTCATCGCCTCATTCACCTCGCCGATCAGCTTCAGCATCGGCTCCTTCAACTCCTTCTCAAACACCCCGCGGCGCGCCTCAAACCAAACGCGGTCATTATTCCGCTTCAACCCCCGCAAAAACTTGATCGCCTCATTCGAAAGGTAAGTCGTCATACCTTAATCGTAAATCCACACCCACGCATCTAGCCGTTGCCTGTTTCTAATCCGTGTCATCTGTGAAGATCCGTATTAAGCCTTCGCTCCACCCAAATCCCCTCGTGTATCCTCATCTCCACAGGTATTCACACATGGAACCGTTGAACACTGCCTTACTCGTCTTCCTTGCCTTCCTCGCCATCATCGTTCTCATCACCATCCTCAAAACCCTCTTCACCGTCCGCACCTACACCGCAGGCGTAGTCGAGCGATTCGGCAAGTTCAACCGCATCGTCCGCCCCGGCCTCCACGTGCTCATCCCCTTCGCCGAAAGCGTCTACTTCGTCGACCTGCAGGTCAAGCAGGCCCAGTTCTCCGTCGAAACCAAGACTCACGACAACGTCTTCGTCCAGATTCCCGTCTCCGTCCAATACCAGATCCTCGACGACAAAATCTACGACGCCTTCTACAAACTCAGCGCCCCACAAAAGCAGATCGAGTCCTTCGTCTTCAACTCCATCCTTGGTCACGTCCCCAAGCTCTCCCTCGACGAGACCTTCGAGCAGCAGTCCGGCATCTCCATAGCCGTCAAAACCGAGCTCGACGCGACCATGTCCAGCTTCGGCTACAACATCCTCAACGCCCTCGTCACCGACATCATCCCCGACGTCAAAGTCAAAGCCGCGATGAACGACATCAACGCCGCCCAACGCGCGCAAGTCGCAGCCCAGGCCCGCGGCGAAGCCGATAAAATTCTCAAAGTAAAACAGGCCGAAGCCGAGGCCCAGTCCAAAGCACTCCAGGGCCAGGGCATCGCCGCCGAGCGTCAAGCCATCATCGACGGCCTACGCTCCTCCATCGAGCACTTCCGCGAGTCCGTCCCCGGAGCCACCGCCGAAGATGTCATGGCTCTCGTCCTTCTCACTCAGTACTTCGACACCCTCAAAGACATCGGCACCAAAGCCGGCACCAGCACAATCTTCCTCCCCAACAACCCAGGCGCAGCCAACGAATTCCTCACACAAATCCTAGCCGGCCTTCGCGGCAGCATGGGCAACACCACAAACTCCCCGGCGCTCCATTCCATCCAATCTCCATCGGCTTAGCTGAAACCATCTAGTCCCAGGGCCCAGTCCTTACTCAACAGGAGGAACAATCCATGGCGACCGCCAAGAAGCACGCCGCAAAATCCAAAAAGTCCACCCCGAAGAAAACACCAGCCCGCCTGGTCTCCAAAGAAAAACGTAGTCCCGGACAGCATCGATCTCCGCGACCGGCCCTACTCGCCCTCGGTGATGATCGTCCCCGCAGAGGTGCTCGCCCCGAAGATAGATATCCCCGTGCTCAATCAGCACGACACCAACGCCTGCACCGGCTTTGGCTTGGCCAGCGTGATCTTCCATTTGCAGCGGAAGGCAAAGCGCAAGCCCGCGCACTACACCGTGTCGCCCTTCATGCTCTACTCCATGGCGCGTCGCTACGATGAATTCCCCGGCGATCCCACAGCAGACACCGGATCGAGCTTGCGTGGCGCAATGAAGGGCTGGTACAAACACGGCGCCTGCTCAGACAAGCTCTGGCTCACCGAAGCGATGCCGCCTCCGTCGAAGAACCCTGCCGGAGACTGGTGGCTCGACGCGGTGAGACGTCCGTTGGGCGCGTATTACCGGGTCGATACCCATTCAGTGACGGACATGCAGGTCGCGTTGAACGAAATCGGCGCTCTGTACGCGAGTGCCGCTTGCCACGGCGGATGGGACAAGGGACTCAACGTAAAGACAAAGAGCGGCTACTGGACTATCCCGCAACAAACCGCAACGCCAGCGGACGGCGCTCACGCCTTCGCGATCGTCGGCTACACCCGCGAGGGCTTCATCATCCAGAACTCATGGGACACAAACTGGGGCACCGGCGGACGCGCCGTCCTCACGTATGAGGACTGGATTGCGAACGGCATGGATTGTTGGGTAGCGCAACTTGGTGTGACCACCGATCTGCACCTCGAGATCGCCGGATCGACGACCCTCAGAGTCAAGCAGGGAAAAGTACGAATTGCCAGCGATGACACCCTGCGTAATCGCGAAATCAGCCCATTCATCATCGACATGGAAAACAACGGAATCCTCAGCAATACCGGCGAATTCCGAACCCAGGACAGCGACGTTCAGGCGCTCGTAACCCAGCAGCTAGGCGAGGCCCGAACGAAGTGGGGACTCGGCGCCGGCGATACAGTCGATGTCGCAATCTATGCCCACGGAGGACTCACCTCAGAGGACGGTGCCGCGAAGACCGCATCTCAGTGGATTCCCGCGCTCTACGATCACCACATCTTCCCGATCTTTCTTATGTGGGAGACCGATCTCTGGTCAACATTGGAAGACAGAACCAAGGACATCATCGCAAGTCAGGCGCGAATGACCGGTGGAGCGCTCGACAGCGTCAAAGGTTGGTGGAATCAGCGGCTGGAAAAACTTCTTGCTGTACCCGGCTCTGCGGTATGGGGTGAGATGAAGCAGAACGCCGATGCCATCTCGAGCGCCCAGCAAAGTGGAGCGATCAAACTCTACGAAGCAAGCAAGCAATCGACCTTCTTCAAAGATCAGTCCAAGGTACGGCTGCACCTCATTGGTCATTCCGCAGGAGCGATCGTGCACAGTCATATCGTCAGTCGACTGCCCTGGAACTTTGCAAGCGTTAACTTCATGGCCCCGGCCGTGCGCGCGGACGTATTCGAAGCGGAAGTCCTCCCCGCAATCAAGAGCGGCAAGGTCAAACGCTACAACCAATTCCACCTCTCCGACGATATCGAACAAAAAGATCCGACCTGCAAGCCGATCCTCGGATACAGTCGCTCGCTGTTGTATCTGGTCTCGGGTTCCTTCGAAAATGGAGAGACCACACCTATCCTTGGCATGGAGAAGTACTTCAACGCCGAGATTGCCCCAGCGAACCTTCCCAACATCAGCGTATTCACGGCGCCCGGGAACGATTCGAAAAGCACCACGCACGGAGGATTCGACGACGACGTGACCACCATGCAGAAGGTCATATCACTCATCGTCGCCTCACGCCCGTGACGTTGTGGGACGGAATATTGCCGGGCCAGAGCAACCTCAACGCCAAGCTCAGGCCGGCAAAACTCCGAGTTGTAATGCAATGCGGGCCTTTTATCGTCAATTTTCCCGAAAATACTAGCAATTTTGCAGAGGGAACAACCCTCCCGCGCGGCATATAGTCACGGAATGCTGAGAGCGTGCGAATGACAACAAAAGCGCTGGTACGACTATCTTCGGCGATCGAGTTGGTTACCGGCATTGGGCTCATCGCCGATCCTGGCTTAGTCTTCCGTCTGCTCTTAGGCGCTGATCTTTCCACCGGTGGACCACTCGGACGGTTAGCTGGGTTCGCGCTCCTCTCTTTTGCGCTGGCGTGTTGGCCTCGCGGAGAAAACGTCCCCCAACAGATCGTCCAGGCTCTCTTCCTCTACAACCTGCTCGCCGGCCTTTATCTCGGCTACCTCAAAGTTGGTGGAGTCTTCGACACCTACCTTCTAGTGGCGGCGTCCATCCTCCACGTAGGACTGGCGGTCCTTATGGCACGTCCGGTATTTCAGGGCGCGGGTCGAATTGAATCCGAAAAGAAGCTCAACCGCCCTTAGCTCCAACGGAGCAAACGTGCTCAGCGGATTCTACGCAGAGCTTCGGCAGCGTTCTCTCTCACGGCTGGAACCGCATCGTCGGAAGCAAGGCGCGTCAGCAGCGCACGAGTCTCCGTACTGTTTTCTGGTTTGGCCGCCATAGGGGCGAACTTGCGAACGCCAACGTCCTTGTCCTTCAGCAGATTGAGCAGAGTAGTGTCCGGAAGCACGATCGGCTGTTGCCCAACCGCAGCCGCGACAGCGACCCGCACCGGTGGCCGCGGATCCGCAGCCGCTCTGGTCAGAACGGCCGTCGCCTCTCTCCCCCCTACCCGGCTTGCTGCAAACACCGCTCTTGCAGCGATCCACTCCTCTTTATCGGTCAGCAGTTGTTCGAGCGCGGGCAGATCCGAGACCGTTATTCCCGCATACGTCGTCTCGGTCGGCTCGATCACGGAAAGTCTCACACGTAACTCAGCGGTAGTCATGCCAGCCTCCTTGCCTTCAGCACGGAATTGAAAGCGCGCTATTCAGCATTGTTGTGAACTCACTTGCGATCAGGTCTGGTGGCAGATTCGTCCACCCGATACTCGGATTCATCAGTCGATCGGTGTTGCTCACGTGCAGAAGGTCAAGCACATGGCCCACCTCATGCGCCGTCAGCCAACGAGCCGTATCCACCTCCACGATAGCGCACCCCGGTTGCCCCGCAGGATGCGATGCACACCCAACGAAGTTACCCGCTCCTCCAATCAACGTGCTCGCAAGGTAAACGACGATATCGTTGGCGCCGGCATTATTGCGGTTGGCGAACAGTGTTGTCTGATCCGTCGTAGTGCTGCCCAACGTGCAAGCCCCGACATTCAGGTTTTGCAACGGAGTCAGTGCCGCATTGCCACTCAAATCTTCAGTGGTGCCGCGCATCACGGCGATATTTCCGCCGCCTGCAAACAACTCCTCCATCGCCGCATACTGGTCCGCCAGATAGTTCAACCGAGCCTGCGTAAGTTGCAACAGCGACTTGAAGTGGATCGTAATCCGTTGGCTACCTGGGCGTCCCGTATTCCCTGCCAATGCCCAGCCCAGCGTATTACCGTTGAAGGAGCCGATCCACCAATTGCCGTCTCCCGAAAAGTAGAAGAGAACATCAGCTTTACCGCCACCGTTGAAGTCAGACACCCAGAACGGCCGGCCGTCCCACACCTGTCCGAACCCACTGGTATTTCCTGCAAGGGTCCATGCGATCTGCCCGTTCGCGCCAAACTGACCAAGCCACCAGTTCTTGTCGCCGGGGAAGTAGAACAAGATATCCGCTTTAGATGTGCCCGTGAAATCTGCTGTCCAGATCGGTCGTCCATCCGCCACGTTCCCAAAGCCGGCTGTGTTCCCCGCCAGACTCCAGCTAAGCGTCGTGCCGTTGAAAGTACCCAGCCACCAGTTCTTGTCGCCGGGAAAATTGAAGAGCACATCGGCCCTCCCATCGCCATTGAAGTCGGCGATCCAGAACGGCCGTCCATCCCACACCTGTCCAAATCCCGACGTGTTGCCCGCGAGGACCCACGTAAGATTTCCGCTGTTGAACGATCCGAGCCACCAGTTCTTGTCGCCCGGAAAATAAAACAGCACCTCGTACGCCGCGCCTCCAGTAAAGTTGGCGGTCCATATCGGCCGGCCGTCAGCGACATTGCCAAAACCTGCCGTGTTCCCTGCCAGTCGCCAGTTAAGTTGCGTGCCATTGAACGATCCGAGCCACCAGTTGTGATCGCCCGGAAAGTGAAAAAGAACGTCTGCCTTTCCATCGCCGGTAAAGTCGCTAATCCAGAACGGCCGACCGTCCCACACCTGTCCAAAGCCGGAGGTGTTCCCCGCCAGCGTCCACGTAAGCTGATTATTCCCGTCGAACTGGCCCAGCCACCAGTTCCTGTCGCCCGGAAAATAAAACAGGATGTCTGCCTTGCCAGTGCCTGCAAAGTCAGCTGCCCACATGGGCCGCCCATCCCCGAGGTTCCCGAAACCTGCAGTATTCCCCACCAGGGCCCACGTCAGCTTGTTTCCGGTAAATGTTCCCAACCACCAGTTGTGGTCAGCCGGCGTGTAGAACAAGATCTCGTTCTTCCCATCGCCATTGAAATCGCCCGTAAAAAAAGGGCGTTTATCCGCCAGGTTTCCAAATCCGGTATAGCACGGCATCTAAACCTCCTCGTCGAAAGCTTCTCTGATGAGTTGTCTTTTGGCCCCACAGCCTGCACCCGGCACAACGCGAACCCTTGAGGTAACTCAAGTTACTACGTTCGTTGCGGTTCGTCTACAAGCAGCGAGAGGGGCTGATGGAGCATGGCCGTCGGTATCTTACAATTCGAAGAAAGAGGGAATGCGTATTCGCGTTCCTGAGTCCCCGGAGAGTCCCATGAAACCGTCTCTGCTTGCTGTGGCAGCCGCCATTTTCGTCGCTGGGACCGTTTGGCCGTCCTTGATCGAGGCCCAGCAGATCTCCCTCTCCGATCTTTCAAAATCCAAATTGAAAAGCGCGACAGCAGCAGTGACCACCTATCACGGCTCCGCAGCGTTCAAGCTTCTCCCGAAAGACCCGAAAGCTCCCGGCTATGCGCCTGGTGGCCCATTGGCGATCTTGAACGACATTCGTTTCCGCAACGGTGCGATTGACGTCGATGTCGCCGGAGCGCCGGCCAAGGGGGCCGAGGAATCCGCCCGCGGCTTTATCGGAGTCGCATTTCGCGTTCAGGCAGACTCGCGCTTTGAGATCATCTATCTGCGTCCGACAAACTCCCACGCCGACGACCAGTTGCGCCGCAATCACTCCACGCAATACTCCTCCGAACCTGATTGGCCTTGGGATCGCCTTAGAAAAGAGAGTCCCGGTCTCTACGAGTCGTGGGTCGACATGGAAACCGGGCAGTGGACACACATGAGGATCGTGGTCCAGGGAACCAATGCGTCGCTCTACGTCAACCATGCCACGAACCCCTGCCTGATCGTCCACGACATGAAACTGGGCGACATCGAGGGTTCGGTTGGCTTATGGATGGGACAAGACACAGAAGGCTACTTCCGCAACCTCACCATCTCCAAACAATAGGCCGAACAAGGTCGCGGGCAACGCACCGCTAAAAAGTAAACGCAATTCCGAGCGTGTACCTGTCCTGAAGGAAGTTCGTATCCGGCCTAACCTTAATGACACCGGTCGTATATGTTTCGTCCAGTTCATTGGAGTCGAAATCCTGATAGCTGCTTGCGATGATGTCCGGATTCTTGCTCCATGTCTCACGAAAGTCCGCCCGCAGCATCACTCGGGGCGATACTCGAAATTTAATCCCCGCACCATACTGCAGCCCGAACTGGAAGATGCCCCCTCCATCCAAAGGCGGCGTCCTGCCCGTATCGAACGCCGCCTGGATCAAGCCAATATTCTTCAGTCCAAGAGTGTAGACACCCGCGGGCTTTTTCAGCGGAGCGCCATTGAGCGCAATCAGCTGAAACGCTGGTCCAACTGCCGCATAAGGTCTCCATCGCGACGTTGGCGGTCGCGCATGCATCAACAGGTTGTACTCGAACTGCCGCGTCACTAACCCGATGCGAAACGTCTCTAGATCGCTGTCGTCGACAATGACGTTATCTCCGGGCGGTATCGTGACGTTGATCGAACCCAGCTCATATTTCACCTGCTGACGAAAGTAGGAGAACTCGTTGGAAAAATACTTCCAGCTGTTCACCGTCACGGAGCCGCCAGCCGCCCATCCATCGCCAACCTCATCCGCAATGAACAGAAAATAGGTGGGGTGGTTTGCGTCTGTAAGGGATGACTCCTCGATAACAGCGACCGCCGAAAGGAAATTCTCGCGCATGTGCATGTAACCACCCTGCAGCGCGAACTCATATCGCGGCGGATCCCACTTGTGATCGTTCTTCGCCTTCTGAATGGCAGCAAGATCCTCCGGGCTCGGTTGCGGATTGAAATCGCTCGGTCCTCTCCTCTGCAATCCGCCCTTGCCCTGGTACTCTCCATCCTCCAGACTGGAGGCGCTGCCATACCCTTTGTACTGTGCTCCGGAAGCATCCGTCATCCGCCATGAACCCGTATCCTCAGGCAGTTCCTTCGACGAACGGAAGTACTTTGTTGCCGCCATGGTTCCGTAGATACCTTGATAGATGAGATTGCCGCGATACAAGTCGCTGCGAATCGTCAGAGCCGTATCGCGCGTAATTCTCTTGCCCCTCGGTGGTGGAGGTGCAGCTGTGTCCGGAGTCGTCTTCGGGCTCTGGCAATCACTAATGCGAAGCACCGCGGCCTCACCATCCGTCAGTAGCCGGTCGCCAGTGGAGTTATACGCATCATGCGGCACCCACGGGCGCTCCACCATATCCAGGTTCTCCACGCAGCCCGTAAACACCAGGTCATTCACAATCTTCGAGCGCTCGTTATCGATGTGTTGATCGATCACATGGATGAAGGTCTTCTGCTTCTTTGAAAACGCAATCCCAATATCCTGCGTCGACGAAGCCGTCAACACCGTATGTCCCTCACGCGTCTCCGTCGTGGGAAACACCCTAAGGTGATGACGCGACGAAAATGTGTTCGTCGTCTTGCTCAGCGTGAAGATCGGCTCTCTCTCATCCAGCAGCAGAATCGACATTGGTGCCTGCGTGTACGTCTGATTTCCGCTCAAAGTTTTGATCGTGCGGAACGTCGAGCCCGCCGTCAGGTCCTCCGTCGGCAGCCATCCCGCCGCCTTGAATGCCCTTTCCAACCCCGACGCCGATCCCACAAACACCAGGTTCGTAAAGTCCGAGACCTTATTGCTTCCCTTCGTCCGCGTCCTGTACGGCAACGTCTTCACAAACGCCTGCAGGCTGGCCTGCTCCGCGCTCGTAGGTGCCGACGGCGACACCGAAGGCGGATAAGTCTGCGATGTCAGCAGCGGCTTCACGATCTCAACAATCAGCTCCGTCCCCGCGTGGTACAAAATCTCCGGCTCCGCAAATCCCAGCACAGCACTCCCTGAGGCTGACGCAAAGATGTACGCAATCGGATCGATCCCTACAACAGCCAGAACGCCATTCTGCACAGTGTGCCCCGGTGTCCCAGTCGAACGTATCCCCTGAATCTTCCCCCTGTCGTTCACGCTCTCCTGCGCGTTCTCCACCTGAAACACCCGCGCATCAATCGCCAGCTCCCTTCCATCCTTCAGAGTTGCTTTCGTCCAGTCGATCGTCAGAGACGCAGTCTCGTGCTTGAACCCCCACCCGGTGCTGTTCGCCTGCACAACCTTGCCTTCAAAATCCGATCCCGCCGGAATCAGAATTTCACCATTCACAACCACCGGCGTAATCGATACAGCCTTCACAACGTCGCCCTCGTGCGTCGTCCGCGACGAAAGCTCTGTCAACATCCGCACACCAAACCGCTTGCCCGCCGGAACTCCCGTCACCTTCTCAAGCTCCGCCCACTGCACAGAGTAGACCGCAGTCTCCTTCTCCTCCTGCAACTGCAACACCTGCCCATCTGTCTGCCACGTAGCCTTGTGCACCACGCCATCCGCAGTCATCGCCATCGCCGTACCATTTGGAAACACCTGTAGCAGCTTCGGCGCTGTCTGCGTTCCCTGCGGAGGCTCGTAGATATCTCCCTTCGTCGTGCCCAGCAATACCCCAAGCTTCGTCTCGCGCGTCTCGCCCCCGGCCGTATAACTCAGCGCATCGCCATGAAACACCGGAGAGCTCGCATCCGGCAGCCGCCCCGGAATCGCCTGATCGTCTCCAACCACGATCGCCGGCTGCGACGTCTTCAAGTCCGTCCCGCTCAGCGCAAAGGCCCACGCCCCTCCCACCGCCTCTGTCTCCTTCAGTGTTGCCGAACTCATCGGCACAATGCCCAGCACCCGCCTTCGCCCGCTATCCAGATCGTAGTAGCGCAGCACATACTGCTTCGGCACCGCGCCCTTTGCCGGCTGTAGTCCGATGACGAGTGCGCCGTCCCCTCCGCGAACGACAAAAACCCCAACTGCATGCGGACTGATCTTGCGCACCTTGCCGTTGACCACCATCTGCGCCTGGCCGTCTTCATGCCCCGGCTTGCGCACGATAGTAATAGGAGACACACCGGCGTTGCTCTGTTGAGCCTGCGAGGAGGAGGCAAGAAAAAAAAGGATGAGGGACCACACCAATACACCTGCAGCGGCCCGAGCTCTCTTCAAGGTCCGTTCTCCCGTCAAATTGGTCTAGGGCCCGAATTTCGACGTGCGAACCTTCCGGTGAAGCCGCCTCCAACAGGTTCGGAAGTTAGAATACAGCAGCAGCCCGGCGGGGGGATGCGTCGCTGGACATCAGCGATGCCTCTACCGGTGAGTCGACGGTTTAGCGCCTACATACGCTGACGCTCAAAGAATGCCACGGTTCCAGTCGCAATTCCTTCGACTCATGCCACCTCTTGCACGCTGGTCGCCTTCTTACCCGGCGCATCCTGCGGAGAGCTTTCAGCAGCGAAAGGCACGGCAGCAAAGACCCTTGTTCCCTTGCCCAGCTTCGAGTCGACCGAAAACCTTCCATGCACCAGATGTATCCGTTCCTGCATACTCAGCAGCCCTATCCCACGATTCCTCTTCGCTTCATCAACGTCAAAGCCTGCGCCGGCGTCCCGCACCACGAGTTGAACCTCTCCCGCTATGGCCCATAGAGCCACGGAGAATTCGTTGGTTCCGCTGTACTTCACCGCATTTTGCAGAGCTTCCTGCGCGATTCGGAACAGGCAAAGCGAGATATCTTTCGGCAGATACTTCGGTACATCCCTGTCGTTGAAATCGATGCTTACCTGGTGTTGTTTCGAGAACTCGCCGCATAAGGCACGTATCGCGGACACCACGCCCAGGTAGTCGAGTTTGGCCGAGTGCAACTGATGCGACAGAGACTGCACATCGCCGGCAATTTCAGTGCAGTGCCTCCCAATATTTTCCAGATTCTGCTTTGTCGTTGCAGTTGACCCATTCGTAGCGCGATTGGCCTGTGCAATCTCCATCGACAGTAGTGCCAGCCGTTGGCAAATGTCGTCATGCAGATCTCGTGCGATTCTGCTGCGCTCCTTCTCCTGTGCTTCGATCAGTTGACCACCTATTTTTTCAAGCGCCTGCTGGGCAAGCTTCTGATCGGTCGTGTCAATCGCCGAGCCGATAAATCCTCCAAACGTTCCATCGCCGTTCACCCGTGGCGATGCAACATCGAACATCCAGCGATAGACTCCGTCGCTTCGACGCAGACGATACTCTTGCGAGAAGGGTTGTTTGATCTTCAAAGCCTCGTCGAGCCTACCCAACATATGCTCGACATCGTCGGGATGAACATACGTGATCCAGGTTTCACCGTACCCCTCGTTCGAATCCGGGCCTGTAAACGCAATTCGCCGGTCGTTCAGGTAAGTAATTCGCCCTCGTTCGTCGCACATCCACACCAGCGATGGCGTGGTATCGGCCATCACCCGGAAGCGCTCTTCGCTCTCTCGCAGAACCGCTTCCGCCTTTCGTTTGCGCGTTCGCTGCAACAGCAACGCCGCAATCAACAACGCCTGAGCGCCAAACAGCACCAGCGCGATAACAATGTACCGTCGGTGGCGCTGCCAAAAAGTAGCCTCCCTATTCTCGATTACTGTACCCGGAGGCAACGCCGATTCAGGAATGTTCCAGCGCTGAAGCGCCCGCCAGTCCACATGCACCTGAAGACCGGCGTCATGCACGATTGGAATGTCCTCCGGTCGTTCCCCTGACAAAACCCTAGCCGCTATTTGTCCATTCAACACAGCGTCTTTCGGCAGGTCACGGTACGCTCCACCGACGCCTCCAGCCCCCAAAGCAAGCCCTCGCCAAGCGGAATAGGTCGGCCGGAGCTTTGCAACTGCCCCGAGGACCTCGATGGGGTCGACCGCCGGCTGAGTAAAGTCATCTGGCCTCAGCTGAAACAAGACCACAGTATGAGGAGGAAGCTCCCCCACTTTCCCAAGGGTCTCGCGCACCGCGGGTCCGACGAGGTCGACTTCTTTCACCTTATCCTGATAACGAAGAAGTTCGGAGTGTGCCACTGCCAACCAGTACTTGTCCCAGTTTGAAAGGCCGGTGATGACTGCGACCGTCGTTGTATCGGGATGAAGGCCAAGCGCGAGATCAATCGTCTCCCGCATTCCCAGAGGACTGATCACGCCGGTGACGCCGGGCATCAGGTCTTGCTCTTGCTGGCTGCTGATATCGGTAAAGACGATTGGAACTCCCGGAAATATCTGGTCCCGATGTTGCACCGCGAATTGCAGCACCGAAAAGCCGGCCGCGATCACAAGGTCCATCTTGATCCCACCGTACCCGCGGTGGAGAGTCTCCGCCAGACTCTCTCGATACGCTTCCTGGTCGAATCGAGGGTTTTCTAGAGACGCTGTATAGAAGTTGATTTGACCCGGAACACGAGCGCGCACAGTAGATTGCATCAGGGCCCACGAGGCAGGGAGACCAGCCCAGTTATGCAGGATGAGTACGTTTTTTTCAGGAGGCTGTGCTGCGGCAGCCGGGCGGATCAGGAGGCACAAAAGAACGCCAAGAACCACAAACCATCCATAGCCAGAAAACCTTTTCGGGCGATCGCGTGCCAACGCAATCCGGAGTTCCGTCAGACCTCGTTCGCACGCAGGAACATGCGTCCGGGAGGAGTTGTCGATGCACGATCGTCGGGGCACTCGTCCATTCATTTCGATCACGCGCTATTTCATGCCGTGGCGGAGTCAGGATACGCACCTGATCCGTCGATCATCGTCAAGCCGGGCCCAAAAGGTTGTGAACAAATTGTAGCTCTTTCGGAGTTCCTTCGAATCCAAAGTCCAGCACCCAAAGGACATTCTGCAACTCCCAATTCCAAAAAATTGAACAAAAAACCAGTTCGTAGGATCAGTTAATATTGGTGATGCCCGCCCTAACCTCCGGTTAACCGGTAACGGAATACCATCAGGACCTCGAGCACCAGCGCATCTGGCACCGACTCAAGATCGTCAGTCTCCGATTTGACTATCAGAGTGCACCATATCCGATAAGTAGCTTTGTAGCCTTCGTTGCTCGAAGGTAAAATTCTCAGGAAAGCGCCGGTTGGCTTCAGCGGTAACTAAGTCGAGACCTTCGCGGTCGTTGTTAATCGCAAGGGCATCCCACACCGCCAACAGTTGCGATTCGCTGGGGTTCGATCGAAGAAGCTGCTTCAGCCCATCTTTCACTTCCTTTTCTCTTTTCGGATCTTCTCCCGGAGTCTTAATGGCGCGCTCCAGGGCAACGATGTAGGCCGTGTTCGCAGCCTTGGAGCCGGGTTGCAACAGTGTGATCGTCCTCGCTAAATCAACCGCATCTTCGTAGTTACCCAGATCAATCTGCGCATAGACGGCTCCCCAAAGGGCAGACTCTTCTTTGGGCCGCAACTCAAGCGCCCTGGTGTACTCCTTCGCTTCCTCACTCTCCTTAGCTCTGATCTCCTGCGAACCTTTACCTTGCTTCTTCATAATGGTCACGAGATGCATCAAGAGAATGGCGCGCTGCTCGTGCAGGCCGCCATTCTCCGGCACCCTTTGAATCGCCGCATCGAGACTATCGATCGCTTGCCTTGACCGTTCATAGGCCTTCGGTGAGTTCTGGTCCAACTCGACAAGCGCTTCTTTATCGAGAACTCTGGCTCGTTGGATCCAATAATCCACATTCGCAGGTTTGTCTTTGAAGAGATGATCCAACTCCGATACGGCGTGGTCCAGCGTACCCACTGCATTCCCATTGTCCGAAATGTCACTCATCACAAGCGCAACCTTCGTGGTTTGGGCCAGATTGTAAGTGATCTCTTTGCCTGAACCGGCGGACTCACGACTCCTCTTGGAACTCTTATTTGCCTCATCGAGCAATATGTTCTGTGACCAACTGGCAAGATTGCTGGCTTCCCGTGCTTTGTCTTGATACCCGTAAACCAGACTGAGATAGTAGCTTCCCCTCCAGTTCTGAGGTTCGTCGATCGCCCATTGACGAAAGACCTTCTCCGCCTCTGCATAATTGCTCTGCTGCAGGTAGCTCTGTCCCAGTAGCTCCGGAGCAACACTTTTGAGCATCATGTACGTAGCTTCCCGGACAAGTTCAGATGGGCTGGCGTTCGCCGAAGGGAGTGTCTCCCACGATCGTGCCGTATTGCTCTTATTCAACCGTATCCTGCCCACCAGTCCCTCTGGAGTGGTGACCACATCTCCGCCGACGATCCACTGCCCATATCTTGCCTGGTCGTACAAACGCAAGACTGTATCCACCGATACGCCCTTCACCTCGATGCCGTAAGTCGTCTGAATCGGAACCTTAATGGCTTGGTGCAGCGATACGGGCTGGGCGCCCGTGCCCGCATAGTTGTAATAGTCAGTTCCGTGAAATTGCTCCGCATGACTAGCGGCATCATTCAAAATGTCCACGACGATATCAGAAGCGCCTTTGCCGGATAACGAGTTACTCTTGCCAATCTCCGGAGAAATTTCAAACGGCTGAACGGTGACCATGAACTCCGGAAAAAGTTTTCCAAGGACATACCCACTCGATACCCAGGAGGCTCCACCGAGAAGAATCATCAACATCCCCAAAGGTATCGATAATTTGCCAAGAAGCGCGCCGAGTTTCTTGAGGAGAGAGGATGGGATCTCCTTATCCGTCGCCGCAGACGGTTGGTGGGAATTCGGTTCACGGTCATCCGGATGACGTATCTTCCACGAAAAAGAAGTTCGGTTTTGTAGGCGTTCTCTTTGGATAGCCATGACCTTGTCTCCCCTCATGAGCAGCCTTCACGACTTCTGCTCTTACTCTGTAAGCGGAAAAGGAACAGCCCCAGTGCCACCATTTAGATATTTATTTCCGCGCCAGGTCGGCGACACATCTCCTTCCGGGGAGCCGGTAAGTGTCGAAGAAATGGTTGCGGCCTTGTCTACAATGGGCGTGGCTATGGACTATCGAGAATTTTCGGACGCTCCACAAAATGCAGTACCAGTTCGTGGGTTTCTGCACAGCTCCACGAATTCGGCTGGGGATTGCCTCGTCCTGACCCACGGCGCTGGAGCAGACTGCAACTCTCCGCTTCTCGTGACGCTGGCAACTGCGTTCTGCGCCTCCGGGCTAACCGTCCTCCGCTGCGATCTCCCCTTCCGCCAGTTGCGACACCACGGGCCACCACACCGCGGCAGTGCGGAACGTGACCAACAAGGGCTCCGGGCTGCGGTTGTCTCCATGCGACGACAAACCTCGGGCCGCGTCTTTCTGGGTGGCCACTCTTACGGAGGAAGGCAGGCGTCGATGCTGGCCGCGTCTGAACCTGGTCTCGTCGATCGGCTCTTACTACTCTCGTATCCGCTCCACCCGCCGCGACGACCCACTGAGTTGCGGACAGGGCACTTCTCGAGCCTCCAAACTCCTGCGATGTTTGTTCACGGCACGCGAGACGGTTTCGGCTCAATCGACGAAATGGTATTGGCGTTGAAGCTCATCCCGGCACGAACCGAACTGCTTCCTGTCACAAGTGCCGGCCACAAACTCGTGACGAAGCGGAATCGTGATGAGGTATCGAACGCAGTGACGGAGGCATTCCGGTCAATCACATTCGACGCAACCTGACTGGAATCGCACCTTCCCTATTGTCTCTGGCCGTATCTGTATGGAGTCGTAGTTTCCGAAAACCCCGTTTTCCGGGAACTTCGTGCTTTCCGCGACTTGGCCACTCGATGAGCGCCTTGGCCTGAACGCGCCAGTTGACCTCGCCGTCTGCTGGTCTCCCATACTAGCTTGACGCGTTAATCGCCAAGACTCTCGTCGATGATGAAGCAGCCGTTTAAGGCGCAACCGCCCCGCTTGGCTGGGTCATCGGGAACGCGTGGTCCTGCCATCGGCATTGGAACGATCTACCGACGCCCACATGACGTACGAGCGTATTATTCTCCCTATGAGCAAGCCATCACTGCGCGAAGACATTCTCAATGCCGGTCTCAAAGTGATGTTCCAATCGGGATACCAGGGGGCAACAGTTCGCGATATCTGCGCAGCCGCTGGCGCTCCGCACGGCTCTTTTACTAATCACTTCCGTTCCAAAGAGGCGTTTGCCCGTGAAGTCCTGGACCGTTATTTTGCTAACCTCCAGGGGACCGTCAGAGAGGCTTTGGATGACAAGTCCCTTTCTCCCCGAGAGCGGCTGAAGCGCTATCTGGACATCATCAGCGGCGTGCTGGCAGGCGTCAAATTCAATCGTGGTTGCCTGATCGGCGATTTCAGTATTGAGACCACCTCACACAGCAAGCTCTTGCGCAAGAGGCTCGAAGCAATATTCGAGGAGTGGCGTGCTCCGTTTGCCTCGTGCATCGCCGAGGCTCAAACCGCCGGTGAAGTCGATGCAACGTTCGACCCGATGGATCTCGCCGAATTCCTCTTGGCTTCATGGGAGGGCGCAATTCTCCGTATGAAGGTCGAGCGCGGACCTGCTGCGCTCGATCGCTTCAAGAACATCGTTTTCCAAACCGTATTCAAGGAGCAGAAATGACCGTTCTTACAGACGTTTTATTGCCCAAAGTGAATGTGCTGGGCTCCAACATGGCGTACCGGGAAGCGGGCGATCCCGAAGCACCGGTCGCGCTATTTCTGCACGGGAACCCGACCTCGTCGTACATCTGGAGGAATATCCTTCCCCTGGTTGCACCGGTGGCGCATTGCATCGCACCGGATCTCATCGGGTTCGGCCAATCGGGAAAACCAGCCATCGAGTATCGGTTTGCCGATCATGTTCGGTACCTCGATGCGTTCCTTGATAACGCCGGAATCTCGTCTGCCTTCGTCATTGCGCAAGACTGGGGAAGCGGGCTGGCATTTCATCTGGCAGCCCGCAGACCGGATTTTATCCGCGGACTTGCTTTTATGGAGTTCATCCGGCCCATGCCGACCTGGAACGATTTTCACCCGGATCAAATCGAGACCTTCCAGAAGTTCAGGACGCCCGGAGTAGGCGAAGAGATGATTCTTGAAGGCAATGCATTTGTCGATGGAGTTCTTCCCGGAGCAACCGTACGAAAACTGACGGATGAGGAAATGTCGGTTTATAGAGCGCCGTTTCCTACTCCCGAGTCGCGGCGGCCCATTTGGCGCTTCCCGAATGAGTTGCCGATCGCCGGAGAGCCGGCTGATGTGTATTCGGCCATGGAGAAAGCACATCGTGCTCTAGCGGAATCGTCCTACCCGAAGCTGCTTTTCGTAGGAAACCCAGGTGCTCTGATATCAGCGACTTTCGCCGAGAGCTTTGCGAAGGGGCTTAAGAATTGCAGAGTGGTGCAGCTTAGTTCTGGCATTCACTACCTACAGGAGGACCATCCTGACGTCATCGGCGCCAACGTCAAAGAATGGCTCACCGGATTGGGAGTTGGTTCCAGTCCAAAACAGAAGTTGACATTGTAGGCATTTCCTCTGGTGCTTCGGTCAGCGTCTGCTTCTTTTCTATTACGCGGAGAATCGGCATGGCTTGGTGCTATGTAGTTAGTGGAGGCAAATCCTTTTCCCAGATGCTTATCTGCATCTGTCTCCAACAGATGAGATAAGGACGACGCTGTCGCGCGGGATACTGCAAGTCGTAAATTGTGCGCGTGCCCGAGACGCACGAGCGCAGGTCGGGCTTTGAGCGCATAATCGCCAATTCACTCATCGACGAGCAAACCCTGCGGCGAGATTCCTGAAAAGTCGGGTTTTCGGCAAGTTGGAGGACGTGCACGTCGGCTTCTGAGAAAGCCCGTTGCACAGGTCATGGATTCTGCAACAGCAACTCCCCTTGCACTTCTTTGCGTAGCGCGTTATTCCTCCAACACTCGCCAACCCTCCGCTCGACCGCTGCTGCGATTTGACCTTCCCGCTGAACCACACCTATCATTCCGTCCGTGGCCATTTTTTCCCATCGGCCCCTGCGTCAACCTCCATCAGGAATCTATGGCTTAGGAGGAATTCTCCATGCTATTGAAAGCCGATCCAACCTTTTATCCTTCTCCGAAGCTCGCCGCGCAGGCGCCGCATGAAAAGCTCGCTTACGTGGTGGCGCTCAACCCCAGGGGCGATGGCAAACCGGACGCGCTGTTAGTAGTCGACGTCGACCCCGCGTCCAGCAGCTATGGGCAAATAGCCGGCCGCACCGATATGCCCAACGCGGGAGATGAGTTGCATCACTTTGGCTGGAACGCGTGCAGCTCCGCGCTTTGTCCCTATGCCGCGCATCCGCACCTGCAGCGGCGCTATCTGATCGTGCCCGGGTTGCGGTCGTCGCGCATTCATATTCTCGACATCAAGGACAATCCCCGGCAACCGAAGATCGTGAAGGTGATTGAGCCGGAGGAGTTGGCGCGGCGAACCGGGTACAGCCGGCCCCATACCATCCACTGCGGGCCCGATGGCGTCTACGTCAGCGCGCTGGGTGCGCCGGATGGCGAAGGGCCCGGCGGTATCTTCGCGCTGGACCACTACACCTTTGAGCCGCTTGGCCGGTGGGAGGTAGATCGCGGCAAACAGTACATGAGTTACGACTTTGCCTGGCACCTGGGCTATGACACCGCCGTAACCAGTGAGTGGGGCACGCCGAGAATGGTCGAGAGCGGAGTCATTCCCGAAGAATTGCTCGCGGGCAAGTACGGACACAACTTGCACTTCTTCGACTTGCGCAAGCGGCGCCTGGTCCAGACGATTGACCTGGGCGCGGAGTACCAGATGGTTCTGGAGCTTCGCCCGGCGCATGATCCCACGAAAGCGTGGGGATTTGCTGGCGTCGTCATTTCGCTGAAGGATCTATCAAGCTCCATCTGGCTTTGGTTCAAGGACGGCGATAAGTGGGCCGCGAAGAAAGTAATCGACATCCCCGCAGAGCCTGCAGACCCGGAGTTACTGCCTCCGATTCTGAAAGGGTTCAGTGCCGTTGCTCCGCTTCTGACCGACATCAACCTCTCCGTCGACGACCAGAGACTCTACGCCTCTTGCTGGGGCACCGGAGAGAGTCGGCAATATGATGTCTCCGATCCACATAATCCAAAACTAATCGGCTCAATTCATCTTGGTGGAATTGTGCGCAAGACGTCTCATCCAGCGCGTCCCGGCAAGGCACTGAGTGGCGGTCCACAGATGGTGGAGTTGAGCCGGGACGGCAAACGCGTCTACATAACCAATTCACTGTACGGGCCCTGGGACAAGCAGTTTTATCCCGAGGGCCTTGATAGCTGGATGGTAAAGGTGGATGTGAACGGGGCTGGCATGGCGCTCGATCCCAAGTTCTTCCTCGAATTCGGAGACCTCCGTGGCCATCAGGTGCGGCTGGAAGGCGGCGACGCATCGTCGGACTCGTACTGCTATCCGTGAGCGACGGGTTGCCCTGGGGGGTGTTGGGCGTCTTGCTCCTTCTTGGGGCATACCATGGCGTGAATCCGGGAATGGGATGGCTATTCGCGCTATCGCTGGGACTTCAGCAGCGCAGTCGCAAGGCGGTCCTGTGGGCATTGGTGCCTATCGCGCTGGGCCATGCAATTGCGATCGCGCTGACGCTTGCGGTTGTCGCCTTGGCGCAGTTAGAGATTCAATTTACAACGCTGAAGTTTTTGGTCGCAGCGATTCTGTTCGCGCTGGGTCTGTACCGCGTGTTTCGCTCTCGACATCCCCGCGGCGCGGGAATGCGGGTGGGTTTTCGCGACCTGACGGTGTGGTCCTTTCTGATGGCGTCGGCGCACGGCGCAGGATTGATGCTGGCTCCCGTACTGCTGGCGCCCGTACTTCTGACACCCCGTATGCAGGGGATGCAGCAGGGGATGCACCACTCAATGAATACCAGCGCGCCTTCCGGCCTGGCCGGAATCGCACCTTCCCTGTTAGCTCTGGCAGTATTGATTCACACTCTCGGCCTGATTCTTGTCGCCGGGGCCGTGGCGATTCTGTTCTATCAATTTTATGAGAAGTGGGGCCTCGGCTTGCTACGGCACACGTGGTTCAACTTTGACCTGCTGTGGGCCATTGCGTTGATCATTGCGGGGGCGGCCGCACTGGTGGTCTAGGTGTCGTTCGTATGGTCGAAATGGCTCAGTGGATGCTATCAGTCGCGCTGAACGAGGAGAAGCCAAAATACTCCCAATTCCGATCGTGATTGTCGAAGAAGCCGATGCCCGGGTTTCCCGAAGTCCAGGGTCCATACGCTCCAAATCCACCACCGGCAGCTCCTGTATCCGTCGCCTTCAAGATCTCCTTGCCATTCTTAAAAAGAGTGATCACGGTTGGATTCGTACCGGTCGCTGTGGCCTGGATCACGTCCCCGTCTGCCAGGTATGTGACACTTGTCCCCGTCTCAAAATTCCAATAGCTGCCGTTTGGCCCATTCCAACGAGCGATATGACAATACGGACGGTCAGGCATCACGCTGCAGTAGGCTTCATATCCCGTGATGTCTTTGGAAGAAATCGTTGTCCTCAGTCTAAGTTCGACTTCATGGCAGCAATTGCCCGTCGGCACTTTATTGACTCGAACTCTGGCCGTCACTGTCTGTTCAGACTCCCACGTTCCAGCAAGAATCGCGGTCGGATCACCAAACTTGGTAGGCTCGTCCACACCATAGGCCATGCCGTGGCTGGTTTGCACGTCGCCCCACAAACGGTACCCGGTCCACAAACTGCCTCCTTCCCAGAAGCTCGTTCCAGCGCGGTCTCCCCCGACCCATCTTCCGCCCTCGCTGATGGGATTTTCCGTCTGTGGGAACGTCGTGCTATAAAAATGCGCGCCACTCGCGTCTCGTGCGATATCGGGGATCGCACTCTTGGCATCGGTCCCGCTTCTCCTGCACCCAATGGTCAGAGATGAAATGCAGAGAATCAGAATGACGTGTTGGAAAGAGGTGAAAAGCCGGACAGAACTCCAAAATCTGGGGCAATGTCCGAGTTGCCCACGAACCAACCCGATACGCATGGCGAATTGTCCTTGTCGTCGGAGTATACGTCCTGCACTGCGTTCGTGCTCCGGCCGAGTGACCGGCTATCCGGAAACGTCTGCTGAAATGTCGCGGGCATCAAACTCCGAAATCACAGCGTTCCAACAGTTGCACGAACCTTGGCTCACTGCGAAGCGGGTCCCACTTGGCATCGATCGGCAAAAAGGCCACATGCACATCGCCAGCCTCATAGCCCCGCTCCAGCCATTGCATCGCCTCCTCCAGTTCACCCAGGCCGAGATGCACCATCGCGATGCAGTACGCAGGAACATATCTCTCCTTCGCGATGGAGAGCAGCGTATTCAACACGCCTTGTGCCTCGTCTCCGCGGCCGGTACGGCCGAAGATGTAGCCGCGCAACGCAATCACCTTTGTGTTCACGCCATTGCGACCCGCGGCGTTTAGGTGATCGAGCGCAAGGTCATACTCACCCAGCTCCACATAAGCCTGCGACAGATGGACGCGTGCGATGTAGAAGTCAGGATCGACCACTACGGCGTGCCGGCCGAAGCGCACCGCTGACTCATAGTCCCGCGCGGCAAACGCGACTTGTGACGAGAGCGATTGATGCATCACGTACAAAGGATCCAGCTCACGTGCACGTCGTATGCATTCGATCGCTTCGTCGTGCTGCGCAGCGTGCGACAGCGCAACGCCGAGCATGCGATGACCCATCGGAAACCCTGGATCAAGTTCGACGGCGCGCCGGAATGCGGCAATCGCGTCGGCCCAGTCCCATTCCAGCCAGAACTTGAAAATGCCAAGCGAGGTCTGTACCTCTGCAAGATGCGGCTCAACAGCCAGGGCGCGCGTCACTGCCTCTCGCGCTCGCGGAGTTACAACATGGGGCGGCGCATCACCGTTCACCGGCCCGGTGCTGAAAGTGTCTGCAAGGCCTGCCCACGCCAGGGCATAGTTCGGATCCAGTTCCGTCGCGTGAGTGAAATACTCAATCGCCTTCTTCGTTGTCTGTGGAGTCAATTGCTGCCAAAAGTGGCGCCCATGCAGATATAGATCGTAGGCCTGCGGATTCTGCGTCTGCCGCCGGCCAATCGCCTTCAAGCGCTCGGGCGAGAGCGTCAGCCGAATCTGTTCCGCAATCGCCGTGCTCAGCTCGCGTTGCAGCGTCAGCATGCTGTCCGGCTCGCTGTCGTACGAGGAAGACCACAGCTGCAGCTGATCGCTCACTCGGATTAGTCGCGAAGTCACGCGAAGACGCTCGCCCTCAGCACGCAGCGAGCTCTCGACAAGATA
Source organism: uncultured Acidobacteriaceae bacterium (assembly GCA_963720955.1). Lineage (GTDB taxonomy): Bacteria > Acidobacteriota > Terriglobia > Terriglobales > Acidobacteriaceae > Edaphobacter. The sequence goes on along the minus strand of CAVRHK010000016.1, from coordinate 15,919 downwards.
CGTCGCATTCAGCTCCCGCCCAATATCCGCCAGCGACTTCGTCGTGCCTTTGTAAGCCCGAACCGATGTCCGTCCAATCGCGCTCAAATGTTGCGGATCGATCTGGCCCAGGATCGCAATCGTCTCTTCCGTCAGGCCGTCGGCAAAGTATTCGCGTTCATCGCCCGCACCGATGTTTTCGAACGGCAGCACGCCGATGCGGACCTGCTTCGCGTTCCCCCCTCCATTCTCGTTGCCGCGAGAGAACAGAGTGTTTACCTCCGGGATAAAGCGATACCCCCTCCCGGGAATCGTCGCGATGAAGCGATTCTCCCCGCGGTTCTCCCCTAACACCCGGCGCAGCGTAGAGATGTGCTGATTCAGATTGTTCTCCTCCACGATCGTGTCGGGCCAGATGGTCTGAAGCAGTTCTTCCTTTGTAAGAATCTCGCCGCGTCGCCTTACCAGCAGCAGAAGCGTATCGAAGACCTTCGGAGTGAGAGGAATGGGTTCGCCGACGCGCCATAGCATCAACTTGCCAGCGTCCAGACGGTAATCAGCGAACTCGTAGATGGGTGATTCCCTGTCAGACATCTGCAGGTCCTTTTATCCCGGTTGGTCTCTTCATAACTTTTCAGAAAATCTTCAGGGCGGGCTAAGTCTTTCTCTCTATCAGTGCAGCGAGTATAGCGTTCGTAGGCTGAGGGGGAGCAAAGCCCGCAGACCTCAAAAAAGGAGAATCACCGTGAAATCAACCGTTTGCAAAATCTTTTCGAGAATGATGGCGATCGCAATCTGCGGTCTTGCGCTTGCAACAACCGCTTCGGCACAAGTGGAAGACTGGGACTTTAGCGCCCGCAAGCTCGAAGGCAGCTGGAAGACCCAGGTGACGCAGCGCAACTGCGCCACTGGCGACGCGCTGGGCGCACCATTTGAAGGTTTGCTGACCTTCGCCCGCGGCGGCACGCTCATCGAATCGACCTCCGCTCCCGCCTTCTTCCCCGCGATTCGAGGAAACGGCCACGGCGTCTGGAGCAACACCTACCGCCACCACACCTTCACCGCAGTCTTTGTGGCACAGATTACCCTGAATGGTGTCCTTTCCCGCACACAGACCGTCCGCCAAACTATCATCGTTGGCGACAGAGGTGACACCTTCACCGCCAGCGGCCCGGTGAACTTCGTCTTCGCCGACGGGAGTGCACCCATCAACGGCTGCTCAACCGCCGTGGGCCAACGCATCGAGTAATGCCTCAGCCGAGATGGCCAGCCGATACTCCCACCCGGCTGGCCATCTCAGCAAACCAGGACAATGCACTCATCGACCTCGGTTTACGCGTCCGGATGACTACCGAGAAACGCGCTTAGCGTCAGCGATCAGCCGGTGAAGACATTGCGGCGAATTTCACCTTTATGTAACCTCGCCTCAGAGGTGTTCTGACATCTGGCTTGGAGGTCTGTAGCCTGGCAAAACTCGTCTATGCATTGAACCAGTCGCTGGACGGCTATGTCGACCACGACCACGAGAAATTTGTACCTCGCCCCGCGCTCTTTCGTCACTTCATCGAGGATGTGCGCGGACTTTCGGGCATGGTGTACGGTCGCCGCATGTACCAGATCATGCGTTATTGGGATGAAGACCATGCGGACTGGGGCGCGGAAGAACATGAATACGCGGCTGCATGGCGCAGTCAACCAAAATGGGTTGTGTCGCGCTCGTTGAAGTCGATGGGGCCCAATGCAACACTTGTCGCCGATGACATCGACGCGGTGATACGAGGACTGAAGGCACAGCTCGTTGGGGAAATTGAAGCCGGGGGCCCGGACCTGGCTGGAGCCCTCACCGACCTTGGTCTCATTGATGAATATCGACTCTACCTGCACCCTGTCGTGCTTGGTAGCGGCAAGCCGTTTTTCTCGGGCCCTCTGCCGTCGCTCCGTTTAGTTGCGAACGAACTGATCGCCGAAGACGTGATTCGCTTGACCTACGCTCCTGCTGCGCAAGTGCCGAGCTAACGTGGGCATTCGCTTTACGCACGAACCCTTTCTACTTCTCATCCCGCAACAACGCACTCGCAGCCCACATCACCGGAGCCTGCCCATGGAAATCCCCGGTCCGCCGCTTGCGAGCATAGTAGTACGCCAGATCATCCTTCTTCCCCGTCCCCTCGCACACCTGCGTCACATCGTTGTTCTGGTCCACATACCCCACCACTGCGATCCAGCCCTTCCGCGCCGCCGGCCCATACGTCTTCGCATCCAGCCATCCATGCTTCACGCCCGTAATCATCGCAAAGCTGAACATCGCCGAGCTTGAGCTCTCCGGCCACGCATCATCCTTGTCGATCAGCTCCCGCCACATCCCATCCTTGCCCTGGTACTTCAGCAGCGAGGCCATCATCAACTTGTAGCCCTTCATAATCCGCGGCCGGTCCGGATGATTCTCCGGCAGCGACCGCAGCATCTCCGCCATCCCCGCCGCAACCCATCCATCCCCGCGCCCCCAGAAGTACTTCACATCCGGAGCGTGATAGAACAGCCCATTCGGCTGCTGCAGCTTATCCAGATACGACACCATCTCCTTCGCATCGCGGTCCAGATACTTCTTGTCCCCCGTCGCGCGATAAGCCTCAAGCTGCAGCATCGATCAACATGTACATATCGTCGATCCAGTACCGCGTCTCCCCCGACAACCCATCCGGCTGCGGATTCTCCCACTGCCGGTCCGCCCACCACAACCCCTCCTTCAGAAACTTCGGGTCCTTCGTCTGCGATCGCAATCTCCAGCGGCGCCACTCCAAAGATCGAGTCATCCACATGATGCCGCAGCGGCCTCCGCTCCGCCTCCGCGCCACCCGGCATCAACGGCTCAAACTTCTTGATCAGCGCATCGCGCAGCGCATCGTCATGCGTCAGCTGCGCAAACGTCAGCGCCCCATACCACGCGCAAATCTCCGAGTAGTGAATCGTCTTCGTATACTGGTGCGGACTCGTCACAAAGTGCTCCGCCAGATGCTTGCCCACCTCCTGCGGCGCAACCCCCGCAGGCCAGTCCGTAAAGGAGCTATCCTGCGCCGAAGCCACACCCACGCAACCCACCAGCAAACATCCCAGCACAGCAGCAATCCTGCGAAATCATCTTCACCTCGCAAAAATCCTTGAAACAGCACCGCCGCCATTTTATCGACAAAGTCACGCTTTTTCCCCTCAAAAATAATTTTCATAAGGGGAAACAGCTTAGGCCTAGGGGCTTCAGTTCGCTGAACATCTCTGCCTCGCGGACGCCTCACGCCAAGCGATTTCGCTCTAGGCCGTCCAGAACGTTCTCTTCCATAAACCGACTTGTCAGTACTAAATTTGGCAAACTTCCCAGCAGGTTGTGGGCCCATATTTGGACGCTAAATGATTTGCTATGCGCTTAATCCAGGGGCGTAGATCGTGGGCGTCCCGGCAACCGAACCCGAATTTCAGTCCCGATACCAACCTGACTCTTCACGAGCAGGCTTCCGCCGTGACGCTCCATAATCTCGTGGGAGATGTATAGACCGAGGCCGTTTCCGAGGTCGCCTTTCGTGCTGTAAAACGGCTCGAAGAGATGTCGCAACGCTTCGTCGTTCATGCCATGCCCGTTATCCCGAACTTTGATTTCCGTGATATCGCCATCTTCTCTGGCACTGAGCCTGATTTCACCTCCTACAGGTACAGCCTGAATCGAATTCGATATCAAATTTGCCATCACCTGGGATATTTGGCCCAGCGTGCCGTAGACGGTGACTTCCTCTCCGCCTTCGATCAGAACATTGACCTCGCGGTTTTTTATTTTGCCGGCGAAGAGCTGCAGGATGTCTTTGAAGAGATACCCAGCGGTTCGAGACTGTGGTCTTTGGACACTCTCCTTCGACCATCGAAGTGTCTGCTTCGTAATCCCTGAGATCCTCTGCAGCTCACTTTCTGCCGATTCAATGTATTCGCGAGCGGTCTCGTCTTCTTTGATCCGATCGTTCAGCAGATACAAAAGGTTAATGATGGCCTCCAGCGGATTGTTGATTTCGTGTGCGACTACGCTGGTCATTCTGCCTGTAAGGGCGAGTTTTTCTGTCATTCGTAGCGCCGCCTCGCGTTGGCGCCGATCGGTCAGGTCCGTGCAGGTGCCTGCCCAGCCCGCTCTCGTGCCATCGGCGCGAAAGTATGGGATGGCACGAACCAAGTTCCATCGGTCAGCATCGTTGGATGGCGGGTGGAATCGCACTTCCAGCTCAAAGGGAATCCCCTCTGAGACGACGGTCCTCCAGAGGTTACCGGCGCGACGCTGGTCTTCGACCCCCAGACGTTCCTGCTCATACCAACGGCCCTGGCTGCCAAAACCCTGTTCGAGCCACTTCTGATTCACATAGGTGAGCTGACCATCATCATCCGACGTCCAGACTGGGTGAGGCAATGCATTGGTTAATTGCGAAAATCGTGCCTCTCCGAGTTGTACGGCTTCTTCCGCACGTTTCAGACTGATGGTCATGATCGCCCCACGAAAATCGGTAGCCGATTCGACCTCAACTTCAGTCCAGGGCCTGCTTCTGCCACGGACAAGTTCACTCCAGATTTCAAATGATTTTCTCGGGTTGAGTCTTTGATCCTTATCTCGAGTCTTTCCAGGTTCTCCAGCCCACTGTACCGTTCGTACTACTTCCGGCCGAAACCACATGAGGTAGCTTTGACGAACGTGAGAGATTCGAATTGCCAGCAGACCGCTGGCGAACCTCGCTGAACTCCGATGCCCACTCGATCCGGCTGCCGAGATGCCGGCTCTCAAACACTTCGAGATCGGGCTTGCTATCCAGCCACGTCGCCAGTCTTTTTAGATCGTGGTCTAAAGGGGTAATCCCCGATGTTTTAATTTGTCCATCCATCAAAAGGGCTGCGCCTTCCGCGCCGGTGATCTGGATCAAATCCTCCATCTGGTCCGCCATGGCCGCGAGGTAATTATTCTCGGCTGCCATTTGGGTCAACATCACGCCGCTGTACCGCATGAAAGTGCACCATCTGATGCAAGTTCGCTGAAGTGGCAAGGCTCGTCAATTGAGTAGCGACCAGCCTGGTCAGCAGATCGCAGGCGCTGCGCACCAGGTAAGGTACTGTACGCGGTTCCCGATGATGCCCGCTGATAAGTCCCCAGAGTCTTCCTTCGCAGATGATCGAAACCGACATCGAAGACATTGTGCCCATATTGCGCATGTACTCCAGATGAACGGGGGACACACTGCGAAGGATCGACATGGAAAGGTCCAATGTTTCCATCGGTCGTTTGTCGAGCCCATGCAGGGGAGAAGGAACATAAGACGCATCCGGAATAATCCGGACGTGTATTGAGGACGTATAGATCGCGGGCCTGCTGCGGAATATCGGAAGCTGGAAATCTGAGATCGAGATAGCTGGGAAGCGTCCCATCGTTTTGCTCGCAAAGGACGGTTCCGTGGCCGGCCTCATCGAAGCGATACAGGAGAACGCGATTGAAGCCGGTAAGGTCCTTTATCCGTTCTGTGATTGCCTGGCAAAGCTCTATTTCGCTGCGAAGGCCACGTAGTTTGCTGACGAAGTTTGTGAAAACCTGATTGGTCATCTCAGGATTGACGAGGCGGTCCGTCAGTTCAAATTCAAGGATGCGTTCACCGTGGACACGATGTGTTACGACGCTAAAGAAATGCCCACGCATCTGAAACGAGCCCAGGTAGGTATGCAGCCCTTCGTCATCGCTGGAGTGGGTGAGGGCCCGCAGCGCTCCAAGAATCTCGCGCTCGAGAATAGTTTCGAGCGATGTCCCGAGGATCAATCCTAATGGGACTTGGAGGAAATCTTCGGTGTTTTCGCTCGCAGCGATGACATGTTCATCGCGGTCGTCCAGTAATAGGAGAAATCCGTGACGCTGAATACTTCCCGGGACACGGATTGGCTCGTCAGCGCAGTTCTGGCCATTCCGACCTACGCTGTCGGGGATATTGAGGTCGCCTGCGAGGCTAACTTCCATCCACGACCGATTTCCTCTGCATCCACGTTCCAAATGTGCTGAACATCGCTTTGGCAGAGACCACCACGGCGTCTGTCTGTTCGTCTGGTATTCGGAGCTTCAACATTTCACAGAACTCCTTCCACAATGGCCCGGTTTGACTGCCGTGGCCGCGAAAATACGAGTTGCCCCGGCCTTCGCTGAGATGAAGTGCCGCTTCGACATGGCGGGCGATAAACTGTCCGCCCAATGTTGATCCTTCCATGACGTACATGGTCCCGAAGAGGCTGGAGAGACTGTTCATCTCCGGTAGCGTGGGGCGCCAGTCATCTTTCTCAATTACGCCAAACCACGCTAGGTCTAGTTCAAGCAGAGGCCTTCTCTGCCGAGCCAACAGTACCGGCTGGAGCCACTCGGGTGCGATTGTGGCAGCTCGCTCTTCCCAGGCGGTGACTACTCCGTAGATGTGTCGGAGACACTGAACATACTCGGCTTGGTTCAACCCTTGGTGCATCAGGGGAACGGCGCCCTCGACTTTGTGATGGTCAGCTTCAGTCTCCTGCCTCAATCTTTGTATGTCCAAGTCGTGACGCTCCTCGAACACAATTTCAATGTACAGGTGAAAACAGGTATACGCTTATTTAGCTTCATCAGACCTCCGAGAGCGACTCTCCAAGTGCTTTCCATGGAAAATTTTCAATACGTGGTATGTTTTTGCCCCCCGAAAAACGTGGTGATTGCCCACCACGATTCACCACCAATCCACCACAAATTCACCATCAAAAAACCACGTTCTGCACACCACTTTTCCCAAAACCCCCCCGCAAAAACACCACTCCACCACCCCAACATTTTTTCTCCCGTTACCATAAGAAAATCCAGGTGATTGACTTTGAAGACACCATCGTCGCTGTCTCCACCCCACCCGGCCGCGGTGGAATCGGCATCGTCCGCCTCTCCGGCCCTGCCGCCCGCACCATCGCCGAACCCCTCCTGAAACTCCGCCACCCCCTCGCCCCCGCTCAAGCCCGCTTCGCCGAAATCCTTGATTCAACAGGTGAAATTCTCGACGAAGCCGTAGTCACCTTCTTCGAAAAACCCCACTCCTACACCTCCGAAGACATCGTAGAAATAGCCGCCCACGGCTCCCCCATCCTCCTCGACCACCTCCTCCGCCAATGCATCGTCGCGGGCGCGCGCCTCGCCGAACCCGGCGAATTCACCCAGCGAGCCTTCCTCTCCGGCCGCCTCGATCTCACTCAAGCTGAAGCAGTTGGCGATCTCATCGAAGCCACAACTCTCCATCAGGCCCGCATCGCCGCACAACATCTGGGCGGCTCCCTCTCCCGGGAAATAACCCCAATAAAACAACAACTTATAGCTCTCATCGCAGGCCTCGAAGCAGGCATCGACTTCGCCGAAGATGACATCGACCTTCTCCCCACCCACGAAATCACCGCACAAATCCAGGCAATTCAAGCCCCTCTCAACGCCCTCGAACAATCCTTCACCTACGGCCGAATTGTCCGAGAGGGCTTCACCCTGGCCATAGTAGGCCGCCCGAACGTTGGTAAGTCCTCCCTTTTCAATCGTCTTGTCGAGCGCGACCGCGCTATTGTTACCGCCAATCCGGGCACAACCCGAGACCTGGTCACCGAACACGTCTCCCTTGAAGGCATTCCGGTCAAACTCATTGATACAGCGGGCCTTCGTCACTCGGTCGACGAAGCCGAATCTCTCGGAATCGCAAAATCTCGCGAAGCCATGGCCGAAGCCGATGTCGTCCTCCTGGTACTGGACGCCACCGCACCACTGCACGAAGAAGACAAGACAGCGATCTCAACCTTAGCTCAACGCCCTTTCCTCATTGTTATCAACAAGAACGACCTTCTTCTTGCCCCTCGGTTGAAGCGACATCTCCACCCCACATTGGAAACCTCAGCTCTAACCGGAGCAGGAATTCCGGAACTTCGTCGCGCCATCATCGCGCTCCTCGCCAAAGATGCTCCCAGCGTCGAGACAGCGCTGATCACAAACCTCCGTCAGCAGCAAGCAATTTCGACTGCATTGGCTGCTCTAGACCGAGCCGGTCAAGCGGCAACCGCTGCCGTACCTCACGAGATGATTCTCCTTGACCTCTCAGAAGCGCTTCACGCCCTCGACGCGCTTACCGGCACTACAACAACCGACGACATCCTCAACCTAATTTTCAGCAACTTCTGCATCGGCAAGTAGCCCCACTTCCAGCCAGATCCTACATCGTCCCAAAAATATCCGCTAAATATCTTGTATGCAGGCAGATATGCGCCTATAGTGTCCACAGAGGTTTTGTGGAAGCCGAACGATTTGTGTCCATAAATGTGTCCACGGAAGTGTCAGAGACACGCAATTTTGGCTCGCATGGACACAAAACACACTTAACTCATTGATCCACATTGCGTTACAGGTATCACTGGAAATCTAAAGGACTTACTGATCGAATTTTCGCACCTGCAAGCAAAGAAGGCGAGATAATGGCACTCACAGACACCTCCATCAAGCGATTGAAACCCAAAGCAGCCAGTTACCTCGTTAGCGACGGCCAAGGGCTCGGCTTGGAAATCCTGCCATCGGGCTCCCGTTCGTGGAGATATCGGTATCGCCTCAATGGGAAGCTCGAGAAGGTCTCGCTCGGTCACTATCCGGCGTTCAATCTGCAGGCCGCCAGGAAGAAGCGCGACGAATACGCCGAGATGCTGGCGCACGGAAAGTCGCCTGCGCGGCACAAGCAAGCCGAGAAGTATGCTGTGGCCCATACGACTACGGTGTTCGAGTTTGGGGAACGCTACTTTACCGAGATCGTGCAGAGGGACTGCAAGGACCCGAGGCCTATTCGGCGATACCTCGACAAAGAGATTTATCCACGGCTCGCCGACAAGGCGGTGAGGGACGTGACTCCCGCCGAGATCCAGGCGATCGTCTTTCGCAAGCGGGATGGCGGCGCGCCCTCCTCAGCCGCACAGATCCGCAACCTGCTCAAGCGAATGTTTGAATATGCGATGGCTAACGGGGTCATTACCCTGAACCCCGCCCTCACCATCCCCATGCGCTTCATCACCCAGGCCCGCCCTCGGACAAGGACTCTTTCTCCCGGCGAGCTCCGAATCTATCTCCAGACGCTCTACCAATCCAATATCCGGCGTCAGTTCAAGCTGGCGCTTCATCAGATACTGCTTACCTTGGTGCGCAAATCGGAGTTGATCTTTGCGCGCTGGGAGCATGTGGACTTTGAAACGGCCGAGTGGCAGATTCCAGCGGAGAACTCCAAAACCAGAGCACCGCACATCGTGTATCTGTCTCGTCAGTCTGTCGACATATTCCGCGAACTGCAGAACCTTGCGGGCGGCTCGCCCTGGGTCATACCCAGTAGAAGCAGCCTGGCGAAGCCATTCTCCACCACAGCCTTGAACCAAGCCCTGGAGGGTGTGAGTTTCGCGATTCCACCTTTCACCATTCACGATATGCGCAGGACGGGATCTACGCTGCTTCATGAGAGGGGTTACCCGTCTGACGTGATTGAAAAGGCGCTCAACCACACGATTGGTGGGGTAAGAGGGGTCTACAACCGCGCGCAATATTCCGATCAAAGGCGAAAGATGCTGCAATTTTGGGCCGACTATATCGAGGGTCTGGCTAGCGAGAAGAAGATTCTGATCGGCAACTTTGGTCGGGTGTCATGACGACTCGTGAGAGGAAAAAGACAAGGATTACGAACGTAGAAGATCTACCGAAGTGGTTCGATCTTAGAAAGTACGAAAGCCTCAGAGACGCAACCTCGGTGGGCTGGTTCTTCCAATTTGCCGTTCGTGCGGACGCGGTTCGGTTTTCTGTCGGCTGGCGCACGGACCCAGCACTCAGAGCAACGCTTTGGAAACAAGAAGCCGGTGAACAGCCCAAAAATTTCCCATGGATAATCCGCTACAGCGATTTGATAGCAGAACATCCGTTCCTGACGATGGAACAGCTCTCAAACCTTTCAAGCCTTGAGGCCGCCACATTTACCTTATCGTTCCGGGAAATCGATACCATCAGCCCAAGTTCGTCGACTGCAGTCCACCCGGTGAGTATCGAGGAACTCTACCTGAACGAGGGAATTCTACGAAGATCAGTTAGGAGGAGAGCTCGACACTTCTTTCGCGTGTCATCTTCCCTTGGCCCTCCCAAAGATGGGGAGGATTTGGCCTCGAAGAAGATTGCCGAAGCAAAAATCGACTGGTTTACAGCCAGAAAAGATCGATATGTCGACAGCGTGCTCGCCTTACCACAAAGGCACCATCCGATCCTGCCAGGAGAAGGTGCGTACGAACCATCGTTTGCCGAGCCCTTGTACACCTATCAAGACCTCAGCTACCCAAAAAATAGTTCGATAATCTCGGTGGATTTGAGTCTGCCCGACAGTCTGTTGGTGGAGGAATTTAAGTCTTGTTTGGAGTCAATGCGCAAAATTTATGAAGTGGAAGCTACTACTCGCTTCACGAGACCAGACTTTGATGCCTGGATGAGCCAAGGCGTTCTTCCCTATCTGGATCTGCGCCTTTGGGCGCTCCTAAACGAGGTCAGGATATCCAATTCGGTCTTTGCCGAGGCGCTATATGCCGATGGCTTGCGGGACGAAGCCGCTGTCAGAAGAACGACCGCAAAAACCGCAAAGGAAATGATCACTCCCTGGAGCCACGATTACCTGATTCTGAAGGTGCAAGCAGCTCGGCATCGGGATGAGACCTTAAAAACAACGGATCTCTTCCTAGCCGGTATGTCCGACGCCGAAATCTATCAGACACTGAGTGAACGACTAAGGGACGAACTCTCGGTAGGCAGCACGGCAGAGCGAGGCAGCAGGGAGAAGACGATCACGCTTCTGTTGAAGACCTGGGTACGGGTACCGGCTCCACTGCGCACGTTGCGTGATGAGGGTATACATCTTCTGCAAGGCATCCGGCGATCGGTAGAGGCTCCCAATGCATTGGGGCATGACAATGGCCGTCTATCCGTTTTGGCGAGTAGTTGCAGATGTAACTGGCCGTCTGTTCCGGCTCCAGGGGACTGCGGCTCCAGTGCAAGTTCAGAGGCGCGTGAAGGAGTTGTTTGGTGAAAGGGAGGCGGTCGCACGGTCAACGCGATACGTACTTCGTGCTTTTGCTGATTGGGGCGTGATCATCGATTCCGCAGGGGAAGGGGTGTATTCTTCGGTCCCCCCTGTCCCGGTTGTCGATGCAAAGATCTCCACTTGGCTCCTTGAGACGGCCATCGCTTCCGCTGGAGGCACTACCGACTTTCAGAGTCTGGTAAACGGGCCATCCCTATTTCCGTTCGAAGTTGGCAAGATTGCTCCGGAGCAGCTTACAAGATCCGGTCGGATCGAGGTGGTTCGTCATGGCTTGGAGAGCACCCTGGTGCGCCTCCGCCCGCCCAAGAACAGCGCGAGAAAGGGTATGCCGAGTCGGTGATGGGTACAAAGCGGAGCCTAACGCATCGGTATGGTTCGGCTTCGGAAGCATCTATGAGCAACTCTGCGAAAATGACGCAGCGATTGCCGCCTATCACCGGGTCGCGGCACCAGACGGGGCGATCAACCCTATTGACACCTACAACCTAGCACAAGCGAGCCTTAAACGACTTCATTCGAACTGAGCTGTTCAAAGTAGTTTATTGGTGCGCCTGAGCAGTTTGAGTTTGAACCAGCTTGCTGAGAACGCATGCCAGCAGCTTTCCGCCGAAACTGATCCGGAGGGCAGAGCCGCGACTTGGCGAAGGGCGGAAAGGGCAGACGGTACACTGGAACGCTTTGTTTCTTGCCCGACGGAATGGCGATTAAAGAAGCGGAACAAACTGTTGGGCATGAGAGAATCCTCGAGGGTCGGGCCCAGACCTGATATGCACGTTCAAGCGCATCGCCCAATAAGCTCTCGGTGACTGCCATGTTGAAGTCTGCCCTCCGCCTCTCTCCTCTCGCACTTCTTCCACTTTGCCTTTTCCTCCTCAGCTGCGGTACCCAGCGGAGCGGCCCACAGCTCGCGGTTCCCGCAGGCAGGCAGGGGCTCGTTCACGGCGGCCAGCAACCGGTAACCGGCGCGACCATCCAACTCTACGCCGTGGGTACCTCAGGGGATGGTTCGGCGGCGACGCCTCTACTCTCCCCTGCGGCAGTCTCGGATGCGAACGGCGGCTTCAACATCTCCGGCACGTTCACCTGCCCGTCCCCGTCCTCGCTCGTGTACATCGTTGCGAGTGGAGGAAATCCCGGCCTGGCCCCTGGCAGCAACAACGCCGCACTCTCGTTGATGGCAGCTCTCGGCCCCTGCGGCAATCTTTCGGCCTCCACTTTCATCTTCATCGACGAACTCACCACCGTCGGCGCGGTCTACCCCCTCGCTCCCTACATGACGTCGCCCACAGCTGTCGGTGCCGCTCCTGCTGACGCCGCGGCGCTTGCCAATGCCTTTACGTTAGCCTCCCAATTCGTCAACACGACTACCGGTACAGCGCCGGGGACCGGCGTGCCCCCGGGAACAATCGTGCCCGTCGCTCAGATCAACACCATCGGCAATATTCTCGCCGCGTGCATCAACTCAGCCGGCGGCACCGCGGGCGACAACACAACCTGCGGCACGCTTTTCTCGCTGACGACGCCGACGGGTTTGACCCCGGCAACCGACACCGTCACTGCTCTACTTCATTTGGCAAATGACCCCAAGCTGAACACCGCATCGCTCTACAGCCTGATCACACCCCAGGCTCCATTCCAACCTTTTCAGCCGCAGGTCCCGCCCGATCTCAGCGTCCGTCTCACCGTACCGTCGGGCTTCACCGTATCCCCCGCGGAGATCGACTTTCCCGCAACCCGGCTCGGTTCCACCTCAGCTCCCCTCAGCTTCACCTTTACCAACAACACAGCCGCACCGGTGGGGATCGACATCGCGGCACTCACCTACTTCGGCCCCAACCTTTCGGGAGCGAACCCCAGTGACTTTTCGTTCCCCTACAACGGCCAGCCGCTCTCAACGAACTCGGAAAACTGTCCAGCTCCTGTAATGCCCGGCGCAACCTGCACCTTGCGGTTCGTCTTCAGACCCACCGCCACCGGCGCACGCAGCGCCTACGTCACCGTCACCAACTCCTCAGCAAATCCGGTCATCTCGCTTCTCATGACAGGAACCGGCCTTGAAGCCGGCGCCGGACCGGCATCGCTCTCTCCCTTCTCGCTTTCTTTTACCGCCGCAGGCACTCCGATGAACGCGACATTAACCAACTCCGGCACGCTGCCCCTCACCATCGACGGCATCAGCATCAGCAACGACCCAACCTCAGGCCAACCCGCATTCACCCAGACAAACAACTGCGGAACCTCGCTGGCGTCACAAGCAACATGCACCATTGCCGTCACCGCGCTCTCCACCACTCAGCCATATCCCACCGGCACTCTGACGGTTGCGGACGACGCTGCCGCCGGTCCCCAGAGCATACTTCTCTCCTACTCCAACGGTTTCATCGGCCCGCTGTATATCGACTTCGGAAGCCGCTCCATTGGGACGCAGGGAGCAAGTGGATTCTCCTTCCAACCGCCAGGTGTCCCTCCTGGCGGAACCTATGCCCTCGCCCTGACCGGAGCCGCCGCAGCGGACTTCTCCTTCTCGTCCACTTCTTCGTCCCTGACGACCACCTGCACTGCCTTTCGACTCAGTCCGAATTGCATAGCCCCGGTCTTCTTCACTCCTTCGGCTCTGGGGCAACGTATCGCAACCCTGACTCTTAACGGAACGCCGTGGGGCGGTATCGTCGGTATCGGGCTATCCCCCGGATTGCACTTCTCAGGATCGCCCAGTTCACTCTACTTCGGCGCTGTCGCCATCGGTCAGTCATCATCAGTTATGGGAATCGGCATCACGAACATAGGCACAGTACCAATCACGTGGAACGCACCTGTGCTCAGCGGACCCAACGCTTCAGATTTCAGCGTGGCATCCACTTGCCCCGCCAGCCTCACTCCAAACGCAGTCTGCGCCGTGAATGTTACGGCTTCCCCAACTCAGCCAACCAACGGTTTCGCAACCCTGACCTTGACGGACTCTACGGGAACTCTGCAGCAGGTCACGTCGCTCGCGGTATTTGGCCAGAACCCTCCCCCGGTCGCCAACCCAAACACGATCAACTTTGCCTATACGCCGCTCGGAAGCACCAGCGCGCCGCAATCGTTCGTCGTGACCAGCTTCAGCAACGATCCCGTCACCGTTCAGGTGGTCGACTCATTCCTATCGCCCTTTGTCATCACCCAGGGAAGCTCCTGCTCTTCAACTCCATGCACGGTCTCTCTTGTCTACGCACCCACCGCAGCCAATACCGCGCCAGCAGCCGGCAACAATTCGTACGGCAATATTCTTGTCACCGATCTATTCTCCGCCCAGGCCGCGCTAGTCTCTCTGAGCGGAATCTACCAGCCGCCACCACCCCAACCCCCAACGACCCTGACGATTGACTCGCACGCGCTGGCGTTTGACCCGCAGACCGTTGGCTCAACCTCGTCCGGTCAAACCCTCACCCTCACCAATACCGGCAATCAAACGCTATACGTCACGATCAGTATCACTGGCGCAAACCCAGGAGATTATGTCCTGTCGAACCCCTGCACGCAGTTGGCTGCGGCCGGCCAGGGCTTCAACACCTGCACCTTCTTTGTCCAGTTCTCCCCCACCGCGACTGGAATCCGGACAGCAAACGTCCAGATCATATCCAATACCCCATCGTCTCCCGACCTGGTCTCATTGACCGGCACTGGTCAGTAGGAGTGACTCGTTTGGGCGGCTGCCACCCGCCTCGTTACATTCCTTGCCTCGGGTTCCATAGCAACCGTTGTTTGTGATGACGGTATAGAGGTTCTATTCGGTTCCGATCATGTCGCAGCCAATGATTTTGTGTCCACAGATGTGTCCATGCCAATCGAGCGCCTTCCGCATCTTGCGGTCGAACACCGCTTGCTGGAGTTCAGCAAGGCGGTGCGGGGACGTGACCCCCTGCTGATGTCCAGGCCATCGTTTCCGCAAGCGGGATGGCGGTGCACCCTCCTCAGCCGCACAAATTCGCAACCTGCTCAAGCGAATGTTCGAGTATGCGATCTGAAGACACAGCACGCACCCAAAGCCGCGATCGAGGCGCTCGAAGGCCTGACAGTTGAGCAGCACGTGAGTTGGAAGAAAGCTGGGGAGCGAATCAAGAAGCTGTTGGAGGATTAGACTGAACTAGAGGTCAACCAAGCCATGTCTGTCACAGTTCACTTCAAAGACACTTCCACAAACAAAATCACCTCGCTGGAGTATGAAATGGGCGCGGTAATTCCTAAATCGGGCGACCATATCGTGAGCCCGTTCAACGCTGACAGGACTGCAGTGGTACGTGAGGTGACGGGCGACGGCAAAAGAAGTCCCTTCTCGATTCTCTGCGCCGAATAATCGATGTACGGTCGCTGCTACTCCCTCTTGGATAAACAGCAGGTCGTGGAGCACTTCCACGTGTGCCGCACCCGGATGACGTCGGCATCATCGCGCCCAACTACAACGTTGCACCTGGTGACCCCCGGCCTGTCATCCGCCGTAGCCACGAAACCAAAGCCAGCCCGAGCGGTGCCGTGGTGCCGCCCACCTTCAGCTTCAACTCAACCAGCCCTGTCAGCATCACCGGCAACGCAGCGGGTACTGGCACCCCACGATCGTCACGACTGCAAATTCCTCACCAACCTGCACCTCGTCCAATCAAATACCGAGCGGAGTGCCATGGGATGCAGGGAGCGGAGCGGCCCTGGCCAGCCTATTCCTCTTCGTCATTCCGAAGCGCAATCGCACCCGGCGGTCAATGCTCAGCTTGGTGCTGTTGTTCATGGCTTTGGTTGGCGGCGTAGTCGCGTGCAGTGGT
>CAVRHK010000015.1:0-16588 GCA_963720955.1 uncultured Acidobacteriaceae bacterium | reverse complement strand
CACCATCGCTGGATAACCAAAAATCGCCTTGCGGGAAAAAACTGGAACGATTTCATTGACGAATCCGAACGCCGGAAGCACCAGAATGTAGACCTCAGGATGTCCGAAGATCCAGAAGAAATGCATCCACAGCACAGCCGACCCTCCCGCCTGCGTGTCGAAGAAGTGTGCTCCAAGATACCGGTCGAGGATCAACATGATCTGCGCGGCCGTCAGCGGGCTCACCGCAACGAAGACGATGCCGCTCGCCACCATCGTTAACCAGACAAATAGCGGCAGCCGGGACAGCTTCATTCCTCGGCACCGCATGCTGAGCACCGTGGTCACAATATTCAACGCAGTTCCCGTGCTACCCACCCCGCTCAGCAAAACAGCCAGAGTCCAGTAGTCAGTGCTATGTCCCGGAGAGAAAACCTTGGCCGTCAGCGGAGCGTATGCAAACCAGCCCACGTCTGGCGCCGAACCCATTCCATAAAGCCCATCGCCCCCCAGATAGCTGAAATACATCAGGAGGCCACCAAAGGCCGATATCCAGAAACTGAACGCATTCAATCGCGGAAACGCCATGTCGCGCGCGCCAATCATCAGCGGCACAAGATAATTCCCAAACCCAAACATAACCGGCATCGCGACGAAGAAAATCATCGTCGTGCCATGCATCGTAAACAACCGGTTGAACACTTGAGGCGAGACAAAATGATTGTTGGGAACTGCGAGCTGAATCCGCATCAACACAGCCTCGAAGCCCGCAATCACCAGAAACACTAGCGCGTACCCGATATACATCAGGCCGAGTTTCTTATGATCGACCGTCGTCACCCATTCGTAGAGCACATCTAGCGGCGGACGACGCCGGATCTGCGTCTGATCGATGGCTTCGAGTACAGGAGCATGTGCCATGCTGCGCTTCTCCCTTGGAACATCAACGAACCGTAGATCGTCACAACCGTTAGTGAAGCGTTGTCAGATAAGCCGTAATAACGTCCAGATCATGATCGTTCAAATGCATCGACGGCATCAGCACGCCGGGCTTCATCGAGTTCGGATCGGCAATCCACTGCCTGAGATTCTCCGGCGTGTTCTCAATCGGCCCGGAGGCAATCGTGTCCCGGCTAGCCAGATGAGTCAGGTCCGGCCCAAACCGTCCCGTAGCTACTGTCCCCGCCACCGTATGGCAGTTGATGCACGCGCTGTTCATGAAAACGGTCTGCCCCTCCGCCGCCGCGGCGTTCCCCGAGAGATCCGGCTCCGCCGGCCTCTGCTGCTGCTTGATCCACGCCGCAAAATCCTCCGGCGATTGTGCGTACACCCGCAGCAACATCTTCGCGTGCTGCGTCCCGCAATACTGCGCACACTGCCCAAGGTAGAGCCCCGGCGCCTGTGGATCGATCCACATCGTATTCAGTCGGTTCGGAATTAAATCCGTCTTGCCCGCTAGGCGTGGCACCCAGAAACTATGGTCTGTATCAGCCGACGACAACGCAAGATACGTTCGCATGGGCTTCGCCGGGTCGCTGATAGGCACGTGCAGCTCATTTGCAGTCACAACCCCTAGCTTCGGATAGCGATACTCCCACCAGAACTGATGTCCAATCACCGTCACGTCCAGCGCATCGGAAGGTTTCGGCGAAGCCTGCGTATCCAGAATCACACGAGTCGTCGAAAGAAACAGCATCACCACAATCAGGATCGGTATCACCGTCCACGAAAGCTCGATCTGGTTGCTGCCGTAGATCTGAGCGGGCTCTCTTTCGGAATCTGTAGGCCGCTGCCGGAATCGAATCACGGCATAAAGCAGCATACCCCCGACCGTTAGAAAAATCGCCAGCGTAACCGAAAGCACCAGCATCGACAGCCCGAAGGCAGACCGCGCAGGCGTCGCCGCAGGATCGAAGATGCTCGTAGGAGAGTGAGCAACTCCCAGGATCGCAACTCGGGTCGAGTTGTACACCAGCGTAAGGACAGTAAGGTCTGAAATACGGTCACCTCGCTGAGGCTAACGGCCATCGGTCAAGAAGTGAGTGAATCGTACCAGGATGAGCGCTTCAATTGATCACTGGGCGCAGCTGATTCACAACGTCAATCTAGGTCTAATCCATTGCGTCAATGATTTCATCCGAAACAATACTTCGATGCCGGACCTCCAAGATCGGCTTCGTCCAAAATAAGGTACCAAACGAAAGTGAAATATCGAACTAGCAGAATTGGCAGGGCACCAAAGTTTGGCGCTGCTCACCTAATCCCTCAATCCCTAGCCGCATGACATTTCCCGACCGCAGGTAAATTGGCGGTTTCTGCCCATGTCCGACCCCAGGAGGCGTCCCGGTCGAGATGATATCACCCGGTTGCAGACTCATGAATCGGCTGAGATAGCTGACCAGGTGAGCCACGCCAAAGACCATCGTCCCCGTGGAGCCATTCTGATACATGTGACCGTCCACCTCCAGCCAGAGACTCAACGCTTGAGGATCAGGCACCTCGTCCGCGGTCACCAGCCATGGCCCGATCGGCCCAAAAGTGTCCGCACTCTTTCCTTTCACCCACTGGCCCGTCCCCTCCAACTGAAACGCGCGCTCCGACACATCGTTCACCACACAATAACCGGCAACGTGCGACAGTGCCACCTCCTCGGTCACATACCGCGTCTCCTTGCCGATCACGACGCCAAGCTCCACCTCCCAATCCGTCTTCTTGCTTCCGCGCGGAATGATCACGTCGTCATAAGGGCCACAGACCGCAGACGTGGCCTTCATAAAAATCACAGGCTCCGTTGGAACGGCCATCCCCGACTCCGCCGCATGATCGGAGTAATTCAAACCGATACAGATGAACTTCCCGACATTGCCAACACACGCTCCAATCCGCGGCGCACCCGCAACCAGCGGCAGATCCTTCGGATTGATCGCCCGCAGCCTCTCCAGCGAAGCTGGCAACAAAGTGCCCCCCGCAATGTCGCCCACAACTCCGGACAGATCACGCAGAGCCCCATCAGCATCAACGATTGCGGGCCGTTCTTCGCCAATATTTCCAAAACGCACTAGCTTCATCCCGTGTCCTTTTCTGACAGCAATTGTTCTTTACTTTGCGATCTCAGAGATCTCTACTTTTCTTGCCATCCACCTGGAACGTTGAGATACTTCAGTGCTGCGTCATGTGCAATTACCCAAGCCCCCTCACCTTCTCCACGAACACGTGTCGTTGAGCATGCCTTTAACATGGGCTCGCAGTTTTGCACTGCTGCTTCCAAAGACTCATTTCCAGATACTTTGTCGTTGACTTACCGAGAATTGTACACAGACAGCAATACAGACGAGAAAGTCCGCGATTACTGCTCAACTTAATCCAACGCCACTGGTTCACAGGACTAATCCAAAATGACGGGAATCAAGAAAATTGCGAGACCACGAACCCTACTCCTCGCCCTCGGTCTCGCTGCAGCCGCACCAATGTTCGCCCAGAGCGGAATCACTCCCGCACCCAACCGCACGCCCAAAGACGGTGGGGGCCCCTACGATCGCCTGGTAATACGCGGCATCACCGTCATCGACGGAACCGGAGCGGCGCCGATCGGCCCCATGGACGTCGTCGTCGAGCAAAACCAGATCGTTGATGTCGTCTCCGTCGGCCCACCGCACGTCCCCATAAACGAAAAAGGACGCCCTGCAAAGGGTACACGCGAGATCGACGGCACAGGCATGTATCTCCTGCCCGGGTTTGTGGACACTCACGTCCACTACGGCGACGCAAAAAAGGCACCCGATGCGGAGTACGTTAACAAATTGTGGCTCGCAAGCGGCGTCACCACGGTTCGCGGCGTGCCTGCCGGCCCCCTCGACTGGGCCCTCCGCGAGCGCGAACGCAGCGCGAAGAACGAAATCACGGCACCTCATATCTACGTCTACCAACCCACATTTACCGGAGACGGCTGGAAATCTCAGGCAGTCCAGACACCCGAGCTAGGCCGGGAGTGGGTCCGGTTCATCGCTGGCAAAGGAGCGGACGGAGTCAAATTCTTCGGCGGCGATCCCGACGTAGTCGCCGCTATCCTCGACGAGGCAAAAAAATACAAGTTAGGGTCACTCGCCCACCTCGGACAGGAGAGCGAGCCGCGTCTCACCGCAAAAGACGCGACCCGCCTCGGGCTGCGAACCGTCACCCACAGTTACGGTCTCTTCGAGTCGATGCTGAAGGACACGACTATCCAGGACTATCCGGCCGACCAGAACTACAGCGATGAGCAGATGCGCTTCGGACAGGTCGCCAGAAACTGGAACAAGATCTATCCCCGCGGAAGTGACCCGTGGAACGCACTCATCGCAGAGTGGGTCAAAGCCGGCACCGTCCTCAACCCAACCATGGTCATCTACTCGGCAGGTCGTGATCTCGAGCGCTCCTACACCCTCGAATGGCACGACAAATACACGCTGCCCTCGCTGATGCAGTACTACCAGCCCAACCGCGAAAACCACGGCTCCCATTACTACAACTGGACCTCCGAAGACGAGTACGCCTACAAAAGGTACTACCGCATCTGGGAAGACTTCCTCGAAGACTTCAAGAACGCAGGTGGCCACGTAACCACTGGCACAGACGCCGGCTTCATCTATCAGACCTATGGATTCGCCTACATTCAAGAGCTCGAACTCCTGCGAGAAGCCGGCTTCACCCCTCTCGAGGTCATCCGGTCAGCCACCCTCTACGGCGCCGAAGAGCTGCAAAGTCCGAAGCAGACTGGCGTCGACTTCGGCATCATTCGCCCGGGCAAGCGAGCCGACATGGTCATCGTGGACCAGAATCCACTCGCCAACCTGAAGGTGCTCTACCCAACCGGTTGGATGAAGCTCAATGACGAGACCGGCAAGGTAGAACGCGTCGGCGGAATCAAATACACCATCAAAGACGGCATTGTCTTCGACAACAAGCAACTCCTCGCTGACGTCGCCGCAATGGTCGTGAAGCAGAAAGAAGCGATCAAAGGACCAGTCACACTCCAGGGAGTCCCCACAACCTACCAGTCCAAATAACATCGTTCGCTCACGTAGGCTATGCTGGTAGCGCAGAGTCAACCTCGATCCATGGCCAATAAAAAAACGAATCCAGCGGTCGTTGACGGCAAGGCGCCCGAGCGTATGGACATCCGCACCATCGCCCGCGCCGCCAATGTCTCCATAGCGACCGTCTCGCGAACCATCAACCACGTCGCGACGGTCAACCCCGAAATCGCCAAACGCGTCTGGGCTGTGATCGACGAACTCGACTACTTCCCCAACACCCAGGCCCGCGCCCTGGTCTCGGGCCGCAGCCGGATCTTCGGCCTCATCGTCTCCGAGATCACCAACCCCTTCTTCCCCGAGTTGATCCAGGGCTTTGAAGACATCGCCGTCTCACACGGCTACGAGATCCTCGTCAGCTCCACCAACTACGACCCCAAGCGGATGACTCACTGCATTCGCCGTATGCTCGAGCGCAAGGTCGAAGGCGTCGCCGTCATGACCTTCGGCATCGAGGAGCCGCTGCTCGACCAACTCGCCAAACGCAAGGTCCCTCTCGTCTTTATTGACGTGGGCCCCAAACGCCCCGGCATCAGCGTGCTCAAGGTGGACTATCACCGCGGCATCCGTCAGGGCGTGCAGCATCTCGCCGCACTCGGACACAGAAATATCTCCTTCATCACCGGACCCGCCAGGCTCCACTCCGCCCAATCGCGCCTTACAGCCTTTTCCACGTCTCTGAAGGAGTGCGGCATCGCCCACAACCCCGCGTGGGTCATCGAAGGAGACCACACCATGGAAGGCGGGATCGCCGCCATGGAGCGCCTCCTCGCCACAAAGCAGATGCCCACCGCCGTCATGTGTTCCAACGACATGACCGCCATCGGCGTCCTTCACAAGCTCTACCGCGCCGGTCTGCGCGTGCCCGACGATCTCTCGGTAATCGGCTTCGACGACATTCACATCGCCGAAGTAACGATACCGCCTCTCACCACAATTCAGATGTCGCGCTTCGACCTCGCCCGCGCCGCCGTAACCGCCCTTCGCACGCACGTCGAGCAGCCGGAAGATGCCAAACGCGAATACAACATCCAGACCGACCTCATCGTAAGAGAGTCAACGAGCGTCCCATGCGGCACAGCCAAACCGAAAATGGCTAAGGCCAAATCGACGGGCAAATCATAGGTTCTCTTCAAATGCTCGAGACCTTCAGACCTGCTGGTACAACCGAATGATCCGACGATTGGCTCCACTCCTTGCACTGGCACTCCTCCTGCCAGCGCCACGCCTCTCTTCCGCACAAAACCCGCACGCATACGCACTCGCCGGTGACGTCGCAGGAACACACGATCCCTCCATCATCAAAGAAGGCAACACCTGGTACGTCTTCGCCACAGGCAAAGCCCCCGACGGCGGACAATTCGCCGTCCGCTGCTCACAAGACCTCGAAAATTGGAAACTCTGCGGCCACGTCTTCGACGCAGTCCCCGACTGGATCCATCAGCGCAGCCCCGGCACGCGCGACCTCTGGGCGCCCGACATCTCCTACGTCAACCACGAGTACCGCCTCTACTACGCCTACTCCCTCTTCGGCAAAAACACCTCAGGCATAGCTCTCGTCACCAACAAAACCCTTGACCCAACCAGCCCGGACTTCAAGTGGATCGACAAGGGCATGGTCTTCGAATCGAAAGCCGACAACAACTACAATGCAATCGACGCAAATCTCATCCTCGACAAAAAAGGCGGAGCATGGCTCGCCTTCGGCAGTTTCTGGGACGGCATCAAGATGTGGCGCCTCGACGACTCCGGCATGCTGTCGAAAAAAGACACCACGCTCTACTCCCTCGCGCGCCGAGCAAAACCAGACAACGCCGAACCCGCCCCTCCCAACCTTCCCGCAAACTGGCAGGCCATCGAAGCACCCTTCATCGTCCATCACGGAGACTACTACTACCTACTCACCTCATGGGACCTCTGCTGCCGCGGCCTCAAGAGCACTTATAAGACAATGGTTGGCCGCTCAAAGTCAGTGACCGGACCCTACGTCGACGCAACCGGCAAACCATTGACCGAGGGCGGCGGCACAGAACTACTCATCGCCAACTCGCGCTGGCTGGGCCCCGGCGGCGAAAGCATCCTACTCGATCCCAAGGGCAAAGACCTGATCGTCTTTCACGCCTACGATTCAAAGACGGGCAAGCCCGCCATGCAGCTCTCCACCATCGACTGGACCGGTGGTTGGCCCCACGCCGCACTCGCCCAGGAAACTCCATCCCCATAAAACCACCTGACCAATCCGCCGACCCCTCCCGCTACAATCGCCGTTAGAGGAACCAATGTCGAAATCGCGTCGAGAATTCCTGACTCAAAGCACGCTCACCTTACTCGGAGCAGCCACCGCCACCACCCTCGCACAAACACCCGTCACCCCAAATACCCCCGGCGCACCACCAGCCTTTGGCACCTCGCCTGCCGTCGGCCCTGAAGTCTCCACCACCACCTTCGCCGAAGCCGAAAAGCTCGTCCAATTCCCTCTCACCGAAAAAGACCGCGCCCAGGCCGCAGGCAACTGGCGCTCCGCCATGGCTCCTCTCTACGAGCGCCGCGTCGGCCCCCGCAAAATCGAAATCCCCACCACCACAGCCCCCTGGTCGCGTTGGGACTGCGCCCTCCCCGGCACCACACCCGGCCCCGCAAAAAACGAATTCATCCGAACAAAGTTCGACGGCCCACTCCCCTCCACCGACGAAGCCATCGCCTTCGCCCCCGTCCATCATCTCTCTCGCTGGATCGAAGCCCGCAAACTCACCAGCACCCGCCTCACCAACATCTACCTCAAACGCATTGAGCAGCTAAATCCCAAAATCAACTGCATCATCACCCTCACTCGCGACCACGCTCTAGCGCAAGCAAAACAAGCAGACACCGAGATCGCCGCCGGCCACTATCGCGGTCCCCTCCACGGCATCCCCTGGGGCGCAAAAGACCTCCTCGACACCGCCAACATCGCCACCACCTACGGAGCCGAACCCTTCCAGCACCGCGTACCCACCACCGACGCCACCGTCACCGAACGCCTCAACGACGCCGGCGCAGTCCTCATCGCCAAACTCTCCCTCGGAGCCCTCGCCCTCAACGACATCTGGTTCGGCGGCCAGACCATGAACCCTTGGCTCCTCGAAGAAGGCTCCTCCGGCAGCAGCGCAGGCCCAGGCGCCGCCACCGCCGCCGGCCTCGTAGCCTTTGCCATCGGCTCGGAAACCGGAGGCAGCATCGTCTAGCCCGTCCATGCGCTGCGGTGTCACCGGTCTCCGCCCCACCTTCGGCCGCGTCCCCCGCACCGGAGCCATGACCCTCTGCTGGTCCCTCGACAAACTCGGCCCCATGGCCCGCAGCGTCGAAGACACCATGCTCGTCCTCAACGCCATCACCGGCCCCGACGGCCACGACGTCTCCGCCGTCCCCAGCAAACTAGCCTTCGACGCCAACGCCCCAGTCGGCACTTCAGGAAATGCCCTCAAAGTCGGCTACTTCCCCACGTGGATGAAAGAAGCGCCCGCCACCGACGTCGACCGCGCCGCCCTCGCGGCCATCCCCAAACTCGGCATGACCCCTGTCGAAGTCACGCTCCCAGACTGGCCCTACGACAACCTCGACCTCATCCTCTTCGCCGAAGCAGCCGCCGCCTTCGAAGAGATCACCCTCAACCATCAGCTCGACCAGATGAAAGCCCAGGTCCCCGACGCCTGGCCCAACACCTTCCGCCAGTCCCGCTTCCTCTCCGCCGTCGACTTCGTCCAGGCCGACCGCCTCCGCCGCATGGTCGCCCTAGAGATGGCCCGCATCATGAAGGACGTCGACCTCCTCCTCGTCCCCTCCCTCCGCGACGAAATCCTCACCATCACCAACTTCACCGGCCACCCATCCCTCACCCTCCGCGCAGGCTTCGTCGAAGTCGCCGAGGCCCGCAGCGACTGGGCCCCCGACCCAACGAAGCCCCTTGCCAAAATTTTCACCGCGCCGCCGAGTCCCTCACGGCGTCACCCTCATCGGCCGTCTCTTCGACGAAGGCACAATCGCCCGCGCCGGCCTCGCCCTGGAGAACCACTTCAACGTGGCGCAGGAAAATCCACCCGGCTTCTAACCCACCTACTGCATCTGAACCTCACCGATCCAGCTGGCAAACGGCGGCAGTGTAATCGAAGTAGTAGTCGCCCCCATCAGCGACGACTCATTCGTCATCAGAGTCTTGATCGCCGTCTGCTGAATCCCCGCCTCCTTCAAATCCAGAGCTATCTTCTGCGGCTGTGCCGTCATATTCAGTGCCACTACGATATTGTGGTGGCCCGGCGGAGCCGTTCGCACATACGACAACACGCTCGCATTCGTCCCATCGAGCATCACCATCCCTCCATCCCGGACAGCGTCGCGCTTCCGCCGCATTTCAATCAGATTCTTATGCCAGTTCAGTAGCGAGTTCGGGTCTGCCAGTTCCGTCTGCACATTCACGGTCTTGTAGTTCGAAGCCACCGGAAGCCACGTCGTCGCACTTGTGCTGAACCCGGCCTGCGGAGGCGTGGGATCCCACTGCATCGGAGTCCGTTCACCATCACGCCCCTTCTCGTTCGGCCAACCCGTCTTGCCGATCGGGTCCCTCACGTCCTCCACCCGCGTCGGAGTCGAAGTCACCATCCCCAACTCCTCCCCGTAGTACATCAACGCCGTAGCGCGCGTCGTAAATAGCATCGTCGCGAGTATCTTCGCGATCGCCACATTGTGTACGCCGTCCCCATAGCGCTCCCAACTCCGAATATTGTCGTGGTTGTCGAAGACCAGCAGAGGCTGGGACCCATGCACCTGCGTCTCCACCTCCGAAAGCCGAGCCCGGAACATGTTCGCGTCCAGCTTGTTCGAAAACCCGACGATCATATCCATTGGCAACTGCAGTTCGTCCTTCTTCTCCCCGCCATACCACTTGTCCAGTTCAGCAGTGTTCGGCAGGTAAGTCTCCCCAATCAGCACCCGATCACCCGGATACTTCCCCACCATCGCCCGCATCCGCCGCATCACGTCATGGACCTCCGGCAAATTGCTTGTGTAGATCTCTTGCAAATTCGGATCGCCCTGCTTATTTGTTCCTCCCGTCGCCGGCTCGTTCCGCTGCTGCGGATCTTCGAACAACGTCGGAATCGCATCCAGCCGATACCCCGCCACTCCGCGATCCAGCCAGAACTTCATCACTCCGAACATCGCATTCTCTACCTCCGGATTACGCCAGTTCAAATCCGGCTGCTGCTTATAGAACTTGTGATAGTAAAACGACTTTGTCTGCGGCATATACTCCCACGCCGAACCGCCAAACAAACTCACCCAGTTATTCGGAGGCACCGGTGTACCATTCGGCCCCGGCTTGCCGTCGCTCCACACATACCAGTTCCGCTTCCTGTTCTTCCGCGAACTAGCCGATTCGATAAACCACTTGTCCTTGTCCGAGGTATGGTTCAGCACCATATCCAGAATCACGCGGATATTCCGCTTCTTCGCCTCCTCCATCAGCCGATCAAAGTCCTTCAGAGTCCCGTACTGCGGATCGATATTCTCATAGTCCGAAATGTCATACCCAAAATCCACCTGCGGCGATGGATACATGGGCGAGATCCAGATCGCATCCACCCCCAGCGCCTGCAGATAATCCAGTCGCTGCGTAATCCCATTCAAATCCCCAATTCCATCCCCATTCGAATCCTGAAAGCTCCGCGGATAAATCTCATAGATCACCGCATGCTTCCACCACGTGTTATCAATCACCGGAGCCGAACCCGACGCAACAATTGTCTGCGCCGCAAGCCCTGTCGCCGCCATAGAGAAAGCAAGCACAAGCGTACGTAATCTAATGCTGTTCATAACCCCACTCCTTCCCCACGTGCATAGCCGAACTCATAACTGCAAGGGACTCATCTTACTAGCTCCAGACCATCCAGCGATCAAATGAGCACCTGACGCTCCTCGTCGCGCACTTATTGTTTCAGTTCACATCGCAGCCCCGATACTCCGTTCGCAACTCCAACCTGTCCAACCTCGAGATAGTTCTTCCCTTGAAACATTCTCTCAAATGAACTACCGTGGCTGCGTCGCTATAATTTCAGCTTCCATGAACCCAACCCTCCGCACCGTCCTCAACAGCGTCCTGGCCCTCGCCACTCTCCCCGCTCTCGGCCAGTCAACAGCGACCGTACGCCCCCATACCTTCACCATCGAAGGCGACCACTTCCTCCTCAATGGCAAGCCCTTCAAAGTCCTCTCCGGCGAAATGCACTACGCCCGCATCCCTCGCGAGTACTGGCACGCCCGCCTCAAAATGGCCCGCGCCATGGGCCTCAACACCGTCGCCACCTACGTCTTCTGGAACGCCCACGAACCGACACCCGGCCACTACGACTTCTCCGGCAACAACGATGTCTCCGCCTTCATCAAAGCAGCGCAGGAGGAAGGCCTCTACGTCATCCTTCGCGCCGGCCCCTACGCCTGCGCCGAGTGGGAGTTCGGCGGCTTCCCTGCCTGGCTCCTCAAAGACCCGCGCATGTCCACTGTCCTTCGCTCCAACGATCCCGCCTTCATGGTTCCCGCCGAACGATGGATCAACCGTCTTGCCCAGGAGACAGCCTCACTTCAAATCGGTCGCGGCGGCCCCATCATCATCACGCAAGTTGAAAACGAGTACGGAAGCTTCCACGCCCCACCCGACCCCACCCACGCCTACATGACGCACATGCGCGACATCTTCGTCCACGCAGGCTACACCGACTCCCTCCTCGACACCGTCGACGGCGACGAAGAACTTCCGGCCGGCGGAATCCCCGGCGTCTTCACCGGCGTCAACTTCGGTGCGGGCAACCACCAGAAGGGCCTCGATGCCCTCGAAGCCTTCCAGCCCGGCAAACCCCTCTTCGTTACCGAGTACTGGGCCGGCTGGTTCGACTACTGGGGCCATCCTCACCAGACCCGCAAGCTCGAACCCGAACTCGAAGACGTCGAATACATCCTCAATCGCGGCAACGGGATCAACATCTACATGTTTCACGGCGGCACCAGCTTCGGCTTCATGTCTGGAGCGAACTGGAACAACAATAGCTTCTTCCCCGACGTCACCAGCTACGACTACCTCGCACCTCTCGACGAGGCCGGCCACCCCACCCCCAAGTTCCTCGCCTTCCGAAAAATCCTCGCCAAGTACGCCTGCCAAAGCACGGACGGCCGCATGCTGAACAAAGCCACCAACGCGCAGTCGGCCGATTCGCGCATCTCGCCTGGAGCGTCACAGCCCTCCAGCGAACTCGCAGTCAACTTCGACTGTCTCCCCGAGGTCCCCGCTCCACCACCCGTCATCACCATCCCCCGATTCACCCTCACCGAATCCACTCCCATCTGGAACAACCTCCCGACTCCCATCCAATCCGACACTCCCAAACCTATGGAGCAGTTCGATCAGGCCTACGGTTACATTCTCTACCGCCACCAGATCCCCGCCGCCGTCTCCGGGAACCTCGTCCTTGACGAGCTCCACGACTACGCGCAAATCTATCTCAACGGCAAACCCGTCGGAACTCTCGACCGCCGCGACAAGCAATCCACCATCGCAATCACCACCACGCGCCGCGGCGCCCAGCTCGACATCCTCGTAGAAAACTCCGCCCGCATCAACTTCTCCCGCGAAATGCTCGGCGAATCCAAGGGCATCACCAAATCCGTCACACTCGCAGGCCACCCCCTCACCAACTGGCAGATTTATTCCCTGCCGATGACCACACTCCCCAGCCTCTACGTTGGACCGCGCCTGACTCCCGCAGTCAAAGGCCAGAGGGGCGACTACACCGCGAGCGGCCAACCCGTCCTCCCCGGCGCCTATGTACCCGCCTCCAACAACTCTCCCGCCTTCTACCGCGGCCACTTCACCCTCGACACCACCGGCGACACCTTTCTTGACGTCCGCGGCCTCGGCAAAGGTGCTCTCTGGATCAACGGCCACCCAATCGGCCGCTTCTGGAACATCGGCCCTCAGCAGACCCTCTTTGTCCCCGGCCCATGGCTCCACCAGGGCAGCAACGAAGTCGTCGCCTTCGACCTCGCACCATCAGCCACCATGCCAACCCTCTCAGGCCTGGCCGCTCCAATCCTCGACGGCCCCGCCACCGATACAAGCCTCACCACTAAACAGGAGTAATCCACACCATGGCCCCGTTTTCCGCAAGATTTCCACAGGCCCTGCTGCTTGCCTTAACCATCGCACCATTTACGCCTTCCTATTTATTTTCCCAATCTCCAATAGAATCCCTCAAGTCCAGCTTTAAGAATCCCCCAGCCGATGCCAAGCCCATGATGCGCTGGTGGTGGTTCGGCGCCGCTGTGGAAAAACCCGAGATCCTCCGAGAACTACAGCAGATGAAAGCTGACGGCATCGGCGGAGCCGAACTCGCCTTCGTCTACCCCGAAGTTCTCGACGACCCCGCCAAAAATCTCAAGAACCTCCCCTTCCTCTCTCCCCCGATGCTTGACGCCGTCCACTACGCCCAGGCCGAAGGTCGCAAGCTCGGCCTCCGCATCGACGTCACTCTCTGCAGCGGCTGGCCCTACGGCGGTCCCGCCACCACGCTCGCCGAAGCCGCCGGCCGCCTCCGCATCGCCGAAGCCCCCGTCCTCGCCGACGCCATCTCCGTCATCCCGCCTAAGCTCGAAGAAGGCGAATCCCTCATCTCGGCATCCATCGTTGCCAAGGTCTTCGTTCACTGCAGCTTTGAAAATGGCAGCGTCTGTGGCGCTCCGCCTCCCACTCCCGTCAATGGTCACAACTCCACGCCGCCACCTGTCACTTGGGACGCCACCACGGCCCAATCGCTTACTCTCACCGGCACCGCCTCCATCGCCATCACGCCCTCCAACAAACCCCGCACCGCTCTCTTCTTCATCGCCAGTCACACGAAACAGCAAGTCAAACGAGCCGCCGTAGGAGCCGAAGGCTACGTCCTCGATCCCTTCAGCCAGCAAGCCGTAGCCACCCATCTCAAATCAGTCGGCGAACCCCTAGTCAAAGCATTCGGCGACACCCCACCCTACGCCATCTTCTCCGACTCCCTCGAAGCCTACGGAGCCGACTGGACCCCTGAGCTTCCGAACGAATTCAAGAAGCGGCGCGGCTACGATCTCCTCCCCCATCTTCCCGAACTAGTAGCCGGAGGAACCCCCGCCGCAGAGAAGGTAAGGCACGACTGGGGCCAGACACTCACCGAATTGGTCAACGAAAATTACCTGACCCAAATCAATAACTGGGCCATCGCCCATCACACAAAGTTTCGCTCGCAAACATATGGAGAACCAGCTGTTAGCTTTTCAAGCCAAAAACTCGTTGCGCTCCCCGAAGGCGAAGGTCCACAGTGGCGCGCGTTTTCCACACTCCGCTGGGCCACCTCCGCCAACCACGTCTTCGGCAACAACGTCACCTCCGGCGAGACCTTCACCTGGCTCCACTCACCCGTCTTCCGTGCCACTCCGCTCGACATGAAAGCCGAAGCCGACATCGACTTCATCATGGGCGAAAACCAGATCATTGGCCACGGCTGGCCCTACTCGCCGCCGCCTCTGCCTAACGGAAAGCCAACCGTTCCTGAACCCGGCTGGTCCCTCTACGCCGCTGCCTCCTTCAACGACCACAATCCCTGGCATCCCGTCATGCCCGACGTCACCCGTTACATTCAACGTGTCAGCTACTTACTGCGACAAGGCCAACCAGCAAATCAAGTCGCCATCCTTCTCCCCACCGACGACGCCTGGTCCAGCTTCTCTCCCGCCCACGTCACCGTCACCGGCGCAATGCAGAAGCTCGTCACCCCTGCCCTCATGTCTGCCATCCTCTCCGCTGGCTACAACGTCGACTTCGTCGACGCCGACGCCATCAACTCCGTAGGCCTCGGTACCCACCAGATCCTCGTCCTCCCACCCACCGAACGCATCCCCCTCGCCACCCTCAAAAAGATCGTCGCCTGGACCGAGACCGGAGGAAGAGTCCTCGTCATCGGCCACGCACCCACGCGCGACCCGGAAGGCGACCTCTCATCCGAAATCACCGAGCTATCCAAAGCCTTCATGGTCGTCCCCAACACCGGCGAGCTAACCAAAGCTCTCGACAAGGTCGGCAACCCCGACCTCAAACTAGCAACCACGGACGACCACACCAAGGAGGTCGTAGGCTTCATTCGCCGCAAGCTACCCGACGCCGACATCTATTTCGTCGCCAATACCTCGAATCAGCCCATCCAGACCTCCGTCGACTTCGCGACAAAGTACAAATCCGGTGAGCAATGGAACCCCGACACAGCCGACGTCGCTCTTGCCACGCCGAATGGACAGCAAATCAACCTTGCTCCCTACCAATCCGCCGTCTTCGCGTTCTCGAACGATACCTACATACCACCTGTCTCCGTTGATCCAACCAAGCAGCTCGCCGATATCTCGTCAGACTGGCAAGTCAGCTTCACCTCCACCAGAGAGACGGTGACTGGTCCCACCCTCGAGGACTGGACCTCCGACCCCGGCACCGCTCACTACTCCGGCGAAGCCATCTACACGCGCGACTTCACCCTCGCAGCGCAGAGTAGTCCCATCTATCTTCAGGTCGACGGCGGCCATGCGCTCCCCGGTGCTCCCAACTCCCCACCCGAGCACGCCGCCCTCGGCCCCAACGGCCTCCCCGACCCGCGCATCACCCGCACCGGCCCAGGCATGCACGCCTTCTACGATCCACCCATCCACGAAGCAGCCATCGTCTTCATCAACGGACAGCGCGCTGGCTCTCTCTGGCACCCGCCCTACCGCCTCGACATCTCAAAACTCCTCAAGCACGGCGAGAACCACATCGAGATCCACGTCTACAACACCGCCCTCAACGCCTGGTCCGCGCTCCCACCCCACGACTACCAACCTCTCATCGAAAAATACGGCGACCGCTTCCAGATGCAAGACCTCGACAAAGTCCTGCCGGTCCCATCCGGCATCCTCGGCACCATCCACCTCGTAACCCAGGACACCAAGTGACCAGCCTCGCAAGGCACCAGGCCACGAACTGCGCAGGACACCAAGTGACGAGCCGCGTAAGACACGTGGCGACGAGCCGCGCAGAACAAAAAAACTGTCATCCTGAGCGAAGGCGCGCGTACTTTGCGCGCCACAGTCGAAGGACCTGCGGCTGCTTTTGCCGTTGCACTTGTTCTTGCCTTTGCAGTTGCCTTTCTCGCCTTTCCCGTCGCATTTCTTGTTGTCATCCCCGAAGGGGATCTGCTTTTGCCTCCAGGAACCCTCCTGAGACCGGGTGCCCCATTCACGCAGTCTCATCGCATGAGTGGGCTATCGCGCGCAAGCGCGATCCGCTTCGCTTAAGGGAACGGCTTCAGCCGTGCCGCAAATTGCTAAGTGGGAAAGGGGCTTCAGCCCCTGAGGTACCATCGTTCCGCCAACTGGCCAGGAGCAAGAGCCACGAATCTATTGACAGCCCTGTTAAAATAGAACCAGACACAACCCAGTCCGGCGCAAGCCGGACTGTACCA
>CAVRHK010000014.1:0-38819 GCA_963720955.1 uncultured Acidobacteriaceae bacterium | reverse complement strand
TGCGCGCTTACCTCCGCTTCCACTTCCTTACCTCGGCAGCGCCGTTTCTTGCGCATCCCTTCGAACAAGCCGATTTCGATTTTTACTCAACGACCCTCCGTGGAGTTCCCAACATGCCACCGCGCTGGAAGACCTGCACCCGCGCCGTCGATCGCAATCTCGGCGAAGCGCTCGGACAGGAGTTCGTCAAGCGCACCTTTACGGCGGACACAAAAGCTAGGACGCAGTTGATGACCGAGCAGATCGAGACGGCAATGAAACATGAGATCGAGAATCTCGACTGGATGGGGCCCGAGACCAAGCAGGAGGCGCTGCGAAAGCTGCACGTCATTCGTAACAAGATCGGCTACCCCGACCACTGGCGCGACTACTCGAAGCTCGAGGTCAAACCCGACGATTACATTGGCAATGTCCTGCGCTCGTATCGCTTTGAAGATGCGCGCCGATGGAACAAGCTCGGCAAACCGGTCGACCTGAACGAGTGGGGTATGACGCCGCCCACAGTCAACGCCTACTTCAACCCGCAGATGAACGACATCAACTTCCCCGCAGGTGTCCTGCAGCCGCCGCTGTACGATCCGAAGCTGGACGACGCGCCGAACTACGGCAACACCGGCGCGACCATCGGCCACGAGTTGACTCACGCGTTCGACGACGAGGGGAGGCAGTTCGACTCAAAGGCGAACCTCCGCGACTGGTGGACGCCCGCGGACGCAAGGGGCTTCGAAGACCGGATCAACTGTATCCGCGACCAATACGCGCAGTACATCGTGGTGGACGACATCCACATCAACTCGAAGCTGACGAGCGGGGAAGACGTGGCCGATCTTGGAGGCACACTGCTCGCCTATATCGCGTGGAAGAAGCAGACTGACGGCCAGAAGTTGGCGAACGCCGAGGGTTTTACGCCGGACCAGCGTTTCTTCGTCGGCATGGCGCAGTGGGCCTGCGAAATCCAACGGTCGGAGAACCAGCGGGTCAACGCTATCACCGATCCGCACTCTCCCGGCTTTGCGCGAATCAACGGCGTTGTGTCGAATATGCCAGAGTTCCAACGCGCCTTCAGTTGTAAGGCTGGGCAACCCATGGTGCATGCTCCGGCCTGCAAGGTCTGGTAGGCAGCGCTCGCTCTCTTCGATGCCGGCGGTTATGCGAGCATAAAGTCGCTACGCCAGTTCCGGAACCGGTCAATCAGCAAGTACACTTGTCCCAACTCAATGAATCTTTACGCGATCGTTCTCGGCCTCATCGTTCTCACTCTCCTAGGTGTGTCGCTCGCGCGATTCTCCAAGGTAAAAACCAAGGCCGACTACCTCGTCGCGGGGCGGTCGCTTCCGGCTTTCGTTCTCATCTTCACGCTCCTCAGCTCCTGGATCGGCTCGGGTTCGCTGCTGGCCGGCGCGGAGAACGCCTATAGACACGGCTTTCCTGCGCTCTGGCAGTCAGCAGGGGGTTGGGCCGGTCTTCTGCTCATCTACTTCATCGCCCCGCGTGCGCGAAAGTTCGCCCAGTTCACCATTCCCGATCTCCTTGAGGCCCGCTACAACCAGACCGCGCGGGTCCTGGGAGTCATCGCCGTTCTCTTTGCCTACACTGCCATCACCAGTTACCAGTTCATCGGTGGCGGCGACATCCTCCACCTCATCTTTCCCTCAGTCACAGCGCGGCACGGCCAGGAGATTATCGCGGCGTTCGTCATCGTCTTCACCGCTATCGCCGGCATGAGCTCGGTCGCCTACATGGACCTCGCCATCGGTCTGCTCGCGACGTTCACGCTTCTCGTCGCTCTTCCCATCCTCGCCCACATCGCCGGGGGGTGGTCGACTATCACTGCCTCGCTCCCCGCCACGCACTTTCAGGTCTTTGGCGACTTCACGCCGATCCGCGCCCTCGAACTCTTCCTTCCAACCTGTCTCCTGATGCTCGGAAATCAGTCGATGTACCAGAAGTTCTTCTCCGCTAAATCAGAGAAGGACGCAACTCGCGCGGTGGTTGGATGGTTCGTCGGCATCGTTATCCTTGAGACGGTTATCGTCGCTCTCGCCGTTGTTGGGTCTTCGCTCTTCGCGTCGGGGGAGGTTAGCGAGAACCCGCGCGAGATTCTCGCCTACACGGCCCTCCACGCTCTTCCGCACCTGCTTGGAGCCATCATGGTCGGCGCCATCTTCGCCAAGGTGATATCGACGGCGAACAACTATCTCTTCTCGCCTGCCACCAACCTCATCAACGACGTCTACGTTCGGTACGTGAGGCCCGAAGCCTCGAACCGGAACGTTCTTTTTGTTAGCCGCATCCTGGTGGTTTTGCTTGGTTGCTGGTCGCTGTTCCAGTCTCTCGGTACTCACTCCGTACTGGAGAAAGCCCTTTATGCGTACACCATCTACTCCGCGGCCCTGACGCCAGTCATCCTTGCGGCCTTCTTCTGGAGGCGCGCCACCGCCGCCGCGGCCGTGGCGAGCATCGCCGCCGGAACCTTTGTGACGGTTTTCTGGGATACGCAATTTATCCATACCCACCTGCCCGAGGCCATCGCCTCCCGGGACGCCATTCTTCCTGCGCTCCTGGCTTCGCTTCTTTGTCTAGTTATAGTTAGCCTTGTGACCACCCCTCCTACCGAAAAACAGCTCCGACCCTTCGCTGAAGGGTGATGCATCTAAATCCACAGTTTTATTCGCACTCCTTTAACGATTAGTGTTCAATGATTGATACACCCCTCAGGAATTAGTTGATTTTCCGTGCCAGCTCGTCGGCAAACGTTTTACCAAGGATTGATGAATTACTTACTTGTACCCGACCTGGCCGCAATGGCAATGCTTCTCAGCATCCTTTACTTCCTCCGCCGGCGTCATCCGCGAGAGGGGGTGGATCTGTGGCTGATCGGTCTGCTCTTCATCTTTCTTGAAGCCATCATCCATGCGGCGTACCCAACGGGTGGCACGCTGCGTCTAGTCGCTCATGTCGTTGCATTGAACTTCTTTTTTGTTGCTGGAGCGATGTTTCTCTGGGCCTCGGGCAGGGATCTCTTTCCCCGTGGACCCTCTCTCCTCTACCTTCTGCTCAACTCTCTGCCCCCTTCGGCACTGCTCACCGTTTACGGCCTCTACCTTCCCAATCCGCGGGTCTATCATGCCATCGCCGCCTGCGGTCTCTTTCTCGGCATCGCCAGCCTTTTCGCTATAGCTCGTACCTGGAGACTTGGCAAAGGGTGGTGGCTTCTACCAATCCAGATCTGCACCTGGGTCCCTATCTGGATCTTCGCTTCCGAAGCCGCGTTTCGCGATGCAGCCTACTACGTCCTCTTCGTTCTGTATTTCGCCACGGCCGTTGTCTTCCAGCTCAACCTGCCTCGCAAAAGCCTGGGCAAGGTTGCGATCGTCATTGGTTTCGTTGTTTGGTCTCTTGTCTTCCTGTTCCATTCCTGGGTCACGAACCGGCCGGGGTACGACATGATTGCCGATGAGATCTGGAACCTTCAGAAGTTTCTCGTCACCATTGGCATGTTGCTGGTCCTGCTTGAACAGCAGGTCTCGACGAATGAGTGGCATGCCTTTCACGACCATCTCACCGGCCTTCCCAACCAGCGTCTCTTTGAGGACCGCCTCGCCGTCGCTATCCAACAGTCCCAATTCAATAACACCCGCACCGCCCTCCTCATGGTCGATCTCGATGGCTTCAAACTCATCAACGACACCCACGGCCACGACGTC
The DNA here is from genome assembly GCA_963720955.1 of uncultured Acidobacteriaceae bacterium. Classification (GTDB taxonomy): domain Bacteria; phylum Acidobacteriota; class Terriglobia; order Terriglobales; family Acidobacteriaceae; genus Edaphobacter. Next base: position 35,112 of record CAVRHK010000014.1, on the reverse strand, counting down.
GGTGACGACCTGCTTCGACACATCGCACAAAACCTCCGCAGCGCCATCCGCTCCCCTGATACCGTCGCGCGACTCGGAGGCGACGAGTTCATCATCATCTCCACCGACCTGCCTGGGGATCAGCCGATAGACGCCATTTTCGACACCAGCATCACCCGTATCTCACGCGCCCTGCGCAAGCCAGTTAACCTCAATGGCAGCGTCCTCAACATAACCGGAAGTATCGGAGTGGCCATCTACCCCGACGACACCACCGACGGAGTGCTTCTTCGCCGCATGGCCGATCAGCGTATGTACGAACAAAAGCGCCAGATTCCAATCGGCTTCTAAATCAGCTGAAAATGAATTTTCCCACTCACCTTTTTCCCTCTGCTGCATCTATCCCAATACGTATTTATTGAACAGGAGACATCATGGCCCCCGAAACGCAATCCATCGACTTTAAAGCAATCTTCCTGCCCTTGGGGCCATCCCTCTACGCTTCATTCCAACTGCGCACTCGACGAACCCTACTATGCCGACGGCGAAGTCCTCAGCGCCGCAATCAAGCGTGTCGACCTCGATGACGACGACGATGACGATGACGACGAGGAAATAGAGGACGACGACTTCGACGATGAAGATGAGGATCTAGACGAAGACGATGACGAAGAGGCCGACGACGATGAGTATGAAGATGACGACGAGGATGAAGAAGACGAAGATGACGATGACGATGACGACGAAGATCTAGACGACGATCATGAAGATGACGAAGACGAGGATGACGACGACATCAAACTGATCTAACGACGATGGAGGTCGGCGAAGAGGCTTCTCTTGTACCGGGAGAAGCTCAGTAGCCGGCATCCGTGACCACGTTCTCAAGCTCTTCCCCTGCGATAAACCGTCGCACCTGATCTGCCCCGAACCGGAACGCTCGATGAATGAACTCGGGCGTCGATCCTCCTACATGCGGAGTGATCATGCAATTGGGAGCCGACCAGAGCGGGTGCCCGGCAGGCAGCGGTTCCGGATCGGTGACATCGACGACCGCCCGTATTCGGTCTTGCTGCAACGCCTCCAGCAACGCCTCGGTCACGACCACCGGACCTCGCGCCGCATTGACCAGCAGCGCGTTCCGTTTCATTAGACCGATCTCAGCCGCGCCAATCAGCCCCTGCGTCTCTGCAGTTCAACGGCACGATCGCCACTACTATATCGGCCTCCGGCAGCAGCCTACGCAACTCCTCCACGGCAAAGACCTCAGGGTCCTTTCGCGCGCTTCTCGCGAGACGAATGATCGTTACACCAAACGGGTTCAGCCGTGCCTCAATCGCCGCCCCAATGGATCCATAGCCAAGAATCAGGACTGTCTTGCCTGCGAGATCTTCGCCCAAAACCGCGTACTGCCCAACCTGCGCCCCACCCACCTTCATGAATCCATCCGGGATCGAGGCCTGTCCCTTCCACTCCTGCCTGAGCTGCACGTCGCGATAATAGGGAAACCTCTTCAGTGAGGCCATAATCGCCGTCAGCACCCACTCCGACGCCGAGATGTCGTGAAGTCCTCGGCCATCGCACAGCACAATGTCCTTTGGCAGCCACGGCGTAATCCAGTCCACGCCGGCCATCATCGACTGCACTGCCTTCACGCCCCGCAGATACTGAAAGGTCTTTTGCGCACTCTTCAAAGCGAACGGAATAATCCAGAAGTCGACATCCAGAACACCCGAAGGATTGCGGGGGATTCGCACAATCTCCGCCTCACGCGGAAAATCCACCAATAGTTCCTGCGCAAGATTTTCATCGACACCGACACGCACCATCTACTCAGTTTGCATGAACCCCGCCACAAAAAGAAAGCCCGGCAACTAGCTCGGGCTTGCAAAGCTTATTGGAATGTACGTTGGCACAATTACAGTATTGGGGTAAACGGGTCAATGCCCGGACACCTTCGGTTTTCACAACCGATATCCAGGAAAGCCGCGATGCGCGCACCACGCAGCCGCCCAACATCTAAATCGAAAGACTCAATACGCGGTTGAGACGTTGAACGAAGGCGGCGGGTTCCCGCAGCGGCACCCCTTCCATTAGGAGAGCCTGGTCAAAAAGCATCCATGCAGCGTCCTGGGTGATGGCATCGTCGGAACATGCGAGCAGTTTCCTGACGATCTCGTGATCAGGATTGATTTCAAGCGTGGGTTTCGGCGCAGGAATGTCCTTCTGGCCCATGGCACGCAGCATCTGCTGCATTTGTAAGGACGGCTCCTCTTCCTCGGAGACGATACAGGAGGGACTGTCTGCAAGCCGCACGGAGGGTCGCACATCCTTCACATGGTCTCCTAATGTGGCCTTCAACTTGTCGAGCAGAGGCTTGAGTGCTTCGGCATTGTCGGGTTTCGCCTCGACCCCGTCGTTCAGGTCATCGCTGGCAGAAGCCTTGTTGACGGCCTTAAAGTCGATTTCGCCGTACTTGTCGATGCCGGAGAAGACGATCTCGTCAATCTCGTCATCGAGGATGAGAACCTCAAGATCTTTTTTCCTGTAAATCTCGAGAAGAGGCGATGTGCGGAGTAGAGATTCGCCGCCGCCAGTGATGTAGTAGATACTCTTCTGGCCTTCCTTCATGCGCGACTTCACGTCGGCCAGGCTGGTAAGGCCCTCCACTTTGGTGGATTTGAAGCGTATAAGATCGAGCAACAGCTCGCGATTTGCGAAATCACCGTACAGACCCTCTTTCAAAGGGCGGTTGTATTCGGCGATGAACTCGAGATATTTCTCCTGCTGATTGGCCGCGATGCTCTTCAGCTCCGAGAGGATTTTCTTGACGCTGGCCGTGCGGATACTGGTCAGTACACGATTCTGCTGGAGAATTTCGCGGCTGACGTTGAGCGGAAGATCTTCGCTGTCGATGATTCCACGAACGAAGCGCAGGTACTGTGGCAGAAGCTCCCTGGCGTCGTCCATGATGAAGACGCGCTTTACGTACAGCTTTACCCCGACCTTGTATTCGGCCTGGTACAGGTCAAGCGGAGCTTTCGAAGGCACATAGAACAGCGTGGTGTAGTCCAGGGTTCCCTCCGCCTTGGTGTGAAACCAGAACAGCGGATCCTGCGAATCGCCGGAGATGGATTTATAGAGTTCTTTGTAATCCTCTTCCGTGAGTTCGCTCTTGGGACGACGCCAAAGAGCACTGGCCACGTTGACCTGTTCGGTAGTACGGATCTTCTCCGACTTTTTCTCGGTTTCGTTCCACTCGCTCTTGTCGTAAGTGAGGAAGATCGGGAAGGCGATGTGGTTGGAGTACTTCTTAACAATCTGCTGCAGGCGCCAGCTGTTGGCGTACTGCCTCCCTTCTTCGTTGAAGTGAAGAAGGATTGTGGTGCCGGCGACGGGGCGCTCTGCGGGCTCAATGTCGAAGCCAGACTTGCCGTCGCTCACCCAGCGCCAGGCCTGGTCTTCACCCGCCTTGCGGGAGACGACCTCGATCCGGTCAGCCACCATGAAGGCGCTGTAGAAGCCGACCCCGAACTGGCCGATGAGATTCGAATCCCTTTTCGCATCTCCGGAAAGCTGGGCGAGGAAGTTTTTCGTACCAGAGCGGGCGATGGTGCCCAGATGGGAGACGAGATCCTCCTCATTCATGCCGATGCCTGTGTCGGCGATCGTGAGCGTGCTGTCCTTCTCGTTGAGCTCCAGGTCGACGCGAGGATTGAAAGGAAGTGCCTTATAAACATCCTCCGTAAGCGTCAGGTGGCGCAACTTGTCGAGCGCGTCGGAAGAGTTCGAAATGAGCTCGCGCAGAAAGATCTCAGGATGCGAGTAGAGAGAGTGGACGATCAGCTGCAGCAGTTGACTGACTTCGGTCTGGAATTCACGTTTTGACATAGACCAATTATAAAAACAGAACTGATGCAGTGCGGCCACGGCTGGTATTGCCTGCTGGATCAGCATTGACGGCGTGGGAAATGCCGTGTTCCGATCAATAGAGTGAGTCGAAAGCCAGCACTTCCGGTGGATGCGATTCTGCCGGAGATTCTTGCGTCCCTGCAGCATACGAGCAACCTCGTCATCGAAGCGCCGCCGGGAGCCGGGAAGACCACGCGTGTTCCACCGGCCATTCTCGGTCTTGTCGGCGGCGAAGTCATCGTGCTCGAGCCGCGCAGGATTGCGGCACGCCTGGCTGCACGAAGGGTCGCGTGGGAGCTGGGCGAAGAGGTTGGCGGAACGGTTGGCTACCAGGTTCGCTTCGAAGAGAGCAGCGGCCCGCGCACCCGACTGCGGTTTGTCACGGAAGGTATTCTGACCCGCCGGCTCCTGGTCGATCCAACCCTCAAGGGCGTCGACGCGGTTATCCTCGACGAGTTTCATGAGCGCCACCTGGAAAGCGATCTTGCGCTGGCGCTCTTGAAGCGTCTTCAGCTGGCCCGGCCGGAGATACGCATCATTGTGATGTCGGCCACGCTCGATGCAGCGCCGATAGCTCTATACCTTGAAAATTGTCCAGTTCTTCGATCGGAGGGAAAGCTGTTTGAGTTGTCGATCAGGCATCTGCCTTACTCCCCCGAGCCGCTTCATGTTCAAGTGAGGAAGGCTGTGGAACTGCTGAATTCCGGACAGCACTCCGGCAGTATCCTGGTTTTCCTTCCTGGTATCGCCGAGATCCGGCGAACGATGCGCGAGTGCGAAACGATCGCTCGCCAAACGGGTCTGCTTATCCTGCCGCTGCATGGGGATCTTTCACCCGCAGAGCAGGATCGCGCCGTGTTGCCGTCCGCGGAGAGAAAACTAATCCTTGCGACGAATGTTGCTGAAAGCTCCGTGACTGTCGAAGGAGTGACCGCGGTGGTCGACGGCGGTCTGGCGCGCATCGCAACTTACTCGCACTGGACTGGACTGCCGACGCTGCAGATTGGTCGGGTCAGCAAGGCGTCCGCAACGCAACGAGCCGGGAGAGCTGGCCGCACCGGGCCCGGCCAGGTGATGCGTCTCTATTCCGAAGAAGACTTTTTGCTGCGACCGGAGCACAGCACCCCCGAGATCGCGCGCGCCGATCTGTCACAGCTTTTACTCAGCATCCGCGCGATGAAGATCGCGCATCTCGATGAACTCGATTGGCTGGATGCTCCACCCGCGGGGACCGTTCAGAGCGCTGAGTTGCTGCTCGATCGCATTGGAGCAAACGGCGGCATGGAACAGCGCCTCGCGCGGTTTCCTTTGCCTCCCCGCTTGTCCCGCATCCTGGTCGAAGCGTTGGATCGAGGCGTGGGAGAGGATGGATGTAGGGCAGCGGCCATGCTCGGCCTGGGAGCACGCAGTGAGAAGAACGATCTGCTTGCCGCCATGGACCTGCCACAGGATTATCGTTTGCGGCAGCACACGGAACAACTGCTCAGGATGGCTCGACCACCAAAACAAACTCGCCAAGACGACGAGGCGCTGCTGATCGCCGTGCTGGCTGGCTTTCCTGACCGCGTGGCCCGCCGGCGAACGGGCAATCAGGTTCTTCTATCGACAGGCATCTCGGCCGAGGTGGCCGGCGAGCCGCCACCCTACGAATTCATGGTCGCCATCGATGCGGAGGATCGCCAGGAAAATCCCTTGCCCCTCATCCGCATGACCGCGAGAGTCGAGCCGGAGTGGCTGCTCGATCTCTTCCCTGGCCGCATTGAGGAGAGGTCGAGTGTGGTCTGGAATCGCATCACAGAGCGGGTCGAGAGGGTGAGCGCTTTGCTTTACGACAAGCTGGTCATTGAAGAGTCGCGAGGCGCTGCATCGGAGACTGAAGCTGCCGACTTGCTCGCCCGTAAGGCACTCGAGGTGGGAATAGACAGCTTTGTAGAAAAGGCGACTCTTGAACATTTTCTGGCCCGATTGACCTTCGCGGGATTTGAGCCACCAGACATCCCCCAGGCGCTGCGTGACCTGTGCCTGGGACTTCAAAGCTTCGGCGATCTGAGAGACGCTTCGAGGAATCTCATGCCGCTCCTTGAAGAGAAGTTGAACACCAGACTCCTCAACGAGGTTGCTCCGCTCAGCATTCGTCTGAGAAATGGACGTCAGACGAAAGTCCACTACGAGCAGGGAAGACCACCGTGGATTTCATCCCGCCTGCAAGACTTCTTTGGGATGAAGGAGACGCCGCGGATCGGTCCGGACAGGACGCCGCTCGTCGTCCATCTTCTTGCGCCGAATCATCGCGCGGTGCAGACGACCACCGACCTTGCTGGATTCTGGGAGCGCCTCTACCCGCAGGTCCGGCGAGAACTGATACGCCGCTATCCGAAGCACGCATGGCCAGAGCGACCGCAGGTTCAGCAGGATGCGACCAAAAGTTAGATCAAGAGAGCGCGTTTCTCGCTAGCAATCATCCGCGACAGGCGCTCCCTCGACGGAGCGGTATTCTAAAATCTCGCGACTGGCGATTCTGCTGCCTGCTGTGGAGGACAACTGTGGAAGGTGCATTTGACGTGATCGTAGTCGGCCTTGGCGCGATGGGAAGCGCTACGGCGTATCACCTTTCTAAGCGGCATACAAAGGTGCTGGGCTTGGAGGCCTTTGTCCCCGCCCACAACAAAGGATCGTCACATGGTGAGTCCCGGATCATTCGACAGGCGTATTTCGAAGACCCTGCCTATGTTCCGCTCGTACTGCGAGCTTACGAGCTTTGGGATGAGTTGCAAAATGAAAGCAACGAGGACATCTTGAGCATCACAGGCGGAGTTGCAATCGGATCTCCACGGCAAGGGCTTATAACAGGGTGCTTGAAGAGTGCGAGGAAGTACGGCCTTGAACACGACCTGTTGGACGCAAGAGAGATGCGACGGCGCTTTCCCCAGTTTGCCTTGGCCGATAACGAAGTAGCTTTCTACGAAGAGAAGGCAGGCTTTCTCAGGCCCGAGGAGTGTATCAGGCAGCATCTACGATGTGCCTCGAAGCACGGAGCAGATCTTCACTTCGAAGAACCTGTGCTTTCGTGGAGTGCTTCTCAATCAGGTGAAGGTGTAAGCGTTACGACAGAAAAGCAGACCTACCACGCCAGATCGCTCGTGATCTCTGTTGGGCCTTGGTTTGCAGGGCTGGTCCCAAATGTTTCAATGCCCGTCACCGTCTCACGGAGAGTCATGTTTTGGCTTAAACCTGCTAGCCAACCTTCCGCTTTCGATAGGAGGATCTTTCCGATTTTTATTTGGGAGCCTGAGCAAGGCCCCATGTTTTACGGATGTCCGCGAACCAGGGGAGATGGTGATCCAAAAGTAGGCATTCATACCGGGGGTGAGGAATGCACACCATCCACAATCGACCGAGTCATCAATGCGCGTGATGAGATGGCAATCAGGTCCGCGATCCGGTCTAGAATTCCTGAGCTGAATGGAGAGATTTCTTACGCCGCCACGTGCATGTACACGATGACGCCTGACGAGCACTTCATCATTGATGCCCATCCAGAGTATCCACAGGTCAGCCTAGCTGCGGGATTCTCCGGTCATGGGTTCAAATTCTCCTCTGTAGTAGGAGAAATTCTCTCTGACCTCGCAATGACGCGAGAAACTTCAAGTGATATTGCCCTCTTCTCAGGATCCCGCTTTCGTCTGCAGTGAACGCTCTGTAAGGTTGCCACCACGTTCAGTTCGAGCGGCCGGAATCCAGATCAGTACGGTGAAGTGTTTGGGACCTGATTCTCCTTCCGTAGAAGTTCGTCTGATGTGGTTCTGGAGGCTTGCGAACTCGCAAATGAGTTAGACATGCTATGGACTAGAATCGACTTGTGCGAACCTCTATCATTGCTGCAAACCTCCTCTTATTGCCTCTATTCCTGGCTCTGACCGGCTGCGGCAAGCCCTCTTTGGATGTGGTCCCATCCCCGACCACCATTGGGCAAGCGACACCCATCGCCGTCCACGTTCACGATACCCACGGCGTCAGTAAGTTCACCGCCACCTTGGCGCAGAACGGCGCACAGTATCAGGTCTGGCAGGCTCCCGCTGTCTCGAAAAACGCCGACACCACTTTCAACTTCGAGGTCGGTGTCAAGACCACGCCCCAGTTGCATGACGGCCCCGCCCACCTGATCCTTGAAGCCACGTCCGGCGGCATGTTCCACGGCACTACTCGCTGGGAACGCGATGTCAACGTGGTCACTCAGCCGCCTCTCGTCAGTGCTGATTCGGACCAGCACTACCTGTACCTCGGCATGGCCGATTTGGCCACCATGAACGTCACCGGTTCCTATACATCCGCTGGCATCCGCGTTGGTAACCAGACTTTCCGTGCATGGCCGATGCCCGGCGGCAAGCCTGGTCTCTTCTCTCTGTTCGCTTTTGCGTGGAACATGCCTCCCGGTACGATACCTCTGGTCTACGCTTCGAACGCAGCAGGCAACGACGTGACGACGCCGTTGACTGTCGTCTTCCCCAAGAAAGAACAGCCCGTCTATACTCAGCACGAGATCCAGCTCACTGACCAATTCATGCAGAAGGTCCTGGGCGAGCTTGATCCCAACGGCACTGGCGATCCCGTCGAGCGATTTGTAAAAATAAACACACGAGATGCGTCAGGCCAACAACAAAACTCTAGCCGACCTGCGCTTGAAGACCGCCGATAGGTTTCTCTGGCACCAACCATTCACACGCCAGTCGCACTCCAAGGCCGAGGCCACCTTTGCTGACGTGCGCAGCTATATCTACCATGGCAAGAAGATCGACCAGCAGGTACACCTCGGTTATGATCTCGCCGTCACCCAGCATGTCGGGGTCGAGGCTTCGAATGACGGCCGTGTCGTCTGGGCCGCTCCGCTTGGAATCTATGGCAACTGCATTGTGGTCGATCACGGATATGGCCTGCAGACCATCTACGGCCACCTAAGTCGGATCGACGTGCACGAGGGCGATATGGTCAAGCGTTCGCAGATTATGGGACTGAGCGGCATGACTGGGATGGCAGGTGGCGACCACGTCCACTTCACCATGCAGCTCGATGGTGTTCAGATCGATCCTAAAGAGTGGTGGGACCCGCACTGGATCAAGGATCACGTCGTCCGCCGCGTCGATCTGCCCGGTTTCGACAAATGATTGCAGACCGAGTTCGACATGAGATCTATCCGACGATAAAACTTATATTACTTTCGCTGACACCCTTCCGTTAGAAAGATCAGGTTTCATGTGGAAGCGGCGGTATCGGTCAAGAAGGGATGCCGGCCCGCGGGCTCGGAGAAAGACGAGGTTTCCTTCGAACCGCTTCTCATCGATAATCGCTCCGCCTTCGAGCGAGGCAAGAATGGCGCCTTCGGATTGCGGGAGCCGAAAGCTGGTCTCGACGAGCGGGTCGACCACAAGCGCAGCATCGATGGCATTCAGGAGTTTTTCAAGGCCGGTGTGCTGAAGAGAGGAGACGCGAATTGCTTCGCGGTCGTTCGAGAGGTGTGCGAGTTCCTGGGCTGGCACGAGATCGGCCTTGTTCAAGACCTGGATCATGGGCTTCGTAGAGACGCCAAGCTCGGCTAAGACTTTTTCAACCTGGATCTTCTGCTCTTCGCGGATAGGACTGGCAGCGTCCTGGACGTGAAGAAGAATTTCGGCTCGTTCGACCTCTTCGAGGGTGGCACGGAAACTCGTAACAAGTGTATGCGGAAGGTTGCGGATGAAGCCGACGGTATCGGAGAGGAGGATCTTGCGGCGGGAAGGAAGCTGCAGCTGCCGCAGTTTGGGGTCGAGAGTGGCGAACATTCGAGCCGATTCGAGTACACCGGCCTCGGTGAGCGCATTGAAGAGGGTGCTCTTGCCGGCGTTGGTGTAACCCACGAGGGCGACCACGGGAACCGGGACTGCCTCGCGGCGTTGCCGTTGCTGATGGCGAATGCGACGGACGGCGTCGAGCTGGGTCTTGATGTGGTCGAGGCGTAGATTGATCTTGCGGCGATCGGTTTCGAGCTGGGTTTCACCTGGACCGCGGGTTCCGATGCCGCCACCAAGTTGCGACATTGCCCGGCCGCGTCCGGCGAGACGGGGCAGCTGGTACTCAAGTTGCGCGAGTTCTACCTGGAGCTGGCCTTCACTGGTTTTGGCATGGCGGGCGAAGATATCGAGTATCAGCTGCGAACGGTCGATGACATGGCAGGGAAGCCGGGCCTCGATGTTGCGGAGTTGCGAGGGGGTGAGATCGTGATCGAAGAGAACAAGCGACGCATTCGTGCTCGCCACAACGCCAACAATTTCCTCGAGCTTGCCCTGGCCGACGAGGCTGAACGGATCGGGCTTTTGACGCCTCTGGATGAGGGTGGCGGCGATCGTCGCACCGGCTGATCGGGCGAGTTCTTCGAACTCTGCACGGCTGGCATCGAAGTTGAGGGTCGAGGCTGTATAGTCTGGAAGGTCTTCTTCTCCAGCCACGACGGCGGCCGCGGTTCGGGCAAGTCGAGCGGCTGCGGTAAGCTGCTTGCGCTCGCGGAGTTCTCCGGTGAACTCGACCACGACAAGCACGGCAACTTCCTGTTGAGTCTGTGAGGTGCGTAGTTCCCGGGCGAGGAGCGCCTCGTCCTGGGCCTTACTCGCTTCGACGAGACTTCGACGGACTGTCTTTCCGCGATTCCGACGTGATTGCGCTTGATCCGAGGTGGCTTCAGGCGATGACTTCTTACTGGCCAAATTTCTCTCAATTCAGGGTCGGGTTTCCGATCGGCCCTCCTGATGATACTGAATGACCAGCCCCGGTGAGCTCATCGCTAACGCGTACTTATTGCGCCAATCAGGACAGTAATTGCGCCAACCCACAAGAGGGAAACCGGGACTAGATATCCAGGTTCTTCACATCCAGTGCGTTCTCTTCGATGAACTTCCTTCGGCTCTCCACGTCCTCGCCCATCAGAGTCGTAAAGATCTCCTCGCAGGCCGCAATGTCTTCGAGCTTCACCTGGAGCAGCGTGCGACGCTCCGGGTCCATCGTCGTCTCCCAGAGCTGCGGCGCCGTCATCTCGCCGAGGCCCTTGTAACGCTGCACCTGGTACTCTTTGCGGCCCTGCTCAATGACGTAGTCGAAGACCTCGCGTGCTGTCTTTTTCTCAACCGGGTCCTGCGAGGCCTTGTTGGAACGTTTCGCCGCCTTCGTCTCAGCTACCGTCCCTGGCGCTGCCGCGATATCGGCGACGCCTTCTTCGGATGCAATCTCCTCGGCCTCTTCCGCTGCCTCTGCGGCCGCTTCTGCCTTGCTCTTGGTCGCATACTCGATCAGGAACGGAGCGACAAGCTGATCCTTGATCTGCGCATGCTTGGCCAGCATCTGCCGGCTCTCCGGCGCTGAAGCCAGAGCCCAATCGATCGTCCGCACAGCACCTTGCGCGTCGGTGTAGCTCACCGAGTAGCTTCTGTGCTCCTCGTCCATCACCACATCGCCAACGTTCTTGAACTGGTAGGTCTTCTGCATCCCCACCAACCGCTGGCGCATCTTTTCGAGCTTCGCCGGCGACTCGAAGTCCACACGGCGGGCAGAGTCCTTGCCCTCCTGCGCAAACAGCTCCGCGAACGCCTGAGTGACTTCTTCGTTACGAAGCCGCTTCTGCACCTTGTCGAAGAACCCGAGGTAGTCGTTCAACTGCCCCATGTACTTCGTCAGTGCAGCGCCTTCGAGCTTCGCGCCACCGTCGCCATAACGGATCACCATGCCATCCGAGGCACGCTTCACCATCACGCTGACATACTCGCGATCGTCCTTGATGTACTGCTCAAACTTGCCCTTCTTGATGCGATAGAGCGGCGGTTGCGCGATGTACACATGGCCGCGCTTGATCAGCTCCGTCATGTGGCGGAAGAAGAACGTCAGCAGCAGCGTGCGGATGTGCGATCCGTCGACGTCGGCGTCGGTCATCAGGATCAGCTTGCCGTAGCGCAGCTTGGTCGCATCGAAGTCGTCCTTGCCGATGCCGCAGCCCAGGGCCGTAATCATCGCGCGGATTTCTTCGTGGCCCAGCATCTTGTCGTAGCGGGCTTTTTCAACGTTGAGAATCTTTCCCTTGAGCGGAAGGATCGCCTGGAACTTGCGATCGCGGCCTTGCTTGGCCGTTCCGCCTGCCGACTCGCCCTCGACCAGGTACAGTTCGCAACGATCAGGCTCACGTTCAGAACAGTCGGCCAGCTTACCGGGCAGACCGCCACCATCGAGCGCGCCCTTGCGCCGAGTGAGGTCGCGAGCCTTACGCGCAGCCTCGCGCGCACGTGCTGCATCGATCGCCTTGTTGATAATCTTCTTCGCAACTGAAGGATTCTGCTCCAGAAATCCACCGAGCCGTTCATTCACGAAGGCCTGCACGGTTCCGGCGATGTCGGAGTTCAGCTTGCCCTTCGTCTGTCCTTCAAACTGCGGCTGCGAGAGCTTCACGCTGATGACGACGACGAGCCCCTCGCGAACGTCATCGCCAGAGAGGTTCTCCTTCACGTCCTTGAAAAGCCCAAGCTGTTGACCGGCCCAGTTGATCGTGCGAGTCAGCGCCGTCTTGAATCCTGAAAGATGCGTTCCGCCATCCACCGTGTTGATGTTGTTGGCAAACGTAAAGACCGTCTCGGAGTAGGCGTCGTTGTACTGCAGCGCGATCTCCATGTTGACGCCGTCACGCTCAGCCTCCATATAGATCGGCTTGTCATGCAGCACCTGCTTGCCTTTGTTCAAATGCTTGATGAACTCGGCGATGCCACCGATGTATTTGAACTCCTGATGCTTGTACTCGCCGGTCTTCGAGTCGGTCGTGCGCTGGTCGGTGAGATGAATCTCCAACCCCTTATTCAAAAAGGCGAGTTCGCGCAGCCGTTGGGCCAGCGTGTCGTAGTTAAACTCCGTCACCGTAAAGATCGACTTGTCGGGCAGGAAGTGGACCTTGGTTCCCTTGCGCGTCGAAGCTCCCATCTTTCTCAGCTTTGTGGTGGGCGCGCCCTTGGAGTAGTCCTGTTCCCATGCGTGACCGTCGCGCCAGATCTCAACGTCGAACTCTTCACTCAGCGCGTTGACGCAGCTCACACCCACGCCGTGGAGTCCACCCGAGACCTTGTAGTTCGACGCGTCGAACTTGCCGCCCGCGTGAAGCATCGTCAGCACGACCTGTACGGCCGGCATCTTCTCGCCGTTGATGACCTTGTCGTCGACCGGAATTCCGCGGCCGTCGTCGACCACAGTGATGGAGTTGTCGACATGGATCGTCACATCGATCTTGGACGCATGCCCGCCCAGGGCCTCGTCGACCGAATTATCGACGACTTCATAGACAAGGTGGTGCAGTCCCATCTCGCCGGTCGAGCCGATATACATCGCCGGTCGCAGCCGAACCGCTGCCAGACCCTCGAGAACGGTAATATTCTCGGCAGAGTAGCCGCCGCCCTCTTTTTCTTGGCGGGAGTGTCCTTGATTTTGCCAGCTTCAAGCTCTAAAAGAGCGCCTTCGGTAGGGATTGCGGTCGATGCCATGTATCTCCGTTCAGCGGTTGCTGAATTTGCAGGATTCTCCAGCCGTCCCATATGTGCGCGATCCGCGAAAACCCGCGCCATTCCAGCGCTTTACACACGTTACGGCCTGACGTTCCGTGTCTTAAGTATAGCACGTTAAATGGAGCCCAAATGGGCTGGAATCCGGCAAGGTTCGGGGCAAATTAGTACCGATTTTGACCCATCCGGGAGACCCCAGCAGCCACGCCAGCGACCCGGACTTCCTCCCCCGAAAGTGTTACTGCTGTGACCCGTTACCATTGATATTCTCCCCCTAGTTCGTTACGAAAGGTAATCCCCAAAGGTGACCCACATGAAGCTGAATCGCCTGATTGCTGTATCGATTGTTGGATTCTCACTGCTTACGACCTCAACCTCGGCCTTTGCTTGCGAGCACGATAGTCATTCGTGGTCGTTCTTTGGCATCTGCAGTCACTCGTTTAGCCACCACGATTGCGACCACGATGGCAATAACCGCGGCGGTAACGGTCATAACAGCGGTGGCCACGACTGTGAGCGTGGAAAAGGCCGTGGTGATGGCAACTGCCCAGCCACTGGTGGTGGCTCCACACGGGCGGACACTCCACTGGCGGCGGCACAACGACCCCCCCGGTAGGACCCAAGGGCTAAAGACTCCGCGCCCTCGCCAAACCTGGAAAGACCAGGACAGACTTCTTAGAAAAAGAATGCTCGCCAGAGCTAAGCCAATGACCCTCTTCGGAGGGTCATTTTCATCTCTGAACGAAGGGAAAGCCACGTCTTGCATGGGGACGCGACGCGGAGAATCAGGGGGCGATCACCTGGTCGGCACCTGCGCCAAACCAAGCAGCCAGACACTGACCCGAAAGTGTTAGTGTGCAAAGTTTTGCATATTGCTATTCTGTCTCTGCAACTTCGAGGTAAAACTATGAAAATAAATCGAATGCTGAGCGCCTCCGTCCTTGGATTCTCGCTGTTGACTACTTCGGCTTTTGCATCTAGCGGTAACAGCCGCAGCGGCGAGGGAACGAGCTGGTCTCTCACCGGCTGGTTCCACAATCTCGTCGCGGAATCGCATCGCGAGTGCGACCAGAATGGCCAGGACAGCGGCCGGGGCAACAACTGTGACCACGGCAGAGGCAACGGTGGTGGATACTGTGGCACTGGCGGCTCGACGGGCGGTTCCACAGGCGGCTCGACCGGTGGATCCACTGGCGGTTCGACCGGCGGCACCACGACCCCGCCCGTAGGCCCCAAGGGCTAAGACCCGCGCCCTCCCCAAACCTGGAAAGACCAGGACAGACTTCTTAGAAAAAGAATGCTCGCCGGAGCTAAGCCAATGACCCTCCTCGGAGGGTCATTTTCGTGTCCATGAAAGAAGGGGATTTAGATCTCCCATCCGATTCCGAAGCGCAATAATCTCGGTCTTTAGCCGGATTTCGTATATACTCAGTAAGTTGTCCAGAAACAGTCAGGAACACAAATGCCAAAGTTGAAGACACACAGCGGCGCAGCCAAGCGCTTCCATAAGACAGGCACGGGCAAGTTCAAGCGCGGCCAGTCGAAGATGCGCCACATCCTCACCTCGAAGGCCACCAAAACCAAGCGCCACCTCGGCGGTTCGGTTCTGGTCTCTGAGGCGGATCAGGCTAAAGTCGCCCGGATGCTTCCCTACGCCTGATAATGGCAGGGAAGTAAGTTTTTCAAGTCGAGCCGCTCAAAGAGCAAAGGGCCAGTCACAGCGTCAGAGGCCCCTGGAATCAGCGATAGAGATTCCACCGAGACTTGAAGTTGCATAGCGAGTGAAGAGGCCAACCTTACCTCCAGCCGCTTAAACGATGTACGCAAAAGGAGAAGCAAGATGCCCCGTGTAAAACGGAGTACAAAACGCAACGACCGCCGCAAAAAGATCCTCAAGCGTGCGAGTGGTTACTTCCTCACCAAATCCAAGCTCTATCAGGCCGCTCAAGAGGCAGTCGAGCGCTCGCTCAAGTTCGCCTACACCGGCCGCAAACAGAAGAAGCGTCAGTACCGCGCTCTCTGGATCGTCCGCATCAACGCGGCCTGCCGGATCAATGGCATGAGCTACTCGACCTTCATCAACGGCCTTAAGCTCGCCGGCAACGGCCTCGATCGCAAGGTCCTCGCCGACATCGCCGCCAACGACGCCGCCGGATTCGCTGCCCTCACTGTTCAGGCAAAGGCAGCCCTGAAGGTCGCGGCTGACCAGCACGCGAAGAACCGCGCCAAGACCGCAGCATAAAGTAAAGCTGTACGAGATAGCAGGCGCGGCTTCGGCCGCGCCTCTTCTTTTTGAACTGCACCGAATGGGTTGCGCAATCGCAAGCCTGAAGCGAATCGCCAACGCAGTTAACAGTCACCACGCGGGTAATCGTCTATTCTGAAGTTATGCCGACTGCCTTATCGACCACGCCGCAGATCGACCTTCGCGCCGCAGACGAGCAGTTGTCAGGCCCGCCCCCCTTTGAATCCTGGGGCCGCTACCCAACCTACGGCGCGAAGATCATCCCGCTCCACTGGCAAAGCGACTTTCCCGCCGTTACAGCCGGCCTGCACAATGGAGCGCTCCCCGTCGGTATGGGCCGCAGCTACGGCGACGTCTGCCTCCTCAAAGACGGCAACCTCCTTCTGACCACCGGCATGGATCGCCTGATCGACTTCGATCCCGAGACCGGCCTCCTCACCGCAGAGGGCGGAGTCACCCTCGCGCAGATTCTTGACTTCGCTGTCCCCCGCGGCTTTTTTCTGCCCGTTTCGCCCGGAACAAAATATGTAACCCTGGGTGGAGCAATAGCCAACGACATCCACGGGAAAAACCATCACACCGCCGGGACCTTCGGCCGCCACATCACCCAGTTCGAGCTCGTCCGCTCCGACGGCTCCCGCAAACTGTGCTCGCCAACTGAAAATCCCGACCTCTACGCTGCGACCATCGGCGGTCTTGGACTCACAGGCCTGATCACGTGGGCGACGCTTCGCCTCAAGCCCATCGTCTCCCGCAAGATCGACTACGAAGGCATCCAATTCCACGGCATCGACGAGTTCCTCGACCTCACCAACCAGAGTAAAGACGTCGAATACACCGTGAGCTGGGTGGACGTAACGCTCGACGGGCCGCAACTTCGCCCGCGGCGTCTTCATGCAGGGCGACCACTCCAATCGAGCGCGACACGCTCGGGCCGTCGGCCAAACCGAAGCTCGTCTTCCCGTTCGACGCTCCCGCCTTCGCTCTCAATCACCTCAGCGTCAGCCTCTTCAACACCGCCTTCTTCCACAAGCAGATCCACAAACGCGTCGTCTCCCTGCAGGACTACGAGCCCTTCTTCTATCCGCTCGACAAGGTCCTCCACTGGAACCGCATGTACGGCAAGCGCGGCCTTCTCCAGTTTCAGTACGTCATCCCGTGGGAGCACGCCAAAGAGGGCACCATCGCCATCCTGCACGAGGTCGCCAAGTCTGGCCTCGCAAGCTTCCTCGCTGTCCTCAAGGTCTTCGGCGACGTCCCTTCTCCCGGCATGATGAGCTTTCCCAAACCCGGCATCACCCTCGCCCTCGACTTTCCCATCAAGCCCGACCAGACCTTCCCTCTCTTCGCCCGTCTCGCCGACATGACCCTCGAGTTCGGCGGCCGCCTCTATCCAGCCAAAGACGCAGCCATGACAGCCTCGCAGTTCCAGTCCTTCTACCCGCAGTGGGAGCAGTTCGCCCGCTACCGCGATCCCATGCTCACCTCCAGCTTCTGGGAGCGGGTCACCGGAGACAGACCAAGCCTATGAGCACGACCCTGCCGACCTCCAAAGCCTCAAACCAAGCCCCCCGCAAGATACTCGTCCTCGGCGCCACGTCCGGCATCGCAGAAGCCACTTGCCGCATATGGGCGGCGCAGGGAGCAAGCCTCTTCCTCGTCGCACGCAACGCCGAAAAACTAGCTGCAGTCGCGGCCGACCTTCGCACTCGCGGCGCCAGCTACGTCGACACAGCCGTCGCCGACCTCGACGACACCGACAAGCACCCCGAACTCCTCGCCCACGCCGTCAACTCTCTCACCGGCATGGATATCGCCTACCTCGCCCACGGCATCCTCGGCGACCAGGCCGAAGCCGAGCAAAACTTCAACACCGCCGCGCAGATCCTCTACACGAACTTCATGGCTCCGGTCTCCCTTCTCACCTGGCTCGCCAACTTCTGTGTGCAGCGCCGCTCAGGAGTTCTCGCAGTCCTCTCTTCGGTGGCCGGCGACCGCGGCCGCAAATCCAACTACGTCTACGGTTCTTCGAAGGCCGGTCTCTCTGCCTTCCTCGCCGGCCTGCGCAACCGTGTCGACCGCGAGGGCGTGACGGTCCTCACCATCAAACCCGGCCCCACCCGCACCGCAATGACCGCCGCCATGCCCAAGAGCGAGAAGTTTGCCGATGTCGATTCCGTCGCCGAATCCATCGTCAGCGCGATCGACAAGCGCAGGGACGTCCTCTACGTCCCGTTCCAGTGGCAGCCAATCATGTTCATCATCCGCAACTTGCCCGAGCGCATCTTCAAGAAACTCAATCTATAAAATCGGGAGCCGGTGGATCAAAATTCTATGAATTTTGGTTAGTTCCCAGATGTGAAACCCTCGAAAATGGGCCAATCTCAATTGGCCCATCGATTGCTCGTTAATATTTCCAATACCACATTGCCAAGCAAAGACACCGTCCGGTTCTCTCACGGATGAGATGTCCCCTAACTGTGTGTGTCAGAGATTCTTGATGCGCGTCGTTAGTACAGTGCAACACCACTTTGGCCAGTGACTTGTTTTTCCCTGTTGTACATATCCGAGAACGAGGCAATTCAATTGAAAAAGTTCCTTCGCAAGTCTTCTCTCCTTGTGCTGCTCACAGCCATGGCTTCCCTGGGATTCGTCCCTGTTTTGGCTCAATCCTCACGCGGCACCATCACCGGCATCGTGCAGGACTCCGCGGGCGCCACAATTCCCGATGCCGATGTCACGCTCTTCTCCCCCTCAACCGGCGTCTCCACGACCATCAAAACAAACAAAGCTGGTATCTATCGCTTTGATGCCGTCCTCGCTGGCGACTACACGGTGTCTGCAATCGCCCCAGGGTTTGCCAAGCGTGAGATGTCCGCCACGGTTACCGTCGGCGCCCTTGTAGGACGAGACTTCAACCTGTCTGTCTCTGGCAACAACACGACCGTTGAAGTCTTATCGATTAACTCTGCCGAACTGCAGACCGAAGACGCCCTTCGTTCGTCCACCATAGCGGCCACCGCTCTCGCCGATCTCCCCATCCTCAATCAGAACTCGCTCAACCTGATCCTCACGGCTCCCGGAGCCGTTCGCTCCAACCAGGGTGGCTCGCTCGATAGCGGTATCGGCGCCATCAACGGTGCACGTGCCCGCTCGAACAGCTTCCTTATCGACGGTCTGCAGAACAACGACATCTCCGTAGACGGTCCACAGTTCACCATTACGAACAACGACGAACTGCAGGAGGTCAACTTCCAGACCTCCAACTTCACCGCGGAATTCGGACGTGCCGGCGGCGCCGTCGTCAGCCAGATCACGAAGTCAGGTACCAACTCGCTCCATGGCACCGTCGCCTGGGTCTATCGCAGCCAGGTAATGAATGCTTCCAACAACACCCAGAGGATCAACTTCAATAACGGCAGCACGCCGGTCCTGAAGAATATCTTCCATGAGAACATCCCGGCCTTTACCGTTGGCGGTCCGGTTATTCTCCCTCACATCTATAACGGTCACGACAAGACCTTCTTCTTCGGTGCAGGTCAGTTTGACCGCTACGAAGCGAACGCAAGCGGCGCAGCCTACAACATTCCAACTGCTTCGGGAAACTCGGCACTGCAGGCGATGGCTGCTTCTTGTCCGAACGTCGCCACCTACCTTGCGCTTCTCGGTACCGCACGTGGCTCGTCTGGCACCGGCTCGAGCAAAGTCTCGACCGCTCTCCCAGCTGGTCTGGCATCCACCTCCTGCTTTGGCGGCGCCCGCGCAGGTCAGACAGTAGAAATCGGTCAGTTCATTCGCAACGTCGGAGAGATCTCGACCGACAACAACTACCTCGCCCGCATCGATCACGTTGCATCGCAAAAGCAGAACATGATGTTCCGCTTCCTGTACGACAGCACCGGCGATAACATCGGCGGCGTCGTCGGCATCAACCCGAACTTCGATATTCCTTTCGCGGCCAAGACGTTTGGCATCAACTTCAACCACATCTATGCCTTCACCAACAGCGTTGTGAATGAGTTCCGCCTCGGCTACTCGCGCGCAAACATCGGTTACTTCCTTCCCAACCCCACCGGGATCGCATCGACCACTCCGGACATAGGCATCCCCGGCACAACCAATATCGCTCTTAGCTCCACCTTCCCCCAGGGACGCATTTCGAACAACTATCAGCTTCAGGACTCTGTCACCTACACCTTCGGACGGCACGCCGTTCGCGGTGGCGTCGACCTCCTGCGGCAGCTCGCCACCCAGGTCGCGCCATTCAACTCGCGTGGTTCGGTCGCATACTCAGTCAGTGCGAACAACGCCTTTACAGGCGGCGCCATCACTGGCCTCGCCAACTTCATCGACAACTACGGTGGAACCAGCACCGGTCCAGTCACATATTGTCTTCGGCAGCGGAAGGTATCATCCCAACCTCTTCACCATTGGCCTTTATGTGCAGGACACCTATAAGGCCACCCCGAACCTGACCCTCACCTACGGCCTGCGCTACGAGAACTTCGGCCAGCCCGCCAACATCTTCAAGCACCCCGCCTTCGTCGGATATGGCAGCGACGACATCCTCGTCGACCACCAAGGTCAACCAGGACAATAACAACTTCGGGCCCACCCTCGGCTTCGCCTACACCCCGCATTGGAGCGACCACGGAATCGGAAATGGCACCACGGTCATTCGCGGCGGCTATCAGGTTACCTACGACGTCTTCTACAACAACCTTCTCTCCAACATGGCGGCGGCATCTCCCAACGCGCTCGCGAATACACCTGTTCCCAGCAACTCGACAGCAACTACACCTCGCGGCCTGTCAAATCTGTCGGCGGTCCTTCCCGCGCTCGTTCCTGTGCCTCTGACGCCTTATTCGACCGTAGCACTCCAACTTCAGCAAGAACATCCGCAATCCCTACTATCACCACTTTTCATTGGGTGTGCAGCACCAGCTCCCGGCAAACATCGTCCTGGATGTCGCCTACGTAGGCTCGCTGGGTCGGCAGCTCCTCTACACCAACCCGCTCAATCCGGCTCTTCCTAACGCTACCTTCACCGGGACCGCAACCGCAGAACACCGCGTTCTACGGTTCTCAGACCACCCGTTACGCCGCCGAATCGAGGCTCCATTCAGATCCGCGACTCGGGTCTCACCTCCAACTACAACGCCCTTCAGGTACAGGTTCGGCGTCGCACATCACCGACTCCGGCTGGAACCTTCGCCTTCTCCAGCTCCTACACCTGGTCGAAGAATCTCGATGTACTCTCTGAGACCTTCGCCAGCAACTCGTCGCCTCAGAATCCCTCGCGCTCTCCTGTCTTTGGTCCGCTCGGCTTCATCGATTACGGTCCGTCCGACAACGATCGTCGCAACGTCTCGGTCACCTACATGCAGTGGCAGATTCGTGGAGCGTCAGGTAACCACCGCTTCCTGAACGCGATTGTCGGCGGCTGGTCCGTAGCTCCAATCCTCACCGTTCAAAACGGCACCCCGTACACCATGGTCAACGGATTCGATCGCGACCTCGACGGATCTACCTTGGGCGATCGTCCCAACATCGGCAATCCTAAGGCTCCCGTCAACACGCGTGGCCTTGCCGTTGCGACCAGCGTCTGCGGTACCGGTCTCCAGAATCCGGCTCTTGTAGTACCCAACGTCAGCAATGGTTGCGTCACCGCCAACGATGTTCACTTCGTTCAGGTCACCACCTATCAGCCCACCAGCCCGCTCATGGTCGCTCGAAACGCCAACTACACCACTCGCTATCTCACCCTCGACTCCAACATCTTGAAGAAGTTCACCATCACGGAGCGGGTTGCGTTCGAGCTTCGCGGCGAGTTCTTCAATATCACCAACAATCAGAACTTCGACACACCTCCGTCTGCGGCGAACAGAAACGTAACCACCGCCACTGGAACGAACTTCGGCAACGTCCTCATCCAGAACGGCGGAAGCCGCACCATGAGGGTGGGTGGCAAGATCATCTTCTAACTGATCCACTCGTTTCTCTTGACGCCGAAGTCCTCAGGGCTTCGGCGTTTTTTTTTCGCCGTTTTCTGCCCAAAAAACGCATGTCAAGCCCCAAAACCATCTAACTCATTCAAACCAAAGGAAATCGAGTTGGCGTATTAGTTATCTCCAATCCTCTATACTGGATATAGATCAAAAAAAGCCCAGGCATTCGGCCCGGGTTTTTGCCTTTGAGGACGACTAAGTCCTTTGCTGCCACGATTTTGGACGTAACTCTTCTGTTTGCAATATTTTAGCGGCAATGACATGCGCTAAACCATTGCAGCCATTGGAGTTACACGCGGGCAATAGGGGGGTACCCCCTTACCGACGCGCCGCAATCGGAACGTGAGGCAAAGGAGTTGCGTCGTCAGCATCCTGCTGCTGCTGCGCCATCTGCTGCTGGCGGGTCGGCGTCGGCGGCTGCTCCGGTAACTGCGTCGCCTTTTCCACCAAAGTCGACCAGTCCTCGGGCACCGGCAGCTCCTGGTCGAATGACGGCGTGCCCAGGCTCGGCGTCACTCGCACCGCTACGGTCAGCTCACTGTCCGCGCGGCCCCGGAAGATGCCGTGAGTTGGTGGAACTTCTGCATAATCCCGGCCGATCGCGGTGCGGATGTGCCGGTCGCCCACGACCAGCCAGTTCGTCGGATCGAAGCCCACCCACCCCAGCGGAGGAACCAGCGCCTCGACCCACGCATGCGTCGCCGAACTGATCGATCGGTCCATATCGCTCTCGCCGTGGTAAAGATACCCGCTCACATACCGGCAGGGAATCCGCAGCCGCGAACGCACCAGCGCAATCATGATGTGCGCGAAATCCTGGCACACCCCCGCCTGGGTGCTCGAGCGCAAGATCGATCGGTGAATCCACCTTGGTCGACTTCGGCTTGTAATCAAAATGCTCGTACATCTGCTGATTCAGCCTGTGCAGGACCATCAAGGGGTCGTCTCTGCGACGGACGTCGAACTCTTCGGCAAGAGCATCCAGCGCGGGCGTCGTTGCGGTAAACTCACTCGGCAGCAACATCTCCCAGTAGTCGCCCTGCTCCACCATGGCGTCCAGCTCCGCCCACGCGCCCGGCGCCAGAAAGGCCGGGACTGGTGCTGCCGGCTGCACCTCGACCAGCGACTCGGCAACGATCACAAGCTGCCCATGCATTCCCGGAATATCGAAGTGGTGCACGTGGTTCGCGAGATGATCGCGATAGCTGAAGACCCGGCAACGGGGGCTCACCGAGAGGTGAAAGGTCATACAGCGCTGATTGAGATCACTTCGCGGATGCATCCGCGTCTCCATCATGCTTTCGCTGACCCGGGTGCTGTACAGAAATTTCGTCAAATGGCGAATCGAATAGTACATAGTCGGTCCTCGTGAGACTTAGCCCGCCAGCGCTGCTTGAATGGAGTAGTCCACATACAATTCATAGATCGTCTCGTGAATGGCACGGCACTGCGCCTGGATGCCTCCCAGGTATCCGACCACGTCCTGGCTCAAAATCTCGTCGACGCTGCTGTAGCTCAGCGACGCACGCAACCTTCCGCTGAGTCTCTGCAACGCCTCGGCCCGGCTTTTACCGCTGTCCCCTTGTATCTTTTCCAACGCACATTGCACGCTGTCGATCGAGAAGCGCACTGAGTGCGGAAACTCTTCATCGAGCAGAAGGAACTCGAAGATCCGGTCCGGCGTTAAGTCCGCTGTGTATACCTTGCAGTATGCCTCAAACGCTGTTGCAGAGCGGAGCAATCCCATCCAGTCCAGATACTCATTGCCTTCGCCAACTCGTTCCGGCTGCCCCCACAGATCTGCATGATAGGCCTCCAGCAGCAGCGCCGTCGCAGACGCCCGCTCGATATATCGACCCACCTGGATGAACTGCCACCCCTCGCCGTGGTTCATCGTGGAGTCCGTCACCCCCTGGAACTGGTGCACAGCCTCCATCACTGACTGCAGAAATTCGCTTGGCCGGGCGATCCCGGCAGCCAACGCCTCTGCCTGTCTTTCCATCTGCATCTCAGGTCCGGTCACTTGAAGATACATGCTATTCAACCGGTGCCACTGCTCGGTCGAAATCTGTTCCCTCACGTGTCGCGAGTTCTCCCGCGCGGCGATGATGCACGAAAGAATCGAAGCTTTGTTCGTCGTGTCGAAGGTCAACGCCTGCGTCAGTGCGTAAGGGTCGCCTTCCCATTTGACGTCCTTCGGCCTGCCCAAGGCTTGCAACACGCGTTGCCAGCGCCGCTCCGCACTGGCCGCGTTCTCGTCCAACATCAGGTTCAGATTGACGTCAAGCAGCCGTGTCGTATGCTCAGCACGCTCAAGATAGCGGCTCATCCAATACAAACTATCGGCAACCCGTGACAGCATCGGCTCTCCTTTACTCGCTCAACACCCACGTGTCTTTACTGCCGCCACCCTGCGACGAATTCACTACCAGCGATCCGCGGTTCAGCGCAACGCGTGTCAGGCCGCCTGGCACAATGGTTACCTTGTCGCCGAAGAGTACATAGGGTCGCAGGTCAACATGTCGTGGCTCAAGCTCGTCGCCGATCAAACAGGGAGCGCGTGAAAATGAGATCGTCGGCTGCGCAATGTAATTCCGTGGATCAGCCTCGATCTTGCGCGCAAAGTCCTCACGCTGCGCCTTGGTCGACTGCGGCCCGATCAACATTCCGTAGCCGCCGCTTTCTCCAACCGCTTTGACCACCAGTTTTTCGAGGTTCTCGAGCACATGTTGCTTTTCCTTGGGGCGCGTCGGGAGAAACGTCTCCACGTTGTTGAGGATCGGCTCTTCGGTGAGGTAATACCTTATGATGTCGGGAACATAGGCATAAAGGGCCTTATCGTCGGCCACCCCCGTGCCAAAGGCGTTGGCCAACGTCACATTTCCGGCGCGATACGCGTTGAACAGCCCTGCCACACCTAGAATCGAATCTCCACGGAAGGCCAGCGGATCGATAAAGTCGTCGTCGACGCGACGGTAGATCACGTCCACTCGCCGCAGACCGTTGGTTGTGCGCATGTAGACGATATTGTCGTGAGTCACCAGATCACGTCCCTCGACCAGTTCGATGCCCATCTGGCGAGCGAGATATGCGTGCTCAAAGTAGGCCGAGTTAAATACTCCCGGCGAAAGCAGTACGATGTTCGGCTCGGGCCGGCCTTCGGGTGCAAGCGATCGCAACGTCCCGAGCAGCAGTTGCGTGTACTGTTCGATCGGCCGCACGTTGTAGCTACGAAACAGCTCCGGAAATATCCGCTTCATTACCCTGCGATTGGTCAGCATGTAGCTGACGCCGCTGGGTACGCGTAGATTGTCCTCGAGGACCACGAACTCGCCGTTCTCCAGCCGGATCAGGTCCGTTCCGCAGACGGCAATATAAACGTTCCTCGGGACCTGCAGCCCAACCATCTGCCTGCGATAGTGTTTGCAACTGTAGACCATCTCTCGTGGAACGATGCCGTCAGTAAGAACCCGGCCCTCGTTGTAGATGTCTTTCAGGAAGAGGTTCAGTGCCGTAATCCGCTGCGTCAGTCCAAGTTCCACAGTCTGCCACTCGGCCGCGGTGATGATGCGCGGGACCAAGTCATACGGAAAGATCTTTTCAGTTCCCTCTTCTCGGCCGTAAACAGTGAACGTAATGCCCTGGTTTAGAAAGCTGAGGTCAGCAGCCTGTTTGCGCCGCTGCAATTCTTCCATTGGGAGTGAAGTGAAATGCTCCAGCAATCGCTGACAGTGGCGATGAAGATTGCCCGGACCAGAAAACATCTCGTCGTACGCATGGTCCAGCAGATAGTTCTTCAGTGCTGCGTGCTCGAGCTGGGAAGACTGGTTTGGATGCATTGGGAGCCTTGAGTATAGCGATACAACCGGAAGCCACCAAACGCAAATCGCGTCGTTTCTGTCCTGCTGCTGATTTTCAACGCCTTACAGTCTCATTTACCGTATCTTCTTCAATTCCCTTACACTTCGTCGGCGCGTGTGAAGCTAACTAGGCTAAACTAGAAGAGACGCGCACTTTCCCCAAAATACGACACCTAAGCGCACAGACAGGATATACAAAGCAGTGAGTAACTCAACCGCAGTCGCCGTTAAGCCCATCTTCAATATAGCCATCATCGCTCACGTCGATCATGGTAAGACGACCCTCGTCGACGCCATGTTGCGCCAAAGCGGGACCTTCCGCTCGAACGAGGCCGTCGCCGAGCGCGTCATGGACTCGAACGACCTGGAAAAAGAGCGCGGCATTACGATTCTTGCCAAGAACACCGCCCTCTACTATCACGACAACAAGATCAACATCGTTGACACACCGGGCCACGCTGACTTCGGTGGGGAGGTGGAGCGCGCTCTCAAGATGGTCGATGGCGTCGTACTCCTCGTTGATGCCTCGGAAGGTCCACTGCCGCAGACCCGCTACGTGCTCTCGAAGGCGCTTGAAGCTGGGTTGACTCCCATGGTCGTGATCAACAAGATCGACCGTCCCGACGCGCGTCCCCAGGAGGTTCTGAACGAGGTCTATGACCTGTTCATCGACCTTGACGCCGATGAGTCCGTGCTCGACTTCCCAGTGCTTTACACCAACGGCAAGCTGGGTACTGCGACTACTGATCCGGCGGTTCCGGGGACCGATCTTCAGCCTCTCTTCGAGCAGATCATCACCACAATCCCGGTTGCGAAGGGCGAGCCGGAAGGTGCTGTTCAGATCCTTGTGACCAATCTTGACTACTCGGATTATCTCGGTCGTCTTGCGATCGGCCGTGTCTTCAATGGCACGATGCGGACTGGTCAGGAGTACTCGGTCGCCAAGATCGACGGGACTTTCACCAAGCATAAGATCACGAAGCTGTTCAGCTTCTCGGGCCTCAAGCGCACCGACATCGAGGAGACCCAGGTTGGCGATATCGTTGCTATTGCTGGTATTCCAGGAATCACGATCGGCGAGAGCTTCTGCGACTTAGAGAATCCGCAGCCGTTGCCGCCGATCACCATCGATGAGCCGACGATTGCCATCCAGTTCAATGTCAACAACGGCCCGTTCGCCGGACGTGAGGGCAAGTTCGTTACTTCGCGCAACCTTCGTGACCGTCTCGACAAGGAACTGCTGACTAATGTCTCGCTCAAGATGCAGGACACGGGCTCGCCTGATGCGTTCAAGGTGCTTGGCCGCGGCGAACTGCAGCTTGGCATTCTCATCGAGATGATGCGCCGCGAGGGCTTCGAGATGATGGTCAGCCGTCCGGAGATCGTCACCAAGAAGATCGACGATCAGGTGATGGAGCCGGTTGAACATCTCTCGATCGACGTTCCTGAGACCTTCGTCGGAACCGTTATCGAGCGTCTTGGGCCGAGAAAAGGCGAGATGACCAAGATGATCAATCATGGGTCAGGCCGCGTCCGCATGGAGTTTCGCATCCCCAGCCGCGGGCTGATTGGTTTGCGTTCTGAAATGCTGACCGAGACCCGTGGCACCATCATCATGAACTCCATCCTTGATGGCTATATCGCCTATCAGGGTGAGATTCCGCAGCGTGCGTCCGGCGCTCTTATCTCCGACCGACAGGGAACGACGACTGCGTACGCGCTCGAAGGGCTGCAGGACCGTGGTGTGCTCTTCGTCGGCGATGGGATTGAGCTATATGAGGGCATGATCGTCGGCGAGCACAGCCGCGACAACGACCTCGACGTCAACGCGGTTCGCGAGAAGAAACTGTCCAACATGCGCGCCTCGGGTTCCGACGATGCCGTCCGCCTGGTGCCTTACAAGCAGCTCACGCTAGAGCAGTGCATTGAGTTCATCGCCGACGATGAGCTCGTCGAGGTGACCCCGAAGTCGCTGCGTATGCGCAAGAAGGTCCTTCAAGCCAATCGCCGACCGCGGAAGGGCTCGGGCAACGAGTAAGACCGTACCGAAGGGGGTCCCCCTCCATTGCCCGCGCGTAAACTCTTTTGTTTCAGTAATTTGCAGGTGGTCGTTGCCTGCAAAATAGTCCAAACAAAAGGGTTACGTCCAAAATCGTGCAAATAAAAGAGTTAGCCTCGGCTTTGGCCGAGGCTATGCTTTCTTCTCCACTGTTTTAAGTTAGCGAATAGAGTGGAACTAATACGCCAACTCGATCTTATTTTGTTTCATGGGTTTAGGTCGTTTTGAGACTTGACACGCGATTTTTGGGCTGAATCTGAAGAATCTTTTCTTTGGCGTTGATTGTCACCGCCCTGACTTACGCAAACAGCAGATCCCTCCACTCCGCTGGGCTCCGGTCGGGATGACGCGTTTGCAGGAGTGAGAGATAGAACTCAGGGTTTTGCGCAGGCGAAGCTGGTGGCGTCGTCGGTGCTTCCAGTGCCCTTGTACTTTGCGACCTGCGGGTAGGGGCAGAGGGGACGGGTGCGGTCGGGCTTGGTGGGTGGGGCGTTTGCCGGGAAGTGAAGGGCGAGGATCGGGCCGGGAGCCTTGTTGTCTTCGACCCAAGCGACGAGGGGTGCGTCGAGATCGAAGTCAGAGGGACCGTCGCCGCCGAAGCAGTGTCCCATGCCGGGGGCCAGATAGAGGCGCATGGAGTTCGCAGCCGCGGGGCCGGTGGTCTTGAGGACGGCGTTGTAGTAGTTGATGGTGTTCTGCGGTGCGATGAGGCCGTCGGAGAGGCCGTGGTAGAGGATGAGCTTGCCCCCGTGGGCGAAGAAGGGCTTGAGGTTGGGGTTGGTTGCGGTGAGCGTTCCGCTGTCGACCTTCTCGGCGATGGCTATGTCGGTGTCGAAGTTAAGGGTACTGGGGGCCCACTTGGGGTCTTTGAAGATGATGTTTTTGAAGTGAGAGGCTCCAATGGGAAACACAGGCGTGGCGAAGCCGTACCAGCTGATCTCACTGCCGGGCTCGAGGCCGGGGAAGATCTTTTCGTGGGTGCGGGGATTGACAGGGCCGGCGTAGATCTTGCGCGCGGCGTCGACCTGTTCGGGAGGGAGACAGGCGGCGGTGTCAGTGCCTTTGCATTGGGTGACAGCGGGATCGAAGTGGCAGGAGAGGGTGTCCCGGATGACGCTATCCTTGACGCCGTCGGATGTGTCGCAGGCATCGAGGGCAGCTTGATGGAGGATGGCGAGCTTCTCCTTCGGCAGAGAGCTGGAGGGCGTGAGGTGGGTGGCCTGTTCGATCCAGATGGAGCTGGCGATGAGTCGTTCCCAGTTGTTGGCGGGAGCGCCGGCGATGATGCCGTCGAAGTCGTTGGGGTAGCGCTGGGCTTCCATGAGGCCCTGCTTGCCGCCGGAGGAACAGCCTTCCCAGTAGGCTCGCTTCTGAGGCTCGCCGTAGAAGGCTGCGATGATCGCTTTGGCTTTTACGGCTGTTTCGTGTTCGGAGCGATAGCCGAAGTCGATGACCTTTTCGGGATGGCCGAGGGCGAAGCTGCCGTCGAAGTCAGCGCCAAGGTGACCGGTATCGGTGGAGGCGGTGGCGTATCCGTCGCGGACGGCGGCTGCCATGAAATGAATCCATGGCGCTCCGGAGAAGCCTCCGTTGCCAACCTCGAGAAATCTGTGGTTCCAACTGGAGGTGGGCATCCAGACCTCGAAGCCGATGACGGAGTCGGGGACGGGCGAGATGGTTCCTGTGACGCGGCAGAAGGACGGGAGGCCCTTGAGCGGAGGGCCGGGAGTTTTGTTGTCGAGGGAGGAGAGGTCGCCGCCCTGCTCGATGCGCGCGAGGGTAATGGTGGTGTTGGGGAGCTTGAGAGTGCTGAGGCTCTCGCAGGTGGCAGCAAAGATTTGAGGAGCGGCGAGAAGAAGGATTGAGAGAGTGATGCTGCGAGCGGCCCGCACACATATGGCGAGTGATCTCTGCATGGGGTTCTCCAGTGCCGAGGATTCTAGCACCGGGAAGTTTGTCGATGTGGACCGGTAATGCAAAGAGGCTGCCGGGTGGCTGCCTCTTGAAGATATCCGAGTCCTGGAATCGGAATTGTTCGGTGAGTTTGCGAAGCTGTTTGGCAATCACCACAAGGTGGTAGTGCAGTTACCGATGAAATACCGCACAGTTGACTTGGCTTTCGTACGCGCCGCGGAACCGAGTAGTGCGAGAAGAAGGCTGGCGGTCGGTCCTGAACTGAAGAACGCCTTGGCATAGCCAAGCAACGTTGAGAAGAGCGTACTCAGGAGAGGTAACGATGTCTGAAGTTTATCGAACTACGTGTAGGGCAGTTTTCGGGCTGCTTCTGTTGTGCGCGACTCCTGCTCTGGCAAATCATGTCGATACGGCGAATGCCACGCTCACATGCAACTCCTACAGCCTTTCGGTCAGGGCATCGGAGCTCGTCCCGGGAAGGGATTATCAGATTAACTACACGATCAATCGCGATCCATCCTCGGGCGGTCCTCCGATCATGGGCATTCTTCCTTTCACTGCACGTACGAGCACGTATGAAACCGCCGTATGGGGCTCGTTTCCGACTTTGAAGGGAAGTGTCAGTTTCTCCGGGACTGCAACCCTGGCGGATTGGAACACAATCCACATCGATATGTCGCCGACCACCCTGACTTGCGAAGCAACTCCGCCGCCGGTTTGTGCGGGGATGTCCGGCAATGCATCGAACTTCAACGGAACCCCGCTCGACTCGGGCCAATGGATCTGGTTCAATGCGAACTTCACAGTCACGGGGATACCCAGCACTGGCGCAGTTATTGACTTCCAAAATTCCAAGATTGTGGGCTCTGGGAGTGGGACGACTTTCACTAATTCGGCCCCAAATGCCCGAATCACGTTTTCTCCGACGGCAGCCTGCAGTACCACCACATTCGACACAATGACGAACACGTG
Source organism: uncultured Acidobacteriaceae bacterium (assembly GCA_963720955.1). Taxonomy (GTDB): domain Bacteria; phylum Acidobacteriota; class Terriglobia; order Terriglobales; family Acidobacteriaceae; genus Edaphobacter. The sequence continues at coordinate 4,609 of CAVRHK010000014.1, read as the reverse complement.
GTTCACGATCGTTCCGATGCGCCAGGAGGACGAGATATTTCTCACGGGTGTGGCCGTCCCTGTGCCTGCCGGGGGGCTGCCGGGAGGAATGAATTTGAACTGGACCGGCACCTTCGACACGGGCGGTGTCCCTGGTATCTCAATAAATTGGAAGTGGGGAGCTGCCGTCTACTCGAGCACAAGCGACTCGAGCATAGGCGACGACTTCAACACCCTTGGCGTCAAGCCGGGACACCAAACTGCCTGCAGGATGAACACCAGCGACCATGCCGGCACCCCTGAGGGGGTGAACATCGACAATCAGCTCTGGAAGGGGTTTGTTGTCGGCGGCGCGAGAGGCGGTGGCGGATCAAACTGGACTGGGTCGTGGAGCGGTACGCAGAGCGCCTCCCCACAATGCAGCCAGCCAACGGTTCCAGTGGGGCCAAAAGGGTAGGATGCCGGTGCAACGCGAAAGACGCTGCACCGGAACTGGTCATAGGGTGGCTTCCGGAGATCCTGCCATTCCTTATCCTTCGGAAGCTGATTGATGTTACTTGTAGGACTTTGCGGTGGCGAAGCGCTTGTTGACCTCGTCCCAGTTGACGGTGTTCCACCAGGCGGCGAGGTAGTCGGGGCGCTTGTTTTGGTACTTGAGGTAGTAGGCGTGCTCCCAGACGTCGTTACCGAGGATGGGATAGCTTCCTTGCGAGATGGGGTTGTCCTGGTTGGCGGAGGTGACGATGGCGAGCTTGCCGCCCTTGAAGATCAACCAGCCCCAGCCGGAGCCGAACTGCTTGGCGGTGGTTTCGTTGAAGAGTTTTTTGAAGCTTTCGAAGTCGCCGAAGTCGGCTTTAATCTGAGCCGCGATGTCGCCTGAGGGTTCGCCGCCGCCCTTGGGCTTCATGATCTGCCAGAACATGGTGTGGTTGACGTGGCCGCCGCCGTTGTTCTGCACAACTTTGCGCACGTCTTCGGGGATGCTGGCGAGGTCCTTAATCAACTCCTCGGCCGACTTGCTGCCGAGGTCGGGGTGCTTTTCTACTGCGCCGTTGAGATTGGTGACGTAGGTCTGGTGGTGCTTGTCGTGGTGCAGTTTCATCGTCGCTTCGTCGATGTGCGGCTCAAGCGCAGCGTAATCGTAGGGCAAAGGTGGTAGTTCGTAGGCCACGGTAATTCTCCTGTAGTCGTTCGTTTGTGTCAGCCAGGAGGGTCCTGACCGCCAGTGCTTTGTGTTTGGTTCGATGCGGGGCCCGGTCTGCGCGATGCACCCGGGGGAGACAGCGCAACCTCGAAAATCATAGCTCACTTCGGCATTCATCGTTCATTTACAGCGAAATGTGACTGTTCGCGAAGTTTTGCGCTCTAATGGTTGCAATGGCTGATTTGAGCGCTGCTTACCGCTGGCTGGAAGACGACGGACCCGCATTCGGGGCTCCTGGTTTAGAACCTCGCTGGACCTCCAGCGAAAAGGACGCAGTGTCGACTGCGTATGCGGCCTCGAGCCGGGTGTGGTTCACGATTTCACATGGCACGTTGAACGAGATTTACTATCCGACGATCGACCGTCCGCAGACCCGCGACATGGAGCTGCTGTTCAGCGATGGGGAGACGTTCTTCCATGAAGAGAAGCGCGATCTGGCGTATGACTTTCGCTATATTGACAGCAGCGCCCCGGCAGTGCGCGTGGTCGCCAGCGACCTGAAGGGGCGGTACACCGTGACGAAGGAGTTCATCAGCGATCCGCACCATCCGGTGGTGTTGATGAACGTGAAGATCAGCGGGGACGAGGATATCCTTTCGCGGTTGAAGTGCTATGCGCTGCTGGCTCCGCACCTGAATGGCGGCGGGGCGGGGAACTCGGCACGGTCGATTGATGTGGCGGGGAAGCGCTGCCTGCTGGCTTGGAAGGGCCAGACCATGCTGGCGATGGGAGCGGATTGCGGGTTCAGCCGGTCGTCGTGCGGATATGTGGGGACCAGTGATGGGTACCAGGACCTGTGCCTCGATATGAAAATGACCTGGCAGTTCGGGCAGGCGCTGAACGGAAATATTGCCGTGATGGGGGAGGTCGATGTTGCGGCGAATCGCGAGTTCACAATTGCGATCTCGTTTGGCGACGGGAACCATGCGGCGGTCGCACAGTTGATGCAGACGCTGGCGACTCCGTATGACGAGCACCAGAAGCGCTTTCTACTGCAGTGGACGCGGTCGGTTTCGCCACCGAAATTGTCTTCGGTGTCGAAGGATGGCGGCAAGCTGATGCGGATCAGCCATAATGTGCTGCTGACGCATGAGGACAAGACGTATTCGGGCGCGTTTATTGCGTCGGCATCGATTCCGTGGGGGAATTCGAAGGGCGATACGGACCTGGGCGGGTACCACCTGGTGTGGACGCGCGACATGGTGCAGACGGCGACGGCGCTGCTGGCGAGTGGGAGGACGGATACGGCGATGCGGGCGCTGGTGTATCTGGCGTGCACGCAGCGGACCGACGGCAGCTTTGCGCAGAATTTCTGGATCGACGGGACACCCTACTGGACGGGCATCCAGCTGGACGAGGTGGCGTTTCCGATCATGCTGGCCTGGCGGCTGTGGAAGCTGAATGGGCTGGGCGATTTCGATATTTTTCCATTTGTCGAACGGGCGGCTGCGTTTCTGGTCCGATATGCTCCTGTGACGCAGCAGGAGCGATGGGAGGAGACGGCGGGATATTCGCCCTCGACACTGGCTGCGGTGATTTCGGCGCTGGTGTGTGCCGCGGACATTGCGCGTTCCCGGCAGGCGTCGGAGTTGGGAAGCTATCTGGAGGCCTATGCGGACTGGATTGAAGCGCACCTGGATGAGTGGACCACGACGACCGAAGGGGTACTGCTTCCGGATGTGAAGTATCACTACATGCGGATACGTCCGCCATGCGAGGGTGAACCGTTTTACAACGGAGCGCTTCCGCCGGGATGCATCCATATCAATAATCGCGAGCAGGGAGAGAAGACGGTCTTCGAGGCGCGCGAAGTGGTTGATGCGGGGTTCCTCGAACTGGTGAGGTATGGGATTCGTCGCGCGGATGATCCGCTGATCGTCGATTCGTTGAAGGTCGTCGACCACTGCCTGAAGATCGAGACGCCGTTCGGCGACTGTTGGCGCCGGTACAACCATGATGGATATGGCCAGAAGAAAAATGGCGATGCGTACGACGGCTCGGGTCAAGGGCGTGCGTGGCCGATCCTGACGGGCGAGCGGGCGCACTATGAACTGTGCGCCGGACACGATTACAGCGCGCACATCAAGGCGATTGAGAGGTTCAGTTCCCTCGGAGGCATGCTTCCCGAGCAGGTATGGGACTACGACGATATTCCGTCCAAGGGGATGTATCGCGGGCGGTCGGCTGGCTCGGCGCAACCACTGGTGTGGGCGCATGCGGAGTATCTGAAGCTGCTTCGTTCGGCCGCGGATGGGCGCGTCTTCGACCGTATCTCGGTGGTGGCGGAGCGGTATGCTGTTGAGACAGGCAAGCGGACGTTTACCAACCATATCGAGATATTCGAGGTTACCCGGCCGGTGTCGAAGATCTTTTCCGGGCGTACGCTACGTATCGCGGATCGCGAGCATTTTCGTGTCGTTTACACGATGGATAATTGGGCGACGACGCACTCGAAGGACGCACGTTCGGTTGGGTATCCGGGGTCGTTTGTGGATATCGTCTCGGCTCCGGAACAGACCGGCAACATACTGTTTACCCTTGCCTGGCCAGGGCAAGATGGCAAGGAACGCTGGTTGGGCCACAATATTGATGTGTCCGTTATTCTTCCGCCGACATCTACCAATAAGTAGATGCGGTGGGTGAGACTGCAGAGATGCAGAGAGACTCTTGGGCCTAGTACACTGTCGTAGATCGACCACATTATCGAGATTCAGCGTTGTGAAGCGCTTCGAGTCTCTTCACCGAGCAAAGGAAAACAATGAGCGAACAGCAGGATTCGAATCAGCACGAACTCGATCAACTTTCCATCAACGCCCTCCGGTTTCTCGCCGTTGACGCCGTTGAAAAGGCGAAGTCCGGTCATCCCGGCGCCCCGCTAGGCTGCGCGCCGATCGCCTATCTGCTGTATCACAAGCTGATGAAGCATGATCCGTCGGATCCGAAGTGGATCGACCGGGACCGCTTCATCCTGTCGAATGGGCATGCATCGGCGCTGTTGTACGGTGCGCTGCATCTTTCGGGATACGGTCTGCCGATGTCGCAGCTTGAGCAGTTTCGGCAATGGGGTTCGCATACGCCGGGCCATCCGGAGTATGGTGAGGCGCCGGGAGTCGAGGTGACGACGGGCCCGCTGGGTCAGGGCCTTGGCATGGCGGTGGGCATTGCTACCGCGGAGAAGCATCTTGCAGCGGTCTATAACCGCGACACGTATAACGTCGTTGATCACCATACTTACGTGCTGTGCGGCGATGGCGACCTGATGGAAGGGATCTCGCATGAGACTGCTTCGCTGGCGGGTACGCTCGGCCTGGGCAAGCTGATTGTGCTCTATGACGACAACCTGATCTCGCTGGATGGGCCGACGGAGCTTTCCTTTACCGAGGACGTGACGAAGCGCTTTGAGGCTTATCACTGGCATGTGCAGCA
>CAVRHK010000013.1:0-123818 GCA_963720955.1 uncultured Acidobacteriaceae bacterium | reverse complement strand
ACCATTCGCTAATATGCCGCTGGCCCACCCGTTCGAGACCAGCTTCGGCGTGACCACCGGCCGCCGCATCCTCCTGATCGAGCTCGAGTCCGAAGGACTGACGGCCTGGGGCGAGTGCGTCGCCGGCGAGCACCCTTACTTCAGCGACGAAACCATCGACACTGCGTGGCTCATGACCGAGAATGAACTGGCGCCCCAGCCTCCTCGATGCGAATGTAGAACGCGGCGGCAGCTGTCCGGACATCTTCCGCAGGTGCGCGGCCATCGCATGGCCAAAGCCGCGCTTGGAAAATGCTGTCTGGGATCTCGAAGCTCAGGTCGAGAAGGTCCCTCTTGCCGAACTGCTGGGCGGAATCCGCACCGTCATTCCATGTGGCGTATCGATCGGCATCCAGCCTTCGCCGGCGCAGTTGATGAAAAAGATCGCGACCGAGCTCGCCGCCGGCTACCAGCGCATCAAGCTGAAGTGCAAGCCCGGCTGGGACATCAAGATCTTCGAAGCCGTCCGCAATCGCTGGCCCGATATTACCCTCAGCTGCGACGCCAACTCCGCCTACCGGATGAAGGACCTCGACCACATCGCCAGTTGGGATCAGTTCAACCTGCTCATGATCGAGCAGCCTCTCTGGTACGACGACTTCTACTTCCACTCCATGCTGCAGAAGCGCCTCACGACGGACATCTGTCTCGACGAATCCATTCGCAACCGGCGCGACGCCCTTGCCGCCATCGATATGGAGTCCTGCCGCATCATCAACATCAAGGTCGGTCGCGTCGGCGGCTTCAGTGAAGCGATCGCAGTCCACAACGCTGCAGAAGAACGTGGCATCCCGGTCTGGTGCGGAGGCATGCTGGAGACTGGCATAGGCCGTTCGCACAACATCGCACTGTCCTCGCTGCCGAACTTCTCGCTTCCCGGAGATGTCTCCGCCTCCAGCCGCTACTGGGCCGAGGACATCATCGAACCGGCGGTAACGGTGAGCGACAAGGGTGAGATAGTCGTGCCAACCGCCGTCGGTCGTGGCTTTGAGGTGCAACGTGACCGCATTGAAGCTCTCACCGTGCGGCGCCAGACACTCCATGCAAAGGCCCGCGTCACCGTCTGAGTCGCTTCCTATTGGGTCGGTAACGGGGTTGCCAGCAGGAGCCTGACCGCTTCCTGATAGCTCATGGGGCTCAGCACCTGATAGTCGCTTGACTTCGCGCTCGAGCGGATGTTCAGTGTCTTCACCATCAGTGCACGCACGCTGAGCTGCATGGAAAAATCGGTGAAGATCCAACGGTTACCACCGACATTCGTTTGGTTCATCTCCAGCTTGCCCCCCGGATAGATATGGGCGAGCATGCCCCAGCCGAAGTTCACGCCGCGGGCGATCGTCCCCTCCATACGGACCACATAGTGGGCCTTCGCATCAATCCATACCCGTCCCTCCAGTCCGGTCAACGCCTGGGCCTCCGTACTAGGTGGAGAAAACTTCGGGTTTGGCTTGTAGTCCAGAACAATCTCCAATGCCCCACCGTTCCTGCCGGTTTGGGGCTGTCCCGGAGTGTAGGTGTAGACCATGGCGTCGGCCATCATCGGGAGCAGAGTGCTCGCCATCTTCTTGTCGGACTCTCCGCTCTTTACATGTTTCGCATAGGCGCCAGGAGAAGCGATCATGTCGCTCAAACGCTGTCGTTCCGCTTTGTCCTGCTCAGGAGTCAGCGGCTTTCCGTCCTTCAAAATCAGGCGGGCCACGGTGCCATCCTTGCTCTCGATGACGTCGCGGACCTGGGCGCCTTTTTCGTTGACGGTGGCCATGCGATATCGCAAATAGGAATCTTTGTGGTGGAGCGCAATTAACTCGTTGGCAGCCGCATCGACCACCAGCGAGCGTTGCGGGGTTGGTGGCAACAATCCGCCAAACGCATCTCGTGGCGCATCGGGGTTCTGCGCCCTTGCACCTGTCATCGCGCTCAGCAGGAGGACGAGCGCCGCAATCCAGCGCAAGGACCACCCGCGCCCTGGGATGGGTCTCAATGGAAGCGCACAATATGAAACAGGGCTACGCCCCGCTGCCGCCATTGCTACCAACCCACACCTCTCTCCTCCATCGTCTATTGCCAACCCATTTAGCTCATATTACGTAAGACGCGGAATATTGGCTAAAGTTGGTCGGGTTTGCCTCTAAGCATTAGCTTGGGTATAGTTCGGGCAAGGCGCACCCGCAGTAAGCAGGACACAAGGGAGAACAAAAAACTTATGAAGCCAGCAGAGGGTTCCACCGTCATCGGTAAGTCGGTCGTCATCCGGGGAGAGCTCTCCGGCAATGAAGATCTTTACATCGACGGAGATGTCGAAGGGACTGTTACTCTTCCGGAGGGCCGCCTTACCATTGGTCCCAACGCGCGCGTTAAGGCCGATATCACTGTTCGTGAGGTAATTATCTTCGGCACTCTTACAGGGAACGTTCAGGCCGCCGGTCGCGTCGACCTGCGCCAATCGGCGCAGGTGAGCGGAGACATCCTCGCCGGCAGGCTCTCGATTGAAGAGAGTGCTGTTCTGACCGGACGTGTCGAACTCAAAGTCGCCGCCGAAGCGCCAAAGCCTTCAGCCCCTGCTGCTGCAGTCCCTGCACAGGCCGAGACCAGTGCCCCACTTTTTCCTCAACCAAAGGCCTAAACCAGAAAGGGAAGCGGACTGATGCGCAACCTTTTCGGCGGTGGCGATAGTACAAACAATCCACGTGGAAGCGATGCCGGTCGTGTGCCTCGTCACTCAAGTGGATGGAAAGAGTTGATGAAGTATCTGGGAGGGCAGGACTCACTGCGCATACTCGACATTGGGCCCACCTCCTCTACCAACATCAACTACATCACCAGCCTTGGCCACAGCATCTACATGGCCAACGTGGTTGAGGAAGCATCGAAGCCGGAGTGGCTTATTCCCGGCGAAGCCGGAGAGGCGCCATCGTTCGACGTCGATCGTTTCCTGGAGAGTAACCTGAACTTCTCAGGTCGCATGTTCGACGTCGTCATTCTGTGGGACACGGCGGACTATCTGCCTGAGGCACTCGTCGCCCCAGTATTGTCCCGAATTCATCAGGTCCTCCAGCCAGGAGGCCTGATGCTCGCTTTTTTCCATCAGACAGCCAGTCCGGATGCGGTCTTCTGCCGGTACCATCTCACCGATACCGATGTCGTTGAGATGCAGCGGGCAGGGAATTACCCACTACTGAATGTCTATAACAACCGCAAGATTGAAAACATGTTAAGTGAGTTCAGTAACTACCGGTTTTTCCTGGCAAAGGACAGCCTTCGCGAAGTTATCGTCACGCGGTAGTCGCCAGGTCTCCGGTTAAACTATAAACAATGAAAAGCGCAGGTGCCTCAAAATGAGGTCCTTGCGCTTTGTCATGTGCGAGTAAAAGAACTAACTCTTCGAATTCTGTTTGCGACGCTCAGCCCAGCGCTTCTTCATTGCGTCGGCGATGCGCTTACGGCCCTCGGGGCTCAGTTTGCGTTTGCGAGGTGCCGTTGCAGTCGCAGCAGAAGAAGTATTCTTGCTGCCTTTGGGCCGGCCACGGCCAGCTGCTGGTGCTGTCGTCCCAGCTAGAAGCGCCCGCGCCTGCTGCAGCTTCGCTATCTGGGCATCAAGCTCGGCGATAATGCGACTTACTTCCACGTGTTACCTCCATTGGCACAACATTATTTAGATATTGTCTGCTATCGACCTAATTATTAATGCTTGCTAACGACGATACAGAACGAACTTACATCCTGCAAATTGTAAGTAGGTCAACGATTATTTAACTTTGATCGGAGTAGCAGTATCGTCTTCAGTCTTAGGCCCTGAGTTGGGCGCTTTAATGGCATACCCTGGCCCGGCGTCATCCAGTTCTTCGTACCTCATACCTCCGAGGCCATGACGATGATGACTCTCCTCAATACACTTCTTCAAATCTTTTACGGTACCCTCTTTGTCGCGAGCGAACTCCGTCGCCATGCGGGTCAATGCATACGACAAAATATCGCTGTGGTGTAGGTCCTGCATCTCCGGCGCACGTCGCAGGTTCAGCCATAGACGATGAACCAGTTGCACTTCGTGTGGCTCGATCGCCGGCGCATGCGGCCCGATATGGAAGCTGAGCGAAGCGCCATCCGGCTTAACGATATAGAAGGTAAACTGCCTTTTTGGTTCCGGCAGCGCCTCCCACGCTTGACCAACGTGGTAAGCCTGCTCCTGCGCCGTCAGTTTTGTTGACAATCCGGATACAACTGCGGCCGCATCAAGCGAGTTAGCTGTCTGCACCAGCGCAGAAAAAATATCTCCAGCGGGAACTACCAGCAATGAAATATGTTTTCCGAAGCTTTCAGCCACCGACACTGCCTTCGTGAAAAGCATTTGCTCGTGCTCGCTAAATAACTGCTCTGAGGCATCGACATACTCCGGCCCACCTGCACCCATCATCCGCGCAGCCAACACCACCAGGTCCTGATCGTCCGTATTAGTGTGAGTCAGTGCCCACTTCAGCGCGAACGGCGCTGCCGAATCACGCATTGTCACCACGACGGCGCCAGGGCGGATCTCCAGCGCTTCACGCCCGACATTGTCCTGATGTTCAAGTTGAAAATGCTCCTTCATCTGTAAGGCCGTCAGATTGTGTCGCCGTTTATTGACGCGCTCGGACACAGAGAAGATGAGAAAAAATACGGCAGCAAAGATAATGCCACTTATTGTTGCTACAGATTTTGTGAGTAAGTTAACAACTGCGGTAGAGAATAACGCCAAAAAGACTGACATTAACCCAATTGGTATCTCAGTCTTACCTATTCGCAAGTTGAGCGGCACCTTGGATCCACGTTCTCCGCGAAACTTCCAGCGGAGCACCAGCATCGCCAGAGCGTTGAAGGTAAAACTCCAGATGACGCCGAACGCATAGGCTTCGCCAATCACAAGGACATTGCCATGAGTCAGCACAATAACGAGTAGCTGCATCCCGGCCACGAGATTGATAATTCTGTAGCTGGTCCCGTACTTTCGCTGCGGCTTTCGAAACCAATCGGTCAGCACGCCGTCTTCCGCAATGCGCATCAAAACGCCCGTGGAGCCGACGATCGCAGTATTAACCGCACCACCCAGGATCAGAAAACCCACCAGAACGACAAAGATGCGGAAGACGATCTTCAGCATCTGCGGGCCGACCATGTTCATGGCCATGCCGGCGATCAGGTTGTCACGATAGACGTGGACGCGAACATCGTCCGGGATAATCATCACTGCGAGCAGCGTGCACACGCCGGTGAACATGAAGCTATAGATCGCAATGACGAGCGCTGCTCGCTTCAGGTTCTTCAGCTTCGGATGCTCGATCTCGCGATTCACCTGTGCCAGCGACTCTTCGCCGCTCATCGCGAGCACAGAGTGACCGAAGGCCATCAGCACGCCAAACAGACCGAGCGACGCCGCAAAGGGAGTGCCTTTCAGAAATCCCAAAGCGTCCGGACTGAAATGTAAATTCGACGGAATCGGCAAAGGTGGAAGCACCGCTCCCCGGTGGACGACCGTAAAAATTCCCCAAATGAGCAAAATAACGACCATTACGGTCGTTATCTTCATAATGTCCAACGCCTTCTCGCTGGACTCCTCAATGCCCTTGGTGTTCTGCCACCAAAAATACCCGGTGATGCAGATAGCGATGAACGCTGAAGTTAGGTCCGGCCTGAGATGAGGTACGACGGCCCAATGAAATCTAGCGGCGGAAAATGCCGCAAGATCGTTCATCATTCCCACAATGTATTGGCCCGCCGAAACGCCCGAGATCGGCCCTGTCAACACATAGTCAAACATCAGGGCCGAGACGCTGACCTTGGCAAAGGTGCCACCCAATGCTTCTTTTACGATGCGATACACGCCGCCTCTCGTAAACATCGAGCAGCTTTCCACGTAGACCGCGCGAACGGCATAGGAGAAGACCACGACTCCAAGAATCAACCACGGAGCTGCTTTACCTACCGCCTCTTCGGCAAGACCTCCAGCGTAGAAGGCCGATGAACCGAGATCGTTGAGCACGATCGCGGCTGCCCGCCAGAAGGAGATAAAGGTGAGCATTACTGACGACGCCACGACAAGGCGTACTCGGTTGGATTGCGGTGGAGCGATAGTTGGTTTGGAGAAGCCCATTATCTAGAATGCTGCCTATGCCACCGTTGAACGAACGCTCCCCACAAATATAGCGTCAGGTTCAACTCTTGAGAAAATCATGGCGCAAGTCACAGGTCAGTACCGCCTAAGTCGTCCTTCGATAACACCTGCCGCATATCTCGTATCACTGTCAAAATCACAACCAGCAAGGAACCTCCCATCCCTATAAAGAACATAGGGACAAGAACTTTCGCCAAGATCTGTGCCAGTGCATTCATCGCTCCCCTATTGTAGCCGTGAAATAGGTCAATGTTAGACTTCAAACGCGATGCGACGAATTCCCCTGCGACTCTGGGCCATGGCTGTTCTGTCCGGCGTCCTTCAGGTTCTGCCCTTTCCGATCGCGGGACCTACACCTCTTTGGCGTACCGCCTTTTGCTGGATCGCACTTCTTCCTCTTCTCTCGGCGCTTCTCGGTAACAGTAAGACAGGAAATCCACTTACCCTCCGGCAAGGAGCGGTTCTTGGGTATCTTTGTGGCTTTGTCTGGTACATGGGCAACTGTTACTGGATTTACCAGACAATGTACCTTTATGGCGGCCTGGCCAAGCCCATCGCCGCTGGCATCCTCATCCTCTTCTGCCTCTATCTGGGCCTTTACCACGCGCTGTTTGCGACGCTCATCACCGCCTTCCGCAAACGTTTCGGCGGCCAGGGTGCCCTTCTGCTGGTTCCATTTGCCTGGGTCGCTGTAGAACTCGCCCGCGCCCGCATCACCGGTCTGCCCTGGGATCTGCTCGGCACCGCCCAGGTCGATAATCCTCTGTTGACTCGTCTCGCTCCCTTTGCAGGTGTCTACGGTCTCTCCTTCATCATCGCTGCAGTCAATGCCCTCTGGCTCATCCGCATCCGCGTACGCGAGCGGCGCTACACTCGCCCAGCCCTCACCATCACGGGAGTCGTCATCATTGTCTTCTACATCGTCGGCCTGCGATTGATCGCAAATCCCAAGGACGCGCCGACGACAGCCACAGCGACTCTCGTACAGGAAAATCTGGAGGTAGGAGCTGCCAACACCGGCCCTCAACCCACAACCCAGCAGTTCCTCGACTCCTTCTCGTATCTCAGCCGTTATCCATCGCCACGTTTCCTGTTGGGAATTCCTGAACTGCCAGGGACACCTTCGGTCTATCTGCTCCGGCAACGCGCAGACGCTGAAGGCGCCGGCGCCAACACACCTGCACCGACCCCAACCGACCTTATCGTGTGGCCCGAATCACCTGCTCCGTTTGAAGACGTCGACCCACAGTTCCGTACCGCAATGTACGACCTGGCTCGCGCGGCCCAAGCCCCAATCGTCGTCGGCAACACCGGATTCGAGCCAAGCACAACCGCACGGTCCGGCTACACCCTCTACAATCGGGCCTCCTTTGTCACTCCTGAAGGCGTCTTCGCGGGCCACTACGACAAGATGCACCTTGTTCCGTTCGGCGAATACGTTCCGTACAAAGAGTTTTTCTTCTTCGCGAAGAGTCTTCTGAATGAAGTAGGTCTCTTCGAGCCGGGCGCTCAGCGAACTGTCTTCACCACCGGCGGGCACACCTACGGCATCTTTATCTGCTACGAATCCATCTTTGGCGACGAGATTCGTCACCTTACCGAACAGGGATCCGACGTCCTCATCAACATCTCGAACGACGGATGGTATGGCGACACCAGTGCCGCCTGGCAGCACCTCAACATGGTTCGCATGCGTGCCATCGAAAATCATCGCTGGATTCTTCGCGCTACCAACACGGGCGTCACCGCCGCCATCAATCCCTTCGGTCGAGTCACTGCTGCCGCGCCGCGTCACCAGCGCACCAGCCTCCGCGTGCACTTCGCCTACGAGCACGACCTCACCTTCTACGCGGCGCACGGCGATCTCTTCGCCTATACCTGTGCATTCATCACGACAATTGGCCTGGTTTTCAGCCTTTGGCGTAAAGTTGCCGTAAACTAAGGCTCATATGCTTAGCGATCTCGAATACTCCTACTCCCCGGTCCGCGACAAAGTGCGCGATCTGCGGGAGTATCTTTGACTCGGCCCGACTCCGCCGCGAACTAGCCACCATCGAAGAAAAGATCTCCGACCCCACCATCTGGGCCGACGCCTCGCGTTCCCAGCCGTTGATGCGCGAGCGCAAACGCCTCGAAACTCTACTCGCCGACGACGCCGAACTCGCTCGACGGTCGGACGACATCGAAGCCTACTTTGAACTCGCCCGCGAAGGGGAGAACACCGAGCCGGACCTCGCCCGGGAGATTCCCGCTCTGGTCGACTTTGCCGACAAGCTCGAATCCAAGACCATGCTCTCCGCGGAGACCGATCCCCTCAATGCCATCGTCGTCGTCCACCCCGGCGCCGGCGGTACCGAATCGCAGGACTGGGCCGAGATGCTCATGCGCATGTACATCCGCTGGGGCGAGCGTCAGAACTTCAAGGTCGAGATCAACGAGATCCAGGACGGCGACGAGGCAGGCATCAAATCCGCCACCTTCACTATCAGTGGCGACTTCGCCTTCGGTCTGCTCAGCGGCGAAACCGGCGTCCATCGCCTTGTTCGCATCTCGCCTTTCGACTCCGCCAAGCGCCGCCACACCAGCTTTGCCAGCGTCTTCGTCTCGCCTGAGATCGACGACACCATCGTCATCGACATCAAACCTGAGGATCTCCGCATCGACACCTACCGCTCCGGCGGCAAGGGCGGTCAGCACGTCAACACCACCGACTCCGCCGTCCGCATCACGCACATCCCCACCGGTCTCGTCGCAGGCTGTCAGAACGAACGCAGCCAGCACAAAAATAAAGAGAAGGCGATGAAGCTCCTCCGTTCACGCCTCTACGAGTACGAACTCGACAAGAAAAAGGCCGTCAGCAAGAAACTCGAAGACTCCAAGCTCGACATCAAGTTCGGCTCACAGATCCGCAGCTATGTCCTGCAGCCTTACCGCATGGCGAAAGACCTCCGTACGCGCGTTGAGGTAGGCGATGTCGACAAGGTCCTCGACGGCGACCTGGAGCCATTCATCCGCGGCTATCTGCGCATGCGTCGCGAGGGTAACTTCCCGGCCGAGGTGGTGGAGGATGACGATGTCGCATGACATCTGTCATCCCGCCAGATGACAAGCGGCACTTCCTGGACGGCCAGCCCGAAGAGATACTGCTTGCAGTCAATATCTGGCATCTCTTACGGCGTTGATCGGAGGACACCTTGGCCACACCGCTCGCAGCAACGAGGCTCGACTACGGCGTTGACGCACCCGCCGTCATGCGCAATCTCTTTCTCTTCGGCACACTCTGCCTCCTCCTCGGGATCTTCGCGCCGTCTCCCCTTCACCTCGGGCCGGTCTCTCTTGTGTCCCGATCGTTCTATTGGCCGGCCGGCTTTCTCATTGGCGAAGGCCTTCTGTTTTTGCTTTACGTCAAAGTCGGCAAGTTCCGCCACCGCGACTTTATGCTCGGCCTGCACTCCTGGCGGGGAGACGAGAACATACTCGACGTCGGCTGTGGTCGTGGGCTTCTTCTCGCAGGAGCCGCTAAGCGCATCGCAGCGTTATCAGGCAATGGCCACGCCACCGGCATCGACGTCTGGTCGAACGTCGACATGGGCGGAAACTCCGCCGCAGCCACCCAACATAACCTCGACCTCGAAGGCGTCTCCTCAATCTGCACTCTCATCAGTCAACCCGCGCAGGAGATGTCGTTCCCCGACGCCACCTTCGACGTCATCGTCTCCAACCTCTGCCTCCACAACATCTACGATGAACCGACTCGTCGCCTGGCGCTCAATCAGATCGTCCGTGTCCTCAAACCCGGCGGCGTCGCACTCATCTCCGACTACAAACGCACCGGAGAGTACGCCGACGAGTTCCGCAAGGCCGGCCTCCTGGTCGAAACGAAACGCGGCAGCCTCATCACCACTTTTCCTCCGCTCACCGTCGTCATCGCCCGCAAACCTGTGTAACCCTCCGGCCTCCCCTGCATCCAACTTACTGGCATACAGGAGGCATATCGGCCAATGAGCGCAACAAAGACCCCGGCAAAATCCAAAGACGCAAAAGACGAGCAGGCCCCCCTGCGTGAACAACTGGCTGATCTTCTCCAAAAAGGCCAGGCCCACTCTACCTTCGACGAAGCAATCAAAGGCTTCCCCGCCGACCTCCGCGGCACCGTTCCACCCAACCTCCCCTACTCCGCGTGGCAGCTTCTCGAGCACCTCCGCATCACCCAGCGCGACATCCTCGACTTCTCGGCACCTCCCACCGGCGGCTACCATCCCATCGAGTGGCCCGATGGCTACTGGCCAAAATCGCCACAGCCACCCTCGGCCCACGCCTGGGATGAGTCCATCGCCGCGATCCACCGCGACCTCAAGACCTTCATCGCGCTCATCGAAAAACCCTCCTCCGACCTCTACAAGCCCTTCCGCTGGGGTGACGGCCAGAACCTCCTCCGCGAAGCCCTTCTCATCGCCGACCACAACGCCTACCATCTGGGCGAACTCATCGTTCTCCGCCGCCTGCTAGGCGCCTGGCACAAGTAAACTCATCCTCAGGAAATCAAACAAAAATGAACGAACCGGAAGTCATTCGCACTATGCTCGCCCCGGCCTCAAAAGAAATTCCACGCACCATCGCCGTCATTGGCCTCTCCGAGATCCCGTCGAAACCCAGCCACTACGTCTCCGAATACATGCAGCAGCACGGCTACAAGATCTACCCGGTCAACCCTTCCATCCCGGAGGTCCTCGGCGAAAAGTCCTACGCCTCTCTCTCCGAACTCCCCATCAAGCCCGACATCGTCAACGTCTTCCGCCTTCCCAAATTCATCCCGGCCATCGTCGACGAGATGCTCCAGCTCGGTCTTCCCAACCTCTGGGTGCAACAGGGAATCATCAACCTTGAAGCCGCCACCCGCGCGCGAAGCGGGAGGCATAAATGTCGTCATGGATCGCTGCATCATGGTCGAACACCGTCGGTTGACATTCAAGTGACATATACCGCCGCGCCAAAGCCCTACAATTGATACTGATGAACATTCGCCGCCTCAGCACGTCCCTGCTTCTAGCCTGCACCTTCCTGTTCCATCCTTCCGCGGACGCACAGATTCAGGTCGTCGGCGACGGCGGCCCCGGCCCCGTCAAAGCCCAGCACCTCACCGCGGAGCTCGTCTCCCTCTCTCCTGCCATCGCTCCCGGCGGCACGCTCCAGGCCGGCCTCGTCCTTACGCTCGAAGAGCACTGGCACGTCTACTGGATCAACGCCGGCGACTCAGGCGAGCCACCCAAAATCACCTGGACGCTCCCCGAAGGCATCACCGCCGCACCCATGCAGTTTCCCATTCCCAGCCGTCTCCCTCTCGGCCCGCTCATGGACTTCGGCTACGAAGACGAAGTCGCATTCCCCGTACAACTCACCGCCGCTAGCTCCATCAAGCCCGGTCCCATCCACCTCGACGCCATCGTCAACTGGCTCGTCTGCCGCGAGGTCTGCATCCCCGGCAAGGCCCACCTCGGCCTCAACCTGACCGTCTCGCCCGACGCCACGGCTCCTACCCAAACCGTCGGTGCCCTCGGCGAAGCCCTCAACCTCATCCCCGGACCTCTCCCTGCGGGGGCAAAGCTCACCGTCACCGGCGGCCAGACCGACTTTGTCCTCACCCTCACCACCGGCAACCGCGAAACCAACGCCGAGTTCTACCCCTTCGACCAGGAGCAGATTGCCAACGCCGCCCCGCAGACGATCGAATCGCTCTCCGACGGTGTGCGCCTCCGCGTCCGTCGATCTGAAGACCTCAAAACCCTCCCCGCCACCCTCCACGGCGTCTTCAAGCTCTCCGACGAGATAGCCTACGACGTCACTGCACCCGTCGTCCCCGGCGAGATCGCGCCTGCGCCTTCCTCCAACTCACCTGTAGCTGCCACGAACCGCAGCGTCACCACGCTCACCGCCATTGGCCTGGCCTTCCTGGGCGGCATCATTCTCAACCTGATGCCCTGCGTCTTCCCCGTCCTCTTCCTCAAAGGCCTCGCCCTCCTGCAGTCCTCCGGCCAGGAGCGCAAACACCTTCGCAGCCACGGCCTCGTCTACACCCTCGGCATCCTCGTCTCCTTCTGGGCCATCGTCGGCGTCCTCCTCGCCCTCCGCGCTGGCGGCAGCCAGGCTGGATGGGGATTCCAGCTCCAATCGCCCGTCTTCCTCACCCTACTCGCCGCCGGAATCTTCTTCTTCGCCCTATCTCTCGCCGGTCTCTTCGACATCGGCCTCTCCCTCACCAGCGTCGGCGGCGACCTCGCACAAAAGCAGGGCTACACCGGCAGCTTCTTCACCGGAGTCCTCGCCACCGTCGTCGCCACTCCGTGCACCGCGCCGCTCATGGGAGCAGCCATCGGCTTCGCCCTCGCGCAACCGGCCGCCATCACCTTCGCCATCTTCACCGCGCTCGGCCTCGGACTCGCAGCCCCCTATCTTCTCCTTAGCTTCCAACCCGCCTGGACGCGCATCCTCCCCCGTCCCGGCGCATGGATGGAGATCTTCAAGCAACTCACCGCCGTCATCTTCTTCGCGACGGTCATCTGGCTCGTCTACGTCTACGGCTCGCTCTTCGCCGGCGGCGCCAGCGGCGGACAAGGCATCTACCGCGTCGCTCTCCTCCTCGGCTGCTTCCTGATGCTTGCCGTCGCCGGCTGGGTCCTCGGCAAATGGCCCGCCCGCTGGACCAGCACCATCGCTGCAATTCTCATCGCGGCCCTCGGCCTCGCCATTCCGCTCTATCAGCCCAAGGACACCACGCTCGTCTGGGCTCCCTACTCGCAACAGGCGCTCAATCAGGCCCGTGCCGCCGGCCATCCCGTCTTCATCGACTTCACCGCCGCCTGGTGCCTCAGCTGCCAGGTCAACGAGCGCCTCGTGCTCAAATCCGCCGACGTGCAGCATCAGTTCAGCAAAAACAACGTCACGCTCCTCCGAGCCGACTGGACCCAGTACGACCCCGAGATCACCAGGCAGCTCGCCTCAATCAACCGTAGCGGCGTTCCCACCTATGTCATCTATCCCGCGGCCGTAAACTCCACCCCCGACGTCCTCCCCGAGCTTCTCACCAAGGACATCGTCCTGACCGCCCTCGAAAAGGACACAAAAAAATGAGCCAGCCAACAGACGATCAGCAGATCCGCGCCCTCATCGACGCCTGGGGCGAAGCCTCCGCCGCCGGCGACCTCGGCGCACAGTTCAATCTGATGACCGAAGATGTAGCCTTCTTCACTCCTGGCCGCCCACCCATGCGTCGAGACGAATTCGCCAGACAATTCCGCGCCGCCATGGAGACTGTCACCATCGAGTGTCGCTCCAACGTGCAGGAGATCACCGTCAGCGGCGATCTCGCCGTCTGCTGGAACCTCCTCGAAGTCTTCTTCACTCCCATCGAAGGCGGCGAAACCCGCAAACACGCCGGCAACGTCCTCACCTCTCTACGTCGCGGCAGCGACGGCCAGTGGCGCATCTGGCGCGACGCCAACTTCCTTGTCCCCGCCTAACAGGAAGGGAATTGTGGCGAATTCTGAGCCAAATAATCTATTGGCCATTCGATTAATCTGGCGCGCGACGATAACGTTCGGGATGTTCGTGATGGGAATCGTTTTTACTTCGCGCTTACCTGCTCAGACGCTGACGATCCATCTACTCAATGCGAAGTCCGCCAAAGCAATGGGGAAGAAGAAAATCACAGTGAGGTGGGTTAAGGACTTGCAGTCATCGGAAGTCTTGCTGGACGCCAGCGGAACAGGTCATGTTGAAGTTCTTCGCGGAGCGACGGAGTTCCTCGTGATGGAAGGCCCACGAATCGGGAAGGAACCGGGCCGAATTGCTTATATGGACTGCAATGAAAATTCTGGCGCATTTCTCACGGTTGCGCTGGTCATGGAAAAGGGCGTCGTTCCCGGAAACCGATGCGGACAAAAGACTGCCGTTGCCCACCCAGGAGAAATTGTTTTCTGGGCTTTACCCATCCCGTGGTGGCAGCCGGACTTCCAGTAAGAGAGGGTCGCAAGCATGCTAAGTTTTCAACATGCCTTCCATGCGAAACGCAGCCCTGACGTTCGTAGTCGCGTCTTCACTCACGCTTGTCGCCCAGACAACGCCCCCACAAGCGGCCCGCACCTACACAACGGCGCACCAGGCAGAACTCACTAAACAATTTGAAGAACTCCTCTCCATCCCCAACGTGGCAGCCGACCCCGCCAGTCTGCGCCGTAACGCCGACTTCCTCGTCGCCCAACTACAGCAGCGAGGCGCCGAGGCGAAGCTCCTGACCGACCCTGCGCTTCCCGCCTCCATCCCGCCTGTTGTTTACGGCGAGATCAAAACCCCCGGCGCCAGGCGCACGATCGTCTTCTACGCCCACTACGACGGCCAGCCCGTCACTCCTTCCGAATGGGACACCGGTAAACCCTTTGACCCGGTCATCAAGCAGGTAGACGGCGAACCCCGCATCTACGCCCGTGGAGCAGGCGATGACAAGGCCGCAATCTTCGCGCAGCTCACCGCGGTCAGCGCCCTCCAGGCAGCTCACATCCCCCTCAAAGCCAACATTCGCTTCGTATGGGAGGGAGAAGAAGAGGCCGGATCGGCCCACCTCGAGCAAATTCTCATGGCCAACCGCGACCTCATCCACGGCGATGTCTGGCTCGTCTGCGACGGCCCCGTCGACCAGACTCGCCGCCAGACCCTCATCTTCGGCGCCCGCGGCGACGCCCACCTGCAAATCACCGTCTACGGCCCCAACCGTTCCCTCCACAGCGGCCACTACGGCAACTGGGCCCCTAATCCAGCGATGATGCTAGTCCAGCTTCTCGCAGGCATGAAGGACGCTGACGGCCACGTCCTCATCCCCCACTTCTATGACGGCATCGCTCCCCTCGGCCCAATCGAAAAGAAAGCGCTCGCCGAAGCTCCAGTCAACGACGACATGCTGCGCAAGGAACTCGCTCTCGGCCACACCGACGGCGGCAACAAACACCTCCTCGAACTCATCAACGAGCCTTCGCTCAACATCAACGGCATCGCCTCCGGCCAGACCGGCGCACACTCCACCAACTCCATCCCGCCCACCGCCACCGCAAATCTGGACCTACGCCTCGTCGTCGGCATCGCCCCAAAGACCCAGCAGCAGCGCGTCATCGACTACATCCGCGCCCAGGGATACTTCATCACCCTCGCCCCGCCCACCCGCGACGAACTCCTTACCCATGCACAAGTCGCCTATATCCAGGCGGACGAAGGCGAACCAGCCTCCCGCACCCCCATCGACCTTCCCATCGCCGCCGACGTCATCCGCGCCATCGAGAGCGCCCGCGGCAAAGTCATCCTCCTCCCCACCTTCGGCGGCACCGTCCCGCTCGATGCCATGGAGCGCGCCGCCAACACCCGCACCATCACCGTCCCCATCGCCAACCACGACGACAACCAGCACGCCGCCAACGAAAACCTCCGCCTGCAAAACCTCTGGGACGGCATCGAAACCATGGCCGCCCTCATCGCCATGCCCTGACGCGGGTGTAACCCTCCGACCGTCGCCCAGAAGCGCACGGATTGCTTGACGAATAGTCTGTGATTACCTTTCCCACGTGGCTACCGTCGAACCTTACATCTGGTCTGGAAGCGGTTGCAAAATACCACCAGACAGCAGTTATGGAGGCAATCCCATGACTCATACAACGACCCGCAAACTCCTCGTCATCGCCCTTGCCACCATCACTCTTCCCGCGCTGGCCGTAGCTCCCGGCACCTCTGCTCCCAACTTCAAAGGCACCGACTCCAACGGCGCCCAGCACTCCCTCTCCGACTACCGCGGCAAGTTCGTCGTCCTCGAATGGGCGAACCAGGGCTGCCCCTACGACCGCAAGCACTACCTCAGCGGCAGCATCGAGGCTCAGCAAAAAGAGTGGACCGCAAAGGGCGTCATCTGGTTCTCCGTCATCTCCTCCGCCCCCGGCGAGCAGGGATACGTCACGCCATCCGAGGAGAACACCTACCTAAAGAAAATGAATGCCGCCCCCACTGCAGCGCTCCTCGATCCCACCGGCACCATCGGACGTCTCTACGAAGCCAAAACCACACCCCACATCTTCGTCATCGACCCCACCGGCAAGCTCATCTACCAGGGCGCTCTCGACGACAAACCAACGCCTGATCAGGAAGATCTCAAGGGCGCTCGCAACTACCTGAACGAAACACTAACCGCAGCCATGTCCGGCAAACCAGTACCGGTCGCGAGCACCCGCCCCTACGGCTGCAGCGTCAAATACGCCCACTGAACTTATACGAAGAAGCGATTTGAGTCTGAAGGCATTGGATGGAAGCCTGCCGTCCCTTCCATACGGAGCCCGAAGTAACATTTCCTTCGCTCCGTGGTTTCCAGAATCGCATTGTCTGAACACCCCAGCAATGCTGCCGCCAAAGTCCGTCTTCGCTGAGCGCATACCCTGTAGCGACGGCAACTTATGCTTGTTGCTTCTGAAGCCAAAGTGCGGCCACATTCCAGTGGCAAGAATTCTCGGCCATCTCTTCGAAGCGGACCTCTCCCTCCATTGTGTTGCCGTGGACAAGTCAGGCTCTCAAGCTCGGCATCCGGTTCTGCCGCAGCACTGTGCGCCCCCCCAATCTGCAGTAGCCTGTCCTTCAATAAAAGAATCCTTGGTTGCTCTTCGGCCAGCTGGCTAACGGTCGTCGAGAAACCTATTTGCTCGCTTTATCCTTCGAATCACTGTTACCTCGTTTGGCTGTCCTTGATCCGCGCAATCTCATCCATCCGCTGCCCCAGCAGCTTCTCCCGGCCCTCGTTCGTCGGTTGATAATACCGCCGCCCCGCGAGCCCCGCCGGCAAGCATTCCATGTCCGCCACGCGTCCCTCGACATCGTGCGCGTACTCATAGTCCTTGCCGTAGTCCAACTCCTTCATCAGCTTCGTCGGAGCGTTCCGCAGATGCAGCGGCACCGGCTCCGCCGCAGTCGCTTCAATGTCTGCAAGAACTGCGCCATACGCCGTGTAAACAGCATTCGATTTGGGCGCCAACGCCAGATAAACGACAGCCTGTGCCAGCGCAAGTTCGCCCTCCGGATGCCCCAAAAAATGCATCGCGTCCTTAGCGCTCAGGCAAAGATTCAACGCCTCCGGTGCCGCCAGCCCAATATCCTCCACCGCCATCCGCACAATTCTTCGCGCGCAATACATCGGGTCTTCGCCCGCCTCAAGCATCCGTCCCAGCCAATACATCGCCGCATCCGGATCCGAGTTCCTCACACTCTTATGCAGCGCCGAAATAATGTCGTAGTGCTGCTCGCCCTTCTTGTCGTACAGCAACACCCTCCGCTGCAGCGCCTCCGCCGCTAGCGGCTTCGTAATTAACTTCTCACCGCGCCCCTCCGCCAGCTTCGCCGCCACATCCAGCGCATTCAAAGCATTCCGAGCATCGCCACTCGAATAAGAAGCAATCGTAGCCAGAGCCTCATCGTCCGCCGCAACTCCACTAGCTCCCAACCCGCGCTCCGAATCCGCAAGCGCCCGCCGCAGCAGCCCGACAATCTGCTCCTCCGTCAACGCCACCAGCGTATACACCCTGCACCGCGACAGCAGCGCCGCATTGATCTCAAACGAAGGGTTCTCCGTCGTCGCCCCGATCAACCGGATCGTCCCCCGTTCCACATAAGGCAAAAACGCATCCTGCTGCGCCTTATTGAACCGGTGAATCTCATCGACAAACAAAATCGTCCGCGACCCGAAGCTCGCAGCTTTCTCCGCCTCCACCATCACGTTCTTGATCTCTTTAATCCCACTCATCACCGCAGAGAACTCAATGAAACTAGCCTGCGTCATCTGCGCGATGATCTTCGCCAGCGTCGTCTTCCCCGTCCCTGGAGGCCCCCAGAAGATCATCGAAGTCGGATCATCGCCTTCAATCGCCAACCGCAACGGCTTTCCCGGCCCAAGCAGATGCTCCTGCCCCACATATTCATCCAGAGTCCTCGGACGCATCCTCTCGGCCAGCGGCGCCTGCCGTCCACGAACAGTCTGGCTCGCCGCAGCATTCATCGGCGATGTATCAAACAGACTCATCGCGCCACGCTCCCACGCGCTGCCCTCTGCCGCGAGGCCTCATACAGCAACAAAGACCCGGCCACAGCAGCATTCAAACTCTCCACATCGCCGGGGCAGGGAATCGTCACCCGCGCATCGCACATCTCCATCCACTCCGCGCTCAATCCGCTTCCTTCATTGCCAATCATCACCGCGCACGGCTCCCGTGAAATCCATCTCCTGCGCCGCCGTCACGCCAGCATCATCCGAACCAACAGCCGCAATCAACCTCACTTCGCGCCTCTTCAACCCTTCAATCTCAGATGCCGTCACAGCAACCACCGGCACCCGAAACACACTCCCCACACTCGCCCGCAGTGCCTTCTGGTTCCACGCACTCACCGTCCCCGGAGTCGTCAGCACGCCCGTCGCGCCAAACGCCTCCGCCGACCGCACCAGCGTCCCCAGATTCCCCGGATCCTGCAACCCCACCAGCAATCAAAATCAACGGAGTCCGATGCCTCACCGACTACATCGTCCACATCAAACACCGGAGGCACCAGCAACGCAGCAACCCCCTGCGGCGACTGCGTCTCCACCACACTCCCAAACACATCCTCAGCCAGCCGCAGCACCTCCACCCCACGCGGCACGATCTTCGGCACCTCGCGCCGTCTCACTCACAAACACTGTCTTCAGCACCATCCCACTCCGCAGCGCCTCTTCCAGCAGATGGTCGCCTTCAATCGCTACCATCCCTCCACTCAGCCGAGCATGGCCCTGAAACGCCGCCCGTAGCTGCTTCACCCGCGCATTCGTCCTGCTCGAAATCACCATCTCCGGAATAGGCATCTGGAGAAATCTTACGCCGTCGTACGCCGCCTCTTACTTCGCTGTCTTTGAGCCCACAGCAGCAGTATGCTAAGGTGCGAGACTGCGGTCTTACTTCGCAACTCCCGGCCCACCAGGGCCGAGCACCCGGCACAGGAGCCAGATTTTGACGGCCGAAACCCTCCGTATCCATCCCGACGAGCCCGAGCCAGCGCTCATCAACTACGTCGTCACGAGCCTCAGCAGCGGCAACGTCG
Organism: uncultured Acidobacteriaceae bacterium; assembly: GCA_963720955.1. Classification (GTDB taxonomy): domain Bacteria; phylum Acidobacteriota; class Terriglobia; order Terriglobales; family Acidobacteriaceae; genus Edaphobacter. The sequence goes on along the minus strand of CAVRHK010000013.1, from coordinate 104,491 downwards.
TCGCGCTACCCACCGACACCTTCTACGGCCTCGCCGTCGATCCGGTCAATCTTCGCGCCGTCGATCGCATCTATGAGATCAAAACCCGCGCCCGCCACAAGCCTCTCTCGCTGCTCATTGCCGAGGTCGCCCAGGCCTACGAGCTCGCGCGTCAACTCGATACCGCCTTCGATCGCCTCGCCGAAAAGTTCTGGCCCGGCCCTCTCACCATCATTGTCAAAGCAGGCTCCCGGCTCCCCTTGCGCGTCACCGCCAATACCGGCAACCTCGCCCTCCGCGTCCCCGAGGCCGCCATCCCCCGCGCCGTCGTCAGCCGCCTCGGCCTGCCCATCACCGCCACCTCCGCCAATCTTTCGGGCCTGCCCGAGTGCACCACCCCCTTAGGCGTCCGCGAGCAGCTCGGTGACAAGCTTCCGCTCATCGTCGACGGTGGCCCCACGGCCCGCACCACCGCCACTACCATCGTCGACCTCTCCGGTGGCGGCAACTCGTGGATGATCCTCCGCGAAGGCGCGATCCCCACCCACGAGATCGCTCTGGCGCTCCAACATTAGCCCCACTGCCCGAAACAAGCGCAATTATTCCGTCCAGCAGCCGGACCTCCCTGTAAACTCGTTGAGTCACGGCTGGCCCGTGACAAAGTCGCTCCAGTAGACTGGGCTCCGTTTGCTCTTCTCACGCCACGCCTCAACCACGATGATCGCCCCTTCTTCCAATCTGCGACGCCGAAGCACCTCCCGCGGTCTCTTCCTCCGCAGGCTCCTCGGGGTGGTCTTGCTGATCGCGATCGCATGGTGCGTCTGGGTCTACCAGGAGATCTCCACCGTCGCCAACCAGGACAACGCAGTGCCCGCCGACGCTATCGCTGTCTTCGGTGCGGCCGAGTACTCCGGTCATCCCTCACCCGTCCTTCACGCCCGGCTCGACCATGCCGTCGACCTCTACCGAAAGCAGATCGCCCCACTCGTCATCACCCTCGGCGGCGGCAGCGACAAAGACTCCGGAAACACCGAAGGCGGCGTCGGCCGCGACTATCTCCTCGCCAACGGAATTCCCTTCGGCAGCATCATCGCCGAGACCCATTCCGTCGACACCGAGCAGCAGGTCCATCGCCTCGCCGCCATCGCGCGCGAAAACAATCTCCACCACATCGTCGTCGTCTCCGACGCGACCCATCTCTTCCGTATCCGCGAGCTCTGCAAAGATGCCGGCCTCGACGTCTACACCTCACCGCGGCCCGCGCTCGGCCACATCAGCACCTACGACCTCGCGATGCGTTACTTCCACGAGATCGTCAGCTACACCGCCATGCGGCTCAACATCAACATCTGACTGGCTGCAGCGGTTCAAGGCTGAGCAGATACTCAGCGTCGACGCTAGAAATGATCCAGCGGTAAATCGTCCGCCAGTGCAGCCGCAAATACCGTCGAAGTGAAGTTCACTAGATCATTTCCCAACCCATCCCCGCCGCTCCACGGTCGCGCCCAGCAGGCTGTCAAAGAACAATCCGCAGATTCCTGCCCCAAAAGCAATCGCTGCTTCGGCCACCTTTAGCTGCATCGCCCATCCGCCCGCCAAGCGTCACCATACCGCCCGCTGCAACTCCCGCAGCTGAGCCCAATAGCGTCACCGCACCGTCCGTTCCCCGCTCGACACGTTGCAAGTCCAACGACATCACCGGTCTGCCACCAAACGCCTGCCCGATCTCCGAAGACACCGTATCCGCTGTCGCCTCTACCAATGCTGCAAGGCACATTACTTTCATCGGAATGCTTAGACATCGGAGCCCATGAACGCGGCCCAGAAACCCGTTCGTTCGACGGCGATTCCGAGTATGGATGACGCTGAGTGCTGCAATCGCCAAGATTTGCAATCACCTGCGCGGCGCTTCGTCCTTTTCGTGCTCTCTGCCAGTCCGGCCTCCACCTTTCCCTTGCCGCCCCGCTCGCGTTGCAAGCAAAGGTCAGTACGAACAACAAAGCCAACGGTGCCAATGCGGTCCGAAGTACCGTAAACTGCCACGATCACTGTTCCATTGATCAGCAATAGGCAAATCATCCCGCCGAATACGGCTCCTGCAGCCGTCGCTGCGCGCAGAATTCAGCACAAGAACAGCAAAAGCTGCGCTGATTCCAAACGCAGCCAGAACAGGTGCTGGATCTACGCCAAAGGCCAACATAGTATCGTTCGAGCGTCCATTCGCTCATCCACACCAGCAGCGCCCCCACAACCCAAACCAGCACCCTCGACTGCAACCGATCCCGCCCCTCCGGAATCGCCTTCCTCCACCCCGTATCTCCCTCGACCACCTGTATTTCCTCGCCCATCGCTCAACATTACCCGCCGCAGTCATTTACAATCAAACTTGAGCATAGCCAACACAAGCACCATCGCGGGAGCAGTTTTGCACTTAGCAAGAATTGAAGCAGAAGCAAACACCCAGTCGCGTCCACATCGGCGCGCCGTTTGGTCCGTAGCGCAGGCCCTCCGGTCGGCATCCGCGCTTGCTTTGGCATCCGCCGCTCTCATCGCGGTCACCGGCTGCGGCAACACCTACCGCCCCGTCGTCAGTGCCATCAACCCCGTCGGACCCGCCGCCCAGCCGCAGAAGTTCGCCGTGGCGATCTCCACCACTGGCACCGCGGCCAGACCTACCCCCGGTCTGGTCACCTTCGTCGACTTCTCGGGCGACACCGTCCTGGTCACCGCCAACATCGGCGTGAACCCCTACTACCTCATACTCAACGGCGGCGGCAACACCGGCTACACGCTCAACAGCGACCACACCCTTACGTCCTTCGACATCGACACCCAGCTGTTGACCAGCAGCATTCTTCAGACCACGCTCCTTCCCGGCGCCAACCCCGTGAGCATCAATCCCCAGGGTGCGAATACCTACGTCACCGACCCCGGTCTGAACGTAATCTCGCAGTTCACAGGTCAACCCCTCAATCTCCAGCAGCAGCTCGCCGTTGCTCCAGCGTTCACCCCGATCTACGTAGCTGGCGTACCCAATGCTCCGCGCGTCTTCGCGATCAACCAGAACCTCGCCGGTGGCCCGGGCCAGGTCTCCACCATCGAGACCACGAGCAACACAATCGATCCCAATCCCATCACCGTCGGCCGCGGCCCTGTCTACGGCGTCATGACCGGCGACGGCAAGCGCGCCTTCGTCATGAACAAGACCGACGGCACCGTAAGCGTCATCAACGTGCAGACAAACCTGCCCGACGTCGTGCCTCCAGGGGCCACCAACCCGATCGTCGTTGGTGCCGGGCCGGTCTGGGCCGACTTCGCCCCAGCCCGCAACGAAATGGTTGTCGCCAACTCAGGAGACGGAGTTCACGCAGGGTCGCTCAGCATCATCAGCATTCCGCTTTGCTCCGCGAACGCGCTCCCCTCCAATCCCAACTGCGACGTGAACAATCCGGTCGACGCACTCGGCTTCGGCACTGTTCTCGCAACCGTCCCAGTCGGCATCAATCCCGTCATGGTCGGCGTCCTGCAGGACACCATCAACAGCCGCGCCTACGTCGTCAACAGCGGCAACCCCAACCTGCCCTGCGCCGCTCCTACCGCGGCCCTTCCGCTCGGCAACTGCACCGTCTCGGTGGTCAATCTCACCACCAACACGGTCACCGCCACGATTCCGATTCCTCTCAGCCTCAACGCCGCCTCTCCTGTGCTGAACGGCCACCCCAACTACATTGCCGTCACCAACGGAACGCCCACCGGCAAGGTCTACGTCACGTCACCGGAGTCCAATTTCCTCACCGTCATTCGCACGGATATCGACACACTCGACCTCACCATTCCCCTGCAGGGCAACGGCGTCTCGGTTCGCGTAACCCAACCCTAAGCGTCCCGCTCCACACGCCGCTCCGCAGCGCAGCGCCAACAACAGAAATGCAATGGGCCATCCACAACGGGATGGCCCATTCTTTCTGTCGCTCCGGCTATTCCCCGGCCAGAACAATCGGCAGCGTCGGCGTCGTGGCACCGCCTTCATCCTCCACCGTCACACCAAACGCCTTCGCCTCGACCCCTTTCGGCATCGGAGGCATGATCACACTGGCATTGCCGCGCGCATCCGGTCGGAACGTTCCTGCGGGAATCGGCGTCTGCCCCTCTCCCGCTGGAATCAGCCAAAGTTCATACGTCTTCGACGGCTGCAGCGGCTCCAGGTTGCTCGCCAGAAAGATCAGCGCCCCCTTATTCGCAACATACGTCGCCCTCCCTGTCGGAAGCGGAGCCGTCGCGCCCTTCGTGGTCAGCGTCACCCGCATCGCCGAGCTGTCCGTCATCGCGTCCAGCACCTGCCGCGCCGCTTCGGCGTCCGCTGTCACGTGGTCAAGCTGGCTAGCCTGCGTCGTCATGGCCCCGCGCATCGAGTCGCGCTCCTGGTGTAGGTTCCACGTCGTCACCGCCAGCCCCGCCGCCGCCGCCCACCCAATCCACGGCAACACCTTACCTACAACGCCACGCTTCGGCTGCTCATCCTCCGCCAGATAATCGCTGCTGCCCAGCCCGCGCCCGTTCAATCGGCCTTCGTTTACCGACTCGTCGATACGCGCAGCCGCCTCGGCAAAGACCGAACCAGTCCGGGCCGCGGTTACCGGTGCTTCCGCACGAGCCTCCGGTGCCGACGGTCGATCAATCGGAATCGCCTTCTTCTCTCGTGCCACCTGCTTCATCAACCGTTCGCGTGCCTGCGCAGGCGGCGTGTGCAGATCGACCGTGTGCGCATAGATCGCAAGGTCGCCCTGTATCTCGGCCAACTCCCGTCGTGCCTCCGCCGACTCCTGCAGATACGCCGTGACCTCTGCCGTCTCCTCCTTCGACAGCAGTTGCATCGCATACAACGCCAGATCTTCTGAGGTAATACGCCGCGGTTCGCTCATGCCGTAAACGCCTTTCTCAGCGAGGTGAGCGCGCTGCGTATTCTTGTCTTCACTGTACCCAGCGGGTCGCCCGTCATCTCCGCGATCTCCGAGTGCGTCAGTCCATCAAAAAATGCCATCTCCAGCGTCTTGCGCTGCTCTACCGGAAGCAGCTGAATCACCCCACGCGCCTTCTCCATCAAACTGTTCCGCTCAGCTTCGTCCGCCAGGTTGTAGTTCGAAGCCAGCGCCATATCGTCTACCTGCTCCGTCGGGCGCTTCCGTCGCAGCGCATCGATCGACCGGTTTCTCGCAACCACCGCCAGCCAGCCGCCAAGGCTGCCTCGAGTTGCAACAAAACCATCGGGATTGCGCCAGATCTGCATAAAAACTTCCTGTAACACATCCTCGGCTGAGGCCGGGTCCCGCAGCACTCGTAGCGCGACCGAATACACAACCTTCGAGTAACGGTCGAATAGCGACGCCATCGCAGACTCATCACCCCGCTGCACCAGCGACAGCAGGGAAGCGTCGTCCAGCCCCGAAGGTGGTGGAGAGTTCACGAGTCCCGTTTCTCTATACATAAAAACGCACCTGAAGCTGAAGTAGATTGCACAAACTTCAACTATTTGCGGTCGATTCCGCGACCCTGCGGTCTTCCGTCCTGAGTCAGTTGTCCGAAGCGATACCAGTGTAACTTTACCCGAAAAGAGACAACTTTACGTCGCATTCTCACTTCGGTCACACGGACCTCCTCCGTGGCCATGAAAAGATAGGTACTGCTCTCTCTGTGTTCGGCAGAGCTCCATCAGACAATGACGAATTCCCCCAAAGAACGCCAGGAAAAGGCCCGCCCCCAAAAAGTTCGCCTCGACAAGTTCCTCGTCGACCAGGGCCAAGCCGCCTCACGTGAGCGCGCACAGGCCCTCATCCTCGCTGGTCGAGTCCTCGTGGACGAGCAGCGCATCGACAAGCCCGGCACCTCCATATCCACGACCGCCGCCATCCGCCTCCTCGGCTCCGACCTCAAGTACGTCAGCCGCGGCGGCCTCAAACTCGAGCACGCCCTCGCCCACTGGTCCATCGACCTCACCGGGCTTTCCTGCGTCGACATCGGCGCCTCCACCGGCGGCTTCACCGACTGCATGCTCCAAAGCGGTGCCGCAACCGTCCTCGCCGTAGACACCGGCTACGGCCAGATCGCACAGAAGCTGCGCGACGATCCTCGCGTCACCCTCCTCGAACGCACCAACGCCCGCCTCCTCACCTCTGGCGAACTTCTCACGCCATCACAGCCCACTCCGGCCTTCTTCGCAATGGACGTCTCCTTCATCTCCGCCACCCTTGTCCTTCCAGCGGTCCTCGCTGCGCTCAGCACCCCAGACCATCCATGGCAGGGCCACGCCGTCATCCTCATCAAGCCGCAGTTCGAAGCAGGCCGCGAAAATATCGGAAAAGGCGGCATAGTCCGTGACCCGGACGCGCGACAGGCCGCCATCGACCGGGTCCGCGAATGTGTCCTCGAGCAGCACGGCACCGCCGTCGAAGTGATCGACTCACCCATCCACGGCATGGAGGGCAACCACGAATACCTCCTCCACACCCATTTCTCCTGATCCATTGAAGTCCATTAAAATGGACTTCAATCGGGTTGCTTTAGCCTCCGAGGATCTCCTCTGACGCTTTCAAGTAGCCATCAAACTCGGCTCGTCCTTCCGCATGTTTTATTAGCATGGTTGCATTCGGTCGCGGGCAACCCACTCTTTTTTACACACGAAAGGCAGACCGGTGATCACCATTCTCGGAGCAGGCGGTGCGATAAGCAACGAACTCGTCAAGATTCTCGTAGCAAAGAAGCAGCCATTCCGCCTTGTCGGGCGTAATCCGCGGACGGTTCCCGGCGCGACTGAAACGGTCGCAGCCGATCTTACAGATAGAGTTCAAACCATCCAGGCTGTCGCCGGCTCCAACGTTGTGCTTCTGCTCGCTGGTCTCAAGTACGATCACAAGGTCTGGCAGGAGATGTGGCCGCGTATCATGGGCAACACCATCGAGGCCTGCAAGCGCGCTGGCGCTAAGCTCATCTTCTTTGACAATGTTTACATGTACGGAAGGGTCAGCGGCCCCATGACCGAGGAAACACCCTTCAATCCCTGCAGCAGGAAGGGCGAGGTCCGCTCGAAGATTGCCACCGAATTCATCAACGAATGGAAGGCCGGTTCACTCACCGGTATGATCGCTCGTTCCGCCGACTTCTATGGTCACGACGCACACAACGGCATTCCGAATGTCCTCGTCTTCGAGCCCTTGTCCACGAAGCAAAAGGCCTCATGGCTCGTGAATGACTCCGTTCCCCACTCCTTTACCTACACACCGGACGCCGCGCAGAGCCTGGTTCAACTCGCGGAACGCCCAGCCGCCTGGAATCAGACTTGGCATGTCCCCACCACGCCCCATCCGCTCACAGGAAAAGAGCTTGTCGCCCTCGCCGCAAAGGAACTTGGTGTCGCACCCACGCATCGCGTCCTGAATAGGCCGATGATCCGAATTGCTGGGTGGTTCAATCCCTTGGTCGCTGAATCCTACGAAATGCTCTATCAATACGATTCGCCTTACCTGTTCGATTCCAGCAAATTCGCCCGGGAGTTCGGCTTTGCGGGCACTCCGTACCCCGACGGAATCCGAGCTACGGCCGCTTCGTATAAGGGCGCCGCTCTCGTCGCAAAAATAGCAACGCGATCGGCAAACACCCCCAAATGACGGGCCACATGCGAAGCGCGGCGCGCATGCATTTACACTAAGCATCAATGCTCCAGGCCGCCATCATCTCCAAGCCTCAGAAGCCGGAAGTCGCCGGCATCCTGCGCGATCTCATCGCGTGGCTCGAAGCGCGCCACTACCACTACCTGCTCGACCCTGACAGCGCCGCCTACATCGACGCTCCCAATCCCATCGAACGCATCGACCTGCCGAAGCACAAGCCGAACCTCGTCATCGTCCTCGGCGGCGACGGCACCCTCCTCGCCGCGGCCCGCGCCTTCGCTCGCACCACGACGCCAATTCTCAGCGTCAACCTTGGCTCCCTCGGGCTTCCTTACCGAGATTCCCCTCTCCGACCTCTACACCACCCTCGAAGCCTGGTGCGACAACTGCGCCGAGGTCGAAGTCCGCAGCATGATGCACGCCGAGCACATCCGCGACGGTGAGGTCCTACGACAATGGGATGCCCTCAACGACGTCGTCATCGCCAAGGGCACCATCGCTCGCATGGGCGACTACACCGTCGAAATCGACAGCCAACTCGTCGCTACCTTCCGCGCCGACGGTGTCATCGTCTCCACCCCCACCGGTTCCACCGCCTACAACCTCGCCGCCAACGGGCCCATCGTCATGCCCAGCGTCAACGCCATGCTGGTCACTCCCATCTGCCCGCACCTGCTGACCATCCGCCCCATCGTCACCCCCGGCGAATCCACCGTCAGCGTCCACGTCGTCGGCGTTCCCAACGAAATCTACCTCACCGTCGACGGCCAGGAGGCAGTTCCGCTCGCGCTCGACGACTATGTCCACTGTCACCGCTCTGAATCAAGCGTCCGTCTCCTTCGCAGCCGGCCCAACGGCCTCTTCAGCGTCCTCCGCTCCAAACTCAAATGGGGCGAGCGCTAGCTCCAACCGTCGAGTCCTCCATTTCGCGAATGCTACACTGCCGCCACACCGGAGGATTTAGATGAAAGTCACTTTGAATCGCGCGATGGCTGCCACCGCACTCGCCTTGGCACTCTTCGCCGCCATTCGTTCCCAGGCCAGTTGGACCCAAACCCAAAACCAGACCCAAACCCAGCGAATCCAGCTTTTTCAGAATGACGACGTCAAAGTCTGGCGCTCCCTGGTACTTCCCAACTCGCCCCTCGCAATGCACCGGCACGATCACGGCCGCGTCATCATTCCCCTGACCGGCGGCACGATGAACATCGTCGATCCGAGCGGCGCAAAAGAGGTCCACGTCTGGGAAAAAGGCAAAGCCTATTGGCTTCCTGCCATGCCGCCAAACACAATGCACGCCGACGTCAACGCCGGGGACAAACCAATCGAAGTCGTCGTAGTCGAGCTGCAAAAAGACAAGTAAGCGGCATCGCCACCCATAGAAGCCGCCATCCGAGGTCAACGCCGCAAAGTAACCATCGGTCCACCCACCGGATGGCAAAAAACCTTGCCATGGCTCAGCGCAATCTTCCTTTGCGCCAGCCCCGCCATCTCCGGATCATGCGTCACCATCACGATCGTGTGTCCATTCCGGTGCAGATCCTGCAGCAACTCCGCCACAATCGTCTGATTCGCCGCGTCCAGATTTCCCGTAGGCTCATCCGCCAGCAGAATCGGCGGATGATTAATCAGCGCTCGCGCAATACAAACCCTCTGCTGCTCTCCACCCGAAAGCTCACTCGGCAGATGCGAGATGCGGCTCCCCAACCCAACCTTCTCCAGCGCCGCTCGTGCCTCCGCCTCATCCGTCATCGAGTGAAAATACTGCGCCAGCATCACGTTCTCCACCGCCGACAAATAAGGAATCAGATGAAACTGCTGAAAGATAAATCCGATCTTGTCCGCGCGAAACCGATCCAGCTCCGTCGCGCTCATCGACGCCACATCCACGTTATCGATCTTCAACTCACCCGAAGTAGGCCGATCCAGGCAGCCAATCAAATTCACCAGCGTGCTCTTGCCCGAACCCGACGGCCCAGTAATCGCGACCCACTCGCCCGCAACGATCGAGAACGCTCGCATCCGCCAGCGCCCGCACCACGCCAGCGTGTCCCGAATACTCCCGTGTCACATGACTCAGCGCAATCACAGCGCAATCCGGCCGCGTCGTCTGCTCGCTCAGTGACCCACCAGCGGCCCCGTCTGTACCTTAGCTTCACTCACACTCTATCCTCTCATTCGCCCTTCAGCAGCGCAGCCGGCTGCAACCCTCGCAGCACTCGCAACGGCAACAGCGCCGCCAGCGCAGCAATCGCCACATTCAGCAACAGCACCATCGGCAGCACCGACAGATGCGGCAACGTCGCCGTATGAAAGTTCCCCTCGCTGATCGCCCACGCCGCCGCCGACCCCACCACAAACCCCGCCGCCACGCCTGACAGCGCGAGCACCAGCGCCTCCAGCAAAAACATCCCCATCAACGTTCTCTGCGACCCGCCCAGCGCCTTCATCAGCGCAAAATCCCGCCGTCGTTCCAGCACACTCGCCGACAACGTCGCCAACACACTCACCGCCACCGTCAGCGCAATCAGCAACACCGCCCCATACATCAGCGCATGCGTGCGATCAACGATCTTCGACTCGCCCTCCACAAGCTGCCGCACCGGTTGCACCTGCACCTCCGGCAGCTCCTGTCTGCAGCTTTGCCATCGTCGCCTCAACGCGCTTGACTCCTCCCGGTACCTGCAGCTCAATCACACTCGGCCCCACACCCGTCCACGCAGTGAACGCAGCCAGCGGCATGTAGATGCGGCTGTCTTCATCGCCGCCCGTCTTGATGCGCCCCGCACCCGACAGCGTGACGGCGCGTCCCGCATACGTAAGAGCAATCGCACGCTCATTCCCCACAAACTGTGCCGCCCGTTGACCTAACAGCGCAGAGTCCATCACCGCAGCGTCCGGCCATGCATCCACCTGCCACCACGAATCCAGCCGCTTTACCGCCGCGAAATCCGTACCGGCCACAACGATGGGTGTCCCCTCATCCGTCGTCGCCACAGCATAAGCAAACTCCGCCGCCAGCGCGTCCGCACCGGCAGCCTGCTGCACACGCGCAACAGCATCCGTCGGCAGCGAAGCATTCGCATGCGCCGTAATCACAATATTCGCGCCGAAGCTGCGAAACTCCTTATGCAGTTTGGTATCAAGGTCGGCATACAGCGTCAGCAGCGCCGTCGCCACACCAGCCGACACCGTCATCGCAATCAACGCCGACACGCTCCGCGCCCTGCGATGCACCAGCGACCGGTGCAACATCCCTGTAAGGCTCAGCGTCGCCATCAGGCGTCCTCTCGCAGAATCGCCGAAGGCTCCATGCGCAGCGCAGCCCGTATCGAAGGCGTACTTCCCGCAATCGCCACCACCAGAGCCAGCGCAACAACCACCGGCAGCAGCACAGGAATCAACACCGCCTCAGCCGCGCCACCATCACCTGCAAAGATTCGCGCGCCCAGCCACGCAGCAAGCCCCGACCCGGCAAGATAACCCAGACTCCCCGCAAACACCGCCAGCAGCCCAGTCTCCGCATAGAACAGCAACGCAATCGCGCCTTTGCTCGCTCCCAGCGAACGCATCAATCCAATCTCTCCCCGCCGCTCCAGAATCGCCGTCGCCATCGCCGCACTCACAGCAAACCCCGCAGCAAGCAGCGCCGCTGCACTGATCAGCCACATCAACCCGCTGATCCGGTTCAGCACATTGCCTTCGCTCTGTTCCACACGCCGAACCTGCTCAGCCTGCGCCCCAGGAATCGCCTCGCGAATCTGATACGCAATCGAGTTCGCATACGGCCTGCAGTACCAGATCTCGTGGTCCTTGGGAGAGAGCGTGTCAGGATCTTTGCGGGCGAATGCGTCTTCAGGCTTCGTCCTCGCACTCACCTCCACCCGACGCACGCCATCATTCGCTCCAACCAGTGCCTGAGCCGCCTCGCAGCGGTAACAGCACGACATCATCTGTCGCATCGCCGGTCGTCACAATACCGACTACGTTTGCCGTCGAGGAAGAAGATCCAACATTCCCCGGCGCGCTTTGCATGCGAAAGCTGTCACCCACCTTGAGGCCAAGCTGCTTCGCAAGGTTCGCCCCCACGGCAACATCTCCGCCATGCGATGGCCACTTTCCCTCCAGTTGCCACCACGGATGCAACGCCGGAGCCCCGGTCTTCACACTTCCAAAATCATGATCGAACCAGTAGCCGACTCCCTTCGCAGGAAACAGCCGGTCATCGCCCTGTCGCGATACCGCGAACTGCACCGGAAGCTCCGGACTCACTCCAGTAATATTGTTCGCCCAGAAGATCGCCTTCAGCTTTTGAAGGTCGCTCTCCTTCAAATAAACCCCACCCGAAGCCGGCTTCACATCCACGCCCCCAACCTTCACATCCAGCAGATCGGCCTTCGGATAAACAACAATATTCGCCCCATACACCGCCAGCTCTTTATGAATCCGATCCCCAATCGTCGTCGCCAGCGCAAGCATCGCCGTCACAGCCGTCGTGCCGAGCAGGATCGCAATCCCCGCCAGCATCTTGCGCCGGCGTTGTCTGCGAAAGCTCTCCATCAGCAGGCGAAAGAACATCAGCGCACCCTCACCCTTCTCTCAACGTTCTCTGTCACCGCTCAAAGACCGGTGCCAGCTCACGCAAATCCGCCGCCTGGATCACCACCTGGCCACCCCCCACTGCGGACTTCAGCGGAATCGGATTGCACCCGCCCTTTTGCCCCACCGACGCTGCATTCAGCGGCGAAGCGCACATCTTGCACGTAATCCCCTGGTCGCCGATGTAGAAGCCCACCGGCCCGCAGATCTGGCACGCATCGGCGACCGACACGATAGTGCCATCCGGCTTCTTGAAGAGCAGAAACCGAATCTCGACGTTGCCGCCCTTGCCATCATCAATGTGCACGCCGTAGCGGTGCAGCTTGTCGTCGTTCACGTCGGCCGTAGGCAACGTCACCTGCGATCCAACCATCGTCACAGCAGACGTTGGCGACAGCGCCGTAGAGCTCTTGGCGTAGATAAACTCTGCGGTAGAAAGAAAGATGAAGACAAAGCTGGTCGCAACCACGGCAGTCATCCACATCTTCTCGCGCCGCTGGCTCCATTCCGCACGGCGCCTGTCTGCAGCGGTAGCGGTTGCATTCAGAACAGCAGGAGCACGACGCTTGTACTCCATCAACATCATCAGACCTGCAAGAGCAAGCATCGTCACGAAGAAGAACAGATCGTTACGAACGATCGGACCAATCAGCCGCATCTCGGCGGTGCTCGAAGGCAGCACCCCGTTCTCGCTCAACTCGTGCAGCCCGCTCACGATCAACTGGAACGCCACAAAATAAAGAATGACCGTCGTGACGCGAAAGAATCGCTGCAGGTTGATCTTCACACTGCCGCGGATGAACAGCACCCCAAACACCACCGCGACCGCGATCCCGAGAAGTGTACCTGTGAAGCTCAAAAGTTCAGTGGAGTTCAACGTAACCGCAGACAGGATCAGCACCGTCTCCACGCCTTCGCGCAGCACCAGCAGAAACACGAAAAAGAAGAGCCCGATCTTCGACACACCCGCCGCGCTCGTGTACTGCGAGATCTTCTCTTCGATCGACCCCTTCATCGTCCGGGCGGCCTTATGCATGAACCAGATCATGCTGATCACGAAGGCGGCCGCCGCCAGCATCACCCACCCCTCGACGATGTCCGAGTTGTACGCAGTGTGGGCCACTACGACCGCCACGCCGATACTGGCGACGACGGCCGATCCGAGCGCCCAGAACACCGTACGCTTCAACTCCGACCTGCCGATTTTGGTCAGGTAGGCAAAAACTATCCCTACGATCAGCGACGCTTCCACACCTTCGCGGAGCGTAATGATAAATGCCTGCAACATAACGTCTTTCTCTTCTCTGGGGGGAAGATCGCGCGAGAGGCCATAACGCGACCGCCAACGATCTCCACGAGCCAGAATCCTGTCTCGTATCCTGCATTTAGTGTATTGCGGACTAATTTGGTCGTCAATCGAACTGGTCGATGTTCGATCAGTCAAGACCTGCCGCAATCGCTCTCCCCATCGCCATTTCAATCGCCATCTGATCCTCGCATTTGCTGTTGCATTTGCTGTTGCCTTTCTTGTTGTCATCCCCGAAGGGGATCTGCTTTTTCGTCTTACGGAAATTCTTTTGCCATTTTCCGCCCAAAAATCACATGTCAAGCCTCAAAACTACCTAACTTATTACCCAGCAACAACATCCGCGTGGCGTATAAGTTAGGTTTAACCCGCTATACTGGATATACAGATCGAAAAACAAACAAGCCTCGGTGAATCTACCGGGGCTAACTCGTTACGCTGCACTATTTTGGACGCAACTCACTTGTTATGAGTATTTTACGCCGATTGATGGTCAGCAAATTATTGATAATAAACGGCTTACGCGCGGGCAATAGGGGGGGGGTGCCCCTCCCTAGAAGTGGAACCTAACCCAGCACGACGATCGGCTGCATCAACGTTCCGGCGATGCGCCGGCCAATCGCCAGCAACTCGGTGGGCGCCGTAAAAACCTTGATTAGCGGCGCCTGGGAGAAATCGGGCAGGTTCACCTGCATCCCGTTCCGCAGCCGGCCCGCCAGCTGATCGTCTACCGTGACCGAAGGCATCTCGGGAAGCAGCGTACGCGGATGCGGCAGCAGCCCTTCAAGCTCGGTAACGGAGGCAGCCTTGAGCTGGTCGATCGTAATCGCCTGCTTGAGCGTAAAGGCCCCCGCCCGGGTGCGTCGCAGACTCGACAGGTGAGCACCACAGCCGGCGAGTTGTCCCAACTCGTGAGCCACTGACCGCACATACCCGCCCGCAGAGACGGAGATCGCAAAAGCCGCCGTATCGCCCCGAAGAGAGGTCAGTTCAAAGTTGTGGATCGTAATCCTCGCCGGCTTCACCGGGACCTCAGCACCGGCACGGGCCAGCTTGTGCGCCGCCACCCCGTTGATCTTCTTTGCAGAAAAGATCGGAGGCAGCTGGTCAATCTCGCCGTGAAACCCGCTGCCCAAAGCCCGCAGCTCCTCGAGAGATTGAGTCAGAGGCCGAGGATCTGTTGCAGCGGTTCCCTCGGCATCGAAGGTGTCGGTCGCAAAGCCGAATCGGATATCTCCGGTATAGTCCTTCTCCGCCTGTCCGAAGAACTGGGCCAGCCGTGTGTACTTGCCCAGAAGCAACGGAAGAACCCCTGTGGCCATCGGATCCAGCGTGCCCAGATGCCCAATGGATTTTTCTCCAGTGGCTCTGCGAACGATGGCGACTACATCATGTGAGGTAACGCCGGCGGGTTTGTCGAGTACGAGAAGACCATTCATGCATCTTCTAGTCTAGTTGCTAAAAGCTTGCCTGACGCCGTACCAGAGACAGGAACTCATTCCGCGTCTGCAACTGAGTCTTGAAAACGCCAAGCATCGCCGAAGTGACCGTGAACGAGTGCTGCTTCTCCACCCCACGCATCATCATGCAAAGATGCTGCGCTTCAAGAATTACCGCAACGCCCTGAGGCTGAATCGCATCGGTGATGGCATCCCCAATCTGTCGCGTCAATCGCTCCTGCACCTGCAAACGCCGTGCGAAAACGTCAACAAGCCGCGGAATTTTGCTCAAACCGATCACTTTGCCATTCGGTACATAAGCAACGTGAGCTTTGCCAAAGAAGGGAAGCAGATGATGCTCGCACATCGAGAAGAACTCGATGTCCTTGACGATCACCATCTCGTCATAATCGACGTCGAAGAGCGCTTCATGCAGGACATCGGTGACATTCATCGTGTAACCGCGTGTAAGGAACTTCATGGACTTCTCCATGCGTTCCGGCGTGCGCAGCAGCCCATCGCGCGAAGGGTCTTCGCCTATCCGCACCAGCAGTTCGCGATAAAGGTCCTGCGTTGAGATACTGTCCAGCAAGGGTGTTTCAATGGTGGCCGAGGTGCTTGGCATTTGGAAGCGCCTTTCTTAGATCCTGCCAGGCGCGAGGTTTGTCTCGCCGGCGTAGTCAAATGAGTTGTTGCTGGTCTCCTCAACATGGATCTGCTCGAGATGGGCCGCTTTGAAGCCCTGAAAGATGCGGTGAATCTCAATACTTAGATTTTCTGTTGTGGAGACTTTGTTCGCAAAGCAGTCCAGCGTATTCAAATTGGTATGATCAAACCGATCAAGCAGATTTGTTCGCGCGAATTCATCGAGCTCTGCGAGATCGCAAACCATTCCTGTCACGGGATCAACTTGGCCACTCAATGTTACCTGCACCGTGTAGTTGTGCCCGTGACCATGCGGGTTGTTGCATTTGCCGAAGACGGCAAAGTTCTGCGCAGCATCGTAAGCGTCTGTATGTAGCCGATGCGAGGCGCTGAAGTGGTACCGACGGCTTAGGTGCGCTTTCATTGCTCACCATAATAATCCGCGAATAGATCAGGCATCTCGTAGACGCGAACACGGTATAGCTTCGCGTTGGGAATCTTATCGTCGAGCCGACGCCAGATTGCGATCGCTATGTTCTCCGTGGTTGGGATCGTCGTTTTGAACTCGGAGACTTCAAGATTCAAATGTCGATGATCATAGACGCTGACAACCTCTCGCTCGAGAATGTCTTTCAGCTCTTTCAGATCGACGACAAATCCGGAGGTCGGATCGACCGCGCCAGCGACGGTAACCTCAAGAGTGTAGTTGTGACCGTGACCATTACGATTCGCGCATTTGCCGAAGACTCGTAGATTCTCTTCCGGAGACCAGGCATCGTTCCAGTAGTAGTGCGCCGAGGAGAATTCCGCTTTGCGGGTAAGAAAGATCATTCGAAGGTCTCTATCAATAGATGTGTTTTAGGGCGATTTGGTTACAAACGACGGTTTATTACGTTGTTGTGTCGTAGCTTCGTCCCTTCCAGGCAACCTTCTTTTTGATGCGGTGGTTAATGACACTACGAACAAGAAGATAAACAAAGATCGGGATACCGAGGATTGAGATAGCTACATCAAGCGCGGGAAAGTTTGAGCGAGCTACGCGCGAATAGAAGCGCCACAGTGTCCGAACCCATAGAAGGAGGATAACGCTTCGTTGCCACGGTAACAGCCAATAGATACCGAAAGCCAGTGCGGGTAATCCGAAGAAGAGTGCGAGGTCAAGGATGCGCCAGAGCGCCAATGCAAGGGGTTTGGGGAAGAGGAGAGCGAGGTTCTTGGTCCAGCCTTCGATCATCTCCGACGTCGTCTTGTACATCCGGGTTGAAAGAGCTTCGGGGGCGTAGCGAAAGCGGATGATTCGGGGGCCTCGTTTGATGTTGTGGGCTAGGGCCACGTCTTCGAGGATATTTTTGCCGATGGCACGGTGTCCGCCGACCGAGAAGTAGGCGTCGCGATCTACCAGGATGAATTGGCCGTTGGCGGCTGCCAGGCGGCGCGCTGGATCGTCGACCTCCTTGGAGGGGTAGACGGAGGCCAATTCGGAGAAGACAAGGGGCATTACGGCGTGCTGCCAAAAGCCGGTGACGATTTGCCGGGGCGAGTAGGAGAGGAGCGCCGCTTTGTGCTTGTCCGCCTCTCGGAGTGCGCCGGTGAGGTCGTTGGCTTCGTGGATCGTGTCGGCGTCGGTGAAGAGGAGGTGTTTTCCGCGGGTGGCCTGTGCTCCGGTCCAGCATGCGCTGCTTTTGCCGGTGAATCCTCCGCGATCGCTGAGGTCGAGCGGGGGAGCGTCGAGGAGGATGACTCCTTCGTGGGTGGCAGCGGCTTCGGCGGCGATCGCGCGGGTCCTGTCGGTTGAGGCGTCGTTGACGATGATCAGTTCCCATTGCAGTCCGAGGGCGAAGCCTGGTTCGGATTGGGCCAGAAGGGAGGTGAGGCAGGCTGGCAAGGAGCCTTCCTCATTGCGGGCGGGAATGATCACCGAAAGCTCCAGGTCGGGCTGTTCGGGCGAATTAGGGGCCAGCTCGCGGTCTGTGTCGGTCACGACTTCGTATTATAGGAAGTGGAGCGTGTTGTGCGTCGAATCTGGGCAAGTCTGGTGTTGGGAACTTTGCTGGCGACCGGTTGCGACCGGGGAAGTCACCCGGGAAATATCGGTAGGCCTGCGCCGCAGTTTGCTATCAGCGACGGAGCGCGGACGGTAGATCTGAGCAAACTGCGCGGACAGGTCGTTGTGTTGAATCTGTGGGCGACTTTTTGTGCTCCGTGCATCGAAGAGCTTCCCAGTCTTCTTGCTCTACAGAGGCAGATGCCGGAACTGGCGGTCGTCGCGGTGAGCATGGACCAGGATCCCGATATTTACAATCGCTTTCTGATCAAGCATCACGTCGATTTGGTCACCATTCGCGATCAGGATCGGCGGATCTTCGCGCTTTACGGAACCGAACAGATACCGGAGACCTATATCATCGACAGACAGGGCGTACTGCGGCGAAAGTTTGTCAGCGCGCAAGACTGGACCAGTCCCGAGATCACAGGTTATCTGTCGAAGCTGTAGTCTGCCGTGCCGACTGTCGAAGCTCTTCGTTTGCCCGGCACTGGTATCATCGAAACTATGACACAGCTTGACGTTCTCTACCGCTATGGCGTTCCTCCGACCGAATCGACCACGCTGGCGATGGCCAAGGTGCGGGAGGTCTATGGCGTTCGGCGCATGGAGCTGGACGAAGCGAAGAAGACCGTGCGGGTTGAATATGATGCCACCCGATTGACTGAACCGGTGATCCACCAGCTGCTGCGCCGTGCGGGCCTTGATATTGTTGAGACCCTACCGATGTTCGTTACGCCACCGCCGCCAGAGCCCGTTGCAGCGACCTAGTTGCCGTAGGGCGGATTATCCGCTATTTTTAGTGTCTGTATTACCTGCTTTCCGCGCCCGTAGCTCAGCTGGATAGAGCATTTGGCTTCGAACCAAAGGGTCGGAGGTTCGAATCCTTCCGGGCGCACCAATAATCAACAACTTACGCGGTAGATGAACGACGAGACCAAGACCGGGGCAGTCCGGAAACGGTTCTCTCAGTCCGCCGTCTGTATCTGCCACTGCATGGTCGGATTTCTGCGCGAACCGGGAATGGCATAATCGGTCGCATGCTTCTCGTCTGACCCATATTCTGAATACACTTTCAAGAGTCGCCGCGCATTTGCGATTTTGAGCCGAATTTTTTTGATCCTTCCGGAGCCAGGGCGGATTGAGGAATTCACTTTAGTCCGTGGTCCGCTTTGCGTCCTCTTTGGCATGCAACGCCAAAGAGAGAGTACTGGCGGGATCGCGAAGCATCTCTCTGGGACTTCCTTCCCCTGTGATGCATCCGTCTGCGAGACAGATTACGTTGTCGACGCCGAGAACTGTCTCAATGCGGTGCGTGATCAGGAGGATAGTGCAACCGGCAAAGAGAGTCGCTATCGCGCGCCAGATTTGCTGCTCTAGCGCGGTATCCATGGCATTCATGGCCTCGTCTAAGATCAGGAGCTTTGGTTTGCGCAGGACTGCGCGTGCGAGCCCTATGCGCTGCCTCTGACCGCCTGAGAAGCGGATTTCCTGCTGGCCGACCCATGTATTCTCGCGGTCAGGCAGCGAGTTGAGAAACTCGGAGATTCCCATGGCTTCCGCGACAGCTGCGATGCTTGCTTGAGAGGCATGACTGTCCGCCAAACGGATGTTGTCTGCAACGCTTCCACTGATCAAGTCGACGTCTTGACCGGCGACTCCAACCATCGCGAGCCACTGAGCTCGAGACAGGTCCTGAAGCGGGTTTCCATCGACGGATATGAGTCCACCATTCGGTGGATACAGGCGTAGGAGGAGATTTACGATGGTCGTTTTGCCCGACCCGCTGGCACCGAAGATGGCTGTGGTCTTACGGGCCGGAATGTTGAAAGTGAGATGGTGGAGAGTAGGTGTGGCTTCCGGTTGATACTTAAAGCTTACGTTTTCGAAACGGATGCCCCGCTCGATGGTTGAAATCTCAAGGGTGCCGGACGGTTCGTGTTCTTGTTGTTCGGCTTCGAGGACTGCGCGGACTGAGGCTAATTGCGGCTCGAGCTGCAGCAGCATCAGTCGATGGCCTTCGAGCTCGCGGACATGTGGCTGCAAGCGGTAGAGAAGGGCAACACAGGTGAGGGTCGTTCCGAAGTTGATTCCGAGCGACTGCGCCCCAAGGATGATCGATCCGAGGATTATGAGATATCCGACCTCAGTGAGAGGGTCCAGCAGGAGAAGCAGTTGCAACTCGCGGAGAATTACGTTGCGAGCTTCCGCGGAGCCCACCTGGAACTGCTGATGATGAATGTCTTCCTGCGCGTAGGCACGGATGATTTTCATGCCCTGGAGGGTAATCATCATTCGTTCCCAGAGATCGCGGTGGATGCGCTTGACATCGGTGCCGATCGCGCTGGCCCGGTATGAGAGAAGACGAAGAACCGCGGAGAGAAGTAGGGAGCCGAGGACGACGCAGAACATAATCTTCCATGAGATGATAGCGAGCACAACACCCAGCATTACGATGAAGGTGGAATTGATGAAGATTCGCGTCAGGCTCGTGTAAGCCTTGGCAACTAGATAGACCTCCGCCCCAAGAAGTTGGACAAGTGTGGCCTGATCATGACGCTGAACGAAGCGGTAAGGAAGTGTGAGGTAAAGATAATGGATTCGTTCCCGGGTGATCTGGCTGATGTTCTCGCTTATGTAGGAGGTTGTAGTGCTATACGCGTAGGCGAGAATTCCGCGCAGGATAATCAAAAGCAGAAAGACCAGGGCGATCTCCCGTGAGCTCCGGAAATGTCCGATGGCGAAGCGCAGGGCGATGCCCAGTGCTCCCCCGCTGGCTGCAAGAGAGCTGAGCTGGTTCATCATGGAATAGACGAACAGCGGAATTAGGATGATGCCGATCATTTCGGCAAGGGATGAGAGGACACCGAGAGGCACCAGAACGAGCACGGCCCATCGGGGCCGAGGGATCATGCGGAGCAATGCGAATAGGTTTGGGAAGGCGCGACTCCACACCAGAGCCGCCGCGCCGGTACCCGATTTGAAGGGATCCTTTGGGTTCATTTGAGCTAAACGAGCTTACGAATTAGCGGCATCCGGTCCGACGTAGAGGACATAGCGACTCTGCGAGGTGAATCATGACTGTGGATCGCGCAGAGAGGGCCCGATTTGTTGTTGCTTCTCCATAATCTGCGATCGCCGTTCTCCCCGGCTAAGACGACTAGGAAGATGCCGACGCAGGGCAAAGAGGGTCAGGCCGCCAAATAGGGCGATGAGCTTACAGGCATTTTGCACGAAGGTCATGGGAACTGCCACTGCGAAGACTCTTCCGCCTCCTTTGCGATAGATGAACCATAACAATCCTGCGTCGAGACAGACCGCAGACGCGGCGAGTGCGATTGCCGGGATGAGCCACGACGGCGAACGGAGCGCATACGCAAAACACAGGATGGAGAGCCCAGTGAGTGCAGTGGAGACGCGATGGCGCTTTTTGAGATTGAGATCGTCGGGCACCCTACCTCTCTCGAGGAGAAGAACCATCCACGGGATTCCGCGATCTACGACATCGGTGTGTATGGAGTTCCATACCGTCCAGCGCTTCGTGTGAGTGACGCTGATGGATGGGTCGAGCAGGATCTTAGATCCCCTGTCGGAAATCCGATAGCCGAACTCGATATCTTCGATGCTGGGCCGGTGGAACCGCTCGTCGAACCCAGCGGCATCAAGGAATACACTGCGGCGCACGCCGCCACACCCGCTCCAGAAGGTGAGGGCACTGCGGTTGGCGTCCCGATGCACATAACAATGGGAGAGGTTTCTGTACTGCGAGCAAAGGCCTGGATCCCGCGGCGTGTCATCATACGACCCAATAACGGCTGCGAGTGTGGGGTCATGAAGGAAGTGACGTTCCATCATCTCGAGGGTGTCCGCGTGAACGCAGGTATCGGCGTCAAGAAACGCCAAAAGGTCGCTTTTGGATAGGAGAGCGGCGTGATTTCGGCATGCGGCAGGTCCCGCGTTGGCCTTCATCACAATGACCTGCGCGCCAAATTGCCTGGCAACGTCTGCACTATCGTCCGTGGAACCATCATCTACGACTATAAGTTCATCGGGAGAGCGCGTGCCAGACTGGACCGCAATCAGAGTTTCTCTGAGCAGCCTGCTTGAGTTGTAGACCGGGATAATCACTGCAAGTGTCATAAATGGCAGATCGATGCAATTACGGTTTATAAAACGCATGACACAAAGTGAAACTATCGGGCGGATAGGTAGTCTGACCACACACAACTCTATCCCTTTGATAGCCAAGAGATTCCAAGCGCTTTTCTTCGATTCTGTAGCGAGGATCTTCGTCCACTTCCTCTACTATGATGACGGCTGACCGGCTATTTGTATCCTGGAGGTATTTAGGGCGCATGTCGTAACCCCATCCCCAGAACCAGAAACGGAACGGCATATTGCCGATAGGTTCTGTAGAGAAATACGGCTCCAGGCCGGTGACATAGAAGGCGCCGTGGCCCTCGCCATCGAGTGGAGAGGGAATGGCAACATCGACCCTGTTTCCCTGGTTGAGATAGGTCTGCAGAATGACGGCCCCGTCGCGATTGGGAGAATAGGGATTCAAGGCATCGAATCGAAGCACTGTGAATCCCCAGCTCAGTTGGAGGAGAAGGCAAAGAGAGGCTGATACCGTTAGCAGCACCTCGTTCCATCTGGCGGCCTCAGAGAGACCAGTGGAGAAGTTGCTTCCGTGATCTGGCCAGGTAATCCACCACAGGAACAGGAACAATACCCAAAGGAGCCCGGCGTGGTAGAAGTGAGTTGCGATGGTCGGGCAAAGCGCGGCCAGAATGAATACTGGGATGCTATATCGTGTCTGCCCGTGGCGAATCCACCGGAATGCGAGAAGCAGCCAAGGAATCAATCCGAGGTGGAATCGATATGCTAGTCCCTGAGCGAGCGAGCGAGCTAAGTCGAAGAGCATCGCCACGGCTGCTTTGCCGCGGAACCCCAAGTAATGGAGCCATGGATAGTGAAGCTCCAAACTAGCTATCTTGTCGCCCAATTGTGAACGACTATTCATACTCTTAACGGTGATCACCCAACCTGCGTCATGCGCGGGAAGGATGCACCACAGAGCGAATCCGAAAATTACGGCCAGGAGCAGGGAGGCAACAGGGAGGCGCTTGGACCACGACAGAGACTTGTCGCCCGACCGGAGCCACTCTATTCCGAGAGCGATGGTGAGGCCGATCGCGGTTCCGAATCCGTGGAGTGAAATGTTCGCGAGCAGTCCAATCAGCACAGCCGTGAGGACGGGATTCTTCCAGCGATCTCTCCAAAAGAAAGCGAGAGAGAACAGTACCGCCGGAAAAAGGATATAGCTTCGCGCTACAACTGAGTATTGGAAGACGAAAAAATAAGTGAAAGGTAGGAGCAATCGAAAGAGAAGGGGAAACGGCGCTGCGGTGACAACAAGCATCATCGTCGCGAGAGAGATCATCCCTGCAATCCAGTGCATTCCGTTGTACGTTGCACCAAGCCGGGACAGCACCCAGAGGAGGGCGTGCCAAAGGCCAGGAGAACCCTCATAATGAATGTAGGTTACAAATAGGCTTTTCAGATTGGTGCTCGTCGCCAGTTCCCATGCTTGGGCCTCGTCAGCCCATGGCTCGTGGCGCGGTATCGCAAAGGCGAGAGTTGCCGTGTAGGCGGTGAGCGTCACAGATGCTGCGGCCCGCTCTGCGTGTTTGCGTCGTTTGCTCAGCATCTTCGACGTAGCGACTCCGAAAACTGGGAAACCGTGGACCATGCCGACGTGCCACAAAAGATACTGCACAAAGGCCCTACGATGCATCGGAGTGAAGCCCGTCTCTACGGTTAAAGTCGTACTCTAAGACTAAAGATACAGCTTAAATTCGCATATGGCACGAAAACGATGTAGCTACTTACGGGAAACCACTGATTCGATTACCGAAGTTACCAGCTTTTCGATGGTGGACTCGGAAGGACTCCATCCGATTACTTTCTGTGCCTCAGAGACATCTGCCACTACATATGCCGGATCGCCAGGGCGACCTCGGCGAGTATCGAACGGTACTTGTTTGCCTGTCTGTTCTGTTACGGCATCAATAATTTCGAGCACCGAAGTCCCGACTCCGGAGGCGATGTTGAGCAGCGCTCCCGATTGGCCTCTCTGTATGTAGCGAAGGGCTTGCAGATTGGCCCGTGCCACGTCCGATACATGCACATAGTCTCGGACGGCGCTGCCGTCGGGCGTGGGAAAGGACGTACCGAAGACGGAAAGCCGGGTCTCGGAGTTCAAAACACAATTGACGGTCCTCGGAATAATTCGTCTGGACGAAGAGATATCTTCACCGAGCCCGGGCTCTGCACCGGCCACGTTAAAATAGCGCAGTACGGCCCATCGAAGCCCAAATGCGGTCTCGTACCATTGAAGGGCTCGTTCGATCTGTAGTTTTGATTCACCATATGGACTGACTGGGGCAGGGGCTTTATCTTCGCGAAGAGCGGATGTGTCGGAATCTCCGTAGACGGCGCAGGTCGACGCGAATATGAACTCTGTCGCGTTCTCCGCGCACATTGCATTGAGCAAGTTGTAGGTTGCGCCGACATTGTTCGCGAAGTACAGGTCCGGCCGCTGCATTGACTCCGCTATATGAGCGCTCGCGGCGAGGTGTATGACAGCTGTTACGGCGTGGTCGCGAATCGTCGAACGAACCAGGGCTTCGTCAGCGACATCGCCGGGGACAAATGTCCCCAATCTGAGATCTTCGCGCAACCCGCTTGGAGCGTTATCAAGGATGACTACGTCCAGACCTGCCCCGTTCAGAAGTCGGGCGGTGTGTGTTCCTATGAAGCCCGCTCCTCCGGTTATCAAAATGGACATTGGCGGCTCGCACGCATTGACCCGGTCGCCGAGCCTGCTGTGTCTGAACTACATATGGGCAGTGCCCCGACCTGCCATCCGGCCAGGGTCACACCACTCCTGAATTACTATAAACCTCAAAGAGATGACCAAATTAGAATATGGTACGTTGGTTTCCGTGATCGTACCTGTGTACAACGGCGCCGAGTATGTAGGCCAGGCGCTCGAATCAGCGCTGTGCCAAACCTATCCTCATCTCGAGGTACTCGCGATTGACGACGGATCGAGCGACGGAAGCCTCGGGGTTCTGGAACTCTATGCGGCAAAGGATTCACGCGTCCGCGTCCTTCGCCAGCTTAACGGCGGGGTAGCCTCAGCACGAAACCGCTGTATCGAGGAGGCCCGGGGCGAATTGATCGCTACTCTCGACGCCGATGACTTGTGGCAGCCGACGAAGATCGAACGACAGGTTCGGCGTCTGCTCGAGGCTGGGGAAGCGACGGGTTTTGTCTACTGCTGGTGGGCATGGATCGATGGCCGTAGTGCGATTCTGGATCGATCGCCGCGTTGGATGGTGGAGGGAGAAGCTTTTGAGGCTCTTGTTCAGATCAATTTCACGGGCAATGCCAGTGTCCCACTGTTTCGAAAACGTTGCGTAGTGGAAGCCGGGGGGTACGACCCTACACTTGCCGCTGCCGGTGCGGGCGGGTGCGAGGATTGGGAGTTGGTCCTGCGGATCGCGAGCCGCTATGGCGTCGCTGTTGTTCCGGAGATACTTCTCGGCTACAGACGTCTGCCAGGAAGCATGAGCACCGCATGCAATACGATGTGGCGCTCCAAGGAACTGGTCATTCAACAGATGCAGCAACTCAGGCCCGATATTGAGAGCAGGGTGTGGAAGATCTCAAATCGCCAGTTCGCGCTGTATCTTGCGGGTATGTCGTTCTGGTCAGGGCGGATGTTTGATGCATTTCGGTGGGCATTCCGGTCAGGATGGTCACTTAGCCTTGCGGTGGCACCGCACGTGCTCCGGATGCTTCTATCGCGAGGACGGAGCAAACAGGCTGTGGAGACCATGTTGCCGAATGAGAATATTCACCCGGAGGACATTCCAGAGCCACTTCTCCCGTACGATTCGATCTATTCATTTCCTCCTAGGTAGGTTTCTGTCCGGGGGCTCCGTGGTCACAGAAGGCATCGACGAATCGGACTCCCCGCTGGTCAGCGTGGTGATCCCTGCATTCAACGCTCAAGATACTCTCGACGACACACTCCTAAGCGTCAGGCGGCAGACGTACCGCAATCTTGAAATACTTGTCGTGGATGACGGGTCCACGGACGGAACTCCATCGTTGGTGCTTGCCCATGCTCGGGATGATCAGCGAGTGATGTTGTTACGCCAGGAGAATGCAGGCGTGGCAGCAGCGCGCAACAAGGGGTGGCAAGCAGCCCGGTCGGACTTCATTGCTTTCGTGGACGCAGATGACTTATGGGAGCTTAGCAAGATCGAGAAGCAGGTATCCCTGTTGCTCGCCGGAGGCGAACGTATGGGCCTCGTGTACACGTGGTGGGTTGTGATCGATCAGCACAACCGAATACGATACGCTGTGGACGGACTCGGCATTGAAGGCGATGTTTTAGCGCAGATCCTGCTTGGGAACTTCGTAGGCCATGGAAGCTCACCCGTAATTCGCAGACAAGCTCTGATCGCGGCCGGTGGATTTGACTCCGGGCTTCGTAGTGCGGGAGCCCACGGATGCGAAGATATGTTGCTGTATTACCGCATTGCGATGCGATACAGGTTCGGTCTGATTCCCGAATACCTGACCGGATATCGTGTGGTTTCCGGCAGAATGTCCAGCGATCGGGTCCGCATGCTTCGTTCCTTCAAACTTGTCGCGGCGGAGATGAAGAGGGCTCACCCGGAACAGGGCGAGACAATTGACAAAGGGATTCGCCGCTATGTCGTGTTTCTGATAGGGGAGGCAGCTGCCTCTCTGGATCTGCGGCAGACCTGGTCAATTCTGTCTTTCTGGAGCAGAAAACATCCGTTGGACCTGCTGCTGATGCCGATAGAGGTGGTTTGGTCAAAGATCCTTTGGCGGCTGAAATGGGTCCAAAGGGCAATTCGGCTGAGGTCCCTTCAAAATCACTATCCTGTGTTCCCGTTTGAGAATTCGAATGGCTGAACCGTACCGACCTTTCGAGGGCCGGCCACCGTGCCTTATTGCCCTTAGCACTGAATTCCGTTATCTTTAACAAGTTGCATCCCCTGCAATGTGCGCCCGTAGCTCAGCTGGATAGAGCAACTGGCTACGAACCAGTAGGTCGGAGGTTCGACTCCTTCCGGGCGCACCATCAATCTATAACTTACGAGATTCCGAAAAACTCGACGGCAGAATAAGGGCAAGCTAATGACGGCTGGCTCCGTTCCCTATAGTCCCGTGCCTCGTTTTTGATGCAGAAGTGTGCGAGGGACGGCAGCTTCACGATGTCGACCTTCGGACTGATGTAGCCACAGTTCCAGCGCCTGTCTACCTCACGCTCTTTTACTCAACGGTTCAACAACCCTCGCGTTAGCTGCGCGGCTCGTCTCAGCCTTCGACTCGCCGCCGTAGCCGAGGGTGGTGCGGATATCCTCGTGGCGCATCAAAGTGCGTTGTTCCTCGAGACTGATCTTCAACTTTCCAGATGGGCGCAGTACCAATTTGTTGTACTTGTACGGAGTCTCCACGGCGCGCTGATGTGTTTCCGCATGAAACAGCGAATGGCCAAGAGCAGCACCACTTAGGGCCATAAACGTCCTTTGTGAAATGGATCCTTCCAAAATGAAACTCCTTCGTTGCATATCTCAATCGCTGCGAGTGTCGTCTAGTACAAGTGGCAGATTCAGCCTTGAATATTCTGTGCAAAGTAACCGAAAAGGGGGCTCATCTTCCACAATCACCGGAAACCTCGGCATGGGCAGATAAAAGTGATTATCGTTGGCATCGTTGTTGACCGAAGAGACCTCGCCGATGAGAGCATCGCCGTTGACTGCATGGAAAGTGTGGTAAAGACGGGGCGGGAGAGTGATCGATTCGCCGGCTCTCAATAGAATGAGACCACCTGGCTCGGCGTATCGCGTGATGCCATCGCAGACAACGCTGACAGCCGAATCAGCAAGACCGCCACCCTGTGTTGATTCATATAACTGCACAACCAGATCTCCGGCTGAGCCAGCGCAGCCGCGGTTGATGATGTCCTCCGTTTTTCGGTGATGACAGTGCAGGGGTGTGACCTGGTGCTTACGAACCATCATTATCTTTTCAGCATAGGACTGATGATGGTTGCCACCATTCCGAAGCGTAAAAAGTGTAAGCCCGCATGAAGCAAAGGCGCCTGAGTTAAAGTCTGTGACATCCCAACCGAGATGGCTGTGTCGGATCCCGTCGGCCTCACGGCCTCGTTGGCGCCACATGTCGGGACTCCAACTTGCGAACGGGGGAAGCGAGAAATGATTCGCTTCAAAAAAGTCGGCCGCCTCGGCGATAAACAGATTGATCTCGGATCGCTTCAAGCTGCCCTTCGTGAAATGAGAGTATTTACATCATGAATTAATCAGATGGAGTATACCGATATTGCTACCAGCAAATCTGCAACCTTCTGGTGGTCGCCAATTAATTATGCCGTCCGGCGACGCATCAGCCAACTTTCTGAATCTCGGCAATCACCCGCTGCGATTCCACCTCCAACAGCGGTCTCCAGCCTGGAGCCGTCATTACGAGGTTTTGAATCGTAGGCTCTGGCGTTTGCGCTGTGGGTTACAGCAACTGCTCTATGGCCGTGCGAGTATTGTTTCGACGAGCCTCTTTATTTCGGACAGCGCCTCCCTCAGCAGGTTGTTTTCAGCGCCAAGCCGATTTGCCAGCATGTGATTTCCATCTTGAAGCTGTTTGAGCCTCCCGATCTCTTCCTGGGCGGCACGGAGCTGGGATCGCAATTGTTCGACTTTCTGGGCCGCAATATCGGCATTGAGATGTCCTGGGCCGCAACATCGGTACTGATGACTTCCTGTGCCGCAACATCGGCACTGATGATGTCACCCGCATAAGGAGACTCCTCGAATGGCTTCCGCTCTCGCTTCGGCTCTGGCGTGAGGGGTTCAAACTGCCTACAATGGCAGTTCCACCAACCGCACACGATGGCTTTATGCTGCGATTTGCGATGACCGCAGTTGCAAATCTCCTCGCTCACTTGCTCTCTCCTCGCAGTGCGTCCAGGGAGTGCACAATGATGGTGCCACGGGCCTTCCGCAGATGCAAGGCGCATCCATCTTCGCGGGCCGACCACAGGTGCAACTGCAATCTATAGTGCGTCTCCAATGGGTTTGGGAGAGATTCATGGATGCACGACCGCCGCGGGGTAGCGTGGTTTCTCTGGATTGTCGCGATCTTGGCAAGTTGGAGCCCCGCACGCATTCAACCTTCGCAATGAAACGCGAAAGGCGCGACCGCTCGCATCTACAAAGACCCAGAGTGTGGAGGGACAGTGCGCAGCGGCTACCGTTAGGTGAACTGCCCGTAAAGTCCGGTTTTTGGCAAGTTCCTCGATTCCGCACCCATAGCCTACAATCCACCATGCGCCTAATCTTGTACTTCCTGCTTGCAGCCCTGTTTCTCCTGCCTTCCACGCTCTTCGCCCAGCAGGATCCCATCTACCTTCAGGAGATCAAAATCCGCACCGCCATCCACGCCCACGATCTAGCCACAGTCGAGTCCCTCCTCGCTTCCGGTTTCCTCGAGGTCGAAGACACAATTTCCACCCGCGACCAAATCCTCGGCTTTCTCAAATCCTGCACAGTGAACAGCTTTACCATCCATAGCCACCAGACGCGGATGATCACTCCCGACATCGCCATCATCGTCTATCCCGTCCATATGGACGTGACCTGCGGCTCCGACAAAGAGATCGGCGAATTCAACGACTCCACCACATGGGTTCGACACTCGAGAAAGTGGCAGGCTGTCCTCCACACCAACGCCACCGCCGCCAAACCTTAACTACACCTCGACAAGCTGTCCTGAGCCAGGTGCGTGTTGTATTGATCCAAGCGGAGGAACAGGCCTCGCGCCTGGGCAGCAATGGCTTTGAGGCTTGTGGCTGGCCCGCAGTTCATGTATCGGTAGTTCGGGTTTGCACTTGTTGCCGAAGTTCTTTCGGAAGATATTCCCGATGCATGGTCTTGATGCGCTACTCCCGAACCGACCCACGATGGCGGAGAAGGATATTCCATCAGGCCAACCGTTTTGCGATGAGACTAGCAGATTGCAGGAGCAGCCACGAGTGGTGACGTGCGCAGAATCCGGTACTGGCCCAATTGCCGTGACAAGGGATAGACCGAAGTGTCCGGGGTCTGCCTGGACATGATGATGTACTGGTCGTAGCGAGGCATCATTTCCACCGCCAGCACGCTTAAGCCAGTGGTGCGGGATAGATTGAACTGGTCCAAAAGTTGCAGAATCTCGTCTTCGGACCACTGCGCCTTGCCGGTCGCCGGCAGGTCCAGGGAAACGTTCATACTGTTGGCGAGTTGCGGCGGCATGTCGGAGCGTGCGAGCAGGAAGGAAGCAACATCCCGATGCTGAGTGGCAACATACTCCACCCTCATCTCGGCCAGCAGGATGTTGCGGTTCTGCGCGGCGTCGGCCTGCTTGACCTGGGCGTAGAGCATGCACCAGATCTCGGTCTTGGGAGGCTTGCTGGTGACATTCCTTCCTCCGAAGATCGCTTGCGCGTACTGCGCGGTGACTAGAATGCCAGCCGGCTTGCGGTCTACCAGGCACTTCAGCGGCGGCGCCGGATGCTGTACGCCGTTCAGCCGGGTGGGATGACCAAAGCGTCCCTGGGCCGTACACCAAATGCGATCGGTGTGGCCTACCCGAAACTCGTAAACGTAAAACCCAAACAGCTCCGGCGACTCATCATGCAGTCCCGGGGGCAACGGAAGCAGGTAGTGCACTGGCGAAAGCTTAACCATCGGCTCCTCGGGATTGGCGGTTTCCGCTTCCATGAACTGCATGGCGTCAAGGCCGGCATTGTCATTGCCATGATCCTTGGTGATCACGCGAATCAGCTCGGGATCGATGCCCAGGGGAGGATCTTCCTGACGCACCACGAATTGATCTGGATTGGGGAAGCTAAGGAGCGGATCGGGAGCATAGCCAAGGACCCGGCCGAAACAGGTGTCGTTGGGGTCTTTCACCGGCTCGGAGAATTCCAGCCATAGGTAACGCTGGCGGACGGCAGTCTGGGCGTAACCGGGATCGTGCTGGTAGGGCGAAAGTGCAATTCCGGCGCCGACGATTTTGAGCACCTGGTCCGGAATGACGGTGGTAGGCAGCTGGAGATCGCGGGTGGCAGTCTCATTGTCGGAGGATGCCGGATCGACGCTGGGAATAAAGTTCGGCACCAGCTCGTACTCGACGTCAATGGTGTTGGGGAAGGGATGCGCGAGGGTGGCCGGAACATCGAGAGACTTCTTAGGTTCGACCGCGTCGACGAAGACGACCCGGGTGTAAGTGCGGTCGGGGTTGGTGGTGGCCACCCTGCTGGCGGTCTTAATCAGGCGCACATAGCCGACACTGTCTTCTTCCTGTGTGGCGTCTTCGCCGGTGAACTGTTTCTTGCGGCGGATCTCGATGCCGGTCTGGTCCATCCCGTCCCAGGTCCAATCGCGATCGATTTCAAAAGACAGCACACACAACCAATGGTTCAACAGGTCGCCCTGGGTAGCGAAGGTAAGGGACGAATTGTCGGGCGCGAGGGTGTGGCGGATGCGGCTGCTGCAACCGAACTGGATTCGTTCCCCCGGCTTGCCGATCAAGCTTAAGCCGTTGGGGACGAGGTCCAACCGCGCTGCCAGACGCTGCATAAGGGTGCTCTGGCTGAGCTCTTTGCCTTCGACGGTGACCCTGACGAGGGTTACCGGGTTGTTGAGCTGGGGGGGATCGGGCTGCAGGTAAATGCCCTGGAGTTCCCGGGACTCGAGGTTTTTGCGGAAGAGGTTCTGCTCCTGGGTCGCATTCTGGCGGAGGAAGAACTGCACGGGCTCACCGGTGCGCGCGAACTTGCCGGCAAACAGAGTCTCGGCGAAGCCGAAGTAATCCGGCTTGTCGACCTTGTCGGAGGCGACGGGGAACAGGGTGACGCGGATGTCGCGCGATTTTGGCAGGACGAGAGTGTCGCCGTTGTCGATGTCGGTCTGCGACAGGTTCAGGTCGCCGAGATCGATCTTGTTGCCGAAGTGAATGACATTGGTGTCGCGATATTCCAGTTGCAGGTTGAAGGCTGCTTCTAGGTCTTCTGGGAAATCGCGGAAGGTGGTGTACAACGGGATGAATGGATCCCGCTGGTTGAGGGAGTCCAGATTGTCGAGCAGGAGAGTCTTGACCTCGACAATCACAAGTATGCGATTGACGTCGGGATCGAAGTAGCTGACCTCGCGCTGTTCCTTGATAGTTTCGGGAGGCACCTTGCCAGCATGAAGAAACGCCTTGTCGTCGAGAAGTTTTTGAAAGGCGTCGCCGGTGTCCATCTCGGTGAAGAGCAGGGCAGGATAGCCAAGGCGGGGACGGAAAACATCGATGGAGTCTCCATCGTAAAAGACGCCGGTGCGGGAATCGGGCTGCGCCGGCGAGGGATCCAACTTCAGCTGCTTTGGAGCCACATAGCGCCGGAAGACGATGGAAGAACTGGTAGCGGGGGCATCATTGAGTTCGTCGTCTTCGACGAGGGGGCCACCGCCGGAAAGATCACCCAGGCGGACGCGGAATTCATATTCGTTGCCGTATTTCAGCTCAATGTTCTCGGGCAGAAGAGGCTCGTACAAGCCGCCCTTCTGCTCAGGATGCGCTTGGATGTTCTTGTCGGAATACGTGCCAGGTTCAGCGAGGGCGCCGCTCTCATCCAACTGGGCGACGCGGTCGTCGGGCAGGACCAGGGACGGACCATACCACTGGGTGAAGTAACTGGGCAGCCAGTAGTCCGTCGAAGGCCCGGCGTTGATCCTGACAGGGAAGACCTGGACGCCGGTCTCAAGGGCAGTTTTGGCGGGGCTGACGGACTGGCCGGCGAGAGTCAGTTTCTTCTTGTTGCGGATCCGCACCAGCGAACCCCAGTCCGGCTGGCCTTTCTGGCGGACATCGACACGATAAGTAAAGACGCCCAGAGGAGCGTCGAGGCGCGTGCCCGAGCCGGGGTCGGCCAGCACTTGCCGGTTTTGCCAAATGAGGATCTGCTCGTCATCCCATCCCAGGCGAATTCCCATGTCCTTCTGCACGTGCAGTCCGTCGGGCTCTTCGGAGAGAACGTTGGCACTGACAGGCTGGGCGGCATGCACGATCTTGGCAAAGCCATCATCGTAATCCGCAGCCTCGATCTTCAGCGTATCGAAGCTGCCGAGGGGCTGGACCGGTCCTTTAATAGCCGGGAAGAGTACAGCGGCAAAGAGCTGCCTCGGTATGTCGATGGGAGGAACGCGGGCCGCGTATTGGACAAGCTCGCTGTCGACAAGACCGAAATCGGCCGGCTGTGGGAGACGGAAGTACACCCAGCCGCCATCCTTGAAATAGTCCGAGGTGGGTAGAGGAATGTCGAGTTGATAAAGCAAGCCGATGCGTTTTGCCAGGAGCGGCTGGCGCAAACAGTAGGCGATAACGCGACCCCAGGTGATCTTGTCGTCAGACTGCTGGAAGGCTGGGTCGGGTGCGGGAGATTTGCGTATGGCGCAGTGATAGCTGTCGTCGGTCTTGGCGAACTCCGTGCGGGGCAGGGTGAAGTTGAACGCGCCGCGATAGGACTGCGGCAGATACTTCCGGATGCCGTCGCTGGGGGCTCTTGGGCTGTCCGCGCCCTCGGTGTTCTTAGAGGATCCCTTTGGTACGATCTCGAATTGCGCAGCTAGCTGTTCATAGAGCGCCGGAAGATCCGGAGGGAACGCGGCCCCGGTGGCGAGCGTTTCCACGGTCACACCCTGTGGCGAAAGGCTAGGCAGATCGGAGAACGGATATGTCCCAAGACCCTTCAGTGCGATCAATTCCAGGGTGAAGTTCGCGGTGATGAAGTTCGGCAGGTCCACCGTGGTGCCGGGGGTGATCTGGCTGGGAAAGGTCGAGGTATCGTTCAGCAGCTTCTGAGTGGGCAGCAGCAGCGCGTTGATCTTGAGCTGATCGCCCTCGATGTGCTGCGGGAAAGTCAGTATTCGCAGTTTCTGAGGTGCAAGTGGCATATCGATTTACCTTCTCGGTCGAAGACCGTTCTAAGCGATCTGACGCGATTCCTGCCATTGGTCGGACTCATGAATATCAATGACCCAGAGCAGCGTGACATTGATGGAGAATATGACCTGGGCGACGCAATCAGTTTCCCCTGACCCCAGGTCATGGTGAACAGAGCCCCCGGCCTCAATCTGAATGGTGATGCCCACCAGTCCACCGCAGATCTCGGCGTGGCCGCGAAACATCATCATGGCGCCTACATCGAGCGCCGTATCGCCGATGTCCGCCGTAATTTCCACCATGTACAGCACGGAAACATTGGCGACGACCGGAAGCCCGACCACGATCTCGACTCCGAAGCCGAACTTCATATGCAGCGACTTTCCCGCCTTGGTGTCGGCGGCAATGCCGAGATCGACCTGGCCGACGGCATAGATGCTGGCGGCCGCCAGCGAGAAACACATGACGTGCATCCCGCCGTGGAAGTCGACAAAAGCGCCGCAAGCCGGCACCAGTTGTTTCAGGTCGGTGGGAATGGACAATACTTCATTGAAATAGAAACCGACTTTCAGGCCGGCTTCCAGCTTTAGTGGAGGATTGGGATTAATGGATAGTTCTTCCGGACTGGGAAACTGGATTACAGGTATGTCTTGCGAGCAATGAAACTTGTATTCCCAGCTATCGGGTGAATTGCTCATTCCGACATCCATGCCATCGTCGAAATCGTCGCCCGTGAGCAGGGCAAGGACCTTGAGGATTTCCACGACCGGCTTGAGCAAATCGCCAAACTGCAGTTGGGGTGAGTCGTACTTGGGGTCGAGGCCACTGGAGGCGTTGAAGTTGCCGTCTACCCACATCACCTCGGTGAAGCCAGCCAGATCGACCACGACCCTCATGCCGGAGAGCGCGGCCTTCCAACGATCGGCCAGGTCCGCCGCACCCGAATCGATCCCCAGAGTCAGCTTGCCGCCGGTGCCGGCCGTGTTCTTGTACTGGGCGTAGACCCTGATGATATTGGGCTCGTTGATGAAATCGTAATCCGGCAGCGACGTAGGCAAATTGATGTCCCGGTTGGGCATTTGCATGAGGCCCTCGCCCAGGATGGAAACTTCCTTCTCAGCATTCGTCAGCTGCAGAGCGTTAGCGAGGTTGGGAAAGACACTCTTGGCGTTGAGCAGCTTGTAGGCATCGGCAAAGTACGTCGCATCGCTCTTCAACTTGAACTGTCCGGGGGAGAAGTGCGGAATGTTGAAAAGCACCTTCTGGGTGCCGGTTGATTGCACGATGCCGAAGTTCACCTTGGAGGTGGGTACTACTGCGTCGGCAGGGTTGGCGATACGGAAGTCGGGAGTGCCATTCGGCTTGATCAGAGGAACGCTCTGACCTTCTTCCAGCGGCTTCACGTCGCCGGTATCGGCATTCTGTTTCACCACCGACCACGAACCATCTTTGGGCAGGATCAACGAGCCGCGAGCAGCGGGGACAAAGACGCGCTGGCCGGTGGCATCGAAAGCCGGATTCACATCCACCCTCCCGATGCGCATGGTCTGCTTGGAGTTCGCAATGTCGACGATGCAGTTGACTGGTCCACCCAGCGAGCCATTCTGGAAGTTCAGCAAGTCAGCGAATACACGCGGAGGAACGAGGATGGAGGAAGGAGAGAGTTGGACATAGCCCAGCATCTTGCGGGATTGCACCACGAAGTCGTTACGAACGGGATCCTTGACTCCGCCGCTGACCACGCTGTCGAAGTGGACATCGGCATCGAAGGAGACGGCCTGCATCTCGACCAGCAAAGGATCGCTCTTGTTGTTGAACTGGGCGAAGACCCTTACTAATTGCGCGGGCGTCAGGTTCTTGACTGCAGTTGGAAGGTCCGGATCGTTCAAGGTGAAGGAGGAGGTAAAGGTGCCGGCATCGGGATTGTCTTTTATCTCGCGCACATTGGAGACGCCCTTCACGGGCTGGTGGAGCATGATAAAAGGATCGCCTACATGAACGTCAGGGATAGGAGGATCGGGTGGATGGTCGAAACTGATGTCATAACTGAAGTCGTAAAAACCATCGCTTTCGGCCTTCCATCCGGAGTCGGAACGGAAGACGTAGCCGTTGGACGAGCGCATCAAGGTGATGGTGCGCACCACGTGGACTGCGTAGGGGTACAGGATGCTCCTGACCTGGATGACTTCGTGGGCGGTGCGTCCCACCAGAACCTCGAAGGTCGCCTGGCTTACTAAGGCAATCGCAGCTTTTCCATCCAGCCAATTGCTGAAGATGGAGGCGCCATAGCCGGAGATTTCCATCTGTTCCAGCGGCACCTTCGGTTTGTCGCCGCCGGGTTGGAACTCCTTGTTGAAGATGTGCCGTACGTTCTTGCCTAAGGTGCTGCCGGTGATCGGAGTTCCGAAAAAACCCCACTTAATGAACGGCGGCGAGAAACCCTCGGGTTCCCATTGAAGGGTCCAACCCTCAAAGGATGGCCTTGACGTTGGTTCTGAAACCGCCGGGGCCTGGGTCCTGATTTGCAGGCCGCCATGCACTTTGGCAAAGTGCGGCCGGTGGAAATGGACGCGGCAACCGTCTTCGGGAGCTCCCTTCACCTTGCGGGTGAAATTCGCTTGGGCGAGCAGGGCGAACGGCAGGGTAAAGGCCGAAGACAATGGCTGGGGTTCGTGCTGATCGTTGAATTCTTTCAGGAAATGTTTGGTGACTGACAGCGGCGCAATCGGCACCTGGTAAGGGCTCTCAGAGGCGATTCGTGTGGGAATGCCGTCATTGTCGTACACCAAAAGTCCCGGGGTGGTGGTGATCGCATCGTCCGGGTCGTACTTGAACGGTAAAGGAATATTGAAGATTGGCTCCCAGGATATTTGCGGGAGGGTAAAGGCGCGCAGGTTCTGTGCGCTCACCACAACATCCATGTTCAGGATCTGAAGCTGAAGGCCTCCGTTGCCGGTGCTAGCGACTTGAATCGGCGTGCTGACGGAACGCAACCGAGTGTTGCCAGATGAATCGTCCTCGACCCGGAGCGCGTTCCCCAGGCTTACGCCCATTTGGTCGGCGTTGCTGGAGACGTCGAGCAGCATGAACAGGTCGGGCCCGAACAGTCCACCCATACGGGCGGTCGCTTGCTGGAGACTGATCGTCGGCGAAGCTTTGAACGACGCTACCGAGAATGAGTTTTGCGAAGAATCGCTGGGGGCCAAATCGAGGGTCTGGTTGACCAGACGTGCCTTGTCCTCGATGTGACCGAACAGGGGATTTGCTTCCAGGCTGGCCACGACCGAGTCCACATCGCTGGCCTGGATGGCTGGTTGCAGGCTCACCGCGTTGAAGCTGTCCACAGAGCGGGAGGGGGTGGTTTGCGTGACTGTGGTGGTTGCCGTGAGCGGTATGGAAACTCTGGCGTTGGCGCTCACGTCAGCATTGAAGGTGCGTACCCCGGTCTGAAAACTGCGCGGCGTTTTTGCGGCGGCCACGTTGTGGGTCGGAAACGGGGGTTGTGTCTCCTGAGGCCCGGCTTCCAGGGTTTGAAGGACCACCGACTGGTCCAGCGGCGCCAACCGAAAGTAGACATACGCGGGATCGTCAGGCTGCTCGGCGTCGGCGAGGGGCGCGCCGGAGGGATCGGGCCACTTTACAAAACCCGCGAGGGCGTTCTCCAGTTGACCAAAGCCGCGAGCTGCTCGATCACGGAGGAAGGCGGTGTAACTGGCTACGTATGGGTCGGGCAGGGTGGGAAGATATTCGTAGATGCCGAACAGTAAGGCCGCAAAACCCCTGGTGATTTCGTTGCCGTTTTCTAGCTTGCCGAAGAGGAAAAGGCTGTAGGGACGGCTCATCACGAAGAATGCGTTGCGCAGGGCGAGGGAATGACGCTCAAAAGCGCCAGTCTTGTCGGGATTTCCGTCAAACAACAGGTCATTGTCCTGCAGCATCGCCTGAAAGTCGCTGCCATTCTGCAGAATGGCAGCCAGGGCAATGGTGGACTCGATGCGGAACGGCGCGCCATTGGCATCGACTGGCCGGTCCAGCGACGCTTTGTGAGCACAGAAGTAGAAGACGGCTTCGCTGTTCAACGCCGAGATAATAAAGATGAATGGGAAGGCTGGACCAAACGTGAGAGTGATTTCGGAGTGATGCTTACTGCCGGCGTTTCTCCACAGGATCCATTTCTGTTTCCCATAAGCGTTGCTGGCAAAGAAATCGACCACCGTAACCAGCCCGGGCTCAGCCAGAATGGCGGGGTGGACAAGAACGGTATCGGCCCCGGTCAGTCCTTCCCAGCTGGCGGAAATTCCGTTTGCTAAGCCGATACACAGAGCGCCGGTTCCCGCCGCCTGGCCCAACTGCTTCGGGTCGACGTTGGCGGCAGGCAACAGCCATCCACTGTTTACGTCGAACTTTGCGCTTCCTGCGAGCGGGCAGAGCTCCGACTGCGAAGAGGCCACATCAAAAGTGTCCGTCGCTTCGCGGTTGGTCTGTACGGAGTAGGGAACCAGGATCTGCCCGATGGCGGGGATCCAGACCGGCGCGGCGTTCTTGAATTGAAAATCAACGTCACAACCGAAGACCGTGCAGGAGGCATTCCCGGGTATCAGCGCGCCGCCGGTCGAGGGGAATTTCAGCTCGAGGGTCTCCGGCATCTTTATGACGGCGTCTTTGGCGTCGAGACCCGCGTCCACTGAAGTCGAGTTGACTGAATTTTGATCGAGATCAAGGTGCAGGTTGGCCGCGTTGTTCGGCGGGATGATGATGGTCCCGGAACTTATGGTGACGGCATGAGCAAAATCGAGCGAGCCCCCCTTGATTTTCACGCCGGTGTAGAAGCCATTGAGGGCCGCGGATTTGGCAATCAGGCCGGAGGCAATCCACGCACTGCCGGCTTCGATGCGATAAGACGTTTTTGAAGTGAGAGCGCCCCATAGGGGTATCAAAAGAGCGGGTGTGGAGCTTCCCTGCAGGAACACCTGTACCAGCCGGGTTGGGAAAAAGAAATCGAACCAAATCAGCAGGCCGTCCTCATCGAGGAAAGGTCCGAAGGTTTGGCTTGGAGCCATTCCCGCTCCCCATTGCGGAACCGAGTTACCCAGCAGGCTGCTGCTGAATGCGGTCTCGCGCCGGAACACCAGCGGAGCAGGCGTAGAAACGCCGGCAGCGCCAGGCGGTGCGGACAACACTTCCGAGAGGTGACTGAACCGCGCCGAGAGATCAATCGTGGGCTCCACCTTCGCAGCTTCGTGCTGCGGCCGGTTCCCTGAGACAGTGAAGCCCGGGTCAGCCGCCAGTTGCTGCGCCAGATGTCGTTGCAGAGTGGAAAGCGCGTCGGCACTGGTGCCCGGCGCCGGCTTCAGACTGCCCGTGAGCTGCTGCAGCCAGCCAAGAATGACTGTTTGATCCATGTGGCACTTCCTGTGTGAAGGCAAACAAAGCGGCAACCCTGCGGTGCCGGGAACAGGTTGAACTTGCCATGAATAGGAACTGCGGGCCTGGGTCTCGAGGTTGGGCCGGATTCAAGCCGAATCGATAGAAGAATCAAGTTGGAGGATAATACCTCATTAGCCTCACAGCCTTGGGACCTCTGCGTGATTTTAGGATGAAATACTTCGGATTCCTTTCATGCGCTCGCGTTCCCGAAAGCCTTCCCATCTCACTTCCCGAATGACTCCAAGGTGGATGAGCCGGTGAGGGCAAGAATGGGGCAAGATAATTCTGCGTAAAGCGCCGAACCCTGATAAATGCTGGAAGATGGTGGTATTCGAAAAACACTCTATACCATTGAAAAAAACAAGTAAGAAATGGCTACGAACCGGTAGGTCGGAGGTTCGACTCCTTCCGGGCGCACGGTTCCTCTTCCTTTCGGCTTTAATCACCCCTTGACTCGTACCTCGCCGCCGTTTTGTTCTTTCCGTTCAGGTGGGTTCCCTCCCCCCTCATTGCCTGCGCGCAAGTGCTTTATTTTCTTTAGGTTACGGCAGTGCTTTGCCTGTAAAATACTGATAGTACATGGGTTGCGTCCAAAATATTGCATCTAAACGAGTTAGCCCCGGATGCCCATCCGGGGCTAGCTCGTTTTCGATCTATGTATTCAGTATAGCGGTTTGAATATAACTGATACGCCAGGTGGATGTTGTTGTTAGGTAATGGGTTAGGTGGTTCTGGGCCTTGACATGTGATTTTTGGGTGGAAAATAATGAAAGAAAAATGGGGGACTAACAACCCACGTAGAATGAGTTATTTATTGTTATCTGACCCTGTGGTGCAAACTGGAGAGGCGGTATAGGCATCACTTGGAAGCAACGCACGGAGCGACCTTCGGCTTCGGTAACAAAGGTGCATATTCCGGACCAAGCTTTGCGATCTCTTTGCGCAGTTCACCCTCCTCCATTCAGCTGGCGTCATAAACAATTTTCCCGTGGCCGTCGACCAGCATCGTTCGCGGAATCCCGGATGAGCCCACAAGTCTTTCAATCTCACCATCCCCGTCATGGAAGTTATGCCAGGCGTACCCTTTCTTCGCCAGGAACTCGGCGGCCGTATTCGCTTCTTCGTCCTGATCGACCGTAAGCAGAACTAAGCCCTTGCCTTTGGCTTCCTGATAGATCTGGGTAAGTTTAGGAAGGGCTGCTACACAGGGACCGCACCACGTAGCCCAGAAATCCAGCAGAACCGGCTTGCCACGGAACGAGTCGAGCGCAACCACCTTGCCGTCCTCAGACCGCAGCTGTAGAGATGGCGCTGGGTTCCCTGCCAAATTGACATTTCCAACGGCCTTCTCCGGGTCGGGAAATTCGGCGATGAGCTTCGCGTCCGGAGGAGGCGTGAAACTAAAGAGATCTTCGCGCACGTGGCCGTTAAGTTCGGTGGTTGTAAAAGTGGTGATTATCTCCTCTTGAAGGGGGATTCGATCAAGGTAGTTATCCAAGTGAACGATGGTCCTCAAAACGGTCTCATTGGTCTTGTCGATCCATATCGTTTCGTCGAATGCCCAATTGGGTTGCACGCGTTTTTTGTCGGAGTTTTGGACGTGGACAACATTGCAGCGAACTTCGCGGCCGTTCACCATGAGAGGGGCATCCCCAAGACGGTCCGCTGACTTAAGTGTTTTAACCAGGTCGCTCCATTGCTTGATCAGATGTTCCGCTCGCCACACAGTTCCCTCGGACATGGGTACCGCTGTTTGCTGAGCGGAGACCTCGGTTGGCTGGGGTTTGGCCGTGTACTGATGCTCGTCGAGGCGATAGATCCAGACAGACTTTCCGTCCGCTACCTTCATAGCGCTGCTGCCGTAAGCATGCCCCTCGAAGTGGAAGCGATCTCCGGGAGCCTCAGCGGCGGTAAGGAGTGTCTTTTGCCAGGAGTGGCTGTATTCGGTGCTTGTTGTATTCTCTTCGGCTAACTCGATGTAATAGGACCTGGCCTCAGCATAGTGTTGGGCCACTTGTTTGAGCAGTTCAAGGCCTTCCGAGGGACTCGTGGAAGGCGCAGGTTGTGCGAGTGCCATTCCTGCACCAACCATTGTGAGCACCGCAACTGTGAACAGTGGACGTCTCATGGAGCCTCCAAACTTCGGAGCACACAGTCTAGCGATTGAGTGTCGTATCTACCAGCTATTTGGACGTCCTGCAAAGGGCGGTCAAGGGCCGAAAGACAGGTGCAAACAGCAGATCCCCAGGGGATGACAACAAGAAAAGCAAGTGCGCAAGCAACAGCAACAGCAACAGCAACAACAACAACAGGGAGGCGTGTCGACGACGTTATTTTTTGAGCAGAGGGAGGACGAGGGGAAGGATGTTTTTTGCGACGACTTTGTTGCCCTCGGCGGTGGCGTGGGTGTTGTCGCGCTGCATCATGCCTTCGACGCCGAAGACGTTCTTCAGGAGGAAGGGGAGCAATGGGACGTTGTATTTTTTGGCGAGCAGGGAGTAGGTTTCGTTGAACTGCTTGATGTAGTCGGGGCCGTAGTCGGGAGGGAGGGTGATGCCGGCGAGTACGACCTTTGTTCCGCTCGCCTGGAGGGTGGCGACGATCTTGTCGAGGTTGGCGCGCGAGTCTTCGATGCGGAGGCCGCGGAGGCCATCGTTGCCGCCGAACTCGACGACGACGACGGCGGGCTTCATGGCGACGATGCCGTCGACTCGTTCTACGCCGTCTTTGGTGGTGTTGCCGCTGATGCCCTGGTTGACGACCCGGTAGTGGTAGCCGCGGGCGTCGAGGTCGGCCTGGAGGTAGTCGGGGTAGCTTTTGTCGAGGTCGGTGCCGTAGCCGGCGGTGAGGCTGTCGCCGAAGCAGACGATGAGGGGGCGTTTGTCATTGGCCGCTGCCGGAGATGGCTGGGGGGCAGCGACGGGACCTTCTGCTGCAGTTGCGGGTGGGCTCGGGTCCCGTGTTTCGGGCTGTTTGTTCGTCTGGCTGGTCCGGCAGCCGAGAAGGGAGAGGGCCAAGACCGCTAGAATAGCTGTGGAAGCAGTTCTCCGCATGTCTACACGGTACCAAACCGTCAGGGTCGGAGTGTATTGGGCAGAGCCACCGGCCACGCCACAAGAGAACGAAACCGCAGTCGAGAGCGTATCCAACAGTAAGTGGTAAGCAGTAAGTGGGAAGGGGAACGACCCAGTTGAGCCAACCGACTCCGATGATTTCTATTGAAGGACTTCGTAAGTCCATCCGAAATGGCAGCCGCACGGTAGACATTTTGAAGGGGCTGGACTTTACCGTTCCGCAGGGGCAGTTTGCTGCAGTGATGGGGTCGAGCGGAAGCGGGAAGTCGACGCTGCTGGGGTTGCTGGCGGGGTTGGATACGCCGAGTGCGGGGAGCGTTCGCCTGAACGGCACTGAGATCAGCTACCTGCCGGAGGACAAGCTCGCGCAGGTGCGGGGCAAGACGATCGGGTTTGTCTTCCAGTCGTATCAGTTGATTCCGACGTTGACGGCGCTGGAGAATGTTCTGCTGCCGCATGAGTTGAACGCCGATTCGAGAGAGAGTGGCCTGGGACGAGCGCGCGAGCTGCTGAGCAGTGTTGGGCTGGGCGATCGGATGGAGCACTATCCGGTGCAGCTTTCCGGTGGTGAGCAGCAGAGGGTGGCTCTGGCGAGAGCGTTCATTCTGAGGCCGCCGATTGTGCTTGCAGACGAGCCGACGGGAAATCTCGACACGACAAATGGAGCGCATGTGCTGGAGCTG
Organism: uncultured Acidobacteriaceae bacterium; assembly: GCA_963720955.1. Lineage (GTDB taxonomy): Bacteria > Acidobacteriota > Terriglobia > Terriglobales > Acidobacteriaceae > Edaphobacter. The sequence goes on along the minus strand of CAVRHK010000013.1, from coordinate 61,545 downwards.
TTGCTGAACCTGAACCGCACGGAGGGCACGACGCTGGTGCTGGTGACGCATGATCCGGTGCTGGCCTCGTATGCGGACAGGCGCATTGTGCTGCGCGATGGGTTGATCATTGCGGATGAGATTAATCCGAACCCGGCTGCCGCTCCGCGCGAAGCTGCGCTAGCGGAGGGCTGATGGCGGCGCTCAGCTATCGTTCTGCTGCGAAGATCGCTGCTCGCGAGATGCATTCGTCGCGAGGGAAGTTTTTCTTTGTCATACTTTCTGTTGCGATTGGCGTGGCGGCGCTGACGGGTGTGCGGGGTTTTTCTTCTTCGTTTCGGAGCACGTTGCTGGACCGGGCGCGCAGCATTATGGCGGCTGATCTTTCGGCGCGGATGTTTCAACAGCCGACGGTGGAGGAACAGAAGGGGCTGGATGAGATTGAGGCGAGCGGGGACGCGATCACTCCGGTGACGGAGTTGCTCTCGATGGCTTCATCTGCGAAGACGCTTGATCCGCTGCTGGTTTCGCTGAAGGCGGTCGATCCTGCGGTGTATCCGTTTTATGGCGAGGTGGAACTGGCGCCCGCTGCGCCGTTGAAGACGGTGCTGGGGCCTGACACGGTGGCGGTCGCGGACGATCTGCTGGTTCGGTTGAATTTGAAGGTCGGCGATCAGTTGAAGATTGGTACAAAGCTTTTTCGGATTGCGTCGGTGGTGGTGAATGAGCCGGACAGGCTGTCTAGCAGCTTTGCGGCCGGGCCGCGGGTATTGATCTCGCGTGAAGGGCTTGAGTCGAGTGGGCTGCTGGCTCCGGGAAGCCACGCGGGGCAGCGGTATCTGTTCAAGGTGCCGAGGCCACGGAATGGGGCGCCGATCTCTGACAAGGCTGTGGCGGATTTGAAGACGCGGCTGGAAAAGCTACTGCCAGAGGCACAAATTATTGACTACCGCGAGACGAACCCGGCGCTGACTCAGGGGCTGGATCGCGCGACGAGTCTGCTGTCGCTGATGAGCCTGGTGGCGCTGGTGCTGGGCGCGATCGGCGTGGCGATGGCGATGCGGGCGCATCTGCAACAGCGGCTGGATACGATTGCGATCATGAAGTCGCTGGGGGCGCGGTCGGGGCAGATCATCAAGATTTATCTGCTGCAGACGCTTTTGCTGGGCGCGGCCGGAGGTGTGCTCGGAGTGGCGCTCGGGGTTGGGGTGCAGCTGAGCTTTCCTTATCTGCTGGCGAAGCTGATCCATGTGGATACAGAGTTGCATGTGCAGCTGAGTACGGTATTGACTGGGCTTGCCGTCGGGACGCTGACGACGCTTTTGTTTACGCTGCCGCCGCTGCTGGATATTCGGGGAGTGCGGCCGATCCTGATTTTGCGCAGGGCGGTGGATGATAACGACGATCCATTTGTGGCGGGAATCTGGCGGAAGATTACGAAGAACCTTGCACAAATCGGGGCGGCGGTGTTGATTCTTGCGGGGCTGGCGGCGATTGCTACTACGCTGAGTGATTCTGTTGTTGTGGGTCAGGTGTTTTCGGTGGGATTGGTTCTTGTGCTTGGGGTGCTGCTGCTTGCTTCGGCCGCTGTGCTGGCGGGTTTGCGATTCTTTCTGTCGAAGACTCGGCTGCACCTGCCTTCGGCGGTGCGACATGGGCTGGCGAATCTATATCGACCGGGAAACCCGTCGGCGGCGCTGCTGGCGGCGCTGGGAATGGGTGTGATGCAGATCATGACGGTCTATCTGGTGCAGAAGGCTGTTGTGTCGGAGCTACATATTTCGGCGGCGCCCAACCTGCCGAATGTTTTTCTGATCGATATTACGAACAGCGAGATTAATGGGATACGGACGCTACTGAAGTCGCAGAAGAGTGTCACGGTTGAGCCGGAGCTGCTGCCGGTGATTTCGTCGCGGGTGATTGATATCGATGGGGTGCCGGCGAATGAGGCGAAGTTGAAAAACTTTCCGAGGCGTATGCTGCGATCGATCAATCTGAGCTGGTCGGCGAGTGAGCCTCCGGGTACGAAGGTCGTGGAAGGGAAGTGGTGGGGGGCGGACGAGAAGGGAGCGGTGGTCGCGATTGACCAGCGGCAGGCACCGCGACTGGGTGTGCATGTGGGGTCGCACATTACGTTTGCGGCGCAGGACAGCCAGATCGTCGCTACTGTGGTCGCGTTGACGAAGGCCGATGGGCAGCATGCTTATTCGCGAGCGGAGTTTATTTTGCCGCAGGCTGCTCTTTCGGGTCTGCCGGTCGTTTGGTATGGAGGGGTGCATGTTGATCCGGTGCGTGTGGGGGAGTTGCAGCGGGCGTTGTATAAGGCTTATCCCACAGTGACGGTGATCAATGTGGCGCAGGCACTGGAGACGGTGCGGGCGGTGGTGATCCAGATTACGTATGTGATCCAGTTCCTGGCTGCGTTTTCGATCTTTGCCGGGGTGATCATTCTCGCGAGCTCGATCGCGGGGACGCGGTACCGGCGGATTCGGGAGGTGGTGGTGCTGAAGACGCTGGGTGCGACGCGTCGGCGAATTGCTACGGTGTTTTCGATCGAGTTTGCGGTGCTTGGGCTTGTTGCGGGGACGGTGGGGATTCTGTTCGCGAACATCATCGCGCGCGTGCTGCTGAAACGGCTTACGGTGGCGTATCACTTTCAGTGGACCTGGACTCTGGGAGCGCTTTTGGGGACTGCTGCTCTGACGGTGGCGACGGGGTGGCTTGCGAGCCACCGCATCCTTGGGCGGAAGCCGCTCGAGGTCCTGCGCGAGGAGTAGGTACGACCAAAAAATCGGTCGGTGCGGGGGCCCTCTTCTACTTTGGATTTCTCGTCAACGCGGTCGCAGGGCAGCGCGATGCCACGACAATTCAACCGGAAGCAAGAGTGGTTCGGTAGAGATTCAGGCCGTCCAACTTGTTCTTGCCGTTGGAGAACTGGGTTGTCATATCGCCAATGCAGTGCTGCGAGATGTCGCGGCCAAACGAGCGCTGGGAAATTCCTGAAGCGGGAATAATTTTTCTATTGACATTCGTTTCTGCAGTCCCGTAGATTCCGATGCGGGCCAATAAGTCGATCCATATGGTCGAACCATTTGACTGAGAGTTGAACGTTTCAAAAACTGAAGGATTTTCAGGAGACCTGCGATGCGAAAGAATTTGTTTAGGAATAGTGCTGCGTCAGGGCACGTGTGGACAGCGAGACAATTGAGGGGCATTGGCATTCTTCTCATCATGCTCGCGTGCGTTGGGTTGATCTTGCCGCCTGCGATGGCGCAGAGTGGCGGGCAGGGCGCCATCAGCGGTACGGTGACAGATGCGACGGGAGCACTGATCCCGAATGCTGTCGTGGTTGCGCACAACGACGCTACGGGTGTTGACACCAAGCGCACTGCTTCTTCCGGCGGTCTCTATAACATCTCTCCGCTTCTTCCCGGCACCTACACGGTCACGGTAAGCGCCGACGGATTCACTACATTCAAGCAGGAAAAGCTCATCGTCGATGCCTTGAGCAATGTTGGACTCAATGTCAGCCTGAAGACAGGGAGCCAGAATGAGATCGTCACAGTGTCTGATACTCCTCCGGCGCTTGAGACGACGAACTCGACGCTCGGTGGCACGATTTCGAACAACGTTTATATGGCGTTGCCGCTTTTGATTTCGGGTAGCCAGCAGCGAGACGTTACCCAATTTTCCAATCTGCTACCGGGGGCGCAGGTCAATCCCGGTGGACGTTCTTCGATCATTGGCGGCACAGGACAGCGGTTGGGGGAACTCTACCTCGACGGACTACCGTTGACCACATTGAGCCAGCAGGGGGATAACCGGCCGGTCTTTAACATCGTTCCCCTGGAGGCGATCGACCAGATCAAGGTTGTCACCAGCGGGTTCTCCGCTGAGTACCAGGGCGCAGGCCTGGAAAACTACAACCTCAAATCCGGAACCAATCAGTATCACGGATCGGTCTTTGCCTACTTCCGGAACACTGCCTTCGACGCATGGTCGTTCTCGTCGAAGCCTGGCGGCGGTAACACGCAGAAAGTTGTCCAGAACGGAGTGCTCGTCACTGTCCCAGGACCCAAACCGCCTGAGCATCAGACAGAGCTTGGTTTTGCAGTTGGTGGCCCAGTCAAGATTCCATTTTTATTCAATGGCCACGACAAGCTTTTCTTCTATGCAACGTATGACAAGTTTCGCTCACGTCTGGGCGCCAACCCATCCGCTACCACCATTCCGACTTTGCTCATGAGGCAGGGTAATTTTCAGGAACTGCTTTCAATCGGCCAACGGTGGCCTCGGGAACACCGCCGGGATCAACTATCCCATTTACGATCCAACGACGCTAGCGAGTTGCACGGCGCACAGCACGAATGGTCCCTGCCGGTATCAGTACGGCTATGGTCCGGGAACAGGTAACGGCGCGTCGGGCAACCCTGTCAAGAATGGTTCGCCGATCAATGTGATTCCGGCCAGCCAGCTTTCGCCGATTACGCAGTACATGCAGAAGTTTCTGCCTGACCCGACGATCGCAACGACGGGAACCATTCAAAACAATTACATCGGCGGCATTCCCAGTGGCTTCGATAACTGGCTTTACTCGGGCCGCGTCGACTACAACATCTCTACGCGTCAGACGCTCTCGTTTGCGATCACCGGCGGCAACCGCCACGCGGTTCCGTACACCAGCGCCGGCGCAGCGCCTCTGCCTGTGCCCTACTACGCCTCCACCAAGTCAACGGTGGCCGGGCACTGGGCCGAACTTGAGCACACCTTTACGTTTAGTCCTCATCTCGTCAATCAGTTCAAGTACGGCTTTATGAACTTCGGCGGGCCGCCGGTGCAAAATATTACTCAGGGAACCCCACAGTATGCTCTTACCGCGGCGGGCGTCACCGGGCTTCCTGCCGGGCAGGCCTCGGAGAACTTTCCCAATACTTCGTTCGACGGAGCCAATCCTCCTGCCGGTATTTCAACCGGTACGGCAATCGGTTGGGTCGGCAATACGCCTACCACCACGAACGTCTCCGAGACCTACACGGCGCTGGACAATATCAATCTGCTGAAGGGAAAGCATTCGATGAACTTCGGTGGCCAGTTCCAATGGCTGGAGAACAATGCAAGCACCGCTGACGGTCCCTCCACGCCGACTCCGCTGAACTTCAGCGTGAAGGAAACCTCCAGCCTTACGGGATCCACCTACACCGCGAACACTGGCTATTCCTATGCCAGTTATATGCTCGGCGCTGTGAGCAGCTCGAGCGCGACCCTGCAGCCGTTCAGCCTTGTAGGTGGACGGTTCCATCCTGCCGCACTTTACTTCCAGGACGATTACAAGGTCATTCCAAAGTTGACGCTGAACCTTGGGCTGCGCTGGGACTACCTTCCGACGTATCGCGAGGCGCAGGACCGCTGGTCTTTCCTCAATCCGAATCTCATCAACCCGCTCACGGGCAGTCCTGGTTTGCTTCAATTTGCAGGTCATCGCGGTGCGGGCGTCAGCTGTGAGTGCAGCACTCCGGTCAACACCTACTGGAAGAATTTCGGACCACGGCTCGGCTTCGCTTATTCTGCAGATGACAAGACCGTGTTCCGCGGAGGATGGGGGATTCTCTACTCACATGCGGGCGGGACGGGAGGAGCGGGCGGAGCTGGAACGGGAACCGGGCAGGCGGGTTTCAACAGCACGACCTCTTTTGCGGACGGTGCTGCGGGCCCGTCGGCCGGACCGGCGTTCTATCTGAATAACAACCCGGGGTTCTCGGCACCCAACGCGAACTTCGGTGGACCAGGCTACGTTCTGCCTGGTATTGCGCCAATCACAGCTACGAGTCAGCTGCAAGGTACGGGCTACTTTGTATGTTCCGGCCAGGCCATCGCTCAGTGCAATGGCGCGACGGGTACTTCGGGCGGAGTCGGAACGGGAATCGCCTTTGCGGATCCGTATCTCTCGGGTCGCGCACCGGAGTTTTCTTTCTATAACTTCGGCATGCAACGGGAGATCACGAACAGCCTGGTTGTGACGGTGAACTATGTTGGTAGCCAGAGCCACTTCATCGCCGGCGCAGCAAATATACGTGGGTTGTATGCCGGTCAGCTTGATCCGAAGTGGCTCGCCCTGGGCTCGAATCTGAGCAAGCCGGCTACGCCAGCAAATATCGCGGCGGCGCAGGCGGCGACGGGGCTGACGCTTCCCATTCCTTATCCGGGCTACACGGCGGCTGCAGCGGTAAACTCCAACGCGACTATTCAGCACATGCTGGTGTGGAAGCCACAGTATTCGGGCACAACGGATACGTGGGGCACGAACGTTGCGAACGCCAATTACAACGCCTTTCAACTCTCCGTGAGCCAACGCGCTTCTCACGGTCTGACCCTGAATATCAACTACACCTATTCGCACAACATCGACGACGCAGGTACGCAGCGCAGTGGATACGACATTCCGGGTGCATATGTTGCCAGTGGTCAGAACTATTCGAAGAATCGCATCGACCGCTCCAACAGCATCAACAGCCAGCCGCAGAGCCTGAGCATCTTCGGGGTCTATGATTCGCCGTTCGGCAAGAACAAGATCGGCGGCGATAAATTCGCAGTGCGGGCATTGCTTGGTGGATGGCAGTTTTCGGAGATATTCCAGTACTCGTCGGGAATTCCTCTGGCGCTTGTCGCTACCTGCAACGCGACTCAGAATGTGGGACAGGGGCAGTGCATGCCGGATGCGAATCCAAATTTCCATGGCGCTGTGCGACAAAATGGCGGATGGGGTGACGGCGTCACCGCGGCGACCCTGGGAACCAAGAGCTATCTCACTGGAGCGATTCCAAGCACAGCTTCGGGGATAGGAGCGGGAGGCGTTGCCTGCACCGCCAGCAGCGGTCCCTACTGCAACTCGAAGGATTACTCGATCGGCGATCTGGGACGTGTTGCACCGTATGGCCTGCGCGGGCCCGGGATCTACAGGCTCTCCGCTTCGCTTCGCCGGACGTTTGATATTACGGAACGGGCGAAGTTTATCTTCGGTGTGGATTGCCAGAACGTAACCAACACGGTTACGTTTGGTGAGAACGCCTCGAACAATCAGATCGGTGTCAATGTGGATACAGCTACATTGGGTACGGTCAACTTTGCAACTGCGGACGCGCGCGCGTTCCAGTTCTCAGGAAGGTTCACCTTCTAGCTTGTTCCTTATTCATTCACTATAGCGGAGCCAGACGTCACGGACTACTGTGCATCTGGCTCTGCCTCAGTTAGATTCGAAATTGAGGTGGGAAAATGCTTTTTCAGGGAAGATTCTGGGTGTTGGCCGTTGCCGCGGGCATCTGCTCGTGTGGAATGCAGCCGTGGATGGCAGAGGCACAGCAGGTGTCGTACGCAAACGCAACGCCTGCACAGCTGGCAGGAATTGCGAAGGACAATTCGCGACACTTCGGTGACGATCCTGATGACGGTGGACCGATCGCGACGGGTCTGTCGTCGTCGCTGGATCCGGCAGCGGTCGGAGTGGCAATGCGGAAGGTCGGGGACTGGCAGCTGGCGCGGTCGCAAGAGTACTTCGACCGAATATGGACATGGAGCGTGCTTTATAGCGGGTTTATGGCGGCCTCCGACTCGCTGGGCGATGCGAAGTATCGCGATGCCATGGAGGCGATGGGAAAGAAATACGATTGGCAGCTTCGGTCGCATCTGCCGGACGCAGACGATCAGAGTGTGGCGCAGACTTACCTTGAGCTTTATTTGCTGAAGAAGGATGCTGCGACGATTACGCCTACGCGGGCTGAGCTGGATGCTTTGCTGGCTGTGCCGCATGTTTCGAAGAAACCTGGGAAACCAATTTCGTGGTGGTGGTGCGATGCGCTGTTTATGGCGCCGCCGGTCTGGTCGAGGATGTATGCCGCCACGGGCGACAAGAAGTACATTGCCTACCTGGATGAGGAGTGGGCGAAGACGTCGGACCTGCTGTATGACAAGCAGGAGCATTTGTATGCGAGGGATGCCGACTATCTGATCAAGACGGAAGCGAACGGAAAGAAGATGTTCTGGTCGCGGGGCAATGGCTGGGTGATGGGCGGCATTGTGAGGACGCTCGAATATCTTCCGAATGACGATCCGGCGCGGGCCAAGTACGTGGCGCAGTTGAAGCAGATGGCGGCGCGGGTGGCTTCGCTGCAAGGGCCGGATGGGCTTTGGCGGGCGGGAATGCTTGATCCGGGCAACTACTCTGAGCCAGAGGTATCCGGGTCGGCGCTGTTTACGTATGCGCTGGCGTGGGGCGTTAACGAAGGCCTGCTGGATGGGAAGGTCTATCGACCGGTTGTTGCGAAGGCGTGGGCAGGGATGCTGAAGCATGTCTACGCAGATGGACGGCTTGGATGCATCCAGCAGACGGGGGCGGAGCCGGCGCCGTTCAAGCCGACGGCGAGCTATACGTACGGGGTTGGGGGATTCCTGTTGGCGGGGAGCGAGATTCGGCGGATGGGCGGGGCCCCTGCTAGAGCAAAGAGCCACAAACACAGTTAGGCGGGCGGGTTGTAGGATGAATCTTGTCTTGCAATTTCAAATGTGCGGGTGCTGTGGATGAAGGTGGAGAAAGAGCGGGCGTTGCAGGTGCATGTGCAGCGCTTTGGTGAGTCGGGGGCGATCTTCGCCGCTCCGGCGCGGGTGAATTTAATTGGCGAACATACCGACTATACGGGTGGGTTTGTGATGCCAATGGCGATCGATTTTCATACGGTTGCGGTTGTCAGCGCGCGGGAGGATGGACGCGCGGTCTTTTATTCGAGTAACTACGACGAGGAGGTAGGCCTCGAGATCGAGTCTCTGGGGCAGTCTCCGAGTGGAGGGTGGAGCGACTATCCTACGGGCGTGCTGTGGAGCCTCAGGAAGGAGGGTGTCGCTGTCGGCGGCTTCAACCTGAGTCTGACGGGCAATGTGCCGTTGGGTGCGGGGTTGAGTTCGTCCGCGTCGGTGGAGGTCGCGACGGCGATGGCGCTGCTGGGCCATGCGAAGGCGGAGTTGCCGCTGGAGAAGGTCGCGACTCTTTGTCGGCGGGCCGAGAATGAATATGTGGGGGCGAAGAGCGGCATCATGGATCAGTTTGCTGTTGCCGGATGCGTCGCGCACCGTGCGATGCTGTTGGATTGCCGGTCGCTCGAGTATGAATTGCTTCCGTTGCCGGACCAGGTGCGGGTGGTGATCTGTAATTCGATGGTGAAGCACGCGGTGGCGACGGGTGAGTATGGTGATCGGAGCTCTGAGGTGGAGGCCGGACAGGCGGTGTTGCAACGGGAGCGTCCTGGAGTGAAGCTGCTGCGGGATGCGACGCTGGAGGACCTGGAGGCATGCAGAGACATGATGTCTTCGGCGAGCTTCAAGCGTTGCCGGCATATCATCACGGAGAATGCACGGGTGGTGGAGGCGCGCGCGGGACTTCTGCAGGGCGATTTGGAGAGGTTTGGAGCGCTGCTCGTGGAGGCGCACGCAAGCTTTCGGGACGATTTTGCGGCGAGCTGCGAGGAGGTCGATGTGCTGGTTGCGATCGCGATGCAGCAGAAGGAGTGTTTCGGGGCCAGGATTACGGGCGGCGGGTTTGGAGGCTGCTCGGTGAATGTGGTGCGTGCGGAGGCGGCGGAACAGTTTGTCGCGACGGTGCGCCGAGAGTACGCCGCGAAGACAGGGATTGAGGCGGACTGCTTTGTGTGTGCGCCCGCGGATGGGGCGTTTGCCCTGGCGAAGCAGGGTGGTGTCGCGTGAATCCGCTGGCGCAGCAGAACCCCCATAGGCGGTTCAATCCATTGAAGCGGGAGTGGGTGCTGGTGTCGCCACACCGGACGCAACGGCCGTGGCAGGGGCAGACGGAGGCGAAGGCTGCGACGGTCGCGCTTTCGTACGACCCGGACTGCTATCTGTGTCCGGGGAATCTTCGTGCGGGCGGAGTGCGGACGGAGAAGTATTCCAGCACGTATGTCTTTGAGAATGATTTCGCGGCGCTCAAGCTGGATGCGCCGCGATTTTCGAGCGATGAAGGCGGCAAGGGGTTGTTAGTGGCGGAAGGGGAGAGCGGAGTGTGTCGCGTGATCTGCTTTTCGCCGCGGCACGATCTTACTTTGGCGAAGATGTCGGTCGCGGAGATTCGTGCGGTGGTCGACGTGTGGACGGAGCAGTGTGTGGAGCTGGGCTCGCGGTACGATATCGGCTACGTACAGATATTCGAGAACCGCGGGGCGATGATGGGGGCGAGCAATCCGCACCCGCATGGGCAGATATGGGCGAGCTTGTCGGTTCCCAACGAGGTGGTTTCGGAGTTGGGGGGGCAGCAAGAGTATTTTGGGAAGTACGGCTCGGTGTTGCTCTGTGAGTACCAGGAGATGGAAGAGTCTCTTGGGGAACGTGTGGTGGCGAGAAACGCGAGCTTTGTTGCCGTCGTCCCTTTCTGGGCTGTGTGGCCGTTTGAGGTGATGGTGTTGCCGCGGCGGCATGTGGAACAGCTACAGGCATTCACAGAGAAGGAGCGGTCAGATTTTGCGGCTATTTTGAAGACCGTCACTGCGACCTATGACGAGGTCTTCGATACTCCATTTCCTTATTCGATGGGATTGCATCCCGCGCCTTGTGATGGACACGAGTATCCGGAGTGGCAGTTTCATGCACACTTTTATCCGCCGCTGCTGCGTTCGGCCAGCATACGGAAGTTCATGGTGGGGTATGAACTTCTGGGATCTCCGCAGCGTGATATTACTCCGGAGTCTGCTGCGGAGACGCTGCGGCAGGCGGGCCTTCGAGTCTCTGCCTAGACGGTCAGAGTAGGATCTTTCAGGGCTCTGATTCAGCAAAGGACATTGAATGAAACTGATCCGAAGTATTGCTTGCTTCGCTACATTCACGTTTGTTATCTCGAGTGTCATGTTGTTCGCCGCTGCCGTTTCATCGCAGGTGCAGTCGAGGCCGGAGCCAAAAGTGCCGCTTTATCTGGGGACTGCGTGGTATCCGGAGCAGTGGCCGGAGTCGCGGTGGGACGCCGACCTAGCTCTGATGGAGAAGGCGGATATCCGTTTCGTTCGCATTGCTGAGTTCGCGTGGAGCACGATGGAGCCCAGCGAGGGCCACTACGATCTGGATTGGGTGGAGAGGGCGATACGAATGGCGGAGAAGCACCAGATCGCTGTGGTGCTGGGTACTCCGAGCGCGGCGCCGCCAGCTTGGTTGACGTCGAAGTATCCCGAGACGCTGCGCACGATGGAGGATGGCCGCAAAGACGAGCATGGAAACAGGCAGCAGTTTGACTGGTCCAATGCAAAGTACCGCGAGCTGGCCGGCAAGATGGCAGAACAGATGGCGCTTCGCTTTGGCCACGATCCTAATGTGATCGGCTGGCAGATCGATAACGAGTATGCACGCGAGTCCTATGGCGCGGACGCGAAGCTACAGTTTCAGGCTTGGCTGAAGGCCCGGTATGGCACGCTGGGTAATCTAAACGCGCGATGGACGACGAGTTACTGGAGCGAGACCTACTCGGACTGGAGCCAGATTCCCATTGAAACAACCTACGGCAATCCCGGACTGCTGCTGAGCTGGCGCCGGTTCGTCAGCGATACGTGGCGTAGCTACCAGAAGGTACAGCTGGACAAAATCAGGGAGCACAGCGATCCGCGGCAGTTTATTACGACGAACATGATGGGCTTCTTCGATGCGTATGACCACTACACCGTGAGTCAGGACCTGGACATTGCTTCGTGGGACGACTATGTGGGGACGGGGCATTTGAACCCTGTGTCCAATGGCGCGGCTCATGATTTGACGCGGGGCTTTCTGCGCAAGAACTTTTGGGTGATGGAGACGCAGCCGGGCTTTGTGAACTGGTCGAAGGACAACAATGCTCTGGACAAGGGTGAAGTTCGGGCGATGGCGTGGCACGACGTCGGCCATGGTGCCGATGCTGTGTCGTACTGGCAGTGGCGCAGCGCGCTAAACGGTCAAGAGGAGTACCACGGCACGCTGGTGGGCGCGGACGGTTCACCGGTCCCACTCTACGATGAGGTCGCGCAGTTGGGACGTGAGTTCGAGAAGGCCGGGCCGGCGTTGAGCGGGACTGAGCCGCACTCCGAGGTGGCTCTGCTGCATTCGTATGACAGCCGCTGGGCGATCAATTGGCAGAGGCACAACCAGGCGTTCGATCCGAAGGAGGCACTATTCAGCTACTATGGGCCGCTGCGCGCGCAGGTGCATAACGTGGACATTGTCTCGCCGTCGGTGTCGTTGAGCCAATACAAGCTGGTGGTGGCGCCGGCGTTGAACGTGCTGACTGATGCGCAGGCCAAGAATCTGATGGACTACGTGAACGGTGGTGGGCACTTGGTGCTCGGGCAGCGCAGCGCGATGAAGAACGGCGACAACGGACTTCAACCGGAGCGGCAGCCCGGTCCTTTGACCGGAATGCTGGGTGGTCGCGTGGAGCAGTTTTATGCGCTGGATCAGGACGTGCCTGTTGCGGGCGACTGGGGCTCCGGCTCGGGAAAGATATGGGCGGAGCAGTTGAGCGTGAAGGACCCGCAGGCTCATGTGCTGATGCGCTATGGGAAGAGCAACGGATGGCTCGATGGACAACCGGCGGCGATTACGAGGGCGGTAGGCAAGGGGAGCATTACCTACATCGGTGCGTGGCTGGACGAAAGCACAATGGCCGCGGCGGCAAAGTGGATGGTGGATACGAGCGGAATTGCACGTCTGCCGATCGACCTTCCGAAGGGTGTGGACCTGTATGTGCGCAGCAAGAAGGGGAAGAGCGGCGATCAGAAGACTGTGTGGATACTGATCAACTTCGGGAAGGATGTGGAGACAGTGACTTTGCCGGGCCAGATGACGGACGTGCTTGGGAGCGGACGCGTTGGTTCGGTGAAGCTCGAGCCGTATGCCGTGAGCGTGCTGAGCAAGGAATAGCCGCGGTTAAGCGCAGCTATTATCGCGGATTGCCGGCCCCGACAACTTCGATCAAGCTGTTTTCGGAGACTGTGGGAAGCACGGCCCCCGTGCGTGAAAGCTTGCCGGCGGGGTCGGACCAATGTAGATGCGTCAACTGGGAGTTGCCCTTTTCGTAGTCGTAGGTCGTTCCGTCGTCGTTGTAGAGATCAAAATCGGCGTCGGCGCCCGGATAAATGCGCAACGTGGCGATCTTCTGGATCTGGTTTGTGTTTTCGACTGGCTCTCCGAGAGGCAAGATGGAGCCGGCGCGAACGAAGAGCGGGATGATGTCGATGGGTGCGTCGACTGTGATCGTCTGGCCACCATGCATTCGTTCGTTCGTCCAGAAGTTGTACCAGTCTGAACCGGCGGGCAGGTAGACCTCGCGGGAGGTGCGGCCCTGTTCAACCACTGGAGCGACAAGCAGCGCGGGCCCGAACATGTATTCGTCGCCGATATTTGCGACCTTCGGGTCCTGGCCGAAGTCCATAAACAGGCCGCGCATAAAGGGTGCGCCGGTTTCGTGGGTCATGTGAGCGAGCGAGTAGAGGTATGGCATGAGCTGGTAGCGCAGGCGAAGGTATTTGACGAGAATCGGCTCGGCTTGTTTGCCGTAAGACCAGACCTCGTTTTGCGGGCGGCTGCCGTGGCTGCGGAAGTTGGGTTGAAATGCGCCATATTCGAACCAACGTACGTAGAGTTCGGGATAGTCGTCGTAGTGACCGATGTTTTCGCGGGCGTCGGATGGATCGAGCAGAGGCGGGTGGTCAGGCTTGTGGTATGCAGGCAGATACTGCCAGCCGCCGATATCGGTGCTCCAGTAAGGCATGCCGGAGGCGACGAAGTTGATGCCGGTGGGTATCTGGCGCTTCAAAGTGTCCCAGTTGCCGCTGATATCTGACGACCAAAAGATGGTGCCGTTGTGCTGCGCACCAAGGTATGAGTCGCGGGCGAGGATGAGTGCGCGGGTTTGCAGGTCCGTGCGGAAGCCGTTGTAAAACGCCGCGGTGTGGAAGAGGGGATAGACGTTGAAGAACTGGGTGCCGGGGCCGATGTGGAAGTAGCTTCCATTCGGCGGGAGATCGGGCTCTGTCTCATCGGCCCAGAAGGCATCGAAGCCTTTGCTGACGTAGTTTTCCTTGATGATGTTCCAGTACCACTTCGCCGCATCGGGGTTGGTGGTGTCGATGTCTGAACCGGCGCGGTCATAGGGCAACCCGTTGGTTGGTGTTCCATCGGCGAGATGCTCGAACCAGCCATTCTTCAGCAGGGTTGCGTAGTAACGGTCTTCGGGGACGAAGCGCGGCCACACGCTGATCATGGTGTGGAAGTTCATCTCGTGGAGCTGCTTGTTCATAGCCACGGGGTCGGGCCACTTTGCGGGATCCATGTCCATATCCCCCATCTTCGTGTAGTGAAACCAGTCGATGACGAGATCGTCGATGGGGTAGTGACGATCGCGATAGCCTTTGGCGACGGCCATCAGTTCTTCCTGGCTTGAATAGCGTTGCTTGCACTGGATGTATCCGTATGCGGATTTCGGGAGCATCGGAGTGTCGCCAGTCAGCAGGCGGTATCCGGAGTAGATCTCGTCGTAGGTCTTGCCGGCGATTACGAAGAAGGAGACGCGTTGCCCAACATCGGAGGTCCAGCGGGTCGAGTCGTTGAAGCCAAAGGCGACGGTGGTGGCAGAGGGATTGTCCCACACAATTCCGTAGCCTTTGTTGGTGACGACGAAGGGGACGCAGACGCTCTGGCCCGATGGTGCGTTGTAGTCGTGTGCGCAACGAACGACATGTCCGCGGCGATCGAGATACCCTTCCTGATTCTGTCCCAGGCCGTAGTAATGTTCGTCGGGCGGTGAGACGAAGGTGGCGCCCACCTGAAAGAATGGTGGGTCGCTGGGGCGGCGATCATAGAGGATGTCGGCATTGCCGTCTTTGTGGTTGGGCAGCGACATCTGCCACCCGTGCAATTCCAACAGGGATGCACCCTCGGGTGTCTTGATCGACAGGCCGATGCCCGGCGTGGAACCGTTGAAAAACTTCGCAATGTCCGCGGCAGTTCCGGTCGGAGTCCGCCTGGCGCCTTCGGGTGAGACTGTTACGATCATTCGCGACGACCGAAGTACATCTCCGGATTTATCTTTCTCAGCGACCCAGCCGGTGGGTAACGCTTTTGCGGAGATGCCGTAGCCGGGGACTGCAAGGGCATCGGCGCGCTGCAGGCTGATGCTTACACGAACGATGTTTGCCGCATAGGGCTCGACAAGGACCGTGGAGCCGCCGCGGGCAACGTCCAGCTGCTGTGCGTTTGCGGTCAGGTTGGCTACCGGCCCAACCGCAAGTGTAATGCAACCGAATGCGATCAGTTCCCGAGATACACTGTTCCGTTTCCTCATGTTGTGGTGCCTTTTCTTATTCGGTGACCCTGGAATGTCGGTCGTAGGAAGCGTATCAGGAGACGGCTCTGAGGATTTGCGGACTCCAACTCGTACACAAATCTAATGGCAGTATTCACCCTGGAATGGGAGTAACCTGTCTTCTTCAGGAGGAGAGCATGCCGGTTGATCCGCTTAGGGTGATTTCGGACCTTGAGGAGCTTCGCGCGCTGACGGCCGATGAGAATGGCGCGCAACGCATTGCGTGGAGTCCGACGTGGCTCAAGGCGCGAGAATGGTTTCAGGGCAAGCTCAAGGGGCTTCCTGTCGAGCATCACTACGATGCCGCGGGGAACTCGTGGACGACGCTTCAGGGCAATTCGGACCGTGCCCTTATCCTGGGGAGTCATCTTGACTCTGTGCCGAATGGCGGGTGGCTTGACGGCTGCCTCGGCGTTACGGCTGGCCTTGAGGTGTTGCGCAGCTTCTCTGAGGATTTTCGTGGCAGGCCTCCGATTACGATTCGACTGGTCGATTGGGCCGATGAAGAAGGCGCGCGTTTTGGAAGAAGCCTTTTCGGCTCCTCTGCATTTGCCGGGACCCATACGATTGCCGTCGACCGGGTACGTACCGATCGCGAGGGAGTGCGCCTGGAGGAGGCTCTGTGTCTGTGTGGTGTTGAGGTCGAGAAGATCGGGAACGCTGGTGTGGAGCGGAAGAATGCGGCGGCTTATCTGGAACTCCACATTGAACAGGGGCCGGTTCTCGAAAACATGCGTCTTCCGCTTGGCGTTGTGCTCGGCACCAAGGGTGTGGAACGACATGCGATCACATTTCATGGACAGGAGGCGCACTCTGGATCGACTCCAATGGACGTACGACGGGACGCTCTTGCCGCTGCCGCGAAGCTCGCGCTTGAGATTCGACCAATCGCCAAGAAACATCCCGACGCTGTGGCGACGATGGGTAGCGTCAAGACCTTTCCAGGTATTGTGACGGCTGTGGTTGGCCGGTGCGAGACGACTCTGGATATGCGTGATCTCGACGCGGAGGTACTCGCCTCGATGCTGTTGGAGGCACGAGCTGCCAGCGAACGCTTCGCTGCAGAGGAGGGTTGCACGGTTGAGTGGGCAAAGATCTGGAGCATCGAACCGATCTCGTTTGATCCGCGATTGATTGAGTTTTGCGATCAGGCGGTCCGCGAGACGGCAGGGGTATCTCACAGATTGCCATCGGGACCTTTGCATGATGCGGCTGAGGTCGCGCGAACTGGAATTCCGACGGTGATGATGTTTACTCAGTCGCTCGCCGGGCTTAGCCACAACAAGGCAGAGGACACGAGGGCCGAAGACTTGAAGGCTGCGGTGGTGGCCTTTGATCGACTTGCGAGGAAGACGTTGAACTGGCTTGGCGCCTAACAGGGCGGAGGTTAAGGTTAGATTCAGTGTTCGAAGAGGCATTTCTTTCGGCGGAGATCTCGGTTTGCTGCGATAGTGCATAATAGTCACTCCCGAATGCGGCGGAGTGATGCTGCAAGGAGGGTAGATTGCGTACTGACCGCTGCGGCTTACGCGAATGTGGTGAGGTGACAGGATCCTGATGAGCGAACGGACTCCATTTCATCAGCAGGTTGCGAGACAACCGGAGCTGGTCGAGCGTTTCGGCGACCTGCATCCGCCATTCGACAGGCAAGCTGCCGTTCCCGAAGCAAATCGCTGCCTTTATTGTTTCGATGCGCCCTGCACTGGGGCTTGTCCGACGCATATTGATGTGCCGCGCTTCATTAAGAAAATAGCCAGCGGGAATCTTGCTGGCTCCGCGCGCACCATTCTCGACGCGAATATTCTGGGTGCGAGCTGTGCCCGAGCGTGTCCGGTAGAGGTGTTGTGCGAAGGTGCCTGCGTGATGCACCGTTTCAACAAGCAGCCGATTCAGATTGCGCGGCTGCAGCGGTTCGCGATGGACTCGCTGTACGAGAGCGGATCCCCGTTGCCGTTTGAGCCAGGTGCTGAGACAGGATTTTCCGTGGCGTTGATTGGCGCGGGTCCAGCCTCCCTTGCTTGTGCTGCGGAGCTTCGCCGCCGCGGAATTCGCGCAGATCTTTATGACGCTCGTCCGCTGCCCGGGGGATTGAATACCTATGGAGTCGCCGAATATAAACTCCCACTCGTTGAGAGTCTGCGCGAGATTGAGATGCTATCGCAGCTGGGAGTTAATTTTCACTTCAGCACAGTGATCGATGCGTCGAAGCTTGCTGAACTTGAGCGTAGATACGATGCTGCTTTCCTCGGAATCGGTCTGGGCGCAATTCATAAGCTCGGAATCGTTGGGGAAGCGCTTGCCGGAGTTACAGACGCGCTGGACCTAATCGCAGGTTACAAGTCCGGTGAGCGAACTACGGTCCCGCCGCGTGTGGTCGTCATCGGAGCGGGGAATACTGCAATTGACGCGGCGATCGCTGCCGTCAGGTTGGGCGCCACGGACGTGCATATCGTGTATCGACGCGGTCCTGAGCAGATGTCGGCGTTCACATTCGAGTATGAACACGCGCGCAGTGAGGGTGTGAAATTTCTGTGGCACGTTCAACCGACGCGCATCCGTGGCGGCGAGATGGTAGAAGGCCTTGAGTTAATCAAGCTTGTCTCGACGATCGACGGGCCGCTTGTTCCGCAGGCAGGTTCGGAGTTCTCGCTGGAAGTGGACCTGGTTGTCCTGTCGATTGGGCAAGGCACGCACACTGCCTTTCTCTCTGAGGCTGGAGGTGAAGGGGGGAAGGTCCACCTCGAACGAGGACGCATCTTAATCGACCGTGCCACAGGCCAGACCTCATACCCGAAGTTCTTTGCGGGTGGGGATTGCACGAATGGCGGCCGCGAGGTCGTGGATGCGGTTGCGGATGGAAAGCGAGCGGGCATTGGGATTGCCGCGTGGTTGGAGGGACAACATGTCCAAGCCTAAGCCGACACTTGCGACTACGTTCTGCGGCATTCCATGCCTCAATCCGTTCTGGCTCGCATCGGCGCCGCCGACAAACTGCGGCGAACAGATTATGCGGGCGTTTGATGCGGGCTGGGGCGGAGCCGTTTGGAAGACGATTGGCGCGCCGATTACGAATGTCAGCTCGCGCTACTCGTCGATCGATTGGGAGGGGCGGCGCATGATGGGCTTCAATAATATTGAGCTCATCTCTGACCGTCCGACTGAGGTCAATCTGCAGGAGATCGCAGAGGTGAAACGGCGGTATCCGAAGCACGTCGTCATCGCTTCGTTGATGGTCGAGAGCAAACGCGAGACGTGGCACGAGATGGTGCAACGCGCCGAGGACGCCGGTGCGGACGGGCTTGAGCTCAACTTTGGATGCCCCCATGGAATGAGCGAACGCGGCATGGGATCGGCGGTTGGACAGGTGCCCGAGTATTGTGAACAGATCACCGCGTGGGTGAAGGAGAAGGCGCGGACACCGGTCATCGTCAAGCTGACGCCGAACATCTCCGACATCCGCATACCTGCGCGTGCTGCCAAACGCGGCGGCGCCGATGCACTTTCTGCCATCAATACGATAAATTCGATTACTGGCATCAATCTCGATACGTTGCAGCCGAGTCCGAATGTCGATGGCAAGAGTTCGCATGGCGGCTATTGCGGACCGGCGGTGAAGCCGATTGCACTCAATATGGTCCAGCAGCTTCAGGCCGACGTGGCGAGCGCGCTTCCGCTCTCTGGAATTGGTGGTATCGGGGGTTGGCGTGATGCTGCGGAGTTCCTGTTGCTTGGCTGCAGCACGGTCCAGGTGTGTACGGCGGCAATGCACTATGGATTTCGCATCGTTGAGGACATGCAGGATGGCCTGCTTGGGTGGATGGCGGAGAAGGGTTACGCGTCCATCGATGATTTTCGCGGGCTGTCGCTACCTAATGTTCTCGAGTGGAAACAGCTCAACCTAAATTATCAGATCATTGCGCGAATCCACGAAGACCTTTGCATCGGATGCCAGCTTTGCTACACGGCATGCTGGGACGGAGCGCACCAGTGCATCCACCTGGATCGTAAGGCGGCTGTACCGGATACGTCGCGAACACCGGCGATGGTTGAGGCCGAATCTGCAAAGGTCATATCGACTACGCCGATTCCTAAACTCGATGCAAATAGTCTAGGTCGCACCAATGCAGTTACGCCGCTTGAACGTATCCCGCGCGTGGATGAACACCATTGTGTTGGCTGCAATCTTTGTTCGCTCGTTTGCCCGGTTGAGAACTGCATCACGATGGAGCGTGTCAACAATGGTCTTCCGTTCGAAAGCTGGGAAGAACGTAGCGCCAAGGGTCTGGTTCCACCGGGAGCGCATGAGGTAATGAGTACAAATACCTGACTCCACGACACGTTTTCTGCTGGCGGCGATCACCTTGTGTCGACTAATCAATAGCGTTGAACAGTTCGGAGCGAAGTATGGGAATCCTGATTCTGAATGGAACGGTCGTTACTGCAGATGGTGTTGAAAAGGCTGACGTCCTGATGGAGGGCAGCACCATACGCGAGGTTCGCGCGCAGATTGATTCTAAAGGACACTCGGTTGTGGACGCTGCGGGCCTCTTCGTTCTGCCCGGCGGTATCGATGCGCATACGCACATGGACATGCCCTTTGGGGGGACGGTGTCCGCTGATGACTTTCTCACCGGCACGCGGGCTGCGGCTATTGGCGGGACGACGACCATCGTCGATTTCGCAATCCAGGCGAAGGGGACGCGCATGCGGGACGCGCTGGATATCTGGCGCGCAAAAGCAGAGGGCAAGGCTTGCATCGACTATGGTCTGCACATGATCGTGACGGATCTTGGCTCCGACAACGGCAAGCAGGGGCTGCATGATATGGACGACATGGTCCGCGAGGGCGTCGCCAGCTTTAAGTTGTTCATGGCCTATCCCAACGTCTTGATGGTGGACGACGGAACGATCTTCAAGGCGCTGCAACAGACCTCGAAGAATGGCGCTCTGGTCTGCATGCATGCAGAGAATGGAAGCGCCATCGACGTTATTGTGCAGGAGGCGCTTGCAGACGGGAAGACGGCGCCGATCTACCATGCGTTGACACGGCCGACCAGGGCAGAGGCGGAGGCGGTGCATCGCTCGATTGCGCTTGCTGAAATTGCTGGCGTGCCCGTGTATATCGTTCACCTGTCGAGCGAAGACGCGCTCAATCAGGTGCGCGAGGCGCGCGACCGCGGTCTTCCTGCATTTGCCGAGACATGCCCACAGTACCTTCTTCTTTCAATTGAAGATCAGATGCCAGGCAAGAGTTTTGAGGAGGCGAAGTTTGTGTTCACTCCGCCGCTGCGCGAGAAGAAGAACCAGCCGAAGCTTTGGGATGGGCTTGCTACCGACAATCTGCAGGTGGTCTCGACGGATCACTGTCCGTTCTGCTTTGCCGACCAGAAGCAACTAGGAAAGGACGACTTCAGCAAGATCCCGAATGGCGGTCCCGGGGTGGAGAACCGATTGCAGTTGCTCTATCACTTCGGTGTGAACGCCGGAAAGATTTCGTTGCAGCGATTTGTCGAGATCACTTCTACAGCTCCTGCGCGGATTTTTGGGATGTATCCGAAGAAGGGAACGATAGCCGTTGGCTCTGACGCCGATGTTGTTCTTTGGGACCCGAATGCTGAGCATCTGATATCCGCTGCAACCCACAATATGCGTTGTGATTTTTCGATGTTTGAAGGATGGAAGGTGAAGGGCAATGCGCGTCAGGTCTACTCGCGCGGAGAACTTGTTGCAGATAACGGCAGGTATGTTGCGGCCACGGGGAGAGGTCAGTATCTGCGGCGAGAGGCGCGGGGAGGAGCATGGCAGTGAGCTCAACTACCTCTGACGCCCTGGGTCAGCCACGGGGCGATCTGGCGGAGCACGACTCGCGGCTGTACAACAAAGATCTTGCGCCAACTACGCCTGCACAGCGCACATGGGGCACCTACAACTACATCGCGCTCTGGTTCTCGATGTCGATGGAGGTGACGACGTACATGCTCGCCTCTTCGCTGATTGCTGGCGGCATGAATTGGAAGCAGGCGATCCTCACGATTCTTCTGGGAAATCTGATCGTGCTTGTGCCGATGCTGCTGAACGCGCATGCGGGGGCGAAGTATGGTATCCCGTTTCCGGTGTTTGTTCGCGCCAGCTTTGGGACTCGGGGAGCGAACCTTCCTGCGATGCTGCGAGCGTTGGTTGCGTGTGGATGGTTTGGAATTCAATCGTGGCTGGGTGGGCAGGCGATTGCCGCGATGATTGCCGTGTTGTGGCCCGCTACGGCTCACATGCCCTCCGTATTGTGGGCGAGTTTTCTGGGGTTCTGGCTGCTCAATATGTACGTGGTGTGGCGAGGAGTTGAATCGATCCGGTTTCTGCAGAGCTTTTCTGCACCCTTCATGCTCGTTATGTCGCTCATACTTCTCTTCTGGATGCTGCATAAGGCGGGGGGCTTTGGGCCGATGCTTGCTGCTCCGAGCCGGTTTCAGACGACGGGGAGCTTTCTTCGGTTCTTCTTTCCGTCACTCACAGCGATGGTTGGATATTGGGCGACGCTCTCACTGAACATTCCGGACTTTACGCGGTACGCCAAGTCCCAGGATTCGCAGATTGCTGGTCAGGCCTTTGGTCTGCCGGTTGCGATGGTGTTGTATTCGTTTATCGGGATTGCGTGTACATCGGCGTCAGTCACTATTTTTGGGGAACCGGTGTGGTCGCCGATCACTTTGCTCGGACGATTTCATCAACCGTTGGCAGCGTTGCTGGGGTTAGTTGCGCTGCTGATTGCGACGCTCAATGTAAACATTGGCGCGAATGTCGTCTCTCCTTCGAACGACTTCTCCAACCTCGCTCCGGGGTTGATTAGTTTTCGCACGGGTGGCTTGATTACCGGTTTGTTGGGGCTCGCTATGATGCCGTGGAAGCTGATGAGCACCTTTGGAAGCTACATCTTCGGATGGCTCATCGGCTACTCGGGATTGCTCGGACCAGTTGCGGGCATTATGGTTGCGGATTATTTTCTGATTCGAGGCACCCGCCTGGATACAGCTTCGCTGTATCGCCGCGGTGGTCCATATGAGTACACGCGCGGTATCAATCCGCGGGCGATTCTTGCGCTGGTCGCTGGCGTGGTGGTTGCGTTGATCGGACTTGCAGTGCCTGCGCTGCGATTTCTTTATGATTATGCGTGGTTTGTCGGTTTTTTTGTGGCGGCGACAACCTACTATCTCCTTATGCTGCGATATAAGACAGATTCGCTTACGCCGCTCGATACCGTGACACACCCGAGCACCAACGGATAGGATGGGCATCATGAACTCTACGGACGTTGTCGAAGCACAGACACTTACGAGCCAGCAGGTTGTGGATCTGACTCGGCAATACAACTACGGGACATGGCGGTTTCAGAAGAATTGGAATCCGATGCATATCGTCGACGCTGAGGGTTGCTACATCATTGACGGAGGAGGGAAGCGTTACTTGGATTTTTCGTCGCAGCTCATGTGTTCGAACCTTGGTCACAAGAACCAGGCTGTCATCGATGCGATCGCTCGGCAGGCCCAGCAGTTGAGCTACGCGATGCCTGGTTATGCGACGACGGCACGCGCCGAATTGTCTCAGCTCCTGGCGGAGATTCTCCCGAAGGGACTCAGCAAATTTTTCTTCACGACTTCCGGTACGGAGGCGAACGAGGCGGCTTTCAAGATTGCGCGCATGTACACGGGCAAATCGAAGATCATCGCGCGATACCGTTCCTACCACGGCTCTACTGCCGGATCAATTGCTGCAACGGGAGATCCGCGCCGATGGGCGATGGAGCCAGGCGGCAAAGGCCCAGGCATTCTCTTTGCTCCAGAGGTGCACTGTTACAAGTGTCCCATTCGGCACACGTATCCAGGGTGTGGCATCGCATGCGCCGACTATATCGAGCACATGATTCGCAATGAATCTGATGTTGCCGCTGTTCTGGTTGAGCCGATTGTTGGTACGAATGGCGTTATCGTCCCGCCGGACGAGTACATGCCGAAGCTTCGCCGGATATGCGACCAATATGGCGTTCTGCTGATCGCAGACGAGGTGATGACCGGATGGGGGCGCACCGGCGCATGGTTTGCGATGGACCACTGGGGAGTGACGCCGGACATTCTGGTCACAGCGAAGGGAATTACCTCGGCCTATGTTCCTCTGGGGCTTTGCGCTACGAGTGAAAAGATTGCAGAGTTTTTCCAGGACCACTACTTTGCCCATGGCCACACCTACGAAGCGCATCCTCTTACGCTGGCGCCGGCCGTCGCGACGATCCACGAGATGCAGCGGCTGGGACTTGTGGAGCGCGCTCGGGAGCTTGCGCCGTATGTTGAAGGGAAGCTCAACGATCTGAAGGCCAGGCACCCGAGTGTCGGCGATGTTCGCGGAAAAGGGCTGTTCTGGGCGGTCGACCTGGTCAAGAATCGGGTTACTAAGGAGCCGTTCAATACGTATGAGGACAAGGTCTCGGGCAAGCCTCTGCTGGTGGACCAGATCGCCGCGAAGATTCTTGGCGAAGGAGTCACGATTCAGGCATGGGTCTCGCACTTCGTCATCGCTCCGCCCTTGATTGTGACAACGGAAGAGATTGATCGCGGCATCGCGGCTCTCGACAAACATCTGGCAATGGCCGATGCGGCTGTTGAGCAGTGACGTTCTAACCGAGCGTTGGCATTGACGTATCAACGCCGGTGCGAATGCCGGTAGGCCAGCGCGAAGTCACTGTCTTGAGCCGTGTATAAAAGCGCACTCCTTCGGGTCCATAGATCGAATGATCGCCAAAGAGAGAACGTTTCCAGCCGCCGAAGCTGTGGAACGCCATGGGAACGGGGATCGGCACATTGACTCCAACCATGCCTACCTGGACACGATGGACAAAGTCCCTCGCTGTGTCGCCATCGCGCGTGAAGATGGACGTTCCGTTCCCGTACTCGTGCTCGTTGATCATTGTCAGCGCTGTTTCGAAGTTGTTGACCCTTATGACACCAAGCACGGGTCCGAAGATCTCCTCGCGATAGATCTTCATCTCTGGCTTGACGTGGTCGAACAGACAAGCTCCGAGGAAGAATCCCTCCCCTCTGGTCAATGCGTTGTCCCGTCCATCGACGACGAGTTCGGCGCCTTCATCTTTTCCAAGCTGGACATATCCGGTGACGCGCTCGAGGTGGGCCTTGGTCACCAGCGGACCCAGCTCCGCGCCCTCCTTCATTCCATCGCCCATCTGCAGGCTGCCAATACGCTGCTCGAGCTTACCTAACAGAGCGTCAGCGGTCGCGTTGCCGACCGTGACTGCGATGGAGATCGCCATGCAACGTTCGCCTGCCGATCCGTATGCAGCTCCGACGAGAGCATCTGCGGCCTGGTCCAGATCGGCATCCGGCATCACAATCATGTGGTTCTTCGCGCCGCCGAGGGCCTGCACGCGTTTGCCATGTTTCGTTCCTTCGCGGTACACGTATTCGGCGATCGGTGTTGACCCTACGAAGCTCACGGCCTGCACGGTGGGGTTTGCGAGCAAAGCGTCTACGGCGACCTTGTCTCCGTGGACGACGTTAAAGACGCCATCGGGCAGCCCTGCTTCCTTGAGCATCTCTGCGAGCAGCAACGAGGCGCTTGGATCGCGCTCGCTCGGCTTCAGAACGAAGGTGTTGCCGCAGGCCAAGGCGATCGGGAACATCCACATCGGTACCATCGCCGGGAAGTTGAATGGCGTGATTCCCGCGACGACGCCGAGTGGCTGTCGAACCGACCAGCTATCGATGCCGGGGCCGACCTGCTCGGTAAACTCTCCCTTGAGTAGTTGGGGGATGCCGGTCGCGAACTCCACCACCTCTAGGCCTCGCGTTGCCTCGCCTTTTGCGTCGGAGAAGACCTTCCCATGTTCACTGGTCAGCAGTGCTGCGACTTCGTCGAGACGCTGCTCAAAGATTTCGCGAAAGCGAAAGAGCACCCGGGCTCTTCTGAGAGGTGGCTGCGCAGCCCATGCGGGGAATGCCGCGGCCGCGGCGGCAACAGCAGTGTCGACTTCCGCCGGAGTTGCCAAAGCGACCCTCGCCTGTACCTCTCCACTCGCGGGGTTATACACGTCTCCATACCGACCGGAAGTTCCGGTCAATAAACGGCCGTTGACCCAGTGGTGCACCTCACGCAGTTTTTGGTTCGTGGGAAGGGGGCGGGTGAGCGTAGATGTGACGGACATGACAGACCTCCTGTCGAGAGGATTATGCTATCAGCACTCGCGCTTCTGACGGCATTGATGTCTGCCAGCAGGCCGAGGGTAGCCGGTCAGACTAGTGGAGTCCGTGATAGGTTCTGTAGGCGAGAAGTTCGGCGCGGAATGACGTTCCGCTAAGACGAGAGGTCTTTAGAAGGACCTCGAAGTAGGGAAACTTCTTGAGACGAAGAGTGTTCTGAAATTTCCCCAACTGCTCCTCCGACGTCAGGAACTCGGCTGCCGCACTGGTAGCGTCTGAGTCTGTCCCTGCCAGAATAATCGTGTTGCCGGTTCGGCTGGGATTTGGCAGGTAGGCGATGACACTGTATCCGATGAATGCGTTTGGATCCATTGTTGCTGCGTAGGTGGTCTCTTCTCCCGGTTGTGGATGGCGGTTGGCAATGAACGCCTGCGAATGTGCATTGTCATAGTCGAGGCTGAAGTTCATTTGGTCATCAAAGAGGCGGACCCAGGGATTGGCCTTCTTGCCGCCGATCAAGATGAAACTGTTCCGTTTGACCGAGTCAGCCGTGTAGAAGCGCGAGAATGTGAGATGGAGCGAGGGCGACAACGGAGTGAGCGCAAGAATCTGTTGCGCGGCGTGAAAATCGCCCATGGTAACCAGGTTATGGGCGAAGATTCCGTTCAGATCGTTGATTCGATCGGAGCTGAGGTTCAAAGATTGCGCCTGACGCATGTAGCCGTGATCCAGGTAGTCGCTCAGGGACATCGGATGTCCCACGATGTCTTCGCTGAGACTAACTGAGGCGTCCGGCAGGACGATGTCGATCTCAGGATGGGCATGAACAAAATCCGTCCAAAAAGTTGCAACCGCAGGCTTTCCATCCCATGTGTACATTGCTTGCCGCAAGTTGCGGTTTTGCTGGAAGAGCATCAAGCAAACGATCGCGAGCGCTAGAGTCATCGCGCCCCAAACAATGTGCACACGGTTGCGAGAATCTTTTCGAACCACAGGTGCGAGATTTCGTGGTGAGACGTTCTCTAGCAGCGGTGTTTTCAGTGTTGGGGCAAGCCGGTCGTGGGTCCCAGACTCCTGGGTCTCAGGGGCCGGGGTCTCAGGTAGACGATGATGGAAGATAGGCTTATAGCCGCCACGAGGGATTTCGAGGATCAGAGATTCATGCGCACCTTCGGATGTAAAGTACAACTCAATGCGCTTCCTCAATTCCGTGGCATTGACTCGGACGATATTGTCCTGGCTTCTGTCGTAGGATGAAGGTCTGCCGAAGACTTTGACGCCGATCTCTTGCTCGTTTATCTCCGGGCAGCCGTCCTTCAGCGATTGTCCTCCGACATACAGCAGAAAATCCCGCAAGCGAGCCGATCGCCTGAAGTGGGTGCTGGCGGCCACCCGCTCAATAAGAGCGCGCCGCTCGTCAACTCCGGGCTGATCTTTTAGGGGCTCATCTGTTGGTGGATTCGCTATTGAATTCATTTCAATGTGACTATCAAACGGGGACAAGTGTAGCACGCAGACAAGTGCCTAGTCAGGCAGACTCCAGTGGCATGAATGGCGCTCCAGAGGAAGTTCTTACGGTTAGGGACTACATCGACCAAATCGCTCGAGCAAAGAAACCACATGCGCTTACGGGAAAAAGCTACAGGGCGATGCCGAGCGCGCAAGAGGGCTTCTCGCTCCCTGATTGGTTGCAATCCACTGCACTTAAGTGATGCCTAACGGTAAATTCTAGCGGCTTATTCCGGTAAATTAACTTGCTCGCTAACGACCAAGTCACGAATATGACTTGTCCTTCGAAATGCTATTTCGTCGGTACTACAAGCTGTCGTCGAAAATCCCTCAACAGGAGATCGCGTCACGTCAATTGGCACGACGACTCCCATCAAGAAGGGACATGAAAAATTTATTTGTGACGGCTGCGTATCCGTCCCGGGCTATTTTCAGTAAACGTTTTAGGAGGCTGTATGTCTAGCGTTCGTTCCTTCAATAAAATCGTAGTGACGGGATCGCTATTCCTGTTGCTTGGCCTTGTGGCCACCCTTCCACTGCGGGCACAGCAGTACTTGGGAACTCTGACGGGAGAGGTGACCGACGCCTCCGGAGCAAAGATTGCGAATGCCGATGTGTCGGCAACTAACGTTACGACGCACTTTACTACCAAGACCAAGACGAATGATTCAGGCCAGTTCTCTATACCCTTCCTGACTCCCGATACCTACGAGGTGGCGGTCGAGATCTCCGGGTTCCGTCCGGAGAAACGGACCGGCCTTGTATTAACGGCGGGCGGCAATGAGCGGATCGACTTCGCACTGAAGGTCGGAGTAGTGGGGGAACAGGTCGTCGTGTCAGCCGATCTGGAGCAACTCGATACCGCTTCGGCGAATCTGGGGACGACGATGGGGACGAAGGAGGTCACCGATCTCCCGAACATTGGACGTAACCCGTTCGTGCTCTCGACTTTGGCCGCCGGCGTCACTACTGGGGCCTATATGCAGTCGAAGGCCAGCGGTTTCACGAATCCTTTCAGCGGGACCGCTGTGCAGATCATCGCGAACGGAAACAGCGGTCACAACCGCCTGACGCTGGATGGCATTCCCGACGATCCGGCGGAGCGGCTCTCCGGTGCGAGCTACACGGGCTTTGTGCCATCGCCGGAGGCCGTCCAGGAGGTCAAGACGCAGACTGCGCTCTATGACGCGCAATATGGACATGGGAACGGCACTGTGTTGAATACGGTCCTGAGGGCCGGATCGAACCGCTATCACGGCTCGGCTTACTACGTCTTTCGGAACACGTATCTTGATGCGAATACCCATGAGCGCGTGCCGACGCAGAACGCAGCGGTGAATCCGACGCATCGGGTGAACGACCAGTGGACCCAACCGGGTGGTGTCATCGACGGGCCGTTGACCATTCCGCACGTCTACAACGGCAAAGATAAGACGTTCTTTATGGCGGCGTACGAATATGTCCAGCTTCATCAGCCTGTTCCGTTTTCCGGACTGGTTCCCACCACGGCACAAGCGGCTGGCGATTTTTCGGGTCTTTGCTCAAACTTTATCGCAGGGGTGTGCGCACCGGGCGCCGGAGTCCAGCTCTATGATCCGACAACTGCGGATGCAAGCGGCAATCGGACACCCTTTCTGAACAACAACCTGAAGAGCAAGATCAATCCGGCGGGAGCAGCGCTGCTGAGCTACTATCCCGCGCCGAACAGCACACTAAGCCCAACCGTGAACTACATCTCGAACGTTACCTCTTCGCCAAATAAATATTGGTCTTTCGTGACACGAGTCGATCACTCGTTTTCGGACCGCAACAAACTCAATGGCACGTTCTTCAAGGCCGTCCTGCACCAGATTCAACCGACCGAAGGCTTTCCAAAGCAGGTTGCTCCCACCGGAGTGGGTTATACGGTCTACCGCAATAACATTGGCGGAAGTCTGGACGACGTCATCGTAGTTTCGCCCACGATGGTGGTGGACGCGCGAATCGGAGTCATCTATCACCCCTTTGGTCTGATCTATCCGGGTAGCACGTTCGATCTCTCGACGATCAACATGAATGGAACAGGTTTGCCATATCAGTCGTTTCCAGGCGTGTTTGCCTGCGATGCCTGCACTTCGCCGGGAGGCTCTTCGGGCACCAGTCCTGGTTCGTCGACACCCTACGCCGGGCTCTCAGCCGGCAATACTGGGCAGATCAGCGAAGACACGCTTGGGTCGGCCTCCGTACTGGTTTCGAAGACACTCAGCAAGCACTCTCTACGGGCGGGCTTCGAGGGAAACATCACACGGTATAACGTACAAAATCCGCAGAGCGGCGTGGGGACGTTCAACTTCAACCGTCAATTTACTCAGAAGAACTCGGTTTCCACGGCGGTCGGGAGTGACGCAAGTTCAGGGAATCCATTCGCGTCTTTGTTGCTGGGCTATCCTTCGAGCGGGACCTATGGAAATCAGATCGCCTATGCACTGCAACAGCTCTACTACGGCGTTTACGTGCAGGATGACTGGCGCGTGCTTAGGAACCTGACGATCAATGCTGGCCTTCGCTGGGACTACGAATCGCCATTTACTGAGCGCTACGACAGGCTGAACAATGGATTCTGCGCCTCCTGCCCGAACCCGCTGCAGGCTTCGGTCGCGGGTCTTACACTCAACGGCGGTCTGCAGTTTGCCAGTTCGTCGAACCGATATGACTATCCGACCGACCTGAATAACTTCCAACCAAGGCTTGGCGCGGAGTTTCAGTTGAACCCCAACGTTGTGCTGCGCGGAGGCTTCGGGATTATCTACTTCAACACGCTGGAGAGTCCGCTTGGACAGGGGTTCAGCTCGTCCACGGGGTATGTCGCGACGCTTGACAATACCCACCCTGCAAATTCCCTCACGAATCCATTTTCGACGGGAGTCAACCTTCCGACTGGGAGTTCACTCGGATTGGCTACGCAAAATGGCCAGGCCATCACTTTTCCCGATCAGAACCATACCCAACCGAAGATCATGCAGTACTCGGTTAGTGTGCAGACGCAGTTGCCCGCAAACCTGGTGCTCACTGTCGCCTACGTCGGCAACAAGGCGTCGCAGCTTGAGATCAACAAGAGTATTAACGCGTTGCCCGCTCAGTATTACAACCAAGGGGCCGCCGGTATTACTTTCCTGCAAACCCAGGTACCGAATCCTATGGCGGGCAAACTACCGGGATCGTCGTTGAATTCTGCGACCGTGCAAAGACAGTTCTTGTTGCTCCCGTATCCCGAGTTTACGAATGTGACGGACAACTATGCTTCAAGGGGAAGTGCTCTCTATAACTCGTTGCAAACGTCCGTTGTAAAACGTGTAAGCCATGGCTTTTCTATGCAAGGAAACTTTACCTGGTCCAAGATCATGGACCAGAATATTTACCTGAACGCGCAGGACCCCTTGAGTTCTCCGTTTCGTTATCAGGACCCCAACCCGAACCTCGTAGGGAATCTGGTGGGGATTTATCAGTTCTCTTCTTTGTCGGGCAAACCTGCTCTGGAGCGGTACACGCTTGGAGGTTGGCAGGTGAACGGTGTGCTTCGCGCTCAGAATGGCAACCTGGTAGCGACGCCAGGTGCCTCCACCACTTCAGGCGGTAATGTCACGCCGCTTTCCAGTCCGCGTTTGGGCAATGCGACTTACGGACGGTATTTCAACACATGCTATTTGAACGCAGCCGGAGCGATGGTGATGACAACTCCTTCTGCTCCGGGTTGCGACAGTACCTCATCGATTCCCGCGTTTCAACAGCATTTGGCATTCACGCTCAATAACATTGGGCCTTACATGAATGATGTTCGGCAGCGGGTCCATCCTCTCTTCGACTTCACGATCTTCAAACAATTCCAGTTGCATGAGTCTCTCAACTTCGAGATTCGTGGTGAGTTCTTCAACATACTTAACACCCCGAACTTTGGCGGGCCGAATACTTCGCTTGGATCGTCGAGCTACGGTATCGTGACGCTGACGCAGGCAAACGATCCAAGGCTCACCCAGTTGACGGCTCGACTGAATTTCTAGCGTTTCCAGTGGCGGACCTACGCTTGACCAATAGTCGGTCGTGAGTCCGCCTTTCTCTTTCCGAAATGGATCGGGGCTGGACGGTACTCTGTCTCTCAAACCTCGAGGTGTCGGTGAACAATCAAAAGAGATGGATGAAGATTGGAACATTTGCCCTCGCCATCGCGTCGACGGGAATTGCAGGGCGCGCCTATGGGCAGAATCATTCTGTTGTGCCGGACGAACTTCGGAACGGATTCGCAAATCCGCCCGCCTCGGCGCGACTGCGTTGTTATTGGTGGTGGCTGAATGGGCATACGACGGAAGCGACCATCACACGCGACCTGGAGGAGATGCAGAAGAAGGGCTATGGTGGCGTGCTGCTGGTGGATGCGAACGGGTCGAACCAGAACGGCAATGACAATGTGCCCGCTGGCCCCGAGTTCGGGAGTCCGGAGTGGACAGCGCTTTATGTTCACGCCTTGAAAGAGGCCGACAGGCTGGGCTTGGAGGTCACACTCAACATCACCAGTGGGTGGAACCTTGGTGGACCCTGGGTGCAACCGGAACAGGCGTCGAAGCTGCTGACGTGGTCGCGTACTGTGGTGAAGGGAGGTGCGGCTGGCGTCGTCCGCGTCGACCCACCTCCGGTAATGAACGGGTTCTATCGGCAGATTGCCGTGCTGGCCTATCCACTGCATCGCGGCAACTCGATGGCAGGAGAGAAGGGCGATGCCCGGGCGGGGCTAGGTGCATTGAAGGCGAAGTCGGCCGCAGCGGAGATGGGATTCTCCATGCCGGACATGAGTTCGCTGATGCTCGACTCTTCGCCTGAGAAGAGTGATGAAGACACCGGCTTCGCGGAGATTCGTGATATTTCGGGACAGGTCGATGCCGATGGAACGGTGCATTGGGTGCCGCCGGCGGAAGGCACACAAAGCTGGGAGATATTGCGAATCGGCTACACGGATTCGGACGCACGCGTGTCGACGTCGAGCGGCGCCTGGCAAGGGCTAGCGATCGATTATCTCGATCCGGGGGCGCTCGATGCGTACTGGACGAGGAGTGTGCTGCCGCTGCTCGACGCGGGCAAGCCCTATGTGGGGAAGAGCCTGAAGTATGTAGCTACCGATAGCTGGGAACTGGGTGGGACGAACTGGACAGGTAAATTTCGTGAAGAGTTCGAACGACGGCGCGGCTATGATCCGGTGCCGTATTTGCCTGTGGTTGCGGGACGAATCGTCGGAAGCCGAGACCTGAGTACGAGGTTCCTGGCCGATCTGCGGCGGACAGTGGCCGACCTGGTGAATGTCCACTATGACCATATGGCAGCGCTCGCTGGTGAATTCGGGTTGGGAATACAGTGTGAATCTGGCGGCCCACATAGCGCGCCCATCGATGCACTGGAGACATTTCGATCCAGCAGCATTCCGCAGACGGAGTATTGGGCGATGTCTCCCGAGCACCGCAGCGCCGATACGGAGAGGTACTTTGTGAAAGAGGCAGCGAGCGCCGCGCATATCTACGGGCGGCCACTCGTTGCGGCAGAGGGGATGACTTCGATCGGGAATCATTGGAACGAGTCGCTTGGGATGAATCTCAGACCATCGTTCGACCAGGCGTTGACGGAGGGGATGAACCGCCTGATGTGGCACGCGTTTACGTCGTCACCAGCAGAGCTGGGTCTGCCCGGACAGGAGTACTTTGCCGGAACGCATCTCAACCCAAACGTGACGTGGTGGCGCGATTCAGGCCCGTTCTTTGCGTATTTGAACCGATCTCAATTTCTGTTGCAGCAGGGCGTTCCGGTCAGCGATTTACTTTATTACTACGGCGACAATGTCCCAAATTTTGTGCGATTGAAACGAGACGATCCGGCAAAGGTCTTGCCGGGTTATGACTATGACGTGACGAGTACGGACGCTCTACTGCAACGAATCTCAATTACAAACGGTTTGATGCGGACACCGGAAGGGGTCAGTTTCAAGGCGCTGGCATTACCTCGTTCCCGGATCATGCCGTTGGCGGTCGTAAAGCTGGCAGAAGAGTATCTGCGGAATGGCGGAACGCTCATTGGCGAGCGGCCGCTGCGCAGCCAGGGCATCGTGCCGCCGGAAGAGGCGAAACAGTTCGAAAAGATTGTTATTACCTTGTGGGCGGGTTGCGAGAATAGCGCTGAGAAACATGTCGCGGTTGGCAAGGGACAGTTATTCTGCATGGCGACTGCGCGAGACGCGCTGGGTGCGACGGGGACTCTGCCTGACTTTGCAGTGGCCGGCAACGTAGGTGGCAAGGATGTGGCGCTCGACTACGTCCATCGTCGGCAGGCGACGCTGAGATCTATTTTATTCGCAATACGGTGCGACCAGCCGATCAAGACGGCCGTCCTGCTGCGTGTGAAAGATAAACAGCCGGAGATATTCCACGCCGATACTGGCGATGTAGAGGCAAGCCTGCTGTTTTCGGCGACTGCGGATGGCCGAACGATGTTGCCGCTGTCGCTTGGGGCACGCGGATCGGTGTTCGTTATCTTCCGGCGAGATGCGGCTTTGCAAAGCATAACGGCTATCGAGCGAGATGGATCGATCTTGTATTCCACTGAGCATCCTGAGACAACGGGCCTGCCGCAAGGACTCAGTGTCCGAAGCGAGGGGACGAAGGCGGTGCTGTCCACGCTGGAGCCGGGCAGGTATCGTCTTACCTTCGCGGGTGGCAAGAGCACTGAAGTCACGGCGAGCACGGCTGAGGCGATCAACCTGCCGGGGCCGTGGACGCTGAACTTCCCGCCAGGATGGGGGGCACCACCTCAAGTGAAGATGGACGAGCTGAACTCGTGGACGAACTCTGCCGATCCGGGGGTGCGTTACTTCTCGGGTAGAGCGACGTATCGGACAGTACTGCACCTGATGGACGCGCAAGCTGCGACCGTTTCAACCGCAAACCTCAATCTTGGTGAAGTGCATGAGGTTGCGGCCGTGCGAATCAATGGAAAGAGCGTAGGGGACGCTCTGGAAGTTTCCCTATACGATTCGAACTGACGGGCTGCTCCATGCCGGTGCGAATACGATTGAAGTTGATGTAACCAACCTTTGGCCTAATCGGCTCATCGGCGATGCACAGGATCCAAATGGTAAGCATTACACCTGGACGAACATCCGCAAGTATACGAAGGATTCCCCGTTATTGCCGTCGGGAATGTTGGGACCGGTAAGGATTGAGCCGGTGTATGACGTGACGCTGAGCGTTCCTCTGCAATAGAACTCGGAGCATGCAGGAATGACGGGAAAAGGATTGCAAAGAGAGAAAAAGTGAGCGAATTTTCAAATCTGCGCGTGGGACTTCTTGGAGTCGGATTAGGTGCGTACTGGAGTCAGTTCCGCGGACTCGAAGAGCGCCTGCGGGGACAGGTTCACACAGTGGAAGAAAGGTTGCGCGGGGCAGGACGCGAAATTATTAGTTTTGGTCTTGTTGACGGTCCCGACCGAGCGTTCGCTGTGGGACATGAGGCGAGAGCGCGGGACGTCGACATGCTGGTGATCTACGTCGCGACGTACGCCCTGTCATCCACGATTCTTCCCATCGTGCGCCGCGCCAAGGTTCCAGTCCTTGTCCTGAATCTCCAGCCGACGCCTGCGCTGGACTATGCGGCATTCAACGCTCTGGCAGATCGCACGGCGATGACGGGCGACTGGCTCGCCTATTGTTCTGCGTGCCCGATGCCCGAGATTGCAAATGTCTTTGCGCGTTGCGGAATCCCGTTTCATCAGGTGAACGGTTCGCTTGACGGAGATGAGGCGTGCTGGCGGGAGATCGACCAATGGATGGATGCCGCACGCGTGGCCCATACCTTGAGCCATACGCGTTTGGGACTGATGGGCCACTACTATGGCGGCATGTTGGATATCGCGACGGATCTGGTTGCCATTTGCAACATCTTTGGTGTGCATATCGAACAACTCGAGGTTGATGAGCTGAGCCGGTTGAGAGCCGAGGCGAGTGAGACGGCGATCCAGCAGCAGGTCGCGATAATTCGTGAGACCTTTGATGTCCGGGAGGATTGTTCCCCCCTCGAGTTGGAGCGCGCGGCAAAGACCTCCGCTGCACTGCAGCAGATAGCAGCGAAATATTCCCTGGGCGCACTGGCCTACTACTACAGGGGGTCTGGCTCTGAGCTCAATGAGGAGACGATGAGTTCGATCATTCTCGGTACTTCGCTGCTGACCGGTCGTGGCATTCCGGTGGCGGGGGAGTACGAGATTAAAAATGCACTGGCGATGAAGATCCTGGACGGCCTCGGCGCTGGAGGCTCCTTCACCGAGTATTACGCTGTGGACTTCGCGGACGACGTCGTGTTGATGGGGCACGACGGCCCAGGACATCCAGGCATTGCGGAGGGCAAGACCAAAGTTCGCCCGCTGGAGGTCTACCACGGCAAGGTGGGTAAGGGTCTTTCCGTCGAGATGAGCGTGCAAGTGGGACCGGTCACCCTGCTTTCAGTGGTTGAGTGCAAGCGGCGCGGACTGAAACTGGTGGTCGCCGAAGGGCGGACAGAAGAGGGCCCGATCCTTCGCATTGGAAATACAAATAGCCGGTACCGGTTTCCAATCGGGGCTCGTGCTTTCTTAGAGAAGTGGAATAGCAGTGCGCCGGCCCACCATTGTGCTGTAGGGGTTGAACATCTTGCGGGGACGCTGGAGAAGCTCGGGGCTCTACTGGAGATCGACGTGGTCCGCGCTTGCTAGGGTGACTCTCTCATAAAGAGAGAGAATCAATATTGTGAAACGGAAAATGCCGCGCGTTCTTTGCCGCTTAGCTCGATTGGAAGAACGCGGCCCGTGGCACCCGATTGAAAGGATGTCTCCAGAATGGACATTACTGCACTTGCTTGTTCGGGAGGGACGGGGTTCGGTTGTCTGCCCCACAGTGCTTCTCGAATGCCGACATAGTAATCGGCCTGATTCACTGAGGGGGCAGGTAGCTTCGTCTGTCTTCCGGTTTCACCGTCGAAGAGAATGCCCGGGTCGGGATCGTCGCCAAATCCGGGAGAGCCGGGCAGCACACCGGCCACGAGTTGCTTTTCCTGCACATCGCCTCCGAATTTCGCCCAACTTCCGCGCGTGCCATGCAGAACGGAACGCGGAACACCACCAGACACAAGCAACGAGGTATGGAGAATGACTCGGAGAGACCTGTAGTTTAGCTGTACGTGCGCCCAGTCGTCCGTTTCTCCTCCCTTACGCAATACGGCAAAGCTGGCGTTGATAGTCTGGGGCAAGCCGAACAACTGCACCGCCTGATCGATCAGATGAGGACCAAGATCGAACCAAAGTCCGGCGCCAGGACCAGTCTGCTCGCGCCAGCGTTGCCGCACCTGCGGGCGAAAGCGGTCAATATGGGTTTCAAAGTGGGTAATTTCCCCCAATAGGCCTGATTCCACAATTCCTTTTGTTGCCAGAACCTCGCTGTCCCAGCGTCGGTTGTGAAATACCGAGAGCAACTGTCCTCGTTCCTCAGCAAGGTGAACAAGGGAGCGAGCGTCTGCAAGTTTGACCGTAAAGGGCTTGTCTACGACGACGTGCTTTCCTGCGTGCAAGGCCGCGGCGGCGAGCGGGTTGTGACTTTCATTGGGGCTGGCGATGACCAGGAGATCCACCTCCGGGTGAGTCGCGACCTCTTCCATGTTGGAACAAACGGTAACGCCAGGAAAATTGGCCAGCACCGTGTCGCGTTTGCTCGATCCAACTACGGTTAGCTCCAAGCCCGCCACAGACTGGATGAGTGGCGCATGAAACGTCTTGCCCGCGTAGCCATAGCCGATCAACCCAACTCGAACTGTTCTTCCAACTTCGAGCATACAAACACCTTTATCGAATAAGGCCATGTTGATGGCTGGATGAGATGAGAACAACAAAGCCTGAACAGTGTAGACTGCGGCTTAGTTTAAAGCAGACAAGGTCGCACGAACTCCCGGGAGCAAGCTAGATGGCTGTAGAACGCCGTACTCGAGTCAGGTTTTTCCTCGCATTTTGGCTATTCATCCTCAGCGGAGTTGCCTTTCTCGACCGTACCAACATATCAATCGCCGGCCTGCAGATCAGCACAGAGTACGGACTCGGCAACCAGAGGCTGGGCTGGATCTTCAGCGCCTTTCTGATCGGATATGCCGGCTTTCAACTTCCAGCAGGATGGCTCGCGGCGCGCTTCGGGCCTCGGCGCGTTCTCACCATCGGGGTAGTGTGGTGGGGTGTCGCAACCGCTCTCACAGCAATGCTTCCATCTGGCATTGCGCACGCCGTCGCGCTGTTGATCGCGATTCGGTTCGCCCTGGGCGCGGGTGAAGCGGTCATCTATCCCGCGGCAAACCAATTTGTCGCGCGCTGGGTGCCGGTGCAGGAACGCGGCTTTATCAACGGTCTCATCTTCGCTGGTGTGGGCGCGGGCAGCGGCCTCACCCCTCCTTTGCTTACATGGCTGATCACTCATCATGGATGGCGGGCCGCATTCTGGTTTAGTGCTCTCATTGGACTTGCAGCAGGTGCGGTATGGTGGCTGGCCGCCCGCGACACGCCAGAAGAGCACAGCGGAGTGTCCGCCTATGAGCTTCAGGAGATTCGCGATGGCTTGTCTTTCACTCCCTCCGTGCCGGTACCCGCTGCCGATACCCCGCCAGTGATCGTTGCACCAGTCGTGATCTCCTGGCGTGCCATCTTTCATCGTCGCGACCTTCCGGCGCTCATGGCCGGCTATTTCAGTTTCGGGTATGTGGCGTGGATCTTCTTCAGCTGGTTTTTTCTCTATATGGCTCAGGTGCGGGGATTCGATCTGAAAGCCAGTGCCCGCTACGCGATGCTCCCATTTCTTTCGATGACGATCTGCTGTCTCGCCGGAGGAGTTCTGAGCGACCGGCTCACGCGAGCTTACGGACTTCGCATCGGTCGCTGCGGCCTGGCCTCCGTAGCGATGTTGGTGACGGCTGCTTTTCTCGTGCTTGGGTCCCAGATTCACAGCCCCCAGGCCGCAGGTGTCATCCTGGCTGGTGGTGCCGGCGCTCTCTATTTCTCACAGAGCTCCTTCTGGTCTGTATCTGTTGATATCGCCGGCCGCAGCTCCGGAGTCTTCTCCAGCATGGTGAATATGGGGGGACAGATCGGGGGCGCAGTCACGGCTTCGCTGACGCCCTGGATTGCGCAACGCTTTGGCTGGGTGACGTCCTTTGCGATCGCTGCAGCCCTCGCGGTCATTGGCGCCATCTGCTGGATGACGGTACATCCCGAGCTTCCGCTTGATTCCTAAAGGTTAAGCGGAGATATAGGTTTGATTACAGCCAATCGAAATATATGATGCGTTAATGACATTTGGCCTGTGGTCATGACATCATGTCCCGCGAAATCGTGCGTTGCGAGCGTGGGCGACGACGGATTTTGTCCGGCGCTTCGTATTTGGCCAGGTCGCGCTTCTTTTTGTCTGTCTCGCGGGAGGCATGGCCCGCGCCGCAACGACGCCAACGACACTACGACTTTCTGAGTATCAGAAACAGGACTGGCAGGTGGAGGACGGCTTGCCCGAAAACTACGTGCGCATGATAGCGCAGCGTCCTGATGGCGTTTTGCTACTTGCTACATCTTCCGGGCTCGCAACCTTCGATGGCCAGCGCTTCCAGAATGTACCTATCGAGGTTGATGGTCTCGTCGATAACGAGGCCGTCAACACCATGCTGTATGGCCGCGACCACGATCTTTGGATCGGCACAGACGGACGCGGCGTCTTCCACCGTACTTCTTCCGGCACCATCAATATCAGCGAGCGTGCAGGTAAGTTCAACGAACGCATTCGCACGATGCACGAGGACGCCCAGGGCGTGCTTTGGATTGCAACTCAGAATGGTGTAGAGCGCTTCGTAGACGGGAAAATTGAGGTACTTTCCGAAGCCGGTATGATCTCCGGCGACATCACAACGCCCTTCGCTGAAGATGGCCTTGGAGGAATGTTCTTCGTCACCTCCTCCGGTCTCTTTCATTGGGAAGCCGGGACTACACATCGGTTTCTTATTCGCGCTTCGCAGGCTGTGGTTCCCGTGGCGGTTTATCGCGACTCCCAACAGAGGATCTGGGTCGGCACATCGACCGGCGTCGTACAGCTAGTTCCACGCAAGACTACTTCGCATGACCTGACGGACCGATTCGATCAGGTTCCTAGAGCCACCGTCGACGGTCCTGTCACGGTATTGCAGGACGACCGGGAAGGGAATCTCTGGATCGGGACACGTCGCGACGGCATCTGGCGTCTAGGGGCGGATGGGACGTCTCACTGGTCTTCCCGCAATGGTCTTCCTGATGACACCATCCGCGCCCTTTTTATCGACAATGAGCAGAACCTCTGGATCGGCATGCGGACGGGAGGCCTAAGTCGATGGCGCAAGGGCGCGTTGGCTCCCTATGGCGAACCCGAGGGGTTCCACGCCAACTTCTCCGCGAACTCGTTTGCAGACAGCCATGGCGACCTCTGGCTAGGCACATGGGGTAAGGGTCTCTTCCGCAGACACAACGGACATCTCTCCGCCGCCAATCCTCCCGGAATGCCGATCGCGACTCCCATCCGCGCGCTTGCCGAAGACCGGCGCGGACACATTTGGATAGGCACATGGTTCGACGGCATCTATCGCTATGACGGCAATACCTTTCATCACTATCTGCTGGGCATCGAATCCCCGGGCAATGCCGTGAGTGCCATTCTTCCAGACAGTCGCGGAGGTCTCTGGGTTGGCACATATACCGGTCTCTTCTACTTTCCTACCGGCGAGGTCGACTCACAGCGAAGATCTCACCTGCTCGAGGCGAAACTGATCACCTGCGTCATCGAGGATCGCGACGGATCGATTCTCGTCGGCACCAGTACGGGGCTCTTTCGCGTACGCGATGGCGTTGTGCTTCCCATCGACGGAATGCCGCACCCCTATGTCCTCTCTTTGACATTGGACAGCATGGGGTACGCCTGGACTGGCACCAAGGCGGGCGGTCTTGCCTGGGTACATCAGGAGCAGGCCACACCACTCCCTGCGAGCAGCGGCATTACACCTCTTCTCGTCAACACCGCCATTGAAGATAGAGACGGCCATCTTTGGCTGGGCACCTCGCGTGGTATCGTGCGGCTCTCCCTTACGGAACTCCACGATGTCGCGGACGGTCGACAGTCCCAGCTCTCCACTGTCGTCTTTGGCAAGGGGGACGGCATGCGTTCCAGCGAATGTGGCGGAGCCTCCAACCCAACGTCTACCCGAACAGCCGACGGTACCCTCTGGTTCGCCACGGCCAAGGGATTCGTCCACACGACCGACGTCGCAGAAAAGGCAGGCTCGTTCAGTCCAACGGCGACCATCACCGGTTGGACACTCTCGAATGACCCCAACGTGACGGACAGTATCACCGGACCGCACGTCGATCTTGAGGCCGGACAACCAGACGTCATCTTCTTCTTCAACGCGGGACTACTCTCCAACCCCGCGCACATCGAGTTCCGCTACCGGCTCACGGGCTATGATGCCGAGTGGACAAGCACCCGCGCCCATTCCGCACGCTATCGTAGACTCTCTCCCGGCAAATACCGTTTTGAGGTGCAGGCACGTAACAGCGGCGAAGAATGGCTCTCTCCGGTTGCGGCATTACCGGTCCGTCAACGCCCGCACATCTATCAAAGCTGGTATTTCTATCTTGTTCTCTTGCTTGTTAGCTGCCACTATCGCAGTGCATCTCTTCCGTCGCCGCGTCCAAATGATGAAAGGTCGTATCGGCATTGTGCTTGAAGAGCGCAACCGCATCTCGCGCGAGTGTCACGACACTCTCATGGCAGGGTTCGCAGCAATCTCCTGGCAGCTCGAGGCCACCGCCAAACTCTTCCGCGACAGTGACGCTGCGTCCACGCCGGCGGCCAAGTCCTGCGAGCTGGCCCGAAGCATGGTTTCGCACTGTCAGGCCGAGGCCAGGCGAATCATCTGGGACCTGCGCGACGCCGAGGAGGTCACCAACATTCTTTCGCAGGCGCTATCCCACACACTCGCTACAAATCACATGCAGGAGGTAGTCCGAACCACGCTCGACGTCGAAGGAGATGAGGTACCGCTTGCCCCCGGTTGTGTCCATCACCTTGTCTGCATCGGCCAGGAGGCTGTATCGAACGCTATTCGCCATGCCCAGCCTTCTTCCATCGCCATCCACCTCAAGTATGAGAGTGATGCCCTTAATCTATCCATCCGCGATGACGGGCGCGGATTTTATGCGTCAGATCGGTCCACATCGCGCCGAGGACACTTCGGCATCCCCGTGATGGAAGAGCGTGCACGCAAGCTCGGTGGCACACTTCGCCTGCAGACCTCCGTCGGTGCTGGCACCGAGGTCACGGTCAGAGTATCCTTCAACGCTATGCAGCAGCCGGTCAATCAAGAGCATCACGTTATACGGTGGATTGGAATATGAAGCAGATCAGCGTTCTCCTCATCGAGGACCACTTCCTCGCGCGCATGGCGCTCCACTCCGTTCTCTCCGGGCATCCCCAGATCCGTATCATCGGAGAGGCCGGCGACGGAGAACTCGGTATGACGATGTACCGCTCGTTGCGGCCAGACGTTGTGGTACTCGACCTTCGCCTGCCGCGGGTGAGCGGTTTTGACGTCATCATTCAGCTGCGCAAGGAGTTTCCCACTGCCCGCATCGTGGTGCTCTCGAACTATCAGGGTAGTGAGGACATCTACCGTGCCGTGCGCAGCGGCGCGATGGCTTATCTCACCAAGGATGCCAGCGGGGAGGAGCTTCTCAACGCCATTCAGAACGTCGATCGCGGCTTGCGTTATCTTCCGCATGTCGCTCTGGACCGTCTGGCCGAACGCATGCCGACTGTTGAACTTACCCCTCGGGAAACTGAGGTTCTGGCCTGTATTACTCAGGGACGCAGCAACCGCGAGATCGCCGAAGATCTCCATATTGCGGAGAAGACTGTTCGGATTCATGTAAGCTCGGTGCTCGATAAAATGGGTGCCCGCGATCGCACCCAGGCCACGATTTATGCTCTGCAACGAGGCATCGTTCATCTCGAATAGCGGTAATTTCTTGAAATAAGACGCGACGGTGGCGCGTCTCTTTCAAAGTCTTATTGGCGGATCTGGGCAAATACGCTGCCGTTGCGCGAGAGCATTTTCCGCCGACCTGCTCACTGAGAGAGACAATCCGCCTGGTCTTAAGTCTGATCTGGCTCTAGGACATTTGACCTATCCCTTCCCCCGGCAACTGCCTGATGACAGATTTTCCTGCTTGTAATGGAATCGTGACACTCAAGAAATAATCCACGATCGGTCGCGAGAAGGAGATTTATATCCCATCGTGACCCGTACGTGCATAAGTGAGCTTTTCAATTGCTGTGCTGCCTGACCACAAGGATTTACCTAGGAGACTACTGTGAAGAAAGCGTTGGTTTATTGCCTCGTACTCTTGCTGAGCCCTGCGTTCCTTTGGGCCCAGATCTCGAACAATACCTCACTAGTCGGCACAGTGCTCGACTCAACCGGAAGCGCAGTGAGTGGAGCGAAGGTAACCGCGGTCGAGCAGTCCACAAAACTTTCTTATTCGGCGACTACGAACGAGTCGGGATATTACTCCATCGCCTTTATTCAGGGTGGTGCCTATGACATCACGGTCGAGCAACCTGGCTTTGGCAAGGTGACTACGACAGGGGTTCCGGTAACCGTCAACATGAGCGTGCGTACCGATTTCAATCTCAAAATCGGCGCAACAACGGACACAGTGACTGTCTTGTCGGCGAGCACACCCCCGCTCTCAACCGATGACGCGAGCCTGGGAGAGACGTTTCCT
The DNA here is from genome assembly GCA_963720955.1 of uncultured Acidobacteriaceae bacterium. Lineage (GTDB taxonomy): Bacteria > Acidobacteriota > Terriglobia > Terriglobales > Acidobacteriaceae > Edaphobacter. Next base: position 18,611 of record CAVRHK010000013.1, on the reverse strand, counting down.
CCTAAGCAGGTCGAAGATCTGCCTGTCCAGGGACATAACGCGCTGGAAATTGCCGCTCTTGCCTCCAACGTCATTATCGGATCCAAGACCAACTACTCCGGCAATCCTCCGGGTGTGGACTTTATCGGCGCTGGCCAACGCGAGACCCAGAACGAGCTCACCCTCGATGGCGTCAGCATCATGAACAACCTTGGCAACGTAGCGCCTGCCCGTCCTAGCACGGACATGGTCTCTGAAGTCCAGATGCAGAGCGGCAACTACACGGCGCAGTACGGCTCGTACCTGGGCGTCCACGTCAACATGGTGAGCAAGCAGGGTACGAATCAGTACCATGGCGTCGCCTACGACTACATCAAGAACACGGTGTTTAACGCGCACAATTTCTTCGACACCGCTACGACGAAAAAGGCGCCGCTGAATTACAACCAATGGGGATTTACTCTGGGTGGCCCTGTCATTATTCCCAAGCTTTATAACGGCCGCAACAAGACCTTCTTCTTCGGTTCCTACGAGAAGCTGAATCAGAAGGCACAATCCCCGGGCACGTCTACTGTCATGACTGCGGCGATGCGGGCTGGCGATTTCTCGGCCCTTGGTACTTACAATCCGGCTACCAGTGCATGTACCGGAATCTGTCTCAAGGATCCGGCGACGGGAACGTTCTACGCGATTCCTACCACCGGCCCTAACGCTGGGAAGAGCAATCAGATTCCAGCGAACGAACTCAACACGGGAACCGGCCAGATCGCCCAAAAATACATGGCCTATGTGCCTCTCCCGAATATCGCCGGCATCAACAACAACCTCTCTAACGTGTATTTCCCAAATACTCTTTATGTTGCCCAGACGCTGGATCGCGTCGACGAGAACATAGGTGAGAAGATCAGGCTGTTCGGTCGTTTCCACTGGCAGAACATGACCTATGGCAACGGGAACGCGGTTCCAGTCAGCGCCAATTTTGGCCCGGCGAACAGCAGGAACTACGCCTTTGGATATACCCACATGATTACGCCCAACCTGGTGAGTGACTTTCACTTTGGTCTCAACCAATTCCTGACAGATTCGCTCAATTACTGGTATGTCAACAATCTCAAGACCGCCGGAACGGACCTTGGTATCCCTGGTTTCAACTACGACACAACCGACAACATGCCTGGAATTCCCAACGTCAATGTAACCAGTGCGACAGGTATGAACATTGGCAACAACGGCACCAATTGGTTCCAGGACGACCGGACCCTCAATTTCTACGAACAGATCAGCTACTCCCACGGAAAGCACAACATCATGGCGGGCGTTGAGTTCCGTAAGTTAGGGACGGGGCGTATCGCGACCAACCTATCGCTCGGTCAGTTCACTTTCAACGGCACCATCACTGGCGACTCTCGCGCGGACTTTGCGATTGGCCGTCCTTCCGCCGATATCACGCCGTCCACCAGTATTAAAGGTTCGGTGGCGGAATGGCGTGACGGCTTCTTCGTTCTTGACAACTGGCAGGCGACGCCGCGGCTGACCTTGAACTACGGTCTGCGCTACGATCTTCCCACGGTACCTTACAGCCTCAATGGCTACACCCGCATCATGAATGCCGCCCAGACGGCTTTGCTACCGGTCTCAACTGCCACCTCGGCCGCGACCTGGGTTCCGGTTCCAGGACTGAAGCTCGGTAGCCCGACTCATGACAACTGGGGACCGCGCCTTGGTTTCGCTTACCGCGCTACCGACAAAACGGTGATACGCGGCGGCGTAGGCTTCTATTACAACGCTAACCAGCTCAATAGCTTCACGCTACTGACAAGCAATAACTATCCGTTCGGCGCCAACTTCAGCTACAGCGCCGCACAGGGCACTGCCGCCAATCCATTCTCGTTTACTAACCCAACGCCCGGGCAGGCGACCGCATCGCCCGTGACAGGCGTTTGTCCTACTCCAACAACTTGCACCTATGGCAGCGCGGTAACGTACGATCCCGCCAACAAGACACAGCGTTTGTACCAGTGGAACCTGTCCGTTGGGCAAGAGTTGTGGAGGGGGGCTGCGGCGGAGGCGCAATACATCGGATCGCGTGCCCTGAATCTGGACACCAGCTGGTACTCGAATATGCCGACGCAAATGGTAGGGGGCACCGTGTTCTCTCAACCAAAGAGCGTCGCGCTCAATTCAGCACCGGGTAGCTGCGGACAGGCAAGCTGCCTGGTTCGCCCGAACCAGCTCTTTGGCTCGATCCGCGACTTGAGGAATTTTGCCTGGGCCTCCTACAACGGACTTAGCCTCATCCTCCGTCAGCGTATGCTGCACGGGCTTTCGGGTCAGGCGAGCTACACCTGGGCGCACGATCTCGATGTCTCGACGGACTCCAACGGTGGAGGCGTTCCCTCGCAGCAATATAATCTTTCCGCTGACTATGGAAACTCCAACTGGGACATCCGGCATCGTTTTGTCGGAGTCCTCACCTATGAACTGCCTTCATTCGCTGGGAAAAGTTTGCTTATTCGCGAAACCCTTGGCGGCTGGCAGGTCAACACCATCCTCAACATACAGACTGGTTTTCCCTATAACGTTCAGCTTGGCTACAACAGCGCCGGCCTCGACCAGGGCACGCAACGACCAAACTTTGTACACAGACCCAAAGCGAACTGCAGTTTGGACAATGTCATCCACGGAGTCAACGGGACGGCTACATCGGGATCGTGTATCGACCTCAGCGCCTATACCCTCCCCGTTGCTCCAACAACGCTTGTTCCTGGATCGACTGCCGTCGCTACGTTCAACTACGCCTTCGGCAACACGTCAAGGAACTCCTTGCACGGACCTGGTTTCTCCTACGACAACCTATCCATCTTCAAGAACTTCCAGATATGGGAGACGGCGAGGTTCCAGTTCCGCGCTGAGGCATCCAACGTCTTCAACCATCCCAGCGCAGCCAACCCAAACCAGTCCAACGGCGCGGGAAGCCCAACCCTCAACGCGGCGTCCCAGACGGGCACTGCAATCAGCGCTGGAAGCGCCGGGACGATCATCGATGTACAGAAGATTCCCGGTGAGCTTACCGGCGCGCGTGTGCTTCAACTGGCGGCCAAGATTATCTTCTAACCGCGGCTTGTCGTTATCTCAGAGCCGCCGGAATAAATTCCGGCGGCGTCAACCGCTTCAATTCTTTCGGGGGACTAGTATCGAGCATCCTATCCTGCTCTTCCGGTAGCATGCTCTCAGTCACTATGAGGTCAACGATATTGAACCCGATTCTGTCGTCGAGCAGAGCGCGCATCGCTGTTGCCATCGCCATCGTCTATGCAACGTCTCTTACCATCACTCATATCGTTCATGCGGACACACCAAAAACAGCAGCCCAGTACAGCGCTGACCCTGCGGCCATGCTTGAAGCTTACCGCCACGTTGAGGCCGCCTCTGTCTCCGACGCTATCGAACAACTGTTCCATGAGAAGCGCTATATGTCGCACCATATGCAATCGATCTTCCCGGCGAAATTCGCCGGTACTGCGCTTACGGTCAAACTCGTCAAACAGGAAAATCACGATGCTGACGCGCTCACGGGTATGCTCAAAGCGATCGACTCCGGCGGTCCGGGCTCGGTCTATGTCATGCAAGTAGAGGATGGAGCCGACATCGCCGGCATGGGTGGCTTGATGGGAACAGCCATGTTTGCACGTGGATTTGCTGGAGCGGTGATCGACGGTGGCGTCCGCGATCTGCCGCAGCTTAAGAAGATCGGTTTTCCTGTTTACGCCACCGGCCCCGTGCCATCCACCTCAGTGGGCCACTATCGTTTCGGTGGTATGAATGTGCCGGTTGACTGTGACGGAGTCAAGGTTTCTGCTAATGACATCATCGTCGCCGATCAGGACGGCGTTGTCGTCGTACCGCGCGATCGTGCAGCGGAGATTCTCATCCTCGCCCAAAAGCTCGACAACAGCGAACATTCGATGTATCCGTTTATTGAAAAATTTCATTCGATCGAGGAGGCAGTCAAACAGTTTGGACGAATTTAGAACCGGCATGTCCGACCTGTGGCGCTGAGCTTCACAGAGGCAACTACCTTCTTCCCCAACCTTCGTCAGGAAATGCAGTCCGAGGTTTACGATGTCCAGTAGCGATGAGCGCAGTCTCTTTACACGGCGGAGTTTTCTCCGCTGGTCGCAGTCGGCCATGGCGCTTCTCGGTGCGGCCCCGATCGTTGGAGTAGGTACGGCGTCGAAGGCATTTGCGCTGCCCGCGGCGTCGAACTCCGCGGATGACTATTATGCGAAGCTGGGCGTCGAGACGATCATCAATGCAGCCGGCACCTACACCTATCTCACTGCCGCACTGATGCCGCCGCAGGTGCAGCGCGCCGTTGCACAGGCGGCTCTTCATCCCGTCCGCCTCAAAGACCTGCAACAAGCCTCGGGCGAGTACATTGCAAAAAAGCTTCGCTGCGAGGGAGCGGTGGTCACATCCGGAGCGTCGGCAGCTCTTACTCTCGCTACCGCAGCCTGCATCGCGTCGGCAAATGGCACGAAGCCGGACCAGATCCCGGAGAACGTCGAGCGCATGAAGCATGAGGTCATCGTGCAGAAGGCGCACCGTTATGAGTACGACCACGCCATGTTGATCTGCGGCGCACGCATCGTCGAGGTGGTAACGCTCGACGACTACAAACGTGCCTTTACCCCGAACACGATCATGACGAACTTCTTCAACTCGAGCGAAGGTGGCGAGATCGATCGTAAAACTTGGCTCGATGTGGCCCATCAGCATAACGTTCCATGTCACATGGACGCCGCCGCGGACATGCCTCCTATTGAAAATCTGTGGAAGTACACCGGCATGGGTTATGACCTTGTCTGTTTCTCCGGAGGCAAGGGAATTCGCGGGCCGCAGAACGCCGGGCTGTTACTTGGCAAGAAGCATCTCACCGACCTCGCGGCCGCCAACAACAATCCAAACAGCGACGCCGTAGGCCGCGGCATGAAGGTCGCCAAAGAACAGATCGTAGGCATGGTCGCCGCCGTGGACTGGCTGCTCGAGCAGAACGACGAGGCCCTCGAAGCGGAGTACATGCGCCGCGTCGACATCATCAAGCAGGCGGTGAAGGACGTTCCAACGTTGACGGCAAGCGTCAATATCCCCGAGGTGGCCAATCACGTTCCACACCTCATGCTCACCTACGATCCCAAGGTCGTGGGTATCAGCCCAAAACAGGTGCAGGAACGCCTCAGGCAACAGCGTCCGTCGATAGAACTCAACCCTGCTACCGGTTCAAGCGGCCGGTTCGGCACACTCTCTACTGAAAACACTATTGTCATCGGCACGTGGATGCTGCAGCCCGGCGAAGCCGAGATCGTAGGGCAACAAGTTCGTGCAGTTCTCTTGCATCCCAAACCATAATGCGTCTCTTTCCAAAAAGGAGTAACACCAATGCAGCAGCAATCCAGAAGAGGTCTACTGAAGAACGCAGCCAAAGCCGCAGTCGCCGTAACCGGCGGTGCCATGATCACTGAAACCGCCAAGGCGCAGGTCTCAGGAAAACTCGAAAAGAAGAACTATCCGCCAAAGACGCAGGCCGACAAGGTTCCTACGACACCGGCGAAGGCTCCTCTGTTTTCGAGCGCTGTATCTTACGGCAATTTGCTGTTTCTCGCAGGTGTTGGCGCACACTTCAAGGGCACTATCGAGGAGCATACGAAGCACGTACTCGATGAGCTTGAAAAGAATCTCATCAACGCCGGTTCATCAATGGAGAAAGTGCTGAAAGTGAACGTCTATCTCAACGACCTCAAGGACTACGCCGCGATGAACAGTGTCTACGCGACCGGCAAGTGGGGATCGGTTCCCCCTGTTCGAACGACCATTGCTCCCGCAGGCGGCATCCCGGGCGATTCACTGGTCGAGATCGACCTCATCGCCTACATCTAACCTTCCAACATCATGGTAAGCTACATCATTCCATCATTATCAAGAAAAGGCGAGTCCATGTCTCTCTTTCGTAATACGCGCTGGTCACGGCGAGAAGTCCTCAAGCAGTCCGGAATGCTGTCCGCTCTCGGAGCTGCCACCGCTGTTTCACCCTTTGCTGCAGGTGCAACCGCATTGGCGGAACCGCAGGCACAGAAGACGCTTCCTGCAAAGAGGGAACTGATCAGGACAATCTCTTCACCCGCATCGGCGTGCGCCCAATCATCAATGGCCGCGGCACGTTCACCATCATCAGCGGGTCGCGGTCGCTTCCTCAGGTGAAGCAGGCCATGTACGAGGCGTCGTTCTACTTCGTCCAGCTCGACGAGATGATGGACGGCATCGGCGCGCAGCTCGGCAAGCTTACCGGCGCGGAGTGGGGCATCGCCACGACCGGCTGCGAGGCTGCCATCTGCCTGGCCACCATCGCATGCATCGCCGGCACCAACGTCGAACAGTGTCAGGCCCTTCCCTACATCAAAGGCGCGACCAGGTCATCATCCCGAAGCACTCACGCAACCCGTACGACGTCGGCGTGCGCATGATGGGCGCCGAGATCGTTGAAGTCGACTCCGAAGAGGCTCTGCGATCCAAGATTTCGAAGCGCACCGCTATGATCTATATCCTCTCCGGCCCGGCGGCGGAAAAGGGTCCGCTGAGCATCTCGAATATCTGCGCCATCGCCAAAGAGAAAGGCATTCCGGTCTTCGTCGATGCCGCTGCGGAAGAGCCATTGAATCCAAACATCCACATCGCCGCAGGCGCGACGCTCGTCGGCTACTCGGGCGGCAAGTGCATGCGTGGGCCGCAGTCCTCCGGAATGCTGATCGGACAAAAGGATCTGTGCAAGGCAGCCTACTATCAGGCCGCGCCGCATCACTGCTATGGCCGGGCCTTGAAGTGCAGCAAGGAAGAGGCCATGGGCCTGCTCGCCGCTGTCCAGCAGTGGTACAAGCGCGATCACGACGCCGAGCAGCGTGAGTGGCGCTCCTGGCTCAAGAACATCGAGGCCCGTCTGAAGCCTCTGCCTTCTACCACCTTCGAATACCTGGAACCGGAAGATCTGTCTAACAAGGCTCCGCGTCTGCGCATTCATTGGGACGCGAACGTTTTGAAGATTACTGGTACAGAGCTTGTTGCACGACTCAATGCTGGTACGCCTCGCATTGTTATCGACGCAGGCGTCGGGACACGGCCTGACATGATGGACAGCTCAGTCACGATCATGCCCTACATGATGGATCCCGGTGAGGACAAGATCATAGCGGATGCTATCTACGAAGGCTTGACGAAACCTGGCCACTACGAGAATCCGGTGATTCCATCTGGAACCCCCGCCCCTGTCCAGGGAACGTGGGCTGTCACGATTCAGTACCCCCGTGGTACAGGTGAACAGAAGTTCACCCTCGAACAAAACGGCAATGAACTCAGCGGAACGCAGAACGGCGAGATCTACAACGCAAGACTTAAGGGAGTGATTCACGCTGATCAGATCGAGCTTCACAGCAACATGGAGGTTCCGGGAAACTCGATTCCGTGGACCTTTAAAGGAGTCGTTCAGGGCAACTAAATCGCTGGCACCGTCCACATGGGCGAGTACGGTGCCGCAACCTGGAAGGCAATTCACGCCTGAACTAATTGTGCCCGCGCTGCTGTTTTGCTGGGCTGGCATCGTGCCAAGGCTTTCACTTGAACTATCAACCGCATCGTTTGTGCACAAATTGAGGACCACACATGATGAAGCAGTTTCCCAAAAAAACTATTGTCCAGTGCGGCGCTGCGCTCTCGCTCTTTATAGCGTCGAATGTCTTCGCCCAGACCGCACTTCCGGCCTATGATCTCCTGCTTCACGATGGCCATGTCATCGACGACAAGAATCACATCGACTCCGTGATGGACGTCGCGATCAAGGACGGCAAGATCGCCAAGGTTGCGCAGCATATCCCGGCCACTGATGCGCTCAAGACCATCGACGCGAAGGGTCTGTACGTCACCCCGGGTCTGATTGACCTTCACGTCCACGTCTACACCGGAACCGGGGAGCGCAACTCCTACGCCGGTGACAACAGCGTCCCGCCGGACGGCTTCACCTTCCGCGTCGGCGTCACCACCGTCGTCGATGCTGGTTGCTCCGGCTGGAAGAACTTTGAAGACTTCAAGCAGCGCATCATCGATCGTTCGAAGACTCGCGTTCTAGCCATGCTCAACATCGTCGGCTCCGGCATGCGCGGCGACAAGTACGAGCAAAACATGGCGGACATGGACGGCGAGGCTACGGCACAGATGGCGCTCAAGTATCCTGAGACCGTCGTCGGCATCAAGACCGCACACTTTGGCGGTCCGGAGTGGACGCCGGTCGAGCAGGCCGTCATCGCCGGCACCAAAGCCAACATTCCCGTCATGGTCGACTTCGGTAACGATCGACCTACTCGACCGCTCTATGACCTGCTGACGAAGAAGCTGCGCCCCGGCGACATCTACACCCACATGTACTCCGGTCTTCGCCAAGAGCAGGATCCGGTGACTCTCGGCCCCAGCAAGGCCTTCATTGAAGGTCGCAAACGCGGCGTCTTCTTTGACGCCGGCACTGGTGGCGGCAGCTTCAAGTGGTCGCTTGCCGTCCCCATGGTCAAGGACGGCTTTATCCCCGACTCCCTCTCAACCGATCTCCACATCGGCAGCATGAATGGCGCGACGAAGGATGAGCTCAACGTCGCCAGCAAGATGATGGCGATCGGTCTTTCCTTGCAGGAGGTCGTTGCGGAGATGACCTCGCACCCGGCGCATGAGATCAAGCGCGAAGATCTTGGCAATCTATCTGAGGGTTCCGTCGCTGACATAGCCGTGCTGCGCGTAGAAAAAGGTCACTATGGCTTCACCGACATGCAGAACACGCGTGTCGATGGCACAGAGAAGCTTGTCGCCGAACTCACCATCAAGGACGGCAAGATCGTCTACGACCTCAACGGAATGGAAGCGAAGCTATGGAACGAACCTCTCGATCCGAACGCGAAGTACGCGTCGCGTTGGACGACCTTTGCTCCCCGCGCCCCCGATGACCACACCAAGCCTGCAAAAGAGATGCCGCACTAATCCGGGAACCAGCCATGTCAGTTCAAGGCCGAATTGACATGGCGTGGTGAAAGATATTGTTGGGGTCGTAGCGACGCTTGACGTTTTGTAGAAAGGCATACAGCTGGTCGCCATAGTACAGCTGCGGCCAGAAGGGATAGGCGAGCATATCCTTGTCCGGATAGTTGATGTAACACCCGTCGTACCGCTCACCTGGATATGGTGTGCTGCTGTATTTCGAATCCACACTGGCATTCGAGTACATCTCGCGATAAAAGTCACGGATCCACGTTAGATGCGCATCGTCCTCTTTTTCTTCTCTCCAATACGTCTGGTATTGGAGCTTGATCACCGATGAGCGCTGTGCTGCGGCGGTCTCGTCCGCCAAACCTTTACGGTTGATTGCGCCTCCATACGAATCGATCCCTACCATCGAGCTCCGCAGATCGACGCCCGATATAGTTCGCGTCATGTGTTTGTACATACACCGAGCATCTTCAGCTGTGAAACCACGCTTCATATAGGCGGACTTGTACTTTGCGCGCGAGCTGCCACCGCCGCCGCTATCTGCCTCGACAGCAAGCAGCCAATCGTAGCGTGACATTGTGTGCGCGCCAATACACACCGGTTGTCCAGCACCTGGCGTCGGAGAGCCACCGATTGGTGAAGAACTCGAATCACCAGAGTTGGGCTTGCAGTCCTGAAAGCGGTCCAGATATTCGGTCAGGATGGTCAAGTCCTTGCAGGTTCCGTCGGGATTGCAGAACTGCACCGACATGCCGAAACGCCCTCCCGCCTGATGCGACACGACGAGACCAGCAAACATTCCCCAGGTGTCCGGGTCCTTGCCACGCGTCTCCCAATATTCGCCAAACGTCATCAATATTTTCGTAAAGCGTTCCAGTGTCATATCGGCCCACATCCAGGAGATGCGTGCCAACATGACTTCCTGTGGCGGCTGCGGCAGCTTATCGAAGGTATAACTTGTGATGACGCCGAAGTTGCCGCCGCCGGCTCCGCGACACGCACGGAATAGATCAGGGTCGTGAGTGCGGTCAACTCTCCGTGGGACGACTTTTCCTTTTGCGTCGACAGTCAAAATATCCACTGCAGAGAGCCAGTCCACGGTCAACCCGTGTAGCCGCGACAGCAAGCCGTAGCCGCCACCGCTAATATGGCCGCCGGCACCAACTGAGCCGCACGTTCCACCGGGAATCGTTACCCCATATCGCTTGTACAACTCCGTATAGGCTTGCCAAAGCTGCATCCCGGCGCCGATCTTGTATGGCGCACCCGTGCTCAGAGGATTGGTCTGGGTGAGCATACTTAAATCCAGTAGCGCTCCATCCGGATTGTTCGCGAAGAAATCCTCATAGCAGTGTCCACCGCTGCGCACCGTCGGTCGCAGCCCTGCGCTCACAATTCGCTGAAGAGCATCCGCTACTTCATCAGGTGTCTGGCATATCTCGATCTGGCCGACAGCCTCCGCTTCCGATTCCGGCCAGCGAAGGTTGTGTCCCTTTTTCAGAGTGTTATAACGCGGATCCTGCCGGAGAACAGTTATTGCCATATCACTCCACTGTTAACAGAATCAACAAACATTCATTGCTTTAAATGGGATACCCGAACAGGGGTACAACTTCGGCGTTCAGAAAGTGCGGACGTCAATCAACAAACTCGCTTATGTCAATGCTGTCCCTGATGCGATTCGAACCCATGCTGTTGCCGTGAACGCATCTGGAGTGTAGGGTTTACCTTGTTTTATGGTCACAGCCCGAAACTAACTCTCTGTCACTATACTGGTGTTTATGGCAAGTGCCGCGGCTAATCGTGTTTCTGAGCTAGACATTCGCGATCGACGGGGATGGCAAGTACCTCCAGGTGGATTTTTTCATAAGATCGTGGAATCGCGCACCGTCGCTTGGGCAATTTTTACGGTGCTCTACGCCATTCCCACGGCGTACCTGGCCCACCTAAAGTTGTTCTGGGATGATGAATTCTTCACCTTGTACCTCTCCCGAACACCCAGTTGGCATGATTTACTTCGAGCCTTGGCGACGGGAGCCGATCAGCATCCTCCCAGCTTTTACTACCTCACCCATTTGACAACGGCGGTCTTTGGCTCCAGCCATGTCAGCGTGCGATTGCCTGCGATATTAGGTTTTTGGCTTCTTTGTATCTGTCTGTATGAGATCGTGCGAGACCTGGCCACTCCGGAATGGGCTGTGGTTGCGATGTTTTTCCCTCTGTCCTCAGAGTTTTATTACTATGCGAGTGAAGCGAGGGGGTATGGACTTGTATGCGGCTTCGCGGCTCTCGCATTGCTCTCTTGGCTGCGTTCTGCCGCGAATCAGAAGCGGGCGGTCTATGTTCCGTTGCTTGCCGTTGCCCTCGCGGCTGCGGTCGCGAGCCATTACTACGCTGCCCTTGTGGTGATAGCTCTGGCTCTTGGCGAAGCGGTCAGGACACGTTATACAAAGAAAATCGACTGGCCGATATGGATAGCTTTTACTGGCACCTTCATTCCCATCCTGGCTTTCCTCGGTACTATTCGGAGCGCACGGGGCTATTCCGGTCATTTCTGGGCCGTTCCAGTTTGGTCAAACGCGATTATTTTCTACCCAGAAGAATTCGGTCTGGGCGCGTTCGCTGTCGTTGGGACTTTAGCAATTGCTTTAAGTTTTCGAGTGATCCGGGAAAAGCAAATTGACGAATCGGTCGCGACTTGGAGGAAGCCCTCGTGGAGTCCCTGGCAGGCAGCAGCAATATGTACGCTGGCGGCGCTTCCGGTTCCTACCATGTTGTTAGCGAAGGTTGTAACCCATGGATTCACGCCAAGATATTGCATTTTCGCGCTTGTTGGCGTGACTGTCCTTCTTTTTTATTTCATATCGCGATTCGCTCTCAGGCGGAGCGCGGCAACGATCGGGATCTTCGCTTGTGTCCTCATCTTCCTGCTTCAGGTGCGCCAATTCAACTCCGACTATAAATATGGGCGGGAAGAGTTGAACGAAGATATTAAAGCTTTGTCCAGCCTTCCTGACGCACCGATCGCAGTGATGGAAGTATCCGTTGCGCATCGGCTCTCCTACTATGCACCGCGACGGCTCGCATCTCGTGTGGTTTTTGTTGCTGATCCCAACTCTTCGATTGCGTACCTTGGACAGGACACAGTCGATCGCGGTCTTCTTGATTTAAGGCCCTGGTTTCCTATCGATATTGTCAGGGCAGACTCATTCCTAACGGATAACCGTCAGTTCTATGCCTTCGGGCTGACAGGCCAATGGTCGTGGCTGACATTTGACTTGCCCAAGTGGGGGCAAACCAAGCTGTTGGCGAGAGGCGAACAGAGCAGGCTCCTATTTTCAGTAGAAGATGTCCGAGTTTCAGCCGATCCTACGGCTGTTCAACAGCAACGCACTCTTCAGTCCAAGATGCTCTTTGCGACCCTCCCACAGGAAGGGCCTTCCCTCTGCGTGCTTACCATGGGGCAACGAAATTGTCCTTGAAGGCCAACAAGGGGCTTGCCCCCTAGTCCAGCTGCTAAACGGGAAGTCGGCTCGTGGGACGTGACGATGTCTCTTCAGCGGAACCCCAGGGCTTCACTTAGTCACCACAGAGTCACCAAAATGACGTCAATGTGGCCGAAATGTGAAAGCGCTTGAATTAATTGGTGTCCCCGATGGGATTCGAACCCATGTTATCGCCGTGAAAGAGGGTTTCGGGGTGTTTTTCGCTGTTTGCAATTGTTCGCAGAAATGAGCATACCACGGCGTCCCACAAGGGTTTTACAGCATTTGCCGCTTTGAGTAGCTTGCATCACTTCGGGTCTGTTTACGTCCCCGTTAGTCCCCACAGCGTCCCCGGATTTTCGCGTCATCGCTGGAGCGCCCGGCCTACTTTTCGCGCGGTGTCATACGACGCGGGCATTGGTTGTCCGTAGTCGGCATCGCGCTGGGCCTTGGCCTACCTTTTTCGGGCTCCCAAAATTTTTTTTGGGGGAAGGAGGTGGCCAAAAGCGAATTATTCGATTGGCAATTTTTCTCCTCCCAGTGGCCTCATCCCAGAATGCCCGTACGGTCAGTTCGGAGATTGGTTGGGGGGATTGCAGTTGCCGAAAACCCCGTTTTCCGGGCACTATGGCGGCGCGAACGAACAACCCTTCGAATTAGGGGCATTGATGGCGCGGGTAGCCGAGACAGTAAAAGATCGCACATTCATTTGCAGAGAATGCGGGAGTGCTACCGAAAGTGATCGACCAGCATGATGTCGCCGTTTGCTTTGTCATCTTGGGAATAAAGGATCCAGCGGCCATCGGAGGAAACTGACAGACCAGAGTGACCACCGTGGAAATCCGTGTCCGCTTCAAAGACTGGGCGTATCTGCTTGGTAGCAAAATCAAAATACCGGAGAGATCTGGGTGAGTCTGCAGGAACGAAATAGATACCGCCCGGCAGCGAGGAGTCCAAAGACCTGTAGTCGAAACGCACGGGAGGCAATCCATCAACCTCAGACGCCGTACCGGGCAGCGTCTGTTGAGCTACACTCTTCAGTACTGGCTTGTTATATCCGCTTGCATAGTAGATCGTTCTGCCATCGAAGGACTCCTGCGGTGCGACTCCGGCGTTATCTTTGGATAGTGCTACCGCATCACCCCCTTGTGCGGGGCATCGAAAGACCCTCACATTCGACATGAAATAGATCCACTTGCCGTCGCGGGACCAATGTGGCCGGGCAATGCCGGAGACGCTCGTGGTCAACTTTCTAGGAACCCCCTCGGAGACATCGGCCACAAATATCTCCCAGCGGTCCGAGGGGAGTGAATCAAACGCTATCTTCTTTCCGTCGGGCGACCACTGCGGGCTTCCGCTCTGATATCGGGGATTCGAGATCTGAACCGGGTTGCTGCCATCCTCGCCGCTGACCCAGACTCCCTGCACTCCGGACCGTTCAGACGCAAACGCAATCTGTTTTCCGTCTGGGGAGAACTGAGGATCGTATTGTGAGCGAGTGGAAGCCACGATCTCCACGGCGGGCGACTCGGGGTGCAGCAGGTCTCTGCGCCAGATATTGCCAATACTAGATGTCAAACTATAGGCGAGTTTGTCACCTCGTTGCGAGACAGTTGGCAGGTGGGAATCTCCTGCGAAAGCAAGCTTTTTGAATGAGCCATCCGCGACAGTGACATCGATGAGTTTGCCTTGTGTGCCCGATTCCGCTGAATAAATTAGCCTTCTGTCGTCAGCCGACCAGGTCAACCCGCCTGGAATACCGTGCAGCGTTGCAATCATCCGCGGCTCACCACTCGGAAGCAGAGTGGCGTAGAGACCGAAATAGCTCATGCCCAGTGAACACCAGAATGCGACGTACTCACCTTTGTGTGAGAACACCGGAACCCCAGTGTTGATGCAGGTCGGAGGGTTTAAAAGCCGCTTGCTTTCGAGAGTATCCGTCGCGAGGAAGAATATCCCAAGGTCCTGCAGGCTTGCCTTACCCGGTAAGAAGTCGCCATAGGCGATCCATTTGCCGTCGGGAGACCAACTGATTATAGAGAGGCGTGGATATTTGTCTGAGCTAGTGACAATTCTGGTTGATATAAGCTTTCGCTCGGGTCCGCCGAGGGCTGGCACAACATAGATGCCAGTGTCATCGCCGTCCAATCGGTGAAACGCAATCCGGGTTCCGTCGGAAGACCATGCCGGACTAATCCAGGTTGCGGGGTGATGTGTGAGCCGCAGAAGGGTTTCGCTTCCGATTGCCTTCACGTACAGGTCAAAGCCTTTTGCCCCCGGCCCGGGATCCCCGTTCCAGGAGAATGCGATTCTGGAGCCGTCAGGGGAGATTGCGGGAGCGGTCTCCTGCCCCGGAAAGGTTGTAAATGGAACCGGAGTGAGGGACTCGTGCTCCGACCGACTGTCCCGTTTAGGCCAACGAAAGACGGCAAAAACTCCCCCAGTCAAGACTGCGATGGCGAGAACGCCCGCTGCGATCTTCCACCACATTGTGCGCGGGCGCCAACCGCGATTCGGTTCGACCGGAACTGCGGCCTGTACCTGAGGTTCAAGCTCACCAATGAACCGATAACCGCGACGAGAGAGTGTTTCGATGAATCGCGGGCTCTCCGCAGAGTCGCCCAGTATTTCGCGAATCCTGTTGATGGCGGTATTCAGGTTGTGATCGACGTCGACAAAGGTTTCCGGCCAGAGCCGCTTCTGCAATTCCTCCCGCGTCACCACTTCGCCCGGCTGCTCCAGCAGGATGGTCAGAACCTGAAACGGCTGCCCACCGAACTTCAGCTTCACCCCAGCCTTGTGCAGTTCGCCAGAGCGCAGATCGACCTCGAAATCTCCAAATCGCACGAGTCGAAGCTGACGCGCTGTCTCTGCCATGGCAGATATCCTCGCGATCTGTGGCGGTACCGATCACATTCCCGGACTACGAGAGAGTTCGTAAACGCCTGAGCAGCAATTAGTTAGTCGACGGAGATTCTGTCGAACTTTCATTGACCAGCATTTTACCCGCTATCGATTGAGGTAGTCCCGCCGAAGCACCAATGTCGCCTCACCTCGCAACCCGCGAGGCGGAGGTCGACATGAAATCCACTCGCCACATTCAGTTGCTGGCCGCAGTCAGCCTGGCGTTGACCATCCTTCCCGCAATCGAAGCAGAACCTCGCTGCCCGGGAAACACCGCCAGTGTAACCCCACGGCTTGTTCAACACGCACTAATTGTTGGGATGGAGAAAGTGATCCGCCAACAGGCCGTCATCCCAATTGGTCCTGATAACCGCCGTTGCGTTTACCAGCGTTCCCGTAAAGTCGGGTTTTCGGCAAGTTCGAGTCGGAGGGCAGATCGTAGTTGCCGAAACCCCGTTAATCAGATGGTCCGCCGCTTGATCTTCGAGTGAATTGTGGAGATCGTGTTTGGCAGGTTCAAGGGAGGATCATACGGACATCCAGATTCATTCCGTTGGTATTGATCTTGGCAAGACGACCTTTCACCTGGTCGCTCTCAGCGCAGCTGGGAAGGTGCTGTTGCGGAAGAAGTTCACCCAGAAGCAGCTGATCACGTTTACAGCCAACATGCAGACTTCTTTGATCGGGATGGAGGCGTGTTCGGGGGCTCACTTCCTCGGTCGCGTGTTACGAGAGCAAGGCCATAGACGTGAAGCTGATCCCGGCTCAGTTCGTGAAGCCGTATGTGAAGTCCAACAAGAACGACTTTCTCGATGCCGAAGCGATTGCTGAAGCTGTAGATCGGCAGAACATGCGCTTCGTTCCGATCAAGACGGACGACCAGCTCGACTTCCAAGCCCTCCATCGCGTGCGGGATCGACTGATCGCACGACGAACGTCCGTGATCAACCAGCTGCGAGCCTTCCTGCTTGAGCGTGGCATGACCTCGCGAAGACACCAGCCAAGCTGAAGCTGGCGATGTCCGATCCTCGAGAACGCTGATGCGAACCTGACGCCGCGCATGCGCAACCTCGTCAGCCTTCTCTGGGACGAGTGGAAGGATCTCGAACAACAGATCGTTTCGATGAACGATGAGGTCGAGCAGATCGCCTCTTCCGACCCAGCATGCCAGCGACTAAGGAAGATCCCCGGCATCGGTCCGTTGGTCGCAACCGCGATAATGGCCGCTATTGGCAACGGCGCTGCCTTCCACAAGGGTCGCGAGTTCGCATCCTGGCTGGGGCTTGTGCCGAGACAGCACTCAACCGGCGGGAAGGCAAGGCTGTTCGGCATCAGCAAGCGCGGCAACAGCTACCTGCGCAAGATCCTCGTGCACGGTGCCGAATATGCCGTCCTCCGCGTCAAGCGAGAACGATCGCCGTTCAGCGGATGGCTCGATGCGCTCGAGCAGCGAGCGCCGATCAACGTAGTCATCACGGCGGCAGCCAACAAGCTAGCCCGCATCGCCTGGGCCGTTCTCTCCAGCGGACAAGAGTATCGCCCAACTGTGAGCCCCACGGCTGCCTGACTTTACCGCACTACGATGACGATTTAGTGTTCTCACCAAGGTCTGCACTGGATAGCTAAGACGAACGAACAGTTCCCAACGGCGTGCTCGCAACCTGCTCCCGCAAATGGTTTTCCATAACCGTCCCGTTTATCAGGAAGAGCACGCAGCGCAACTCATCATGGCCAGGAGAATCTCCTCTCCACACAAAGGCCGAATACATTTGCGCAGATCTGTCGATCGACCCTACGCTTTTCCCTTGCAGTCGTACGGCGGACCATACATTTGCGGGAGTTACAACGGCTAGTTTGCCCGATTGTGTCGGCGCTCCGCCGAATCCAATGCCGCGAGTGGTGAGCTCACCGCATGATCGAGACCTGCTCCAAATAGAATGGTAGATGCAATTGATCACGAGAATCCATGCCTAACCCCTCTCGAGTCCCCCTTCTCCAGTTCTCTACTGAAAAGTGTCTCCCGCTCCTTTTACCTCACTCTCCGCGTGCTACCCACTGGGATGCGCGATCCGGCTGGCCTTGCGTATCTGCTGGCACGCGCCGCGGACACGATCGCAGATACATCACTTGTCCCGCCGGAGTTGTTGCTGCGCGCGTGCTAACATCCACTCATCCGGCTCGCCAACCGGCTTGAGCCGCGGAGGTCAAGAGATTCAGTCCAATCACACGGCGTGGTTTCCTCAAAACAGGTTTGGCCGCTGGAGCCATGGCGACGGTAGGAACTCTTCCGCTGGGCGCCGCCCGGCGCACCGCGACCGATACCGTGGTGCTTGGTCGCTCCAAGGTGGAAGTGTCGCGGCTGGCCTTCGGAACCGGGACAGACGGCGGTGCGGTGCAGGCCGCGCTCGGGCAGCAGGAGTTCACGCGGCTGGTGCGCTACGCGCACGACCGCGGCATCCGCTTCTTCGAGACGGCGGAGGCTTACCAGACCCCAGCAATGCTGGGCGAGGCGCTGAAGGGCTTGCCGCGCAACAGCTATCAGCTGATGAGCAAGGTGACTACGTTCCACCAGGGCATTGATCCGCAGGCCAAGTTCGACGAACTGCGTCGCATCTCTCAGGCTGAGTACTCCGACATCATGCTGCTGCACTGGCAGCACACGGCTGACTGGCCGGAGACTACGAAACACTGGCAAGATGGGATCCTCGAAGCGCAGCAGAGAAAGATCATCCGCACGCATGGCGCCTCGGTGCATGGGCTGCCCGCGCTTCGGCAAATGCCTGGCACTGGGTGGCTCGACGTGGGACTGATCCGCATCAACCACAATGGGGCGCGCATGGACGGTCCGACTTACGAGGACACCAACCACCCCAACAACGTGAACGAAGTGGTCGATCACATCCACCAACTCAAGAAAGAAGGGCTCGGCGTGATCGGTATGAAGCTGTGCGGCGGAGGGCAGTTTCCAGAATAGTCACGACGACCGTGTGAAGGCGATGAGGTTCGCTTTCCAGAATGCGGGCGTGGACTGCGCCACGATGAGTTCAAGAGCACGCAAGAGATCGACGAGGCCATCAGCAACGTGAATTTGGCGCTTGCGTAAGCTTCCGAGCCGACCAACCATGGGTTAATAGCGCAAATCATGGGATCAGTGAAGTGCCCCTAAAG
>CAVRHK010000012.1:0-49136 GCA_963720955.1 uncultured Acidobacteriaceae bacterium | reverse complement strand
ACCTGCTCCCATCTCTGGCCGTCGTCCGACGAAATCATCGCCGTCCTCAGCGTCGCAGCCATGACCCAGGACTTCGCTGTAGCAACAAAGCTCCAATCCTGTCTCTCCGGCCCCACCACAAGCTTCCAACTCACTCCAGCGGTCACACTCCGCAAGATCCCCTCAGACGTCGCCGCGTAGACTGTGTCCCCCGCCCGCGCAATCGCATTGACATTTGCATCAAACGCGCGCGTGGATGGCACCTCCGTTGTCTTCTTCGGAGCCGCGGTACGCCCCTTGCCAGCGGGCTTGGCAGGACGAACCACCGTCTTCTCCTCCGTAGGTTGCGGGCTTTGATGCTCGCTCAGTGAGACGTTGTTGATCCTGTTCCAGAGCTCTCCCTGCAGCCGGTAGATGCCATGGCTCGTCCCAGCCAGCACCGTTCCATCCGACGCCTGCCCCAGGCTGAAGACATCCTGTCCATTCAAGCCCGCACTCCTCTGCGACCAGGTCAGCCCACCGTTGTCACTGAAAAACACCCCACCCCAGGCCTTGTCGTTCACCACTCCCACATAGATATTGGCAGGCTGCGCTGCATCTCCGACATACGAAGTAATCTGCCGCGCTGAAAATCCATTGTTCGTCGGAAGAAACGAATATCCTCCATCGTTGCTCGCCAACACGCCACCACGGTCCGTCGCAATCAGCACACGATTCGTGTTCGAAGGATCGACATACACATCATTCACGATGATCTCCGGACCAGTCGTCCGTATCCACGTCGCCCCCGAATCACCCGTGCGGAACAGACCCTCCGTCGTCCCCGCGAAGACGATGTTCAAATTCTGTGGGTCCTGCATCAACACTCTGGTCCGTCGCGCAGTCGAAGGAATTCCCTGCACCTTCTGAAACTTCTCGCCACCATTTTGACTCTTGTAGATCCCGGAACAAGCGCTCGCATAGACCACGCTCGGATCCTTCGGATCCAGGATGATCGAGAACACGTCCGAGTCGTCGATTACACCCTGTTTGATGTTCGCCCAGTGCTCTCCACCATCCGTCGTCTTCCACGGCAGATGCCACGTCCCCGCATAAATAATCTTTGGATCGGCCGGATCGATCGCAACGGACTCGACCTCATGCAACTCCTGGCTTCCCTCGGGGCTGATCAGTTGCCAGTGCTTTCCGCCATCGGTCGATCGGTACACACCCGTCAGAGTTCCCGCAACCAGCGTATTGGGGTCCGACGGAGCAGCTTCGAGAGCCCGAACCGACTGTCCCCGCATGTCCGGCTGACTCTCCCAGTTCACACCACCGTCGTTACTGATAAACAATCCGCCATCATGACTGCCCAGAACCCAGGCTCCTACAAAAATACGTTTTGGATTCGTGCTATCCACCACAATCGAATCCAGCGCCAGATCGTCCCGTTTGCCGATCCACGCGAGACGCTTCCAATCTCCGCCGCCATTTCGCGATTCGTAGATCCAGCCCGTCACAGTGCCCAGGAACAAATGCGAATGGTCGTGTGGATCCGCAGCAAGCGAACGCACGTCCCCTCCATCCGGCCCAAACGGCAACCAGATCGCCGCATTTAACCGAAGGCACGATATTGCAAGAGAAACAACGAGAAATGTCGTTTGAAGTCTGGAACGTCTTTTCAAGGGTTCATCCTAATTCTTTAGTCTAATCGTTTCCCCGGGATTGGCCCTCCAACCTTCAACACAAAGGCTGACTGGGAACCAGCCCAGTCAGCCTTTGTGCTTCATTTACAGCGATTAGTGACTACTTCTTTGTGCGAGGAACGGCCTTGACTGCGCTCTCGTCCACTGGTGTGAGACCAGTAGTGCTGAGCGTTGCCCCGGCAGGAACCAACGTCGTCGTCACGGTCTTACCGTCGTCGGAACCGGTATAGGTCGTGATACGGCTGGCGTCGATGCCCTTCTCCGTTACCAGGTAGTCCTTCGTGTTGACTGCGCGCTCACCAGCATAGTCAGGCGTCTTCTTCTTGCCCTTCGCTGGTTCCTTTTCCTTAGCGGTCGAATTGCCAACCACAGCGAGCTTCGCATCCGAAGCGCTCTGCAGTTTCAGGGCGATATCGTCAAGGCAAGCCTTGGCTTCGTTATCGACCCGGGCTGGCCGCCGCGTATCACGCTCGAAGCTTACCGAGCAGAGTGCGCTGGTGGTCGGTGCCGGAGGTGGAGGAGGCGCGTTGACAGTGACGGTTGTCGTCGCCGACGCGGTCTGGCCCTTATCGTCAACCACGTTGCATGTCACTGTGATCGTTCCTGGTGCCGCACCCGCCGTGCTCAACGTTGCCGTGGAGCCGCTGCCGGAGACAGAACCAGCCGACGCGCTATAGCTGTAGGTCAGAGGACGGTTCTGAGGACTGTTACCAGTCGCGGTAATCGTCGCAGAATCTCCAGGAGCAACCGTCGAAGGATTCGCCGAGCAGCTGATGGTTGGCGGCTCAAACGGCTTGACCGTGTAGGTGGCCGTGCAATCTGCCATCTCGCCTGGCTTCGGCTTGTTCCCGCCGACAACGATGTGGCCCTTCGCTGTATAAGTGCCAGGATTCGCCGTCTTGGTGTCAATGTTCGCGGTGGCCGTATTACCGGAGATCGTGCCGCCATCAGCCGTCCACGAGTAGTTGTACGCCTTCTTCGGATTCAGATTCGCAGCCGTACCGGTAACCGTGATCGGGTCGCCGGGATAGACAGTCGTCGGAGAAACTGCGCAGGCATAGGTGACTGGAGGAGGAGGAATGATGTGACCGAAGTGGATCACAACGCCAGTGCTCAATTCAGCTGCGCTCAGGTTCGTACGACCACCCAGCACACCACCTGTCGGGATTGTTGCCGCCGGACCATAGTTCGTATGGACCCAGCGATAGTCAGCCTGGAAGAGGCGCAGGGAAAAGCGATTGTCGAAGAACGGCAGATCATAATCCATACCGCCGCCAGCCGTCAGCGTCGGTCCGACCCTGTAAGGCTCATAATAGGTGCCGTTATGCGAGTTCGGGCCATCAAGCCAACCGGCGCCGACAAGTCCATGCCCAAAGAGCGTGAAATTCTGCATCGGAGCGCGGAAGATTGGACCGCCGGAGATGCTGAAAAAATCATCGTTCTTGCCGTTCGGATGTGCCGCACCAATCACTTCGCCGCCCACGTACTTGTTCATGTAGTACGCAACGCTTCCGATAGCTCCCACGTTGATCGAGGAATAGGAGATTCCGGCAGGCTTCACCTGGCCGTGGGCTCCAAAGTAGGAGTATCCCAAAAACACATCAACTCGCGAAGGGTTAATCCCCCCAGGGGCAGCAGTACTAGGAGTTTGTGCATTCAGGCTTCCGACTCCAAGACCGACTGCACAGGCAGCCAGCATTAACCGGCTTAAGATCTTAACGGGCGATAAACCATTCGAGTTCCTCCACTCAAATTCATACGTTTTACGAATCTTCAATTCCAAACAGGGATCGTTTCGTTTGTTCGATTCCATACAGCTTACCGCAGTTGCTACTGTATGGGGATAAAAAATTACTAGTCGGACACTATATTTTCAATACGTTACCCGCCAAACAAGTAAAAATCTCCTGCATACCCTCAGGGGGAACCCATCCAGTAACCACTCCCCGTTTGCTCCCCGTTCTACACCCGTTTGCTTCTCCGTCCTACGACAGATTCAGCGTTTTACGCACAGTTCCCCGTTCCTGCTGGATCTTTTCCTGCAATAGCGTTATCGCATAAAGCAGCTGTTCAGGCCGCGGCGGGCACCCAGGGACGTAAACATCGACCGGAATCACCTGGTTTACTCCCTGCAGCAACGCGTAATTATTGAAAACCCCGCCCGATGTCGCACACGCACCCATCGAAATCACCCACTTGGGTTCCGGCATCTGCTCGTAGAGCCGCCGGATCACAGGCGCCATCTTCTGCGAAACTCGCCCCGCGATGATCATCAGGTCGCTCTGCCGCGGCGACGGACGAAAAACCTCCGCCCCGAACCGCGCAATGTCGTACCGCGATCCGCCCATCGACATCATCTCAATCGCGCAACACGCCAGCCCAAACGTCATTGGCCAGATTGAATTCTTCCTCACCCAGTTGATCGCCGCATCCATCGAAGCCAGGACTACACCTTCAGGCGGTTGATCCCCCCAGCTCACCTCGTGCAGCTTCTCCTGGTTCTTCCCAAAGCTGTCCAGGCTGCCAAAGATATAACGATCGTTCTTTTGTGGAACCGCCGTCGGTCGGCCGCTGCTCGTAGTCTCGTTCCCAGTTGCGCTCATATCTCTACTATAAAACCTAAAAACCCCGATACAACTGGTAAAACACCTAATATCCGTTTACTACCTGGTCAATAACCCGAAGATCATCCGCGAGATACAATCCACATTTATTCCAGTTGTCCCGACACCACACAACGGCGCTTCAGCGTCTCACCGTGAGTTCTCCTCAATCGCCTCGATCAGGGCCTTCCGCAACACCCGCTCCTCATCCTTGTCCAGCTTCCCGCCATTGCGCGTCAGGTAGAAGACGTCGATCGCCGTCTCGCCCTCCGTATCTACCAGTGCTACCTCAATGTTGCAGCCGTGAGCCGCCAGCGTCAGACTCAGCGCGCGCAGCAGCCCGGACGTATCCTGGGTCACCACCTCCAGCAGCGTGCTGTGCGACGAAGACTCATCGTCAAACTCCACCCGGGTCGCCACTTCCAGCAGCGGAGCCTTACGCCTCCCGCGCCGCCGACCGCTCAACAGCTTCTCCAGAGACACTGCGCCGGTCATCACATCATGCACGCTCTTCACAAACGCCTCATGCTCCGAGGCGTTCATCTCCAGCGTGCGAAACGTATCGGTAAACCGGAACGTATCCACCACCACCCACTGCCGGTTCGAAAACGCGTCTGCGGTAACGATGTTCATTCCCCACGCCGACAGCACCCCCGCCATCGTCGCAAACAGCTGCGGCCGGTCACGCGTCACCAGGGTCAATTCGCTCACCGTCGGCGCATAGCGAAACTCCAACTGCACCGGGTCTTCCGCAAACCGCGTCGCCATCTTGAACTGTGTCCGCACCTGCTCCGGCGTCCTCGTCAATACGTACCGCTCCGGAAACCCCTCAAGGTACTCGCCCACTGCCTCCCTCTGCCCAGGCAGCAGAGCCAGCACGCGATGCACCAGCTCGCTCTCGTGCTGCGCTCCCAAACGTTCCTCATCCACACTGCGATCCAGGTAGTTCGCCGTCGCAATATACAACTGCCACAGGTTCTCGGCCTTCCATGGCGTCAACGCATCCGGATGCACCGCGTTGATGTCCGCATACGTGAACAACGTCAGCATCCGCAGAGCCTCCGGCGTATGCACCTTCCCCGCAAATGCGCTCACTGTCTCCTCGTCGAAGATGTCTCTCCGCAGCGCAGCCGACATCTCCAGATGGTTCGTAATTAAACTCACCACCAACCCGGTCTCATACGCATCCAGCTCCAGCCGCTCCATCACACTCTGGGCCATCCGCGCACTCTCGCGCGCATGATCTCCCGCGCGCCCCTTCCCCGTGTCATGCAACAGCGCCGCGATATACAACAACTCCGGATGCGGCAGCTCCCTCAACACTCCGCCCAGGCGAGATGCCCACTCCCCCTTCGACCCGGTCTGTGCCCCATTCTGCGCGCCCTTCTGCATCGCCTCCAGCCCGTGCAGCGTATCGATCAGCACAAACGTATGTTCATCCACCGTGTAGCGGTGGTACGCATCACGAATCACCAAAGCATCGATTCCATGGAACTCCGGAATCAGTAGCTCCAGCACACCCAGCGCATGCATTGACCGCAGTGCATCCCCTGCATAGAACCCCGTCAAAATTCCCCGCAGATGATGCCACAGCGTCGGCCCCTCCTCCAGATGCGCCGACAGAAGCGGCAGTGCCTGCTCCAACCTCTCCTCCGCATCCCGGCCAAGCGTGCATCCCGTCTGCGCCATCGCGCCGAACACCTGCAGCACCACATCCGGATCCTGCGCCGGCTCGTGCCCAAACTCGCCCACCGCATCCAGCCTCACGCGCCCCTTCTCCACCCGAAACCCATGCTGCGGAGCCTCCGTCTTGCGCTCCCGCTTCAAGCCAAGCAGCTTCGCAGGCGCCTTCCCCGCTGGCACCTCGTCCATCACCTGCTCCGCGCGCCGCTCCACGCTCCGCGCATGCCGAAAATAGACCCGCATCCAATAGGCCGCGTCCGCCTTCTTCGGCCTGCGTCCCGTCAGCCCCACCATCGTCTCTGCAGCGACGTCCTGAGCCTGCCAGTCCAGCGTATTGTCGTCCCGTTCATGCCGGTAGTGCAGAAAGCATCGCACCACCCAAAGAAACTCCACCGCTTTGCGAAACTCACTATCGTCTTCGGTGAGAGCCGGGCCGCTTCCATCACCGACTCCCTTCTTCGCACTCTGCGCCGCGATATCTCGCAGCTTCGTCATCCACGCGCACACATGCACATCCCGCAACCCACCTGGACAATCCTTGATATTCGGCTCCAAATGGAACAACGTATCCCCATACTTCGAATGGCGCGCTCGCGTCAGTTCCAGCAGCCGAACCATCACCGCCCGATGCTCCTTCTGCAGCAGCTTCGGCACACACTGCCCGGCTAACTTCTCGTACAAGGCACCATCACCCGCCACCATCCGGTGGTCCATAACCGAAACCGCCCACTCCACGTTCTCAGGATCGAACCGCTCACACTCGACGAGCTTCCGTGTCACAGGAGAAACCCGCATCCCGCAGTCCCACATCTCCTGATTCACCCGCCGAATCGCATCCTTGACGTCCTTCTCCGCGAGCTTCCCATCCAGTAGAAAAAGTAGATCCACATCCGAGTACGGAAACAACTGCTGTCGTCCATACCCGCCAATCGCCACCAGCGCAACGCCCTTGGCTAGCAGCTTGTCACGCTCCACTGCCTCCCGCCACAGCCCGCTCACCAACTCATCGACAGCCGTGGCGCGTGCAGCGATCGTCACCGCACCCGACGCGCCCCCAGCCTCAAACGCACCACGAACCTCCAGCATCCTCCGCTGGTAAGTCCCACGCATTCCGCTGCTGGTAGTTTCGTTTGCTGGCATGGCCATTTTGTCGGAAGAATTTACAGCATACAGCGAGCCGCTTCGTTGTTGTGCGGTTTCGTTCGAGTGATATCTCCTCATGTATTCTTTCCAACATGAGGCGCGACCGAGTCAAACAACGAGGCTATCCCGATCGCCGAGGCATGGGAGCCCAGAGCGACTTCATCGCCGAACAGTTCGTACCCGACAAGAACTACAAAGCACACCAGGTCGAAATCGTACAGAGATTAGTCGCTGCCGGAACAACCGCTGACCAGTTAGAAAAGATGTTCTTCATTCCGCTTGAACTAATCCCAGATGAAAAAGAGGCGGACGACAGGCGGAAGAATCCGTAACGCGGCACTTGTTCAGGTCGCGCGACGCGATCCCGCCAATGCATCTACAGCGCAGTTTCGCCGCGCTCATCATTCCGAATCCGAATCGCCTCATCGATCTTCGAGATAAAGATCTTTCCGTCGCCAATCGTCCCGGTTCGCGCCGCAGTCGTAATCGCCAGCACAGCCTTGTCCAGCATCGCGTCCGTAACGACGACCTCCAGCTTCACCTTCGGCAGCAGATCGACCGAATACTCCCGCCCACGATAGAACTCCGTGTGCCCCTTCTGCCGCCCATGCCCCCGGGCCTCGGTGATCGTCATTCCCTCCACGCCAATCTCCACCAGTGCATCCTTCACTGCATCCAGCTTCGACGGCTGAATCACCGCTTCAATCTTCTGCATATCCCGTTCCTCTCCTCAACGCTCCAAGCCCAGCTGTTTTTCAGTGCGCCCAATCGTATCCTTCTTCGCCGTGCTGCGAAAGATCGAGTCCCTCGCGCTCATCGTCCTCGCTTACCCTAAGCCCGATCAGCTTATCTACGATGAACAAAATTATCAGCGTACCTACAATCGAAAGACTCCAGGCGATCGCGACCCCAACAATCTGGTTCAGCAACTGATGCGCATTGCCCTCAAGCAAGCCCGTGGCCTTGCCCGCGCCAAAGATTGGGTTAATCACGCTATTGGCAAAGATGCCTGTCAAAATCGCTCCCATCGTCCCACCAGCGCCATGCACTCCGAACGCGTCCAGCGAATCGTCATACCCGAACGCCGCCTTCACCTTCACGACCATGAAGTAGCAGAACACTCCTGCGATCAGCCCAATCCAAAGCGCCGACATCGGTGTAACAAATCCCGCCGCGGGCGTAATCGCCACCAGTCCCGCAACCGCGCCCGAGATCGCTCCCAGCGCCGAAGGCTTACCCTGCCGAATCCACTCCGCCACGCTCCACCCAATCGCCGCCGCCGCTGCACCAAAGTGCGTCGCCACAAATGCCGACGTAGCCAGAGTCCCCGAACTCAACGCCGAACCCGCATTAAACCCAAACCAACCCACCCACAGCAGACAAGCCCCGATAAAACTCAGCACCACCGAGTGCGGCGGCATCGGCACCTTCGGATACCCCAGCCGCTTCCCCAAATAAAGTGCAGTCACGAGCGCCGAAACTCCCGAGGTCACATGCACCACCGTGCCGCCGGCAAAATCGAGAGTGGGAAACCGTCCGCCCAGCGCTGCATTCAACAATCCACCCTTACCCCACACCATATGCGCCATCGGGCTGTACACAAACAACGCCCACAGCACCATAAACACCAGCATCGCCGAAAACTTCATCCGTTCCGCAAACGCGCCCGTAATCAGCGCCGGCGTAATAATCGCAAACATCAGCTGATACACCATGAACGTCTGCAGCGGAATCGTCGCCGCATACTTCGGGTCCGGCGCAAGCCCGACCCCATTCAAAAACATATTGTGCAGCCCACC
Source organism: uncultured Acidobacteriaceae bacterium (assembly GCA_963720955.1). GTDB lineage: Bacteria > Acidobacteriota > Terriglobia > Terriglobales > Acidobacteriaceae > Edaphobacter. Next base: position 40,244 of record CAVRHK010000012.1, on the reverse strand, counting down.
AATAAAAGCGTTCCCCTCGCCAAACGCCAGCGAGTACGTCACCAGCGCCCACAGCACCGTAATCACGGCCATCATCGCGAAGGTCTGCATCATCGTGCCCAGAATATTTTTCTTCCGCACCAGACCGCCGTAAAAAAGCGCGAGCCCAGGCCCGCTCATCATCAGCACCAGTGCCGCCGAAACCAGCATCCAGCCGTTGTCTCCAGCCGTCTGCGCCGCGGCAATCAACGCCGCATTATCTGCGTTCTGCTTCTCCAGCGCCGCAATCCGGTCCGCCTGGCTCGCTCCAGCCGCAGGCGCCGCCGTCTGCGCCATCACCCGCGATCCACCAGCCACCGACCCGACTACAATCAGCCCAAACAAAAGAGACAGAAATACCTTCGCCACTGGAAGACGCATGGTCCAATCACCCGTTTCAAAGTATAGAAAAATAAATAAAACTCTAAGAAACCTAAGCAAAGACGCACGAGACCCCGTCAGACTCGCGGCCTCCAACTCACGTCTACGCAAATTCAGTAAGCTTCGGTAAGCGAAGCACCTCTGCATCGCCCCCGTTTCGCTTACTCTACACAAGGGAGAGCGCAACACAAAGCGAGAAATTAATCTCCCGCCATCGTCACCCCAAAGAAAGGCACTTTCCATGTCCAAGGCCACTCTCTACAGTTGGGACACCGTCGAACACGAGCAGCTCAACCCGCTCCTCTCGCGCAAGCTCGTCACCGGCGAGAAAGCCATGTTCGCCCGCGTCGCCCTAGCCAAAGGCTGCGTCATCCCGCGCCACTCTCACCCCAATGAACAGATCACCTTCATCGCCGAAGGTGCCCTCCGCTTCGACTTCGACGACGGCACCTCCCACACCGTCCACGCCGGCGAAGTCCTCGTCATCCCCGGCGACCTTCCCCACTCAGCCACCGCAGAGGAAGACACCGTCGACTTTGACCTCTTTGCCCCGCCCCGCCAGGACTGGATCAACAAAGACGACAGCTACCTCCGCAAATAATTACTCGTTGGCCAAAAACTGGGTGCCCTCATCTCGATTCTGAGATGTGGGCATCGTTCCAAGGTCGCCCGCCCATCCACCCTCACTGCCCCAACATCTCCCGCACAATCCTCTCCCACTCCAGACGCGAATCCCCCCTCGCAACCCCTCTCCCCGCTCGCCGATACCAATACATGGCGTTCCCTTCATCGCCCTCCTTGCGATGCAGATAGGCATGCACCCAAGCCCCATCCTCACCATCTACCTCCTGAGCAATTTCATGCGCCTTCTCCCACTCACCCTTCGCATCCCACCACAGCGCAAGCAACGCCCCTTCGAAACCCTTCCCATCCGAAGCTGCAAACTCCTCCATCGTCATCACACACCTCCTACTGCGGAGCAGCCATATACCCACGCTCCCGCATCCACTTCGCCAGCAAATCCGGCCAATCACTCAACTGCGGATTCGCCGCCGCCAACCCAGCTCCATGCGCCCCATGCTGAAAGATGTGCATCTCCACCGGAACTCCAGCCTTCACCAGCGCCGAATAAAACATCACGCTATTCATCACCGGAACCGTCTTGTCATCAGTCGTCGTAAAGATAAAAGTCGGCGGCGTCTCCCTCGTCACCTGCGTCTCCGCCGACAGCGAATCCACCAGCGCCGGATCAGGCGTCTCCCCCAACAAATACTTCAACGACCCACGATGCAGATCAGGCTCCTTGAACGTAATCACCGGATAAGCCAGCACCAGAAAATCCGGCCGGCTCCCCTGCTGCTCAATCGCATCGCTCGCATCGGCTTTACCCGCGTCGAACTTCGTCCCCGCAGTCGCGGTCAAATGCCCCCCGGCCGAAAATCCCCACATACCGATGTGATCCGTCGAAACCCCATACTCCGCGGCATGCGCCCGCACAGTCCGAATCGCCCGCTGCGCATCCTCCAACTCCACGGGATGGTGATACTTCGGCCCCAGCCGATACTGCAGCACAAACGCCGCAACGCCCCGCTCATTCAGCCACCGCGCAACCGCGAACCCTTCCTTCTCCATCGAAAGATGCTGATACCCACCTCCCGGCGCCACCACCACGCCCGTCTTCGTCGGATTCGCAGCCGCCGGCAAAAAAACCGTCAGCGTAGGCTTATCAACATCCTCATCACCCAAAGCCCCCGGCGCACCCGCCGGCCACAACAACATCGTCTTCCCCGCCCCACCTTGAGAGACCGCAGACACCGTAGACGGCAGCGGAGCACCCGCAGCAGCAGCAGCCTGTCCAAATCCCGTACCGCAAACCACACCCACCACAACCAACCCGCAGAGAAAATTCCTCACTAAGCCTCCATTCCACGTCGTGTCATTGACCATCACGACACAAATAATGGTACAGCCACTTTTTAGCCCCCCTCGCCCATCCAAACCTGCGGCATCCAAAGCCTTCGACATCTCACACCAACATCCCGTACCCTTGCAGCAGCAACAAAGGCCGCGCCGGAGAACCAATGAAACAGCTCGTCCAGAAGCAGCTCGCCCAATCCATCGCCACCATGCAAGCCGTCCTCGCCGACGAAAAAATCTCCGACACCCTCGTCACCATCGCCGAACTCACCGCCCAAGCTATGCACGACGGCCACAAGCTCCTCGTCGCCGGCAACGGTGGCTCCGCCGCCGACGCCCAGCACCTCGTCGCCGAGTTCGTCGTCCGCCTCACCGTCGACCGTCCCGCCCTCCGCGCCATCGCCCTCACCACCGACTCCTCCATCCTCACCGCCGCCGGCAACGACTACGGCTTCGACCAGCTCTTCTCCCGCCAGATCGAAGCCCTCGGCCAGCCCGGCGACATCTTCCTCGGCATCTCCACCTCAGGCAACTCCAAAAACATCCTCAACGCCCTCCATCAGGCAAAAAAAATCGGCGTCACCACCATCGGCTTCAGCGGCAACGGTGGCGGCCAGATGCGTTCGCTCTGCGACCACAACATCATCATCCCCTCCAGCGTCACGATGAACATCCAGGAATCCCACCTCGCCCTCGAGCACATCTTCTGCATGCTCGTCGAGCGCTGCATCTTCGGCCGCGACTTCGACGCCAAACCCCAAGACCGCAACCAGCCCCTCAGCAACGAGACGGTCAACAAGTAGCCTCGATCCCCACCCGCGTCATCGCGACCGTATCTACCAGGTCAACCAACACACTCCAGCCGCCTGAAATAAAGCTTCCCATTTGGCTCGCCCAAGGCATACGATGCCGTCGACCACACAGAAGCAGGAGGCTCGTATGTTGAAGCCTTGGTTCGTTCTTCCCGCACTATTGTTCTTCGGTCCCCCGCAGCAGCAACCCGCCGCCCCAGCAGCCCCGACCGCTATTCCCGCTGAAGCCGCCCACATGGTTAACCCGGTTAAGCCCACGCCCGAATCCCAGGCCCACGCCAAAAAAATGTACGGCTACGACTGCGCCATGTGTCACGGAGCCAACGGAAACGGCAAAGGCGATATCCCAGACCTCAAGCCTGCCCCCAGGGACTACACCGACCCCGCTGCTCTCAAAGACCTGACCGACGGCGAACTCTTCTACATCATCAAGAACGGCAAAGGCCAGATGCCACCCGAAGGCGACCGCGGCAAGGCGGACGATATCTGGAACATGGTGATCTTGATTCGCTCGTTCGCCAAAAAGTAAGCGCAACACGTAGCCCGCAGCAGTACCTTCATGCTGCCATCGTCCTTTGTGTCATCCTTCGCTATATTCCTTTTGGTTGTCATCCTTCGCCGCGGGCGGAGGATCACCTTTGTCTTTGCAGTGGCAGTCGACGCAATGCGTCGATCAAAGATCCCATTCCCGACAATGATCTAGAATCACTGAGTCCGTCCAAGCGGAGCACACAACATGAGCCGGGTTCTAATCATAGGTAGTGACACACAGGTAGCTCAAAACATCGGTGAAGCACTCGCCACCTGCGAGATCCCCACGGAGTTCGCAGCCGGAAACGCCGACGCCCTGCAGCGCCTGCGTATACGATCCTTCGGCGTCATCATCACATGCTCCGACAGCGCCCTCGACGAAGACCTCGCCCTGCTCGAAGAGATGCGCGCCATCCGGCCCGGAGTTAAGTGCATCGTTCTCGCACGCAACGGCAACCCCGACGAGGTCATCGCCGCCCTGCGTGCCCGGGTCTTTGCCTGCTTCACCCCGCCCTTCGATCCCCACGAGATCGCAAACCTCGCCAGAAGCGCCGCCTCCGACAACCAATGGCGCGACGACATTCAAGTCGTCTCGGCCAGACCAGGCTGGGTGTCAGTCCGCGTAAATTGTCGCCTCATCACAGCCGAGCGTCTCGTCACATTTGCAAAAGAGCTGAGCACGCAACTGCCCGAGGAGACGCGCCTGGACATGATCCAGGCGTTCCGCGAAATTCTCCTCAACGCAATGGAGCACGGCGCCGCCTTCAATCCCGAACAGGTCGTCGAGGTCACCGTCGTCCGCACTGGAAGAGCGATGGTGTTTCACGTCCGCGATCCAGGAGCCGGCTTCCGCCGCGAATCGCTCGACCACGCCGCAATCGCCAATCCGTCTGACGATCCCACCGCTCACATCATGAAGCGCGAAGAAGAAGGATTGCGCCCCGGCGGTTTCGGCCTTCTACTCGCGGGCGGAATCGTAGACGAATTGATCTACAGCGAGATCGGCAACGAAGTGCTGCTGATCAAGTACGTCGACTCCAATACCGCGCCCCCCACAAATTCAGCCTAGAAAGCATCCGAAATGGCGGGCGTCGCACCACAGCCCTATTGACACCGCTGATAAACTTAAATCAGAGGAAATCCCAAGCCCGGCACCAGCCGGGCTTTTTGATTTAGCATAGAACTGCAGGTCGAAGTCCAGACCTATATCCTTTATTTCGAAGACTTTGCACACTTTTTTTGACGGGGAGAGGGAGTATGTCCAGGCATCACTACAGAGCAAATCGCAAGGACTCCAACCACGGGCCAGTTCGTCGCCTACAACTCACATTTCTCTCGCTCGCTGCACTTTATTTATCCACATCTCCAGCCGCTCACGCGCAGCTCAATCCCAACCTGATGAAGTATGCCTGCGGCCCCGCGAACCGCATGTTCGCCACCCTCTCCCCAACCTCCCGCTTCACCGACACAACCGCCGGCTTCGACCTCCTCCCCTCCCCCGCCGTCGAAGGAAAATCCTGCTCGAGCGACAAGCCTTTCTTCTTCTCCGTCCCCATCCCTGAGGGCAGCTATCGCATCACCGTCGTCCTCGGCGGCCCCCAGGCCTCCGTCACCACCGTCCGCGCCGAAGGCCGTCGTCTCATGCTCGAAAAGATCGCGACGAAACCCGACGAGTCCCTCACAAAAACCTTCGACACCAACGTCCGTTACACAGAGATCAGCGGCGACCCCAACAACCTTGTCAAACTCAAACCACGAGAAAACGGCATCCTCAACTGGGACCACAAGCTCACCCTCGAATTCAACGGGGACCACCCCAGCGTCCGCTCCATCAACATCGAACCCATCCCCGACGAACCCGTCATCTACCTCGCCGGCGACTCCACCGTCGTCGATCAGTACTACGAACCCTGGGCCGCCTGGGGCCAGATGCTCCCCCGCTTCTTCCTCCCCGGCATCGTCATCGCCAACCACGCCGAATCCGGCGAAACCACAAAGAGCTTCGTAGGCGAAAAACGTCTCGCCAAAATCATGACCACCATGAAGCCCGGCGACTATCTCTTCATTCAGTTCGCCCACAACGACATGAAGCCCGGCGCCGTTCCAATCGACGATTACAAAAAACTCCTCATCGACTACATCGCCCAGACCCGCGCCAAAGGCGCTACTCCCGTCCTCGTCACCGCCATGAACCGCCGCACCTTCGATGACGCCGGCAAGATCACCAACTCCTTCGGGCCCTACCCCGATGCCGTTCGCGAAATCGCAGCCCAACAGAAGGTCGCCCTCATCGACCTCAACGCCATGAGCAAAACCCTCTTCGAAGCCATGGGGCCCGAAGGCACCTTGAAAGCCTTCATGCACTACCCGGCCGACTCATTCCCCGGCCAGACCGCCGCCATCAGCGACGACACCCACTTCAACAGCTACGGCGCCTACGAACTAGCCCGCTGCATCGTCCACGGCATCCGCGAAGACAAGCTCCCCCTCACAAAATTCCTCGACCCCGCGGTCCCCGACTTCAACCCCGCCCACCCCGATCCACAAACAGACTTCCATCTGCCCTTCACTCCCATTCTCCTGAAGAGCGATCCCACGAAAGTCGGCCAAACCTAGCGCAGCATCTCGAGGCGATTGAAAAATGACCAACTCGAAGATCCAGCCATTTCTAATGTTCACTGGCCAGGCCGAAGAAGCGATGAACCTCTACGTCTCGCTCTTCGGCAACGCCAGAGTTCTCGACATCCAACGCTACGGCCCAGGCCAACCCGGCGCCGAAGGCTCCATCATGAAAGCGGTCTTTTCAATCAAAGACCTCACCGTCATGTGCACCGACAGCTTCGTCAAACACGACTTCACCTTCACACCCTCGATCTCGCTCTTCGTCAACTGCGACTCCGAAGAAGAGATCGACCGCCTCGCATCCTCACTCTCGTATGAAGGCCGAATCTACATGCCGCTCGGCGACTACGGCTTCAGCCGCAAGTTCGCCTGGGTGGGCGATCGTTTTGGCGTCACCTGGCAGCTCAACCTCCCCTAAGTCTCACTGCTCCCGCAGTAACACGCCAACGTCCTCCGCAAAATCCGCCTGCCTCACCGCGCCAACATACGTCTTTGCCACGCGCCCGTGCTTATCCACCAGCACAGTCGTAGGCACCCCTGCCATCCCAAATTCAATCTGCGACATCCTAACCGGAAGGGCTATCGGATAGGGCACATGAAACTCATCCACAAACTTCTTCACCTTTGCGTTGCTTCCTTCATCAATAGCGACCCCGACGATCGCAAGTCCCTTCGGCCCCAGCTTCTTCGACAGCCGAATCAAGCCGGGCGTCTCCTCCCAGCAGGGTCCACACCATGTGGCCCAGTAGTTCACCAGCACAACCTGCCCGCGGTGATCACCCATCCGCCACGTCCCACCGTCCAACTGCGCCATCACCAACTCCGGCATCGCGCGGCGTTCGCCAGCCGGCGCAATCCCACCCGACCGCCGCGTCCCGAAGTGCCACGCCCAGGCTCCGATCCCGAACGCAACCACCCCGACTCGCAATCCGCACCCACTGCCGGCTAGTTCGAATCATTACCCTTACTCCCTCCGCCAGCCTACCCCTTTTCTTACCCTGCCACCCTATGTACAGTGTGGACAGTCGATCCACCCCAAAAGAACGAGGCAAGCGATTCCCACCCCATCCCGCAACAGTCTCGTTAAAACAGTCGCCATCGTCACTCTGCTTCTCACCACGACGCCAGCAATTCCCTACTCCGTCCAGACCCACGAGCAACTCATCGACCTCGCATGGAAACAGTCCATCCGGCCCATCCTCCTCAAGCAATACCCCACTCTCACCGAAGCCCAGCTACAGGAGGCACACGCCTATGCCTACGGCGGCTGCGCCATTCAGGACTTCGGCTACTACCCCTTCGGCAACGCCTTCTTCTCCGATCTCACCCACTACGTCCGCTCCGGCGACTTCGTCCTCAGCCTCCTCCACAACGCCAAGACCGCCGACGAGTTGGCCTTCGCCATTGGCTCTCTCTCCCACTACATCGGCGACAACATCGGTCACAGCGCAGCCGTCAACCTGTCAGTCCCCATCGAATTCCCAAAACTCAAACAGAGATACGGCGCTAACATTAACTACGCCGAAAATCCTCACGCCCACGTCCAGACCGAGTTCGCCTTCGACATCAACCAGCTCAGCAAAAGACGTTTTGCCCCGTACGACTATCTGAAATTCGTCGGCTTGGAAGTGCCCAGACCACTTCTCCGCAAAGCATTCTTCGAGACCTACGGCCTCAACCTTCCCGACATCATCGGCACCAAGGAGACCTCCATCCGCGTCTACCGGTATGCCGTCCGCAGCTTTCTTCCCAACATAGCCGTCGCCGAAGCTCTTCTACACAAAAAGAACTTCCCCGCCGACGTTACCAGCCCCGATCTCGACGACCTCAGAAAAGATCTCGTTCAAGCATCCGTCGATAACAACTGGGAGACATACCGTAAAAATCCGGGCTTCGGCCTCCATGTCTACGCAGGCTTCATCTACATTCTCCCCAAGTTCGGCACGCTCAAAATGCTCTCCATCAAAGGTCCCACCCAGCAAACCGAAGTCCTCTACATCAAGAGTCTCAATCGCTCCATCAAGGCGATGCGTCTCGCTCTGACTAACTTCGATCGCATCGATCACTACATCTCCAACCGCGATCTAGACACCGGACAAATCGTCAAACCCGGCGGCTACCCGCTCACCGACAAAACCTACGCCGAGCTCCTTGCCATGATCACTAAGAGCCCCGAAAAGGTTGTTCCCAACCAGCTCAAACACGATCTCATCGCGTATTATGCCGACCCCGAGTCCCCCATCATCACCAAAAAGGACGCCGAAAAATGGGCCAAGGTCCAGGCCAACCTGAAGACCCTCGAAACCATGAAGACCATCGGCGAACTCGACCCCCTCCCAGACGAAATCCTCGACGGCGACTAATCGCCCCGCGCAATGCCAAAAAAAGAAGGACGGCAAACTCGCACCGTCCTTCCAACCTCGTTTGCTTCCCTACTTGATGATCGGCAACAGTGCCGCCAACTGCAAGTTCACCAGCAGGCTCAAACGGTTATCGACCTGGTAAAACTTTGCCGTCTGCTTTGCCCCAATGACCTTCTCGAACCGCGACACATAAGTCTTGCGAAGCTGCAGGCTGTCCGAATCGAACTTCAGTGCCCGATCAATGTACGACTGCGCCTTCGCATCATCCATGGTGTTGTAGTTCGCAGCATAGTCTTTGATCAAGGCCACCCGCTGATCGCCAATCACCTGCTGTTCATGGGCATAGTTGCGATACACCGGCCAGAACGCCTTCGACTGGTCCTCCGTGAACTGCATATTTCGGGTGATAATCTCAGTCTTGTCGGCCTGAACGTCCTGCCGCAGGACCGCAATGTCGTCGTCCGTAACCGGCCGCCCTGTGTTGGCATCGGCAGGAGCCTGCCCCAGCGCATTCAACGTCCCTAGTGCAAAAACAACCGTTGCCAACCCACTAATGAGCTTCATTCTGTACCCTTTCGTCGTTCCGTTGTATTCGACTGATTGACAGGCGTCCGCTAACCGCGTCGCCCGCTTGTTATCGTGTCAGAATCGAACCATTGCCTGGATTCGGCCACCCACACACTGTCTCACCTCCGGCCGCTGCATCCAACTAGTTAGATTAACAGGAGAAGCGATGAAAATCGTTCACAGAAACTCAGCCTCGCCCGCGCTCATGGCAATAGCCGTAACCATTCTCACCCTTATCGCACTCGTCTCCGGCTGCAACACCGGTAAATCAGCACCCACGCCAGCCAACTTCACTCACGCCATCAATGCTCACTTCCTCGACCACACCGACTGCCTCTTCGCCGACATGCGATTTCCCTTCGAAACAGGCGACGCCGAGAAGACAAAACAGATGGACTCTCTCGTCAAAGCCCTCCTGCTCGAAAAGACCTATGAATCAAGCGTTCGTGTCAGCCGTTACACCATCAGTAAGGCAGGCACCCGCTTCGCTCCCCACTTCTGCTACGGCCACCGCGAAGTAACAAGCATCGACAATTCCACGCCAATCGCCGTCGTCGACGGTTTCAAAGAGACAACCGTCACCTACACCTACACCATGAAAGAGGTTCCCGTCTGGGCCCTCAGCCACGACGTCCAGGCCGCCTTCCCCGAAATGGCCCACGCCATCAACAGCCAGACGACCGCTAAAGCCACACTCGCCCAGACCGCCGTAGGCTGGCAGGTCCCCGATTAATAGCGCACCTCTACCTGTCGGATCTGGAGACGATGATGAAGAAAACGCGCCTATACGGTCGCATGACTCTCCTTCTCGCTATTACCCTGTGCCCAATCTCACAGGCTCTGGCACAGACAGCAACGTCCGCGGCGAGTACTCTCCCTCCCCCAATCCATCTCACCGCCGAGCAGGACCATCAGCGAACAATGGAGCTTCTCAGCATCACCACCCTTCGTCCAGGCCGCTCCGGCAATCCCGATGCACCCAACGCTGCCAACTACGACGAATCGAAGGCCAATCCTGTCCCCGACCTCCCCGATCCGCTCATCCTCGACAACGGAAAGAAAGTCACCTCCGCCAAAGTCTGGTGGAACCAGCGCCGCCCCCAGATCGTCGAGCTCTTCGATCGTGAGATCTACGGACGCGTCCCCAAAGACACTCCCAAAGTCCGCTGGGAGGTCACCGCCACGAAACACACCACAAACGGCGACATCCCAATCACCACAAAGACCCTCGTCGGTCACGTCGACAACTCCTCCTACCCGCTCATCACCGTCGACATTCAACTCGAACTCACCACCCCCGACAGCGTCACCGGCCCAGTCCCCGTCATGATGGAGTTCGGCTTCATCGGCCCCTTCCCCCGCCGCCCGGGCGCACCCGCACCTCCGCCACCCCCGCCCGGCCCCACCTGGCAGCAGCAAGTTCTCGCGAAAAGCTGGGGCTACGCGGTCATCGTTCCCGGCAGCATTCAAGCCGACAACGGCGCCGGCCTCACCGAAGGCATCATCGGCCTCTGCAACAAGGGCCAGCCCCGTAAACTCGATGACTGGGGCGCCCTCCGCGCCTGGGCCTGGGGAGCAAGCCGCGCCCTCGACTACTTCGAAACCGACAAATCCGTAAACGCCAAACAAGTCGGCATCGAAGGCCACTCCCGCTACGGCAAAGCCACCCTCGTCACCATGGCCTACGACCAGCGCTTCGCCATCGCCTACGTCAGCTCCTCTGGCGAGGGCGGCGCGAAACTCAACCGTCGCGACTGGGGCGAGATCGTCGAGAACGTCGCCGCCATCAACGAATATCACTGGATGGCCGGCAACTTCCTCAAATACGCCGGTCCCCTCCAATGGAAGGATCTACCCATCGACTCCCACGAGCTCATAGCCCTCTGCGCTCCACGCCCCGTCTTCATCGGCGCAGGCGCGACCACGGCGACGGGTGGGTCGACGCCAAGGGCATGTTCATGGCCGCCGCCGATGCATCATCCGTCTACACCCTCCTCGGCAAGAAGGGTCTCGACACCACAACCTTCCCGCCAATCGAAACCCCGCTCATCGACGGCGACCTCTCCTTCCGCCAGCACAGCGGAGGCCACACCCCCGCACCCAACTGGCCCACCTTCATCACCTTCGCCAGCCGTTACTTGAAATCACGACCTTCGACGAAACAATCATCTGCAGGAGCAAACTGAGCGGCAACCATCACACCTCACTCATCTGTCCTACAATCAAATCAGATGGATTTAGCCGCCAAATCCGCTAACCTTCAAACCACCCTGCAGGACCTAGGCAGCGTCTTGGTTGCCTACTCCGGAGGAACGGACTCCGCCTACCTCGCCTACGCCGCCCACAAAGTCCTCGGCGAAAAAATGCTCGCAGTCATCGCCGACTCCGCCTCCCTCCCCCGCGCAGAGCTCGCCGCAGCCCTCGCCTTCGCCGCCGAACACAACATCCCCACGCACGTCCTCCATACCAACGAGCTCGAAAGCCCCGACTACCAGCGCAACGATTCCCGCCGCTGCTTCCACTGCAAAGACGAGCTCTTCACCCAGATGGAAGCCGAGCGAGCATCGCGAGGCTTCGCCCACATCGCCTACGGTAGAAACCTCGACGACGACGGCGACTTCCGCCCGGGCCAGCAAGCCGCCGCGCAACACCACGCCGTCGCGCCCCTCGTAACCGCGCAACTCACCAAGCAGGAAATCCGTCAGCTAGCCCGCGAAGCCAACCTCTCACTCGCCGACAAACCCGCCAGCGCCTGTCTCGCCTCGCGCATCGAGTACGGCCGCCCCGTCACCCGCGAAAATCTCTCTCAGGTTGAGCAAGCCGAAGCCGCCCTTCACGCCCTCGGCTTCCCGCAGGTCCGCGTCCGCCACCACGGTGACCTCGCCCGCATCGAAATCGCCACCGAAGACCTGCCGCGCGCGCTCTCCATGCCCATCCTCGATGAGATCACCGCAGCCATCAAACCCCTCGGCTTCCTCTACGTCACCATCGACACCGAAGGCTATCGCTCGGGCTCCATGAACCAAGCTCTCCTCTCCACCTCTGCCATCCGCTCCGCCCGCTAGATGAGTCCCACACCTGCGAAAGTGAAACAATAAACACCATGCGAATCGCATACCTCGACTGCTTCGCCGGCATCAGCGGCGACATGTTTCTCGGAGCCCTCATCGACGCCGGTGTCGACCCGAAGATCCTCCACGACGCCACCGCCGCCCTCAATCTCAACGCCACCCTCAAAATCGAGAAGGTCGACCGCAGCGGAATCTCCGCCACCAAAGTCCACGTCTACGAAGGCGCAAAGCTAGCCGAAGCAGCTCACACGCACGAAGACGAGCAACCCGACCACAACCACCAGCACACCCACACCCACCAGCACCATCCCAAAACCCAACACCAACACAAAATCGGCCACACTCACGAGCAAGAGCACACCCACGGCCGCTCCCTCTCCGTAATCCGCGATCTCATCAACGCCGCAACCCTCGCCCCCGCAGTCAAACAAACCGCAATCCAAACCTTCGAACTCCTCGGCGCCTCCGAAGCCAAAATCCACAACGTCCCCATCGAACAAATCCACTTCCACGAAGTTGGCGCAGTCGACGCCATCGTCGACATCGTCGCCGCCTCCGCCGGCATCCACGCCCTAGCCATCGACAAGTGGTTCTGCTCACCCCTCAACGTCGGTGGCGGCATGGTCGACTGCGCCCACGGCCGCTTCCCCGTCCCCGCGCCCGCCACCGCCGACCTCCTCCGCGGCCTCCCCACCTACTCAGCCCACATCGAAAAAGAACTCGTCACTCCCACCGGCGCAGCTCTCATCCGCGCACTCGCTCCCACATTCAGCCAACAACCCGCCATGCGCATCCAGCAAATCGGCTACGGCGCAGGCACCCGCAACCCCAAAGACTTCCCCAACGTCCTCCGCCTCAGCATCGGCGAACCCATCGACACCGCATCAATCTCTGAACCACCTTCGCACGCCCATCTCAAGAGCGACCCACACCAACATCACCACAACGCACAAACCGTCACCGTGCTCGAAACCGCGCTCGACGACCTCTCCCCACAGGTCCTCGCCTATGTCGCAGAAAAGGCCCTTGCAGACGGCGCACTCGACGTCATGCTCACACCCGTCATCATGAAAAAAGGCCGCCCGGGCACGCTGCTCACCATCATCTGCAACCCCTCGGAACGCCCGGCCCTCGAGCAGTTGGTCCTGCGCGAGACCAGCACCCTCGGCCTCCGCATCCGGCAAGACACCCGCGTCTGCCTCGACCGCCACCACACAAAAGTGACCACTCCCTACGGTGACATCCGAATAAAAATCGGCGTTCGCGACGGAGCAGAATGGAACATCGCACCCGAGTTCGAAGACTGCCGCACCGCCGCAGCAAAACACAACGTGCCACTCAAGCTAGTCCAACAAACAGCGATCGCTGCCTATCTTCAACAATCCGCCAGTTAGCCTCGATCAACGGTGGGCGCTGCCACCAAAACCGCGAAAATGCATCTCAAGAAACATGGACGCTCGAGCCGCAACGTCAGTGGAGGATCACATGGAACGAAGAGACTTTCTCAAAAGCGCAACCGTCGCTAGCTTCGGTGCAGCAATCGGAGCCGAACCACAGGCCAGCACCGCTTCCACCGCCCCCGTCAAACGCCCCGAATCCCCCGACATGATCTACCGCGAACTCGGCACCACCGGCGAGCGCGTATCGGCCATCGGCATGGGCGGCTACCATATCGGCAAACAAAGCGACTCCGCCGAAAGCATCCGCCTGATGCACAACGCCGTCGACCACGGCATCACCTTCCTCGACAACTGCTGGGACTACAACGACGGCATCTCCGAAGTTCGCATGGGACAGGCTCTGCGCAATGGCTACCGCGACAAAGTCTTCCTCATGACAAAAATGGATGGCCGCACCGCCGTCGAGTACAACAAACAACTCGAGCAGTCTCTCGGCCGCCTCCAAACCGACATCATCGACCTCGTCCAGTTCCACGAAATCATCCGCATGGAAGATCCCGATCGCATCTTCGCACCCGGCGGCGCCATCGAAGCCGCCGTAGCTGCAAAGAAGGCCGGAAAAATCCGCTACATCGGCTTCACCGGTCACAAGGATCCCGCAGTCCACCTCCGCATGCTGGAGATGGCAGAAAAACACAACTTCCACTTCGACACCGTCCAGATGCCCATCAACGTCATGGACGCGCACTTCCGCTCCTTCACCAATCAGGTCATGCCCGTCGCCCTCAAACAAGGCATCGGCGTCCTCGCCATGAAGACCTTCGGCGATCCCTACATCCTCAAAAGCAACACCGTCCAGCCCATCGAAGCCTTGCACTACGGCCTCACCCAACCCGTCTCCGTCGTCATCACCGGAATCGACAACCAGAAGATCCTCGATCAGGCACTCGAGGCCGCCCGCACCTTCAAGCCCATGACCGAGGCCCAGGTCAAAGCCCTCCTCGACCGCACCGCAGTCGCCGCCAGCGAAGGAAAATTCGAGCTCTTCAAAACCACCTCGCACTACGACGGCACCGCGCAAAATCCAAAGTGGTTAGGATAAAGTCGACACAGCACCTCCAGTCCTCACCATGAAGAAAGCATCGCTCCTCGAACTCCTAGCCGCCGTGCAATCCGGCACTCTCACCCCCGCCGCCGCCACCGAGCGGCTCGCCAACCTTCCCTACGAAGACCTCGGCCACGCCCGCATCGACCACCACCGCTCCCTCCGCACTGGCCTCCCCGAGGTCATCTACGCGCAAAACAAATCCCCCGAGCAGACCACCGAAATCTTCACCCGCATGGCCGCCTCCGGCATCGACGTCCTCGCCACCCGCGTCGACGCACCCACCGCCGCGATGATCCTCGCCTCCCTTCCCGCCGCCATCTACAACCCGCAAGCCCGCACCGTCACGCTCAAACAATCCCCAGCAACCGAACCAACAGGACACATCGCCATCCTCAGCGCCGGCACCAGCGACCAGCCCGTCGCCGAAGAAGCCGCCGTCACTGCCGAGCTCTTCAACTCCAGGGTCACCCGCCTCTACGACGTAGGCGTCGCCGGCCTTCACCGCCTCCTCGACGTGCGCGAACAGCTAGTCAGCGCCGACGTCATCATCGTCTGCGCCGGCATGGAAGGCGCCCTACCCTCCGTCGTCGGCGGACTCGTCGGCGTCCCCGTCATCGCAGTCCCCACCTCGGTCGGCTACGGAGCCAGCTTCGACGGCGCCGCCGCCCTTTTGGGAATGCTCAACTCCTGTTCCCCCAACGTAACCGTAGTAAATATAGACAACGGCTTCGGTGCGGCCTACACTGCCGTACTGATAGCGCGCGCTGCCAGCCGTCGCAGCTAACCGGACGGCCCCCACAGCACTCGTTATCGCGCATAGCGAGGTAATACGAGATGCTTCCGAACGCTGACAAACCCTGGGCAAAGACCGTAGCGCGCATCGTCATCTGCTTCACCATCGTCGGCCTTGTTGTTCTCGCCTTCGTTCTCAAGTCCTACAACACCCTCCGCATCCCGGAGATCGTCGGCCTCATCCTTCTCTTCCTCACCATCGTCCCACCCAATCTCGCCGTCCTCTATCCCTGGCTCCTCCCAACCAATCACAGCGCCCCGCACGCCTCCGCCACCAAATCGACCGTACGATAAACCAGCCCGAACGCGGTTGAGACGGCCACGCGCGCTGCGCTATCGGTTTGCCTTCGGGAACGATGGGTTCAAGATGACAAACCTTCCCTGGTGGCTAATAAAGATCGAGTGGAAGAGCGACGTCGGCATCAGCCCATCCACGTCCGGATACGAATGGTCGCTGACGGCTATCACCGCAAGGTCGGTGAACCTCGCTCCTCCCAAGGCTCAGCCTGTTTAACGATTCGGGTCTCCATCTGCAGAATGCTGGATCGTCTGAAGCACTGGCGCTCACGAATGTCTGCCGGTATGAGCCAACGCCCAGACTCTTCCGAAAGAGTGCGAGATTGTATGCGTGCCAGAATCCAGTAGCAGGGACAACGAATTATCTCCAAGATCTGATATGCTGGCCGGTCACTACAGACGTCCAAAGGTGCGGACTCTCCCTGAGCTGTCCCGTTCAGTTGAATGGGCAGATGTTCCCCTTAGCGATCTCCGCCAAGGAACCAGGACCCGGTTCGAGTCGAATGACCTACGGCGTAGTCGATAAGAACATCGAAGTTCTGCAGATAGTCCTCGCCGAGGACGCCTCGCACTTCTCGGAGGGAAGACCGCGCAGGTTTGACGTAGGTGGAGAGAAAGAAATCCTTGCTAGTAACTATGGCACCGGCGACGGAAAGCGAATCTACATGAACAAACGAAACGGTCATCGAGCCCCTGAATCCCACGACTGTTGTCTCGCCCTCGCGACGAAGCGTCAGCTCGTCTGCCAGTTCTCTGGTCTAGCATGCTGTTGGTTACTGCCCGTATCGAGCAGGAAGTCATACGGTCCGGAGCCGTTGATCGTAACCGGGACAACGATCATGAAATCCCTACGATCCTAATCTTGGCCGTAACCTCGGTTGTAGGCGGGGAAGCAATGGCTGGAAGGCTGGAGACGCAGGCAAAAAGTAGAGAAATCAGGTTGAAACGACGAATGAGCGACATGACGTTCACCTCGATGCGGTGAACTATGCCGGTCGGGTCGGCGGATGGTCTTGAGGAACGCCGGATGTTAGTGTGATGAAGATGATTTTTGGGTGATTGGCCTCTAAGCAGGAGAACCCAGGTGATTTATCGCTTCGATGAGTTCGAGGTAGATGACCGGGAGTTTCGCTTATCTGCGAACGGCGTGACCGTGCAGGTCGAGCCGAAGGTGCTCAGGCTCCTGCTGTATCTCATCGAGAACCGGAATCGCCTGGTGCGAAAACAGGAACTTCTCGACAGGGTCTGGCCTGACGCCATGGTGACCGAGAACGCCCTCACTCGGGTAGTCGGGTTGCTGCGCAAAGCGCTGAACGACGACAGCCACGTACCAAGATTCATCGAGACGGTGCCGACGGCCGGCTACCGCTTTATCGCCAAGGTGACTGTCTGCAGAGGAGAACTCAATCGTCGCAGCCGCCAGTCGCGATAGAGACGACCCCAGCGACTCCGACAAGTGCGACGCGATTCAGGAAGCATCCAGGAAGATGGACCATTGTTGTCTGTCCTCCTCATGCTCATCGCCGTCGGTGGCGGAATTCTGCTCCCTGGCGCATCATCGCAAACTGGTCCCCATTGGAAAGGGCACCGTCGTCCTTGCCGACTTCGACAATTCCACCGGCGACCCGGTCTTCGACAGTACACTGCGCCAGGGCCTCGCAGTGCGGCTTGAGCAGTCGCCTTTCCTGACCCTCATGCTCAGACGACCGTGATCCAGCGGGCACTGCGAATGATGGGCCAGCCCGCCTAACGCGAGACTCACCCCAGCGATCGCTCGGGAGATCTGCGTCCGCACTTCAAGTGCCGTTGTCGTGGATGGCTCAATTGCGAGCCTCGGCTCTCAGTACGTGCTCGGGTTGCGCGCAATGGACTGTCGCAACGGAAAGGTTATCGCTCAGGATCAGGTGCAGACGGCCACGAAAAGAAGATGTACTGGGTGCTCTGGATCGCATTGCCAGTAAATTAAGAGCTCGAGCCGGAGAATCGTTCGCCACACCCGCAAAGTACGACCAACCGATCTTCGAGTCTACGACGCCTTCTATGGAAGCCCTGAGGGTCTATACCCTGGGACAGAAGAAGGCGTATGGCGGGGACACCGCCGCCGCCTTGCTCTTCTTCTTGCGCGCGGTGGAACTTGATCCGAACTTCGCTTCGGCCTATACGTCCCTCTCGCTTGTGTATAGCATTCGTCAGGAGCCGGAGCGGGCCGCCGAGGCTATCCGCAAGGGATACGAGCTGCGGGATAAGGTGCCCAGCGAGCACGAGCGGCGCGTCATCGAGGCGAACTACTACGTGCTCGCGACGGGAGAACTGGAGAAAGCAGAACACACTCTCAACGTATTGAAGGAGACCTTCCCCGGTGCACCCCAACCTCACACCAATCTGGGAGGAATTTACAGAAGACTTGGAAACCCACAAAAAGCAATGGAAGAAGCCAGCCAGGCGCTGCGACTCGAGCCAACCAATCCGTCTGAACTACCAAAACCTCGCCGCCGACTATGTGAGCCTCAATCGGCTCGATGAAGCCGATGCCGTCTACAAGCAGGCCGAAGCACGCGGGTTTGTGAACGAGGGAATCGCCAGATCCCGCTACCTCTTGGCTTTCTTGAAGGGTAACGAAGCACAGATGGCTCAGTTTGCCTCATCCACCATAGGAAAGCAGGGCGAGGAAGACTCAATGCTCGCCGCGCAGGCGAACACGGCCGCATGGTTCGGAAAGTTGAAGGATGCACGCGACCTGACTCGACGAGCGATTGATTCAGCTCATCGCAACGACGTTCAGGAAACCGCCGCAGCCTATCAGGCAGAGATAGCGCTCTTCGAGGCGGACTCGGGCAACCGGCAACAAAGTCGCACAGATGCCGCCGCCGCGATGAAGCTAGCCCCAACTCGCATTGTGCGGCCGATGGCGGCACTGGCGCTTGCCCAGTCGGGTGATACGGCGGCGGCAGAGAAGCTGGCTAACGAACTCGACAAGTCCTTCCCGCGGGGAACCCTTGTCCAGGAATATTGGCTACCCGTGATCCGGGCGGCAGTCGCCTTGCAGCATAAAGACCCAAACCGTGCGATTGGATTCCTGCAAACGGCGAGCGCCATAGAACTGTCGAGCCCAAGGCTGCTTCCCGCTTATTTGCGTGGAGAAGCCTATCTCATGCTGCATGACGGCAACCGAGCGGCGGCAGAATTTCAAAAGTTTCTCGACCATCGCGGCCTGGTAAGGAACTCACCATGGGGGCCGCTGGCCCGCCTCGGACTTGCTCGTGCCTATGCGATGCAGGGCGACGCCACGAAAGCCCGGACCACATATCAGGATTTCCTGGCACTGTGGAAAGACGCAGACCCCGATATCCCGATTCTGAAACAGGCGAAGGCGGAATACGCCAGGCTGCCGTAGTTTCGGTATTCAGTTTCAACTCTTGAAGCTAAGACAGCCTCAAAGATACAAGTGCCTGGGCCACGCCTTGATCGGCAGCTTCCGCCTGATCGAAGCCCGCGTCCATTCGGTCCACGCGACAGGCCACAGGCAAGAAATAAGCAGCCAGGACCATTTGAGCGTATCCGGACCCAGGAGCATCGTGAATGCGCCGGTCATCGTGATCCATTTCACATACCGGAAGACGCGGCCACGCGAGGGCGTATTGATCGGCAGCAAGATCGCCGCAACAAGTGGACTCATTCCGATTCCAAGGAAAAAGACACCACGCGCGACCTCCGCATGGTCAGTTAGTGACAATGCAATCGCTCCCGCCACCATGGCCAAAGGCATCGCCAGAACCAGTCGCTTCAACCACGCATGCGAGCAAACAGCATGTGCCTCCCAACTCCCTTCGCGTAGCATACTCGCCTCGGCGGACGTCAACAATACGCGACGATATTGGCAGTTCGCAGTCTTCGCATCGCCCAGAGCGTTCACAGCCAGTCTGTCCGCCTCCTCAGTCGTCGCTCCGTCGGCAACGGCGGCGTCTCGTGCCGATTCGTAGTGCTCCTGAATCTCAGTGCGGACCTGGGCAGCCGCGCTCTTCGCCAGTTGTCGCGTGGCAAGTCTCAACCAATTGTCTAGTTCAGTCATTGTCATGCCTCCCCCAGAATCATCGTTACTGCCTGTGAAAGCTCCCGCCACTCTGCCCGATCTTTCGCCAGCATCCCGCGTCCCGATCTGGTGATGCGGTAGTGCCGCCGGCTCCGGCCTTTTTCAACGCTCTCATAGGACTCCACCATCCCCTCATTCTCCAGCTTGTGAAGTGCCGGATAGAGTGTGCCTTCCTTAAAGTCCAATACGCCCTGGGAGCGTTCCTTGATCCTCTGCGCGATACGGTAGCCGTGACTCGGCTCCTCCGTCAACGCTTCCAGGATCAGTGTGGGAAGAGTTCCTTTGAAATTCATTGATACCTCGTAATCCTATGCATAGGATGCAGGAGATTACTACACTTGTCAACTAAAAATGAGCAGATTCGTGTCGAAGACCGGCGGAAGGTCCGGTGATGACGATGATGTTCTTGATTTCGATTGTCCGGTTCTTCCGGTTATCGGAATGGAAGGGCTCACTGGGGACGATGTGTGCCATCGATGCGAAGCCGCCATTTGCGCGGAGTATCTGAGCATTGATCCATCCGCCGTCAGGGTCGGCTAAGAAGGAGACGGCGCCCGCAATATCGTTGGGCTGACCGCTTTCGGTGCCAGCACGACGAAACGCCGATTCCGTGCCAAGGGGGCCAGCCAATCCTGGTCCTCCAGCACCTTGGCCGACTCTGCGATGTTGCGCATGTTGAGGTAAAGGATGCGAATTTCCCGCTCTCCGCCCTCGTAACGAGCGCGCCAGCTGTTGAAGACGGTGCGCAGTGTTGTCTCGTCAAAGGGATTGCACATGAAACAAACGATCGGCCCAGGCGGCGGCGCATAATCCAGGACATCGCCCAGGATTGGTTTCAGCGAATGGCACTGCTGGTCCGCACTGCGATATGTCCGGCAGTTTTCAGCGGCGATGTCATGCAGCCGCTTTGCATACTCAAGACCAATGATAGTTTTGAACGGATAGTCAGATGCCATCAGCATGGCTTTGCCCTTGCCTGAGCCGTAGTCGATGAAACTGTAGCGCCGGAAATCGATGTCCAACTGTGCCATCGCCTTTTTAATCAGCCAGCCCCACGTCACTCGATATTCATTATTGCCGCGCTTGATGGCGTCGGCGGCCACGCCCATTTCTCCCAGCGGCTCTTCCCGCGCGGTCTCCACATGGTGGCGTCTGTCAAAAGCGCGGCTGCGTGGATCTTCAAACGCCAGCCGGGCCCGGAACAGCCGCCATGTGAACTTGCTAACCATATCTGCCCACCGTGATTGTATCCGCCAATCTTACATGGCCCGCTACGACCTCACCTCCGGCAATATCTGGAAGCAACCGGATGACGAGCAGGACTTTTTTCACCGACCATCGTCTCAGGCATTCCAGTGATCTGCAAGCTGCGGTTGATCTTGAACACCACTATGCCGACACAGCTTATCGCGACAGGGTCAGGTCGGAGAGACTTTATAAATCGGCCAAAATCAAAGTGGTCCGGCTGATCGCCACCGTAACGATCCGCTTCCGCTAACGGAAGAGACGGTCAACGAGGTTGGCGATATGATTACCGCCATGATTGATTGTCTTCCACCAATGTTGGAGTTAAGGCAGGCCTATCCTCCATCTCCGCGACTTGAACTTGCTGGCCATTTGAAGGAAGAGTTTGCAAAGGCCGGTGTCGGTTCGAAGATTACGCCCGGGATGCGGATTGCAGTGGGGGTCGGTAGCCGTGGAATTACGAACCTTTCGGAGATCGTTAGGGCTGTACTCGGCATCCTGCAGGACGCCGGTGCGAAGCCGTTTCTTTTGCCGGCGATGGGAAGCCATGGGGGAGCGACTCCTGATGGGCAGCAAAAGGTTCTGGAGGAGTTTGGTATTACACCTGCCGCGATGGGAGTTCCTTTTGAGACGAGCATGGAGGTTGAAGAGATCGGCAGGACTCCGTGGGGAGGCCCTGTTGTCTTCAGCGCGCCTGCATTGAAGGCCGATGGCGTTGTCGTCATCAACCGCATCAAGCCTCATACGGATTTTTCCGGAGACCTTGGAAGCGGTCTCCAGAAGATGCTCGCGATCGGCTTCGGCAAACACGTTGGCGCAATTAATACTCACGCAGCTGCAAGTCGTGTCGGTCACGAGGTGGCGATTCGCGAGGCGGCGAAGGTGATTCTGGGAAGGGTGCCGGTTCTGTGCGCCGTGGCAATTCTGGAGGATCAGCATCACAAGACAGCAAAGGTGCGTGTGATCGAGGTTCCGGATATTCCCGCGCAGGAGGCCCAGTTGTTGGTCGAAGCGCGCTTCCTGATGCCGCGACTGCCGTTTGACGAGATGGATCTGCTGATCGTCGATCAGATCGGAAAAGAGCTCAGCGGCACGGGTATGGATACGAATGTGATCGGCCGGGGAGTCTTCGGATATATCTCTTCGCTGCAGCCGGTGAGTGCATTGAAGCCGCACATCAGCCGCATCTTCGTTCGCGATCTTAGTGCAGCGACCCACGGCAACGGCATTGGAATCGGTCTGGCGGACTTCACGACGACGCGCGCGGTGAAGGCTCTCGATCTGAACTATACGTATACCAACGTGTTGACCTCGCTCGGACTTGCTTGCGCGAAGATTCCCATGTACTTCGATACGGACCGCGAGGCGATTGCGAAGGCGATCGATTCTCTTGCGGGTACTTCGCCCGAGAAAGTACGCATCGTTCGAATCACTGACACGTTGAACCTGAATCGTCTTTTGATCTCGGAGCCGCTTGCGGAACTAGCCCGAGGCCGCGCCGATCTTGAAGTTGTCGGAGCAGCAAAAGAGATTGAGTTCGACGGCGCAGGCAATCTGCTTCCGTTTTGATCGCTAACGGGGATCTATTGTGTGGCAACGGCTTCAACGTCACGGTGCGATCGGTGGCGGCGCAGGTTCGTGCGGTGTCACAGGTTTGCTTCACGATCATGTTGGCGTCGAGGGCTGAAAGATCGCCTGTGTCCCACACCTCACCGTGAAGCATGGCTGCGAGAAAGCCGAGAGAGCTGGCGACTGCGGGAAGCGCAGGTGCTTGGCTTGGGTGGAGCGAGGAAGAGTGAAATCCGCTGATTCTATGGCTTTTACGATTCCAGTTTTATTTTTTTTGCGTTTTCTGCCCAAGAATCGCATGTCAAGCCCAAAAACCGCCTAACCCATTACCCATCAACAACATCCCTGTGGCGTATTAGTTAGGTTCAACCCGCTATACTTGATACATAGATCAAGAACAAGCGAAGCCCCGCGGGATTCAGACACCCTCCGGGGCTAACTCATTTAGATGGAATATTTTGGACGTAACCCATTTATTATGAATATTTTGCAAGGCACGATACCTCGTAAGTCATTGAGATAAAAATGACTTACGCGCAGGCAATAGGGGGGAGACCCCTGCAGAAAGGACCCAGTCATCACACGATGACCGACCTTACTGATTCACGCCGCTGGCCAGAAACCCACCGTCCACTACGAGAATTTCGCCAGTGACAAAAGCCGACGCATCGCTCGCCAGGTAGATCGCCGACCCAACAAGCTCAACGGTCTTCCCGAACCTGCCCATCGGCGTCCGCATCAGCAGCTCCTTCCCGCGGTCGCTCTCATCCAGCAACTTCTGGTTCAGCGCAGTGCGAAAGACGCCCGGCGCAATCGCATTCACCGTCACACCATGCGAGCTCCACTCCACCGCCAGTGATTTCGTCAACGCCCCAACCGCAGCTTTGCTCGCCGCATACGCCGTGACCTCTTTGAGACTCACAAACGTATTCAGCGAAGCAATATTGATGATGCGTCCGTAACCGCGCTCAAGCATGTGCTTGCCGAAGATCTGGCAGGCCCGCAGCGTTCCCGTCACGTTCGTATCCATAATGCCGTTCCACGTCTCTTCGGAGACCGTCAGCGTCGGTTCCCGTTTGATCCTGCCCGCGCAGTTGATCAGGATATCGACCTTGCCGAACTCCTTCACCGTGCCATCCAACAACGCCTGCAGCGTCGCCCGCTCCGCAACATCCGATGTCAGCCGCAACGCTCGGCGGCCAGTCGCTTCGATCGCCTTCGCGGCCTCGTCCACCTGCTCCTGCCGCCGAGAACTCGCCACAACATCGGCGCCCGCCTCCGCCAATCCGATCGCCATCGCCAATCCAATACCCGACGTCCCACCCACAACCACAGCTGACTTACCGCTCAGATCAAACAACGGATGCCCCATCGAAAAAGTCCTCTCTTACTCCAAAATCTTCTCTGCAACTAAGTTCTGAGCCCGCAGGATATATTCCTGAATCTGATCCACAATCTCCCCTGGCGCACGGTCGTTCACAATACGATAAGCGTCGTCCGGCCTCTCCAGCGTCGCCAACTGACTGTCCAGCAGCTTCGGATTCATATACTCATGCTTGCGGGCAGCCAACCGCTTCGCAATCAACTCTTTCGTTCCATCAAGAAATATAAACATGATATTCGCTGAAGGTAATCCTGCCTTAAGAACTTCGTGATACGTCTCCTTCAATGCGGAACACGCAAGCACTCCGTCGATCTTCTCCTCGTCCCATCTTCGTAGCAGCCCGTTCAGTGTCAGAAGCCACGGAGCTCGATCCTCGTCGTTCAGCGGATGTCCAGCAGCCATCTTGTCCTTGTACGACTGAGGAAAGTAATCGTCGGCATCGGCGAAGATCCATCCGGTCCGGTCAGCAAGAAGCCTGCCGATCGTGGTCTTTCCGGAACCGCTGACTCCCATCAACACAACGATCATCTGCGCTCCCAAACCTTGCCAGGAAACTGCCGAAGCGCGCCTATGTAACCATCGGTGCACCCGCTCCGTAGACAATCTAACGCTGGATTCGTGCCGACCCTCCGCTGGCAAACGCCCTGACCTGATCAACGGTCGCCATCGTTGTGTCGCCCGGGAACGTCGTCATCAGAGCTCCATGTGCCCATCCCAGCTTGATCGCCTCCTGAGGCGACTCGCCGTTGAGAAGCCCGTAAATGAACCCGGACGCGAACCCGTCACCTCCGCCAACGCGGTCATGGACATTCAACTCACACGTGGGCGCATACACCGCTTCCCCATTGACCCACGCAACCGCACTCCAACTATGGTGGTTCGTAGAGTGGACTTCACGCAACGTAGTCGCAACAACCTTGATGCTCGGATGACGAGCCACAACGTGCTCGATCATCGACAGGAATGCGCCAGTATCGAGCTTGGAACTAGCAGCCACCTCCGGACCTGCAAACCCGAGGCCCTTCTGCAGATCCTCCTCGTTGCCGACCAGCACATCAACGTTATCAGCGATTGCTCCAAGCACCTTATGGGCACGTTCCATTCCGCCCACTGTCTTCCACAGCTTCTCGCGATAGTTCAAGTCAAAGGAACAGATAACGCCAGCGGCCCTGGCCGCCTTCATCGCTTCGATCACCAATTCCGCGGTCGTCTCCGACAGCGATGCAAAGATGCCTCCGCTGTGAAACCACCGTACACCGTCGGCAAAGATTGTCTTCCAATCGAAATCGCCAGGCTTAAGCAACGCTGCAGCTTCATTGCTTCGGTTGTAAAACACCACAGGGGCACGAACACCAAGTCCCTGGTCGCTATACACGGTTGCCATATTTGGTCCGCGAGTGCCATCGTGGTCAAATCGCTTGTAGAACGGACGCACTCCCATTCCTCGCACCCGCTCCGAGATCAAGTCTCCAATCGGATAGGAAACCATCGCCGTCGCAATTCCCGTTCGTTGACCAAAAGCGTCCGCCAGATTGCCGGCAACGTTGAACTCGCCACCACTTACGTGGATCGCAAACTGTGTTGCTTTGCGGAAGGGGATGATACCCGGGTCAAGACGGTGTACCAATGCACCGAGAGAAAGTAGATCAAGAGTTCCCTGTTCAGGGATTTTGAAGCCGAGATTCACGATTTTAGTCCTCCTTAATTTCGCCCCATGGACAATCAGTTTATTTACTGCGATTCGATTGCACTTCGATAGCCAACTACCTACCTCTGTCTAGGTACCAATAAACACCGGCTTTATGTGCCGCTCGAACAGGTTTGTCGTCACATTCCGCGCGACGACCTCTTCGTTCGCCTCAAGTGCATTTAGGTATCTGTCGCCCAACTTAGCTGCGACCTTGAACCCTACATGCAGCAGTTGCCGGAAACTAGAATTGTAGGCCTTGTTACTCTGCTCGTGGCGAAGCGCGGACGTGTATTGTTCGCTGGTCCAGCGATTGACCTCCTCAGGCTTCGGCAGCCGGGCAGCATCGATGTCGATCACGGTCGCATAGGGTGCGCACAACTCCTCGCTATGCGCATAGGCCTCCGCGTAGACCTCCTTAGCAATCTCCAGTCCCGTTCCGCCAGCTTCTGCCAGCCCGATCAGTTCTTCAAGCCAAGTAGTGCCTGCGGTTTTCAAATGCACGCCCGAATCAAATCTCTTCATTGCATCGTGGATCGCCTTGTAGATCGAAAATTTGTCCGAACCAGAATGAACGCTCAGCTTCAAATTCTCAGGCAGACCATATGTCTTCACTGCAAATGCGATCGTCGCCAGATCTTCGTTGAACTCTTTGGTGAACTGGGCCATGTCGCCCACATAGTCCACACCCTTGTTGAAGCGCCCTGTAAATTTTGGAGCAATTGTCTGGATCGGAATCTTCTCATCTGCGATCGCGGCCAGAATAATCAACAGCTCCACCGGCGTTTGAGGCAAATCAGTCTCGTCCATTGAAACCTCGGCCACGAACCGACCCGCGCCCTTGTTTTCCACGAGGAAGCGATAGATCCTCCCCGCATCCTGTACCGCAGCCAGAAATTTGTTCGCCACTCGCTCGACGAAAGGGGTATCCGTCTTGAACGGTTCCTCAATGTGCGGAATCACAACTGTTCCGACCAGTTCCGGGTGTCGTTCAACAAATGCGGCAACCTCCTTGGGATCAGCCTGCTGCCCGATCAAGTCCGCAACATCGAGTGTAAAGAAATCGCAAGGATCCAGAAATCTCGCAACAGTCTTGAGGTTGATATGATCGGCATCCAAGAAATAGGGCTTGGACCATCCGAGCTGTTTTACTGCTGCATTGGCCGCAAGTCGTGTCTGACTCGGCTCCGAACCGATAATCATATGTTCACGGTTTGACTTGTTCCAGACCGGCACCACCTCAACCCCGGCGTCTGCAGCCAACACGCAGGCCGCGAGTTGTGCCCTGGCCTGATGTGCAAACCGGTCACCCATACCCACCGAAAATTTCGGAAGCTTCAAACTTTCGTTCATTTGCAAACCCTTCTAATCTAATTGGTCTAACCAATTCAGATCCGTCCCAGAATATCTGCTCTTGGCGGTGGGGGCAAATCGAAACTGGTATTTTCAGGTGGTGAATCGGCCCTGGTATGCCCAGAGTCCGAGGCCGGGGTTGGAGATGTAGAAGATTTCTTCTCCGTCTATTGTGTTCCAACCGTCCTGAAGGGTTTCGGGGTTGTATTTGGCTGTCATTTTGGAGAGGTCTCCATATTCGAAGTGGACGCTTTCGATCTCCTCACGGGTGAGATGGCCGGGACAATAGCGGATGGTGAATCTTCCTTCGCTGGAGGCGTGGATCAGGTGGGCTGCGGCGCTCAGATTTCCAGCCAATTGTGGGTCTTCCTTGACTGCTTCGAGTGTTCGCGGTGTTCCGCAGTAGCCGTACTTGCGGATCAATACATCGATTGCGGCGTCTTCGCCAAATTCGTGGACGCCTGGGGCAAGGACGATGAGTTCAGCGTTGTCCGCCAAGGCCATTCGGGTTCTGTAGACGCTTTTATTGCCCAGCCATGTGCTTTTGAACTCGTGCGGATCGAGAAAAACTACTGCTTTCTTGATCTCCCGATCCATCATCTTGAAGTTCACTTTGAGGCTCAGGGCGGCGGCCAATTCGAAGCACTCGACGTCGTCGCCGATATAAAGGCCGCGAATCACCAGTTTTCCTTCCGCGTTCTTACCTACAACCGTCTGTACGTAGACGATAGGCAGTTGTTTGGCGAAGTGGTCGCTCGCGTAGTTGAGCACGCGGCGCACGGGCGTGTCAGCACGGCCCATCATTCGCTCCATTCCATACACGGCGCCAAGAAAGTGACTGCGATGAATGCCAATGGAGCCGCCTGTGCCTACGAAGATGTTCTTGTTGTAGTTCGCCATGCCGACGACTTCGTGCGGGACGACCTGGCCGATGGACAGAATCAGGTCGTGACCGCCATCGCGCAGGAGTTTGTTCACCTGTGCGGGCCAGGTGTAATCGAGCTTGCCTTCGCTGACTTCATACATGAACGCGCCGGGAACTTCGCCGAGCGTCACGATGTCATTACGCCAGTCGTGGACTCGGAATAGGGATCGCGGAGTCGCGCCAAACATGGTGGCGATCTCCTGATCTGTCATGGCTTTGTGAGTGCCCAAAGCCGGCAGCACATCGACGAGTTTGTCTCCGTAGTATTGCCAGGCTTGCTCTGTTATGAGGCCGCTCTGGGAGTGCATGCGCGTGAAATCGGGCGGAACTGCGAGGACTTTGCGGCGGGGACCGAGTTTGTCGAGGGCCTGGAACAGATTCGACTGGACTTCTGCGGGGGACATCTCGGTGGTTGGGCTGCCGGAGGCGAAGAAAAGACTCATGTTGCATTGATCTTACTACCGGGGTTGTTCTCGGAAGGATGTTCTCATTGGGCGATTTTTTGACCGTTTTGCATAAAAATATTTGGGGGCTGGGAACATGCTTTTCGCTCATTTATGGGCGTTTTTGAATGGGGTTTGGGAAAAAGGGCGTGTTTTTTTGTGGTGTTTTTGTGGTGAATTCGTGGTGGAATGCATGGTAAACGTGGACAGAAAACACCTCTTATTTCACCGCTAAAAACACGCCAGTATTTTGAGATTTATTTTTGGATGGACCAGTCTCGTCCTAGGCTGTGTCCTTTGGAAACAGCGACGCGGGCTGTTCAGGGATACGTGATGCAGGAAGTGAGCTATACCAATCAATTCCTCGCGTGAAGTACATGACGGCTGCGACTGTCAGGAAGCTGGCGATTGCGCCTACCAAGAGTGCGTTGTCCTCTAGTCGCAAAAGGAGGTAGATCGCTACATAAAGTGGCCCAAAGATCGTCAATGCTCTTATACCCTGTCGTCGACTCGAGAAGACCCATGCAGCGTTTGCGGAGAGCAGAGCTACTGTGGCGATACCAGCGATCAGGAACCCGAAGTCGAAACCAATTCTTTCAGCAAGTGACAAAAGCAGGAGATAGAAGATGAGCTGCGCCATACCTACCAGAACGTATTGCGCGGGGTGAACTCGCTTTCCGGTCGTAACCTCAAAGATGAAGTAGGAGAGGAAGAGGAGTCCCAGAAACAGCAGTACGTATTTCAGGGACCGGTTTACCGACTGGTAAGGGTCTGCCACTTCGATGAACGATATGCCAAGT
This sequence comes from uncultured Acidobacteriaceae bacterium, assembly GCA_963720955.1. Taxonomy (GTDB): domain Bacteria; phylum Acidobacteriota; class Terriglobia; order Terriglobales; family Acidobacteriaceae; genus Edaphobacter. The sequence goes on along the minus strand of CAVRHK010000012.1, from coordinate 10,869 downwards.
GCCGTCGTGTCGAGTCCTCTCATTGATTCAATCGGGCCTTCGGAGCGGACACCACGGGCGATGAAGGGTACAGACCAGTCCGCGGTGAAGCCGCTATCCGATATGCTCCGGCTCACGGGCAGAATTCCTCCGTCAAATCCTGGATTCCGCCAATCGCCCTGCGCGCTGAGGTGAGTTGTCTTGCCATAGGCAAGGACGGCAATTCGTTCCGCGCCGGAGAATCGCAATATGGATGTCGCATGGAACTGTGCGTCTGGCTTTGCGAGGTCACCGACTTTTGCGCCGAACAGGGTTAACTTGAGGCGCTGATTCTGATCGTCGCCGAAGGAGATGTTCTCAGCGACCACTGCCGGCACGAGCGTGACGGTCTTTGTGTCTGTGGTCAGTGTGGCATCCGCCAGCGCTCCGCGCGCATCGCTGACGCCAACAACGATCTCCGCGCGGCTCCAGTCCAACTCGGCACCCTGGGGAGCCGCTGCGGGCACTCCTGCGAGGTTGAAGGTCGCATCGAGTTTTATGTCCGCTTGAAATACCGGCACCTTGAAGAGTGATCGATGCCGCTCTTCGGTTGCAGTCTTTAGAACTGCAGAACCCTGTGCGGGAAACACCAAATAGGTGCCGTGCTTTTCGTGTTCGGCCGGGGACATCGGAGGAACCTTGTAGGGAATGGCGAGGGTGGGTCCGAGGAAGGTTTGCGCTCCACCTACGTGGTCGCTTATTTCTTTGGTGACGTCCGAAGCCCGTCTGGTTCTGTCGTCAACGAGTGCGCCCACGAAGAATGCGGGAATCGTCATGAGAAGGGCCAGGAAGCACACTACGATTAGTTTTAGTCCCATCGACCGCGACTTGATCGCAATCTGCGAAGTTGCCTGCGATACCGAAAAATCAGTCATCAATATTCCTCCGTAGTGCAAAGTACTTTGTAGTGCAAAGTAATAAGGTCAAAAAAATCAGGCCCGCGACGGCCTCAGACCACTCATAAGACTGCCTGCCAGTTCGTCCTTCGTCTCCTTCGACGCATCTCGAATCACCTGCTCGAGAGTGGAGAGATATTGGAGATATCGTTTGCGGCCTAATGGCGTAATGCGACAGATTGTCTGCGGTCGGTTGCGATCATGTCCTTTGACTATCTCGACCAGCTTTCCTTTTTCCAGCACACTCAAATGTCTACTTAGGTTGCCATCTGTCAGGGTGCACAGCCGCTTGAGGTCGTTGAATGTCAGGCCTTTGGGATTTGTTGCCAGAGATGTCACTATGCTGAGGCGAGCCCGCTCATGGATCACGCGATCAAGTCCCTCGTAGGCAAAGCGACCTTCGTTCGATGGAGACTCAGGCTTCATCGCCATCCTCCGATCTGTTCAGCAGGAGAACCATTGCGACCAGCAACTGACCCGCTCCGAACGGGAGACCCATAGCCCATGGCGAGAGTGCCCGATCACCCCCCAATGCCACACAGCCAAGACCCGTCAGCAAATACCAGATGCCTGCGGCGATCATCGGCCTTGGCAAGAAACGACAGGACGAGAAGACTCCGAGGCTAAAGATGATCTGCCAATTTCCCGGGAGCATCCACGAGGACGACGGCACGTATCGCAGAAACACAATTGTGAGGAGCAGACCCGCGCCGATAGCGGGCAGGAATTGCTCAACAGCCATGCGGATCATCTCGTCCGACAGCCCTGAATGAATGCGACGTGTGCGCGTATACATCTGGGCGCCAGTTAAGGCAGCCGACAGAATAGCCGTCGAAATCCAGATACCCAGGTAGGCCCGAATGTGATTGACGGGGTCCGGCAACCAAAATCCTTGCATCCCCGCCGCCAGTATGGCGAAGCCGGCAGTGGCAGCAAGCGTCGCTGGACCGTAGCCGCGGAACTCGGTACTGCGGGCCATCTGTTTGCGAATGCTGCTGATGTCGCCGAGCGCTTTGTAGAGGTCATTCATGGCGATTCACTTTACAATGCAAAGTAACCGAGGGAGGACCGGTTGTCAATAGAGATTCGCGACACCTTTGTTGAAGCGCGGAGAAGCCTTCCCTTACACAACGCAAGACCGAGCTGCCGCGCCCAGATGCAGGGTTGAATTCCGGGGCTTAATGGTTATTCATGGCGCGCATCAGGTTGAGCGTGTTTGCGGTCATGTTTACATTGAAGGTTGCGAGTCTGGTGGCGCTTGCGGCTTGATTGTTGAGTTGGTTGATCGCTGACTGGGAGTTGTAAGCCGGGGCGGCCTGCTGGCGCGTGGCTGCGATGCGGGCGCGGGTGTGCTCCTGGAGTTCGAGGTTCTGCGCCTCGGCGAGGACAGGGTCGAGCATCCAAAGCATGGCGGGCAGTTCGGCTGCCCATTGCTGGAGGATCATGCCGCGCTGCATGGGATTCAGGATGGACCAGTTTGCGTTGATTGCGGCAAGCTGCGTCGGCGTCTCGGCGTACCACTGGCGCATCTCTGGGGGGAGACTGTTGTAGTAGTAGGCGAGGTGCGCTCGCCAGAGTGGGCGGAGAACGTTGGTGACATCGATGGCGTCATATCCGCGGACAGCGGCGGCGATGAAGTCGATGGTTTCTAATGCCGCGTCGGCGGCTTTTTGTGTCAGAGGGGGCGGTCCGTAAGCCAGAATGCTGTCGTTCATGTGACCTCCGTTTTTTAGTGCGAGACTTCGAGCCCTGGGGGAGTGCTCAATTAGCCGGAAGTTCAAGGGAAGGGGTGCGCTGCGCCGCTCCCATTATCTTCGCCGTTTCATTTTTTTGGCAAGGGCTAGCGAGCCCTGCGCGGCGAGACAGAGAGGGTCATGCGTGAAGTCTTCGCCTTATTTGAATACACAGATTCTAGAGTTTGTAGGCTTTGCGGACCAGATTAACGGTCAAGTCCAGGACGACTTCGAAGGCTTCGTCTTCGTCGAGGCGATGCTCGGCTACCAGGCGGCCCAGGAAGGCGCAATCGATCCTACGCGCCACGTCGTGGCGTGCAGGGATGGAGAGGAAGGCTCGGGTGTCGTCGTTGAAGCCGACGGTGTTGTAGAAGCCGGCGGTCTCGGTGACCTGCTCGCGGAAGCGCTTCATGCCTTCGGGTGAGTCGTGGAACCACCATGGTGGGCCGAGTTTGAGCGCAGGATAGTGGCCTGCCAGAGGGGCGAGTTCGCGCGAGTAGCTGGTCTCATCGAGGGTGAAGAGGATGAAGGTGAGGCGCGGATCGTTGCCGTACTTGTTGAGGAGTGGGCGGAGGTTGCGGGTGTATTCGGTGGGCGAGGGCATGTCGGCGCCCTTGTCGCGGCCGAACTTATCGTAGAGGAGACGGTTGTGATTGCGGACGGAGCCTGGATGAAGCTGCATGGTGAGGCCGTCCTCGACGCTCATTCCAGCCATCTCGGTGAGCATCTGGGCCTGGAAGATCTCCTGCTCCTGCGGGACGGAGCGGCCGGAGAGGATGCGGCCATAGAGCGATGCTGCTGTTTCCGAGTCCAGGTCGGCGGTCATGGCGGTGAGGTGACCGTGATCGGTTGAAGTGCAGCCCATGGACTTGAAGAAGGCGCGACGGTTGCGTAGCGCATTCAGATAGCCGTTGTAGGTGCCGATGTCTTCGCCGGTGATGTGGCCGAGCTTTTCGATGTTTCCGATGAAGCCGGCGTACTCGGCGTCGATGACGGAGTCGGGACGGAAGGCTGGGATGATGCGGCCTTTCCAGCCCGACTCGCGGATGGCTTTGTGGTACTCGAGCGTGTCCAGGGGGGTGTCGGTTGTGGAGAGGACTTCGATGTTGAATTTGTCGAAGAGCGCGCGGGGGCGGAAGTCGGGGGCCTGTATTTTTTTCGCGATGATCTCGTAGTACTCGTCCGCGTTTTCCGGGCTCAGCCGTTTTTTGAGTCCGAACTGATTTTCGAGGGCGTAGTCGAGCCAGAGGCGGGTGGGAGTGCCGCGGAAGAGGTAGTAGTTCTTTGCAAAGATGCGCCACACCCCTTGGGGATCGGCCTTTTCGGCGCCATCGAGTTGAGGAATGCCTAACGACTCCAGCGAAACGCCCTGGGAGTAGAGCATGCGGAAGATGTAGTGGTCAGGCTGGATGAGGAGCGCGGTAGGATTGGGGAACGGCTCATTGAAGGCAAACCAGCGGGGATCGGTGTGTCCGTGCGGGGAGATGAGGGGAAGGTCTCTGACTGTCTGGTACAGCCTTGCGGCGACGCTGCGTGCTTCTCCATTTGCAGGAAATAATCTGTTCTCATCCAGAATCATCTTCACTATCCCTCAGACTTCAGTCGTGTTCGAAAACGTTGGCATAGGAAGGGTATCAAAGATTTCGCCGCACCCCGAACAAATGGGAAATTTTGGTCTTGGGCGACTGCCAAATCAGAATGATCAATGCTATTACGGCGCAGCCAAGATGGCACGACTTGGAATGGCGCGGGTTTTTTTGCTTCAAGGGGCCACGAGGTATAAGACATCCGTGCGGATTTGTGACGGATCAACGTTCCACTCGCTTTGCCAGTGCCCGTAGATCTCCCAACTTGGGCCCGCGAGGCGGTAATTATTGGCCTTGCACCATTGATGAACTGCTTCGTGCGCGGCGCCGAGGCCACCATACGGTCCGAGATGCGTTGCCGATGCCACTGCGCCAGCGGGTGTTGCCGAGAGTACGATTCCGGCGCGCTCGGTGAATGGTCCGTAAAGCTCAACACCTACTTCGAGCCGAATGGTGCCATCCCAATAGATGGCGACGTTGCGACCGGCCTTCGCTTGCTGTGCACGCACTTCGTTCCATACCAGGCCACAGCACTCCGGTACTACGCGGGAGAGTTCGGACGCGTTTGCCTGGCGTCGGATGACAGCGACGGGGACACTCTTGAGTTGCTGGAGCTGAACGGCGGAAGGCGTCACGGGGTTTTCCCTATTACGGCTGGTGTGGCCCACTTCGTTTTGTGAGTGTACTCTGCTGAATCGGTTTCGTGAATGCACTGACGGCTAAATTCAACGGAGCCCATAATCCGGAAGCGCATAACGGTTGTTCCGATCACGGCTTCTCTGGGCCGCGTTCTCTCTCTTCAATTCCCGGTTTGTGCATGCCGGAGGTGTACTATGACGGGACAACAAAGGGAGACGCGCGTGCAACCTAAAAATAGAACACGTGAGGATGACACATCCTACTCTTCTCAGCCTTCCGATCACCAACCGTGGAGGGTGCTGGACCTGTTTCGTAACGCCAGTTCACGCATGCTTATCCGCACCGCAATTGTCGTCGCGTTTGCGTGGGTTCCCTTGGCGATCCTTTCAGCATTTCGCGGGCGGTATGTGTTCCTGTCGTTCCTCACCGACTACGCTACGCTCTCTCGGTTTCTCATCGTGATTCCTGTGTTGATACTGGGTGAGCAGCCAATACACGCCCGTTATGCCCTGGTGGCGCATCATTTTGAGAAATTTCTTATTGCCGACAACGAGAAGTCCAGTTTTGAGTCGAAGTGGAGGTCCCACGAAAACCTGATGGGTTCCACCCTTGTCCGAGTAATTTTGCTGTTGCTGACATTCGCTCTGGCAGGGTGGTTGAGCGACTTCCTTCGTCCGGAGGGAAATGAGTTCCTGACATGGTGGAGAGGCAGCGGCGGGTTCAGGTCTTTCTCGCCGGCCGGCACCTGGGCCCTCTTTGTCAGCTATCCAATTCTCGCCTACCTCACGTTTCATTGGATCTGGAGGCAAATCGCCTGGGCACGATTCCTGCGATCGACGACGCAACTGAACCTTCGTCTTATTGCAGCCCACCCGGACCACCTAGGCGGGTTGGGGTTCCTGGAGGCTTCGTTGCTGGGGCAACTTCCTTTCAGCTTCTGCCTGGGCGTTGGTTTGGCCGGCGGAATAGCGAACCGGGTGTTTCACGAAGGACATAAATTGCTTGCGTACCGCTACCTTGCGCCGGTTCTGATAGCGGCAGCCCTGCTGGTATCAGTGGCTCCCTATTTTGTCTACACACCGACTCTGATGCGGATGAGACGCAGGGGCATTGTAAAGTATGGCGCCCTTGCGCGTGCCGTAGGCGAGCAGTTTGAACGGAAGTGGCTGGACCGTGCCGATAGTCTGAATGAAGATGTTCTGGAGGTCCCGGACTTCTCGGCCACCGGCGATCTCTTCGCGGTGGTGGATAACATCGAGGAGATCCGCATCGTGCCTGTGGCCGCAATCAATGTCTACGTGTTCGTGATCGCCGCATTGATCCCTGGTATCCCGGTAGTTATCGCCGCCATACCCTTCGATGTTCTCTTCAGGGCTGTCATGAAGCTGCTGGTGTAGGAGGCCGTCGCCATTCTCAGCTCCAGAGGCACGAGGTATCCGCGGTTTCGAGTTCCCGCTAGCGACGAGCCTGATTATTGGGCGAGACTTCCTGAATCAACCAAAAGAGAAAGGCAGTAGACATTCCGAAGAGCAGCCATCCATTGAGTGACTCGATCGCCCCCAACAGGCGCCAGCGGTCTTCCAGAAATAGATCTGCATGTCCGTAACTTGTCATCGCGCCAAGCGAATAAAGCATCGCATGTTTAAAGTCCGGCAGAGCGCCGATAAGACAGTATGCAGATGCCCATATTCCGGTTTCAAATGCATGCAAGGTAGTTGCCAGCAGAGCTGTTGCGCCCACCACCACCGCAAATGTAACTGTCGGATGACGGTGCTTCATGGTAGTGCCGTAGAACGAAATGGCCCTTTGACTGATTAGCCCGAGAGCTAAGACATGGATGATTACGGTCACGACGATCAACGGACAGCCCCATATCCAATCGACGCCCCACGACGTGCGATCTTCCAGGAGAAAGCCGAGAGTGGCTTGCGTGATAATCATCCAGACCTTTCTATATTGGTCTTCAAGCGTAGAGACGAGCCGGTGCGAAGCTATCGCTCTTTACTGCACTTCTGCGGTGGGAGCGAGAGCCATGGTAGATCGGCCTAAGAGCCACAACATCTGGAAGATATCAAGACACCAAACGAGCGAGAACTCCCAAAACTGCTAGCACCTGGCCTGAAAACGGATTACTGACCCAAATCTTCCAACAAAAAGGCACCCCGAAGGGTGCCCTCTTTGAATACGGCAAGTGGGAAGAGTTTAAGGGATGTAGTAACGCATTCCGGTGAAGACCATGTTGTCGATCGCCTTGGGGGCGCCGCCAATACCGGCCCATGCATTGCGAGTGAGATAACTGTAGACGCCCTGGTATTGCAGACGGCCGTACTTGGGGCTGTTGTAGACGCGGTAGGTGAAGCCGAAGGTGGTTTCGTTGATGACCCGGTTCACGCCCGCGCAGTTTGCGGGAACGCCCGGGTTGTAAGGGGCGGCACCAGCAAAGCCGTTGCCGGCGGAGGTGGGCAGGGTCTCGATACCGCAGCCCGTGTTGACGGCCGTGGGAGGAGCGTAGCCAACTAGCTTGGTAGGAGTGTTGAGCGTGCTGAGATAGTAGGTGCGCTGCGCGTACTCGGCGCCATAGTAGGCAAAGATGTCGAGTTTCGGTGTCGGGTGTCCTTCGAGAGAGATCAAACCCTGATAGGCCTTGATCGGTTCGAGGGTGCCGTCGGGATGAACCGTAATGTCCGGCAGGGTGGTCGTGCCGTAGCGGCCTACACCTGTGCCGAAAAGGGTGTGTACACCAACATCGAGATACTTGGTCGCGGGCATACGGAGGTTGGCGAATCCGCCTCCGCCCATCTTGGTGTTGTTCTGACCACCTGCAGCGGAAGGAACCACAAGGGTCTGGTTGGGGTAGTAACGGTCGCGGAACCAGCGGCCGAGGGCACCGACTTCAAAGTGCCCGTATTTGGCATCGTACGTACCTTTGAGGATAAGGTCCGGGGCAACGTTGTTCGAGTAGTTGGCCAGCGGGCTGTAGAGACCGCCACCAACGCCGGCATTTCCGATGAAGAAGTTCGCGTTGGGGTTGGTGGCCGCATAAATATACTCAGCCTGCTCGAGCGCTATTGCCGCGGTGAGGCCATGTTTGAAGGACTGCTGGACGCGAATGCCTGGCTGACGCTCCCAGCTGAAACCGACCTGGTACGCAGCATCGACGGTCATCGGCAGGTTCTCGGTACGGTTGTCGGTGCTCTTCTTTGTCTCGGTTACGAGGGACCACATCTGTCCGCCGGTGATCTTCAAGCCCTTGTTGGTTGCAGCCTGACCCCAGAACTGGCGCTGACGGAGGGTATAGCTGTTGCTCTGGTTATCGTTGCTGGTGACGCCGGCCGAGAGGAAGTCGGCTTCAATGTAGCCGGAGAGTTTGAACGGCCCGGTGTTGCCTTCGAAGAGACCGCCGATGCGGCTCTGACGTCCGGAGAAGTTCAATTCGCTGGTGTGGGCCTGTGCGGCGCCGGGATACGGGATGGCGTTGAACGGCGTATTGACATCCGAGTTCAAAGAGCGCTGACGGTAGACACCTTCAAACGCGAAGAAGGCGACTGGAGTGATGGATACTCCCTTGTAACGGATTGCGAGGGGGTTTTCGAGCTGTTCGGTGATTGACTTCTTGGTGTCACTGAGGGTCTGGGCGACGCCGATGTTGGTCGTCTTAATATCGGTCACGGTGCTGTTCAAACTCGCGACGCTTTCGGTATTCGTTGACACGCTGGAGCTGAGGCTATCTGCCTTGGCCGATGCGGCATCAGCAGTTGCCTGTGCTCCCTGGGCCGACTGCTGTGCGGCGGCGAGTTTGGCGTCCTTGTCTGCGTTCTCGCGTTTGAGGGCGTCAATCTGGGCCTGCTGACTTTGCATCTGTTCGCGGAGTTCCCGGATCTGGCGCTCGATAGGGCTCTCGGCGGGCGCCTTCTTCGGAACGGCCTTCTTTGCCACCGGCTTTTTTGTTGTGCTCGTCTGCGCCGGCAACGATATTGAACTGATCACCAGTATCGCCGCCATAGTCGCTCGTAGTTGCTTCGTCATGGACCCTCGCAAAATTTATGGAAAGGCAGAAGGACAGCAAGAAAACCAGCCAGGCAACAAGGCCTGCTCCGTTCCTCTTCCTTTTGCTCTTTCGGTTATCGTCCCAAACAATTGTGAACACAGAAATAATTCGATCTGTCTTCACGGATTTTTGATGCGCAGGCCTGTAAAAACGATCTGCTTTGCGAGAAGGCTGGAACCAAGATTATTTTTTGATCAATTTTTATAACTCTCTCGAACCATGAAGTCATTTACCGTTGTTGCATGCACTCCTATCGCATTGGCCCTCTACTGGTGGCGTTGGCCACGTTTGCCTCAGCCCAGACCTCTCTGCAACTCATTCCTATCCCCCGCGAAGTGCACGCGAGTGTGTCGGAGCCGCTTGCTCGTGGAGTCCGCGTGATTTGCGCCGCATCGTGCGCGACGGAGGACCAGTTTGCGGCCGATGATCTGAAGTCGGCGTTGCTGGCCCGTAACATTCCTGTAGCAGAGGCGGATGGATTCCCCATCGAGCTGGCCCGCCTGTCCGCGCATCCCGACGCGAAGTTTACCGATGAGATGAAGCCCGAGGGATACACGATTACCACGACGATCAAAGGTGTCACGGTCGTCGGAGCAACGGCAGAGGGCGTGTTCTATGGCGCGCAGACGGTGAAGCAGTTAGTCGAGGGTAATGGTGCCAACGCCGTGCTGCACGCCGCAAACATTCGCGACTGGCCTGCAATGAAGTACCGCGGTCTCGACGACGACATGTCGCGCGGTCCGATTACGACGCTGGACTTCGAGAAGCGGATGATTCGCACGATTGCTGCGTACAAGATCAATCTTTATTCGCCTTACTTCGAGCACACCCAGCAGTACGCTTCGAACCCCCTGATGGCGCCGCCGGGGAGTATCACAGCCGAGGAGGCCAGGCAGCTTGTCGCGTATGCGAAGCTTTACCACATCACCATCATTCCGGAGCAGGAGGCGTTTGGGCACCTGCACAACAGCCTGACCTGGGAGCAGTATCAGCCGCTCGCGGAGACTCCCCATGGTGCAGTACTGGCGCCGGGACAGGCGGGGTCGGTCGCACTGATCACACAGATGTTTACGGAGTTGGCGACGCTCTATCCGGGGCCGTTTCTGCATATCGGAGCGGACGAGACAGTGGACCTTGGGCTTGGGCAGACGAAGGGCGAAGTGGACTCGCGAGGGCTCGCCCCGGTTTACCTTGATTTTCTGCAACGGATCGTTACTGCGCTGAAGCCGCTCAATCGCAGGATCCTCTTCTGGGGAGACATTGCGCAGGACGCGCCCGACCTGTTGAAGGGCCTGCCGCAGTCGTTCAAGGATTCGACGATCGCGATCGCGTGGGTGTACAACCCGGAGGCCCGTGGGTACGACCGTTTTCTTACGCCGTTCACGAAGGCGGGATTCGAGACTTGGGTTGCGCCGAGCGTCAATAATTTTCGCAAGGTCTATCCGGACAATAATCTTGCGCTCTCGAATATTCAGCGCTTCACTGCGGACGGGCAGCGCCTTGGCTCGACGGGGCAGTTGAATACGATTTGGAATGATGATGGAGAAGGGCTCTTCAATCAGGACTGGTATGGGATACTCTTCGGCGCCGCGGCGGCGTGGCAGAAGGGTGAATCGTCAATTGCGGCATTCCAGGATTCGTATGGCCAAGTGTTTCATGGCGACGCTACGGGCGATTTGAATGAAGCGCAGAGAGAGATGATGCTGGCGCATTCCGTGCTACGAGATCAGGCTAAGGTTGGAGATGGAACCAATAGCATCTTCTGGCTCGATCCGCTGTCTATCGATGGGCTGAGGATTGGAGGGCAGGTGCGTCCGTTTGCTCGAGAGATGCGGCTGCATGCGGAGCGCGCTCTGACTTTGATTGCGCAGGCACGGGCTGCTGCTCCTGGATTGCCGAAGGTTGCGAAGGGGCCAGCGGTTTACGATCCTGCGGAAGCACCAGATGGA
>CAVRHK010000011.1:0-159794 GCA_963720955.1 uncultured Acidobacteriaceae bacterium | reverse complement strand
GCTGGCCAAGCCCTGGCATATGGAGAGGCTGAAACTGGTACTGCCGTACTTTGCCAATTTTGAGATCGTCAGGATCAACCGAAATGCCATCCGGCAGTACCGGGCGTTCCGCCACAGCAAAAGAAAGTCACTGAGTCAACTATCAATCACGATCTTCAGTGCTTGCGCCACATTCTGTATTGGGCAGTCGATCAAGGCTATCTTCCCCGAAACCCGCTCAAGCGGCTCAAGCTTGAAAAGCCGCGTCGAAAGAAGCGGCCGGTTATGAGTCTGGAAGATGAAGCGAAGCTACTTCATGCCGCAGCTCCGCACCTACAAAAAATCATCATCTGCGCACTCGATACCGGCATGCGCCGGGGCGAGATCCTGTCGCAGCTCTGGCAAGACGTGGATTTCTCAAGACGGCTGCTCTACGTGACTCACTCAAAGACTGCTGGTGGAGAGTCCCGCGAAATTCCCCTAACCAAGCGGCTCTTTGAACTGCTTTCAAAAGAGCGCAAACCAAAGGCTTGATCTTCACCTTTGATGGTAAACCCATCCACCGGATCAAGACTGCCTGGAAAGCGGCACGTCCGCCGCGCCAAAATCCGGCCATTCCGCTTCAAGGACCTGCGCGCAACCTTTAACTCCCGCCTGATCGAAGCCGGAGTGATCAAGGACGTGCGCAAGGAACTGATGGGCCACAGCCGCAACGAAGACACCAACGACCTGTACAGCCACATTGAACTGCCGCTCCTTCGGGACGCAATCCAGAAACTCGAATCGTGGCGGAGACAGCAAGTGCAGATGCTCGGAAAGGAAGACAAATGGAAAAACTGACGGAACAACAAGCTCATTCTGGCGCTGCTGAGTGTGACCCAGAAAGAAGCGCAGCTGTTGGCGATTCAAACAGTCGAGCTCTTGCAGGTAATTCAGCAAAGCAAATTCCAGCAGGCACTCAGCACTCATGAACCGCTCTTGGAACGGGTGAGATTCTTAGGAGGCATGTTGCTTCGGGCGGCAAACACAACGGGCGTCTGAACTGAATTACCTGGAATTCAGCAACCACAGCATACAAAGAGAAAAGAGAGAGAAGCAAGCAGTGACATTCATAGTGCAGGAATGCATTGAGCGAGTGAAAGCAGAAATCGCAAGGACCAACAGCTTTCCCGACTCGTCAGGAAAGAAGAAGCGTCTCGCGGAACTCGAAGCGATGCTCTGCCGAATACGCGCAGGAAGATGCCGAAAACGAAGCATGAATCTCAGATCAGACATTGAAGTCGGTTTTTGCCGGGAAAGGAGGATGGATTCCGATGGTTGAACCTGTCGAAGCAATTTCCGCAGTGCAGCACATTCGCAAGATGCGCGGCGGGTCACAAGCCCATCTGCTTCGCGCATCCGACAACCACTTCTACGTTACGAAATTTCAGAATAACCCGCAGGATATCCGGATTCTGGCAAATGAATACCTGGCTACCAAGCTTGGGACGGCTTCTGGGTCTTCCCATGCCGGAAGTCGCGATCATTGAGGTATCCGAATGGCTCATTCAAAACAGCCCAGACCTAAAGATCGACTCTGGGCTAACGGTCGGTACCGTGTGCCAGCGGCTTGCAATTGGGCTCACGGTACGTGGCCGATCCGACTTGAGACAGCTGTCTTCGATTACCTGCCTGAAGCGATGCTCAACCGGATCGCCAACCGGCAAGACTTTCCGAGGGTTCTTGCCTTCGATAAGTGGACCGGCAACAGCGACGGCCGTCAGGCAGTGTTTGTTAAGCAGCCCAAAGAGCGCCGCTACCGCGCCATCTTCATTGACCAGGGATACTGCTTCAATGCCGGCGAGTGGGATTTTCCAGGACTCGCCGCTCCGGGGAGCATTTCGCCCGCAACTCCGTTTACGAGCGTGTAACCGGATGGGACGCGTTTGAACCGACTCTTTCCCGGATCGAACAGATAGACCAAACCGCAATCTGGAACATCGCGCAAGAAATTCCGCCGCAGTGGTATCGAGCACGACTCAGAAGCGCTCTCGCGCTTGATTGAGTCCTTGCACCAACGCCGTTCTTTGGTCCGCGACCTTATAACGAGCTTCCGCAACTCCACGCGGAACCCTTTCCCAAACTGGACGGCCACGGTAAGCCGCCCACTAGACGCAATCGCAGACAAACCCGACAAGGAGGAAATAAGAGAAGTGACCGACAGTAAGCTCAAAGCAGTATTCATTCTCAATCCAGAGACACAAACCTTTAAACCCACAGCCCATAACTTAGGCGCTGATCTGGCGATGGAGCAATTCAGTGCCGATCCAAATGCCCGAGTTATCGAACAAACGGAACTGCACCGCAATTCGCATCCCTCGAAATGCCGCGCCTGCAAAAAGCAGGCGGAAGAACTGACCACGAAGCATGCCGAATCGGCACCTGGCTCAGAGCAAGAGGAAGAAGCCGCTGCTCAAGAAAGCGAGAGTGACTGAAAAAGACGATGTCGCAGGCATCGTCGTAGCCGCCGCAAGGAAGGTGCTTGCTGATATCCAGCAGCGCTCAACTGAGGCAATCAAAGCGCTTAGACCAGCGGGACTTTCTGGTTGTAATCGGCGCACTTGCAGGACTCGAAGAGCAAATCAGGTTTGTGACCGTAAGGCTGATGGTCCTGCGCGAAGTAGAACAAATCCAAAAACAAAAATCCGAAGAAAGGAGGAAATCATGACGGCTCAAAAGAAAGGTGAGCGCAGGAGGGACACAGGGCGGCGCTGCTGGAGATTCCGGCAGCAAAGCGCAAAGCCTTGGATCAAGAAATCGCCTGTCGAAATCATTTTGGAGCAGGTTGCGAAGCAAGAAGAAAAAGTTGAGGCCATGCGCAAAGAGCTTGCCAAAGAAGAAGGCGAGCTCAAGAAAATGCAGGACGCCACCAAACTGCTTCAGGCCAAGTAACACATTGGAGTTTGCCCCACAAGGCAGGCTCCTTTTTTAACGGTCAGATTTTAGGAGGAACAAGGAAATGAAACTCGCAATACCTACGCTGATGTCGCGCTTGAATGAAGCCCGCAGAGTCGAATGCGACGGCTTTTATGACGGCGCTCATGGAACGCCGCTTGAAACCGGCATTGAAGAAATTGACGGCAAATTTGAAGAAAAGAAAGCCAATTTGCAAAAAGATGCAGTCACCCGGCAAAAGAGCCTTGAAGCAGAGATACAGCACTTGGACGAAGTCGGGCCAGCAATCGAACGGAAGATCAAGGCAGTTGAAGAAAAGAACGGGGATGAGGCTCTGACAATTGTTTTTCCGGTGGTGGTCGTGCATCCTGGCGCTTTTCGCACTGATCTCTGAGGCGCTGCTCCTTGCCCCGGCAATGGACATCCTCAATGTCACAAATGAAATTGCCCAGCTCTTTACCGCCTTTGGCCTTGCCGCAGTTGCAGGCCTGACCTTCCATTTTGTCTGGGAGAGCTTTATTTCCGAGGCTTTCCCGAAGATTTGGAAAGTGACGATCCGGGTAGTGGCCGCAATGCTTGCCTTTGGCCTGATCGTCTGGGGAATTCTCCGCGGCTACCAAGTCGCCTTTGCAGCGTCCCTGAATCAAAATCCGCTCGGCGATTTCCTCTCAGGACACCCGATTCTTTCATCCATTTTCTTCGTGTTCATCACCCTGGCAACGCCTGTGATTGCCGCAACAGCAACTCACTACGGCGCTCACCGGATTCAAAACTGGTGGGAATGGAAGACCGCCAAGGTGAAATTTGAGGCGCTTTCCAAGCGCCGGGCAGCAGCGGTAAAGGAACTTGAGGCCCAGGAAAAAGCCCTTCAGCTAGGACTGAAAGCCCTTGATGAAGAGCGCAAGCAGTGGAAGTCAGTTTACAGCCTGCATCACGAGCGCGGCGGAAAGCACGGAGCAAAGCAGGAAGCCTTACTGGATCGTGATCGCCAAAGCGACATTTGCGGCCCTGTTTGCGCTTCTTGCGGCTGGCTGGTTCATCTTTGTTCATCTGCTCCATTTTTCTTGCTTTTTCCGGTTGTGGTCTGGTGGGCTGCTTTCCTTTATTACCGCAGGCAGTGGCGGACCCCGAGCCGGATCGAGTTCTTTGACCTTGAGCATGTCCAGTTTGTGATTCCGGCCAAAGACGCCCATGCCGCTGATGTGCGGGTCGGCACTTTCGGACGCTTTCGCCAGAACGATCAAAGGAGTGCAGAATGAAAATGAAGAAAGCTCTTGATTGTTATGCTTGCCGTGGCTTTGCTTGGCTGCGGCAAGCAGCGAGCCGCGGCATATTGTTATCCTGCCGGATGTCAGCGGAAGCATTGATCGAAGCGTCTTTGGAGCAGGCGTTTAAGGCAATTGATGAACTGGTCGGCCATCTGAAGCGAGGAGACAGACTTACGATTATTCCAATCCTGGGCGATGCTCAGGCGGAGGCTTCCGGTCGAATTATCCGGTTTGAAGTGCCCATCAGCAGAACAGCCTATGACTCGGATCTACGGCAATTCAGTGTGAAAATAAAAACATCCTTAGAAGAAATACGGTCCGCCTCGGCCATGCATCCAGGGGCCAAGACTGACATCTTGGGCTCTATAACATTGGCAAACCAGGAGTTGCAGACCGATGGAAAAGACGCAAGGCGATCAGTGATCATTCTGAGCGATTTCATTCAAGAAGATGACGAATTGAACTTCAAAAGCGACAAGAAATTGAGTGATCTAGGTGTTGCGACCAATTTGTCGGCGCATATGGCGAGCGAGAGCGCTCTCGATTTCCATGGCGTTCCCGTTTATCTAGGATTGCTTCGCAGCAACGAATACGCTCGCCTCGGTCGAAATCGCCGGACCGGGATACAGGCGTTTTGGATGAGTTACTTTAAATCAATTGGTGGCAAACCGAAGTTTGTCAGCGACGGTCCTGGTCTACTCGAAAGATTTGTTGAAATAAGATTTCTGCAAGAAGGAGGGTCAAAAGTGTCTCCAGTTTTGTAGGACAAACCCACTCTATCTGGAACAGTATTTTTGGGGGGAAAAAATTACGAAGATTAATATTCGCGCTGCCTTCGTCTTAATGCTAAGTCGGATGGATGGGTGTCTATTACAAGGGTAACTAGCAACTTCATTTTTCATAGCGGGTTTTCTTTTCAGTGAGATATCTTTAAAAGCCAACCCGGGAGCATTCGCACCTCTTCTCATCACAGGTGGCCGTAACCGAGGGGTATTGGCCTATCGGTCACCGTCCCTTGCCCGGGGCCGCCCGAAAGGTGTAAAATTAATGTAAGTGAATGAATCTAAAGGAGGATGGCCCAATTTATTCGCTAATATGCGAAAAAACACTTATTCGCCGTTGCGGAAGACCGAAGGTGTATGATAGCTTTTCGCTTTCGATTTTGCAAGGAGAAACCGTGTGCAGCATATTAGGACGCAGGATGGGGTCGCAACAAACCATATGAATCGAGAAATGAACGTTGCGCCAATGGATGTCGCGCCGCTTACTTTTGGAGAGCAAGTGGACAGCTTTGAAATTTCACACCCTGATATTGCGGGCTATTTCACCGAAATGCTCGGAACGTATATAGCGTGTCAGAAAAAAAGTCCCAACGATCTGGAACTTATTTATGCTCACTTGAAAACTTGCGAGTGGTGCCCCGCGGAACTAGAGGCCCGCAAGAGATTAAAAGATCAGTTCACTCCAGAACTCGCAATGCGAGATAAACGCTAAATACATAACGACCTCCCGGTTTACTCAAAAGGATCAGCCTTGTGCTGGTCTTTTTGTTTCAGTAGGATGCTTTTGTTTATTTTCTGTTAGTTAAGAAAGGCAGTGATTGTGATATCGAATTCCTCGCCGCGTGATGTTGGATTTGTAGTCCTTGGCGCTCTTGGGTACATGGGTAAGAATGGCTTAAGAGCCCTCGGTGAGGTGTTTGCAAGGCTACAACGAGAAGGAATCAAGCCACATTTACTCTCACTTGTTGACCGGCGTCTTGCTACAGTAGATGAGAAGCAGATGATAAAAACTATTTTTGGCAAAGTGCCAGAAATTACTCGTGAAGTCACCGAAATCAAGAATCAATTACTGGTATTCATTTCTGACTTCGAGTACACCCCTCCAATTATCGTCTATGATGCAACTCCATCCAGCTTTCACACCTCCAATCTCGATCTGCTTGCTCGTATGCAAGATGCGTACCGCGCTTTGGATTTAAAGATCTACTATCTGGGAGAGAAACCCATCCTCACTGATCCAGGAGATGACGAAGATGACCCTCCTGGCGACGTGAAATGGGCGAAAGAAAGCCTCCCCCCGGATTTCAGGTATTTTTGTGAGCTTATTGAGTTAAGTAATCCGGTTTTTTTAACGTGTAAAGAGATCATCACGAAGCGTAATCTCAGTGTACAAGAGATATGGCTGTGGCGCGCTGGAAGCTCCTCGCTGAAGAAACTGGCCGGCACAGACCGTAACGGTGTGATGGGTGGCGCTGTCGAAGACAAGTCGCTGCACGATTTTTCTATTACTCTTGGCATCTTGGATCCGGCCCAAATCACTGGGATTAAGCTGATGCGTACGGATGGACATGACCACTTATGCCTTGCCAAAGACGCTCTCGTGAATTCATCTGTTGGATTTCTCTCCCGCACAAATAGCAGAGTTGAATGGAACAAAGTCTACACTTGGCATTCCGACACTTTCCCGGCCGATTCAATGGCAACAGCAGATATACGGTGGTTTTTGCAAGATGGACGCTCGGTCTTGGGTAAATATCTCTTTAGCTGGGTTGGTACTTCAAGCTGTCGTCTGGAAGCCGAGTTTAGAAATAAACTTAAAGAACTTGGAATTCAATGCCCTGTAGGACGTATTGAGGAGACTGGCAGGCTTGAAGGTCTGAGTTGCACCTATGACCTTGAGGAGGCGAGGATAGGCCTAGTAAAATGCTCGGATCAACAGGACCATGAAGTTTGGATTGTAATGAACTTCCTTTTCAAGGAAGCTTTTGAAATTCGGCGGTACATAAAATTGATTAATAAGACGAGCGGGTCCGAAGAAGATGTGCCAATAAAGCAACCTGATAAAGATGCGGACTATACATCCCTAAAATCTGCTGAAATTGCTGAACTCGTTCTAACTATTGTGCAATGTGCCTTGGGCAACATATCTTATGAAACTGTTCCCTGCGGACGGAAGTTAACACTTTTGGCGCACGAAGCAATGCTCTTAATCCAGAGGGATCTTCGAAACAAAATCGCCAGGATGAGCGAAGAAGAGCTGCGACTTGCGTATCAACGCGCCAGGACTTTGGTTATTGACAATAAGATTAGAATCACATCCACGAGCACTAAAGTGATCCAACAATCTCCGTTCAAAACTTGATTATCTGTTTTTAGTGCTAATTTCAATGCTAAAGATAGTCCTAGCACCGACCAAAGTTTGTCTCCTTCTTTTACAAAAAACCTTTGAGAGCTATGAGTCGCAATAAGCGATTTGCGAAAGGGACTAGCCCTTGATTAAGGCCGTAATGTTTGATTTGGATAATACGCTGAGTTCGGCCGAGGAAATCGGGCCGGAGCTATTATCTCCAGTATTTGAAGCGATCAGACAGGCCAACAACGCTCACGTACGAAGGGAGGCTTTAGATCGGGCGTTGTCGCAATGCTGGCACCATCCATTCGATTTTGTAGCGGCGCAAAATGGGTTTTCCCAAGCGATGCTGATGGCTGGTTGGCATGAGTTTGCTCAAATCGAAGTGCAGGCACCAATGTCTGGCTATTCAGACCTGAAACTGTTAGCAGAGTTGCCGGTTCTTCGCTTTCTCGTTACATCCGGTTTTAGACGCCTCCAAAGAAGTAAGATAAGCGCGCTCGGTATCGAAGAACTTTTTACTGAGGTACATATTGATGCCATTGATGATCCTGAGCGGCGAGGCAAGCAGAAGATCTTTCAATCAATTTTGATGAGTTATGGACTTCTCCCCGATGAAGCATTGGTCGTAGGCGATAATCCGGATTCCGAAATAGCCGCAGGGAACAACCTCGGTATCCGAACGGTGCAGGTCTTGCGGCCTGGAGTGGTACGTGGAAGTAATGCGACTTATTACATTCAAGCGCTTTATGAGCTGCTGATTTTAATACGAGATGATCGATGAAGGGAATAACTTGTTCGGCTTAAATGTCGTCAGCGTTCCTTAGTGGTGTCTCATTCGCAGGCACTTTTTGCGCTCGGCTCGTCGCCTCATGCTTGCCTAGGGTTTTAGTCGTCTTAGTTTTTCTCACTTGCACGTTCTTCTCCTCACCGCTGTAGCGTCTCAGAAAGGCAAAGTAGCTTCTTGACGGTCGCCCTCCGAAGGGGCTTACTTTTGACCTGCCCCCCATATTTAGTCCAATCGTAATGAGACTTTCTCCGGGTTTTGAGTTTCGAGCATAGCACTTTCAAGTTGAGAACAGCAGCCGTCGAGGCTGGGGGAAAGTGGGAAACGCGAAGCGTTTTCCAAGGCGGCGCTGCTGGGGAGCAGGTCTCCCCACAAATTGCTACTTTGATTTCATGGAGGTTGCGAACTATGAGTGACCCAATTCCTCCCTATGTGGCTTTACCGAGCCGCCTGCACAAAAGAGAACTGGATGAGATAACGGCATTTCTTTATTTGCAACATCTGAGAATTCATGGATCTCGGCTCCGGGACGAGAATGAGCTAGAAAAACCGCCGAAAACATTTCGTGTAACGTTCTTCAACCTTGGGTCACTAGTCAATGTGGAAGCAAACAAAGCCGCAATCTGAGACTCCGACATAAATATTTTCCGATCGATTCTCATTGCTTGCTGATGGATGCTCCCGGGGCTTGTCCAACTCTGCGAGGCACGAGATGAAAGCACTCAAACCAGGAATTGCCGCTCGTCTGGTTCTGGTCGTTGTGATGCTGTGGTTATGGTCGGCACTGTCTGCTTCAGCTCAGGAGAAACCGGCAACCCTAACAGCTCAGCTGAGCAGCACAGGGCAGAACCCGCCGTCAGTTCCTGCGCCGACTATTAACGCCATCCAACCTGGCGTCCCGTTCAACATACCGAACCAGACACTCACTGTCACCGGTAGCAATTTCCAGGACGGAGCAACACTGACGCTCGAAGATCCGCAAGGGAACTCTGTTGCCGTTCCGCAAGAGCACATCCTCTCCATAAAACCTACCAACATGGTGCTGACTGCTACGCTGGATACTGTTGGCAAATGGAACCTTAAGATTACAAATCCTAAAGGTGAGCCTTCCGCGCTGTTTGAGTTTTCAGTGGCGGCCTTTCCGGCTATCAACCCTGATTCACCCGCGGTCAAGTCCTATTGGTGGGCATTCTGGGTGTCTACCGGGGCGTTAACGGCGCTATTCCTCGTAGTCGTTTGCAGTCTTCTGCGTTATATGTACAAAGACAAATGGTCATTGGGTGATGCGTTGTCGGAAGAGTCCAGCATCCAGCCTAAAGAAATACATGGCCGCAAGGACGTGATCATGGTGGCCAGCAGTAGCCGCCTGATTGCGCTGCTCGGGTTATTGGGTATTCTGACGATTGTCCTTGGCATAGGTTTTTCGGTTATTTGGAATTTGTTCGTCTATGGTACCGTCCCCCAACTCACCCAGGTGCGGTCTTTCTTGTATGGCGCTGCCTGCCTATTTGCTCCTTATCTGGCCAATCAGCTCCGGTCGGTATTTGACTCATCGTCGGGCAATGGGGCAGCAACGTTGCCGTCGACACCCGCGGCCGGCGAAATATCGATAACCGGGATTTCTCCGACGCGTCCGCTAAAGCAGGCGGTGAGCCAAGTTTTGCGTATCACTGGCAGCGGCTTTCGCGAAGATCTGACCGTGACATTCACTCAGCCAGATGGTACCACCCTCGCACACCCCCCAGTCGAGTCAGTCGATCCTACCCTAGTCGTTACGCACGCCACCTTGGATACTCCCGGCAACTGGAAGGTGGCAATAACGAATCAAGGCGGCAATCCGTCTGCGCCGTTTGGATTCACCGTCGTTGGTCCAGCGACGATCATCCGTATTGATCCGGCAGCTATCGTCCACGCAGCCGCACCAAGGATCATCACTATTGTAGGTTCGGGCTTCGGGTCTGATTTGACGGTCAGCCTGCGGCGACCAGATAACACTGTGATCAAGATACCAGCAGCAGCCAGTGTTGTGACTGCTGGCGAAGTACGTGTCAACGCAATATTAGATGTTCCCGGAAATTGGACGGCAATCGTCACCAATCCCGGACCGAACGCGGTCGAGTTCCAGTTTACAATCACATAGAAAAACAAGCCCGGTTGGAAGAAAACAATATTGTGGAGGAAGAGCATGGATCGACTTACGGACGACTGCTACGCAATCCATGCGGATGCTCTGGACACGTCGATAGCGCAAACCTGCCTTAGCAAGCGTGGTCCGCAGAATGAGCCCGATGATACGCTGGATGACCAGCCCGAAGATGAGCCTCTTGAAATTGAGACTGAAGATGAGGGAGACCAAGAGTGCGAGGACGTCGGTACGCACGGAACTGATGAACCTTCGCCGCCACGAAAGAAACGGGATGATTAACAGCGAAGAATCACAAGAGGTGGGCGATGAGTGAGGATACAGGTAGGTCGAAGATTTTCCTATTCCTGGTAGGGACGGGGTTGGGCTTCGTTGCCGCCAGCTTGTTTGCCCCTCAATCGGGAGCGGAAACGCGGGAAGCCATACGTAATAGTGTTAGAGTGCATGGCACAGATGAACCGCCATCCTCGAGAACAGCTGAATCAGTTTATGGTGTTGGGTCGCATGGCACAGATGAGCCCCCGCCATCACGCATCGGAACCGTTACTGAAGAGATTTAGGTTGGCGAGGAACTCCTAATGGCAAATGCTCATGAAATTGCGAAGCGGGCAGTTGCAGCGGCAGCCGCGCGAGCGGGAACTGTCAGGATCGAAAGCCACACCCCATTGGTCATCCATCCTGCTGATTTGTTTGAGAAGACATTAATTGAGGTTGGAATCTCTGACCCGGAGACGCTCGCTCTCTTCCAGTCCCACCTGCAGCGGCACATGCAGGAACATCTGCCCAGGATCAAATTACGGGACCTGAATCTGTCTGCACATACGCTTTTCAGCGATCTGGCCCACAACTTATCCATCCGGCTGACTGCGACCGGGTCCCACGGTCCTGACGAACCACCCCCGCCCAAGCCCAAACCCAAGACCAAGGGGAACATCTAAGCCATGCCGGGAATAGAGTCTGTTGGAGAGACTGGGGAAAAGGTTGTTCCCCTGGTGCGATTTCCGGTATTGATGCGAGTATTGCTGCCGGGTGTGTTGACCACCTTGCTTGTCTATCCTTTTACGGGGCTGCCTGCTGATATTTTCAACGTGAAGACACTGGCTGAGCTGGAGGCGAATTGGCTGAAGTTGCTGTTCGTGGCCGCTCTGGTGTTCGTGTCCGGGGCATTGATCTCGGCGCTGAACGGAGAAATTTATAAAATTTTTGAGGGTCGGACTTTATGGCCCAACCGCCTGTCGGACTTCTGGATCGCCCGCCAGCAGGCGCGTGTAGAACGGCTGCAGAAGGCAGCCGATATGCCACGATCTGCCAACGTACGCATTGAGAATCAGAGAAGGGAAAGTTGGGACGAGTTGCGTACTTATCCTATGAACGACGACAACGAATATTATGCAGCCAGCCCCACGCGTCTTGGCAATATTCTCACTGGTTATGAGCAATATCCGCTCACTCGCTATGGCATGAGCTCAATCTTCTTCTTCCCTCGCATCTGGTTGGAAATGGAGAAAGAGAAGAAGGAAGAAATTGACAGTGGCTGGTCGATAGCCGATGGATTCCTGAGTTTGTCCGCCACCGCTATCGTTGGTGGCATGCTGTGGCTGATTACGGCAGTACTGGACAGTCTCGATATACCAATCCGTGTGCCCTTCGGCAACTCACAATATTCAGCGTTCGCCGGCTGCGGCTGGATCGTCTTAGGATATGTGCTCTACCGCCTGTCACTTCCTTTTCATCGCCAGAACGGTGACACCTTCAAGGCCATTTTTGATCTCTATCGCAAGAAAATCTGGCGCATGACTAAGCTCAAACCTGAAGAAGTTCAAGTCTGGCGCACTGCCTGGCTTTATTTGCAATACAAACGTCTCATTTGTCCCAACTGTGGTCAGGAAAACCTGACGCCGGGAAAACCCTGCTCAAATTGTGGAAGGATTGCACCTACATTTCGATGAACCTGAAATTAGCGGTTGGCAAGTTACCGGTTTGTCAGCACGGGACCGCCGGAAACTCTAGCTGGCTCCGTTGATAGCGATAATATTTATTGGTCAAACCGATTCTTAATACGCCTGCGTGGACGATCCGCCAGACAAGAAGCAGGTTGGCGACTGCGCATCAAGGATGGGATGGGAATGACTGCCATCAGTCTAGTTCTCTTACCAAATGTCTCAGTGGACAGTTTCCTTGTGAGCACACTCTGGACCCATAGCAGAGATTTTGCATCAGTCTCGGGGATTGTTGCTAGTCGAGTCCGCAACATCCGGAGATGAGGTTCTTATTGATGGCAATCGGCTGCCAGCCACCGAATAATTGGTTTGGGCAAGCCTCGGGCGGAACTATTACGCAGAAGGCAGTTCAGGCTTGTCGATTGGATGTGATGCCTTGAGAATCGAGACGAGGTGGAGGCCGAAGGGAAAGATTTTGGGCGTGGGTGGCCAAGCCTTGTGGAAGGTACGTTTCCGCCATCTGCGAAGATTCGCTGCGAGTACTGGCGGTATTGGCCTGGTATCGAAAGCTCGTTGCAAAGAAGGTCGACGGATCGAAGTACCGCAAGTCAGTGGGCCGTCCTGTTGTCGAAGAGGAAATCGAGCGTTTGGTTGTGCGCATAGCGAGGGAAAATCCGAGTTGGGGATATGACCGGATCGTGGGCAGCCCCGTACATCAAGAGCTCTCGGGTCTGCCCCAGGACCTCTCAAGGTTTTCCGCAATCTAGTTAGAGTTCCAGTAAATTCCCGAAAAGGGACTGCCGCTTAGAATTCGTTTTAATGAATTGAATGGCTAAAGTTGAAGTATTGAGTGTTTTCATGGAACTCCGTGTTCACATATTTACGCCGAAAGAACTTCACCAAAATTAGTCAAATTCAGCCTGAGTGAGGGCCCATAGATGACACTGAGGAAAAATGTGACATTGAAAAAGGTATTAACAATCATGTTTCTGGTGATAATGTTTGCCTTGTCTGAATCCTGCCCGGCAAGCGCGCAATCGACTCAGCCGGTAACGATTGTCTATGACGTCCACGCGAGAGAGTTCACCTGCTGGTATGAAGGAGCGCGCATTCTCCTTACATCTTCAAGTTGCACGGGGGACAAACTTCATCCCTTTTACAACGGTGTCCACTTCTTTCGTGGGCAGTCTATTTATCTGCAATACTTCGGAGCTCATGTAGCCGATCTCTTTGCTCCGGCTATTACAGCCAATGACCTAGCCGAACCAGCGATACCGATCTTTGGCCAGACCAGCACCTTGCCAAGCGTAAATACAGTCGGGCCCGCCGAATCTCTGGTATTGGGGAGCACTGTCAAGCAAGTCGCTGGCGAAAACGATCCACTCCTGGTTCTGTATGCGATGCTGGATAGACTTCGAACAAAAGGATTTTGAAAGCCTAGTGACTTCTCGGCTGAAGAACCCGGCCGGTACCGACGAAGCCAAGAATGCATTGAGCCTGACCAAATCCGGGACTGTCGATGCCTTCATCAATGCTGCAGGGTTTAATTCGCGCTTTAGTAAACGTGCTACCAGCACGGCAGCCAATGCGACAGCGTTCCTGCCAGCCGCGCCGCCCTCGCCCGCGCAGTCGCTCGGGGAGTTGCGTGACCGTTATTGCTACCCCCAAGCGAGCAAAGGAGAGGACCCCGATGCTGATTTCCCGGTCTTCAATCAGCGCCTGCTTGACCTGGCGCAGTTAATATCCCAACAAAACTCACTGTCGCAGGATGCGGTTTCTCTCGGACTCAAGCAGAAAACCATTGACCTACAATCCGAAATCAAGACTTTTCAGGACCCGAAGCTGTCTGGCTTCAGAAGAACCGTCGCGCATAACACTTTCCCGCGAGGTCTGGAGCAATTCAAAAAGATGATCAATGACAGCGGTTTCCTCGAACAGACTGACCAGATCGACAACATCACGATTCTACCTTCCAGCGGGGAACAAAGGGGATATCAGGGCCTTTCGCCAGGCAGTCAGTTTTTTCAGGCCGTCAACAAGAAATACAATGACAGCAAAAAAGATCCAGACTCAGCCAGTCTGGCCCGCCTTAAAGCAAACCTGAAGTCGCTCGTATCACAGTGGGCTGATCTAAGCGACGCCATCGATACCTATATTGCGATTGCCGACCAAGTCGAGACATTGAAAAATGCGGCGCAAACAATTGTCGATCTCCAGAATACTTTAAACGATCTTTCTGTTTCTCTCATTGAATCCGGCTCAGCTGCAAACTGCGTTGCCCAGGGAATGCCGCTACCTTCAATGTATGACCGCACATCGCTGGGGACCTGGTACAGCGGGGAGACAATTACGCTAGAACTAAAACAAGGCACACGTTTGCCTGCGTACGACCTAGCCGGACTGCAATCGATCACGCAGGTTGACCTCAGCAAAGACCCGGCTGCACCCAAAGGGGCCACCACCGGCCCAGTTGACACAAGTACGAGTGTTGCCAAGACCAGTTTTCAAATTCACAATCTCTACCACTTCCAATTGGCCGCCGGATTCATGCGTAGCTGGATCCACGACGTAAAGTTTCAGGCCTTCCAGCAAAGTACAACCACCAGTGGCACCACCACAACGGATACTTTTTTTGCCCAAACACGTAACCGAAGCTACCGGGTTCTTCCCACGATAAACGTGATCTACTATCCCTTTGCGCGCGAGTTCTTCCCATGGAAAGCACGTTATGATGGAGAAGTATCCGGCAAACAAGCGTGGGTCAAGGAGCGGCTAAAAGAAGTGGGCGCGCAAGCCGGCTTTTCGCTCACAGACCCAACCAAGGATTTCTTCTTTGGCGGTGCTTGGGTCCCCCGATCAGGCATTGGAATTCAGGGCGGCATCCACTATGGATATGTAGACCAGTTGCCTCCTGGGGTTTCTCTGAATACTCCTGTCACCGCGAATGTTACGTCGGTTAGCCAACGGCTTGATCACGCATGGTTTTTCGGCCCCATCATGCACATGCAAGTTTTTCAGCAACTCTTTGGGGTGATATTTAAGAAATGAGTCCTAAATTCAAGCGAAAAGGAAGAGGACGGCCCGCAGCTTCGGGTTCGAATCTAGCTTGGCACAAAGCGGTCATCGCCGACTATGTGCGATTGCATTCCTACCCAGGCGTGGTCAGCATAGGCATTGGCGTGAAGGAGAAGCAAGGCTTCCACACTGGGACAATCTGCGTAAAGATATATGTGACCCGGAAGTCGGCAGATGTACCTGCGGCAGAACATCTGCCGAAATCGACTCTGGTGCTGTTCCCCGCCAAGGCTGGGATATACAAGACACATCGAGTCCCGACCGACGTAGCTGGAAATGTCCCAGATCAAGCACCTGGCTGCTCCTTCCGATTGCCTGGATCCCATGCCGATGGGAGCGCAAATCGGCCTACCTCTGGGCGTGAGCGGCGCTGGGACGCTTGGCTGTTGGGTGACAAAGCCAGGGCTGCCGAATAAATGTTTGTTACCGCTGGGCACGTGGTAATCCGGGCCGGTGCGAGTTCAGGCGCAACAAGATGTGTACCAGCCGCAACCCGATTTTCCGTCTCCCGAGTTTGACGCCCTGATTATTGGTCAAACTATCGAAGGTTTTGTCGGTAATGACATGGAGGCAAATGGTTACCTGGATTACGCCGTGATCGGTGTCGATTCCAATAGGCGCGGCGTGGTTAACTCCTCCAGTCGAACCTTGCACACCGAACCTCAAGCGCATCTCTCGGTTAGCCGAATCGTGGCCGAGAAAATCGCCGTCAAGAAGCATGGAGCCACCACCGGATGCACCGAGGCTGTGTTCAGCAGTTTCCACCAGCAACTGACTATTGGCGGGAATACCTATAACAACGTTCTGGAGTTTTCCAGCAGCCCTTCCGGCAATGCCATCGGTGATCTGGGCGATTCGGGCTCGATTGTCGTTAGTCGAACAAGCGGGACAGAGGGGGCTGCCGTAGGACTGCTCTTCGCCGTTGCCGGTGTCAACGACGTACGCGGTTTAGTCATGCCGTTTGATCGACTCGCCGCGCTTGGCTTCGCGATTGCGGAACTCTAATCACGCCGGTTGAGTCCGCCGGTGGTCGTATGGTCAAATAATTCATCTGCGCCTGCTGAAGGCATTGGATTCGCTGTGCTTTTCCCCGCGGTGGATGCTCCTTAATATACAAGGATAAGAAAATTGGGATGGAATGCGCGATCAAATGTCTCAAATGACGGGGTTCACCCCAGGGGACTGTAGGCAAAAATGTGACAGTGAAAGCCTCCAATTTCAATAGAGTTCAACAGCTTTCCACGAACGGCCTGCAACAGGTTCAATATCAATCACTTAAAAACAACAAATTTCAACAAGTTTCAATAGGCTTTGGAATCTGGTTCGGGACCAGGGGGTCGGAGGTTCAAATCCTCTCTCCCCGACCATTTATTTTCAAGCAGATACACGCCTTCCGAAGTCCCGAAAAATCCTCGCCGTAGGTAAAAATGCGACAGTGTTGACCTCGCTGATTTTCACCGAAGTGTACTCAGTAAACTGGCTGTAAGAAAGTCACCTCTGACATGCAAGTGGAGAATCCAGTGGCATTCTCAAATGAAAGTCCGTGCAGCTAAAATGGGAAAGATGGGAAAGATTGCAAATCAAAAGCTCTTAGCAGCGCATGGGTCGATGCACGTCCTTGCTGTTGGGGTAAGTGAATATGGCGCGCACTCTGGATTCACGAAATTGAAAGTTTGCACGGAGGACGCCCGGCGCGTGGCGCACACGTTTACGAAGCGAGAATGATAATGAGTTGTACAAAACTCTAAATATCGCAGGGAAACATGAAAGTTAAGGAATGTGGAGTGCCCTTGTGACTGAAATGACAGAAGAAGAATATCGCGAGTATTTGGTCGCGTTGGCTAAAAGACACCTTAGGATGGATCGAGGGCTACGCCATTTTGGACCGGACGGTTTGGGACATCTTCAATATGAAATTGACCGCCTTGCATCCACAGCACGATTTCTGCGAGTTGTGGCTGATCGCAGCGAAAATCCAAGTTTACTGAAGGAACTCGGGCAGGAATTGCAGAATGCATACGTAGATCGCTCTCGGATAATCCCAAACTCTGACTCATCTGGTCGCCAAGCGATCCAATTGAAAGTGTGATGGATCATGACATCCATGAATATTGCTCCGTAGAGGAGCGCACATAAATACTCATCTGGCTGATGGGTGATCCAAATAGGATCCCACGGCTTTCCGGTCCAATCTTTTCCTGCAACAAGGGTTGTATTTATGAAGCCTTGAACATGGGTACTATCTGCCAAGTCAATCATGCCTTCGCCCCCCACGGGGGCGCGTGGATTGAAACATGTACCGGCTTATCAAGATTCAGACCTTTGCCAGGTTCGCGTCCATACAGCCGCACCCTGAACTCTCGTCGTGCCCGCGCGAATTGAAACGTTGCAACCCGACCAATCAGCGGGCGATGCCGCAAGCCCGCTCCGGTGCTTTATAATCCTTTTCTCAACACTTGTGTGCTGGCAAGCTCCCGTAATACAGCCTTGTATTGCTCCTCGCACACCCTTAGGGCATCGCCAACTTGAGCGCTGGGGGCAGCTTTCCTAAGGTCCTGAATTTGGACAAAAAGGCGGAATTCCGTTCGGCGATCTTTTTACAGACGTCTTGCTCAAAGTTCTGGGGTTCAATGATCCGCAAATCAACTGGAATAGGTGGCGCTACAGAATGGCATTTTAATGAAATCCCGCCCCGGTTAAAGGGGGCGGGGGCTTTATGACATTGCGATTTTTTATTTCTTGCGCTTGGCTTTTTTCACGTTCTCTGGCGATCTGTTCTTTTCGTTCCTGTGCATGAATGAACACGTCATCGGGGTCTCTGAGCCTCTTTTCCTCTACCTGGCGGATTTTCCCGAATCGACCCCAATCGTCCAGTTCAGTGGCGTGCATAGTGTCTAGCAACTCTTGGTTTATTTCAGCCTGCAACTCTTGGACATATCCCTGAAAGAGTCTGGTTGATTTTGCGGTGAAAACTCCCGCATCTTGCAACGTGCTGGGGAGGTCGTGTGCCGAAGTACACTCGAAATACAGGGAAGCCCTGGAGGCCTGCCGAGATCAGACAGCTCCGCGAATTGGCCAAAGGCAACACTCCAACGCGAGTCATTGGCCTAAAGCTGGGGCGTACTGAAGGTGCCGTTTACGGCAAAGCGTCTGAGAAAGGCATCAGTCTCGCACCGACAAACCAATCGCCATACGGTACTAAGAAGAAATAAATGGATATAGCCATATGGGAGGATTGCTCAAATGCCACTTTGGACAAGATTTCCAAAATTAAAAGAAGTCAAGCGGATTGACAGACACCTGACTACTTTCTTGCAGCATTGGGAAATGATGATCCCTGAAGCAGGTAGAAACCAAACGCGCGACCTGTTGTTCCCATTTCAACCATTGCCGGCATTGATAGTTTCAATCCACGCGCCCACGCGGGGCGCGACCTTCAGGTGCAGTTCAAGATGATTGGCAGCGGCAAGTTTCAATCCACTCGCCCACGCGGGCGCGAACCGTCGACGAAGAGGGTGCGCTGGATTACAACCTGGTTTCAATCCACGCGCCCTCAGGGGGCGCGAATGACCTCGATCTCCACAATTCCGTCGTAACATTCCAATTTCAATCCGCGCGTCCATACGGGTGCGAACACCTTCACCGCGACCAACGGCTATCGCTGACCGCGTTTCAATCCACGCGCCGACGCGGGATGCGATAACGGTTCTGCGCTCCATGGAGGTTGATCTTGTCGTTTCAATCCACGCGTTTACGAGGAAGTCGCCAGACTCAAGAAATATAGCTCGCAAAATGAAGCCGTCAATCCTTGCGACCACGACGACCGAAAGCTCTGTTTGGTACTGTTTTTCCACATATTCGTCGATTATCCACAACCATTTATATTGATACGCTCATGCGTTGAAGTGCACTATGTAGGTGTTGTCGATAGTACGTTTATATGAAAGACCTACCTCGCACAGTTTGAAGTTGCCGGGCCCGCCGCGATATTCGCTTGTATATCGGATGAGTGATAGCCAGCTCCAATCCGCAGCCCATTTAGCTCATCTGGATGATACGGACAGATGCCAATGGACACCCGCTTTGTACGCTCATTCAAAAGACAATGCGCTTCAAGACCAGTGGCATCCACTGGAAGCACACCTGCGCGACACTGCTGAAAAGGCCCGCCACTTCGCAGAAGGGTTCGGCGCTGGCGACTGGGCTTGGAATGCAGCCTGGTTGCATGACCTCGGAAAGGCTGACTCAAAATTTCAAGGATATCTTTGCCGTGAGAACGGACTAGATGATAAGGAATACGACCAGGGACGCGTGAATCATTCATCAGCAGGCGCTGCCTGTGCTGAAGATAGGTTGAGACCCCCGGGTCGTGTACTCGCTTACCTTATCGCTGGCCATCACGCTGGTTTGCCAGACTGGTATCCGCATGTCACTGGTAATGCCGCCTTGCAACTTCGGTTAAGTGAAGGCCGTGAGAACTTAGAACGCATTCTTCCATTTTCTGACTACATCCGAACTAGACTGCACCCAGAAGTACGTCCACCTGCGTTCGTGAAAGCCGAGAATTGCCATTTTTGGATGCGGATGCTGTTCTCGTGCCTGGTGGACGCGGATTTTCTCGATACTGAACAGTTCATGGATCGGGGAAAGACCCAACATCGCGGCCAATATCCAAGGCTCGAAGAATTGGCACCCTCCTTTTTCAGGAAAATGGACGCACTGGAGCTAGGCGCAGCCAAAACCCCCACGAACGCGATTCGGGCAGAAATTCGTCGCGTCTGTGAACTTAAGAGCGAGATGCCCAAGGGGTTATTTTCTCTGACCGTACCTACCGGCGGCGGCAAGACGCTTTCCGCGATGGCTTTTGCTTTGCGGCACGCACTGAAGCACGGTCAGCAGCGCATCATCTATGTAATTCCGTACACAAGCATCATTGAGCAGACGAGCAGTATTCTGGCGGGGATCTTCGGACGCGAGAACGTCGTCGAGCATCACAGCAATCTCAACCCTGAAAAAGAGACGCTGCGGTCGCAACTCGCTACAGAAAACTGGGACGCGCCCATCGTTGTCACCACCAATGTCCAGTTTTTTGAGTCGCTATACGCGTCTAAGACCAGCCGTTGCAGGAAGCTTCACAACATCGTGAACAGCATTGCGATCCTGGACGAGGCACAGCTATTGCCACCCGAACTGCTGATGCCATGTGTGAGCGCGATGAACGATCTCGTCCGCAATTATGGTGTGACGGTGGTATTGGCTACGGCCACGCAGCCGGCCTTACCCAAACTGGATACACCCGCCGAAATCATCCCAAGCGGGTTGAGACTCTACGAGCGACTGGAAAGAACCGAATTCAATCTCCCGGCCTCTTTGACTGAGCCAACCGATTGGGATTCTCTCGCCCTGCGCCTTCAGCAACATGACCAAGTTCTGTGCATCGTGAACACCCGTCGCGACTGTCATGATCTATTTCAGGCTAATGCCGGAGGGAACAATCCATCTTTCCGCTCTTATGTGCGGAGCGCATCGATCGGCGGTCATTCGCCTGATTCGCCGGAGACTCAGGAAAAACCTGCCGATCCGCGTGATTAGCACGCAACTGGTCGAGGCTGGCGTGGACATTGACTTCCCGGTGGTTTATCGGGCTCTCGCTGGCCTTGATTCCATAGCCCAAGCCGCGGGTCGCTGCAACCGTGAAGGCAAACTTAATGATGTTGGACAAATGGGTCAGGTCCATGTCTTTGTGCCCCCCAAACCAGCTCCGCCTGGATTATTACTAAAAGGTGAGAACACCACTCGAGAACTCATCTCTGTGGGAGAGTTCAGCCCGCATCAACCAGACGTTTTCACTCACTATTTCAAATTGTTCTATTCCAAGGTCAACGATACTGGTACCCAGTTTCATGACCTGCTTGTCAAAAACGCGAATCCGGGCTTGAATTTCCAATTCCGCACTGCCGCCCAGGAGTTCAGAATGATCCCCGATCAGCAGCAGCCGGTGATCGTTCTTTATAACCAGAGCGAGAAGTGGCTGCAGAAGTTGCGGTTCGCTGGTCCTACGCGTGGAATCATGCGGGCACTGCAGCGGTTTACGGTCAATTTGCATCCGCACACAGTGGCCAGCATGTTGGCGGACGGACGATTGACGGAGGTGGAACCGCACAAGGCTCCGGGTATTATTGCGCAATCGTTTCCTAAGCTATATGACTGCCGAATCGGACTAACCGTGTACGTGAACCATCTGCCTGTCGAAGACTTAATAGTGTAGCGACAACACGAGGAACAGCATGAGAGGATTTTGCCTGGAAGTCACCGGACCGTACGCCTGTTTCACCCGGCCCGAAATGAAAGTGGAACGGGTGAGCTACGATGTCATCACGCCCTCTGCAGCACGGGCAATTTTCGAGGCGATTCTTTGGAAGCCCGCAATCCGCTGGCAAGTGAAACGCATCGAAGTGCTCGCCCCGATTCGCTGGGTATCGGTTCGCCGCAACGAAGTAGGCAAGGTCGCCTCGCCACGCAGCAACGGCATCTTTATTGAGGTCGAACGCCAACAACGCGCTGGGCTTTTCCTGCGTGCCGTAAAGTACCGGCTCTTTGCCGAATTCGATTTCATTCCGCCCGAGCAACGTGGCAGAGTATTCAATCCCGTCCCGAAACATCTAGTCGATAACGATGAAGCGGAAGAACTGAGTAGGCCAGACGTTCGCAAAGATGAGACTGAAATCAAGTATGTTTCCATGTTCAGGCGCCGCGCGACGAAGGGCCAGTGCTTCAACCAGCCATACCTGGGTTGCCGGGAGTTCGCCGCCGCATTTCGGTTAGTTGATCCCGAAAAAGAACCGGCGGGCTGGTCTGATGAATTCAAAACGCACGAACTCGGTTTCGGTACACCACGCGATCTTGGATGGATGCTCTACGATTTGCAGTACATCGATCCCATCGATCCGAAACCATTATTCTTCCGCGCACAACTGGACAACGGTACGATCAACACGGACCGCGAGAAGATAGAGGTGCTCGGATGATTCTTCAAGCCTTAAAAGAATACTATGACCGCAAAGCCGCTGATCCCGACAGCGGAATTGCAGCGGAAGGATTCGAGAGGAAAGAGATCCCATTCCTCATAGTGATCAACCGCGATGGTGAATTTGTCAACTTGGAGGATACCCGCGAAAAGCTCGGCAAAAGGATGGTTGCCAAAACATACATGTTACCGCGGTCAAAGACGCGGACAGGAAGCAGAAGTTTCGAGACTACTTTTCTGTTATGGGATCATATCGGCTACTTATTCGGACAACCCGAGGGTGATCAGAAGGCAGCCCGCCAACATCAAACCTGGCTGCAATCCCTTAAAGACCTGCCACAGTTTTTGGCATCCGATGAAGGCGTCAGAGCTGTTGTTCGATTCTATTCCAACCCGGGTCAGATTGAGTCGTTCAAAGCTCATGTCACATGGGCCGAATGCCTGAAACTTCCCTCATGCAATATGACCTTCCGGTTGGCTGGCGATGAAATGCCGATCGCTTGCCGGGCGGTAGTCCAATCGTTTGTACAAACCACAGTGTCTCAAAAACCAGTAGCGGATGAAGCGAACGATGCCAGTGAGGTTGAAAGATTGTGCCTGGTCACGGGAAAGACTGGGCAAATTGCCAGAATTCACGCGCGCACTCCCATCGATAAAGACACCAAGAGCCTCGTCGCCTTTCAGCGGGACTCTGGCTATGATTCTTATGGGAAGGAGCAGTGTTTCAATGCTCCTGTGTGCAAGGCTGCGGAGTTTGCTTACACGACAGGATTGAACACGCTGTTGAAATCCAAACACCAACGCATCCAGGTTGGCGATGCGACTACTGTCTTTTGGTCAGCTAAGAAATCGAGTTTCGAAAACGAGGTATTCTTGTTTTTTTCGGAGCTACCGAAAGACGACCCCGATTGGAGTACGGATTCAGTCAGAACAATCTATGCATCAATCTGGAACGGAACATACGTTGTTCCCGATGATGATGCGCAGTTCTATATTTTAGGCCTTTCGCCAAATTCAGCGCGCATCGCTGTCCGCTTTTGGCAGGTCGCCACTGTTAAAGAAATAGGCCGCAGATTCAAGCAGAATGTGGACGACCTCTCGATTGTGCACGGAGTGAAAACGGATCCCGCTCTTCCTATCAGAAAACTTCTTCGCGCAATTGCTCCTAGAGAAGAGGTTGACAGGCTTCCCCCCAACCTCTGTGGCGACATGGTGCGTTCCATCCTGGCGGGCTTGCCATATCCGCAAACACTTTTGCAGGCTGCCATTCGTCGCATCCGCGCCGAACACGAGATAAGCTACCCGCGCGCCGCACTCATCAAAGCCTGTCTCAATCGCTCAACTCGTTCAAATAGCCCGAAAAAAAAGGAGGAACTGCACGTGGCGCTAGATCTGACCAACAGTAATATTGGCTACCGGCTGGGCCGGTTGTTCGCCACACTTGAGAGAATCCAGATTCGAAAGTTTACCCAGAAGGGAGGCAGAGAACCGAATTCAACCATCCGCGACAAATACTACGGATCGGAAGGAGGACCTGTGCGGTCAAACAGCTCAAGGCTTCTCGGAGCGCTGGCGCGGAATACTACCTCGCCCTTCCTTATCGCGATCTTTCAGGCCACAATAGCCAACAATGGTCTCTCCGCGCTCGCACTTTTCGGTATATCAAGCGGCATATCCTTCCCCGCGCTATCCCGAAGCGACGACGGCCGACTCAAGATCCTGGATCTCGGCGCCGGCACAGGTTGGCTAAGCTACCGGCTTGCACTCGAGGGCCACTCGCCCATCGCCGTGGATCTACTGACCAATAATCGCAATGGACTGGGTGCCGCCGCACATTACAGGAAGCATCTCACCACACTCTTTCCCCGCTTTCAGACGGACTTCGATACCCTTCCCTTCGTCGACGATGAGTTCGACCTTGTCATCTACAACGCCTCGTTCCACTACTCCGAAAACTACGAGCGCACTCTAGCCGAAGCGTTGCGTTGCACTCGCGCTAACGGAACCGTCCTCATCGCCGATACCCCCTGGTACAGCGACGAGAACGTCGCGCAACAAATCCTTGCAGAGCGCCGCGAGGCCTACGCCACACACTCCGTCCTTCCCACCGACACGCTCAACAGCCTCGGATACCTTACCGATAAACGTTTGCAACGCATGGAAGCGTCCTTCGGCATCCACTGGCAGATCGACACACCCAGCCATGGAGTTCAGCGCTTCATGCGACAGGTCATTACCAGACTGCAAGGCGACCAGTATCCAGAGCAACTTCGAATCTATTCTGCCAGGGCGAGAAAATGATCATCCTCTTCAATCCGCGGGCCACCAGACCACGCAACCGCCGCCTTCCCCTGGCGATACTGGCCATTGCCGCCGTGCTCGAAGGACGCGAAGACTATGAGATCGTCGATGGCAACCTCGACGACAATCCAGTCGACATCATTCTCAAGCTCATCGCCACCCATGATGTCGAACTGCTCGGCGTGACTGTCATGCCCGGCCCGCAGATGGTCGCGGCAATGGAAGCCTCACGCGAGATCCGTCGTCTGCATCCGCACGTCAAGATCGTCTGGGGCGGCTACTTCCCTTCCGTCTATCCCGACTCCGCGCTCAACGCAAAATACGTCGACTACATCGTTCGCGGACAGGGCGAAGACACTATGCTCGAACTCCTCGAAGCGATCCGCGGAAAACGTCCTTCGAGTCGATCCTTGGTCTCTCCTACAAGGACATCTTCGGCCTACCGCGCAACAACGCCGAACGGCCGATGAAGGGTCCCGACGAGTTCCCCTGGCACCCCTTTCATCGCGTGCCCGTCGAAAAATATCTTCGTCCATCCTTCTTCGGTAAACGCACCGCAGTTCACCACGCCAGCATTGGATGTCCCTTCAACTGCAGCTTCTGCGGCGTCCACGCCGCCTACGGCAACAAGGAGCGCATGGAATCGCCAGAGCGCACCGCCGCGATCCTCACGCCATCTTGTCACGAACTACGGCGCAGACTCCGTCCAGTTCTACGACATGAACTTCTTCCTCAGAGAAGACCACGCGCTCGAACTAGCCAAACGTATCGAACATCTCAACCTGCGCTGGTGGTGTGAAGCTCGGGTCGACATCATGTCCCGCTACTCCGACGAAACCTTCGCCGCTCTCAAACGCGCCGGCTGCACCATGATCTTCTTCGGCGCGGAGTCGGGCTCCGACTGGGCACTCAAAGAGATGAAGAAAGGCATCACCACCGATCAGACCGTGACCATCGCAGAGCGAACAAAGAAATTCGGCATCATCCCCGAGTTCTCCTTTGTCATCGGCAACCCAGGTGATCCCGAACGCGACACTCGCGAAACCCTCGCCTTCATCCGCAAACTGAAAAAGATCAACCCCGACTCCGAGATCATCATCTACCACTACACTCCGGTCCCTCAGCCCGGCAACATGTACGGCAACATCGACGCCGAGATCAAATTCCCCTCCACCCCCGCCGAGTTCGCCACCAAACAGTGGATGGACTTCATCCTGCGCATCGACACCCAGGCTCCATGGCTCAAGCGCAAGACAAAAAACCTCATCGATAACTTCGAGATCGTCATCGGTTCGCGCTGGCCGACGGTCCAGGACATCCGCGCTCCGAAGTGGAGCCGTGCGCTCTTAAAAACTCTTAGCTCCTGGCGGTACGCGCTTGGCATCTATCGCTTTCCGATCGAGCTGCAATGGGCCAATCAATTCATCAATCTGCGCAAACCAAAACGAGAGAGTTTATGACGACGATGATGGCCACTCCATCCGATGTCTTCGACACCTGGGCGCAGGTATACGACGAGCAGCCAAACCCCCTTCTCTCGCTGGAGCAGCGCTTTCTCACCAGAATGCTTCCAGACGTCAGTGGCCTCGACGTACTCGACGCAGGCTGCGGTACGGGCAGATGGCTTCAGTTCCTCGCTTCTCACCACCCCGCCAGCTTGTTGGGCGTCGACACCTCCTCCGAGATGCTGCAACGCGCCTCCGCCAAGCTCGGAACGGCAGCAACTCTGCGCCTCGGAAGCTGTGTCGCATTGCCCGTTCAAAACTCCGCAGCAGATCTCGTTCTGTCTTCCTTCGTCCTTAGCTACCTCGAAAACGTGGACACCTTCGCCCGCGAACTCTACCGAGTCACCCGCCCCGGCGCGATGGTCTTTCTCACCGACATGCATCCGGATACAGCGATCTCCTGCAACTGGAAGAGGTCGTTCAAAGCGAACGGAACGGAAGAGCAGGTCACCGACCACAAGCCACTCTCTTCAACAAATCACCGACGCCTTTCAAGCCTGCGGATTCGAGCTTCTCACTCGCATCGAACCTTGCTTCGATTCTCCAGAGAAGACGACCTTTGAGCGAACCGGAAAACTCGAGTCCTACAAAGCTTCAACAGATCTTCCCGCCATCTACATCCTGCAGCTGCGAAAGAAATTGGCCCCCTCCCTCCACCCGCACAGTCTCTCCGAGAGAACCGAGACGCTCCATATCAGCGGAGCAAGCTACGCTCTCGGGCCAGAGGCCGCAGCCGCTGCGTCCCTCGTCATCGAACGAGGGCATCTCCAATCCATATCAAGCGGCGCGTCCAGGCTCGAGAGAGGCGCCCCTTCGGCAGACCTCATTGATCTATCCGGCTATCTTCTCCTCCCCGGCCTCGTCAACGCCCATGATCACCTCGAGTTCGGCCTCTTCCCAAATCTCGGCGCCGGCCCATATCAAAACTCCGTTGAATGGGCAAAAGAGATCCATCGCACTCACGCCTCCCTGATCGCACGTCATCGCAAGGTGCCGAAAGCCACACGGCTATGGTGGGGAGCCATCCGCAATCTCCTCTGCGGTGTCACCACCGTCTGCCATCACAACCCACTTTCCCGCGATCTGATCTCCGCTGACTTCCCCATCCGCGTTCTCTCCAGATTTGGCTGGGCTCACTCACTCGAGATGGATCCAAACCTGATCCACAACTTTGACCACACGCCGCCCAACCTTCCCTTTATCCTCCACGCGGCCGAAGGGGTCGACGCAAAGAGTGCGCAGGAAATCTTTGATCTGGACCGTATGCAGGTCCTCGGCGATCGCACAGTGCTTGTCCATGGTCTTGCGCTGAACCCAAAATCCGTTGCTCTCCTCAATCGCCGTCGCTCTGCCCTGGTCGTCTGTCCCACCTCCAATCAGTTCCTCTTCCATTGCACTCCCTCCTCCACACTGATCAAATCGATCAACACCGTCGTCCTGGGCAGCGACTCGCCACTCACCTCTGCCGGCGATCTGCTCGATGAGATCAACTACGCCCGAAACGAGATCGGCCTCGACGCTAACTCCATCTACGAGATGGTCACCGCGAGATCAGCAAGCGTCCTGCGCCTGCGCAACGGAGAGGGACACCTCCGGCCGGGCTCAATAGCAGACCTCGTCGCGGTACGGGACAAGGGACTATCACCAGGCGAAACTGTCGCTCAACTCACCCAAGACCAGGTCGAACTGGTCATCCTCTCCGGCCGAGTCCAGCTTGCCAGCGCCACGCTCTACCATCGTCTGCCCGATCCACTCAAAGCTGGACTACAATCCCTTACAGTCGACGGCCACCAGCGGTGGCTGCGCGCGCCCATCGACAACCTGCTCACCGAGGCAAGAAAAGCAGTAGGGAGAGACATTCGCCTTGCCGGGAAGAAGGTAGACAATGCCAGCGTTGCATGAATCTCGCACAACGCCATCGTCTCCTGCGCGCCTTACAACTCTGCCTATTCTCATTCTCAATGTTCACAGTCGCTGCAACTGCCGTTGTGTCATGTGCGACATCTGGAAACGCGAAACCAACGATCAGCTCCGATGCACAGGACCTGGAACGCCATCGCGAGTCTTTCATGAACCTTGGCGTTCGCCAGGTAGTCCTCACCGGCGGCGAGCCATTGCTACACAGCGATCTCGCAGCCCTGTGCAACTTCTTTCGCGAGCAGAACATTCATCTCACACTTCTCACCACAGGTCTTCTCCTCCACAAACGCGCCGACGAGGTTGCTACTCTCTTCGACGACATCATCATCTCGCTCGATGGTCCACCGGAGATTCATGATGCCATTCGCCGCGTCAACGGCGCCTACAACCTCATCCACAGAGGAGTCGCCGCAGTCCGCCACCGAAGTCCTTCGCTCCCGATCACCTGTCGCACAACAGTCCAGAAGGCCAACCATCGCCACCTCCGCGAAACAGTAGATGCCGCAAGAGCACTAGGCCTCGACTCCATCTCCTTCCTCGCAGCCGACCTGACCTCTCAGGCATTCAATCGCCTTCTCATCTGGCCGGCGCAAAAGCAGTCTGAAATAGCTCTGACGGCGGAAGAGACGAGAGCACTCGAGGAAGAGATAGAGCTGCTCATTCTGGAATACAAAGCCGGCATCAACCACAAATACATAGTCGAACCACCCGCCAAACTCCGAAGGATTGCACGCCGCTTTCGTGAGCACCTCGGCGAGTTTGCACCTCAATCTCCAATCTGCAACGCACCTTGGGTCTCTGCCGTCGTCGAAGTCGACGGTTCCGTGCGCCCGTGCTTCTTTCATCGTGCAATAGGAAATGTAACCTCTTCCACCCTCGAAGAAGTCATCAACGGAGACTCTGCTGAACAGTTCAGACGGACGCTCGACATCGAAACGAATGCAACCTGTCAGCGCTGCGTCTGTTCACTGAACTATCGTCAAGATTAGCGACGATCGCGGCCTATTTACTCTTCGCCCGCGCCTCCGCTATCAGAGGTTGCCCCGGATCAACCTCTCCCCACAGCTTAAGAAACCTCCCATAAGCCTCCACGCTAATCACCTTATTGCGATTCATAGCAGCCGCCCGTGCAATACCCACCTCCGCCATAGGATAGACGTCGCTGCCCAGAGTCATATCCAAGCCGCGATGACCGAGCACGGTCTGAAAGTCGATGATCGCGGCGGACATCTGCCCCATCGCCGCGTTGGCCATTCCGCGTAGATACGGCGTAAGCGATATGTCGTCGTAGGGCTCCAAGGCGATCAACGATCCAAGCGCCTTCTCCGGTTCGTTGACACCGATCTCGGCAGCGGCCTGCAACTGAGGCACATAGTACTGTGCCACCGCCGTATTTTGCGGATAGCTCGCTTGCAGGGCTGCAATCACCTTGTCCGCGTAGGTCTGGTCGCCGCAAAGTGCTGCCGCCATCCCCGCATGGAAGCTTGCGACCGGCCCCTTTTGAAGGCTCCTCACCTCCTCAACCATCTCCAGCGCAATGGTGCAACTCTCCATAAGCGCACGGTTCAATGCTCCCTGCGCCAGCATTGATGCCTGCGCCGATCTGAGCTCAGGCACGCTGCCAGCTATCGCTGCCGACACCCTCCAAAGCTCCGAACCCGCTCCTACTCTTCCCGTATTGTCCAGATAAAGACCATAGCGGTAGAGCTTTGCATAGCTGATCGCCGAACCGTTCGGGGCAGTCGCTCCTTCAAAGGAGCCCTGCAACGCATTTACCTGCGCTGCGATGACCTCTTCTTTTCCTGCCAGATAGCCAGCAATCAACGCATTACCGCTCGGGGCAACCCCAACGCGCTCCGCCTGTGCCTCTAGTTGCAGCGCGTTGTCATATCGGCCCAAACCGATCATTGCGAGTTCAGCCTCTGAATACATCTCAGCATCGAAAGGATTGCCGCTATAGCCCTGCTGAGCCACACGTAACGCCTCTGGAAGTTTTCCTGTCACCCGCAACACCCGCGCCAGCCCCTTCGCTCCCTCCACGTCGGCCGGATAGCGCCTCACATACTCGCGAATGATCTCCAGAGCGCGTTCGTAGTTTCCGCTCGTGTTCATCTCATAGCAGAACTGCGCCAGCAGCTTCACCTTCTCGCTGCTCTTCGCCGCTCCACTCCGTGCCAGCTCCGCTGCATTTGCCGACGCCACTTCGGCCTTCTCAGAGTCATACAGCCACGCCAGCCGCATCTGTGCCTGCACAAACTTCGGATCAAGCGCCACCGCTTGTTGGTAGGCCGCTAACGCATCGGCCGTACGATCGGTGTGCATTGCTGCCTCGCCTACGGCATACGCGTGCAGCGCCTTGACGTTCGCGGTCGCCTCACGCTCTAACGGGATACTGCTCCGCTCCTCAGCCTTGCCGTCCTCGCTCACCTGGACACGTAGATTTTGCGCCAGCCTTCCGATTGCAGCTGGAATGTCTTCCCTGCTCTTTGCAGTCTCCTCCAGCGTCTCCACCTTGTCGTTCGAGTCCGCCTTCACTACATCCACGCTGATCGAGTACGGAGCATGCGCTCCGCTGATCTCGCCATACAGATACGCCCTGGCCCCCACGTTTTGCGCGACATGCTGCTCGGGCGCCATCTCTGCTGAAACGCCACCTTCGACCTCAACCTGTCGCAACCCCGCGCGATACGCTTCAGCTCCCAGCACATTCAGGGTCCTCGACTGCCGCAGCGCAATCTCTAGCCCCTGCATCACTGTTCCGTCCAGCGTCTTGTCTCCGGTCTTGTTCTGAATGACCGTCAGCAAGAGGTGATCGTTCGGCCCCAGCACCAGCGGTCGAAAGACCCCGCTGCACACCAGCGCCACCACCGCAACGCCGGCGACGATTAGTGCCGCGGCCACCACCATCCGCACCTGTGTCCTCGTATTCACTGCCGAGGAAGCTGCAATCAGCTCCTCGACGCCACCCTCCTCCGTGATGTTCTCAACAGGTACTACGAGAGTCTCGCCGTCGAGGTCATACTCGAACTGAGTCGTACCGATCCGAGACCGCGCCCAAGCCAACTCTCGCTTTGCTGCAAACGCAGCAGCCTCGGCCTCATCCACTATGCTTTGGATCTTGCGCAGTTGAGTCAGCCTCTGTCCACTCTCGATCGCTATCGCGCTATGTCGCGCCACGCGCGACAGTGCGACTTCGACACCACCCCGATCTCCGTCCTGCCCCAACATTGAACCAATCGCTGCAACGCCGGAATCTGATTCGATATCCGCATTTTGCGAAGGAGTGCGTCTCTGTCCCCTGTGCCAGGCCACTGGATCGCTCGCCCGCACCAAAGGCACTACTGGGTCCGGCTCTTTGCCAAGCCATCCTCCCCGTCCCAGCTTGCTGCTCACTTTCATCAGTGCTTCGTGTAGATCCTTCGCTGTCTGAAAGCGCTTCTGCTGGTCCTTCTCCAGCAGCTTCAGAATCACCTTCTCCAACTCCCGTGGAATCGACTCGTTCCAATTTCGCATCGACTCAGGATCATGAGTGAACAGCTGCATAAACAGCAAAGCGCTCGTCGCCCCTTTGAAGGGCACCTGCCGAGTCGCCATCTCATACAGAACGATCCCCAGCGAAAACAGGTCCGACCGCATATCCAGAAACTCGCCCCGCGCCTGCTCAGGAGACATGTAGGACAACGTCCCCACGGTCGCCCCGGCCTGCGTCAGGCCGTGCGATCGAGGCGGCAGTCCACCCCGCGCCTCAAGCTCAATCTTCGCCAGTCCAAAGTCCAATACCTTCGCCTGACTCCTGCCATTCGGCAGCTTCACCAGGAAGATATTCGCCGGCTTGATATCCCGGTGGACAATGCCTTTGGCATGGGCAACCGACAGCGCATCTGCAATCTGGATCGCATAGCGGACAATCTCCTCCACCGGCAACGCCCCATGAGCGATGCGGTCTCTGACCGTCTCTCCCTCCAGCAACTCCATCACCAGATAAGGATTGCCCTGTTGTTCGCCAATATCGAAGACCGTGCAGATATTTGGATGGTTCAACGCCGACGCCGCCCGCGCCTCCTGCAGAAAGCGCTCCCTCATTCCCGGCATCGTGTAGTCGTCATGCAACAGTTTGATCGCGACTTCGCGATGCAGACGTTCGTCCCAGGCTAGGAAAACGTGGCCCATACCGCCGCCACCCAGTCTTCCTAGGATCTCGTACGGCCCGAACCTCTGGCCTATCTCCGGAACCATACCTCGGATTCGCTCTCTATCTTTCTTTTCTGTTATCGCTCGAAGACATCCAATGCGCGGGTAAAGCCCTTCGCAACTTCATCACGTCGGCCACCCGCACTAGTTTCCAGCTCTGCCTCGAACGGATTCCAAACTCGGTAACCAACATCGGCCGAAGCTCTTCGATCGTGGGTCGCCCGTTTCACCGTAAGTCCATCCAGTCGTGCAACATCTGCCTTTTTCATTGCTTCCAATCTCACACACACAAATCCCCCTAAACATCCCCCAACCGGGGCAGACCCGCCAGACTTTGGTAACGCCGGGCCCGGGAACCGCCTTTATAATCAGCCTGTGACCTCCCTCAATCACGCCGCCGAACCAGCCCTTCCGCCATCCGGTCAACCAAACCCTGCTGATCGATGCCGACGACACCCTCTGGGAGAACAACATCTACTTCGAGCGGGCCATTACCAGCTTCATCTCGTACCTCGACCACCGCGTCCACACCCCCGAAGAGGTCCGCGGCCACCTCAACCGCGTCGAGCATGCCACCGTCGTCTCCCACGGCTATGGCCTCCACAGCTTTCGCCGCTCACTCGTCACCTGCTTCGAGCAGCTCACCGACATTCCCATCACCGCAGAAAAGCATCGCCGCATCGAAAGCTTCGCCGAGTCCATCGCCGACCAGGAGATCGAGCTCCTCCCCAACGTCGCCGCCACCCTCGCCGACCTCGCCACCCGCCACCGTCTCATCATGGTCACCAAGGGCGATCCCGACGAACAAACCGACAAGCTTCAGCGCTCAGGCCTCGCCCCGCACTTCACCGCCGTCGAGGTCCTTCGCGAAAAACACCACGACGCCTACCGCACCCTGGCCGACCACCACCGCTGCGAGGCCTGTACTACCTGGATGATCGGCAACAGCCCCCGCTCCGACATCAACCCCGCCCTCGCGGCAGGCTTCCACGCCATCTTCATCCCCCACGACTTCACCTGGGTGCTCGAACACGAGGTTGTCAACCAGCCCCCATCCGGCCAGCATCTCCTCGAACTAGCCGCCTTCGCCGACCTGACTCGTTACTTCTAAGCCGCCAACTTGGCGATCGCACATCTCTCAACAATCCCGCATCCCATCAAACAGCTTCGCCTGCTTGGCCAGAATCGACGCCTTCGTCGTCATATCCGGCTGAAGGTTCCAGTCTCCCATCTCATGCGTCCCGCCCAATAAAACACCGTCTCTCCGCGAAAACATATAGGTGTTCTCATAGCTGGTCGCATAGGTCACCTCCGGCTGAGGCACCAGAAAAGTCAGTTGCCCGCGAATCGGTGTCATCTCCTCATCACCGAACAGCGCTTTCGCTCCTAAGCCTGTGCAATTGAAGACAAGCCTCTCCG
Source organism: uncultured Acidobacteriaceae bacterium (assembly GCA_963720955.1). Taxonomy (GTDB): domain Bacteria; phylum Acidobacteriota; class Terriglobia; order Terriglobales; family Acidobacteriaceae; genus Edaphobacter. The sequence continues at coordinate 126,173 of CAVRHK010000011.1, read as the reverse complement.
GTAACCCCTGCACGTCCGTCAGACTCTTCATCTCCCGAACCACAATCTTGCCCCCGGCGATCCGAACATCCGTCAACATCGCCGGCAGGTAGATCGGAGGCTCCACGATCATTCCATCGAACTGCCGCACGAAACGGCCCACAAACGGATGCGCCCCAGACGGCAGATCCTGAACCTCCGGCAGCAGCCCCTGAAGCGACCCAAACAAACCCGTATTGATCGACGATCGCCACGGCGCATCCGACACGAAGTAGTTCCTCATCCAGCGAATCCCATACTTCGGGTCCGTCATAATCTGATATCGCCGATATCCATACTGCGCCGCCGCCACAAACTGCTGCGAAAACTCCGGTGTCAATGTCTTGTCCGGATCGTAGACGCTCGCTGGAAACCACTGCCCGCCCGCGATATTCGAAGTCGTCTCCGGCGGCAGAGCCTTTGCATAAATCGTCACCTGGAATCCCGCCTCCTGCACCAGTCGCGCCGTAGCCAAACCCACCGCCCCACTCCCAAGCACCGCCACCGGCCCCACATGCCCAGGTAGTCCAAGATCCACCGCCAGCTTCGAAGTCCCCCAGCTCAAAGTAATCCCACCGCCGCCGTGCCCATAGTTATGCACAACAGCCGTCTCGCCGACCATCTCCTTCGCCACACGAAATCCCGAGGGCCGAAAGGGACGCAAACCCACCACTGTTCGAATCTCCCGCTCCGCCGAAACCCTCACCCGCGGCAGATGACAAGCCGTCTCCGGCAGATTCACCGGAAGCGCACCGGCAGCAATCGCCGCACCAACAGGCCGCTTCAAGCACCCCAGAAATCCACCACCAGCGGCCAGAGACACTGCCGCCATATTCGCATTCCGCAAAAAACTCCGTCTATTCATCGTCCGCACCAATCACAACATTGACTGAATCGCTTATTCCTCAAGTTACAAGCTCACGCTCACAAACCAAAATATCCCCAAGCTGTCCTGACACTTCTGACTCTCCGTGCCCAATCCCTATCCTCTCCCGACGGACTGTAATATTCCCCGCTTTCATCCGTCAGCATCTGTGTCGGACGCAAATCCGACCAAAGGAGAAACAAAATGACTGTTCCCGATAGCTGCACCTGCTGCCCGGAGTGCACCTGTCCACTCCAATGCACCTGCCCACTCCCGTGCCCCTGCTGCACCTGTTCAACCTGTCCCCCGTCTAACTAGTCAAAGCAGCGGTGGGAGGCAGCAAGGCCCACCGCTCTCTCATGAGGAACGGCACGATGCAAGCAGAAGCAATTACCGGCCTGGTTCTCCAACGAGATCAATTCCTCCATTTCGTACAGAGACGAGTCAACTCCCCGGCCATCGCCGAAGACATCATCCAGAGCGCCTACATCCGCGCCATCGAACACGCGCCGGCTTTGCGCAAGGAAGAGTCCGCCGTCGCCTGGTTCTATCGCATCCTGCGCAACGCCGTCATCGACTTTTACCGTCACCGCGCCGTCGAAGACCATGCTCTCGAGCAGTGGGCGCAAGACCTCGCAACCGGCGCAGCACTCGACCCTCAAACCGAGGAGATCGTCTGCGGTTGCATCGGCCAGGTACTGCCCACCATCAAGCCTTCCTACAGCGAGATTCTCCGTAGCGTCGACCTCGCCGGTCAAAGCCTCGAAGCCTTCGCCACCAAAGCGGGAATCACTGCGGGAAACGCGGCCGTCCGCATTCATCGGGCCCGCCAGGCCCTCAAAAAGGAACTCATCCGCGTTTGCAGCACCTGCGCCAAATTCGCGTGCGCCAACTGTACCTGCGATTGAGCGAAATTCTCCCCCCAGCGCCGTTTTTCTCCAACATTCACAGTCCGTCAACTTCTCACGAAAACTCCCTGTATTCTCTATAAGGATTACAAAGTAGAAGTGAGAGGTTCATGAGCGAAGGTCGTTGGGTTCTTTTGATTGCAAGTGAAGTTGGTGGCACGGACTCCGTATCGGATCGCGCCATGGAGCGATTAGTCGAGGCAATTCGTCTTGAAGGCTACGAAGTTGTTCGAACATCCACACCGGAGGATGGTCTTTCGCTGGTTACATCCGATCCGTCGTACAGCACCATCCTTCTGGATTGGGACCTCGAAGGCGAGAATCAGTTTGCAGAAGGAGCGGCGCTTGCCATCCTCCGCGCCGTCCGCCGCCGCAATAAAAAAATCCCCATCTTCCTCATCGCAGACCGCACCCTCGTCAGCGAACTCCCCCTCGAAGTCGTCAAGCAGGTCCACGAGTACATCCACCTCTTCGGCGACACCCCCGCCTTCATCGCCAATCGCGTCGACTTCGCCGTCGAGCGTTATCACGAGCAACTCCTCCCGCCCTACTTCCGCGAGCTCAAAAAATATAACGACCAGGGCGCCTACTCCTGGGACGCTCCCGGTCACATGGGCGGCGTCGCCTTCTTGAAGCACCCCGTCGGCATGGAGTTCCACAAATTCTTCGGTGAAAACATCATGCGTTCCGACCTCGGCATCTCCACCTCGCCGCTCGGATCATGGCTTGACCACCTCGGACCTCCCGGCGAATCCGAACGCAACGCCGCCCGCATCTTCGGCGCCGACTGGACCTTCTACGTCCTCGGAGGATCCTCCACCTCCAACCAGATCGTTGGCCACGGCGTCATCGCGCAGGACGACATCGTCCTCGCCGACGCCAACTGTCACAAGTCCATCTGCCACTCCCTCACCGTGACAGGCGCGCGCCCCGTCTACATGAAGCCCACGCGCAACGGCTACGGCATGATCGGCCTCGTTCCCCTCAAGCGTTTCTCGCCCGAATTCATTCGCGGCATTATCGACAAGAGTCCTCTCACCACCGGCGTCGCGAACCAAAATCCCACCTACGCCGTCGTCACCAACTCCACCTACGATGGCCTTTGCTACGACGTCAACAAAGTCGTCACCGAGCTCGCCAAATCCGTACCGCGCATCCACTTCGACGAAGCCTGGTACGCCTACGCCAAATTTCACGAGATCTACCAGGGCCGCTTTGCCATGGGCGTACCTGACGACACACCCGACCGCCCCACCATCTTCGCGGTGCAGTCCACTCACAAGATGCTCGCTGCCTTCTCCATGGCCTCGATGATCCATGTCAAGCTCAGCCCCCGCGCTCCGCTCGACTACGACCAGTTCAACGAGTCCTTCATGATGCACGGCACCACGTCGCCGTTCTATCCCCTCATCGCCTCACTCGACGTCGCTGCGGCAATGATGGACGAGCCCGCCGGCCCCACCCTGATGAGCGAAACTCTGCAAGACGCCATCAGCTTCCGCAAGGCAATGTCATCGATCGGCCACCGCCTCCGTGCCGCAGAGCAGGGCTGGTTCTTCCGCCTCTATCAACCCGAGTACGTCTTCGATCCGTTCGACGGCCAGACCTACCTACTCGAAGAAGCAGCCGACGGCCTCCTCACCAACCGCTCCAGCGCCTGGACTCTCAAGACCGGCGAAGAATGGCACGGCTACCAGGACGAGGACATCGCCGACGGCTACTGCATGCTCGACCCCACCAAGGTCACGATCCTCACCCCCGGCGTCAACGCCCAGGGTGTCGTCAGCGACTGGGGCATTCCTGCCGCCATCATCACCGAGTTCCTCGACGGCCGCCGTGTCGAGATCGCCCGCACCGGCGACTACACCGTCCTCGTCCTCTTCTCCGTCGGCACCTCCAAAGGCAAGTGGGGCGCTCTCCTCGAAAACCTCTTCGAGTTCAAACGTCTCTACGACTCGGAAGCCTCGCTCGAAGAAGCACTCCCTGAACTCGTCTTGAAGTATCCCGCTCGCTATCGCAACGAGACTCTCAAAGAGCTCTCCGACGAGATGCACGCCGCCATGGTCCAGTTGAATCTCTCAGGCTTGGTCAACGACGCCTGCGACGAAGACTTCGACCCCATCCTCACCCCCGCGCAGACCTATCAAAAGCTGTTACGCAACGAGACTGAGAAGATTCGTTTCTCCGAGATGCCTGGCCGCATCGCCGCCGTCATGCTCGTCCCCTATCCTCCGGGTATCCCCATGTCCATGCCTGGCGAACGCCTCGGCAGCCCCGAGAGCCCCGTCATCAAGCTCATCCTCGCCGTCGAGGAGTTCGGCAAGCGCTTCCCCGGCTTCGAACGCGAGGTCCACGGCATCGAGGTCGACGCCGAAGGCAACTACTGGATGCGCGCCGTCATCGAGACCAACGGCAAAAAGAAACCCGGCAACGGCAGCGGCAAGCAGCGCCCACCCAACGCGGCTCCCCCCGTCAAAAAGAGGAAACGCTCCACGCCCACTACCACCCCCGAAGTGCCGCCGACCGCCCTGTCCTCTCAGAGATGACATCCGCAGCCATCTCGACCCACCCGCCGGCCTCTAGTAAGGAGGCCGGTTTTTATTGGTCTGGCCACCAAGGGGAAGGCAATCAGGACGCGGCCACGGACAAATAATCGTGCCTTCAGCGCGCTAAACCCCTTACCACCATCTTTTTATCGGCCCCCCTAGTAATTTTGCCAGTTTCGCTGAAATCGATTGGTCGGTAGCTTGGAATCTGAACCACAGAACCGAGGAGTCCACGACTGCCATGGGGGCAGGCTCCCGGTCCACACCAAGAGAGGTCTTTTATCATGAAGAAAACCGCGTTACTAGCCCTAGTGAGCGTCGCTATGACCTTACCGGCCCTTGCTCAAAACAAGATCGACGATCGCTTGGGCAACTCGGAAGAAGTCCTCAAACAGATCCTCGCCAAACCCGATGAGATTCCACATGCATACCTCAATAAGGCTGTATGCGTCCTTGTCTTCCCTGCCGTCAAAAAAGTAGCAGTCGGAATCGGCGGGTCTTATGGTCGTGGCGTCATCCTATGCCGCGGCGGAGCCGGAATGACCGGTCCATGGTCGGCGCCAGCAATGTACAAGTTGGACGTAGGCAGCCTTGGCGTACAGCTCGGTACTTCGTCGACAGACTATGTCATTCTCGTCCAAACCAAGACTGGCGCGCAGAAGATTCTCTCCGGCAAGTTGAAGATGGGTGCTGACGCAACCGCCGTTGCCGGCCCCACCGGTGCCAAGGCCGTTGGAGCCAACGACCCGAACGTCGATTTGCTCACCTACTCCAGAGCAAAGGGCGGCTTGTTCGCCGGCGCGTCACTTGCTGGTGCATCTCTCGACACCGACGACGACGCTAACAAGTCTGTCTATGGCAAAGACATCACGGCGACGTCGATCGTACGCGAAGCTGCAGTGAAAGCGACGCCAGCCGGTCAACCTCTGGTCACCACTCTCACCAAGACATCGCCGAAGTGGATTAACTAACAGCTGAAAAGACCTGAGGCGGAGGGCGCGGTGTCAGCCAGACACACGTCCTCCGCTTTTTCTCTTAACCCGATATCCTTTGCTCCCTGACGGCCCCTGCGCAACACCTTCATTCGGCTCGGGGGATGGTATACTACCCTTCGGATTGCTTACCGCACTCACGCCCACCAGCGTCGAGACACAAACGCGGAGGTGGCGAAATTGGCAGACGCACTAGCTTGAGGTGCTAGCGCCGCAAGGCATAGGGGTTCAAGTCCCCTCCTCCGCACCAATCCACACATTTTCTCCGGGTTTTTCTCTCCGGATCCAAGAGGTCGCAAGCTCCACAATGGTCATTCTTCTCGTTATCCTGCACGTTATCGTCTCGCTCTTTCTCGTCGGCGTCGTCCTCCTCCAGCAGGGCAAATCCGCCGACCTCGCCGGTGCCTTCGGCGGTCAGGGCTCACAGACGGCCTTCGGCCCCCGCGGCGCAGCCAACCTCCTCACCAAGCTGACCACCTACTCCGCCATCATCTTCATGCTCACCTCCATCGGCCTCACCATCCTGCTCTCGCGCTCCACCGCAGACCACTCCGTCCTCTCCGGCACCAAGTCCACCCCAGCCACGCAGACGACGCCCGCGAAGAAGTAACCCCCCGAAATCAGAAAAAGCGCAGGCCATTGGCTTGCGCTTTTTTCATGCCTCTTGATTCTGCAGCTGTCCTTGCTTTTCTTGTTGTCATCCCTGAAGGGATCTGCTTTTCCTCCACTCATGCAATCCCATCCGCACAAATCAAGATCATCCAGCCAACAATTTGCCATTAAGCTAGAACCATGATCCACGAAATTCTCCCCGTCGGTCCCCTCCAATGCAACTGCTCCATCCTCGGCGACGAAACCTCCCGCGAGGCCATCGTCGTCGACCCCGGCGACGACATCCCCCGCATCCTCGCCCTCCTCGACCAAGCATCAGCTCACCGTCAAGCAGATCATCATCACCCACGCCCACATCGACCACATCGCCGGCGCCCAGCGCCTCAAGCAGCTCACCGGAGCACCCATCCTCTACAACCAGAACGACCTGCCCCTGGTCAAGATGATGGACATCCAGGCCGGCTGGCTCGGCATCCCCACCCCCGACGTCCCCGCCCCCGACGACACCCTCGACGATGGCAAGCTCATCGCCATCACTGGCCTTACCGGCAACCATCCTCCACACCCCCGGCCACACCGAAGGCTCCGTCTGCCTCTACCTCCCCGACCAGACCCTCCTCCTCGCCGGAGACACCCTCTTCGCCGGCTCCGTAGGCCGCACCGACCTGCCCGGAGGCAACACCCGGAAGCTCCTCACGTCCATCCACGACCGCCTCCTCACCCTCCCCGACGAAATCAATCGTCATTCCCGGACACGGACGCGTCACAACTATCGGGCGGAGCGACTCGCAAATCCATTTTTACAAACATAGAAGAATCAGTATATTTATTTATGATTATTGAATCTAACACCTTACATGCATCGCATGAACTAGTAACTACCGTGGTTCAACTTCCGACCATGCACGATGCGTTCCAAACCCTCCGCAAACCCCTGTTCAAATCCCAATAAACTCACCACCACCCGTCCCGATTCGGCAATCCCATAGAACGACCCCGGATGCACCACCACCCCCACCTCCCGCAGCAACATCTCGGCCGCATCCTCCTCTCCCACCTGCGGCAACCGCAGAATCGCACTCCACCCCGCCTCCACCCGCAACACCTCCGCCCCACTCCTCTGCGCCGCAGCAAGGTTCCCCCGCACCCGCTCCAGAATCTGCCCCTGAATTCCCTTCCTTCCCGCAAGCCAACTCGGCAACGCCATCTGCACCGGAGCGTTCATCGACAGAAACGTATCCGCCATCACCTCCAGCCGCCCCATCGCCTCCCGCCGAACCGCCTCCGGCCCCAACCCCACAATCCACCCCACCTTCATCTGCGGCAACCCCGCAATCTTGCTCATCCCGCTCAAGCAGAACGTCAACACCGGATGCGGCCCCACCGCAAAACTCATCAGCCGCTCCTCCCCCAACGGATAATCCAGAAACACCTCATCCACAATCAGCGCCAGCCCATGCCGCGCACAGATCTCCTCCAGCCTGCGCCTCTCCTCGCCCCCGGTCGCATGTCCCGTCGGATTATTCGGATGCACCACCACAATCGCCTTCGTCCGCGGCCCAATCCTCCTCTCCAGCTCCGCAAAGTCGATCCACCACCCATGGTCATAAAACAGCGGATAAGGCCGCAGCCGCACATCCTCCAGATCCGCCAGAAAATCAAACAGCGGATAACTCGGCTGCGCCACCAGCACCTCATCCCCCGCGTCGCACAGCAGCCGAAACAGATACCCATACCCTTCGCTCGTACTCGTCGTCAGCACCACCGCATCCGGATCAACCTCCGCCCCATGGTCGCCGTAGTACCCCGCCACCGCCTCACGCGCCGACCGCATCCCCCGAGGATCCGGATCGTAAATCAGCGCCCCGGCACTCCCTAGCGGTGCAAGAATCGCCTCGGCATCATACGCAAACCCACACACCGTAGGATTCGACACCGTCAGATCAATCAACTCCCGCCCCGCCGCCCGCGCCTCACGGATCGCAGCCGCAAACCCGCTCTCCCCGACATCCCAACCCGTCCGCTTCGAAAACCGAGTACTCACCCCTCCATGCTAATGCGCCCTCCGATCGAAGCTCGGCAAATTAATATCGTTCGAACTTCTGACTAAGATATCCTCCGTTCAATTCGTTATCCCGAACCTTCTACTCCGGCCCGAGTCCAATCACAAAATCCCGTAGCTCGTCTGCCAACAGGAAAGAAACTCGCTATGTCCCCAAAAAGGTCCGCCAAACCCGCTAAATCAGCGACTCAAGCCCTGCGCAATTCGCTACCCTTCGCGCCAACAGCACCCGCGCGGCCCTTCGTCGATCCTGAAATCCTCACCCCTCGAACGGCTCCCCTGGTAGCCGGAAAATCCTTCACCCTCGCCGCCGTACGCCGAGACTACGCGCGCCCAGCAAGGAAAAGCGCAAGCAACGCACTCGGCGACCCCGCCGAAAGCCTTCAGACATTCGACTTGAAAGACCTTGAGCAATTCACCAGAGAGGCCGCGTACTCCACCAACGCCAGCAAAGACGTTCACCTCTTCTACGTCGGCCGCGACGACGTCCACAACATCCTCAAGTACATCCTCTCGCGGGTCACCATCTCGCTTTACCTCAACATGTTCGGCTACAACGACTCCGAGCTGAACAACATCCTCATGGAGAAGGCCCTCGACCCCGCCGTCACTATGATGATCACGCTCGACAAGCTGCAGGCCTCCAGCGTCCACGAAAAGGCTCTCCTCGAAGCCGATCGCGCATACAATCTCGCGGCCTTCAACACCCACTTCGTCATCGGCCAGTCCTCCTCCCACCAGATCAGCCACACCAAGGGCTTCGTCGCCGACGGACGCGTCGCCGGCGAGGGCTCCACCAACTGGTCTAACTCCGGTGAAGGCACCTTCATCATCAGCGGAAAACCCGGAGGCCCCGGCTACAAAGCTCAGAACAACACCCAGGCAATCATCACCGACCCCGACACCATCGTCCGTTTCCAGACCGAACTCATCGCCGAACACATGATCGCGCGGTCCCAACAAAAACCCGCCACCGCGCCCCGCCAACTGCCCTTGCCATAGACACCATTTTTTCTAAAATTCATCTCCGTCGTTTGACACCGACTGTCCAGATCGCTAGCCTCAGCTTCACCATCGTCTCAGGGCCAATCTTTCTGTTGTCCAAATCCCCATTGCCCTCCTGCAAGACGTGAGAGCCGAAAGCGATCCTCCATGAGCACAAAAGCAGATTTCAGCGCCGACGAGTGGGACCTCCTGCGTTCCTCTCCCCTTATGTCCAGCATCCTCGTCGTAGCCGCAAGCCCCAGCGGACCCGTCGGTCTCATTCAGGAATCGACTGCCGCAGGCAAAATGATCGTGCAGAGTGCGCAGACAGCACAGACGCCCCTGCTCAAGTCACTCGCCGAAGACCTCACCCAGCACATGTCGATTCCTAAACCACCGCCAGGCGCTACACCGGAAAACGTTCAGTCCGCAGCAGGCGAGATCCTCAAACGCACATCCGCGCTCCTGACCCAGAAAGCCACGCCCGAAGAGACCACCGAGATCAAGCAGTGGCTTGCAAAGGTCGCCCAGGCTACAGCGGAAGCCAGCAAGGAAGGCGGCTTCCTTGGCGTCGGCGGCGTTCTCGTCTCCGACCAGGAAAAGACCGCACTCACCACAGTCAACTCCGCCCTCGGCATCAACTAGGCAGCCGAATCGCATTTCAAGCTTGCTTCGATGTACCCTTGAATCACTTTGAACCAACAACCCATAGCTCCAATCCACGCCGTCCTCTTCGACTACGGCATGGTCCTCTCCGCCCCGCCCGATCCCGCCGCGTGGGCCCGCATCCGCGCGGTCACCGGCCTCGACGAAGACATCCTCCACCGCGAATACTGGGCGCACCGCCACGCCTACGACCGCGGCGACCTCACCGGCGACGCCTACTGGCACAAAGCCGCCGCCGGAGCCGGAATCGCCCTCACTCCCTCCCAAATCACCGAGCTCATCGCCGCCGACACCGACCTCTGGTCGCAGCTCAACCCGCCCATGCTCGAATGGGCCCAGCGTCTCCAGCGCGCCGGCATCCGCACCGGCATCCTCTCCAACATCGGCGACGCCATGTCGGCCGGCCTCCTCGCAAAACACGACTGGATCGAACGCCTTCGACCACCACACCTGGTCCCACGCCCTCAACCTCGCCAAACCCGAGCCAGCCATCTACCTCCACGCCGCCGAAGGTCTCCGCACACCACCCGCCAACATCCTCTTCATCGACGACCGCACCGAAAACATCGAAGCCGCACTCGCCGTCGGCATGCAGGCCATCCACTACACAACTCACACCGCCTTCGAACAGGAGATGCACGCCCGCGGCCTCGACTACCTTGCTACAACTAGATGGTCATACAGATTCCCAAAACGGGAAGCTATAGTACCTCCGTAACGTCGTTCGTCAATTTCTTCGACCAACAACCGTTTCACAACCCATGGATAGTTAAGGTCAGGCTGCAACCAGCGCTCCGCCCGCAGCCAACAACCCATGAAGACACCGCTCTCGCTCCGACGCATCCTTGCCGGTCTCTGCGCCTTCATGGCCTCGGCCCTCGTCACCCCACCTCTCACCGCACAAACCACCGGCCCGCAACAACTCGTCTTCACCGGCCTCCTCGGCTCCACAAATCCCGCACAATTCAACGCCCAGTTCAACGCCGTCCAATCCGACGCCTCCGGCAACCTCTACCTCCTCCTCGACCAGAAAGACGGCGTCCGCCTCCTCAAGACAGACGCCACCGCCACCAACGTCCTCGCCCAAACCCAACTCGGCGCCGCAGGCGACATCGGCCTCGCCATGGCCCTCGATCCCTCCGGCAACATCTACATCACCGGCACCACAACCTCCGGCACCATCACCGCAACCTCCGGCGCAGCCTTCCCCGTCCCGCACGGGCACCTCGACCAACGCCTTCATCGGCAAGTTCGATCAAAACTTGAATCCCATCTTCATCACCTTCGCCGGCAGCGGCGGCCTCTCCGTCACCGGCATCGCCGCCACCGCCGACGCCGTCTTCCTCACCGGCAGCATCTTCGGCGCCACCCTCCCCGTCACGCCCTCCGCCATCATCCAATCCCCCGCCGCCGGCAGCCTGCAAAACGGCTTCGTCGAACGCTTCAACGCCACCGGCACCACACTCCTCTACGCCACCTACCTCAGCGGCCAAAACGGCAACACCGCCCCCGCCGCCATCGCCGCCGACGCCAACGACAACGCCTACATCGCCGGCTACACCACCTCCTCCGGCTACCCCACCCTCAACGCCCTCATCCCCAACATCCTCGGCCCCAACCTCCGGCTTCCTCACCAAACTCACCCCCGCCGGCGACGGCCTCCTCTTCTCCACCTTCATCCCCGGCCCCGGCATCACCTCCATCGCCACTCGACCCCGCCGCACAAAACCTCCTCCTCTCCGGCTCCATCGCCCTCGGCCAGTTCCCCATCGCCACCGTCGCCACTCCACTCGTCAACACCACCTACCAAACCCTCCTCCGCCTCCCGCTCGACGGCAGCGCCGTCCTCGCCTCCACTCTCCTCGCCCCCGGCACCCAATCCATCGCTCACCCCCGCACCAAACCAGAGCACCTGGGTCGCCAGCACCTCTCACCACCCCATCCTGGCTCCTCCCTCTCACGTCGCTCTCGACCATCGGCAACAGCCTACGCCCTCCGCGTCACGCACAAAACATCATCGACCAGACCATCCGCTTCGGCGGCCTCCCCACCACCAACCCGAACTTCGCCAGCGCCCCCGTCACCCTCACCTCCATCGCAACTGACCCCACCGGCCAACCCATCTTCGCCGGCAGCGCCTCACCCACCGCCAGTTCCAGCCTCCTCGCCACCGAAACCTACGACCTCCCGCTCTACAACACCCCCACCCCCGCACTCCCCTCAACCCTCCGCGCCGCCGTCCTCCCCTCCGGCAAGCTGCAGCGGAAGCCTCTGCTCCGGCTCCGCCGCCTACCTCGCCAAACTCAACCCAACACAGCCGCCCCCAGCCTCGCCCTCTCCACCGACGCCTCCCCCAACATCACCCTCCGCAACCTCGGCACCCTCGCCGCCACCAACCTCCAACTCACCGCCACCAACTTCACCCTCGCCCACAACTGCCCCACCACCCTCGCCCCCGGCAGCCGAGTGCAGCATCGCCCTCACCAGCACCAGCACCAACCCCGGCACCCTCACCGCACAAGCCGACAACGCCACCACCCAAACCGCAACCCTCCCCGCCACCACCGCCGCACCCGAATCCCATCGTCTTCTCCCCCAAAGAACTCGACTTCGGCATCGACACCTCCACCAGCCCCGCCGCCACCCGCACCATCACCGTCACCAACCTCACCCAGCAACCCCAAACCTTTACTTCGAAATTAGGCAGCAACCAGCTCACTCCATATACCTTCGCCGAATCCTCCAGCGACTGCCCCCTCACCTCCGCCACCACCAAAACCCTCGCCCCCAGACGCCACCTGCCACATCACCCTCAGCTTCACCGCCTCCTCCAACCCCACCGACGACGGCTTCGCCCAATCCAACTGGACCATCGGCCCCGGCTCCGTCCTCCTCACCGCCTACACCCAGGCCGCCGCCCTCAGCCTCTCCGCCACCGAGATCGACTTCGGCACCCAATTCGACACCCGCGCAGGCCTCCGCCTCCCCCGCTACCTCTACATCTCCAACAACTCCGCCACCCCAATCCCCCACACCCCAGTCACCCTCGCCAGCCCCCTTCACCCTCACCGACCGCTGCCCCACCACCCTCGAGCCCCACACCGTCTGCCAACTCCAACTCACCTACCAATCCCCCATCGCTCCCTCCGCCGACTCCACCACCCTCACCCTCGACCAAGGCCTCACCGTCCTCATCACCGGCACCACCCACACCGCAACCCACCGGCATCGGCCAATCCGTCAACCCCAACCTCACCGTCACTCCCGCCACCATCACCTTCCCCAACCCGTCCTCGTCACCAGCACCTCCAGCCACCACCCAACCCGTCACCATCGGCAACATCGGCACCCAACCCTTCGCCCTCAGCCCTCTCCCTCACCGGCGACTTCACCTACACCACCGACTGCCCCGCCACCCTCGCCGGCAACACCACCTGCACCGTCCTCCTCACCTTCGCCCCCTCGCAACCCGGAACCCGTCAGGGCCTCCTCTCCGTCACCGCCGGCAGCCGGCACCATCGCCCGCCTTCGTCAGCCTCACCGGCACCGGCACCTCCATCCTCACCACGCCCAACAACACCCTCGACTTCGGCAACGTCATCCTCGGCCAGCCACCGTTCAGTGGTACAAGATCACCTCACCCTTCACCACCCTCACCGCCACCAGCTCCGCCCCCGACTTCAAAGCCATCCTCGTCGAAGACATCGGCTACGGCCACGGCAACCCACCCGCCTCCGCCTTCACCTCCACCTTCACCGGCCCCTGCACCAACTGCTGGCTCGGCGTCCAGTTCACTCCCTCCACCACCGGCCCCGAGACCGCCACCCTCACCCTCACCTCCACCATCTCCGGCACACCCTGCACCCTTCACCCTCACCGGAACCGGCCTGCCCTCTCACCGGCCTTATCCTCACACCCATCACGCAAGACTTCGGCCCCGTCCCAGTCCACAGCACCAGCGCCCCCACCCTCTTCACCCTCACCAACCTCACCCCCGCCACCGTCTCCCTCTCCACACCCAGCCACCACCGGCGACTTCACCCTCGCCAACCCAACACGTCGCCCACCGGAGGCCCACCTGCACCGGCACCCTCGCCCCCAACGCCTCCTGCTTCGTCAACGTGATCTTCGCCCCCACCACCACTGGCCCCCTCACCGGCACCCTCACGGTCCCCACCACCAACCGCCCCGTCACCGCCACCCTCACCGGCTTCGGCAGCCCCGACCCCGGCCTCTCCCTCAACCCCACCGCCCTCATCTTCAACAACGTCCCCGGCCCCACCGCCACCCAACAAACCATCACCCTCACCAACACCGGCTTCGCCACCCTGCAGATCGCACCCCCAACCAACACCACCCCAAACTTCGCCTCCACCACCACCTGCACCACCCTCGCCCCCGCCGCCACCTGCACCATCACCGTCACCTTCACCCCCACCAACCGCCCTCCTCACCGACACCCTCCAAATCCCCGTCACCAGCTCCCTCACCGGCCTCACCACCTACACCATTCCCCTCACCGGCGCCTACACCACCGAAGACGCCGGCCTCCAGATCCTCCCCAACCAGGCCAACTACGGCCCCACTCCCACCGCCACCCTCGGCCTCACCCGCCAGTTCACCATCAACAACCTCACCGCCAAATCCCTCACCCTCGACGTCGCCCTCCCACGTCAGTTCGTCCTCACCGGTCCACCCTGCGCCGCCCTCGCCCCCAACGCATCCTGCCAACTTCGCCGTCACCTTCCTCCCCCTCACCAACGGCGACATCACCGGCACTCTCTTCGCCCAGGCCACCCCCACCGACGGCTCCGCCACCCTCAACGGCCTCGGCTACGTCGAAGGCTACGGCATCGGCTCCGGCACCCTCGCCATCACCGGCAACATCATCCCCGGCTCAGTCCGACTCCTCAACTTCGGCCAGGTCAGCTCCGGCCAATCCGCCACCCAAACCCTCACCCTCACCAACACACGGCACCAACCCCCTCACCATCCGCCGCATCACCAGCGAGTGGCCCTTCCTCATCACCGCCACCACCTGCGGCGACACCGCTCGCCGCCCAACCCAAACCTGCACCATCACCCTCGCCTACACCCCGCTCAACCAGACCGCCACCGGCTCCCCCGCCTCGCCGCCCACCACCGACACCGGCACCCTCGTCATCGAAAGCGACGCCCTCAGCGGCCCCGACTTCATCGACCTCACCGGCACCGCCGCTCCCATCTCCATCGCCGCTCCCACCAACACCGCCCCCCTCGTCTCCTACACCGCCTCCGCAAAGCTCCCTCACCTTCGCCACCACCCAGGTCGGCAACGCCGCCAACCCCAAACCGTCACCCTCGCCAACACCGGCACCGTCCCCATCCACATCACCGCCCTCCGCACCACACCCGACTTCACCGTCACAAAGCAACTGCACCACCATCCTCCCCTCCGCAAGCTGCCTCCTCATCGTCACCTTCACCCCGCAGCCCACCACCGACACATCGATCACTACCCGCATCAGCGCCCTCGAGATCACCTCCGACGCAAGCACCGCGCTCGACTTCATCAGCCTCCTCGGCACCGCCACCCCATCGCCCCTCACCCTCTCCCCCATCACCCTCGACTTCGGCACCGTCCAACTCGGCAGCACCGCCACCCTCCCCCTCCAAATCACCAACACCAGCACCACCGCCGCCACCTTCAACAGCATCACCGCCACCGGCGACTACACCGCCACCGGCACCTGCCCCACCCCCGGCAACACCCTCGCCCCCGCCGCCAGCTGCACCGAACAGATCACCTTCACCCCCACCCAAACCGGCACCGCGCACCGGCACCATCTCCATCGCCACCTCCCTCTCCACCCTGCCCATCAACGCGCCCCTCACCGGCATCGGCATCCAGTCCCACCTGCAGATCACGCCCTCCGCCCTCAACTTCGGCAGCATCGCCATCGGCGCCTCCGCCAACCTCACCCTCACCCTCACCAACACCGGCACCGCCCCCGTCAACAACCTCGCCTTCACCATCACCGGCGACTACGCCATCACCGTCCCCTGCACCGTCACCACCCTCGCCCCCGGACTCCAGCTGCCCCATCACCGTCACCTTCACCCCCACCGCCCTCGGCCCGCGCACCGGCACCCTCACCATCACCAGCTCCGACACCAACTCCCCCGACACTCGTCCCCCTCACCGGCACCGGAGTCCCCAGCGGCAGCTTCCTCCTCACCGTCAACGGCGGCCCCACCGCCTCCGCAACCGTCGTCAGCGAGCGCCCCGCCACCTACAACCTCCAGCTCACCCCGCAAAACAACTACACCGGCACCGTCGTCCTCAACTGCACCCCCATCACCCCAGGCCAATACGCCACCTGCTCGCTCCTGCCCTCAAGCATCACCCTCAACGGCGCCGCCCAAAACGCCATCGCCACCATCAACACCATCACCACCGTCAACCCCGCCGCAACCGCAAGCACCACGCACCCAAACACCACCCTCAACAAGACCCTCCTCTGCCTCCTCCCCGCCTCGTTCCTCTTCTTCTTGAGCACCGTCCACAAAAAGAAAACCCGCCTCACACGCAATCTCCTCTGCGCGCTCCTCCTTACCCTCACCACCCTCTGGCCATCCGGCTGCGGCAGCGGAGGCGACCCCAACATCCGCGTCACCCCACCTGGCACCTACCAGTACCAGGTCACCGCCAGCTCCACCACCGGAGTCCAACTCACCCAGACCGTCATCCTCAACCTGACAGTCACCGCCCGATAGCATCAATCAACCCGAGTCGATCTCAAAGATCGCAGTTGCAGCGAAGAGTTCGCCATGGACTATTCTTTCGAGAGGGTAAGCACGGAGGTTTGGCCCATGGACACATTCAAAACACACGAAAAGATCAACCACAATCGCCGCCGATTTTTAAGCTCCGCAGCCACAGCCGTCGCGGCCGCCCAGCTCGGCATCTTCGCCTCCGCTGAAACGCAATCCACCAAAACAAATCCCGCAGGCGTTCCAGCAACCCAGCCCGGCACACACACCTCCTTCGCCTCACTCAAACAAATCAACGCCGGCCTGCTCAACGTTGGATACGCCGAAGCAGGCTCTCCCAGCGGTCCTCCTGTGATCCTTCTCCACGGCTGGCCATACGACATTCACAGCTTCGTCGACGTCGCACCGCTGTTAGCAGCAAAGGGCTACCGCGTGATCGTTCCCTACCTGCGCGGCTACGGCACCACACGTTTTCTCTCCGACAGCACCATCCGCAATGGCCAGCAGTCCGTCGTCGCCGTCGACATCATCGCGCTGATGGACGCTCTCAAAATTCAGAAAGCAATCATCGCTGGCTTCGATTGGGGAGCGCGCACCGCCGACATCATGGCAGTACTCTGGCCCGAACGCTGCAAAGCCATCGTCTCCGTCAGCGGTTATCTGATCGGCAACCCGGCAGCCAACAAACAACCACTTCCGCCCAAAGCCGAGCTCCCCTGGTGGTATCAATTTTATTTCGCCACCGATCGCGGCAAGCTCGGATACGCGCAGAACACGCACGACTTCAACAAGCTCATCTGGCAGACCGCATCACCGAAGTGGAACTTCGACGATGCAACCTACGATCGCACCGCACAGTCCTTCAACAACCCGGATCACGTCGCCATCGTCATCCACAACTACCGCTGGCGGCTCGACCTGGCTCAAGGAGAATCAAAGTACGACAATCTAGAACAAAAGCTCTTCCAGGCTCCCGTCATCACCGTGCCTGCAATCACCCTTGAAGGCGATGCCAACGGTGCACCCCACGCAAACGACGACTCAGGCTATCACAAAAAATTCTCCGGGAAGTATGCCTTCCGCATCATCCAAGGCGGTATCGGACACAACCTCCCTCAGGAAGCTCCGCAGTCCTTCGCCCAGGCTGTCATCGACGTCGACGCCTTCTAACTCGTCCCAAAGGAAAAAGAAGGGCCGTTCATTTCTGGACACACATTAGCGATTCCGGACAATCCACCAATTGTCTGCAAGACACAATCATCAGAAAAACCCGCAAAATCAAGCCCCGACACACCTCTACCTGTGGCAACAAAAATGCTAAACAAAAGCAGGCAGTCTCACGAGGTAACCGCATGCACTCGATCTTGCAGGACATCCGCTACGGACTACGTCAGCTCCGCAAGTCCCCCAGCTTCACCCTGACCGCGGTCCTCACCCTCGCCTCTGGCATCGGAACAACCACCGCCCTCTTCAGCGTAGTCGACGGCGTCCTCCTCAAGCCCCTCGCCTACCGCGACAGCGGCCGCCTCGTCGTCGTATGGGAGCGCGTCCGCTTCCTCGAAAAACTCTTCCCCTACACCGGAGCCAATCCCCGCCACGCCGACCTCTGGCGCAAGCAGTCCACCTCTTTCACCGACCTCACCCTCCTCCAGCAAGGCGCAACCGGCATCGGCCTTGGCAACGGCAACGATCACCCGCGCCTCGTCGGCCGAATCATCGCCCAACCCAACCTGCTCGACATCCTCGGCGTCCAGCCCTCGCAAGGCCGCAACTTCCTTCCCGAAGAAACCGTCAAAGGTCACGAGAAGGTCGCCATCATAAGCCACCGTCTGTGGCAGAGTCTCTTCAACGGCGACTCCACAGTCATCGGAAGATCCGTTCAGATCGCCGGAGCGCCATATCAGATCGTCGGCGTCCTCCCTCAGAACTTCTACTTTCCCAAAGCCACCGAGCTCTCGCCCTCCCCAGTGCCCAGCCAGTGGCCCGAGGCCGAAATCATCACCCCTCTCACGATCGACTTCAACAACTTCGGATGGAACAGCGACTACGGAAACTACGTCGCTCTCGGCCGCCTGAAACCGGACCTGTCCATCGCTCAAGCCACCGAAAATCTCAACGTCCTCGCCGACGACATCGTCCGCCAGATCCCTCCTGATCAAATGGACGGCAACCCCCGCGGCGCACTCGCCGTCTACGTCCAGCCACTCAAAGAAGTCATCGTAGGCCACACCTCGGCGCGGCTCTGGCTCCTCATGGCCGCCGTCCTCAGCGTCCTGCTCATCGCCTGCATCAATCTGGCCAACGCGCAGCTCGCCCGTTTCGTCAGCCGTGACCGCGAAGCCGCCGTACGCTCGGCACTCGGTGCCTCCACCGCTCACCTTCTGCAATCTGCCCTCGCCGAAGTCTGCATCCTCTCGCTCGTTGGCGGAACCCTCGGCGTCGCTCTCGCCATCTTCGCCGTCCATCGCTTCGCCGGATACGCGCAGCTGTCCATCCCGCGCACCGGAGCCATCACCGTCAACTTCACCGTGCTCTGCCTCTCTGTGCTGCTGACCGTCGGAGCATCCTTCATCTTCGGTGTACTTCCCGCTCTGCGCGTTCTCCGCATCAAGCCCCAACAGGCCCTACAAGGCATGGGCCGCACATCAGGCTCTCGCCGCAGCGGCCTCTTGCGCCGCGCACTCGTCGGAGCGCAGGTCTTCGCCTGCACCACCCTCCTGCTCGTCGCCGGGCTCTTCGCCAAAAGCCTCATCCATCTCTCCTCCATGGACCGAGGCTTCTCAGTCGACCACATCGTCTCCGCCGACGTCATCCTGCAAGGCAGCACCTTCACGAACGACAAAGACCGCGCCAGCTTCGACGACGGCGTCCTCGAAAAACTCCGCGCTCTTCCCGGAGTCCAATCAGCATCTCTGGTCAGCGCCATGTTGCTCACAGGAGAAAGCTGGATAGACGGAGTCGTGATCGCCGGCAAGACCAACAAGGAATACGCGCTGGCAAACTATCGCTGGATTAGTCCCGGCTACTTCACCACCCTGCAACAGCGCATCATCGAAGGCCGCCCACTCGACGAGCACGACCGCACGCAGAAGAGCGCAGTCATCTCCGAGGCCACCGCCAAAGCCGTCTGGCCAGGTCAAAGCCCCATCAACCGTCAATTCCAGCGCAACGGAAACACTTTCACCGTAGTTGGCGTCGTCGCCGACGCGCACAACAACTCGCTCCGCGCCGCACCCGTCAACATGGTCTACCTTCCCTACTGGGACAAGCCTCCCTACGGCACGTACTTCCTCGTTCGCGGCGCACAAGACCCCACCCAGCTCACCGAAGCCGTGCGAAACACCATCTGGAGCTACAACCCGAACGTAACCATCGCGAGAATCCATACTCTGGACTCGCAGCTCTCCGACTCGCTCGCACCCGAGCATCTCGAAACCGGCATCTTCGTCGCATTTGGCGGAGCCGCACTGTTACTCGCGCTCCTCGGCATCTACGGTACCCTCAGCTACTCGGTCGAAGCCCGCACCCAGGAAGTCGGCCTTCGCATGGCACTCGGAGCAACTCGCCAAAGCGTCTATCGCCTCATGCTCGGAACCGTCGTCGCCCCTGTACTCCTCGGCCTCGCACTGGGTTACGCTGCAAGCCTCACCATCGGCAAAAGCCTCACCGCCCTGCTCTACGGCACATCCCCGACCGACCTGTCCGTCATCATCCCCGTCATCGGCATATTCGCCACTGCAGCAGTCGTCGCCACATTCCTGCCCTGCCGACGCGCAGCCATGATCGAACCCATGGAAGCCCTCCGAACGGAGTAACGGTGCGGTTATACTTCCCGCGGAGAGAACATGGGCCAACTCCGAGTTGAGTGACTGGCATGCCAAAACCGTTCCGCGTCGGTGCGACGCTGCTCTTGTGTGTGCCTGCTATCGGATTGGCGCAGCAGAGTCCACCTCTCGTAGGCGGCGAATCGCAGCCCGCTGCAGTGTCCTCGCCCGCCACGGACGCGGTCCAGGGGCTGATCAAGCTCGACGTTGTAGTCAGGGATAAATCGGGAAAACCAGTGCCAGGCCTGGGAGCCGGCGACTTTACGTTGCTCGACAACGATCAGCCACAAAAGATTCTCTCCTTTCAGGCGTTCGACGGAGCCACCGCCCGGCCCGACCCTCCTGTTGAAGTGATTCTTGTCATCGATACCTTGAACCTGCAGGCTCAGCAGATTCCCCTTGCAACCAGCGAAGCCCAGAGATTTCTGCGCCAGAACAACGGGCATCTCGCTCAACCCGTATCGCTCTATCTTCTTTCCGGCGCTCTCTCTGCGTCGAGAGTCAACCCGGCCCCCCGGCTATCGTCGATGCCCCAACCCTCTACGGATGGAAACGCTCTGGCTGACGCGCTTGCTCGTGGGGGCGATCTGCCAGTGATTCGGGGGATTCCACGGTTCCATGTGGATCGGTCCTTTGGGATCAAGGTGTCTGGGACAGGACGGCCTGAACTCAACCCCTCCCTGAGTTCTCTTGGTTCGATTGTTCTGGCGGAGCGGCGGAGGCCCGGAAGAAAGCTGATGTTTTGGCTGAGCCCAGGCTGGAGGGCCTGGGATAAATCGTTCGACGAGATAACGGACTTCTCAACCCGGCTTCGCGAGGCACGAATCGCCCTCTGGAGCTGGCCCTACCCGGATAGCGATCTTGAATCCATGAACTATCTCAATCCGGTGACGGTGGAAAAGAATGCACAGGTTGGTGATTTGAGCCTGGGTGTGCTCGCAATCCAAAGCGGTGGAGGCTTGCTGAATACGAGCAGCGAACTCGCCGCGATGATCGGCGAATGCATCGAAGGCGAAAGCGTCTTTTACACATTGATGTTCGATCCGCCGCTCACGAATCAGGTGGATGAATATCACGATTCGAAGGTGTTGGTGAACAAAGGCAGCTCGACTGCCCGCACCAGCACCGGCTACTACAACGAACCGGTGTACCGCGATCATCCTTCAGAGGCGAAACCGATAACGGTAGCGCAGCTGGAGCAGATGCTGGCGTCGGCCCATGACAGCAAAGACAACGACGTTGCGCAGCAGCTCTCCGGAGTTGAGTTGACCGAGCGGATGAACAGTCCAGGGTTGTCGTCCGCGATGGCTCGTCTGCCCGGCGAAAGGTCTCGGGCCGCATTGGTTGCGCTCGCCGACAAGTCGGTCTTCCTGCCTCTGCCGGCAGCCGACATTCCCGCTACAGCGCCACCGGACCCTGCTGTGCGACACCAGATGCTCACACGCACTATCGATCATTTGAGCAAGACGATGCTGCAGCTACCGGATTTTTTCGCCACACGGACGACGGTCCAGTATGACGAACCGCGACAAAAAAATGAGGAGGAGTGGAAGACCGTGACGAGCGACCAGTCGTTGCACGTGACGGAGACGTCCAGCACTACCGTAACCTTCCGCAACGGCAAAGAGGTCGTGGATACAGAGGCCAGGAAGGGAAAGAAGCTGAGTGCGCGAGAGAGACAGCTGGATACTCAAGGGACATTCGGGCCAATTCTTGCCATGGTATTCGCCGGTGTAGCGTCGGGTCGCAGCCAATTCGCGTGGAGTCACTGGGAGAAGAGTATTGACGGACAGCAGGCGGTCTTCCGCTATGCAGTACCACGCGACACGTCTCCTTTCGAAGTAGGATTCTGCTGCCTTGCAGATCCCGACGGAACGATCCTCTTCAAAACCTCGGCCGCGTATCAGGGAGAGATCGCGATCGATCCGGATAGCGGAGCCATTCGTCGCTTGACGGTGATCGCAAACCTGGAGCCTCGTTTGCCAATGCAAAGCTCCGGCATCATGGTCGAGTACGGTCCCGTCGTGATCGGAGAGAAGACCTACATCTGCCCGACAAGAAGCGTCTCCATCTCAAGGCAGCGAACAGTAAAGCTGCTACAGGAATGGGGGGAAACCTTCGGAGTCTATGGACGCTTCGAGACAATTCTCAATGACGTGGCCTTTGAGAAATATCACATCTTCCGGGCGGAGTCGCGAATACTTCCTGGGTACACTCCTCCACCGAAGGAGAAGTAGACCAATCTTTGGCTCGGCAATCAGCAAGAACGTTGGAACTCCCATTACCAACATGGACCGCTGTCACTCTCACGGAGACGACCGAAAATAAAGTTGAAAACCGTGGCGTATTTTTAGCCACCACAAAACGCGTCGCTAAGCCACCACGTTTACCACGCATTCCACCACAACTTCACCACAAAAACCCCACACAAGAAACACTCAATTCCCCACAACCCCCATCAAAAACGCCCGTCTGGACGCACGTATCCCCACGCCACCACCCCGAAAATTTTTTCCAAAAAATTACCGCCGAACCGACCCCGTCGCCACCGGCAGCTGCTCCACAATCTCAATCCCAAACCCTTGCAGCGCTGGCACATGCGTCGGCGTATTCGTCAGCAGCCGAATCTTATGAATCCCCAGATCCGAAAGAATCTGCCCGCCCAACCCCACCTGCCGCAACGTCCGATGCGCCCGATCGTCACAACCCTCCCGCGACCGCTGTTCCCGGTGAAACACCACTCGGGCCGGCGTAACTCCTTTATCCACGCCAAATCCCGCGCTCCCATTATGCAGATACACCAGCGCACCCTTACCCGCCTCCGCAATCATGCGCAACGAGTTCTCCACCACCGCCCTGCAATCACACAGCGTCGTAGAAAAAACATCACCAGACAGACAATGCGTATGCACCCGCACCAGCACTGGCTCATCGCCAGTCACATCGCCATACACCAGAGCAACATGCGACTCGCCGCCATCGACTTCGCTCTCATACGCGATCATGCGAAACTCGCCATGCGCCGTCGGCAGCTGCGACTCCGCCACGCGATGGATATACCGCTCATTCTGCAACCGATAGCGAATCAAGTCCGCCACCGTCACCATCTTCAACCCATGCTCTTCGCAAAACTTAACAAGATCAGGCACTCGCGCCATGGTCCCGTCGTCGTTCATGATCTCGCAGATCACGCCTGCAGTAACCAGTCCCGCCATCCGCGCCAGATCAACCGAAGCCTCTGTCTGTCCCGCCCGCACCAGCACACCACCCTTGCGCGCACGCAAAGGAAACACATGCCCAGGCCTTGCCAGATCATGCGCCGTCGATCGCGGATCAATCGCCACCTTGATCGTATGCGCCCGGTCAGCAGCAGAGATTCCCGTCGTCACACCTTCGCGGGCCTCGATGCTCTCAGTGAACGCCGTGCCAAACCGCGACGTATTCTCCTGCGTCATCGGCCCCAGCCGCAAATAGTCTGCTCGCTCCTCAGTCAGAGTCAGGCAGATCAACCCGCGGCCGAACTTCGCCATGAAGTTGATCGCCTCCGGCGTAACAAACTCCGCAGCCAGCGTCAGGTCGCCTTCGTTCTCGCGGTCCTCGTCATCGACGACCACCACCATCCGGCCTGCTTTGATCTCCGCAACTGCCTCGGTCACGTCAGCAAACATAACTCCGCCTTCCGCTTTCATCTCTTTCGACGCATCTCATGATACCTGCGTCGCAAAAAGAAACGCCGCCTTCAACAGGCGGCGTCTCACATCCAATTTGAAATCTACAGCGTAGACTCGATCTCAAAACCCCAGGCCTCCAGCAGCGCCTCAGGAATGTACTTTGAATTCTTGTTCCGCCGGGCCCATTCACGAAGCCTGGTCGAACGAATGTACTGGTCCGGTGTCAGCTTGAACTCCTTCACCACCTGCTCGAACGATGTGACCGTCGGAACGACCGGCCCTATCGGCTCAGGCTTGCCCCAGTTGGGATTTCCACGACGCTTTGCCATCTTTATCGGTACCTCTTTAAGAGTTAATTTCCGCCCTACGCTATGCGAACACTGGAAAAAACACAGCAGTATTCATTCTAAGGCAGTTATGCTCGAAAAGCAAGGGCACTGTGGAGTAAATCGCCTCCTCAATGCACCCTCGATTCCCTCTAACTTCAACCCCGTCTTAGTGCTGCTGGGCCAAGGCATAAAACTTCGTCATATCAGCCTTCAACTCTTTGAGCGCCTCAACATTCAGATACACCATATGCCCGGCCGGATAGTAACCAAACTGCACATTCCCAACCAGGTTCGCGGGAAGATCCATGTGGCTCAGGTCGTACTCGGTCGAAAAGAACGGTGTCGCCAGATCAAAGTACCCATTCGCCGAAAAAACCCTCAGCTTTGGGTTCTTCCGGATCGCATCCGAAAGATCCACCGCGACATCCGGTTGATTTTGCTCCCCGCCGCGTCCGCCGCCTCCACCGCCAACCGCACCCGAGGGCCTGTGCTTGAAATCCCAGCTCTGATTCAGTCCCGGCCCGGACAGATAGTACGGCTCCTGGCTCAAATACTTCAGCTCTCTCTGGATGTAGTCATGGAACGCCCCGACATACACGCCACTGATTCCCGTGTCCGAGGGATCGTAGCCCGGGTTCTCACCTGCCGACTCAGGATCCCACCCCATGAACCGCGCGTCGTATCGCCCAAGTATCCGATCATCGCCACGCAGTAACTCCTTCCGAAACCGCGTCGCCGAGATCCGCAGCTTCGACTCTTTCACATATTCCACGCTCAGCCCGCTGATCGCCGCTACCTTTGTTGCCATCGCATCGAACTCCGCAGTCGGCAGCTTATCGCCCTGTTGCAGCGCTTCCGCGTAAGGACCTCGAGCAAAAACTCGTGCCTGCTGCACCCACTCCGCGATGCTGACGTTCGTCTTCACCTTCTTGTAGTGATAGGCGATTGCAGCATAAGAAGGCAGATACCCGATCGCCTCATAGTCCAACCCTGGCGCACGCCGGTTGTAGTTGAGAATGGAAGACAACAGAGTTACACCATTGAACTCAATCCCATCGTTCTGGAGCGCCGCCACCAGTCCCGCCGAACGCGTTGTTCCATACGACTCGCCAAACAGAAACTTCGGCGAGTTCCATCGCTGGTTCACCGTAATGTACCGAACGATAAACTTTTCGAACGCGCGAATGTCCTGATCTGTCCCGGCAAAATCCTTCGCAGTCCCCTTGCCCACGGCGCGCGAGAAGCCGCACAACGGCGCATCGATAAATACCAAGTCGCTCTTGTCGATCAAACTCTGCGGATTCTGCACCCACTCAAACGGTGCCGGCCCGGTCGCGTCGGGACTCTGCGTAGTCACGCGTATCGGCCCAAACGATCCCATGTGCAACCAGATCGTCGCCGCACCGGGACCGCCGTTATAAAAAAATGTTACTGGCCGATTCTTCGACTCTGTTCCGTCCTCCGTGTACGCCACGTAGAAAATACTTCCGTTCGCCTTGTCCTGATCATCGCGAATTAACAAATTTCCGGCAGTCGCCGTGTAATGAATCGTCTGTCCACCCGCAGTCCACTCATGCTTGGTCACCGAGTTCGCCTCAGGAGGAATCGGAACAGTTTGTTCCTCTTTCGCCGCCGGAGTCTCCCCAGCCGCTCGCTGCTGCCGCCCCTCCGGCGCCTGAGAAAACGCTGGAGCCACCGTTGCCCCAACCAGAACTGCGACAACCCCAACCTGTAATATGCGAGATATTACTAAGAATTTGAAAACAAGAGACTGGCCCAATTCACTCTCCAACTTTCCCTGTTAAATTTGGATAACGTTTTGATGAATGCGACCATCATACCTCGCGGGGAACCCGCGAAAAGAGCATTCTTCGCCTGCATCTTTTCCGCTGGTAAATTCGTCTACGTAGAGTTGCTCGCCGTACGACATCCATCGTCCACCATGTACCCACAATGAGGATCGGCCATGAGCTCCGAACGCTGCACCGACATCGAAGACCAGCTCGACGACATTCTTCCTGACCAGTCAAACCCCTTCACCGACATCGAACTCTCCCGCCGCAGCTTCGTCAAAACCGCCGGAATCCTGAGCGCGGCCGTCGCCACCGGCATCCCGCATCTCACCTCGGCCCAAGACCATCAAGCCGCCGCCGCCACCGCTCCGCAGATGATGGACGTCACCTTCAAGGTCAACGGAACGTCGAAGTCACTCTCTCTCGACACCCGCACCTCTCTTCTCGACGCACTGCGCGAACACCTTGCACTCACCGGCAGCAAGAAGGGCTGCGACCACGGCCAATGCGGAGCCTGCACCGTCCTCCTCAACGGACGACGCGTCAACTCCTGCCTCACCCTTGCCGTCATGGCCAACGGAGCCGAGATCACCACCATCGAAGGCCTCGCCCACGGAGACACCCTCCACCCCGTTCAGGCGTCCTTTCTCGATCATGACGGCTTCCAGTGCGGCTACTGTACCTCCGGCCAGATCTGCTCCGCGGTCGCTCTTCTCGAAGAGCACAAACACGGAACACTCAGCACTGTCTCCTTCGAGACCGGCCGCACCAGCAAGCCTGAACTCACCGACAACGAGATCCGCGAGCGCATGAGTGGAAACATCTGCCGCTGCGGCGCCTATCCCAACATCGTCGCCGCCGTCCGCGCCGCAGCGAAAGGAGCCTCGGCATGAACCCGTTCAACTATCAACGCGCCACCGCGCCCGACGAAGCCGTCCATGCGGTCTCCGCTCGCGGAGCGAAGTTCCTCGGCGGCGGAACCAACCTCGTCGACCTCATGAAGTCGAACGTCGAACAACCCACCGCACTCATCGACGTCACCCATCTCGACCTCACTCACGTCATCACCTCCGGCAACGCCACAACCATCGGCGCCGGTGTCCGCAACAGCGACTTAGCCAACCACGAAATTATCCGCACCAACTACCCCCTCCTCTCTCAAGCTCTTCTCAGCGGTGCCTCCCCACAACTGCGCAATATGGCCACCACCGGCGGCAATTTACTCCAGCGCACCCGCTGCTACTACTTCATGGACACCGTCTTCCCCGCTTGCAACAAGCGGACCCCCGGCAGCGGTTGTGCCGCAATCAAAGGCTTCAACCGCAACCACGCCATCCTTGGAGTGAGCGATGAGTGTATCGCTACTAATCCCAGCGATATGAACGTCGCCCTCGCCGCGCTCAACGCCACCATTCACGTCACCGGCCCCAAGGGCCAACGCACCATCGCCATCGCCGACTTCCATCGTCTCCCCGGCACCACACCACAACTCGATACCATCCTTCAGCCCGACGAGCTCATCACCGCAGTCGAGCTACCCGCGCCGAAGTTCGCAAAGCACTCCTACTACCTCAAGGTGCGCGATCGCCAAAGCTACGCCTTCGCTCTGGTCTCGGTTGCAGCAGGCCTCGAGATGAACGGCAACACGATCCAATCAGCAGGCCTTGCACTCGGCGGCGTCGCCCACAAACCCTGGCGCTCCCTCGAAGCGGAGAAATCTCTCGTCGGCGCAACGCCCAGCCCGGCAGCCTTCAAAAAAGCCGCCGACCTGGCCGTCGCCGGAGCGAAGCCCACAGAGCACAACGCCTTCAAGATCGAACTCGCAAAGCAAAGCATCGTGCGCGCTCTCACCCTCGCTGCACAAGGAGTTCAGGCATGATCGCCCCCCAGGACCATCAAGACCACCAGGACCATCAGACCCACGCCGAGCTCGGAAGACGCCAGCTCAGCCACCGCTACGATGGCCTCGCCAAAGTGACTGGCCGCGCGAAATACGCAGCCGAGTTCCCGGTCGAAAACATCGCCTACGCCTACGTCGTCCAGGCCACCATACCCTCAGGCACCATCGCCTCCATCGACCAGGCCGCCGCCACACGCGCAGCCGGCGTCCTACTCCATCATTACGCCGTTCAACGCGCCCAAGCTCACCGTCCCTGGCAACGTCAACATCCTTCAGGACACCAACGTCCTCTTCAGCGGCCAGCCTATCGCCGTCGTCGTCGCGCGCTCTCTGCCCGAAGCCGAGCAAGCCGCAAAGCTCCTCCGCATCGAGTACAAGGAGCAGCCAGCCAAGCTCGACTTCAACGCCTCGCTCAAGGACGCTCGCGCCCCCAAACGAGGCGGCGGCGACTCGACACCGCGGCGATCCCCAGGCCTCGCTCGCTAAAGCCACAGTCGTCATCGACCAGACCTACTCGACGCCCATCCAGAACCACAATCCGATGGAGCCGCACGCCACCGTCGCCTCATGGGAAGGCGACAAACTGAACGTCTACGACGCCACTCAGGGTATCTCCGGCGCCCAGTCGTCGCTCGCCCGCGCCTTCTCCATCCCACCCGCAAACGTCCATGTCCAGTGCCCATTCACCGGCGGTGGCTTTGGCTCCAAGGGCTACGTCTGGTCCCACGCCATCCTCGCAGCCATGGCTGCCAAGGTGGCGCAGCGCCCGGTCAAACTCGTTCTCGGACGCGACCAGATGTTCGGCCCCGTTGGCTCACGCCCCAACACCTCCCAGCACATCAAGCTCGCCGCCTCCTCCGACGGCAAACTCCTCCTCCAGCAGCACGACTCCACGTGCTACACCTCCCTTATCTCCGACTGGATCGAGAGCGCCGCCAGGTGCGACCGCGCTCCTCTACGACAGCGAATCGCTAACCACCAGCCACAGCCTCGTCGACCTCAACCTCGGCATGGGCACCTGGATGCGCGCGCCCGGCGAAGCCACCGGCAGCGTCGGCCTCGAAATCGCCCTCGACGAACTCGCCGAAAAACTCAACATCGACCCCATCCAGCTTCGCCTCATCAACTATGCCGAAAAAGATCCACGCCAAGGCCTTCCATGGTCCAGTAAGCATCTCCGCGAGTGCTACACCCAGGCCGCCGACCGCTTCGGCTGGTCCAAACGCACCGCACAAACCGGTCAGCACCGCGAAGGCAACAAACTCATCGGCTATGGCATGGCCACCGCCAACTACGGAGCAGGACGCCGCCCCTCCTCGGCGATAGTCCGCATCCTTCCCAACGGTCGCGTCTTCGTCGGCGTCGGCACGCAGGATCTTGGAACCGGAACCTACACCATCCTTGCCCAGACCGCAGCCGATACACTCTTCCTCGATCCCACACTCGTCGACGTCAAACTCGGCGACTCCACGCTTCCCCCTTCGGGTGGCTCCGGCGGCTCAACCACTGCCGCGTCGGTGTGCCCAGGCGTCTACGATGCCGCCGTAAAGGCAAACTCAAGCTCGTCCAACTAGCCATCGCCGACACGCAATCGCCCCTCCACGGCGCCGCCGAAGAAGACGTTCTCACCAAAGATGGCAAGCTCTTCCTCAAATCCAATCCGCAAAAATCTGAAACCTTCACGACCCTTCTCGGCCGCAACGGCAACACACCCGTAGAAGCCACCGCCACCTCCGAGCTCGCCAAAGATCGCGACACCTTCTCCTCGCACTCCTGGGGCGCCATCTTCGCCGAGGTCGCCGTCGACGCCGACACTCACATGGTGCAGGTCCGCCGCATGGTCGGCACCTACGACATCGGCACCCTCATCAATCAGACGACCGGCATCAACCAACTCGTCGGCGGCGTTGTCTGGGGAATCAGCATGGCCCTCCACGAAGAGACCCTCATCGACCCAACCTACGGCCGCACCGTCAACGAAAACTTCGCCGACTACCACGTCCCCGTCAACGCTGACATCCACCAGATTGACGTCACCGCCCTCGACATCCCCGACTACAAGTTCAACCCGCTCGGCTCACGAGGCATCGGAGAGATCGGCATAACCGGAGCCGCCGCAGCCATCGCCAACGCAATCTACAACGCCACCGGCAAACGCGTTCGCGACCTCCCCATCACGCTCGACAAGATCATGAGCGCCTGACTTGCGCATCCCTCGCCCCCGCTATATGCTCCCTGCAACAACCAAGGGACAATTTAGCGGAGGGCAGGATGAGCAACATACGACTCAACTGGGTAGCGATCCTCGTCGCGGCCATCGCCTCATTTATCTTCGAGGCGCTTTGGTTCAGTGTCTTCATGAATGAGTGGCTCACAGGCATCGGCCGCACCAGAGAGTGGTTGGTTGGCACTGGCCTCAACCCAGCCGTTCAGTACGCCACCGCCATCATCTGCTCCATCATCGTCGCTGCCGTCCTCAGCATCTGCATCCAGGCCACAGGCAAACAGACCGCCCGCCGCGGCATTCTCTGCGCCGTCGTTATCTGGTTTGGCTTCATCGCAACCAGCTGGGCCAAGGCATACATCTTTGAAGTCCGCACTTTTCAGATCTACTTTCATCTACACGGGCTACTACCTCATCGAGCTCATCCTCATCGGCGCAATCGTAGGCGCATGGAAGAACAAGCCCGCCACCACTACACCCTGACAACAAAACATAGTGCGCTATCGGCGACCTAATCTTTAACGCCCAGGAGCGCCACATGCGTCGCAGTTCTGTAAGAATTGATCTTCCCCGGCGCCGTATTTAGCAAGTGAATGCGCTTACATTTTTCTTCAATCTGTTTGTAGCTGTCGAAAACGGAATAGGAGTAAGCAAGCCCGTCTTCCTTGGAAAGGTAGTACCCCTTTCCTCTCGTCTGAATGAGAGTCGCCGCCTTCCACAAACCCAACGAATTGAGCAGTTGTTTTATCATTCGCGCCGCGGCCGACCCCTGCCCGAAATTATTCGAATCGGAGATATAAACGGCCTTCTTCGCAACGCGAAGCATCTCTGACACTACCCTCTCCGGGCTCTTGACATGGTGCAGCACTCCGAATTCGCAAACCATATCGAACTCGCCATCCTGAAAATCCAGGTTCAGCGCATTGCCTTCTTTCAAATCTTCACGCGAAAGCCCGTTCTGATAACCCACTTCACGCAACTCCCTGACGGTCTCAATTCCCGACGATCTTTTTCCCGGGGCACTTCCCTTTCACATACGCGACCGCGCGTCCAGTCCCCGACCCAATGTCAAGAATCGATTCAATCTCAAAATAGTCAAGAGTCGCAATCAGAAGAGCCAGCGCGAGGTAATGCTCGTCCTTTTTCCGGCCATGCATCTCGTTATATCTGTGAGCGTTTTCAGCATAGTATTCTTGCTGAATTTCAGCTTCAGTGGTCGTCTTCGATGGCATCAATATAGTGTCCCCCACTAACTTGGCGCTTTCTCATCGACTCATACCGATTTTGACATTTTCAGACAGCACCTGCTGCCCAACAGCAACCTATTTTAACTCAGCATAGATTTTTTTGTCCGTCCGCATTGCACCCATACTTGGCTAACTCGCGGTATCGAGATGAAAAGGCTTGGTATACAGCTCTACCGGATAACCTTTTGCCTTCCAGCCGGCCAATCCACCTTTCAGAAATTTAATCCGCGTAAACTGCAACGCCAGCGCCTGCTCCAGAATCATCCGGCTGGTCTTCTCGCTCACGCACGTGCAATAAAGCACCGAGTCCTTGTCTTTGGGAAGCATCGCCGCCTGCTCCATAACGTCTTTCGGTGGAAGGCGTCTCGCTCCAGGAATAATCTCCGAGTGCGCCAGCAGATCGAGCGGTTGCCGGACATCCAAAACAAGAATGTCCTTCTTCGCCTCGAGCAGTGTATGCAGTTCATCGGCGTCGATGCTGTATCTCTCCAGCTTCTGCCTGTCGCGCAGCTGCTTCATCCTGAAGATCCCGAAGATCAGGACGATAAACCCAACTGCGCAAATCGCAATCAGATACATAGGCAACCTCCACTGACATTATTCAATATCAGATTGATCAGGGCCCTTGAAAGATGCTCAGATTTCCCACTGGAAGTCTCTTAAGCAGAGAGCGCGTCCTTCACCATTGTCAGTGCACGGCTTCCAGCCGCAATAAATGCGTTGACTGTATCCACGTCGGTCTCCGCCTTTGAATACC
This sequence comes from uncultured Acidobacteriaceae bacterium, assembly GCA_963720955.1. Taxonomy (GTDB): domain Bacteria; phylum Acidobacteriota; class Terriglobia; order Terriglobales; family Acidobacteriaceae; genus Edaphobacter. The sequence continues at coordinate 94,022 of CAVRHK010000011.1, read as the reverse complement.
AGTTGATGGTCAGACAGAAATAGACCCACCGGCCATCAAAGAGCATCCCTCCCGGCACACACACTGCATGATAGCCGATAACATCGATGCTTCCACCCTTCACAAACGCACTAACACCTAAAGGAAGTGGCAGCAGCCATATGGCGTCGCCCATCGCAAGTATGCGCCTAAACTCGTTCAGCGTCGCTTTGTTCTTGAAGAACTCACCCTGCAGCGCACGCGAATAATACGACACGAAATCGTCCGCCGAAGACGCCAGCGTCTGCACCTTGTTCATCGGAGAATTGACAATCGGAAGGTTCGCCGCCGCTCCGATCTCCTCCCAGCTAAACGTCTTGTAGCTCTTCGACCCGAGAAGATAGCCGAAGAACACGCGCGTACTATCGGGAACCATCGTATTCTTCAACCCTATCGAAGCAATGAGTTCGCGCACCTTCTCCGGCCCCACCTGTTTGATGGACATGTCTGTTCCCGTATTGTCGCTGTGCAGAATCATCGCTTCGAGCGCAGTACGCTGCGAGACCTTGCCGATCAAATTCGGCGGATTGAACGTCGCACTATCCACCGACCACACGCTCGCGTCAAGCGTCAGTTGCTTCGCCGTCAGGGTCTGCACCACATCGGCCGAATCCGCCTGCCGCAACGCCTCGCACAAGATAAACGTCTTGATCGCGCTCCCCACAAACATCATCTTCGAAGCGTTCGACTCCACCAGAAACTCCGGTTTCCCATTCATCGCAGGCGCAAAAATCTTGATCGCCACATCCCCGGGCAGCGACTTGAAGAGCGACAAAATCGCATCGGGCGAAACCGCATCTTTACCGACAGCCATCGCCGGCCGCGCCAACGGCATCGCCCCGATCGTCGCTGCCGCTCCAGCCAAGAAACCTCGTCGCGAACGAGCCATGTTGCTCCTCTCAATTTATTTACCCGATGTGATTTGGTCTCAGACAGACATGCTAACCTCTTCCTGAAATAAAGAGGGATAAGATGGACGCTTTCTCAAGACTTTGTTTGACTGTATTGTTTGGCAGTTTGGCAATAATCTCTGCTGGCCGAATCGCAGCGGCTCAACAAACTCCACCTGCGACCTCTCCCACTGTCAGCAACCAACAGGACAATGCAGCAAAGCCACACCAACCAAAACCCAACCCGGACGCCTCGGGCAGTTCACATTGGGGACGGAGTACACCGCCCGTGCTTCCATCTCCGAGTCAAGGAAAACCCGTTGCAGTCGACCTGAAAGTCGAAATCAATTTCAAATCCTTCCCCTGAATCCACACACCGCATCAAGCTAGCAACTCCTCACCTTCATCCAGTCTTCGCCTCCACACGAACAATATGCGAAACTGGGCAAGCTGATGAATCTCACCTCCCTGCTCCACAAGACATTCGGCCACGAATCCTTTCGCGCTAACCAGGAGGCCGTCTGTCGCGCCGCAACCGACGGTCGCGACGTCCTCCTCGTCATGCCCACAGGAGCAGGAAAATCCCTCTGCTACCAGCTCCCCGCCATCGCCCGCGGCGGCACCGCCCTCGTCATCTCTCCCCTCATCGCACTCATGGACGACCAGGCCACCAAGCTCGCCGCCGCCGGACTCCGCGTCGCCCGCATCCACTCCGGCCTCTCCCGCGACGAAGCCCGCCAGGCCTGCCGCGACTATCTCGACGGCACCCTCCAGTTCCTCTTCATCGCACCAGAGCGTATGCGCGTCCCCAACTTCCCCGAGATGCTGGCCAGGAAAAAACCTTCGCTCATCGCCATAGACGAAGCCCACTGCATCTCCGCCTGGGGCCACGATTTTCGTCCCGACTACCGCACTCTCGGCGACTTCCTCCCTGCCCTGCGCCCAGCACCCGTCATCGCCCTCACTGCAACCGCAACACCAACAGTCCAGAAAGACATCATCACCCAGTTGCAACTCTCGCAACCCGAGCTCTTCATCCACGGCTTCCGCCGCCACAACCTCGCCATCGAAGTCGTCGAGCTCTCCAAACCGCGTCGCAACGAGTTCACAGCAAAACTCCTCAAAGAAAAATCCAATCGCCCCGCCATCGTCTACGCACCATCGCGTAAATCCGCAGAAGAACTCGCCGGCACCTTGGGCGGCAGTGCCGCCGCGTACCACGCAGGCCTCGACCCCGCGACACGCGAACGCGTCCAACGCCACTTCCTCACCGGCAAATTAGAGGTAGTCGTCGCCACCATCGCCTTCGGCATGGGCATCGACAAAGCCGACGTCCGCACCGTCGTCCACACCGCGCTCCCTGGCTCGGTCGAGCAGTACTACCAGGAGATCGGACGCGCCGGACGCGACGGACAGCCATCGCGCACCGTACTCCTACACTCCTTCGCCGACCGCAAGATGCACGACTTCTTCCTCGAGCGCGACTACCCTGCCATCACCGAGCTCACACGCGTCGCCGCTCTCCTCACCGGCGACTACCAGATGCCGGATCTCCTCCGCCAACGATTGAAGATGGACGCTGAGACCTTCGACAAGGCCGTAGAAAAACTCATCGCACAAGGCGCTGCCAACATCGACATGGCCGGCAACGTCCGCGCCTCCGAAGACGCTCCCCGGCAAACCGCATGGCGCAGGGGCTACGACGAACAGATCGCCTTTCGCCGCAGCCAGATCGACCGCATGGTCCAGTTCGCTGAGTCCCCCCAATGCCGCATGGCCGCTCTCATCCAGCACTTCGGCGACACCGCTGACGGCCTCCGCCCCTGCGGTCACTGCGACTTCTGCGCACCGCAAAACGCCACCGCACAAACCTTCCGCACCCCCACCACCGAAGAAGACCGCCAGCTCCGCGCCATCCTCCGGGCCCTCGACGGAACCACACGAGCCACAGGCAAGCTTCACACCGACCTCTCCACCAGCGCACTCCGCAACACACCTGCCGCAGACCGCAAAGTCTTCGACACCCTTCTCGACGCCCTCGTTCGTTCCGGTCTGGTCACCCTCACTACCGATCAGTGGACCAACCCCGAAGGCACTCTCATCACCTTCAAAAAGGCCTCCCTCACCCACGAAGGCCGGACCCTCACCGGCCCCCTCCCGCCCGACCTGCTCCTCAAAGATTCAACCGCCAACGCTGCAACTTCTTCATCGCGAAAACAATCCAGCAACACCACCAACCCAAAGCCCTCAAAGGCATCGCTGAAAGCCGAACGCGAACAAACCACCGCCGCCTATACCTCCGAACAAAAATCCCTCGAAGCATCTCTCCGCGCCTGGCGCAAAGCCGAAGCCGCAAAAACCGGCAAACCCGCCTTCATGGTCTTCGGCGACAGCGTCCTTCACAACCTTGTCATCGCGCGCCCCGCCACCCTCTCCGAACTTCAAACAGTCTCCGGCATAGGCCCCGAAAAAGCCGACCGCTACGGCGCCGACATCGTCGCGCTCTGCCGCTCCGACGCATCATCAGACCTCCCCTTCACCACCAAATCTTCAAGCTCTACATCCACTCCCAAATCGTCTGCCCGGCCGTCTGTCACCTATCAGGCCGCTCCCCAAAAATCGTCATCTCGACCGGAGCGTAGCGCAGTGGAGAGACCCCCGCATTTTGCCTCAAGCGCCACCAACGAAACTCATACCGAAACCTTCACCCGCCCCGTCGTCACGACTTCCCAATCGGCCGACACCCTCACGCCCGAACAACAAGCCCTCGACCAACGACTCCGCGAATGGCGCAAAGCCGAGTCCGAAAAGCTGAACCTTCCTCTCTTCTTCGTCCTCGCCTCAACCACCCTGCGCAGCATCGTCCTCGCCCACCCGCAAAGCCTCTCGCAACTCAAAACCATTCAAGGCCTCGGCCACGAAAAGATCGAGAAATTCGGCCCCGGCATCATCGAAGTCTGCACCGCGTAACAAATCCCCCGCAAAACTGAATCCCTATTCATTCCACCGCACTCTGTGCTAACGTCCAACCCAGAGCCATGCCCACACCCGACGCCACCCGCCACACCCCAGCCTCGATGGACACCCCCACCATCGACGAGCGTGCCAACCACTGCTTCGGCTGCGGCCCCGCCAATCCCCAGGGCCTCCACCTCACCTTCACCACCGACACATCGAACCCCGACCAAATCACCGCCACCGCACGCATTCAGCTCGACCGCATGCACGAGGGCCCACCCGGCCACATCCACGGCGGCATCGTCGCCGCTCTGCTCGACGAGGCCATGAGCAAGCTCAACCGCCCCCTCAACGTCCTCGCCATGACCCGCCACATGGAGGTCGACTACCTCAGACCCGTGCCGCTCTATCAGCCGCTGATCCTCGTCGCCCGCCATCTCAACCGCCCCACCAAACCCGACGGCACTCCCGACCGCAAGCTCTTCCATCAAGCCGAAATCCAGCGCCCCGACGGCACCGTACTCGCCCGAGCCAAAGGCGTCTTCATCGCCCTCGACGAAAAAATCCTCGCCGCCGCAGGCTTCACCGCCCCCCAACCCTGACGTCGCCACGAATCTGGGAGCCCCATATCTCGATTCTGAGATGTGCGCATCGTGCGAAGCACGACCGTCTCACCTGAAAATTCGAGACCCTAACCCACCTCGCCCCAGTACCCCTGGTCCTCAAGAAAATACCCATCGTCCCAGCTATGCAGCATCGTCTTGAAGAACATCCACACCATCTTGCCGTGCCCCAGCTTCTGAAACCTCCGATTCGTCGTCAACACCCGCCCCCGCACAATGCGAAACCGGATCCGCGCCACGCCCTTTGATAGCAGATAGTCCTCCGCAAACAGCGCCCGCTCATTGAACCCGCCCAGCCGCCAGAACGCCTCGCGGTCGAACAGCATAAACATCCCGGTCGCAAACGGCTTCGTCAACGACCCCACCCGCTGCATCAAATTACTCCCCGCATACAGCAGATCGTCAAAAAATCCACCCTCGCGACAAGCAATATTCGTCGTCGCCAGATGCAGCCCCCGCCTCTCCATTCGCCACAACGCCCGTCGCAACAGCGTAGGCTCCGGCAGCTCCACATCCGCATCCAGAAACAGCACATACTTCGTCGTCGCCAGCCGCGCTCCCGCGTTCCTCCCCACCGAAGGAAGCCCACCCGGCACAACCTCCACCTTCAACCGGTCGCGAAACCCCAGCGCCACCTCCACCGTCCCATCGGTCGACCCCGCATCCGCCACCAGCACCCGCGTCGCACTCATCCCCGCATAGTCCTGTCTGCACAGCGACTCCAGCAACTTCGGCAGCATCGCAACCTCGTTCTTCGCCGGAATCACAATCGTCAGTTCAGCGTCCATCCCAACCTCCCGGCCGCCGACACACCGGCCCCTACGCGAAGCATGGCCCTCCCACCCAGCACGACAGATCAACCTCACTTGAATTTTCCAAAAAATCCCCCACCCGAGACTCAAGCTGAACAACAAACCCAGCAACCGCGTCTCTGCGGCCCAAAACTGCTAAACTTGAAGTCTCGCGGACAGTCAGACGAAACAGTGCGCCCTACCGCCGCGCAAAGGAGAAGACCCATGGCAGATCACACTCACAACGGCAACGGCAGCTTCGGCACCTCGTCCATCCGCCTCAAACTCGGCCTAGCCGAGATGCTCAAGGGCGGCGTCATCATGGACGTCATGAACGTCGAGCAGGCCCGCATCGCCGAAGAGGCCGGTGCCATCTCCGTCATGGCACTCGAGCGCGTCCCCGCCATGATCCGTGCCGAAGGCGGCGTAGCCCGCATGGCCAGCCCCAAACTCATCAAGCAGATCATCGCCGCCGTCTCCATCCCAGTCATGGCCAAGGCCCGCATCGGCCACTTCGCCGAAGCCCAGGTCCTCCAGCACCTCGGCGTCGACTTCATCGACGAATCCGAAGTCCTCACCCCGGCCGACGAGACCTACCACATCGACAAGCATGCCTTCACGACACCCTTCGTCTGCGGCGCCCGCAACCTCGGCGAAGCTCTTCGCCGCATCGCCGAAGGCGCAGCCATGATCCGCACCAAAGGCGAGCCCGGCACCGGCGATGTCGTCCACGCCGTCCAGCACATGCGCCAGATCGTCCGCGAGATCAAAGCCCTCACCGTCCTCGGCGACGAAGAGCTCTACAACGCCGCCAAGGTCCACGGCGCTCCCTACGAACTCATCAAGATGGTCGCCAAAGCCGGCAAGCTTCCCGTCCCCAACTTCTCCGCCGGCGGCATCGCCACCCCGGCCGACGCAGCCCTCATGATGCAGCTCGGCGCCGAAACCGTCTTCGTAGGCTCCGGCATCTTCATGAAGGAGCGCGCCACTCCTCTCGACGTCGAGAACGATCCGAAAGAACGCGAAGAAGCCGTCTCCCGCGCCCGCGCCATCGTCATCGCCACCACCCACTTCAACGACCCCAAGATCGTCGCCGAAGCCAGCGAAGCCGTCATCGGCTCCATGAAGGGCCTCGCCGCCGCCGCAATCGAAGAATCCCAGCTCATGCAAACCCGCGGCTGGTAGCGTTCAGCCGCCGGCACAACCGGGTCGATTAGCCACACCAATCGAAATGCCTTGAACCTCGTGTTCAGGGCATCGCTTTTTGCCATCGCTGCTATTGTTTGTATCGGTTCTTGATAGAAGTCTCACTTGCCCTGCACAGCAGAACGCCCGCAGAGTGGCTAACATAAAAGAAGAGGTTGCAAGGATCGAGATGGGCACGCAGACTGTCACAGAAAACGGCATAGCCCCTGACACCCTTCAGGAACGAACCATGTTCCGAGTGCTGGCCGCTGTCAGCTTCTGCCATGTCCTCAACGACATGATGCAGTCGCTCCTGCCCTCCATCTATCCCATCCTCAAGTCATCCTTCCATCTCAACTTCACCCAGATCGGCTTCATCACCCTAACCTTTCAGATCACAGCCTCGCTCCTTCAGCCCGTCATCGGCCACTACACCGACCGCAACCCGATGCCCTACTCCCTCCCCATCGGAATGGTCTTCACCCTCATCGGCCTGCTCCTCCTCGCAGTCGCCCCATCCTTCCCTTTACTCCTCCTCGCAGCCGCACTCATCGGCATGGGCTCCGCTGTCTTCCATCCCGAATCGTCACGCGTAGCGCGAATGGCATCCGGCGGAAAGCACGGCTTCGCCCAATCCTTCTTCCAGGTAGGAGGCAACACCGGCTCCGCCATCGGGCCTCTCCTCGCAGTCTTCATCGTGCTTCCCCACGGACAGATCGGCTCCGCATGGTTCTCCCTCGCCGCACTCCTCGGAATCTTTGTGCTCATCCGCGTCAGCCACTGGTACAAGGCCCGCCTCGCCCATCTGCAAAGCAGACCGGCAAAACACGCAGAAGAATCCTCAGCCCTGCCGCGCAAACAGGTGATCACCGCAATCGCAGTTCTAATCGCGCTCATCTTCTCGAAGTACTTCTACCTCGCCGCTCTTACGAGCTACTACACCTTCTACCTCATCAGTAAGTTTCACGTCTCCGTTCAAAGCTCGCAGCTCCATCTCTTCGCATTTCTCGCCGCAGTAGCCGCCGGAACCTTAATCGGCGGCTCCAGTTGGCGACCGCGTCGGACGCAAGTCGGTCATCTGGTGCTCAATCCTCGGAGTCCTTCCCTTCACACTCGTCCTGCCGTACGCAAACCTCTTCTGGACGGGCGTGCTGAGCATCATCATTGGATTCGTCATCGCCTCCGCCTTCTCAGCCATCCTCGTCTATGCGCAGGACCTGGTCCCCGGACGAGTCGGAATGATCTCCGGCCTCTTCTTCGGATTCGCCTTTGGAATGGGTGGCATCGGCGCCGCAGTCCTCGGCAAGCTCGCCGACATGACAAGCATCATCTTCGTCTACAAGGTGTGCGCCTACCTTCCCGCCATCGGCCTGCTGACCGGTCTTCTGCCCAACACCCAAGCGATCAACAGAAAAATAAAGACTGCATGATCTTCCACAACTCCGATTGATCATCTCCACCGAGGTGCTATTCGAAAATGCCTGAACGATCTCTCACCCGCATCGTCCCAATCCTCCCGGTAAAAAACCTTGCCCGCGCCATGGACTTCTACCGCAGCCTCGGCTTCGCGGCCCACTGCTGGCAGAACGGCGACTCCTACGGCTTCCTCACCCGCGACGGCCTCGAGATCCACCTCACTCAATCCGACATGCTCATCGACAACCAGAACCCATGCGGTGCCTACTTCTACCTCGCCGACGGCACCGCTGCTCCACTCGAATCCGAGTTCCGAGCCGCAGGAGTCAAAATCCTCTCGCCTCTCGCCCCGCGCCAATGGAAGATGAACGAGTTCGTCCTCAGCGACCCCGACGGCAACCTCCTCCGCTTCGGCGAAGACATCTCCTCCAACTAAGACACGCTCTCTTCTCTACAATCAGAAGAAGCATGCCTGACACAACTCTCACCATCGGCGTTCTCGCCCTGCAAGGCGCATTCGAAGCCCACGCCACCGCGCTCACCGCGCTAGGCGTAACGGCAAAGCTCGTCCGCACCCCAGCCGAACTCGCCAACATCGACGGCCTCATCATCCCCGGCGGCGAGTCCACCACCTTCCTCAAATTCCTTGAACGTGACGGCTTCCTCGATGCACTCGAATCCTTCGTCGAAACGACTCCAACCTTCGGCACCTGCGCCGGCGCAATTCTCCTCGCGAAAAACGTAGAAAACCCCACACAAACCTCCCTCGCCGCACTCGACATCACCGTAGAGCGCAACGCCTACGGCCGCCAGATCGACTCCACCATTCTCACCGCACCCACCGATCTTCCCGGTGGCCCACTCGAAATGGTCTTCATCCGCGCCCCCCGCATCACCCGCACCGGCCCCAGCGTCGAAACCCTTGCCACCCGCGACGGCTTCCCTGTCCTCGTTCGCGAAGGCCATCTACTCGCCGCTACTTTCCATCCCGAGCTCAGCAACGACTCCCGGGTCCACCAACTCTTCCTCGACCTCATTCGCAACCGGGCCTGAACTGCGAAAATACCAACCTCCCGCTAGAGTTTGCAGGAATGTCCAACTGCGCCGGCGTCGATTCATACTCTGTCTTTATGCCATCTTTGAATGCCCGTTTCAATAGCATTTGGTCATGGACTTTCACCCGGCCACGACCAAAGTCATCAAGCCAGGCAGATCCAAAACACCCTTTCTCTTGTTCTTCGGCAATAGAAAACAGGAGGAGGACGGGCCTACCAGACTACTTCCCACAGCTGTTCTGCTCGTCTTAATCGCGACGGTTCTCGGCATCTGCATCTACGCCTTCGTCACCGGAAGACTCGGCTAACGTCCTCTGGGATCACCCGCTCGCAGACAAGATATCCTTGACGTGTGCCTGTCTCCTGCAAGACGCGCCTCATCGGCAAATCCTCGCTCCTGGTAACCCCCTGGTTTCTCCCCGCCGACGCCAGCGCCCACGGCCCCGCGCTTGACCACCAACTCCTCCTCAATCTCTGGATCGCCCTCGCTCTTGTCGCTCTCGCACACCTCATCCTCCTCCTTGGTCTCCTCGCCCGACGCCACCCAGAGCAAAAGAATCTCTGGCGCATCGAATACCTTCCCCTCGCCGCCCTCGCCCTCCTCTTCACCGCCCTCACCATCAAAGCCGAACGGCTCTGGGCGGCCACCCGCTACACCGGAGCCTCCCTCACCGCGCTTCAAATCGAAGTCACTGGCGTCCAGTTCGCCTGGTACTTCCGCTACCCTGGCCCCGATGCCACCTTCGGCGCCACCCGGCCCCAACTCGTAGCCCCCGGCGAAGGCAACCCCCTCGGCCTCGATCCAACCGACCCCAACTCTGCCGACGACGAGGTCACCTCCGAACTCGTCCTCCCCGTGAACCGCGAAGTAGACCTCCGCCTCAACGCCCAGGACGTCATCCACGGCCTCTCCATCCCCGAACTTCGCCTCAAACAAAACGCCGTCCCCGGCCAGACCATTCACGTCCACTTCACCCCAACCACCCCCGGCACCTACGCAATCCTCTGCACCCAACTCTGCGGCCTCGGCCACTACCGCATGAATGCCACCCTCCGTATCCTTCCACCCGACGAATTCACAGCATGGCTGGCTTCGAAGCAGAAAGCAGCCACCCCATGAACTCAATACGATCAAAGAACTTCTTCAAAACGTACATCGCCACCACCGACCACCGAACCATCGGCATCCAATACCTGGTTCTCGCGCTCATCTCCGTGGCGATCGGGACCCTCTTGTCACTCCTAATGCGGATCCACCTCGTCTGGCCCACTTGGCCACTCAGCCACCCCATCCTCCCCGAAGACTACCTGGCCATAGTCACCATCCATGGCACCATCATGCTCTTCTTCGTCCTCACCACTGCCCCACAAGCAGGCTTCGGCAACCTCATTCTCCCCGCCCAAATCGGCGCTCGCAGCATGGCCTTTCCGGTCCTCAACGCCGCCAGCTTCTGGCTGACAGCCGTAGCTCTCCTCATCCTCCTGAGCTCCACCTTCGTTCCAGGCGGCGCCGCGATCTCCGGCTGGACCGCCTATCCACCATTAAGCGCAGTCCCCAGCGCCGGCCCAGGCCAAGGCCTAGGCATGGACCTCTGGCTGATCTCCATCGCTCTCTTCGCCATCGCCACCACCGCTAGCTCCATCAACACCCTCACCACCATCATCCGCAACCGTTGCCACGGCATGACATGGGAGCGTCTTCCCCTCACCGTCTGGGGCTGGTTCACCGCCGCAATCCTCAGCCTCATCGCCTTCTCCGTCCTCCTCGCCGCCATCCTGTTTCTCCTCTGCGACCGCCACGCCGGCACCAGCTTCTTCGTCCCCAACGGAGACCTCGTCAACGGCGTCATCCACCACGGCGGCGACGGCAGCCCTCTCCTCTGGCTTCATCTCTTCTGGTTCTTCGGACATCCCGAGGTCTACATCGCCATCCTCCCCGGCCTCGGCCTTACATCGATGCTCCTGGCAAACTTCAGCCACCGCAAAGTCTTCGCCTACCGCACCATGATCACCACAACTCTCCTCATAGGCTTCCTCGGCATCCTCCTCTGGGGACACCACATGTTCGTCGCCGGCCTCAACCCCTTCGCCAGCTCCGCCTTCTCCATCTCCACCATCGCAATCGCGCTCCCCGCCTCCGCCAAAGTCCTGAGCTGGCTAGCCACCATCTGGCGCTCCAAGCCGCAATACACCACAGCGATGCTCTTCAGCCTCGGCTTCGTCAGCCTCTTTATCACTGGAGGCCTCACCGGCCCCATCCTCGCCCAACCCATCCTCGACGAGTACCTCCACAACACCTTCTTCGTCGTCGCCCACTTCCACCTCATCATGGCGATGGCTGGCGTCTTCGCCCTCTACGCCGCGACCTACTACTGGTTCCCCGTAATCACCGCCACCACCAAACACCCCGGCCGCCTCATGTCCGAACCCCTCGGCCACCTCCACTTCTGGCTCACCCTCGTCGGAGCCTACGCCGTCTTCCTCCCCATGCACCTCACCGGCCTCGCCGGGGAACCCCGCCACTACGCCCAACTCACCGGAATTCCTGGCCCCGGCGGCTCACTTAGCCCCACCGGCCTCCTCCTCGCCCAAACCATTCCCCTCAACCTCCACATCACCTACGCTGCGATCTTCCTCGCCACCGCCCAACTACTCTTCCTCTTTAATCTCTTCCGCAGCCTGCGCAAAGGACAGTTCGCAACGTCAAACCCATGGCGAGCCACGACGCTCGAGTGGCACCCGGCCATGAATCCTTTCCCCCCTATCCCCGCATCCGATATCCCAGTGATCACAGTCCACCGCGCTCCCTGTCATTATGAATCCACGGCTAACGGTGATACCTGCCTGCCCCAGTGGACGTCCGACCCTGTATCCCAAATCTCAATAGAAGACACAACAAACGCAAAACCGGAGTAAGCTGTCCAGAACGCGTGCTTTTAGGGTGAATCTTTATGCCGGCTATCATCACTCCCAACAAAACCGACCAGGAGCGCAAACGCCGCCTCGAAGACCACGACGGCGGATCCGGCAGACGTCCGCCAACTGACAAACGCACCGGCGGTGGTGGCGACGGCGACAACTGGAACGACCGCTCCCACGGCCGCCGCGGGCCCTACGAACGCCTCCATCGCTACCGCATGGGCATCTTCTTCGCCCTCGCCAGCGACCTCATGTTCTTCGTCGCCATCGTCAGCACCTTCTTCGTCAATCAATCCGCCAGCCACCTCAACGTCTACAACCACTTCGTCGACACATGGGTCCCCACCGTCATCCCGCCCATCCTCTGGCTCAACACGGTCGTGCTTCTAATCAGTTCCGGCACCATCGAGATGGCCCGTCGCACCATGTTCCACGAAACCGACGTCATGGACGAGTGGCTCGGTCTTGGCAAACCCATCACCCGCCGTGCACTCCCGTGGCTCTCGGCCACCATCGTCCTCGGCTTTCTCTTTCTCGCCGGCCAATGGATCGCCTGGCGTCAACTCGCCTCGCAACACGTCTTCTTCCGCACCAACCAGAGCAGCCACTTCTTCTACCTGATCACCGGCGTCCACGCCGTCCATCTCTTCATCGGCATCGCCGCGCTCATCGCCGCCTTCACCGGCCTCTACGTCTCCCGCCAACTCGAAAATCGCCAGATCCTCGTCGACAGCACCGCCTGGTACTGGCACGCCATGGGCCTGCTCTGGCTCTTCCTCTTCACCCTCCTCGCCTTCTTCCAATAACTCCGCGCAATTCTAAAATGTCATTTCGACCGGACCCTGAGCGAGCACAGCGAGTCGAAGGGGCAGTGGAGAAATCTGTTTTTCTACCCATCCCGCCAACCCGCCCCAATAAAAGCGCGACAACAGCACTCGCGGCAATCCTCTTTGCTGCAGCTCTAGCGCTAAACCCCATCCCAACCCACGCCCAAGGCTGCACCCAATGCCAGGACAACACCGCAGCCACGTCACCAAAAACTCAACGCGCCTACCGCCGCGCTATCGTACTGATGACCTTCACTGCAGGCGGCCTCTTCGTCGCAAGCCTCGCACTCTTCAAGCGTCACCGTTAACATTCGCAGCCACGACTCATCGCTCTCCCACTAAATTGCGTCAAACAATAGAAGGAGAACCCCACAGTGACCCGCGAGCAGAAATACGAAGCCTTCAAAGCCCTTCACGAACGTGCAGGAGCATTCGTGGTTCCCAATCCATGGGACGCTGGCACCGCAAAAATTCTCACTGCAATGGGCTTCGAGGCTCTAGCAACCACCAGTGCCGGCTACGCCTTCTCCACCGGCCACACCGACTCCACGACAGAGCTGACGCGCGACGGCATGCTCGCAAACGCAAAGTCCATCGTCGAGGCAACGCACCTCCCCGTCTCGGCCGACCTACAGGACGGCTTCGGTCCATCCCCCGAAACGTGCGCCGCAACCATTCGGCTTGCGGCCGGTACAGGTCTGGCCGGCGGATCCATTGAAGATGCAACCGGAGACCCGAACAACCCCATCTACGACTTCCAACTCGCCGTAGAGCGGGTTACCGCAGCAGCAGAGATGGCCAAAATTCACCAGTTCCTCTTAACCGCTCGCGCCGAAAACTTCCTCTACGACCGGCCGAATCTCGACGACACAATCAGCCGCCTGCAGGCCTTCGCCGAGGCAGGAGCAGATGTCCTCTACGCACCCGGGCTCCCCAATCTCAAAGCCATCCGCGAAGTCTGCAGCTCCGTCTCCAAACCCGTCAACGTCCTCGCGGGCCTCCACGGCACACACTTCTCCGTCGAAGAACTCGCCGCCGCCGGAGTCAAGCGAATCAGCGTCGGAGGCTCCTTCGCCCGCGCCGCCCTTGGAGCCTTCTACCGCGCCGCCCGCGAAGTAAAAGAAAAGGGCACCTTCACCTACACGACCGAAGCGATCTCCCACGCCGAAGTCACCAGCTTCATGTCAAAGGACAAACCGTAGTTGATCTCGCAGTTGTTCTCGGGATTAAGCGTAGGTCTTCAGCCTTATGAATCTTCTTGGGATTAGCGTAGGGCTTCAGCCCTACGAAAACACTTCCTGCGAGTATCTGGGTTTTAGCCCCGGGCCTTCTCTTCCATCGGAACACCCTACGACTTCGCGCCGGGGAACTCCTCAATATGCAACTCGCCTTTCCGCCCAAAGTAGATGACCTTTCTTCCGGTCAGAAAAGCCCAATACGCAATTACCCCTGCCGCAGCCGAGCGCTTCATGAACTCCGGATACCGAATCGTGTCTGCCTGCGCTCCGCGTATCGCCGCGACCAGATCCGCAGATGAGAACTCTTCCGCAATAGGCATCACCGGCAAAATCATCTTCTCCGTGTGGGTCTCCCCGTCAATCTGGTAGAAGGTCTCTGCTCCATTGGCGAGATCACAAAAATACGATTCAACGCCCACCTCCATCAGTCTGCGCACCACATCGGGGAAGATCAGCTCGCCCGCCTGCGACTTCGCCAGAGTCTCGTTGATAACCGTTACATTCATCGTCTCTCTCTCCCCCATTCGCTACTCCGTAGGAATCTGATCGAAGCCATGCGCCTGCACAAGTTTCTTCAATGTCGCGACCAGCGCAGCATGCTCTCTCACCGAAAGAACCGTAAAGAACTCCGCGTCGTTCTGGTCTGCAATCGCCGCAATCGTCGGAACCAGCCGACGTCCTACGGCAGTAAGCTCAATATCCTGATATCTACGGTCGTCCGTGCGTTCCTGCCGTGAAACCAGCTTCTTGGCAACCAGACGGTCGATCAACTTCGAAGCGGCACCTCGTGTCATGCCCGGTCAGATCAGCAAGCCTGCTCGGCGATATCTCCTCGTTGTCGTACATCTCGCGAAGCACCACCCATTCCGCTGCGGTCACTCCGCTATTCATCAGCTTTCGCATGAACGCGTGCGACACGTGGTTTGACACGAAGCGAAGCCAGAATCCCGTATGGCTAGTCAACCCGCTCACCTGAGCCTGCGACTGATTCGTCCGCTTCATGACAATAGAATACTAGGAAACAGTTTCCATAGCAACTAATAAACGACGTAACGGATTACCTGTCAGTCTGTAGTTGATTTGTCTTTCGAAAGATGGCCCAACAGCTTAAACGGGACATTTGAGAGCACGTGCTTGAATTCTGAAAACAAGCTCTCCGACGTGCAATACACAAGGCAGCAGAAGAATTGACCGCCAGACGACGTCTGCAAGTGCAGACGACGCAGCTAGCGCTTCTTCTTGGCGGCGGGTCTTTACCGCCTTCTTCGCCGGAGCAGATTTCTTCACGGCTTTCGCAGGTGCTTTCTTCGCCGCGACCTTCTTCGCCGGAGCCGCCTTCTTCACAACCTTCTTCGCTGGCGCAGCCTTCTTGGCAGGAGCCTTCTTGGCCGCGACCTTCGCCGGAACCTTCTTCGCAGCGACCTTCTTTGCCGGATCCGCTTTCTTCGCAGCCACGGCCTTTTTCACAGGAGCCACAGCCTTCGCCGGAGCCTTGGCGACCGCGACCTTCCCCTTCACAGGAGCCGCCACCTTCACCGGCACTTCAACCTTCTTCCCTGCACCTTTCACCGGCGCAGCAGCCTTCGAAGCAACGGCACCCTTACCAGCCTTCTCCGTCGTGGGCGTCTTGCCATCGCCCGCAGCAACAACCAGCTCAGTCCCCTCACCCTCGGCGACGGCCGCCACAGCCTTCTTCCTGCTCTTCGGCGGCTTCGCGTCCTTCTTTGCCATTCGCGGACGGCGCAGATGCACCGGCGGCGGCGGAGCTGGCGGAGAGTAAGGCTCCAGATACGCCTTCATCTCCTCCGGAGTCGACAGCTTCCCATCCATCAACTCGAAGAACAGCTTGTCCAGCAGCTCCCGGTACACCGGCAGTTCAGGAACGATCCGCATCTCCTGCATCATGACGTACGGGATCTTCTGCTTCGCCTGCGACCACTCCGTAAAGAAGCCCTTGAACTTCGCCTGAATCCCGGCGTTCTTCGACGTATGCGCTACCCACAAAATCGACTCCGGCTTGGCCGAGTGCAACAACTTCCACGCCTGCGACGGCGTCGCAGCACCCTTGCCTGACAACTCGGCCGCAAACGCCTTAGCCTCACCCTCGAACGCCGCAATCTCCTCGACAAATCCCTGCCGTGCAAAGCTCTTCTTCAGCGCCACCACGTCCTTCGGCGCCATCTTCGCGGTCAGGAAAGGAAAGTTCGCTACCGCCGCCTCAGGATGGATCCCCTGCATCTGCAGCTGCATCTGGCTCTCACGCAGCCGCTCCAACTCCGCAGTGTTCGCCTTCGACGACTGCAGCGCCGGGAACAGGTACTTCATCCAACCCTCGGACTCCAGCTTCCTCAGCACCCGCAGCGGGTCTTCCTCGTGGAAGATCTCCTCGGTCTCATACCCACGATGAAACGAGTCCATCACCGAGATATATTCTTCCTTCTTGCCCGTCTCATACCGCTCCAGGGTCTTCGGATCCATCTGCCAACCCAGCCGAGCCACAAACCGCGCCGCGCGAATCATCCGCACCGGATCTTCGATAAACCCGTAGTTGCTCACCAGCCGCAGCTCGCGGTTTTCGATGTCCGCCACCCCGTTCAGCGGGTCCATCAGCAACCCGTATGAGCCGTCATTCAGCGACAGCGCCATTGCATTCGCAGTAAAGTCCCTCCGCCGCAAGTCGTCCAGGATATTTGCCGGCTTCACGACAGGTTTCCCCGGCTTCGGATAAGTGACCGCCAAAGTGCTGCCAATTTCCACGCGAACACCACCCGGAAACCGCACAAAAAGCGACTGTCCAGCCTCGTGTTCGCCGGTGATCACACCTTTGATCTTCTCTATATCTTTCTTGAGCTTGAGAGCATTTCCCTGAACCACTACATCCAGATCGCGCACCGGCGACCCGCTCGTCATGTCGCGTACAGCGCCCCCCACCAGAAACACGGTAAGCCCTTTGGCACGAGCTACTTGGCGAACCGCAAGCAACGCAGACTGTTGGGCCGCGGAAAGTCGATTTTCAAGCAAATAAATGTAATCGGCCATACTGGTAGGTTTACTCCAAGCCGGTCAAACCGGTACACTAAAACCCGTCAAAGCACCCTAGCTAAGCTAAGACGTATCAAGTGTTTATCAAGATTAAGACACGTAGGCACAAAACGTAAGTGTAACACAACATTGGCGATTTGACTACGCTGGTCTCACCTTTTTCGCCACCGTCATCGCCAGCGTGCGACAATCCGCAAGGCCTATGTCTTCCGCCCACAAAAAGGTCATCGTCCGTCGCTTTACAGGCGAAACCCTCCCCGGCTACCTGCCTCTCTCAGCCTTCGTCCGAAACCGCGCAATCGACCTCCTCGACCTCACCGGCCGCGTCGCACCTCTTCTTCTCAACGACATCAAGCACATCTGCTACGTCCGCGAATTCAACCTCCACGACAACTCCAACCCTGAACGCCTCACCCGCCGCACCTTCCTCGCCAAGCCTCGCACCGAGGGCTTATGGCTCCGCATGACCTTCCGCAGCGGCGACCTCCTCGAAGGCCTCGCCCCCATCGACATCACCCTCACCGACGACCTTATCCAGGACGGCGGCCTCCATCTCATCCCGCCCGATACCCGCTCCAACACCCAGCGAATCTACGTGCCTCGCACCTCCATCAACGAACTCCAACTCCTCGCCGTCATCACCACCCCCTCCCGCCGCAAGCCCCTCCCCGCCGCCTCTGTCCCCTCCATGCAGGAAGACCTGTTCGACGACCTCATCCCACCGCCCAACAGCCGCCCCAACTAAAGCGTCCTGCATCGCTCACACCGCCCAAAACCTTACGCCCATCGCTCTATATAATCCCCCCATGCAATCGATGAAGTTAGCCAAGCTGGCCGAGTACCTGGACGCCACCCTCATCGGCGATCCCTCCGCCGAAATCACCCGCGTAGCAGGAATCGAATCCGCAGCTCCCGGCGACCTCACCTTCGTCTCCAACCCCAAGTACGCAGCCCTCGCCCGCTCCACAAGAGCAACGGCCATCCTCGTCGAACCAGGCTTCCCCCAGCTCTCCACCGCAACTCTTCGCGTCGACAATCCTTATCTCGCCTTCGCCTTTGCCATCGAGCTCTTCTACAAAGCCCCCGTCTACCCCCCTGGCATCCACCCCACCGCGGCCATCGCCTCCACCGCACACATTGGGGCAAACGCCCACATCGGCGCCTACGCCGTCATCGGCGACAACGTCACTATCGGCGAGAACGCCACCATTCTCCCCCACGTCGTCTTCTACCCCCACGCCCGTGCCGGCAACAATCTCTTCGCCCACACCCACGCCGTCGTCCGCGAACACTGCCTGCTCGGCGACAACGTCATCCTGCAAAACGGAGTCATCGTCGGAGCCGACGGCTTCGGCTTCGCCCGCCAGTCCGACGGCACCTGGTACAAGATCCTGCAATCCGGCCATGTCGTCATCGACGACAACGTCGAGGTCCAGGCCAATGCCTGCATCGACCGTGCCTCCATCGGCGAGACCCGAATCCACGTCGGAGCCAAGGTTGACAACCTGGTCCAGGTAGGCCACGGGTCGACGGTCGGCCCGAACACCCTCCTCTGCGCCCAGGTCGGGCTCGCTGGATCCACAACCATCGGAAAAAATGTCATCCTGGCGGGCCAGGTCGGAGTCGCTGGACACTGTACGGTAGGCGACGGAGCGATCGCCACCGCCCAAACTGGCATCCCAGGCGATGTAGCCCCCGGTAAAGTCGTCAGCGGCTACCCCGCTGTCGACAATCGCCAATGGCTCCGCTCCGTAGCCCTTGGTCAATCGTCTTCCCGAGTTGCTCCGCGATATGAAATCTAAACTAAAATAACCACCTAAGTGGTGACTATCGTTGTATAAAGAAGCATCATTAGGAGGTATGGCCATGATTGAGCCTCCCGACAGCATACCTAGCGTCCTTCACCAGATGCCGAACCTGCGACAACCGGTCCGCGTTCTCTTGCTCGACGACGAACCCAATAATCTCCACCTCCGCACTGCCATCCTTCGCCAGCACGGCTACGAGTGCGTCCCAGCCGCCACCATCGAAGAGGCCACCGACCTCTTCAACAGTATTGACATCGCGGTCCTCGACTACCACCTTGGCGCCGGCCAGTTTGGAACCGAGGTCGCCGCCCTTCTTCGCCGCCGCCGCCCCCACGTCCCCATCATCATTCTCTCCGCCACCCTCGACCGCTACTTTGGCGGTGTCGAAGACATGCATCTCCTCAAGGGCCACAGCTCCGTCGAGGACCTCCTCGACGCCCTGAGCTCCCTCGGCGCAAAACGCCGCGGCGCCCCCGTCGTCGTCGACGCGCGTGACTTCTTCTACTCACGCCTCTCACTCACCATTGGCTCCGACGTTCTCGTCCAGATCTTCGACGAAAACGGCATCTGGCAGCACTGCAACGACGCCGCTGCTGAATACCTCGGCCAGCCACGCGACTGGTTCATAGGCCGCTGCGTCTTTCAGGAGCTTCACCCTCTCATGCGCGACTGGCGCGAAGTCATCCAGACCGTCTGCCATAGCCGCGAGACCTACATTGACCGCACCCGCCGTGGCCTACTCAACCAGCCGCGCCCGGACGAGCAGCAACTCACCTGGAGCGTCCTCGCCTTTCCCATTACGCTCCACGACAATCGCAGCGGCGCAGTCCTCACCGCCCGAATCCTCGAAAAACCCCAACGCACCTCCGACTTCCTCCCCTTCCTCTAAATACAACACGAACGCACAACGCTAACAGGCTCGCCGAACAGCTTCGCGTTCCCCCAGAACTTGTCATTCTGAGCGCAGCGAAGAACCCCCGCATCTGCATTTGCTTTTGCCTTTCTTGTTGTCATCCCCGAAGGGGATCTGCTGTTGCCTCTCCACTCTTTTGGGACATCCCAGACTCCAGCCCAGGGCCCTCACCCTGATACTCTTGACTCTCATGCACCGCATCCGCACCCTAGCGCTTCTCACAAGCCTCCTCGCCGCCACCGGCTGCCACTCCCCATACGTTGTCACCACGGTAAGCAACCACACCGCCCAACCCATCGCACTCCTTGAAGTCGACTACCCCAGCGCCAGCTTCGGCACCCAGGCGCTCGCCCCCGGCGCCGACTTCCACTATCGCTTCAAAGTCCTCGGCTCCGGCAACATGAAGCTCCTCTACACAGACAGCGCCCACCAGGACCACAAATCCGACGGGCCCTTCCTCAAAGAGGGCGCCGAAGGTCCACTCACCATTGTCATCGCCGACTCAGGCGTTACCTGGCAACCTGCACCCACCGTCGCATCGAAAAACTGAAGCCCCCAGAACCGATCAGCCGAAAACCGATCGCCATTTGTCGTTGCCCTTCAATCCTCCTGCACGTGGAACGATGCCCGCGAGGCCCCACCTATCTGCGATAAGCTGAAGGCTATGCCGCGCGGATATTTCATCACCTTCGAGGGCCTTGACGGCTCCGGAAAAACCACCCAGATCCGCCGCCTCGCCGCAACCCTCGAGGCCGAAGGCCACAAAGTCGTCACCATGCGCAACCCGGGCGGAACCGCCCTCGGCGATCGCATCCGCAGCGTCCTCCTCGACTCAAAATCCGAAGCCACTGTCGGCCAGATCGCCCCAGCCGCCGAGATGGCCCTCATGTTCGCCGACCGCGCCCAGTCCATCGCCGAGATCATCCTTCCAGCCCTCGCCGCCGGCTCCATCGTCCTCTGCGACCGTTACACCGACTCCTCCGAGGCCTACCAGGGCGGTGGCCGCCAGCTCGGCAGCCAGCGCGTCCTTGCCATGCACGCCGCCGCCTGCGACAACCTCCAGCCCGACCTCACCATCCTTCTTCTTCCCTCACTCGAGTCGTCCCTGAAACGCGCCCGCCGCCGCAACCAGCGCCACGTTGCGCAACAAGGCACCGACGAAAACCGCTTCGAGCGCGAGTCCGACGACTTCTACCGCCGCATCTACGAGAAGTACAAAGAAATCGCCGCCCGCGAACCCCACCGCGTCGTCACCATCGATAGAAATGGTGGCATCGAAGAAATCGAGAAAGATATTCACGACATCGTCGCGAAGAGAATCTCCGCAGCGAAACCAACCCTCAAGGCATCCATCGTGGAAGCATGAGCTCCGAAGTCAAAGCCTCGAACGTCTCGCCCGTTACACCGTCGACCCCCAGAATCGTGCAGCAGCTCCCCGGTCTGCGCTACCCTCTGCACATCTACATGTTCCGCCGCTGGGTCAAGCTCGGCAATCCCATCCGGCTCTTCGAATACCTTCACAAAACATACGGCAACATCGCCCACTACCGTTTCATGGGCACTCCTATCGTCTTCATCAACGACCCCCGATACATCCAGAACGTCCTCGTCACCGACGCCGCCCACTTCGTCAAAGAACGTACCGTCCGTCGCATGAAGATACTTCTCGGCGAAGGCCTCATCACCTCCGACGACCCCATCCACATCCGCCAGCGCCGCATCGCCGCCCCCGCCTTCCATCGCCAGCGCATAGCCGCCTACGGAACTCAAATCGTCTCCATCGCCGCATCCCATCGCGACCAATGGCAGCCCGGCCAGACCATCGACATCGCCGCTGCCAGCATGGCTCTCTCGCTCGAAATCGTCGCCCGCACCCTCTTCGACACCGAAGTCACCCCCGACATCCGCGCCATCAACGATGAAGTCAACACCATCATGGGCCTCTACAACTTCATCGTCGCCTTTCCCCGGCTCGAAAACTTTCTCCACCTCCCCATCCCCGGCCTCATCAAATTCCGCAAATCCAAAGCCCACCTCGACGCCGTCGTCAACCGCCTCATCACCGAACACCGCGCAGCCGCAGCAGCCGGAGAACCCGACAAGGGCGATCTCCTCTCCATGCTCCTCGCCAGCACCTACGAACCCACCGAAGCCGACGCCGACGCCGGAAAACAGCCCGAACACATGTCCGACATTCAGGTCCGCGACGAAGTCCTCACCATCTTCCTCGCCGGTTACGAGACCGTAGCCAACGCCCTCACCTGGACCTGGTACCTTCTCTCGCAGAACCCCGAAGTCGAAGCCAAACTCCACGCCGAACTCGACACAGTCCTCGGCACCGGCGACCAGCAACGCCTCCCCACCCTCGCCGACTACCCAGCTCTCCGCTACACCGAGCAGGTCTTCGCCGAATCCATGCGCCTCTACCCACCCGCCTGGGCCATGGGCCGCATGTCCACCCGCGAAGTCCACCTCGGCCCGTACAACATTCCCGCAGGCGCCCACGTCTTCTTCAGCCAATACATCATGAGCCGCACCCCGGAGTACTTCCCCGATCCACTCCGCTTCGATCCCGACCGCTTCACCCCCGAAGCCAAAGCCGCACGCCCAAAGTTCACCTACTTCCCCTTCGGCGGCGGCAACCGTCAATGCATAGGCGAAAGCTTCGCCTGGATGGAAGGCGTCTTCAGCATCGCGACCATCGCCCAGCGCTGGCGAATGTCCTACCTCGGCGCCACCCCGCCCGTCCCACAGCCCAAGATCACGCTTCGACCCCGCGACCCTCTGATGATGCGGCTCACCCCGCGCTAAGCCCGCACTCTTCACACCGCATTACGGAAAGCGGAAGACCAGCCCCGAACTCACGCTGAATAGTCTGGAATTAGGAAACGACATCGTCCCGCCAAAGTTCCCGCTGCTGATGGTCGAAACCGAACCATAGCCCAGTTCAAACGCTCGGAAGTCCACGTGCTTCGACAACGTGTAATCAATCCCGCCATAGATCCCATATTCGAATCGGCTCAGGTGGACGGTGCTGTGCGGTGCCTTCGAGCTCCCCACACCCACCGAGAGTTGCAGATAAGGTTTGTACTTCTCCGCAATCGGCTTAGCGATGATCCGCCCCCCAACCAGAAAGCTGTTCAAAGTCGCGTTATTGCCGCTCACAATTGAGTCCCGAACATCGATGCCCACGTCGAACTTCGGGTCGTGAAAGAAATTCACATACCCCCCGATATTCGCGCCCCAGAACCAGCGCGCGGTCGTATTGTCGCCGAGAAACGCGAACACCCCGGTGTCCGGCTGCGAGTTCGTAATGTGGATAGCAACCGGATTCACATACAGGCCAACGTCCCCCGGCTCAACACCAATGTGGCTCTCGGTCGAAGCGGTCACCGGGGACGGGTTATCTTGAGCACGGGCGGCAACGTTTAAAAGGACCAACGCGAGACATGGTGCGAGGCACAACAACTTCATAGGTAAAAATCCTTTAGCTTTCAAAACTGACAGTGACGGCCAAACCCAGGCTCCCCTGCAAGTCTGTTTCGGTACACTTGATACCAGTCTATCGGAACCCGCCAATTAATCCTCGGCGCCAGTTCCATACCGTCCTCATCTCACCAACAGGCATACCCACCCAATACAAAATGCAAACATCTCGACTCCTCCTCCTCGCCGCAACAATCCTGCTGATCCCCGCGATGCACGTGCACGCTCAAACACCGGGTTCCCCCGAACAATCCCTCCTGCAACTCGCCAATCAAGCCCGCGCCGCCCACAACCTTCCTCCGCTGCAATGGGACAACTCCCTTGCCCGCGCCGCGCGTGCACACCTCCAACTGGTCGTGCGTAATCCCCAGATGCTCCACCAGTATCCAGGCGAACCCGATCTCTTAACGCGCGGAGCCAACGCCGGCGCCAAATTCAGCACCATCTCGGAAAACATCGCCGGCCACGGAGACACACCCGAATCCCTCCAGCAGATCTGGATGACCACGCCCACCCATCGCGCCAACCTGCTTAACCCCAACCTCAACGCCGTAGGCATCGCCGTCGTTCAAAACCAGGGCCTCCTCTTCGCCGTCGAAGACTTCGCCCGCAACGTCCCCACCCTCACACCCGACGCAGTCGAGCATCAGGTATCCAAGCTCCTCCAGGCCCAGGGCTTTCCCCCTGCTCGATCGAACGAAGACGCCCGCAAGACTTGCATGATGTCGCAAGGCCAGGCCGGCACCCCCAAACTTGTCATCCAGTGGGACGGGGCCGACATCAGTCAGCTTCCCGACGTCGTCCTCCAGAATCTCGATAAGGCCAAATACACCACAGCCGCCGTCGGCGCGTGCTCAGGCAGACAAGCCAACCAGCAGTTCACCACTTACCACATCGCTCTCCTGCTCTACTAACAAGGCCGTCACGCCCATCAAGGCGTCTGATTACCAGTGGCCGCGGGTGGTGCCAGCATAGCGTCCGCCGTCCCAATGCGCCCCGACGCTGTAACGCGAACCACAAAGCGCGCACGCACCGCCTTCGGGTTGTGGTCTATCTTGTACGTGAGATCCAGATTGCGCAGTAGTCTGCCGGTCGGCTCAACGCTCGTAGGCGCGCTGACTTTGATAACTTTGGCATCGCGCGTCACTTCCTTGTCCTTCTTGTCGAAGCTCGACACCATGAGAACTACCTCCGTATGCCGCGGCTCCGTGTCGGTCGCGTACGTCCATGCCAACCCCGCCCCATCCACGTGAACCGTAAAAGAGTATGGGTCCGTGGGCGAAGCCTGCAGCGTCATCCGGACGCCGTCGTAGGCCATCGTGCTGCTATCGGCTAAAGCCAGATCTGAAAGTAGTTTCCGTGACGGCTTGACCGGATCGACCCGCCCCGGTCCATATTGAAGGTAGTAACCCTGCCGCGTGATCACGGTAAGCCCCGGTCGATCGACCGTGACCTTGATTCGGTAGAACTTGTTCAGGTTGGTCGGTGGGACCTGGGGCCTGTAGGTCAGCGTATAGAAGCTCGAGCCATCCCGAATCGCGGTCCCTATCTGAGCGTCCACATCGTTGCGTCCGTAGAGTGTGCGACCCCCCGTCGCCTTCGCCAGCCGGTTGAACTCATAGTTGCCGCCGAAGGGATCGTTGAACGCTGCAGCCGCGCCGTATTCCGCGGGGTTCACCTGAAGACCCGCCGGATCGATCGTGTAGAGCGTCACCCGCGCGTCTCGAAGCTCGTTCACGCACTCTTGCACTGCGTTCTGCACACGAGTGTCCGTATCCAGCGCGACGCTAACGGGCCGAGCTGGAAAGCCCCGGCCAATCCAGATCATGTTCTTATGCCCCGGGTGGCCCACCACCGCCTCTGCCACTCGCCTCAGCGTAAGGAACGCGGTGGCATAGCGCTCTCCGATCCACGCGCCCTGATGAGCCTGCCACGGATAGGCCGCGAAGTGATGGTCCAGCGCCGACAGAATCTCATCCTTGTTCTGCGTGTAATCACGAAGCACTGTGAATTGCTGCAGATTAACCGCGATCAGCATCGTCGGCGTACTCAGTTTGCCCGGCTCCCGCTCAAGATATTTCTTCAGCGAATAGCGCGCGAACGCCATGTCTTCAAAGCGCGTATTGAACTCGTCCAGCAGAATAATATTCACCGGCGCCCGCGGAGCCACCCGGTCAAGGTCGGCGGTTGACTCGATGTTCATCTCCGGCTTCACCGTATGCGATCCCGCCTCCTCGAAGTTGAGAATGGTCTGCGGCTCGTCCAACTCCGTCACATGAAAATCATCGCGCTTCAGATCCGTGACGATATTGCCCTTGGCATCGGTCACCACCATGTCAAGCACCACCAGGCGAGTCGTCCGCTGAATCGTGAAGGTGCCGTTGTTGTCCTTCGTCGCCTGCACGTCGTTAGGCCCCGGTACCGCCTGTCCAGGTGGCGTCTGCGGCCGTTGGTTGAGTGGGTGGAACCGCTGCAGGTTGCGCCTGTGGCTGAGGCGTCGCAACCGGTTCCTGCGCAGACAAGCTAAACGGGAAAATACCCGCCAACAAAATCAAGAACGAAACCCGCAGGACAGAAGATCGCATCGCAGGGACCTCAGGGTTTAACAAAATCACAGTTTGTCGCACCAAGGAAGAGGTTCAGCCTTCGCCCAACATCCCTGTTGCTGTGAACCGGAAATGACAGTATAAAAAGAACTTCCCCGGCACTCCATCGTTCACTCATCTTAGATAACGCATCGGGCAACAAAAAGTTTCGATTCCCGCAAAAGAGGAGTTCACCATGATTCTAGGAATGAGCACTAGCACGTTCACCATCCTGCACGTAATCATTAGCCTCATCGGCATCGGATCTGGCTTCCTCGTCCTCTTCGGCCTCCTCAAAGACACTCTCCCCAGCCCCTGGAACGCCGTGTTTCTCGTCACCACCATCCTGACCAGCCTCACCGGCTTCTGCTTTCCCAACGACAAGGTGACTCCAGGCATCATCCTCGGCGTCCTCTCAATGATCGTGCTCGCCATCGCCCTCGTCGCCCTGTACGTCTTCCACCTCAAAGGAGGATGGCGCCGCACCTACGCGATCACCGCAATGATCGCCCTCTACTTCAACGTCTTCGTCCTCATCGCGCAGACCTTCGAGCACGTCCCCGTCTTTCACGCCCTCGCCCCCACCGGCACCGAGACGCCATTCAAAATCGCCCAAACCCTCCTGCTGATCCTCTTCATCGTGTTCATCACCAAAGCAGCAAAGGCATTCCGCAATCCGCTAACATCCCTTTAAATCCCTCTAGGAAATACGAGTGCCCCACATCTCGATTCTGAGATGTGGGTTTCACTCAGCCCCAATCCCAAACGGATGCGGCGACTGATGCTTGTCTTTGCCTTTCTGGTTGTCATCCCCGAAGGGGATCTGCTTTTTTCTTTCCCCATTTTCCGCCCAAAAATCACATGTCAAGTCCTCCAGACCCACCCATCACCACAAAACCCAACAACCACGCACCTTTTACGCTCCCTCCCGTTTGGCGTATTCCCTGGCCGAACCGCGTATCATTGAAATAGAGGACAAATTTGAGCAGAACTAATGAGTGACTAACCATAAACGAAGTCCAGACTCAACCCAAATGAATCGAAGACTTTAGACAACAAAGTACCTCCGGGGGATACCCCGAAAATAGCTCGAAACGAGCAGGAAGGAGAGACCAGGAACGAATGCCCGCACTCCCCGCCACCTTCAACGACTTCATCGGCAACAGCACCGCCATCGAGCACCTCCGCACCGCCATATCATCCGGCCGTCTCCCCCACTCGCTTATCCTCGCCGGCCCCAGCGGAGCAGGAAAATACACCCTCGCTCTCATGCTCGCCATGGCGGTCGAGTGCGAACGCCAACCCCGTGACCTCTGGTCCAACGGCCAATCCCTCGCCAGCTTCTGCGGCGTCTGCCACAACTGCACCCGCATCGCCTCCGTCGCCAACCTCGAAGAAGAGGTAGACAAAGCAGTCGCCGCTCGCGAAGAGCTCCGCGAGGTCGACAAGAAGGACACCCGCGTCCTCATCCAGCCCCACCCCGACGTCCTCATCATTCCGCCCGACCCGCCGCAACTCCTCATCAAACTAGGTCAGGTACGCACCCTCATCCAAAGCTCCCACTACCTGCCCAGCGAAGCTCCGCGCAAAGTCTTCATCCTCACCGCCTCGAACTTCATGAAGGAGGCCGCCAACTCTCTCCTCAAAGTTCTCGAAGAACCACCCGACACGGTCCACCTCATCCTCCTCGCCGAAAATCCCGGCGAACTCCTCCCCACCATCCGCTCCCGCTGCGCCACCGTCCGCCTCGGCGCACTACCGGTCGAAGAGATCGAGATGCTCCTCGCCGACCGCCGCCCCGACGTCCCCCCGCAACAACGCACCCTCATCGCCCGCCTCGCGCAGGGAGCAGCCGGCAAAGCCCTCGGCTTCGACCTCACTGCCTACATCGCCGCCCGCGCCGACGCGCTCCTCCTCCTTCGCAACGCCGCCACCGAACCCGACCACACCGCCCTCTTCAAGATGACCGAGACCTACCGAGCCGGTGCCGAAGGCCAGCAAAAGACCTCCTCTCTCCTGCGCACACTCTCGCTCCTCCTCGAAGACCTTCTCCTGCTCGGCGCCGGCACTCCGGAACTCGTCCGCAACACCGACCTCCGCCCCGAGCTCGACCGCCTCAACGACACCCTCAACTTCGCCTGGATCGAAAACGCCTCCCGCGGCCTCGACCAGGTTCAGAGCGGCCTCCGCCGCAACCTCCTCCGCAGCCTCTCCCTCGACGCCTTCGCCGGCCAACTCGCCAGCAGATGAACCGGCCCGACCGCACAACAGCGCGCCTCACCACGTCCTCGAAGGACATCGCCCGCGCCGCAGAAATTCTTCGCAACGGCGGCACCGTCGCCTTCCCCACCGAAACCGTCTACGGCCTCGGCGCCAACGCACTAGACGCCAACGCCGTAGCCCGCATCTTCGCCGCCAAGGAACGCCCGAACTGGGACCCCGTCATCGTTCACGTCAGCGATCGCGTCATGCTCGATCAGATCGCCATCGTCCCTCCACAGGCCGAACGACTCATCGCCGCCTTCTGGCCCGGCCCGCTGACGCTCCTCCTCCCCCGCACCGCACAGGTGCCCGACAACGTCACCGCCGGAAGGCCTCTGGTCGGCGTCCGCATGCCCGCCCACCCCATCGCTCTCGCCCTCATCGAAGCCACCGGCCTGCCCATCGCCGCCCCCAGCGCAAACCGCTTCGGTCGCATCAGCCCAACCACCGCCACCCACGTCCTCGAAGACCTCGACCACCGCATCGACGCCATCCTCGACGGAGGCCCCACAACCGTCGGCGTAGAATCCTCCGTCCTCGATCCCAACCAATCACCGATTATCCTCTACCGCCCCGGCGCCATCACCGCAGCAATGCTCGAACCGATCGCCGGCCCAGTTACCCTCTACCAACCACCTCAGCAAACCACAGCCGAACCGCAGAGCCTCCCCTCACCCGGCGTAGGCGTCCGTCACTACGCTCCCCGTGCCCGCCTCATTCTCGTCGACACCGAATCCGAACTCAACAACCGCCTCGTTCAACTGATCGCAGACAAGGAAAAAACCGGCGTTATGCTCCCGCAAGACTGGACCATCCATCACCGCCACGTAGAAATCTTCCGCTGGAACTCCTTTGACGACAACACCGCCCTCGCCCAGACTCTCTTCGCAGGTTTGCGCGAGCTGGACAGTCGCGGCGTCTCCGTCATTCTCTGTCCGCTTCCCGAATCGGTCGGCCTTGGACTCGCCATCCGCGACCGCCTCGAAAAAGCCGCAAAATCGAAATAATGCCCTCGTTTTACACCGCGACCGCCTCGTATACTCCACCCATGCAGGCTGCCGAAATCGAACTGAAGTTCCCCGTCGCGGACCCAGAAGCTCTTCAATCCCGCCTCCCGCGCCTCGGCTTCCGCCTCGAAACCCCACGCACCTTCGAACACAACACCCTCTTCGACACCCCCAACCGCGACCTCAGGCTAAAACGCCAGATCCTCCGCCTTCGCGAATACGGCGGGATTCACATCCTCACCCACAAGCGCATCGACGACCGCATCGCCGAGCCCTCTCGCTACAAGATCCGCATCGAGACCGAGACCGCGGTCTCCGACCCGCACGCCCTGGCCGAGGTCTTCGCCCAGCTTGGCTACACACCCGCCTTCATCTACGAGAAGTACCGTACCGAGTGGTCCATCTTCGACCCCGCCACCAACACCACGTCCCATCTAGTCATCGACGAGACCCCCATCGGCACCTTCGCCGAGCTCGAAGGCCCCACCGACTGGATCGACCGCACCCTGGCCGAACTCAACGTCGACCCCGCCAGCTGCCTCACCGACAGCTACGGCAAGCTCTTCCTCGACTGGAAGCAGCGCACCGCCAGCCCAGCCGAGAACCTCACCTTCGCCGAAATCGCCTCGCCTGTACTCACCCCCCGCTAAAGCCCGCTCCCACCCCCGCCGATACAACCTCTGAACATGGAGGTTTCTCTTGGCAATTTCATTTCGTTTCCCGTGCACCCTCCTTCTCGCCGGAGGGCTGGCCGTCTGCGTATGCAGCGCCTTTGCCGCAGTCACCCAGCGTGCCGTAGTCGCCCGCATCCCCCCCACCTACCCAGAACTCGCTCGTCGCATGCACGTCAGCGGAAAGGTCGTCCTGCTCGTCACCATCCAGCCGGACGGAAAGGTCTCTTGCACCAAGGTAGAGTCCGGCCACGCCCTGCTTGCACCTGCCGCTCAGGACGCGGTCAGCCGCTGGCGTTTCGTCCCTGGTCCCGAAGTTTCCGAGTCGGAGATCGACATCAACTTCACCCCAGACGGCCGGTAGATTCCAACCGTACCATCCAGCTTCGTTCCGAGGTCCCATGCAACTGCAATCCAAGATGTACCTGAAGAGCACCGCCATGATCGGCACCGTCGTCCTCAGCGCCGGCATCGTCCACCGCTACATCGATCAAGCCAATACCCTCTCGAATAGGGTCACCGAAGACCGGATCCCCATCATCATGACCACGCGAGACATTCGTTCTCACTTCACCGAGTCGATTCGTTCCCTCGAATCCTACATGCTCTTCGGCATCAATCCGGCTTCCTCGGTCGCCTACCGCAACGCCCGGCGTGACGAGTTCGAACTAGCCCTATCCTCGCTCGAAAAGCTGCGCCAGAGCAGCATTCACGTAGACATGGGAGCCGACGCAGCGCGCATCAACTCGCTCGAGTCAGGCCTTTCAACCTTGAAGGCCCTCGAGGAACAGGTCGAGACTCTCAACGAGTCAAAGACCTCCCAGGGCTCGGCGCAGGCCTACGATACCCTTCAGAACCAGATCCTTCCGCTCGAGAAGAATCTCTTCGATACCACCTCACAATTGGCGCAATCGCAGAACCGCCTCGCAGACAACGAGCAGGCACAACTCCTCCGTCACGCCACTCACAATTCCATCCTGGTTCTCTGGTTCGGCACAATTCTCGCCTCTCTCATCGGTGGCACGGTCGCCGTCTATCTCGCTCGCAGAATCACTCATGCCCTGAACCTCGTCATGAACCGTGCCGACGCTATCGCCTCCGGTGATCTCAGCGGCGAACCTCTGGTCCTCCACACCCACGACCAGACAGGAACTCTCGCCAACGCCGTACAAAAGATGCAATCCAACCTCAGCGGAATCCTCAGCACGGTCGCTAACACTGCAGGCACGCTCACCGGCAGCGCCGCCTCCATGCGCTCTGCCTCCGACCAGATCCACCGCCGCATGGACCAGCAGAGCCAGCAGACCCAGCAGGCCGCCACCGCTATGCAGGAGATGTCCGCGAGCATAGCCGAAGTCTCCCGCCACACTCAGTCCGCCGCCGAAACCGCACGCAACGCCGCCGAAACCGCACGCGAGGGAGGGACTATCGTCAAGCAGGTCCTCGGCAGCATGCACTCCATCGCCACCGCAGTCAGCGACACCTCAGCCACCGTCGGCCTCCTCGGAGATGACTCCCGGCGCATCTCGCAGATCGTCACCGTCATCGACGAGATCGCCCGTAAGACCAATCTCCTCGCCCTCAACGCCGCCATCGAAGCCGCCCGCGCAGGAGACCAGGGCCGCGGCTTCGCTGTCGTCGCCGGAGAGGTTCGACGCCTAGCCGAATCCACAGCACAAGCCACCGGCGAGATCGCCACCATGATTCAGGGCATTCAGGACCGCACACGCACCGCAATCGCCAGCATGGAGAGCGGCACCGGCACCGTGGAGCAGGGCGTCGTCACCACCACCCAGGCCGGCGAAGCGCTCGAACGTATCATCGGCATGGCGGAACGCGTCGATCGCATGATCGCCCAAATCGCTATCGCCGCCTCGCAGCAGGCCGCCGCCGCCGACCAATCCAGCGCAAGCCTTGATGCCATCCACTCCCTCAGCCACGAGAACCTCACCGAGATGGCCACCACCGCCGCCGGAATTGAATCGCTGCGCACCACTGCAGTCACACTCGAGCAGCAGGTCGATCGCTTCAGCCTGAAGTCCGCGCCGGACACCAGGCTCATTCCCTCGTCCTCAAACAATCAACCCCAGACAACACTCCAACTCGCCTAAGTCACACGCAAAACAAAAGAACAAGGCGTAACGATGATAAGAAGTAAAAACGGATAAGAGCGATCATGCACCGCTCTTATCCGTTTTTATCCCTTCACTGTTACGTCGTTCTGTATCGAAGCCTAGAAGATCTGGAAGTTGACCTCGACGTTCAATTCCACCAGGACAGGCTTTCCATTCTCCATCGCAGGCTTGAACTTATACTGTCTCACCGCCTCGGCTGCCTTCTCATCGAGCCCCATGCCGACGCCGCGAATCACACGCACATGGCTAGGATTTCCATTGGTATCGACCCACAGGTTGACCAGTACATTTCCTGCAACCTTGGCCTTGCGAGCCTCTTCAGAGAACTCCGGTTCGACCGAAAAGATCAGCACCGGTGCCGAAACACCACCGCCAATTCGCCTCGGCCCACCGCCCGTATTTCCACCCGACCCGGGTCCAAGCCCGGAACCATTGCCCGAACCAAGCCCCGTCCCCGAACCATTTCCCATCGACATTCCCACCAGCGGCGAACTCGCAATCCCAATCTGCGGAATGCTGCTCGCCATCTTCACGTCCTGCTGAACCTCGATAGTTGGCTCGATATGAATCTTCGGTTCAATGAGTGGAGGCTTATTGGGCGGCACAATCTGGGTATCCGCAAACTTCGGCGGCGTCCCCTTCGTCACCGGAGTTGGCCCGCGCTGTCCACCACCGCCACCCATCTTCTCCATCTTCGGCGGAGCCTGCGGCGGGATCGCAAGGTCCGTCACCACCATCGCCTTTACCGGAGCAGAAAACTGAACCTTCTTATGCAGCATGTAGGCGATCAGCAAAATCAGTAGAGCGTAAATAGCAACGGCAGATCCTGTAGCCAGCGGACTCTGCTTGGTCTTCATCCGGTCGACGACCGCAATCGGCTTCGACTCCAGCACCAAAGGAGGCAGTTTTACCGGGAAGAACACATCCCGAATGCTGGCCCACAGAGAGGTGAAAACCCCCTCCTCTTTAATAATAAAATCACTATCCGCCGGCTTCGATTCCAGTTGCAGGGGCTCTTCCGTACTCTTGCTGAACGCGTCCCGAAGGTTCGCAATCAGCGACGTCCACATCGAGCCATCGGTCTCTTCATTCAGATGCGGCGCATCTGCCGGACGCAACTTCGGGGCAGGTCTCTCGGGATCGATCTGTGGTGGTGGAGTCAACAATGAATTCGCCATAAGCTGCTTAGCCTCGATGGCAGCGGCCACGGCCACCCACCACCTACATTAAAAAATCCTGCGCACACTACTTCTGTCAATACATCTCCGATCTTTCGCCGGTTTTTCTTTCGGTACAGCAGGCGCTCTCTGGCTCCACAAACATTCTACAAACTTTCACCCTCCAGCGCTCGTTATCTTGGACGCATCCCCCCCGTGAATGTCTCTTACCCCTTTTTGTTCTTCCCGTTTCCCCGTCTACAATAAGAGTTTGGCGCAAACTGCACTTCCGCTATCAAGGAATACGAGGAATAAATGCCGGACGCTCCCCAGGGAAACCCCGAAGACCAAAAATCCGCTCCAAAGGCGCTAAAATCCACTCTGAACCTGCCTCAGACGACCTTCCCTATGAAGGCAAACCTGCCGCAGAACGAGCCGGTTCGCTTGGCCGCCTGGCAGCAACAGCACTTGTATGCCCAAATCCGCGCCGCCCGAGCCGGAGCCCCCAAATACATCCTCCACGATGGACCTCCCTACGCCAACGGAGCCATCCACCTCGGCCACGCCCTCAATAAGTGCATCAAGGACTTCGTCGTCAAGACCAAAACCATGGCCGGCTTCGATGCTCCCTACGTCCCCGGCTGGGACTGCCATGGCCTCCCCATCGAAATTAAAGTCGACGAGCAGCTCGGCCGCAAAAAACTCGAGATGGACCCCCTCGCCGTCCGCCGCGCCTGCCGCGAGTACGCGCAGAAATACGTCGACCTCCAGCGCACCCAGTTCGAGCGCATCGGTGTCTTCGGCCGCTGGGACACCCCTTACCTCACCATGTCCAACGGCTACGAGGCCAGCATCGTCGAGACCTTCTACGACTTCTTCGAAAAGAACTTCGTCTACAAAGGCCTCCGCCCCGTCTACTGGTGCATCCACGACAAGACCGCGCTGGCCGAAGCCGAGGTCGAATACGAACAGCACACCTCGCCCAGCGTCTACGTCCGCTACGCCCTCACCAGCGATCCCTCCGCCATCCGCGCCGCGCTCGGAGGAAAATCCGTATACACCATCATCTGGACCACCACCCCGTGGACCCTCCCCGCATCGCAGGCCGTAGCCTTCAACCCGGAGCTCGAATACGTAGCCATCCAGTGCGCTGACGCCACCTACATCGTCGCCGAAGCCCTGCTCTCCTCCGTCATTGTGAACTGCAATCTGATGAGCGGCAAAAATAACGGCGAACCTGCATCCCAAACCGACGTCATCGCAAACTTCCCCGGCGGTGCGCTCGAAGGGACCACCTTCCAGCACCCATTCCTCGACCGCAGCATCCTCGGCGTCACCGCCGACTACGTCACCGCCGACCAGGGCACCGGAGCCGTCCACACCTCACCCGCCCACGGCGTCGACGACTTCGACACCGGCAAGCGCTACCACCTGCCCGAGATCCAGTACGTCGACAACGCCGGCCGCCAGCGCCACACCGGCCGCTTCGGCGGTGGCGACAACGCCCAGCCCTACGAAGACCTCACCGTCTTCAAATCCAACCCCGTCATCATCGAACTCCTCAAAGAAAAGGGAGCCCTCCTCAGCGCCGCTACCTACGAGCACTCCTACCCGCACTGCTGGCGCTGCCACAACCCCATCATCGTCCGCGCCACAGAGCAGTGGTTCATCGGCATGGAAACCCCAATGGTTACCGACCAGGGCGTCACAACCACCTTCCGCCAGCGCGCCCTCGACGAAATCAAGCAGGTCGTCTGGGACCCAGCCTGGGGCGAAGAGCGTATCTCCAACATGATCGCCACCCGCCCCGACTGGTGCATCTCGCGCCAGCGCATCTGGGGTGTCCCCATCGCCGTCTTCCTCTGCGACAAATGCGGTGAACCCCTCAACAACAAATCCATCAACAAGAGCATCGTCGATCTCTTCAAAAAAGAGGGCGCCGATGCCTGGTACCAACACGAAGCATCCGTTCTGCTTCCAAAAAACACATCTTGCCCTTCCTGCGGCCACAAAGAATTCCGCAAAGAGACGGACATCCTCGACGTCTGGTTCGAATCCGGCGCAAGCTGGCACGCCGTCCTCGACCTCGAGCCCGAACTCCACTCCCCCGCCGACCTCTACACCGAAGGCGGCGACCAGCACCGCGGCTGGTTCCACTCCTCGCTTCTCACATCGGTAGCAGTCCGCAACCAAGCCCCCTACAAAATGGTTGCAACCAGCGGCTGGACCCTCGACGAACAAGGCCGCGCCTTCTCCAAATCTCTCGGCAACGGCGTCGATCCTGTCGACATCGCCAAGCGCCTAGGCGGCGAGATCATTCGTCTCTGGGTAGCCTCCGTCGACTTCCGTGAAGACGTAGCCGCCAGCGAAAACCTCATGCAGCGCGTCAGCGACAACTACCGCAAGCTGCGCAACACCCTTCGCTTCCTGCTCAGCAACCTTAACGACTTCGATCCTGCAAAGAACTCCACCGCGTTTTTTGCGATGGAACCTTTAGACCAGTTCATCCTCGCCCGCACCGCAGAGCTCGATGCGAAGATCCGCGAAGCCTACGACGACTTCGAGTTCCACCGGGCCTACCAGGCCCTCAACGAGTACGTCAACACCGACCTCAGCGCCCTCTACCTCGACGTCCTCAAAGATCGCCTCTACACTTTTGCCCCCAACCACCCCGGCCGTCGCAGCGCACAGACTGCTCTTTGGCGCATCGCCGAAGCCCTCACCCGCCTCATCGCTCCCATCCTCAGCTTCACCGCCGACGAGGTCTGGCAGCTTCTCCCTAAAACCGCGAAGCGCGAATCCAGCGTTCACCTCGCCCTCTTCCCCGACATCGCCGACATCGTCCCCGGCAACGTCAAACACATCGAAGAAGATTGGGACCAACTCCTCACCCTCCGCGACGAAGTCCTGAAAGTGCTCGAGGAAGCGCGCACCGCCAAAGAGATCAGCAACCGTCCCTCCGAGGTTCAGGTCACCATCGGCTGGCTCAACACACTCGCTTGTCATCCCAACCCAATCTTCGAGCGCTACGAGAGTGTCCTCCCCGAACTTCTAGGAGTGGCCCAGGTAAAGCTCGCCGACGCGACCGTTACCGAGGGCAGCGTGGAGAAGGGCGCCTTCTACGTTCAAGCCAAACCCGCCGCAGGCAGCAAATGCGAACGCTGCTGGCGCTTCACCGAAGACGTAGGCAACGACACAAATTACCCCACCGTCTGCCTGCGCTGCGCCGACGCTCTCAAGGCCATCAACTTTGAACCCTACACCGCACCACCCAGCAACCCAACGGAGCCGCAAGCCTGATGTCCTCGACCCAAGAAGTCGCATCGCCAGTTGTTGAAGCAGAACCGAAAGACAGGCGTGGCCTCGTGCTCGCCATCTCCGCTCTGGTCATCCTCATCGACCGCATCACCAAATACATCGTCTCCCGCGAACTGCCCAACGGCCAGGCCCACACCGTCATCCCCGGCGTCTTTCGCATCTCCGACGTCCACAACACCGGCGCGGCGTTCAGCATGTTCGCTGAAAACGCCTCTCCCACCACGGTCCGCAACGTCCTCATCGCCTTCTCCGTCATCGCCGTTATCATTCTCTTCGGCATGCTCTGGCGCGTAGGCCGCTACCTCACCGTTACCTCGGTCGCCCTTGCACTCATCCTTGGCGGCGCACTGGGCAATCTCTATGACCGCGTCATCTACCACTACGTCATCGACTTCCTCGAGGTCCGCATCTACCACTACCACTGGCCCGACTTCAACGTAGCCGACAGCTGCATCGTCATCGGGGCGTGCCTCCTCCTCATCGAAATCTTCCGACCCCAACCGGCGGACTCACGTTAATCCCCTGGCTCTCTCCGCGCTGAGAAATTTCCTGCCTGAGGGAAAACATCACTTCATATAGCCAAATTTTCCGCACATATCCGTCGAATCCGCAATGGCCTCAGGAGTAAAGACCGGCGGCTTCTGTCCCGAAAAAAATGCAAGCTGCAATGAGCGGCCCGCCACGTAAGTCACCATCCACTGTGTATCGTCCGAACCGCACAGACTGTTCTTGTGTAAGAACTTCTTTGAAGCCGGTACGTTCAGTCGATACAGACTGCCATTCCCTCCAGCTGTACCCTCCGCGTCGAAAAGCGTACTCGCCTCGGCCTGCTCGAGACTTCGAATTCGAGCAATGGTAAAGCTCAAGAAATTGATGGAAAGCTTCTCATCAGAAAGGGTCACGTCGCCCGTGATCGACCGAGCGGTCGAGCTCGTCGCTCGCCAATACCCTTTATCCTGGGCCACAGCCGTCAAGCTACAAACCAACACCAATCCCACAATGCTACGAAGTAACGTCTCTCGTTTCATCTCTTGAGGATTGCACTGGAAACAGCGTTTGAGCAACCCCGGCAGCCAGCCAACACTACGCCTGCGCTCACAGGTCCCAACTCACAGCTCAACGACCTCGCTGATCTGCACCATGCTGGGAACGTCTGTATAGTTGCGCTCGTCGGCGATGAACTCAGCGGCTGTAGCGCTCAGCGCACTCCCCAGCTCCTCCATTGTCCGGAAGAATAGGTGACCCACGGCGTGGTAGGGTGCCGGCGTACCTGGAGGAAGACCTGCAATCCCTCGGTCGATCTCAGTCCGCACCAACCCGCGCGAACTGAGCAATCGGCGCGACAGTTCAAGATGCGGGCCGAGATAGTAGTCCCAGTCGAAACGGGATCCGGGACTCGCCGGATAGATTACGCTTAGTCGAACCATCCACTGACAATACCATCAGCACTTTAGAGGCCACCCAACGCACCCAACCCGCTCTCCGGCAGACCGGGACTCGCAATTCCCTTCCTCATGCCTGACAATAGAAGTTTGGCCATGAGACAGCAAAAGGCAGAGGCAAGCCTCGACCAGATCACAATCCGCGGAGCCCGCACCCACAACCTTAAGGGCATCGACGTCGACATCCCCCACAACGCCCTCACGGTCGTCAGCGGAGTCAGCGGCTCAGGCAAATCCTCGCTCGCCTTCGACACCGTCTATGCCGAAGGCCAGCGCCGCTACGTCGAATCCCTCTCCGCCTACGCCCGCCAGTTCCTCGAGCGTATCGAAAAGCCCGACGTCGACCACATGGACGGCCTAGCGCCCGCCATCGCAATCAAGCAAAAGAACCAAACCCGCAACCCCCGCTCCACCGTCGCCACCGCAACCGAAATCTACGACTACCTCCGCCTCCTCTACGCCCGCTGCGGCACCGTCACCTGTCTGCACTGCGGCGGCATCGTCAAACACGACACCGTCGACGAGATCGTCACCACCCTCTTCGCCCTCCCCGAAGGCACCCGAACCTACGCTCTCTTCCCCATCGTCCGCGCCGAGGTAAAACTCGAGCCCATGCAGATGCCCGCCGTCGAAGAAGCAGCCGACGCCCCAAAGCCTAAGAAGGCGACAAAGAAATCCGCCAAATCGAAGTCCGAAACCTCCTCCGCCTTCAACCTCACTGACACACTAAAAGACCGCCTCACCGAACTCCGCCGCCGCGGCTACAACCGCCTCTATCAATCCGGCAAGATCGTAGAGTTCTCCACCCCCGAATCCCTCCTCGAACTCGACTTCAAAAAACCCATCTTCGTTCTCATCGACCGTCTCTCCATCTCCCCGG
Organism: uncultured Acidobacteriaceae bacterium; assembly: GCA_963720955.1. Lineage (GTDB taxonomy): Bacteria > Acidobacteriota > Terriglobia > Terriglobales > Acidobacteriaceae > Edaphobacter. The sequence continues at coordinate 55,396 of CAVRHK010000011.1, read as the reverse complement.
ACAGCCGCGCAAGAATCGTCGACGCCATCGAGACCGGCTACCGCGAATCCGGCGAGGTCCAGTTCCATTTTGTTGGACGGCCGAAGAGCCAGTCCACAACGAGAACGGCGCGAAGCGCTTCTCCGCGGCATTCGAGTGCACCACCTGCCATCGCGCCTACCGCGAACCCGAACCCCGCCTCTTCTCCTTCAACAACCCCTACGGCGCCTGCCCGCGCTGCCAGGGCTTCGGCAACACCATCGACTTCGACCCCAACCTCATCATCCCCGACAAATCCAAGTCCCTTGCCGACGGCTCCATCGCCCCCTGGACAACCACAAAGTACCGCCCGCACCACGGCGAGATGATCCGCGCCGCCAAAGCCGCCAACATCCCCACCAACGTTCCCTGGTACGATCTCGCCGACTACCAGCAACGCTTCATCGAAGAAGGCGACGACAAATTCCCCGGCATCCAGGGCTTCTTTCGAGCACTCGAGCGAAAAAAATATAAGCTCCACGTCCGCGTCTTCCTCTCGAAATACCGAGGCTATGCTCTCTGCCCGGACTGCCGCGGCCAGCGTCTCCGCGCCGAAGCCCGCGCCGTCCTGATCAACAACCAAAACATCTGCGAGACCTCCGCCCTCACCATCGTCGCCGCGCAAACCTTCTTCGACAATCTGCAACTGTCACCGCCACAATTGAAGTCGCCGGCAAAATCCTCGAAGAGGTCCGCCAGCGCATTCACTTCCTCCACCAGGTCGGCCTCGACTACCTCACCCTCGATCGCCTAAGCTCCACCCTCTCCGGCGGCGAATCGCAGCGTATCCAGCTAGCCACCTCGCTCGGCTCACGCCTCGTAGGCGCCCTCTACGTTCTCGACGAACCCAGCATCGGCCTACACACCCGAGACACCGCCAAGCTCATTCGCATCATGAAGGACCTCCGCGACCTCGGCAACACCATCCTCGTCGTAGAGCACGACCCCGACGTCATCCGCGCCGCCGACCACCTCCTCGACCTCGGCCCCGGCGCCGGCGAACTTGGCGGTCACCTCCTCGCTTCCGGCACCGTCAAAGAAGTCACCGCCAACCCAAACTCCATCACTGGCAAATATCTCTCCGGCCGCCTCACCATCCCCATCCCCAAATATCGTCGCGAACCCGGCCGCGAACACCTCAAGCTCACCGGTGCCCGCATCCACAATCTCCGCGGCGTCGATATTGACATTCCCCTCGGCCTCCTCGTCTGTGTCACTGGCGTCAGCGGCTCCGGCAAATCCACACTAGTCCATCAAGTCCTCTACCGAGCCCTCATGCAGGCCCTCGGCCAGACCGAAGGCAGCGACCCGGCGCATCTCTTCCGCGAACTCACCGGCACCCATCATCTCAACGACGTCATCCTCGTCGACCAGTCCCCCATCGGCCGCACCCCACGCTCCAACCCCGTCACCTACATCAAGGCCTTCGACGACATCCGCGCCCTCTTCGCGGCCCAACCCGACGCCAAGCGACGCGGCTTCGGCCCCGGCCACTTCTCCTTCAACGTCCCCGGCGGCCGCTGCGATGTCTGCGAAGGCGACGGCACCGTCACGGTCGAGATGCAGTTCCTCGCCGACATCGAACTCCCATGCGAAGAATGTAACGGTACCCGTTACAAAGCCGCCATCCTCGACATCAAGTACAAAGGCAAGAGCATCTACGACGTCCTCAACATGACCGTCAAAGAGGCCCTCATCTACTTCGCCGGCCACCCCAAGATCGTCGACAAGCTCTACGTCCTCGACGAGGTCGGCCTCGGCTACGTCCGTCTCGGCCAATCCGCCACCACGCTCTCCGGCGGCGAAGCCCAGCGCGTCAAACTTGCCTCCCACCTCGCCACGGCCCGCTCCATCACCACGCGCAGCACCAACGACACCGCCGCCAAAGCCCGCAGCCGAACCCTCTACATCCTCGACGAGCCAACCACCGGCCTCCACTTCGACGACGTCGCCAAACTCCTCGCCGCCTTCCGCAAACTCATCGAGGGCGGCGGCTCCCTCCTCGTCATCGAGCACAACCTCGACGTCATCAAATCCGCCGATTGGGTCATCGACATGGGGCCCGAAGGCGGCAACGGCGGCGGCCAGATCGTCGCCACCGGCACCCCCGAGGAGATCGCCGCCAACCCGCGCTCCCACACCGGCCACTGGCTGGCTCCCGTTCTGAACTCCGCCGTTTCCAGGCCCGAAGCAGAGCTTCAGGTCACTGCGTAGTCCGATATTTTCGACAGACGTTCGTACCAGAAACAGAGTCCGGGATGACAACGAAAGTCTGTTATCGTCCTGCCTATGGCCTCTACCCCGCCGCGATCCTGGTACCGAAGCGCTCCGGAAAAATGGGCTCCTTTTCGAAGCATCCCGATCAAGAGGCTCAGCCGATTGTTCCTTGCGGTCTTTTTTCTGTTTTGTATCTTTGGCTTTTTCGGCGACCTGATGGCCGGCGGACGCACAGCCTATCCCGCGGTCCTCGTCAGCGCGTTTTATAGCGGCATCAATGCAGCGGCCTGGAGCATCGTCATGTCCCGGAGGCCGCGTTATGGACTGACCCTCCTGATCCTCGCCCAGGTACCACTCATCTGGTTCGGCTCCCACCTCACGAATCTCATACAAAATCGTTTTCATCTCCAACCCATGCCTCCAAGCGCCGGCATTCCCTTCGCGGCCATCGGCAGCGTGACCGTCGTCATGGTGTCCTACGGCTTTTTCATCAATTTCATCCGCAACGAAGGCAAGGAATCCTACCGCATTCGCAACGAACTCGAACTCGCGCACGGCATTCAAAAAACACTCGTACCACCCATCCATCAAACAACATCGCAGTTCGAGGTCTACGGCCGTTCCGATCCCAGCGACAAAGTCGGAGGCGATCTGGTCGACATGGTTCTCTTCGATGACGGAAGCGCCGTGGCCTATCTTGCCGATATCGCCGGCCATGGCCTACAGGCGGGCATCCTCATGGGCATGCTCAAAACCGCAGCGCGCACCGCGCTCTTCGACACATCGGGCAACGAGCCGGCTACGGTTCTCCCATCTCTCATGGACAGGCTCAATCGCGTGCTCCCCGCCGTCAAGGAGGCCCAGATGTATGCCACCTTCGCCGGATTCCGTTTGAATCCCGATGGCACTATCTTTTACGCGCTAGCGGCTCATCCTCCGATCCTCCACTACCGGGCCAGCACAAATACCCAGCGAGAAACCTACCTGTCAGTCGAGCAACTCCCAATCGGACTCCTTCCCGTGGATAACTTCACGGCACAAACAGCCATGTCGGCTACAGGAGATCTCTTCATCGCTCTGACCGACGGGATCCTCGAAGCTTCGAACAAACAGAACGAAGAATTTGGATTTGATCGTGTGCAGCAGATAGTCTCCGATAACCCAACCGGGAGCCTACCCGTCCTGGCTGACGCCATACTCGCCTCGGCCCGCGCGTTCGGACGGCAGATCGACGATCAGACGCTGCTGCTCATTCGCCGGCTGTAAGCCACCGACTGGCGGAGATCCGCTCAGTGGACTGCCACTCTTTGCAACGAGCGTCACAAGGTCAAACTTCATCGAAGGGACCTCCTTCCCTCCTCAGATGGGTCGCCGTCCTTCCATAATCATGCGTCGACTTGACGTAGGGCAAAGCGTAGTAGAACATTTGGTCTCTTCGGCCAGATTTATTTATAGGAACTCATGGAACGTGCGTAACTGCCTCACCGGTTTCAATGCTCCATCGTTAATTCGTCGAACGAATACTTTTTTTGAATTGAGGAGCCACTAATGCCTAAGGCAACAAAGCCACCCACTTACAAAGCCACCGAAGCCGGGAAAAAACTCTTCAGCGAGTTCACCGCGCCTCGCCCTTCCATTGCCGACCGCATCGCCGCTGGCAAACGTCTGCGAACAACTGTGCCCAAGGCCAGCCTCGCAGAGTTCAAAGCTTTGAAGACCCGCAAAGATCCTGTCGCAATCCTCGAGACCCAGGCCAAGACCAGGCTCCAGGATCTCATCCCCGTTCGTTACGCCCGAATGCTCGCGTCGCCCTTTGCTTTTCTGCGCGGCACCGCAGCCGTTATGGCACAGGATCTCCAACCGTCCGCGGTCACCGGCCTTCAGGTCCAGCTCTGCGGTGACATGCATGTCTCAAACTTCGGAGTCTTTGCCTCTGCTGAACGCAACCTCGTCTTCGGTATCAACGATTTCGATGAAACAATTCCCGGACCGTGGGAGTGGGACTTGAAGCGCCTCGCCACTAGCGCTGTTGTCGCTGGTCAGTTCATCGGAAAGGACCGCGAATGCTGCGAGTCGTTCAGCCGCGCTGTCATAAGCTCCTACAGGCAACATATTCGCGAATACGCCCAGATGGGCTATCTGGCCACATGGTATTCGGTAATTGGCGAAGAGGACCTGATGGCTGCAGTGCCACCGAATCTGCAGGAGAAGTGGCAGAAGGGCCTTGCCAAAGCCAAGAAAGGCTCACACCTCCAGGTGTTGGAGAAGATGACCGATCTGGTCGACAACAAACACCGCATCGTTGAAAACGCTCCTTTCGTTGTGCGCGAAACAAAAACCGAAGCTGGAATGCCTATCCGCGAGGCCCTAGGACTATTCCTGGAGCAATACCTCGCCTCTTTACCCGCAGATCGAAAACAATTGATCTCGCGATACCAGGTGTTGGATGTGGCACGGAAAGTAGTTGGCGTCGGCAGTGTCGGAACACGTTGTTGGATAGGGTTCATGCGTGGCACTAACGAAAACGATCCGCTCTTCCTGCAATTCAAGGAAGCTGAACAGTCCGTGCTCGCGCCTTACCTGAAGCCTCTTGCGTACCAGAACCAGGGCCTTCGCGTCGTCTCCGGACAGCGCCTGATCCAAAGCTCCCCAGACATTCTGCTGGGATGGGGGCTTCTCAATAAAACGCATTTCTATGTCCGCCAGCTTCGCGACATGAAAGGTAGCTACGAGTACGATCCGAAGAACACCCCTCGCAAAGGCATGGAGATCTATTGTGGCCTCTGTGGGTGGGCTCTAGCCTTGGCTCATGCCAAATCGGGAGACGCCGCACTGATCGCAGGCTATCTCGGCAAGACCGATGAAATCGATGAAGCATTTACAAAATTCGCCTTTGCTTACAGCGAACAGAATGATCGCGACTACGACGAACTCAAGAAAGCAGCGCGGGAGAAGCGAATTCAAGTCGCTGCAGTCTCCTGAGTCCCTTCCGCCGATTGCCGGTATGCCGAGATTCGCCTCAGCCCAGACTTTTTTCCACAGGATAATTCTTGACGCGGCTGTTAGTCTTAAACGAAGGAAAAGTGCTGGAGCCCGGCGATTCTGAGCCGGGCTTCCGCAGTTAATGTCGGATCGCAAGTCCGGACTTAGGTCGTTTCCTTAGAGGACTTTGCGCACTTTATGATAGGGAGGGGGTACAACCGATGCCGCGGAGAACTCGCAAAGCCTCCAGTCGCCTCCTCTCGTCTCGCGGTCTCCTCTGGACCCTCTGCCTATTAGTTTTTTCCACAGTCCTTCTGACGGCCTCTCCAGCCCAGGCCCAACTCCCCGCCGGCACCACCGACGCCACCCAGCCCCAAGCCCAAAAACAAGACCCCCTCCTCACCCAAGCGAATGAAGCCCTCGACAAGCACGACTACGCCACCGCCCTGAAACTCCTGACCACGCTCAGCGAAAAATCCCCGAACGACGCCCACCTCCTCTACGACCTCGCCTTTACCCAGGATGCCCTCGCGGAAACTCCGGCCCAAATCGCCGCCGCCGAAGTCACCTATCGCCGCGCCATCGCCGCCGACCCCGCATACTTTGACCCCCACCTTGCACTGGGACTCCTCCTCGCCCGTACCGGCAATCTCACCGACGCCCACACTGAACTCCTCAAAGCCACGACTCTCACCACCGACAACCCCCTCCTGAAAGCCCGTGCCTACCGCGCCCTCGCCCGTATCGACCAAACCACCAACCCAGCCCTGGCCAGCGAAGAGCTCCTCGCCGCTCTCAAAATCTCCCCCGAAACCCCCGACGACGTGCTCCTCTCCGGCGAGCTCGCCGAAGTCTCCGGCGACCCTGTAGCCGCCGAGGCCGCCTATCGCCGTGTCCTCACAGTCGACCCGCAGAATCGCGACGCCACCGCAGCACTTACCCACCTCCTCCTGCACCAGCAAAAGCCCGAACAGGCCGAGACCCTCCTCACCGCTGCCCTCGCCAAAGACCCCGACAACCCGACCCTAAACGCGCAACTGGCCAGCCTTTACGAAAAACAGGGCAAACCCGCCCAGGCACTTCCCATCGTAGAAAAACTTCACACCGCCCACCCCGACGACGCGGCCCTCACCCGCCTCCTCGCCCACCTCTACGCCAGAAACCAGCAATACGACGAGGCCGCAGCTCTATATGCAGCGCTCGTCGCCGGTTCCCCGCAAGACCCCACCCTCCTCGACGACGCCGCCGACACTCTGATTCACCTCAAGAGATACGCCGAAGCCGAATCTCTCCTCAAACGCGCAGTCGCCAACCCCTCCGCTTTCCCTTCAAAAGAAGACCTCGGCGACGCCGCCAGCCACCTCGCCTTCGCCGCCTCCGCGAACAACGACCCAACGGTAACCTTGCAAGCGTTAGCATTACGTGCTACAGTACTTGCCAATTCACCGAGTTCGTTGTTCTTAGAAGCAACGGCTCACGATAAGCTTCACCATATAAAACAGGCGACCGACCTGTACAAACAGTTCCTCTCCGTGGCAAACGGCCAGTTTCCGGACGAGGAGTGGGAGGCCCGCCACCGCCTCATCACTCTCGAACACAAGAAGTAGCAGCAGCGCTCCTCAAGAGGTGCGTTATGAAATTCATCTTTCGTTTTGTTGTCTTCTTTTCTCTGCCTTTGTCTCTCTCACTTTGCCCACTGGCCCATGCCCACGCCTCCAGCGGCGAAATCCTCCCCGACGCCCAGGCTCTAGCACAGCTTGAACTCCGTGCGCAACAGGCAAACCCCCGCGACCAGTGCTTCCTCTATACTGAGCTCGTTCACACCATGACGGAGATCGCTGGCCGCCAGATGGTCGATGGCGACGTCGATCAAGCCAGTAGCACCTTGAAAAAGGTCAATGAGTACGCCCAGCTCATCCACATGGATCTTGCCAGCAATAGCAAACGCATCAAAAACGCAGAGATGCTGATGCACCACACGACCTACAAGCTTGGCGAGTTTCTCCGCAAAGCTTCAGCCGACGATCGTGACACTCTCAAGGCCACTCTCCAGCAGCTCGATAAGATCCACGACGAGCTCCTCGCCGAAGTCCTCAAACACTAGGGAACCAATGCTCCGTCGTTTTCCCCTCGCATTCGTTCTCCTCGCTCTCACTTTGCCCATCCACGCCCAGCGTTCCGACACCTCGCTCTCGGAAGGCGAGATCGAGCAGCTACGCGAGTCCGCCTACTTCCCCTCCGATCGCATCCTCGTCTTCATCAAACTCCTCGACGTCCGCAACAAGGCCATCCAGGACCTCTTCGCCCATCCACGCAAACCCGGACGCGAACAGGACACCCACGACCTCCTCGAACAGTTCACCAACATAGCCGATGAGCTCAACGACAATCTTGACGACTACGGCCCGCACCATCGCGACATCCGCAAGGTCCTGCCAAAGCTTCTCGACGCCACCGAACGCTGGTCCTCCAACCTGAAGCAACCTCCTGAAAACACCGCCTACGACCTCTCGCGCAAACTTGCTCTTGAAGCCATTCGCGACATTCGCGAAGAAGCCACGCATCTCATTGAAGATCAGAAGGCCTGGTTCGCCGCCCATCCTCCCGACAAGGACGTCCCCAACACACCCGCCCGCGAAGTCCCTCGCTGAACTCGAATCCGCCCGAAGAGAATACCTCCGCAAAACGCCGCCACTCCGCTCGCACCCGCAACATTGATTAAGCTGTTAAAGAGCTAATCGATGAGCAACCCAGATCTCCACAACGGAAACCTGAACCCAGTTCTCTCCTGCTGCGCGCCCTCAGCCCCGCGCGAAGCATCATCGACACCCAAGGTTCCGTCGATCCTAACCGCGACAACACCCAGCCAAACGACCACCCCCACAATCTCCCTCCCCGGTGGCACCTTTCTCATGGGGACCAACTACCGCGATGCCTTCCCTGCCGACGGCGAAGGCCCCATCCGCCCCGTCTCCCTCTCACCCTTCCGCATCGACACCTACCCCGTCACCAACCGCGACTTCGCCGCATTCGTCGCCGCCACCAACTACCGCACCGAGTCCGAAATCTTCGAGTGGTCCTTCGTATTCTGGATGCATCTCCCACCCGACCGCCTCGACGAGTTAGTGGAAGACACCGTCGCCGCCGCGCCCTGGTGGTGCAAGGTCGCCGGTGCATCGTGGCAACACCCCGAAGGCCCCGGCTCTCACATCAAAGACCGCCCCAATCACGCCGTCGTCCACATCTCTTGGAACGACGCCGCAGCTTACGCCGCATGGGCAGGAAAATCTCTCCCGACCGAAGCCCAATGGGAGTACGCCGCGCGCGGTGGCCTCGAACAAAAACTCTACCCCTGGGGCGATGAATTGACGCCAGATGAACTCATGCCGGACGGGCGACCCACCGGCCGCGCTCGGCATCTCTGCAACATCTGGCAGGGCGAGTTCCCACGCATCGACACCGCCGAAGATGGATTCGCCGGCGCATGCCCCGTCGACAGCTTCCCACCCAACCCCTTCGGCCTGTACTCCATCACCGGCAACGTGTGGGAGTGGTGCTCCGACTGGTTCCACACCGGCTTCACCACAGCCCCGCAACACAACCCAGCCGGCCCAGCCACCGGCCAAACCAAGGTCATGAAGGGCGGCTCCTTCCTCTGTCACGCCTCGTACTGCAATCGCTACCGCGTCGCCGCCCGTACATCGAACACCCCAGACAGCGCCACCTCGAACATCGGCTTCCGTTGCGTCCAGGCCATCGACTGACTCGTCAAACCATTACTGAAATTATTTACTTCAAGGAACTCCCCCTATGAGTAATCCGCAGGACAGCAATCCGGCCCCTCCCGCCACCTCACGCAGAAGCTTCCTCAGCAGAGCCGCCGGAGCGGCCTTAGCAACAGCGCTGCCCGCCAGCGCAAACCACGCAACAAAAATCCCCCGCCACCCACTCCCGCAAACGTCCGCTCAACGTCCTCTTCTTCATGTCCGACGACATGCGCCCGGAACTAGCCTGCTACAACAGCCGCTTCCAGGCCCACAGCCCCAACATCGACGCGCTCGCCGCCAAAGGCGTCCGTTTCGACCGCAACTACTGCCAGTTCCCTCTCTGCAATCCCTCGCGTTCCTCTCTCTTTACCGGCCATCCACCCCACACCACCAAGGTCCTCGGCAACAGCGCCAGCGTCCGCAACCTGCACCCCGACTGGATCACGCTCCCACAGCTCTTCCGCGAGAACGGCTACACCACCCTGCGCAGCGGCAAGCTCTTCCACGCCGGTCTCGACGACCACAAAGCCTGGACCGACTTCGACGGCGACGTCGAGTCCATGCACCCCACCCAAACCGGCAAGCCCATGAACATCCCGCACGCGCGCATCCCCATGCCCGACGGCGTGCTGCCGGTTCTCCCCGCCGACAACGAGCGCTCCGCCCACTCCGACCAGATCTTCGTCCTCGACGGCAACGGCGAAGGTGCCGGCGACTACATGGTTGCCGACCGTGCCATTCAATACCTCAATCAGTGCATCGCCCAACCCGACAAGCCCTTCTTCATCGGCTGCGGGTTCTCCAAACCGCACAGTCCACCCACCGCCCCGCAGCGTTTCTTCGACCTCTACGACACCGCGCAGATCCATCTCCCACCGGACTTCGCCGCGTGGCCCACCGTCCCCGAAGGCTTTCCCAAGGCCGCCATTCGCATGCGCAACGCCGACCTCTTCATCGGCCGCGGCGCGTCCGAATCAGAATCCAAAGAGGTCATCCGCGCCTACCTCGCCTCCATCTCCTGGGCCGACTGGAACCTCGGCCGCGTCATCGCAGAGCTCGACAAACTCGGCCTCCGCGACAACACCGTCATCGTCTTCGTCGCCGATCACGGCTATCAACTCGGCGAAAAAGGAAAGTGGTCCAAGGCCGGCTCGCTCTTCGAAGGGGGCACCCGCGTCCCGCTCATCATCCACGCACCCGGAGCCCACGGCAACGGCCGCTCCTCCACACGCATCGTCCAATCGCTCGACATCTATCGCACCATGGCCGAGCTCTGCGACCTCGAAGTCCCCGCCGCCATCGAAGGCACCAGCCTCGTGCCCCTGCTCAACAATCCACGCGCCAACTGGACTCAACCCGCCTTCAGCATCTGGAGCGAAGACGGCACAACAGTCCACGGCACCGCCGTCCGCACCGAACAGTTTCGCTACGCCGAGTTCGGCAAAGACGCCGCAAACGGCGCCATGCTCTTCGACGTCCACGCCGATCCCATGGAACTCACCAACCTCGCCGACAACCCGAAATACGCACAAGCGCGCACACCGTTATCAAAAGTCATCGCAGACTACAGCGCCGCAACCTGAAAACACCTCCTTGCACCGATCGCTGACAACGGAGGTCAGACACAAAATCGCCGTTGTGGAATTCGACAGCGAACCGAGACTGTTCCAAAACTTTACCTCCAACGCCAATACGATCCAGGACGCAAGGGACGGTCACTCCGGGCGACAACCGTGCAGCAAGCAGCTATTCACCCAACAGTGAACCAACCATTGAACCCCACCCTTAGAAATAGCGATTGATAACAACCGGAGAAAAGAGTCTGGTCTAATAAATAAAGACATCGACTCAGCACCAAGGATCAAGACCCTGACTACCCCGAAGCATCCCGGCCCTTCTCCCCTGCGTCAGTTCCTGCAGCTCTTTTCGCCGTCCCCTGCACCACCACAGACACTCTTCCACGAGTCCCCCGCGACAACACTCCATCCACCAAAATCCAAAAAGCCCCGCGCGAAAAAAATCCCCGCATCAACCTCCCTCGTCGCCATCTTCGAACACGAGTACCGCGAACTCCGTCCCCGAGCCCCCATCCCCGCGCTCGACATCCGCTTTCGCCGCTTCACCTCCCTCAACACCACCATCCGTCTCCGCGAAGGCCGCCTTCACGTCCGCCTCTCCGACCTCCTCGAACCCGCACCCGAGTCCGTTCATCACGCAATCGCCCACATCCTCCTCGCCAAGCTCTACAAAAAGCCCATCGCTCGCATCCACTCCGACCGCTATCGCCGCCACGTCTCCTCCGAAGCCGTCTCCAAACAAGCCGAGCACATTCGCCAGACCCGCGGTCGCAAGCGCCTCTCCACATCCACCGGCCACCACTACGATCTCGACGAAGTCTTCGAGTCACTCAACACCCGTTTCTTTCATGGACTCCTCGGCCGCCCCACACTCACCTGGAGCGCCCATCACGCCCGCCGCATGCTCGGCCACTACGACGCCGCCCACAACACCATCGTCGTCAGCCGCGTCTTCGACCGCCCCGACACCCCGCGCTGCGCCATCGAATACCTCCTCTATCACGAGATGCTTCACCTCAAGCATCCCGTCCGCGTCAAGGCGGGCCGCCGCTGTGTCCACTCACGCGAGTTCCAGGCCGAAGAACGCCTCTTCCCCGATCTCGATGCCGCGAAGGCTTATCTTAAACAACTATAAAAACTCCTAGTTGACCGTGGTCGAAGTCCAGCCTTTACTAGACATCAGCACTAACCGTGCTACGATTCCGCAAACAATATAAAAGCGTTCGCGTCTCACCGCACAATATCTCGTTTTGCAGATCGCACAAGCTTCATCGATCTCACGGGCCACATCAGCAGCAATCTCTCGCTAGTCAAAATTCCATCACAAGAAAGTGCAGGTGACCTAATGCCTCTCTCGAAACGCGCAATAGCCGAGTTCTTCGGTACCTTCTGGCTTGTCTTCGGAGGTTGCGGTAGCGCCGTCCTCGCCGCAGGCGTCCACCTCGGCATCGGCTACGTCGGCGTAGCCTTCGCCTTCGGACTCACCGTCCTCACCATGGCCTTCGCCATCGGCCACGTCTCCGGCTGCCATCTCAATCCCGCCGTCTCCATCGGCCTCGTCACTGCAAAACGCTTTCCCAGCATCCGAGCTGCCCGCCTACATCGTCGCCCAGGTCCTCGGCGCCATCTGCGCCTCCGGAGTCCTCTACCTCATCGCCAGCGGCAACTCCACCTTCTCCCTCGCCGGCGGATTCGCCTCCAACGGCTACGCCGACCACTCCCCCGAGCACTACTCGCTCCTCGCCTGCTTCCTCATCGAGGTGCTCCTCACCGCCTTCTTCCTCCTCGTCATCCTCGGCGCCACCGACGAGCGCGCCCCCAAAGGCTTCGCTCCCATCGCCATCGGCCTCTGCCTCACGCTGATCCACCTCATCAGCATCCCGGTCACCAACACCTCGGTCAACCCCGCCCGCAGCACCGGCCCCGCGATCTTCGTCGGCGGCTGGGCACTCAGTCAACTCTGGCTCTTCTGGGTAGCACCCATCCTCGGAGCCATCATCGGCGGCCTCATCTCCAACCACCTTCTTCGCCGCCCCACAGCAACCCGTCCGCGAAGAGATGTCGCCGTAACCGCCGCTAAATAAACAGTTGTCATCTAGGCGACGTCTCGTAGCAACCTCCTCTACGAACTCGCCTCCACCACCGGCGCCCAACCACGCCTTCTTCGCCGAGTCACCAGCCATCACCACCACCCCCACCACCACCGAACCCAGCGCCGCCACCTGCGCATTGCTCATCCCCCAGTAGAGCCGCGGATTGATCCGCACAAACTCCACCAGAAACCGCGCCAACCCACTCAGCACCAGATACAGCCCCGTCAACCACCCCATCGGCCTCGCCTTCGCTCCCAGCCGCCACAACAACCACCCCAGCACCAGCGCAAACAAAAACTCATACACCGGAGTAGGCTGCACCAGCGCGTCCGGCGGAGTCGGCGGCACCAGCGCATTCTTCGCCATATGCACGCCCCATGGCAGCGTCGTATTCATCCCATAGTCCCCGTCCCCCGAAGTCAAACACCCAATCCGCCCCACGCCATACCCAATCGCCGCCGCCGGAGCCGCCAGATCCAGCATCCGCACCGACAGCCTTCCACCCAGTCAGCCCCTCCGGCTTGCGCCAGCTCTCCCCTGCCACATCAGCATCGCGATCCCGGCCAGCATTCCCGCCGAACCACGCAAACCCCGCCTGAAACCAGTGCAGAAACTCCATCACGCACATCGAACGGATGCTTCCATCCCGGCGCGCCCATCATCCGCACCGCCGCCTTCAGATCGGCACATTCTGCAGCTCATGCCACGTCTTCGCCCCGATCACTCCGGCGATCACCACAAACGCCACCACGCTCAGCGCATCCGCATCCACGCCATTGCGCACAAAATTCCTATGCAGCACAACCGTCGCCGCCACCGCCGCCAGCCACAACAACAACCCAAACGTACCCAGGTGTACCGGGCCAATATCGATATAGGGAAACATAATCCTCGCTCATTTAAGTATAGCGACCTTTCCCCCGCAGCCCCCACTCGCGCTACGCTATCCCATATGCAGACAAGCACCAGCCAGCACGCCCGTCTTCCCCCCCGCCTCCGGAATGCACATCCTCTTCTCCAAACATCAGATCGCCGACCGCGTCCAAGCCCTCGGACAGCAAATCTCCGCCGACTACGCAGGCCAGTCCATCGTCCTCATCGGCGTCCTCAAAGGCGCCGCCATCTTCCTCTCCGATCTCGCCCGCGCCATCAACGTCGACGCCACCTTCGACTTCGTCGCCGTCTCCAGCTACGGCCGCGCCCGCGTCTCCTCCGGCGCCGTCAAACTCATCAAGGACATCGACAACCCCATCGAGGGCAAGCACGTCATCATCGTCGAAGACATCCTCGACACCGGCCTCACCCTCAGCTACCTCCGCGGCCTCATGCTCCAGCACAAACCCGCCTCGCTCAAGATCGCCACCTGCCTCGACAAACCCGAGCGCCGCCTCGTCCCCATCGAGGCCGACTACGTAGGCTTCAAAATCCCCAACCAGTTCGTCATCGGCTACGGCATGGACTACGCCGAGCGCTACCGCAACGTCGACGACATCCGCCTCTTCCCCGAAGAAGCCGCCGGCCACTAGCCCGGACGCTACACTCTAAATCTCCTGAACATCATCCCGGGCGAACCGAGCGCTAGCCTTTAGCCGCTTCGGTCCCGCTCTTCTCCTGCGGCTTCACCGTACTCCGCACCACCATAAATCTATTCAGCGTATCGAACCAGAACGGCGCCCCCAGCGAGATCGCCAGCGCCGTCATCAACCACCCTGCAAGCAGTCTCATTGCGCTGAAGGTCGCATCCTTTGGCGCCGTACGGAAATAGCTCTCGTAGTAGTTCCACGGATGCTTCCACCCCATCGGCATTAGCGTATTGTTCGTCACTTCGCTGAACGCCTTCACATTGCTCTGCAGCTGCGCCTTGAGCTTTCCCGATTCGTCCCGAGTCGTTGCCGTAGGATGGTCCTTCGTATAACTCTCTGCAGCATTCACCATCGCCTGCCGCGCGTCCCGGTCCAGCCAAAACGTGCGCGCCACTCTCAGCGAGTCCACATTGAACGCAACCGCCAGCACAAGGCCAACAACAATCAGCGCCCGTTGCGTATATCGCTTGTACCACCCCGACACGCGGTCCATCGCATCGCCGTACCACTGCTCAAGATTTCGTTGAAACGCAACGATGTCCCCCTTGGCATCGATCGCAAGCGTCAACAACGCCTGCCCCGCCTTGTTACCGTGAAAGAGCCAGCAATGTTCAGAGAGAGCCTTCGTAATCGAGGCCATCGCCTCCGCTCCCTCTTTCTTGTGCGCGTTCAAAACGTCGATCAACGCCAGGGCAAACGTCCGCGAAGGAATATACGCAGGCAGAAGAAGCGGGTCTGCCTCGACGGTAAGCGGCTTGTCGGGACTGATTCCAATCAACCGCCTCGCGCCCAGCCGTACAGAATTCATCACTCTGCGAAAGCCACTTGGGTTCGTGTCGCTATCCATCTGCGGATTCGAATACAACCCCCGCACCAGCCCATGGTCGTAGATGCAATTCACCAGATCCATCTCGGACTGTAGCGAATCACCCGAAAACAGGCTGCGCAAACCCCTCTCCAGGTTCGCCGCCCGCAGTTGCATAAACGCCGACAGCATCTCCTGCACCACCGAAGCAATCAGGCTCAGCAACAGATAGACAAACCCCATCCCGATCGCCACATCAAGAACCACTGAACCAAACATCGGCGAGCCTCCGCTCCGCTGTATCCGGTCTTCAACAGGAAATCACCTTGTAATCCACTATGTTTCCCATGTCAAGCTCAGCATCACCCAAACGCCCCCGCCAGCAGCTCATAACTCCTCAGCCGCTTCGCCTGCTCCCACACAATCGTATTCACGATCAACTCCCCAATCCCCAACTCGCCCGCCATCTGCTCCAACTGCTCCCTCACAACGGAAGGCGTCCCCACAAAATACCGCGGCCACTCCCCCTCCTCGAACGGCATTGCTCCCAGCAGCTTCAACTCCCGCACCGCGTCCTCCGGCGAGGCAACCGGCCGCCGATCCCCCTGCCGAATCCTCCGCTGCAGCAGCCGCACGCTCGACGACAAAAACTCCGCCTCCTCCTGCGTCTCCGCGCAGATCACTCCAACCGCCACCGTTGCTTCCGGCTCACTCCTATAGACACTCGGAGTAAAACTCCGCCGATAGGTCTCAATTGCCGCGCGCGTATGCACCGGGCTGAAGAAATGTGCGAACGAATACGGCAATCCAAACTCCACCGCAGCCGCCGCGCTCCACATGCTCGACCCCAGCATCCACACATCAGGCGCACCCGGCATCTCGGGCGAAACTCTGATTTCGGCAAACGGATGCGTCGCCGGAAAACTATGCCCGAGAAACGCGAGCAGCTCACTCACCTGCTCCGGAAAATCATCAAGCATCTTCGTCTTCCGCTCGCGCTTCAGCGCCAGCGCCTCAATCGGCCCACCGCCCGGCGCGCGCCCAATCCCCAAATCAACTCTCCCCGGATAAAGCGCATGCAGCATCCGAAAGCACTCCGCCACCTTCAGCGGCGTGTAGTGCGGCAGCATGATCCCACCCGATCCAATACGAATCCGCTTCGTCTCCGCGCCAATTCGCGCCAGCATCACCTCCGGCGCCGTACAAGCCAGCGTATCCATCGCATGGTGTTCTGACATCCAGAACCGCGTGTATCCCAGCCCATCCACCAGCCGCGCCAGCTCAACCGAGTTCTGCAACGCCTGTCCGGGCGTACTTCCCGCCGGCACAGGCGACTGGTCCAGCACCGATAACTTCAACCGGGCCTTCCCTTCGTCGTCACGTTCCAAATCCTTCATCCTCATTGGATGTGCCCGACTCTGATCGGTTCCCAACCAGCCTATCTACCCCCAATCGACTAGAATGGAATCAGGGCAGGCCAGCTTGACAAGCATGAGCCATAGGCAGCCCCTGTACCGATGGCCTCAGCGCCATCTCGGCCAGACAGTACGCCGGTAGTCCACGGTCAAATCGATAAGAATCAAGACTTTGCACAACATTGACGGGGTAGGCCCACCCCCTTCAACCAGTCCTCACCCCAGTATGATAAAAGTAACGCGGCGAATGAATTCCTTCGCCGAAGGAGCAAGCTGTTGAACACGTTGTCCATCTCTGATCCCCTTCCTAACGGCCCTGAGCAATTCGACGCGGCCGCCTTCACTGCCCACACCCTGTCCTCGCCGCAGAACCTCGCCGCCATCCTCGACCACACCCTCCTCAAACCCGACGCGACCCGCACTCAGGTCCTCCAACTCTGCCACGAGGCCGCGGAGCACCGCTTCGCCTGCGCCATGGTCAATCCCACCTGGGTCTCCCTCGCCGCCGCCGCACTCAACGGCACGGGCATCCCGGTAGGCGTCGTCATCGGCTTCCCCCTGGGTGCCACCCTCTCCGCGTCCAAGCGCGACGAAACCACGCGCGTCCTCAAACTCGGCGCCCACGACGTCGACATGGTCCTCAACGTCGGCCTCCTCAAATCCGGCCAGTCCGCCGACTACGAAGCTGTCCGCCAGGACATCCGCGGCGTCGTCGAACTCGCCCACGCCTCCGGGGCCATCGTAAAAGTCATCCTCGAAACCTGCCTCCTCACCTTCGAAGAAAAACTCCGCGCCTCCGAGATCGCACTCGGCGCCGGAGCCGACTTTCTCAAGACCAGCACCGGCTTCTCCACCGGCGGAGCCACCGCAGACGACATCTCCCTCCTCCGCGGCGTCGCTGGCCACCGCGCGGGCGTAAAAGCCTCCGGCGGCATTCGCTCCCTCTCCGACGCAACCACCATGCTCCGCGCCGGCGCCTCCCGCATTGGCGCCAGCGCAAGCGTCAAAATCGTCGCTGAACTGGCTGGCCACTCTGCGGAGCCTGCCGCTCCTGCCGCTGGCTACTAAGCCCGCGCGTCGCATAAAGTGTCGAAGCCATGTTAACGCGATTTCATCGCGTTAACATGGGCACTGCCTGTGCGAACCCACTCTTCGCTGGGGCGCATATCTACAGGCAACACAAAGCCCTCCCCAAACTCCAACCCACCCGGTAAGATCAACCCAAAGCAGAATGCCTCCGCCCACCAAACCGCAGAACACCAAACCCGTCACCACCGATCCGTCCCCACCCGAACACCACTTCGAAGGCGACTACCGCCCCACCGCGCCCACACTCTTCCACCCTCACGCCGTCGACCCCAAAATTCGCGTCGAGCCTCTCCAGGTCGACTTCCTCCACAACCTGGCCGACGCGCTCAACACGACTCTCGACCTCAACACCCTCATGCACCGGGTCGCCGATCTCGTCCGCGCCGTCATCGACTACAAGATCTTTGCCATCCTCCTCATCAACGACCGCTCCGAAGATCTCCGCATGCGTTTCCAGATCGGCCACAGCACCGAAATCGAACGCATGCGCATCAAACTCGGCCACGGAGTAGTCGGCCAGGCCGCTCTCCAGCGCAAATCTCTCCTGATCGAAGACGTCACCAAAGCCGAAAACTACATCGACGCCAACTCCAACGTCCGTTCCGAGCTCGCCGTCCCACTCATCATCAAGAACAAGGTCATCGGCGTCCTCGACCTCCAATCCGAAACCATCGGCTACTTCACCCTCGAGCATCAACGCCTCCTCGAGCTCGTCGCCTCGCGCATGGCCATCGCCGTCGAGAACGCCCGTCTCTACACCCGCGTCTCCCGCCAGGCCCAGACACTCGGCGTCCTCAACGACATCTCCCGCGAGATCACCAGCATCCTCGACCCGGACGACCTCCTCGAACGCATCGGCGCACTCCTCAAGCGCGTCATCGACTTCCAGATGTTCAGCATCCTCCTCTGGAACGACCGAACCCAGCTCTTCGAGCACCGCTTCTCCTCCCGCTTCGGCGAGCGTGTCAATCGCGAGCGCACCATCGCACTCGGCGAGGGCCTCATCGGCACCTCCGCCCAGCTCCGCCAACCAATTCTTGCGCCGGATGTCCGCAAGGATACCCGCTACATCGAAGCCAACCCTGAGGTCCGATCCGAGCTCGCCGTCCCGCTCGTCTACAAGGGCGAGGTGATCGGCGTACTCGACCTCGAACACACCCGCGTCAACTACTACAACGAAGATCACCAACGCACCCTCTCCACCCTCGCCTCGCAAGTCGCCATCAGCATTGCCAACGCACGCCTTTACCAGCGCATCCACGAAGAAGAGCAGCGCATGGAGCGCGATCTAGAGATGGCACGGCAGGTCCAGCTCCGCCTCATGCCTTCTCGTCCACCCAAGCTGGAGCGCGCCGAGATCGCCGCCCAGTTCGTCGCCGCCCGTTCCATCGGTGGCGACGTCTACGACTACCTCGACTACGGTCCTGGCCGCACCGCCCTCGCCGTCGGAGACGTCAGTGGCAAAGCCGCGCCCGCTGCACTCTACGCCGCCCTTGTCAGCGGAATCCTCCGCTCCCTTGCCCCGCAACACCTCTCACCCGCCGCCATGCTCGCGGCCCTCAACGATCAACTCCAGGAGCGCAAGCTCGACTCCCAGTACGTCACCATGCTCATGGCCGTATGGGACGACAGCAACCAGACTCTTCAGATCGCCAACGCAGGCTCTGTCCAGCCTCTCTTCGTCGCCGCCAACCCCGACACGACCAAGCCCCCCAGCGTCCGCACCATCCAGGCCGAAGGCTTCCCTCTCGGCCTATTCCCCAACGCCGAGTACGAAGAGTTCACCCTCTCCACCCGCCCCGGAGACCTCATCGTCTTCTTCTCCGACGGCATCGTCGACGCCGTCAACGCGGTCGGCGACATGTTCGGCGACGAACGTCTAACCAAACTTCTCGAATCCCGCACCGCACACCCCACTGCCCGGTCCACGGTCGACGAAATCCTCCAGGCCGTCAGCGACTTCCAATCCGGCACCGCACACTTCGACGACGAAACAATCGTCGTGCTCCGCGTCCTCTAATTTTCGCTCTTCAGCTGCACCTGGCTAAATCCCGCCGGCACCGCGAAACTCGCATCGTTCACCGTGCGCGAAAAGCCACCCATCTGCGTATTCGTCTCCATCAGCACGCTCGACGTCGGCTGCGTCGTTCCTGTCGCTGGAGCAGAATCGGCCGGTTCAGGCTCGGCCTTCTTTTTCTTGCCGAAACCACCCAACCCAAATCCACCGAGCTTGCTGGAAATCGCCGAAGCGGCTGACTGCTGTGCCACGTCGCCTGCACTCGGCATCGCAGGTCCAGCCGGCTGCGGTGGCAAAGGAGCCTCGGACGCCGCAGGCAACGGTTTACCGTCCGTTGTCATTCCCATTCGCATGACCTGCAGCACCGGTGTCCCTTTCAGCTTCGACATCTCTTCCGTCATCTCCGCCATCCCCTTGCTCGCTCCCTGATACTGAGCCAGCATCGCCGGGTTGATCGCGCTGTTGAACACCATACCCATCTTCACCGCGAACTTCCGATAGAACTCCTTCACTTCCTCGTAACCAGGAATCTCAGGCGCTAGCCACATATCGTTCGTAATCGCCATCGTTCCCGTCTGCCCAGAGTTCTTGTCGGTTGCGTCCATGTTCATCGTAAGGATCGATTCGTTGGTACTCAGACCCGACACGTCCTTCGTCTGATCCGTGTTCCTCACATGAACTTCAAACTTCACATCGGTCGTAGCAGGCTTCTCCGGAGTAGTCGTCTCCGCCTTCTGCTGCTGAGCCTTCATCCTCGCCGCAGCCGCTTCGATCTGTTGCTTCATCTGCTCGAACGTCACCACCGTGTACTGACGCTTCAGCGTATCGATATTGGTGATCGTCTCCGCATCCAGATCAATGATCTCGTTATGGTCCGGATTGATATGTGCCATCCGATTGCCTTTGATCGCAACCGTCGAAACAATGGGCTCCCCCGCCTTGCGCGCCTCTTTGCTGAATGCGCTGGCCATCTTCATAATTCCCAGCATCGAGCCGCCCGTAATCTGCGTCGTCTCTGTATAAGTAAAGTCCGCGTGCAGCGTTGCCGAAGCTGCCACCAGCAACCCCACCACCGCAACCTTGATAATCAGCATCTCCGTGCCTCCCGGTACTGCGAAACTGTATTTCGGGGCCCATGGATTCAACACGCAAAGAATAATCGGCGGTTAGCGCCTTAGGTTGAACGCACGAAGTTTACCAGACAATGAATCACTCTCCCTACGCGAAGCTGCCGTCGTCCCCACCACCATCGTCGAAGCCACCACCATCGTCGAACGACGAAGAATCATCAAAATCGTTCGCCCCACCATCGTCAAGACCCGACCCACTGTCATCAAGCGACGATGTATCCGCGAAATCGTTCCTTCCTCTATCGTCTAAGCCGGCACTGCTATCCCCCGACACGTGCCGCAAATCATGATCATCGCCGCCGCCGAACTCCCGGCTCTCTCGCTCGCCCTCAGTCCGCTCAGCCGCCGAGCCCTCGTGTCCGGCACGCTCTCCCCGGTCATCGCCGTAGTAGTTATTAATCACCTCAGGCCGTTCGTCCCGCCCGCCAAACCCGCCCAATCCCTGGCTGTAGCCAGCAGGCTGGCCAAAACCATGCATCAGCGACTCAATTCCCTCAAACGCCAAAGCACCCGCCGCGACACCGGCAGCAGTCTGCATCGCGCCACGCAAAAATCCTCCGCCTCCACCAATCCCCATCGGCGCACCGTATCCCACCGGCGGATAAGCCACCGGAGGATAAGCCTGACCGGGATAAGCCTGGGGAGGCGGATAACCCTGCGGCGGAGGCGGTGGCGGAGGCGGGTCG
The DNA here is from genome assembly GCA_963720955.1 of uncultured Acidobacteriaceae bacterium. GTDB lineage: Bacteria > Acidobacteriota > Terriglobia > Terriglobales > Acidobacteriaceae > Edaphobacter. The sequence continues at coordinate 34,017 of CAVRHK010000011.1, read as the reverse complement.
TTCCGCCCAAGCAATCCTCCCAGAAAACTCGTCGCACGCTTCGGTTCCGGACGCTGCATCTGCGCCAGTTGCGCCTGCGCCTGTTCCAGTGCATATTTCTGCACCAGCACTGTCTGCGCAAGAATATAGAGCGCATCCGGGTTCCTGCCCAACCCCTCCTGCAGCATCTGCTCAGCGTCCATGTCCTTCTCAGCCAACTGCGTCTTCTGCACGCGATCGATCAGATCGCCAATCATTTCCTGTTCCTGTGGAGTCATCGCCTTTTCCTCTTCCTCTATCCTGACAAACTACCGCCCGCAATCCCATTGGACGTCGAACGCCCAACAAAGTCGCGGCCAGCATTCTTCATAACGAAAATGGGATGCATCCCATCCGTTCCAGGTAGCTATACGTCCTGCACTTTGCTTCCGTTCACTTCACCGGTCCAAACCCGTCCGGCGGACGACGATGCTTCGTAGCCTGCTCATACGCATAGGCATACTTGATCAGCAACCCCTCACTGAACGACCGTCCCAGGATCGTCATCCCAGCCGGCAGCGAACCATACGTAAATCCCATCGGCACAGTTATCGCCGGAAACCCTGCCTGCGGCGAAATCACCTGGCTGTTATCCCCCGCCGGACTCTTCATGTCGCCCACCTTGCGCGGCGCATTGCTCCAGGTCGGATAGACCAGCGCATCCACGTGCTGCTTCTCCATCTCCCCCAGAACCGCATCGCGAAACGCGATCTTCTTCGCATCGTGATACGTATCGACGCAAGGCCCACGGCTCAACTGCGCCTCCGTCTTAGGCGCAACGTTACGTTTCATCTGAGCTTCGATATAAGGCAGATACAACCCCGAATCCACAATCTCCGACAAACTCTTGTAGTACGCCCCCGGTGCATGCAGCGCCAGATAAGCATTCACGTCCTTCTGAAAATCTCCGCATCCTAGCTTGTCCGTCAACTTGTCATACTCCGGAATCACAAACGGATCGACGATCTCCGCTCCCTGCGCCTTCAGATCCGCAATCGCCTTCTCCATCAGAGCCTTCACCTGCGGGTCTCCCGTATCCGCATCCACATATCGCCGCACCACCCCAATCCGCGCCCCGCGCAGCCCATCCTTCACCAGATACTTCCTGTAATCCGCCTCCGCCTTCCCTTCCGACATCTTCGTAATCGGATCCGCCGGATCGTACCCCGCCACCACGCCCAGCACCGTAGCCAGCATCCGCCACAGACCGCGCCATCGGCCCGCCCACATCCGCAAAAAAATTCAGCGGAATAATCCCATCCCTGCTCGTCAGCCCAATCGTCGGCCGAATCCCCACCAGCGCATTATGCGACGATGGCCCGCGAATCGAATTCCCCGTATCCGTCCCCAACCCCACCTCACCCAGGCTCGCCGCCACCGCCGCCGCAGTCCCTCCACTCGACCCAGCCGGCACCCGGTCCAGCGCATACGGATTCCGCGTAATCCCCGCAATCGAGCTCTCCGTCACATACGGCGAAAACGCCCACTCCGCCATATTCGACTTCCCCAGCACAATCGCCCCCGCATCCCTCATCCGCTTCACCATAAAAGCGTCGGTAGCAGGCACAACTCCCTTCATCGCCAGCGACCCACCCGTCGTCTGCAACCCTTTCGTGTCGTAGTTGTCCTTCACAATCACGACAATCCCATGCAGCGGCCGCATCGTATGCGTCCGTTTGAACTCCGCATCCAAACGATCCGCGTCCGCCAGCGCCTCCGGATTCATCAGAATCATCGAGTTCAGATGCGTCGCCTGGTCATACGCCTTCACCCGCTTGATATAAGCCTCGACAAGCTGCCGGCAAGTCACCTTCCCCGAACGAAGCGCGGCCTGCGTCTCCGCAATCGTCGTCTCCCTCACATCAAACGAAGAGCTGCCACCCGTCGCACCACGGACAACGCCCGTACCCATCGCCATTCCAACCAGCAGCAAAACAAAAACACGGCGCACCAAACGTCGATTCATCGTTCCTCTTTCAATTGTGGGAGAGCGACGACACGCACAACCTCATCGCTTTCCAGATACTACACAGTGCACCGTCCAGCCAAACCGCAAAATTTCGAAACCTAGCTCTTCGACCTCGTAAAAACCGCCCCATACTCGCAACAACCTCAAAAACATTTAAGCTAAAAGCAATGTCTTCTACATCGACCACTCAGATCGTCCACCCCGCCCGTACCCTGCAGGGCTCCGTCACCCTTCCCGGCGACAAATCCATCTCCCACCGCTACGCCATGCTCGCGGGCATTGCCTCCGGCACCACGCGCCTCTCCAACTTCTCCACCGGAGCCGATCCCCACTCCACCCTTGCCTGCATGGAAGCCCTCGGCGCAACCATCGTCCACAACGCCGACAAGACAATCTCAGTCACTGGCACCGCCGGAAAATTCCAGCAACCCGCCACCCCGCTCGACTGCGGCAACTCCGGATCCACCATGCGAATGCTGGCTGGCCTCATCGCCCCGCACCCCCACACCTTCACCATGATCGGCGACCACTCCCTCACCCTCCGCCCCATGGAGCGCATCCGCAAGCCCCTCATGCAAATGGGCGCGCATATTGATCTCGTCAACGGACACGCCCCCATCACCATCCATGGCAGCCCGCTTCACGCCATCGACTTCGACACCCCCATCCCCAGCGCCCAGGTCAAAACCGCGGTCCTCTTCGCCGGTCTCCAGGCCAACGGCACCACCAGCCTCACCGAATCCATCCGCACTCGTGACCACTCCGAGCACGCCCTCCGCGCCTTCGGAGCCATCCTCAACCGAACCGACGAAAAACTAAGCATCCCCGGCGGACAGAAATTAATAGCCATCGACGCCACCGTCCCCGGCGACCTCTCCTCCGCAGCATTCTTCCTCTGCGCCGCCCTCCTCTTCCCCGACTCCAACCTCATCCTCGACAGCATCGGCATGAACCCCACCCGAGCCTCCCTACTCGACGTCATCACCTCTCTCGGCGGAAAAATAAAAGTCCTCAACGTCGAAGAGCACCACGGCGAACTCATCGGCACCATTCAGGTCAACGGCCCCGCCAGCGGCCCCCGCGGCATGCACATCGGCGGAGCGCTCTCCGCTCAAATCATCGACGAACTCCCGGTCCTCGCCGCCATCGCTCCCTACACCATCAACGGCATCACCATCCGCGACGCCCGCGAGCTCCGCGTCAAAGAGTCCGACCGTATCGCCCTCGTAGCCAAAAACCTCAAAGCTATGGGAGCCACCTTTACCGAACACGAAGACGGCCTCGAGATCCCCGGCAACCAACGCCTCCACGGAGCACAAATCGACTCAGGCGCTGATCACCGCATCACCATGGCCTTTGCAATCGCCGCTCTCCGAGCCGAAGGCGACACCGAGATCCACGGCGCCGAAGCCGCAGCCATCAGCTTCCCCGAGTTCTTCACCCACCTCGACGCCCTATGCCAACGCTAGTCAGTCACGATCACTCAGTCGCTTGATAGCTGACCAGAAATCTTCTCAGAGGTCCATGCAAACCATCCCCGACGGCTCCCGACCCATCGTCATGACCGAGATCGATCAGTTCGGCGGAGCCGAGCGCAGCGTCGTCGCACTTTCCCGCTGGCTCCACCAGCAAGGCCGGCCCAACCACGTCGTCGTCTACCACGACCGCTGCAACCTCGCCAAACACGCAAACCATCCCATCGAAGTCATCGAACTAAAACCAGCCTCCGGCCCACGCAACAAGATCGCCGCCCTCGGCCGCTACTTCCGTCACCACCCCACGCCTAAGCCCCTCCTCTCCGGCTATCAACCCGCACTTCACGCCACACTCGCCGGCATGCGCGGCTTCCATGTCCTCATGCACGACACGCCATCCCTGTTCGGCGACCTCGACGTTCGCAACGCCAAAGCAAAACTCCGCATCGCCGTCTCCAACCGCATCATCGGACACGGCCTCCGCACCGGCGGCAAAACCATCGTCACCAGCGAGTACCTCCGCAGCGAATGTCGCAAGGACTTCAACGTCGACGCAAAGATAGTCCGCATGGGCGGCCTCGGCCCGGCATCAGCCACCCACACATTCGTCCCGTCGAACAACAGCTACGCATGTTCTCCGTCTGCCGCATCGAAGCCAACAAGCGCATCGACTGGATACTCCGCTCCCTCGCCCAACTCGAACAAGCCGAAACCCCTCTCTCCGCCCGCATCGACTGGAGACTCGACCTCGCCGGCAGCGGCTCCCTCATCCCCACACTTCAGGCAATGGCACAGAACCTCGGCATCGGCAACCGCATTCACTTTCACGGCTTCGTCTCCGACCAGGACCTCGATCGTCTCTTCTCGCAAACGCACCTCTTTCTCATGCCCGCCGTTCAGGGCTACGGAATCCCCGCCATCGAATCCCTTCAGCGCGGCATCCCCGTTCTGCTGCACCGCGAATCAGGCGTCAGCGACATCCTGCTCGACACCCCGTGGGCCACCGTCATGTCAGGCGGCGAAGACCACATGACCACTGCTCTCCGCTCTGCCATCGACGCCGTCCTCGAAGGCAAACATCACACCATCGCGCAACCCCACCTTCCCACCGAAGACGAATGGGCCGAACAAGTCGCAACTCTCTGCGGCTGGCTCTGACACCTCATCGCATCAAGCAGTCTCATATGCAAAATCCGCGCCGCATCATCTGCTAGCATGACTCCGGAGAGAGCAACCATTCTTCATGAAAGTCACCCAGGCCGTCTTTGGAGTCTTCCATCACTTCGAACTGGCGCACCAACTTCACAAGCGAAATCATCTCCAGAGAATCTACTCCACCTGGCCTTGGGCACGGCTGAAACGCGAAGGCCTGCCGCACTCCCTCGTCCGTAGCTTTCCTCTCCTTCACACAACCGACTATCTCCTCAACCGTACCGCCCTCGCCTCGCCTCGCGTATCGTCAAAGCTCGCCTCCTGGAACACCCTAGCCTTCGATCGCTGGACCAACAGCCAGATCGAACCCTGCGACGCCTTCATCGCCATCTCCGGCGCCGGCCTTCTCACCGGACACAAGGTGCAAACCTACGGCGGAAAATTCATCTGCGACCGTGGCTCCACCCACCAGCGCTATCAGGAGAACGTCGTAGCCGACGAATACCGCCGCTGGAACGTACCGCTGCCCCTCAGCAAGCCCCACATCACCATCCGCGAAGAAAAGATATACGCGCTCGCCGATGCCATCACCGTACCCTCCACCGTAGCAAAACGTTCCTTCGTAGCAATGGGAATCGCACAGGAGAAGGTTCACGTCATCCCCTACGGTGTCCGCCTCGACCACTTCACCCCCACCGAAGCACCTCCACCCAACCGTTTCGAAGTCCTCTTCGCCGGACAGGTCAGCCTACGCAAAGGCCTTCCTTACCTCCTTCAAGCCTTCGCCCGCCTCAGGCATCCGCACAAGCGCCTGACCATCGCCGGCGCCGTTCAGGACGACATACGCAACCTACTCGCTACGCTCCCCACGGAAAACGTAGTCTTCATCGGGTCGCTCCCCCAGCAGGAACTCGCAAAAAAAATGAGCGCCAGTCATCTCCTCGTCCTGCCCAGTATCGAAGAGGGCCTCGCCCTGGTCCAGGGCCAGGCCATGGCCTGCGGATGCCCCGTTCTCGCCACCACCGCCACCGGTGCCGAAGACCTCTTCACCGACGGCGAACAAGGCTTCATCGTCCCCGACCGCGACCTCGATGCCCTATCCGAAAGAATGCAGCAGATCGCCGACGACCCCGCACTCCAACGCAAACTCAGCGAAGCAGCGCTCCTTCGCGTAAAGAATCTCGGCGGATGGGACCAATACGGCGAAACCTGGGATCGTCTCTTGCACCTTCTGACAGGCAAGCCACCCGACCCACACTAGCTTGCTGCAAGTTACATCTTGTAGCGGCCCATATCGTCGTCGTTCAGATTCTCCAGCCACCGCCGCATCTCCTCGGCGTTCACCGTCTGCGCCCCACCCGCCGCCTGCTTAGAGTTCTCCAGCACATTCCGGTTGACATAAATCGGGCAATCCCAACGCAATGCAAGCGCAATTGCATCCGATGGACGAGCATCCATCGTCACCGTCTCCCCCGCATGATCCATCCAGATCACCGCATAAAATGTGTCATCGCGAAGCTCCGAGACCACCACCTTGCGCACCTCGGCGTTCAGCCCCTTCGCCATGTTCTGCAACAGGTCATGCGTCATCGGCCGAGGCAGCGCAGTCTTCTCCAGCTCCAGCGCGATCGCATTCGCCTCAAAGATCCCCACCCAGATCGGCAGCACCAGGTCGCTCCCCACGTCCTTCAGCACAATGATCGGCATGTTCGTGACCGGATCCATCATCAACCCGCGAATCTGCATCTCCACCTCATCGGGGGTCTGCGTTACGGGTTGGGTCGGAGTCGTCGTCATATCAATTCAACACCACGAACTGCGGTACACGCGGCATCGGCACAAACGCAGCAGCCTCGTCTGAATCAGCCATCGCCTCGCCAACCAGGCAATTTGGCAGCGTCTGCGTAATCCGTACCGGCACATAGCTCCCAATCGGCGGCTGGGCCTGAGCAATCTGCGCCGTCGTAAAGTTCACCGTCTTGTTCTGCGAACTCCTCCCGACAACCTGGCCACGCGAAGGGTTATAGCTCTCCACCATGCACTCCTGCACCTGTCCAAGGTGCCGCCCGTAGTGCTCCCGCTGAATCTCCCTCTGCCGATCCATCAGGATCTTCAGCCGTTCCGTCTTCACCTCATCCGGAATACTATCCGCCATCGTTACCGCCGGAGTATTTGGACGCGGCGAAAACTTAAAAGCAAACACAGCGTCGTACTTAACCTCGCCCACCAGCGTAATCGTCTGCTCGAAATCCGCATCCGTCTCACCCGGAAACCCGACAATCATATCGCTCGTAATGCTGATGTCGCGCTTCGCGGTTTTGATCCAGCTCATCCGCTCCAGATACCACTCCCGGGTATACTCTCGCGCCATCGCCTTCAGAACCGCACTCGAACCCGACTGCACCGGCAGATGAATATGATCGCAGAGCGTCGGCGTATCGTCGATCGCCTGCACTATGTCACGCGTAAAGTCTCGCGGATGCGACGTAGTGAACCTGACCCTCCGAATCCCCGGCAGCTCTCCCACCGCAACCAGCAACTCCGCGAACGTCATCCGTCCGGACGGATCGCGATACGAGTTCACATTCTGCCCAAGAAACTGGATCTCGGTATAACCCAGATCCACCATCTTCTCTCGCCTCAACCATCACCGAAGCCGAGGTCCGGCTTCGTTCTTTCCCACGCGTATAAGGCACCACACAATACGCACAGAACTTATCGCAGCCTTCAATAATCGTGATGTACCCGCGATGTGGATTCGACCGCGCAGTAAACTCCGTCTCAAACGTCAGATCGGTCTGCCGGTCATCGAGCCCCGTAATCCGCTCTTCCCCAGCCTCCAGCCGCCGCAGCATATCCGGCAAATTGCGATACGACGCCGACCCCGCCACCAGCGACACATACGGAGCCTTGTCGAAGATCTTCTCGCCCTCCTGCTGCGCCACACACCCCAGCACGGCGAACTTCTTCCCCTCACCCTGCAGCCGCTTGTACTCGTTCAGCCGGTGAAACACCTTCTGCTCGGCCTTGTCGCGAATCGAACAGGTGTTGTACAGAATCAGCCCCGCCTCGCCTTCGTCCTGAACGCGGGCATACCCCTGCTGCTCCAGCGTCCCAATCACCTTCTCGGAGTCATGGGCGTTCATCTGGCAGCCAAAGGTTTCGATATAGAAAGTCTTGCTCACGGTTACAGTATAGACGTCGCAAACCCTCAATTGATAGGCCTGTGAGCACACCAGCAAAGCCGTACCGCGAACCTACAAAAGCGGCTTCGACAATCTCTGGAAAGTAGAGCATGGCGCCCCGGAAGTTGAGATGTTCCCAAAACTCGACGTTCAAATTGGAACAATTTGTGTCGATCAAAATATCAAAGACGCGATTCATGGAGTAGCTGTTCATCTGCATCAGTGGAGTGGAAAATCGCCGGCCTTGAGCGACATTCATCAGGCCATGCACAACACCAACCCGCCTCCGCAACGCAGACAGCCCGCGCCGCACCGCCGAGCGCCTGTCGACACAGGTGAGATGAATGGCGCCGACGCCGCCCTCTGCAAGAAGACCGATCAATTTGCGCAAGATCAATTCACCCTGAGCGACCGGGATGTGCTGGAAGACAATGTAGGAATGAACCAGGTCAAAACTCTCCGGCGCAAGAGAGTCCAGATCGTCGACGTGCAGCAGACTCGACCGAATCAGCGCTTAGTCTCTTGCAATTCGCCCGCGCCACCTCCAGCATGCTCGAAGCGACGTCGACACCAACAACCTGTCGCGAACGGGCCGCGAACGCCACAACCAGTCTGCCCACGCCGCAGCCGTAGTCCAGCACTCGACTGGGTTGAAAATCGGGCCGCATACGCGTTCGAATGACCTCGTAGACATGCTCGACATGTCTCTCACCGCTTGCAAAGAACTCCGCTAATGCACTGTCATTCAGATTTACATTGAGAAACTTTGTCTCGGTAAGAACCCCAAAATACGGGTCTGTCTTTCCCCAGTTCTGCCAGTCCCGATCCGGATCATTTGCACACATAAATCGAATTCCTGCAATACTTGTCGTCGTTCAGCACTTGATAAGGCTATCAAACACCCTCACTTTCAGTTGGATAGGCCAGCATCGCCCGGAAACACTGTAGGAATATCCACGTCTCAACGGGCTGCTTTGAGATAACCCTGCTTGCTACCCAAGGCATCTATTCAACTATGAGTCCGATCGCATGGCCAAAGAGTCGCAGCAAGATTGACCCGACGGAAGAGGCGCAGCCAGTTCTCTTACCTGATCTGACTTTGACCAAAGCTGACTACCAGGCAGCCGCCGAGGCCTACCGTAAGCTCGACGACTGCACCTTTGAGGTCGTCTTCCTGCATGAAGTAGCCGCCAGACGCTGCCGCGAACGCCAACTCGCCGCCGCACTATCACGGGACAAAACCGTCGACATATCAAAACAATCGCGCGAGAACGCCTTCATCAGGCAGACGGCAGAATCCCACCCCGATCAGCCGGTTCGGTTCGTTCCGGGAAAAGCTCTCCCCATTCATCCGCCCGAATAACCTGCCCTGATTCTCTGATGTGAAAGTTTGGTAGCGCCACCGGGGCTCGAACCCGGACTCTCAGCCTTGAAAGGGCCGCGTGTTAACCAGTTACACCATGGCGCCAAACACACAACAACATCCCACTACCCAACTATAAGCCGTCTGCTTCGCAAAAACGGAAGAAGAGAGAAGATTTGGTAGCGTTACCGGGGCTCGAACCCGGACTCTCGCCTTGAGAGGGCGTTGATAGCTATTTTATCTGGGTCTGCATAGATTACGCAAAGCATGCATTCAATCGCTATCGGCGCAGATTCCGAAAGAAGTACGTCTCGGCTCTGTTGGGCTCAATTTACACCTGATTTCGATCTCATCGTTCCGCAGCGTTATCAGGATTGCAACTGGTCGATCACGTCACTTTTTGGTTGCTGAAGCGGCTGCCACCGGTTCAGGCCACAGAACCGATACCAGCCACCCAACCGCCAGTCCGATTACACAACCGAACAGGACTTGGAACACCCGGTCCATACCTGCCCGGAGGCCGGCAATCCTTGTGTGGTGTTCCAGACCCGCGGCAATGACAAACGCCGCGGTAATCGGTGCTTGCCGCCACATGGTTGAAATGCGGACAATATAGGATGAAATCAATACAGTCGCGGCCATTGCTAAGGGAAGAGTTATGACCCTGCCGCCTCCCAGGGCAATGAATAGAAGGCCAACCGCACAACCTACGAGGGTATTGATGAAGCGAGAGCGGAACAGCAGGATGGACTGCTTCATCAAGGGGTCGCTGGTCGCCACCATGGAACTGATGGCCCAAATCGGGTTGCTTTTCGCAAACTCATGCAGAGATACCCACAACACTATGGTTGCGAAGAAGATGCTCACCGCGTAATGGATGCCATGTACCTCGCCTTTGGTTAAGCGCGCAACTACCTTTAGCATGTCCCACCCCCGCCCAGCGGAAAGCAACGCCTAATAATCGGGGTCACTTATTCGTGCGACGTGGGCATATTTCCCAGGAGGCGGTACACGGTCGCCGTTTTGGTGCAATTCAAAGCAATGTAACTCTCAGCTGAATACTGCAACGATATGAAGAACGCCTCAGCACGCTTCAGTGCTTCCTTGCTAAGGAGACTGCGATCCTGAACCTTGAACTGATAAGCAAACTCACCAATCATCGGCCGATGTTCGCCGCGCGTACGCCAAATTGCCACATTCGCCTTGCAAGTGATCCCGTCGCCGAAGTCAAGGACGCCGATGTCTTGCAGGACCTCCTCGATGATTGTGTTGCTGACCAGCTTGATCTCTTCTTTCGGGGTCTTCCTCACTCGTGCAAGCGCCGGCAGCAAATCAATCAACTGGTCCAAATCATGCACATTTTCCTTCCCCATCCCGATCGCGGAGCGGAGAAACTGCACGTTATGGGAATAGAGCAGCCGAATGCCCCCGAGCCTGTCCTTGAGTGTCATGGCCTGAGCCTTGAACTTGACTTGATGATCGCCATGGATGCGCGGCCGGACATCCGTCTCGGCACACGTCTGAATGTCAGGATGCCGGAACTTGAAGACGATTTCGGGGTCGCCGACCGGAAAACCGTCCTTATACTCAATTCTGCGGCGCAAGATGAAGGCATTGTTATACAAGCGGAAGTCATCGGTGTCGATAAATACCACTTCCCGGAGCTTCACAGGCTGCGACTCGAAGCCGTCGGATGAGAACTTCACGCCATTTTCCTTGGCAGGTCCCCGCATTACCTTGCCGAAGTCGAAAAAGCTCTGACGAGAGATAAACTTGTTCGGGTGCAGAATGAGCTTGCAGCAGAGGTATTGCATCTTATGCAGCGGCATCCCATCCGCATAACTGCCGGTCTTAAGGTGCGGGACGCGTCCCACCCAACTCGGAGTGATAGGTTCCTTATTCCACGATGGCGTGCTCTTTGTCGTTCTCGCTAAAACGGCTCTTGCAGACTTTGCCATATTGCTCCTCCTTATCAGAACTGTTGCGTCGATTCGCCACCCACGCGACTTTAGGAACACCCGTCTTCGGGCGGACCACCGAACCGCCCAGTTCCTCCAGCAGCTTCACGGTTTCCTCGCATGAAGCAACGTTGACGTAGAGCAACCAGCCCTTGAGATCGGAATTTGACCGGTGCGTAACGCCGCAACGGAGCGGACCTGTTTCGTCAGCATAGGGAAAATCCGCCAGTAATCCAGGCCCGACATGCGTTCGACACGCCAGCCGAAGATCTGGCCGTAGAAACTCGGCAAGTTGTGAGGGTTCGTCGCCGTAGATTTCAAAGTGCGTGATGGAACGTTCCATAACTTGCAGGTCGGTATAGTAACCGCGCTCCGGTTCGGTCGATTTCAGCCGCAATCACCTGTAAACGGCTAATGAAGTGCTCTGATTATCGAGGGAAACAAATTCTTCAGTAGCTACTAAAACTAGTAGCGCAACCGTAATTTACTTCTAGATGCGGGAGCCTGGAAGACATCGGTCCAGCCGAGTGTCGGCAACAGGTAAGAGCGATCACTCATGGGTGACAATTAATAGAAAGGATTGGTAGCGTTACCGGGGCTCGAACCCGGACTCTTCGCCTTGAGAGGGCGACGTGTTAACCAGTTACACCATAACGCCAGATCACATCCGCAGGAGGCAACTCTCTCCAGCGCACTCTCAAAGTATAGCAAGCCCACCCCGCGAACTCAACCGTCGTCCCGCGCTTACAGGCCCAGCTTTTTGACCTCATCGTTGTAATACTTCCGGTAGAGGATGTCCCACTCCTGCGATCCTTCCACGATGATCTTCCGCTGCGAAGCGATCTTCTGCCGCGCCGCTGCATCGATCTTCGTCTCCTCCATCAACAGCTTTTCCAGCGCCTTCCGCGCCTCTTGCCGGATCGTATTGCGATCCTCCAGAAAGTCGACCTCTTGAATCTCTGCAAGGGTGTCGGCAACCGTATGGGCGAGCTTGTTCAGCTTGTCACGCGAAATTCTCACAGCACCGCCTTGTACTTGCGGGCCAATTCGTTCTTAACCTTCTTGAACATCTCCGGATAGCTCGCGCCCGTCTTCCGCATGTCATCCTGAAAGGCCTCGAGAATCACCCGAACCTCATCATTGATGCGGTCTTCCAGCGACAGCTCCTCGACCATTGCCGTCGCAACGCGCTCGTTGACCAATACCGGCTTTTCGGTGTGGATCATCTTCTCGGCGACGAGGTGCTTTACCGTCTGGCGCGCCAGGTATCCGACATAATCTTTTGAAAAAATCATTTGACTTTCCTTTGAATATATCACGCACCCTTAGAGCCCATCACTTCCCCTTCGGCCCCGGCTTATGCGGGCAACGCTCTGTATTCAGACACGTATCGGCCAGCTTCAACCGCTCCACCGGCCGCCCATGCACTAGATGTTCCCTGACGATCTCCTCCACGTCTTTCACACGAACGAAGCCATACCAGACGGCGTCCGGATAGACCACCACCACCGGCCCATGCTCGCACTGGTCCAGGCACCCCAGTTCATTCGCCCGGACCTTCCCCTTCAGCCCCGCCTCCTTAACCGCGTCCTTGAAGGCAGATTTCAGCTTTTCGCTTCCCTGCCTGGCGCAACTTGGCCGGTCGGCCTCCTCGTCGCGCTTGTTGGTGCAGATAAACACATGATGCTCGAATTTAGGCACTTCCCGGCACTCCTCACTCTGATGGCTTGTGGTTCCTTGTGCGGTGCACACGGGTTTCTGAGACAATAAACAACGAATGCAACCTGACAATCTTATCTCGCTCAAAGACGACATGGTGGCCTTCATCGCCGGCCACGGCATGCGCCGTCTCAGTGCGTTCATCACCGAAGAAGTCCCCACTGTCATCTTCGAAGAAGACAATCCCGATGGCTGGAAGGACTTCGTCGAGCACGCCAAAGCCGCAGGCGCTCCGTTCATCACCATGAGCGAAGTCGATCCTCGAAAAAGAGGACGTCGCCATCCTCCTCGATCAGCTCCGTGACGAGACCTTTCCCGACGATAACTCCGAAGAGATCGACGACGCCGAATATCTCGTCAACCACGTCGGCAAGATCGGCTATCTCCAGCTCGGCTTCGCACATCAGGGAATCATGTTCATCTTTGAGGTCGCCACCGACTGGTACGACAGCTTCCAGAACCTGATGGAGACTGTCACCGACCTTGGTGGCATCGTCGTCGATAACCGCGAGAGCGACGAGTAGACGCACAATGTCCTCAGCCCATGCCGGGCCGCAGCAATGGATCATTCAACCCACTGACCCCAGCAGCCGCGTCGCGCCTCGCCGGCGAACTCCAATGTCCCAGGGCCATCGCCGAACTGCATCCTCTCGCGAGGCATCTCTGATCCCGCAGCGGTCCAAACCTTCCTCACCCCCACAATCGACGACCTCATCGACCCCATGCTCATGCTCGGCATGGACGTCGCCGTAACCCGCATCCAACGTGCCGTCCGCTTCAGCGAACCCATCCTCATCTACGGCGACTACGACGTCGACGGCACCACCGCCACCGTCCTCCTCAAAACCGCCATCGAACGAATCGCCACCAAAGACACCCCCGCCCTCGTCACCTATCACGTCCCGCACCGCCTCCGCGAAGGCTACGGCATGCAGACTGGAGTACTAGGCCAGGCGGCCGCCGCAGGAGTTCGTCTCGTCATCAGCGTGGACACCGGCATTCGCGCCTTCGCCGCAGCCGAGGAAGCCAAAGCTCCTCGGCATGGATCTCATCGTCACCGACCACCATCTGCCCGACAATGTAATCGGCATCCCTGAAGCGGTCGCGGTTCTCAATCCTGCCCAGGCAAACTGCCCCTATCCCTTCAAATCCCTCTGCGGTGCGGCAGTAGCCTTCAAACTTGCGCACGCACTCCTGCTCGCCGCCGCCGCAACCGCCGAAGATCCCGAAGCTCAGCGCCTCCGCCTCAAGCGCGGTCTAATTCCCTCCTTCCTCAAGCTCGTCGCCATCGCAACCATCGCCGACTCCGTCCCGCTCCAGGGAGAAAACCGCGTCATCGCCGCACTCGGCCTGCGCGAGCTCCGAAACCCGGTCCAACCCGGCCTTCGCGCCCTCATGCAGGTGGCACAAATTCCCATCAACCGCGCCCCCACCGCAACCGAAGTAGGCTTTCGCCTCGCCCCGCGCATCAACGCGGCTGGTCGAATGGACATCGCCAGCGACGTCGTCGAACTCTTCCTGACGAAAGACACCGCTCGCGCAACCGAGCTCGCGGAAAAGCTTAACCGTCTCAACGATGAGCGCCGCGCTACCGAAGCAAGCGCACTCGACACCATCGAAACGCAACTCGAGACGCTAAGCGGAAAGATCGGAACCTTCATGGCCGAGTGCATCATCCTGGACGACCCCGCCTGGCACCGTGGCGTCCTCGGAATCCTCGCCTCACGTGTCGTCGACCGCACCGGACGACCTGCACTCGTCCTCACCCACGAGGAAGGTCACGCCCACGGCTCCGGCCGCTCCATCGAAGGCTTTCATCTTCTCGATGCCCTCACCGCAGTCCATGGGGAACTCAACTCCTCCGACGCCCTGTTCACTCGCTTTGGCGGCCATGCCCATGCAGTAGGCTTCTCCATGCCATCCGACCGAATGGACCTCTTGCGCGAACGAATGCAGCTCTACGGATCCACCCGGCTCACAGGCACCATGCTCACCCCGCCTTTGCACTGCGACGCAGAAGTCCTTCTCAAGGACCTTACGCAAAGCTTTTTTGACTGGCTCACACGATGCGAACCCTTCGGCATAGGAAATCGCGAGCCGATCTTTGTCACTCGAGGCCTTACCCTCACGGCGCCTGTTCGTTTCATCAAGGAAAAACACATCTGTCTTCAGCTCGAAAAGGCAGGAGAGACCCTTCGCTTCAGCGCCCTCGGATGGAGCCGTGGCACCGACTGGCCCGCCCGCTGCGCGGAAATGGCCCTCGACAAGGGTTCGCTCGTCGACGCGGCCTACCGTTTGAAGGCAAAAACCAACCCTCAATACCCAGGACTCGAGCTCGAACTCGTCGACATCCGGATCGCCTAAACCGCGGTTCACCGCGGAGTAACTACTTAGCTGTCAAAACTTTCTGCTTCGTTTCTGGTGCACCGGGCGTCTTATATACTGAACCTCTTGACTAATGCCAACGACTGAGACAAGACGACTCAATCCACTCATGATGTGGGGCCTCTTTCTCGCCGTTATCGTTCTTGCCTTCATCTTCCTCCGCTCATCGAGCCGCAACACGGTTGACGTTCGCATCGCGACAGTCACTCGTCAAAACCTCGTCAGTTCTACCTCGACCAACGGAAAAGTTGAGCCGATCGGAGAGTTTCAGGCCTACGCTCCAGCTCCCGGCGTCATCGCAAAGGTCTACGTTGAGGTCATGCAGAAGGTCAAAGTCGGCGATCTGCTCATAAAAATGGACGATTCGGACGCAGTGGCAAAACTAGCGGCAACAGAAGCTACGTTGCGCACCGCCGAAGCCAACCTCCACGACGTAGAACAGGGCGGTTCGCAGGATGAGCACATCTCACTCACCGGGGACCTCAGCCGCGCCCAGTTACAGCAGCAGCAGGCAACCAAGGACCTCGCCGCGCTCAAGCAGCTTGAGCAAAAAGGCGCAGCCTCCGCCAGTGAGGTCGCCGCCGCGGAAGAGCGGCTCCAGGCCGCCAACAACTTGGTCCAGGCCTTTCAATTGCGCGGAACCCAGCGCTATAGTTCAACCGATAAGGTCCGTGTCCAAGCTCAGGTCGCCGACGCTCGGGCTGCGCTCGTCGCCGCGCAGAGCAGCTACGCTGGCTACAATATTCGGACCCCAAAGTCGGGAACCGTATATTCCATCCCCATCTCGACCTACGATTTCGTGCCTGCAGGCGAAACCCTCGTCGCTGTCGCCGACCTTAATAAGATCCAGATTCACGCCTACTTCGACGAGCCGGAGATCGGCAAACTCGCCGTCGGCCAGGCGGTCAAGATCGTCTGGGACGCAAAGCCGGGACAGACCTGGCACGGACACATCAGCATCACACCCACCACCGTCATCACCTACGGCACCCGCAACGTCGGCGAGTGCATCATCACCGTCGATGATGCTCGCGGCGAGCTCCTGCCTAACACCAACGTCATCGTCTCCGTGACAACCGCGCAGCGATTCAACGTGCTCAGTATCCCTCGTGAAGCCCTCCACACCGAAAGCGGCGACTTCGTCTATCGCATCATCAACAAGAAACTCGTTCGCACCCCCGTTCAGATTGGCCTGGCTAATCTAACCCGTGTGGAGATCACCAGCGGTCTCACCGAGAAGGACACCATCGCCCTTAGCGCGATCAACAACCGCGAACTGTCCAATGGGCTGACGGTCAAAATAGTCGACTAGACATGCCTATCACGACACATCCGGTCCGCGTCCGTCTCCCGTTTCTTCTTCTGCTGCTCCTCTTCAGCGCTCCCTCTCTCCTGGCCGACACGACTCAGGCCAACGCCCTTCTGCAACAGGGCCGCGTCGATGAAGCCGCCGCCACTCTCCACAACCTTATCTCCGCACAACCCGGCGATGCCCTCGCCCACCAGCTCCTCTGTCGCGTCTACTACGCCCAGGACATGGCCGACAAGGCGATCCGCGAGTGTGAACTTGCAGTCTCGAACGCACCCGACAGCAGCGACAACCAGATCTGGCTCGGCCGAGCCTATGGATTCAAGGCCTCCCATGCCAACCCCCTCTCCGCTCTCAATCTCGCGATCAAGGTACGCCTTGCCTTTGAACGCGCCGTCCAGCTCGATCCCGAAAATATCCAGGCAATGAGCGACCTTGGCCAGTTCTACGTCGAAGCACCCTCACTCATCGGCGGCGGTCTCGATAAAGCCCAGGCACTCGCAGCGCGCATGCAGCCGCACTTCCCCGCCCAGTCTCACCGTCTCCTCGCTCTCATCGCCGAAAAGAAAAAAGACAACGCCGCCGCTGAAGCCGAGTTTGCCGTGGCCGTCGCCGCCGGCAAAACGCCCGAGGCCTACATCGACCTCGGCCACTTCTATCAACGCCACAATCAGCTCGACAAGATGTCCGAAGCTCTCCAATCCGCAATCGCCGCCGATCGACGCAAGGACCCCGCTCTCGTCGATGCCGCCAGCATCTTTACGGACGCGCACCGATCTCCCGAACTCGCAGAGGCCCTTCTCCGCTCCTATCTCGCCTCCACCGCCAAAACTGACGACGCTCCTGCCTTCAAGGTGCACGTCCAGCTGGGCGAACTTCTCGCACATCGCGGCGATTCCGCCGGAGCGAATCGTGAATACGCCGCTGCCCTCACCCTCGCATCGAACTATGTTCCTGCCCGCAAAGCCATGCAGGGCTCCTAGAGGAAAGGCGATACCATAGCTTGTAGTCGGTCTCAAGGAATATCTCAGGGAGTATGATCCGCATCCTTCGCCTATATCTCGCGTGCTCTACGTTCGCCTTTGCGGTCATGCCAGCATGCGCGCAGATATCCTTCACCACTGCGATCGACCTCGCCCTCAAGAGCAATCCCAAAGTCCTCATGGCCCAGGCCGACGTCGACAAAGCGCTCGCCGCTGTCCAGCAGCTCCGTGACGCCTACATTCCGAACATCGTCGGTGGCTCCGGCATAGGTCCACCCTCCTACGGCTTCCCACTCGGACAGCCGTCGATCTACAACATCACCTCCACGTCGCTGGTCTTCAGCTACTCCCAACGCGATTATCTCCGTGCCGCCCGCGCCGCTTTCGACGCCGCCAACCTCAGGCTCAAGGACACCCGCGAAGGCGTAGCCGAGGACACCGCCATCACCTTCCTCGCCCTCGATCGCGACATGCGGCGTCAGACCGCGTTGCAGGAGCAGCAAGGCTTCGCCGACCGCCTCGTCAGCATCGTTCAGGATCGTCTCGACGTCGGCCAGGACACACCCATCGATCTCACCACCTCCCGTCTCACCGCTGCCCAGGTTCGTCTCGCGCGCCTCCGGGCAGAAGACGACACCGACGCCGACCAGGCCCATCTCGCCCGCCTCATCGGTCTTCCCGCGAAGGGGCTCACCACCGCCAACGACACCGTTCCACCCTTCCCCGCCACATCACCTGATCTCTACACCACCGCTCCGCTCACCAGTCCAGCGGTGGACTCCGCCTACGCCATCGCAAAATCCAAAATGCAAACCGCCTTCGGCGACGCCCGCTATCTCTGGAGACCGCAGATTTACTTCGAGGGACAGTACAGCCGTTTCGCCAAGTACACCAACATCCAGGACTACTACTTCCGCTTCCAGCAGAACAACGCCGCGGTCGGCGTACAGATCACCATTCCCTTCTACGACAAGGCCCATCAGGCACGCGCACGCGAATCCGCAGCCGACGCCTCCCACGCCCTGCACGAAGCCGATTCGATCCGCGATCAGTTCTTCGACAGCCGTCTCCGCGCCCGCCATACCGCAGACGAGCTCTCCACCCGCGCCGAGATCGCCACCCTGGATCAGCAGCTCGCCCAACAACAACTCGACATCATGCTCGTCCAGCTCAACTCGGGAAGCGGCAATCTCTCCGGCCCGCAGATGTCTCCCAAGGACGAGCAGAACGCACGCATCGCCGAGCGCGAAAAATTCGTCGCCCTCCTCAACGCCAACTTCGAAGCCCAGCAGGCCCGGATAAGCCTTCTTCGCGCCGCCGGCGAACTTCAAGCCTGGATCGCCACAGCAATCACCATTCAACCCGCAACACCGGCAAAACCCTAAGCAAACCGGCCTTCCTTATCCTTATTGAAATCAGGATATTGCCAGTCCTCAGCCACATCCGCACGAACCATCGTCGGAACCCCAGAAAAGCCCCCGCAGCCAGTAACTGAATGGTAAAATTAGGTTATTATTATGCCGCTTAAGACATTGTTTCTAAATCCGCCCTCCTTCGAGAACTTTGACGGTGGTGCCAGCTCCCGCTGGCCCGCTACCCGCGAGATCGAATCCTACTGGTATCCAGTCTGGCTGGCCTATCCCGCCGGCATGCTCGAGGGATCGAAGCTCCTGGACGCGCCGCCCCACCACGTCTCCGCGGAAGAAACCATCGAGATCGCCAAGGGCTATGAATTCCTCGTCCTCTTCACCTCCACCGTAGGCTGGAGCGGCGACCACGCACTCGCACAGGCCATCAAGAAGGCCAACCCCACCATTCGCATCGCCTTCGTCGGCCCACCCGTCACCACCGACCCCGACCGCGCGCTCAACGAGTGCAACGTCATCGACTTCGTCTGCCGCCGCGAGTTCGACTTCTCCACCGTCGAGTTCGCCAACGGCAAGCCGTTAAACGAAATCCTCGGCATCTCCTACAAAGACTCGAACGGCGTCATCCAGCACAACCCCGATCGCCCACAGGTCGAAGACCTTGACGCCATGCCCTGGGCCACCAAGATCTACAAGCGCGACATGGACGTCACTCGCTACAACGTGCCGTTCCTCCTCCACCCCTACATCGCGCTCTACTCCACCCGCGGCTGCCCCGCGCAATGCACCTTCTGCCTCTGGCCCCAGACACTCTCCGGCCACGCATGGCGCAAGCGCAGCTACAGACGACGTAGCCGCCGAGATGAAGTGGGCCAAAGAAAACTTCCCCCACGTCAAAGAGTTCTTCTTCGACGACGACACCTTCAACATCCAGAAGGCCCGCACCATCGAGCTCTGCGAAAAACTCAAGCCCCTCGGCATCACCTGGTCCTGCACCTCGCGCGTCACAACCGACCGCGACACCCTCAAGGCCATGAAGGACGCCGGCTGCCGGCTCCTCATCGTCGGCTTCGAATCCGGCGACCCGCAGATCCTCAAGAACATCAAAAAAGGTGCCACCGTCGAGCGCGCCCGCGACTTCGTCAAGGACTGCCACGACCTCGGCCTCATCATCCACGCCGACTTCATCCTCGGCCTCCCTGGCGAAACCCGGGAGTCTATCCGCAACACCATCAACTTCGCCAAGACCCTCGACTGCGAGACCATCCAGGTCTCCGTAGCCCACGCCTATCCCGGCACCGAGTTCTACGACTTCGCCCAGAAGAACGGCTTCATCACCAACGAAAAGATGGAAGACGGCGGCGGCCACCAGATGGCCCACATCGAGTACCCCGGCCTGCCCACCGAGTACGTCATGGAGATGGTGCACAAGTTCTACGACGAATATTATTTCCGCCCCAAGGCTGCCTTCCGCGTAGTCTGGAAGGCCGTCGTCAACCGCGACGTCCCCCGTCTCTACGTCGAAGCCAAGGCCTTCATGAAGCTACGCTCCCAGCGCAACAAGGCCTCTCGCCTCAAGAAGGAAGAGAACGCCCTCAAAGCCCAGGAATCCGTCAGCATGAACGCCTAACTTACCTCGCAAAATTCAAAGCGGCCACTATCGAAAGATATTGGCCGCTTTCGTCTTTTAACTCCTAGACTATCGCCCTAAAAACTGTCATCCTGAGCGACGCGCAAGCGGAGTCGAAGGACCTGCGGTTGCTCTTCAGTTGTCATCCTTCGCCCCAGACGGAGGACCTGCCGTTGGCACTTGCCTTTCTCGTTGTCATCCCCGAAGGGGATCTGCTTTTGTCGGTGCTTTTGCCTCTAGGTACCACAAGACTTCAGCCTTGGGTCTCTCAAATCACCAGCAAAAACGGGCTTTAGCCCCTGGGGCATGCTCCTCTCCAGTTGCACAAGACTCGAAGAAGCAAACGCATCTGACCCTGCCTCACCAAAAAAGACAATCGCTTTCCGACCATCCTCAGCGTATCCTTTCCAATCTCCACATCCTCCTCCCAGGAGCTGCCATGAAGCTGTCCCCCGCCGCCACCCTCTTCCTCTGCCTCCCCCTCGCAGCCCAGCAACCAGCCGCACCAAAGCCCCCCAACATCCCCGACCACTTCACCAACCTCACCGTCCTGCCCACCACCATCACCAAACCCGAACTCGTGGCAGTCATGAAGCAATTCGCCATCACCTTCAAGGTCCGCTGCTCCTACTGCCACGCCGTCTCCGACGACCTCTCCGAGGGCAGCTTCGCCTCCGACGAAAAGCCACCCAAAGAAGAGGCCCGAAAGCTGATGCGCCTCATCCACCAGGCAACCCTCGTTTCCGCGAAGCCGTAGGCAAGAACTAGCGCCACAAAAAGCAACTGTGTCGAACCACATTCAGATAGCAACGATGTGACATCGACAATCATTCATTCAGTCGAACGTGGGGCGACAGCAAATCACGATCGGTGATGGCTTGGTATTCTGAATGAGCGCGGCTTTTCGAGCGCGCAGACCCAAAAATGAAGCACCGCCTAAAACCCTCCCAATACGCCATCCTCATCGCAGTCATGCTCACCGCCTCCGTAGGCGATACGCTCCTCTCCCACGGCATGGCCCAGGTTGGCCCCGTCGATCCCCAGCATCTTCACCTCCTCTGGCAAGCTCTCTTCAACCCCTTCGTCGTCGCCGGCATCATCCTGCTCATAGGCTTCTTCGCCTGCTACATGACCGCGCTCTCATGGGCCGACCTCACCTTCGTCATGCCTGCCACCGCCTTCGGCTACGTCGTCGTCGCGCTCCTCAGCCGCTTCTGGCTCCACGAGCATCTCTCGCTCTACCGCTGGGCCGGCATCCTCCTCATCGTCTGCGCCGTCGGCTTCGTCGCAGGCGGCCCCTCCCGCACAGAACACCCATCCAGCCACCCCGACCTGGACCTCATGGACTCGGGAGCCGGCCGCTGATGAGCCCGACAACTCCAGCCGTAGCCACGTCACTCCTCCATACCTGGACCGCGATCCTCACCGTCGCCACCCTCGCCATCACCGGCGAAGTCCTCATCGCCGCCGCCATGCGCCGCCTCGGCGACCTCGACCATCTCCGCACCGGCCCCGGCCTCCGCGGCTACCTCGGCCCCATCCGCGCCGTCCTCACCAGCCCACTCTTCCTCACCGGAGCGCTCTGCATGGCACTCAACTTCTTCGCCATGCTCTACACCCTCTCCATCGTCGACCTATCCCTCGCCGCCCCTGCCACCGCCTCGCTCACCTTCATCGGCAACGCCGCCGCAGCAAAAATTTTCCTCCACGAAAACGTAGACCGCCGCCGCTGGCTGGCCGTACTCTTCGTCTGCGTAGGCGTTGTCCTGCTCGCAAAGTAAAGAACGGTTCACACTTCCCGTGATACACTTCCGCGCATGAAGCCTCTGCAGAGCAGGACACCGGCGCAATTGGTCTGGATCTGCGTCGCTTCAAACGCACTCATCGCACTCTGCTTCGGAGCAGCTTTCCTGCTCTCCTTACGGCTTCCCCCAGACGTTCGCATTCCCCTCTCACAAAAAATTCCATGGTTCGCCTTTTTCCTGCTCGGTATTATCGGAGACGTGCTGGCCGCGTCGACACTGCGAAGGGGCGTCGCTACCGAACGATGGCCTGAATCCCTTCTCATTGCTCCAAGGAAGCTCCTGAACCGTCCGGGTTTCTCGGTTCTGAACTGGACCCTGATCGTCGCAGTGATTGCGGTCTCCGGCTTCTCAACCCGCCAGAACCTTGCGGGATATTGGTTCCTTTTTGCTCCTCTAATGGGTCTAAGTAGCATGCGGCTGTCACTGCGAGAACAAAAGGAAGTTCCAGCCCCCTCCCACCTGCCCTATCCCGAAAGCCCCCTTCAGTCCGAACACTGGGGCACCCCACCTCAGCCCTTTTCCAGCTAACGCCGACCGTCCGGGGTACCCCATCTATCGCGCACTTCGCGATGGACGAAATGTAGACTGTCGTTGCTTTTGGGATTAGAGCTGGGCTTTAGCCCAGCGTCCAAGCCAACCGCGCAGCGGTCACCGCTCTGCCGAAGGCTGGAGCGAAGCCCGAAGGGCGAAGCGACTGAATCGATTGCCGTTGTTGTGGCTTGTTTTATTTTTCACCATTTTCAGCCCAAAAAACGCTTGTCAAGTCTCCATACCACCTAACCCTCCAGAAAAGAACAACATCCGCGTGGCGTATTAGTTCCACTCCAACCGCTATACTGTAGATAAGATCAAAAACAAGCAAAGCCCCGTGGAGATTTAGACACCCTCCGGGAGCTAACTCGTTTAGATGGAATATTTTGGACGTAACCCTTGTGTTATGACTATTTTGCAGGCATCGACACACCGTAAATCATTGCATAATAAAGACTTACACGCGGGCAATAGGGGGGGGCCACCCGCCCACTCCGTAGCCGTCCATCACCGACGAGATGCAACCCCGGCCACTCGGTCTTCTGCGCCAATCACGATCACATCACAAACCTCACGATTCACGACGCCATCCGATTACGCAACGTCATCACAGCCCCCTGCGCCAGAATGGTCAGCTTCTTCGGCGTCGAAACGCTGATCCGCTCAGTAAATACGTCATTGTCCGCCTTCGAAATTCTAAGAAGGAGCCCGTGATAGATCGTGACAAGCACCCAAAGCGCTGCCCTGCTGTCCGCATCGATCAAAGGAAGCAGTCGAGCCGCAGACGAATAATATTCCTCAGCTCGCGTGCCAAGAGCGCGGAGCATCGCTCGCTCATTCGTCTCCATCACCGCACCACTCGCCAGCATCTTCACACGCTCAACACTCACGCCAAACTCGTGCAGCAGATCGAGAGGAAGGTAGATTCGTCCGCGTTCAGCGTCTTCCTTCACATCCCGCAGGATATTCGTTAGCTGAAAGGCAACTCCTGTCTCTTCCGCAAGCTTCTCCGCTCGAGGATCCGTGTAGCCGAAGATCCTGATACAGACCAGCCCCACGACCGACGCCACAAGATAACAATATCGGTAGAGCTCATCGAAGGTCGCAAAGATCTGAAGTTCATCCGCACTTTGCGAGCGAGGATCAAGATCCATTGTTGTACCGCGCACCAGGTCCTCCAGCAAGGCATCGGGAATTGCAAACCTCTTCTGCGTGTCATTCAACGCAAGAAACACGGGATCATCGGACACCCCACTCAGCCTCGCCGCCCGCCACGCCTCAAGCCACTCCGACATCACTTCCCGTCGAACGGCAATGGAAACTGATTCGTCGTCCGAAATGTCATCTGCCCGCCGCATAAACGCATACACCGCGCACATCGCATTCCGCTTATGCTCGGGCAGCACCCGAAAGGAGTAGTAGAAGTTCTTCGCCTCGCGCTGCGCAATCGCCCGGCAGACAGCATAAGCCTCAGCAATCGTCACGCAGCAATCCCCGCACGCAGCTTGCTGACCAGCGCTTCCATCAGCAACCCGAGTTTCCTTGTTTTCGTCACGACTGGCCATCCTCTTAGCACATCAAAATCCTGAGCGGTGATGCCATCGAGAATCGCCTCACCCCCCTTGCGGAAGAGGTCCAGCACGACAGCCAGTTCCTTGTCGACATGCTTGCTGATCTCCCCACCTTCGAGCAGCATCTCTCGCGTCCTCGCCACAAGGCTCTGAATCATCGCGCGAAACTCCGGCGTGAAAACCCGCCCTTCAATCTGTCCTTCCTCAACTCCGAACCGTAGCATCGCCTCGCCGGGAAGATAGCGCCGGCCGCGCTCCGCATCTTCGACAACATCCTGCCAGAAATTGGCCAGTTGCAAGGCGGTGCAAACCTTGTCCGAAAGTAGCCCCAAAGACTCTTCGCGATACCCGCAGACCCCCAAAACTAGCCGTCCAACGGGATTTGCGGAGTAATGCGAGTACTCCAACAACTCCTCCCATGTTTCATACTCGGTCTTGACCTGGTCCATTCGAAAAGCACGCAGCAAGTCTGCAAATAGCTCACGAGGCGGATTGCATTCGCGAATTGTTTCATGCAGCGCCACAAAAACCGGATGCATCGACTGATCCGGCGTGTCATAGCACTCATCCAGCATTGAGCCCCACGTATCTAGCAAACGAATCGCCACCATGGAATCGGCGACCTCGTCACCCAAATCCTCCGCCACTCTGCAATACGCGTAAATGCTCTCAAAGTGCGGACGCGCTTTACGCGGAAGGAAGAACGTTGCGACATGAAAGTTCTCATAGTGCGACGTTGCGAGGTTGCGGCACCAGGCCTGCGCCTCCGCAAGTGTGGGTCGCTCCAATGGAGTCAGATACTCCGGAGGAGCACCCAGAAGCGCATGCGCTGCGACAATCCCCTCGCTCACTGCGGCACCCCGCCTGGAAAAACTGCGGTTTTGATCTCCCGTGAGCCCCCATCACGTTCCATCATCCGCGCAAAAACTCCGGGCAGTTCGTCCAGTCCAGCGCGACCGGTAATGTACTCCGCACACTTAAACCGGCCACTAGTCACCAAGTCAAACGCCGTACGACATGTCGCCGGAGTGTGATGAAAACTTGCCTTCAAGGTGATATCGCCATAGTGCAGCCGGTTTGTATCCAGCCGTACCTTCGTTCCCCTGGGCGGCCCACCGAAGAAATTGACAACACCGCCTTTCCGAACCATATCGACGGCCCACTCCCAAGTTAGTGGACTCGCAACCGCCTCGACCACGACGTCCGCGCCTCGCCCATCGGGTGTCAAAGCACGAGTCGCCGCCACGACGTCCTCGACTGCCTCCACCTGTACCACGCAGGCGGCACCAAACAACTTTGCAGCGCCCATCTGGTCCTCCCGCTTCACGACGGCAATTACATTAACACCGCCGAGCTCGGCGGCATGCATAAACATCAACCCGATAGGTCCAGCACCGATCACTACCATCGTGTCGCCGGCGCGTGCACTGCTCTCTTCCAGCCCACGGACGACGCACGCCAGCGCTTCTGTCAGGGCAGCGTGTTCAAGGGGAAATCCGTCCGGCACCAGCAAGGTGTTCTTTTCCACAATCCGGGCTGGAATTCGAATAAACTCGGCATAGGCCCCGTTGTTGAACAGTAGGTCTTCGCAGAGGTTCTGCTGCCCGTGTCTGCAGAAAAAGCACATATCGCATGGGGCTGAGTTCAACGCCACGACCCTGTCGCCCTCACGGAACGTCGTTACCCCGGCTCCGACCTCGGCGACCACGCCCGCCAGCTCATGCCCAAAAGGGATAGGCGGTTTCAACATTATGGCGTGGTACCCGCGCCGATAGACCTTCAGGTCGGTCCCACAGGTTAGCGCTGCCCCTACCCGCACAACTAGTTCTCCTGGGCCGGCCTGCGGCACCGCCACACGCTCCAGCCGAAGATCTTCCTTACCGTAGAGTACTGCCGCCGTCATCTCACCTGTCATCCCTTCTATCTTCTCATTCCGCGACGGTTCGATGCACCTCTGTGATCTCCAGAATGTGCAATCCGCAGCTCAGCCATCGCATCTGATAACCTGAGCCACATAACAAATGCCTTTTGTCTCTCCAGAGAGCTTCGCCAAGCAGACCATCGCCTCCGTCCAGGACTACTCCATCCTGTGCTGGCGGGCGGTGGCAAATCTCTTTTCCCGCCCTCGTTATTGGGCCGATATTTACACTCAAATGGACTCCATTGGGGTCGGGTCCATGCCCATCGTGGTCCTCACTGGCTTCTTCACGGGCTGCGTTCTCGCCTTGCAGTCGGCGACCTCGCTTGAGGCATTCGGGTCCGTCAGCCTCACCGGCAATCTCGTCGCCCTGTCGATGGTCAAGGAACTCGGGCCCGTGCTCACCGGCCTCATGGTCTCCGGCCGCAATGCCTCAGGCATGGCGTCTGAGATCGGTTCCATGAAGGTCACCGAACAGATCGACGCCATGCGGGCCCTCGGCACTGACCCCGTCCGCAAGCTCGTCACACCGCGCCTCTACGCAACAGTCTTCATGCTCTTCTTTCTCACCATCGTCTCAGACGCCGTCGGCATCGCGGGTGGCGCTCTGGTCAGCGTCACCCTCATGGGTCTCAACGCCTCCTCCTACTTCCATAACTCGTACCGAGCGCTTCAGTACGGCGACGTCGTCCAGGGGCTAACCAAGCCTCTCTTCTCCGGATTCATCATCGCCACCGTAGGCTGCTACTTCGGCATGACCACAAAGGGCGGCACCCAGGGCGTGGGCAAGGCGACTACTCAGGCCGTCGTCTACTCCTCCGTCTTCATCATCATCGTCGACTTCATCGTCAGCCGCGCGATGATCGGAATCTTCGGCAGGTAAACCGACCATGGCTGCAGACATCGCGCCCGTAAATCTTCCCCAAACCCGGCCAGACTCTGACTCGGCAGAGGCGATAGTCGTCTTCAAAGATGTCTCTATTACGTTCGATATCAAGCCCGTCCTCCAGAACATCTCCTTCACCGTCCAACGCGGCGAAACCCGAATCATCCTGGGCCCAGCTGGCGGCGGAAAATCCGTTCTGATGAAACTAGCCAACGGTCTCATTCGACCGGACACCGGCACCATTCGCATCTTTGGCGAAGACATCACCAAAATGCGGGAAACCGATCTTTTCAAACTGCGCGAACGCATTGGCATGGTCTTTCAGGAGTCGGCACTCTTCGATTCCCTTTCCGTAGAAGACAACGTGGCTTATCGCCTCCACGAAGAGCACGTCCCGGAAGAAGAGGCGCACAATCGAGTCATCGAGGCCCTCCGATTCGTTGAACTTGAGCAGACGATCGCGAAGTTTCCCTCCGAGCTCTCCGGCGGAATGCGACGCCGTGTCTCCATCGCCCGCGCCATTATCGCCAAGCCCGACCTCATCCTCTACGACTCGCCCACCGGCGGCCTCGATCCCATCACCTCAACCACCATCGTGGAACTCGTCATCAAGCAACGCGATGTCACCCACACGACATCTCTAGTCATCACCCACCGCCTGCAGGACGCCTTTCTCATGGCGAGAAACCGTTTCAACGAGCAGACGGGAAAAATCGAACCCATCCCCAACGGTGGCATCGACGACAGCACCAAATTTCTCGTCCTCAATGAAGGCCAGGTCGTCTTCGATGGCACTACCCACGAGCTCGTCCACACCAGCGACCCATGGCTCAAGGAATATCTCTCGTAGTCTCTACCGCTTCCCCGCCTTCCACTCCTCATAGGTCATGCGCGGCATCATCAGGAAGGCATCCCGCGTCCTCACATAAGCGCCCAACCCATTCATCCTTCCAATTGCATGTAACTCCTCTGCGCGAACATAGGGCCCGGCGGGATCGATAAATCTGTCTTCAACATAGATTGAAACCACCCTGCCCAGAATGATCCGCGACCGGCCTATCTCCATCGTCGTGAACTCCCTGCATTCCAGCGCCGCGTGGGCCTCGGCAATCCGCGGCACCTTTACCACCTCCGACGGCGCAGTCGTAAACGATGCCATCTCCAGCTCGTTGACCTCAGCCGGAAAGTCCGTGGCACAGACATTCATCTTCTCCATCAGGTCTTCCGTCACCACATTCACGACAAACTCACCCGTCCGCCGTATGTTCCGCGCCGTGTCCTTCGGCACAGGTCCACGGGGGGTTCGGTTCGTAACTCCCATGCCAATGATCGGTGGATCGGTGCACAAATAGTTATACGAACTGAAAGGAGCTGCGTTCAGCTGTCCGTCCTCATTCATGCTTGTCACCAGGGCGATGGGTCGCGGCGCGACCAACCCGATCAACAGGTTGTGAGACTCGCGCCCCTTTGGCTTTTCCATATCAAAAATCATCGACGGTTCCCTCTACTCCTCAGCAGCCTATCCTACCCAAACCAACTGCCGCCACTCACCGCTGCGCAGCGATCGCATGCGCCAGGCAGGAGGACCGTATAGAAGACATCCATTCTGAATTGAAGTCTGAGCACACCTACTGGAAGGGTTTCTATCGTTTGGGAGAGGTCGGCTCGCTCCCAGCACCCGAAGCACTTGAACTCGCTGGCAACGTATAGATAACTTCGCCGGGACGCGTGTAGTGCAGCTCCTCGCGCGCCTGATGCTCAATCGCATTTGGATCGTTCTTTAGCCGCTCGACATGCCCTTTCAGGAGATCGTTTTCCCTTTGGAGGCTACGCATCTGCTGCTCAAGACTCTGCGCGTCCTGTCGCTTCTGCTGGTACGCGGTAAGCCCGTTCTGACCAAAGATGACGTGGTACCCCATCGCCACCGCGAGCAGAGCAGCAGCTCCCGTAGCGACTTTCCGCCAGCCCACGTGACTTCGCTCGAAAAAGCGCACCATCGCACCCTGCTTCTTTTTGTTCGTGTGCGCGTTGCTCGAACGAGTCATATACGACTAAGTACAAACTTCACGTCACACACCGTCAAGTGGAAAACCTCCTTTTGCACTGGCACGTACCTGGTTCATACTCGCTTCATCGGCCCTCCCGGTACCGACCAATTCGCGGCAAGCTAGTCGAATAAGCTGCACGAAGTCTTTGCACCTTGTTATCCTTCTTAAAGCAGTCATGCAAATCCTCTTTGCCATTTCGATCCTGTGCGTTCCTTGGTCTCGCGATCACGGCCATCGCCATCACCCGGCACCTCCGCAAACCACGGACATCGACTCATCCCCAGCACGACTTCGCTACCTATCTCTTCGCAGCCGCACAAGATCAAGACTCGCATGTCCCTCAAAACCTCCCGCGGCAACCATAACTGACATTCTGGTAAAGAAGTGCTGGCACCGGCCGGCGGACAGGGTCGCCGTCGGGCGCGGCACTCAGGCACACCAATCCCCCTCACTCAAGCGCTTCTAGTACGAAAGGACCTGCTCTATGCAATCCGCCGTTCCCTCTCAACTTGGCCTTGCGCACCGCACCGGATCATTCCAGGGATCCCTAGCCGGCAAAGCTCTGCTCGTAGTTGGCGCGACAGCGTTCGTGGCCCTCTGCGCTCACATCTCCCTCCCACTTCCGTTTACGCCGGTACCCCTCACGCTCCAGAACTTTGCCGTGCTCCTCGTCGGCATGGTTCTCGGCCCTGTCGCCGGATTCTCCGCAATGGTCCTCTACCTCGTCGAAGGCGCCATCGGTCTACCGGTCTTCACCCCATACGCTGCAGGCGGCGTCGCACATCTGCTCGGCCCCAACGGCGGCTATCTGTTCTCCTACCCGCTCGCCGCAGCGACCGCCGGCTGGGTCGTACGCGTCATGCAAAGATTCACCAGTCCCTTCCGAAGCGCACTGGTCGCTTCCATCGCTGCCACCCTTCCAATCTTCCTCCTCGGCGCCGGCTGGTTCGCCTTCTACGACCATCACAACGCCGCTGCAACGTGGGCTATGGCCATTGCTCCCTTCGTCTCCGGCGAAATCGTCAAAGTTACCGCCGCCGCAGGCATCTTCAGCACCCTGCGCCACTGGCGGCGGTCCTAGGCCGGCAGTTTCAGGCCCTCAATCTCCTTTCGCGCCGGGCCGTCCCATGAACTTGGCGCATCTCACTACTTTTCACCTCCTCGAAGGAACAATCGCATCATGACCGCCGCAAGCACTGCCATTCAAGAGATCAGCATCGCCCACAGCCCCGACTCCGACGACGCCTTCATGTTCTACGGCCTCGCCACCAACAAGGTGCGCGTCCCGGGCTTCAAGTTCACCCACACCCTCACCGACATCGAGACCCTCAATCACCGCGCGATTAACGAGGCCTTCTACGACGTCACCGCCATCTCCTTCCACGCCTACCCCTACCTCCAGGACAACTACACCCTCATGGCATGCGGCGGCAGCGTAGGCGAAGGCTACGGCCCCATGATCGTCTCCAGCCGCAAGATCACCCTGCCTCAGGTGAAGAAGACCCGCATCGCCGTCCCCGGCACCCTCACCACCGCCTACCTCACCCTCAAGCTCTTCGCCCCTGAGATCGAAACCGCTGTTGTCCCCTTCGACAAGATCATCCCGGCCGTCGTCGCGGGCGAGTTTGACGCGGGCCTCATCATCCACGAAGGTCAGCTCACCTACGCCAACGATGGTCTCGTCAAGCTCCTCGACCTCGGTCAGTGGTGGCGCGAACAGACCGGCCTTCCCCTCCCCCTCGGCGGCAACGCCATCCGCCGCTCCCTGGGCGCAGAAACCCTGCACACCACCACCAACGCCCTCCGCGACAGCATCCAGCATGCCCTCGACCACCGCGAAGAGGCCCTCGCCTACGCCATGCAGTTCGCTCGCGACCTCGACCCCACCCTCGCCAACCGCTTCGTCGGAATGTACGTCAACGAGCGCACCCTCAACTACGGCGACGATGGCAGAGAAGCCATTCGCAAGCTCCTCGAAATGGGCTTCGATCGTGGCATCATTCCCCACCGTGCCAACGTCGATTTTGTCGGCTGACTCTCCGCGTTTTCTCGCCAAACTCACAGCTTGCAGCGTCACTCTTACGCTGCAAGCTGTGTTATCTTTAACTAGTCGCGTGATCGCAGTCTTGCTTGTTTGAAACCATCGCAAAGGCTCTCGCCGGCCTCCTTCTCCAGGAGCAAAACCCAAAGGACGCGTAGCTCAGCTGGTAGAGCATTCGACTCTTAATCGACTGGTCGTAGGTTCGATCCCTACCGCGTCCACCATTCTTCTCACTCATTCTAAGCAACTAACGATAGAATCTTTCGGACGTCGTGAACCTCGGCCAGCTCGCATCCTTTTGCTTGATGGCCAGTTATCGACTCTTGCCGGTCAGTATCGAGATCGGTCTAAACAAGAATTAGTCCGCAGAGGGGGCCCGATGAAGCGCACGTGGACGATCATAGGGGTAGGCGACGTGCAGAGCAGCTTGAAATGGTACCAGGCGCTGTTCGGTCAGCCGGCTACCCTTCCTGCCCATGATTACTTTGGGCAAATCCTCGACTCAGATGGAACTGTCTTGCTCTGCCTCCACGAGTGGGGCGCCCACGATCATCCCTCATTGATGGGCCCCGATCACGGGACACCCGGTAACGGGCTCCTGTTGTTCTTCCGTGTCGATGATTTCGACCTGGCACTTCAAAGGGCACGCTCTCTCGTCACTCGGCTCGAAGAGGAGCCACACTTGAATCCGAACACCCAAACCAAGGAGTTCTCGCTCCGAGATCCGGACGGATATTACGTTACGATCAGTGCGCTCTCTGCGGCCTGAAAAGGCGCTGCAGCTGCCGAGCGGTGGCCGGGCAGGAAGGAGGCTCCGCCGATGCCTTGCGCCCTTCTAGTATGAGCGCAAGTTTTTGATCATTGCCCCGCTTCATAGAAAGAATATGTCGCTGTGTAAGGAACTCTGCGCAATTCGCTCTGGCTACAACTACCGTCAGGCGCGTTTCCCCCTTGCGTCCCGGTGCGCTGGATAAATCGTACCGCCCCCAATCTTCCGGTGCCGCCGACCGACTCGATCAATAACCACGGCACTGCGGTCGCATCGGGAGCGACCTGTTGAGCGACGATACTTCCTTTTACCCAACTACCATCATTGAGTTGCCAGGTAGGACCTGCAAAGTGTCGTCCAATCACAGATCCCTCCTCATTGAGGAGCTTGGCATCCGGGGCCGTCAATGCCCAACGGCCATTGACGCAGCCGTAAATTTGATCTCCACTTCCAACGGCCCGCGGCAGAAGTCTGGAGTGAGGAGGTACATCGATCGCCGTTTGGGCGACAGAGTCTGGCGCCATACATGCCACGGCGAGGACCAATGCAATCATCCCCAATCGCTTGGCATAAGGAGACAGAGTTTTGTCGGATGTTTTTCGACCATTCCCGATGTCCTGAGAGGAGTTGATCTCTCCTCGACACCTTGAAGCTTCCGTGAAAGGTATATCGAGTACTACTTCAAAAAACATGGTTACACCGTCCGTGATGACCGGCCAGTAAGCGTTTGAGTGAAGAACGCAGTCGGCCTCTTGAAACTAGAACACCGTCACAACTGATTTATTCCGCGATGTACCGGAATATTTTCAAATCGTCAGACCTCCTCTTGTGAGCATCGCTAAGTCGCCCATACCTCACTTCGTAACATGCTGGTCGCATTGCACTCACGATTTGAAGGAAAGAGTAAGGTAGGTTGGCCAAAGACAATATCTTCGGGCCAAGCGCTGTTCATTGCGATCTAATTTGGTGTCGTTGCGTAAAGCCGCTTCATCCTGACACAGGCGGTATCAACATAAATTTGCAGATGTAGGCAGTCACAGGTGATGACGACGAGAGTGTGGCAGTTGGATTTGCATTTTATCGCAGCAGGTGGCGAACGGCGGGCCCGAACTAACCAGCCGGAGTAGAACACCTTCGCGTTTAATTCGCCCATCCTGCGCTAACCAGGGAGAGACATTGATCGTGCGGTAATCCCAACGGGCAAGGCGAGAGAAGGATCAGTGGATCAGAAAAGTTGTCGATACCATCGGCCTTCGTTCCGAATTCTTATCTTCGATTCAAACCGATATGCAGCACATCAGGCCACCTGCCCAAGGTACGATGAGGAATGAATCGCATGCAACTTCCAGGCGCGGCGAACGTTGACTCCCTACGTCTAACCGTAAAGAAGGTGATCGCTGTGAATTCGGCCCTCAAGCTGTTAAAAAGCCCAGCGTTCTTCCGCACTCAAGGACGCTCGAAGGATGGAAGCCCTACTTGCTCGTCTCGATGAATCGGCGGCTTCCTCTCAGATAAGAACCTATCTGCGCTACGTTGCGCGAATGTTTCGTGAACACATCGCCACACTGGACGAATCAATCAAATCAGCCCGCACTCCGCGAACCCGAAGGAATGATAGGCTTTCTGCCTAAGAGAATAAGGCCATCTGCTGACAATCCGAAGCCGGACATAAACAGAAGATCGCTGAGGCGTCTCCCGTCTCCGGCACGCTTAAAGACTTTACTTCGGCAAAGGAATAGTACGCACCGGGTTCTGTCCAACCGGTGATTTACATGAGAAACGGCGAGGGTCACTCAGTTGAGATGCGATGGAGATTTAAACTCCCAGATCGTCGGCTGTTCAATTCGCGTTCGATACTTTACCCAGGTCTCCTCCTTTCTGGAGCGAGTTGTCGAGTAATCGCTGATCGTCCCCTGGCCCAAACTGAGATATTGA